>NZ_JAFCUU010000002.1:0-327184 GCF_049896685.1 Pseudomonas sp. TWRC1-2 | reverse complement strand
CGGGCTTGCTCGCGAATGCGGTGTGTCAGCTACACATGAGTTGACTGACCCACCACCTTCGCGAGCAAGCCCGCTCCCACAAGTCGACCGAGTGCAGCCCGCCACCACCGCACTGCTTTGCTTTTCTGTGGGAGCTGGCTTGCCTGCGATGCAGACACCTCGGTCCATCAGGTACACCGGGTTGATGCCATCGCAGGCAAGCCAGCTCCCACCTTTGATTGAGTCCCAGCTTCCAGAATCAGGTCGGCTGTCAGGCCGCCTTGCTTTCGCTTTTGATCTAACCACTAGGCCGCCGTACGGGCGAACCCCCCGCCCGCCATCACCAAAAAACCGGATATGCCCCCACCTCAAAAAACCACAACAAGCCTAAATCCCCCACCGCCTGGTGCGTCTCCAGAACATGAAATCCGCGCGCGCGCGGATCGCCAGTTTGGTCACCCCACCCGCGTATTGAGGGATCGAGAGATGTCAGTCGCTACCAGCCGTATCGAAGACGCCCCGGTGCACGCCAGCCCGGCGTGCGCAGAAACACTCTACCAATTCGAAGAAACCCCGATACTGGCCCGCCAACGCCAGCAGGAATCCAACGCCCGCAGCTATCCTCGGCGTATCCCCCTGGCGCTCAAGCGTGCCAAGGGCATCTATGTGGAAGACGTTGAAGGCCGTCGTTTCATCGACTGCCTGGCCGGCGCTGGCACCCTGGCGTTGGGCCACAACCACCCGGTGGTGATCGAAGCCATTCAGCAGGTTCTGAGCGACGAACTGCCGCTGCACACCCTCGACCTGACCACTCCGGTGAAAGACCAGTTCGTGCAGGACCTGTTCGGCCTGCTGCCGACCGAACTGGCACGTGAAGCGAAAATTCAGTTCTGCGGCCCCACCGGCACCGATGCCGTCGAAGCCGCACTGAAGCTGGTGCGCACCGCCACCGGGCGCAGCACCGTGTTGTCTTTCCAGGGCGGTTATCATGGCATGAGCCAAGGCGCGCTGAGCCTGATGGGCAGCCTGGGGCCGAAAAAGCCCTTGGGCGCTTTGCTCGGCAATGGCGTGCAATTTCTGCCTTACCCTTACGACTACCGTTGCCCCTTCGGCCTGGGCGGCGCCGAAGGCGTGCGGGTCAACCTGCATTACCTGGAAAACCTGCTCAATGACCCGGAAGCCGGCGTGTTGTTGCCGGCGGCAGTGATTGTCGAAGTGGTGCAGGGTGAAGGTGGCGTGATCCCGGCCGATCTCGACTGGCTGCGCGGCCTGCGCCGCATCACCGAGCAAGCCGGTGTGGCGCTGATCGTCGATGAAATCCAGAGCGGCTTCGGGCGCACCGGCAAGATGTTTGCCTTCGAGCACGCCGGCATCATCCCGGACGTGGTGGTGATGTCCAAAGCCATCGGCGGCAGCTTGCCGCTGGCGGTGGTGGTGTATCGCGACTGGCTCGACACTTGGTTGCCAGGCGCACACGCCGGAACATTCCGTGGCAACCAGATGGCGATGGCGGCGGGCTCGGCGGTGATGCGCTACCTCAAGCAACACGACCTGGCCGGCCACGCCGCCGCCATGGGCGAACGCCTTGGCGAGCACCTGCGCATTCTGCAGCGCGACTTCCCGCAGTTGGGGGATATTCGGGGACGTGGGCTGATGCTCGGCGTGGAACTGGTCGACCCGAGCGGCGCCGTCGATATCCAGGGCCATCCGCCTGTGCATCGCCAACTGGCGCCGCTGGTGCAGCGCGAATGCCTCAAGCGTGGGCTGATTCTGGAGCTGGGCGGCCGGCACGGCAGTGTGGTGCGCTTCCTGCCGCCGCTGGTGATCACCGCCGCCGAAATCGACCGCGTTGCCGAGATCTTCGGCCGCGCCCTGGCGGCAGCGGTCGCCAACCTCTAATTTTTCGCACGCTTGGTACGTTTCTACAGATATCGGCGCTGCGCGTGGTGCGCAGCCAGTTCTATGAGCGATGGAGAACAGCAATGACCTCAGTATTTGACCGCGACGACATCCTGTTTCAGGTAGTGGTCAACCACGAAGAGCAGTATTCCATCTGGCCCGACTACAAGGCCGTGCCGGAAGGCTGGCGCACCGTTGGCAAGAGCGGCATGAAAAAAGAGTGCCTGGCTTACATCGAGGAAGTCTGGACCGACATGCGCCCGCTGAGCCTGCGCCAGAAGATGGATGGCGCTGCGCTGGCGGGCTGACACGCTGCAATCCAATGTGGGAGCGGGCAAGCCCGCTCCCACATAAGGCGTTATTGCGGTGGGTTGGTGTACAGGTAATCCGTCGCCAACGAAGCCAACGTCCGTACCCCCACCACCAGCGCCGACTCATCCACAAAGAAGCCCGGATTATGATTCGGCGCCGATTTGCTCATGTCCTGATCCCTTGGCGTCACCCCCAGAAACACAAACAGCCCCGGCGCTTGCTTGGCATAGAACGAAAAGTCCTCCGCGCCGCCCACCAATGGGGCCTGTACCACATCATCCTTGGCCGCCCAGCGCAGGCTTGGCAGCATGCTCTCGGTCAGCGCCGGGTTATTGATGGTCGGGTCGTACTTCTCGATGATCGTGACTTCGGCCTTGGCGCCGCCACTCTCGGCGATTTTCTCTACCGTCTGGCGCACGTCGGCGTGCAGCTTCTGACGAATGCCGTAGTCGTAGGAGCGAATGGTGCCGCTCATGTCCACCGACTCGGGAATGATGTTGTAGCGCGTGCCGCCGTTGATGGTGCCAATGCTCACCACCGATGGAAATGACGAGATGTCGGTGCGACGGCTGACCACGGTTTGCAGGCCGACAATGGTCTGCGCGCCGACGGTGATCGGGTCGATGCCGTCCCAAGGGCGGCCGGCGTGGGTCTGTTTGCCAAGGATCTTGATGCGCAGGTCATCGGAGCTGGCCAGGGTCGGGCCCGGGCGGTAGGCGATTTGCCCGGCAGGCACGCCGGCCCACACGTGCAGGCCGAATACCGCGTCGGGCTTGGGCGCTTGCATCACGCCTTCCTGCACCATCATCTTCGCGCCCCAGGTGTTTTTGCCGTCGGGGATAAAGTCGCTTGGGCCTTCTTCGGCCGGCTGGAAGTAAAACACCACCGTGCCCGGCAGACGGTCGCGCATGCCGGTGAGAATCTTCGCCGTGCTCAGCAGGATCGCGGTGTGGGCGTCGTGGCCGCAGGCGTGCATCACGTCGACTTCCTTGCCCAGGTAGGTGCCCTTGGCTTTGGAGGCGAAGGGCAAGTCCGAGACTTCCTTGACCGGTAACGCATCCATGTCCGCGCGCAGGGCCACGGTGGGGCCGGGCAGTGCACCTTTGAGGACGGCGACGACGCCGGTGCGGGCCACGCCGGTTTTCACCTCAAGGCCCAGGTCGCGCAGTTGCCTGGCAACCAGTTCGGCCGTGCGCGTTTCGGTGTTGCCCAGTTCGGGGTGGGCGTGGATATCGCGGCGGGTTTCCAGTAACGCCGGTTCAAGGATTTTTGCCTGCGCGGCGATTTCCTCCCGGGCGCTCTCCTGGCCGCTGCTGGCGGCAATCACTGCACTGCTGGCTAGCCCGCAGAGCATTCCGAAAACCCATGGGTGTGTCAGACCGTTCAAACGCATAAGTACCTCTCCCTCTTTATTGTTGTGGTTCTCTCTCCTGCACGGTGCCGGCAGTGACCACCTGCACACTCAAGCGCGGCGTCGCCAGGTCGAGCCCGGCTTCATCCAGCTGACGCTTGAGCGCCAGGTTGAACGCCCGCGACACTTCCCACTGCTTGATCGGCGCGGTCTTGAACCGCGCCCGCAGGATCGCGCTGCCGGACTCAAAGCTTTCCACGCCCTGAATCTCCAGCGGCGACCAGATGTTGCGGCGTTGCAGTGGGTCGTTGCGCATTTTCTGGCCGACATCGCGCATCAGTTTGATCGCGTCATCGATTTCCATGTTGTAGGGGATCGCCACGCGGAAGATCGCGTAGCCAAATTCCCGTGAGTAGTTTTTGATGCTCTTGATTTCGCTGAACGGAATGGTGTGCACGATGCCGTCGATGTCGCGCAGGCGCACGGTGCGGATGGTCAGGCCTTCGACCGTGCCGAGGTGGCCGCCGACGTCCACGTAGTCGTCGATGGCCAGCGAGTCTTCGATGATGATGAACAGGCCGGTGATCAAGTCCGCCACCAGCGACTGTGCACCAAAACCGATGGCAATACCGATCACACCGGCACCGGCCAGCAGCGGCGTAACGTTCATGCCCATGTTCGCCAGCGCCACGATGGCGGCGATGATGAAAATGGTCACAAACAGCACGTTGCGGATCAACGGCATCATCGTCTGCGCACGCGCGTTCGCGAGGCCTTTGCGCGAGCGGGTCAGGGCGTGGTGGATGGCGGTGTCGCTGAGGATCCAGATCAGCCAGGCAAACAACAGCGTGCCGCCAAGGCCAAACAGCTTGACGCTGATTTCATGGCCGTCGCCTTCGGTAAAGCGAATCATCGACAGGCCCCATACGCGCAGGCCGAGTTCGATAAACACCAGCCACACCACTAAGTGAGCCAGGGTATACACGAAGCTTTTCAGGCGATCGGAGTACAGCGCGTGGCGCTTGTGCCCGCGTTGTGGCTTGAGCGCATGGCGGCGCACCAGGCCGTTGATGACCATGCACAACACCAGCAACACCGTGCACAACAATGACTGGCGCAAGGCGGTGCTGGTGTCGCCGGCGGACAGGAAGGTGGCGAACAATGAAATGCCCACCAGCAACAATGCCGGCAAGTACCAGAAGGTGCCGATGATCGACAGGGTATCGGTGAGGGCACGGCGCGTAAGGCGCCGCGACAGCGGCTGGTTGCGGATCAGGTGCGCGATCGGCCGGCGAAAACGCAGGATAAACACGCCGGTGGACAGCGCCGCCATCACATTGGCGACCGTCGCCGCCGTGTGGGCCAGATGCTGGCCCAGGGCCGTTACCAGCCGTGGGTCGCTCAGGGCTTCGCCAAAGGCGGCGAAACTGCCGATCCACCACAATGGACGGAACGCTTGGTGACGCAGGATATACAGCGCCCGGTGGCGGTGCGGGCCGTCGAGTACGGAGAAGGCAATCACGCAGATGGCCGAGAAGCAGGTGCCGACCACCAGCGCGTAAGCCAGCACCATCGCCAGGGATTTACCCAGGGACGAAGGCAGGGCGTAGCTCAGGTAAACGGTGATCACCAAGGCGATCAGCCACGGCCCCAACTTGCGCAGGGCGAAGCGCAGCATGTCCCAGGTGCGCGGGTGTTGCGGCAGTTCTTCGGGCAGGCCGAAACGTTCGCGTAGACGGTGGCTGAGCCAGATCAGCGCGGCGGCCAGCAGGCTCCACACGGCCAGGATCACGGCAAAACCGAAGATGATCGGCAGCCATTCACTGGCGGGCAGCATCAGGGCGCCGAGTTCATCCTTGGCCAGTTCGACTTCGTTGGACCAGCGTTGCACCGGGCTGTCGGCGCCGGAGAACTGCTGTTCGAGGTCGGACAGCGTGCTGCCGATCAACCCGAGCACGCCTTGTTCGGCAGCGGGTTGGGCTTTTTGCGTGGCTTCGCGCAGTTTCTTCAGGTCGCTCAACAGCTGGGTGCGCTGCTGGTCGTTTTCGAGGGTCTTGATCACCTCGTCCAGCGACTGCCCCAGCGGCACATCGGCCTGGGGTTGAGTCTTGTTGGCGCTGCCGAGCAGGCCGGGCAAGCTCACGGCTTGGGCAGGCGCTATCGGCAGCAACATCAGCAGGGCAATCAGGCAGTAGCAGGGCAGAGCAAAAAGACGCGAGAGCACGAGGCGGTCAACCTTGAAAACGACGAATTGACCGAGTGTACGAGGCCGTTATGCCCAATGCGAGTGCATTTGTCATTCCGCCAGTTTGGCGAGGATCTTGTAAACCACGGTGCCGAGGATCAGCAGCATGCCAATCCACATGCCAAACACGCCGACCGGCTTGTCGCGAAAGTTGAAGCCGACGGCCAGCAGGATCATGCCGATGAGGATCGGGATGAGCATGGCGTGGAAGGAGGACATGGAGATCATGGGGCGACGGCCTTGTCGGAGTGGGAATACTGACAAGTCTAGGTCGGATTATGGAAAGTGCAGATGATGCAGGTCATGTGTACCCACAACTGAATGTGGGAGGGGGCTTGCCCCCGAATATGCGGTGTCAGTGACTGAATCTGCCCACTGATGGACCGCCTTCGCGGGCAAGCCCGCTCCCACATTTGACTGTATTCACAGATCAAGTGGGGGCGCAGGTTGCCTGCGATGGTCGCGCCCTGACATCAGGGCAGATCGCGGCTCGCGTAGAACGCACCGAGCACCTTCACCAAATGCGCCAGGTCATGGCTGCCACACAGCTCACGGATCGAGTGCATGGCAAACGTCGGCAGGCCGATGTCCACCGTGCGCACGCCCAGGTGGCTGGCGGTGATCGGGCCGATGGTCGAGCCGCAGCCCATGTCGCTGCGCACCACGAAGCTCTGCACCGGCACTTCCTGGGCCATGCACAGGTGGCGGAAGAAGCCGGCGGTTTCGCTGTTGGTGGCGTAGCGCTGGTTGCTGTTGACCTTGATCACCGGGCCCGCGTTGAGTTTCGGGCCGTGGTTGGCGTCGTGTTTCTCGGCATAGTTTGGGTGCACGCCGTGAGCATTGTCCGCCGACACCAAGAGTGATTTCTGAATGGTGCGTACGAATTCATCACCCTCAGGCAACAGGCGGCGCAATGTCTGTTCCAGCATCGGGCCATCGGCACCGCACGCCGAGCAGGAGCCGACTTCTTCGTGGTCGTTGCACACCAGCACACAGGTTTCGTCGGTTTCGCTGGTGAGCAAGGCTTGCAGGCCGGCGTAGCACGACAGCAGGTTGTCCAGGCGCGCACCGGCGATGAAGTCACCATTGAGGCCAATCACCGCGGCGCTTTGGGTGTCGTAGAAGCTCAGCTCGTAGTCGAGCACCACGTCGGCGTTCAAACCATGTTCACGCGCCAGTTGCTCGGTGAGCACGGCGCGAAAGTCCACGCGTTCGTCACCGGCAAATTGCGCGAGGATCGGCGGCAGCTCGGTCTGCGCATTGATCGCCCAGCCCTGGTTGGCTTCACGGTTCAGGTGAATGGCCAGGTTGGGGATGATCGCGATGGGCAGCTTGAAGTCGATCAGTTGGCTTTCGACTTTGCCGTCACGGCGGAAGGTCACGCGGCCGGCCAGCGACAGGTCGCGGTCGAACCACGGCGCCAGCAGCGCGCCGCCGTAGACTTCCACGCCCAGCTGCCAGAAGCCCTGGCGTTGCAACTCCGGCTGGGGCTTGACGCGCAGGCACGGGCTGTCGGTGTGGGCGCCGACCAGGCGAATCCCGCCTTGCAGCGGCGAGTGGCGGCCGAGCTTGAAGGCGATGATCGACGAATCGTTACGGGTCACGTAGTAACGACCGTTGGCCTCGGTGGTCCAGGTTTCGCGCTCGTCGAGACGCTGATAACCGGCCGCTTCCAGGCGCTGGGCGAGGGCGGCAGTGGCATGAAAAGGAGTAGGGGAGGCCTTGAGGAAGTCGATCAGGCCTTGATTCAACGCTTCGCGCATAAATAGCTCCAGACAGCAATGCGCGGAGTTTACCGTTCGATGGCAAGAAGTGCACAGAACAAATGTGGGAGCGGGCTTGCTCGCGAAGGCGGTGGATCAGCCAGCCTATCTATGACTGACACACCGCATTCGCGAGCAAGCCCGCTCCCACATTTTTGATCTCATTGCCCACTCAGAACGGCGCAGGGCACTCGAAGCGCAGCCGCTCGCCGCTTTGCGGGTGGGTGAAGCTCAGCATGCTCGCGTGCAGGCACAGGCGTGGCCAGGCGGCCAGGGCTTGTTCGTGGGCGTACAGGCCGTCACCCAACAGTGGATGCCCGATCGACAGCATGTGCACGCGCAATTGATGCGAACGCCCGGTGATCGGTGTCAGCTCGACGCGGCACCAGTCGCCGCAACGCTCCAATACCTTCCAGAAGGTCAGCGCGTGTTTGCCGAACTCGTGGTCGACCACGTGGCGTGGCTTGGTCGGCGGGTCGTAGCGCAGGGGCAGGTCGATGCTGCCGCTGTCCAGTGCCGGCTGGCCCCACGCCAGGGCGGTGTAGGCTTTTTCGGTTTCGCGGTCGTGAAACTGGCGCGACAGCTCGCGGTGGCTATCGGCGTCCCGCGCAAGCAGGATGATCCCTGAGGTTTCCCAGTCCAGACGATGGACAATGCGGGCTTCGGGGTAGCCGTTTTCCTGCAGGCGGGTGATCAGGCAGTCCTTGTTGTCGTCGGCGCGGCCGGGCACCGAGAGCAGCAGGGTCGGCTTGTTCACCACCAGGACAGCGTCGTCCTGGTGCAGGATATGGATAGTGGACAGCGGCATTAAACAGCCTCGTAACAAACGCCAACGGCGGCTCGCCCACCCGGTTCCCCAACAGGGATCAAGGTGACCGAGCCGCCGTGGCGGCCGCCTTTTCGATTAACGATCAGGCAGGGTGATATTGAGTTCCAGAATCGAGCAGCTGCCGTCGTTTTCCAGGGCGACATGCACGTCATCGTTGCCGATATTGACGTACTTGCGGATCACCTCGACCAGTTCCTTCTGCAAGGCTGGCAGGTAGTCCGGGGTACTGCGTTGGCCGCGTTCGTGCGCCACGATGATCTGTAGACGCTCTTTCGCTACCGACGCGGTACTTGGCTTTTTGTTGGCGCGAAAGAAGTCGAGAAATTTCATTGTTTAGTTGCCTCCAAAGATACGCTCGAAGAATCCCTTCTTCTTAACATCGAGGAAGCGATGTTCCACGGTCTTGCCCAGCAAGCGATCAACGGCATCGCTGTACGCCTGGCCGGCGTCGCTCTGGTCGTCAAGAATCACCGGTACGCCCTGGTTGGAAGCCTTGAGGACGGCCTGGGATTCCGGGATCACGCCCAGCAGGGTCACTGCGAGGATTTCCTTCACGTCTTCAACGCCAAGCATTTCGCCGTTACTGACGCGCTCAGGGTTGTAGCGGGTGAGCAGCAAGTGCTCCTTGATCGGGTCCTGGCCTTCTTCGGCGCGCTTGGACTTGCTGGCCAACAGGCCGAGCATGCGGTCCGAGTCACGTACCGAGGACACTTCCGGGTTGGTCACCACAATGGCTTCATCGGCGAAGTACATCGCCAGGTGAGCACCGGTTTCGATACCGGCCGGCGAGTCACACACCACGTATTCGAAGGTTTCTTTCAGTTCGGCGAGGACTTTGCCTACGCCTTCTTTGGTCAGCGCGTCTTTGTCGCGGGTCTGGCTGGCGGCCAGTACGTACAGGTTCTCAAGGCGCTTGTCCTTGATCAGGGCCTGTTGCAGGTTGGCTTCGCCGTTCACCACGTTGACGAAGTCGTACACCACGCGGCGTTCGCAGCCCATGATCAGGTCGAGGTTACGCAAACCGACGTCGAAGTCGACGATGACTGTCTTGTGGCCGCGCAAAGCGAGGCCGGTACCGATAGCGGCGCTGGTGGTGGTCTTACCCACACCACCCTTGCCGGATGTAACCACGAGAATCTTGGCCAAGGTGTTTCACCCCTAAGGAAAAAGGACTTTTCAGCCCCTGAAAAACATCTCTTGGAACTCGCTGCAGGCGGACAGCCTTTGTAGGAAAAGATGTGGTTTCCCAAGGGGAAACGCCAACTTCGAATATTCCTACGTAAATCTTGCCGGTTTCGCTGTGCTATCAGAGTCTAGAGATGCTTGGAAAATGCGGCAGTATCCGTTAAAGACGGATGATGTTCAACACATCGCCCGACAGGCTGACTTGTACCCCGGCCCCCCACAGCGGATCACGGCGCAAATCTTCTGAAACCTTGTACTGGCCTGCGATGGACACTAGCTCAGCGGTCAACTGCTGGCAAAAAATACGGGCCTTGGTATCACCCTTGATGCCGGCGAGGGCACGTCCGCGCATCGGGCCGTATACATGGATGTTGCCATCGGCAAGAAGTTCCGCACCCGGACTGACGGGAGCGATCACCACCAGGTCGCCGCCCTGGGCGTAAATCTGCTGCCCGCCGCGTACGGGAGAGGTGATGATCTTTGTAGGCTTGACGGTGGGCTCCGGCGGTTTCTCCGGTTTTTTCTTCACTTCACCTTCGCTCGGGTCCAGCGGTCGCTCGCGGGCACCCGACGGCGGCAGTACTGGCAGTTCAATAGCGATTGCCGCAGCGATGTCTTCAATACGGCTGGCGCGAATCGCCAGAGTGCGCAAACCATGCGAGCGGCAAACGCGCATCAGCCCGGGCAAATCAATCGCGCCCTGGCCGGCCGGGAGTTTGTCCAGGGCCAACACCAGCGGGGCATTGTTGAAGAAGTTCGGCGCCAGGGCAACCTTGGCGGCCAGTTGGCGGTCCAGGGCATCGAGGTCATTGCGGGCCAGTTCCAGCACGGTGATGGCGAGCATGCTGCCTTTCAGCTGGAACACGGGATCTTGGTCTAGCGGTTCGGTTTGGCTCATGGTCGGCAAAAGCGGCTTGTCACGAAAAGTGTCGAGACTTATAACGAGAACATCCACGGGCCGCAAGCCGAGTCGAACGTTGTAGAATGCGCGGCCCTGTCTTTACCGGAATCTGTAATGGATCGCCCGCGTTTTCGAGCTGTATTTTTTCACCCGCGTTTTTGGCTGCTATGGCTGGGGCTCGGCCTGCTGTGGCTGATCACCCAGTTGCCATACCGCGCGTTGTTGACCATTGGTCGTTTATTAGGCGCGGGCATGTACCGCGTGGCTGGCGAGCGCCGCCGCATCGCCGCGCGCAACCTGGAACTGTGCTTCCCGGAAAAATCCGCCAAAGAGCGCAAGAAGCTGCTCAAGGAAAATTTCGCTTCCACCGGCATCGCGTTTTTCGAGATGGCCATGAGCTGGTGGTGGTCGCGTCAGCGCCTGGCGCG
Source organism: Pseudomonas sp. TWRC1-2 (assembly GCF_049896685.1). Lineage (NCBI taxonomy): Bacteria > Pseudomonadati > Pseudomonadota > Gammaproteobacteria > Pseudomonadales > Pseudomonadaceae > Pseudomonas > Pseudomonas sp. TWRC1-2. Next base: position 316,292 of record NZ_JAFCUU010000002.1, on the reverse strand, counting down.
CCTGGCCCATGTCGAAGGGCTGGAGCACCTCAAGCAGGCGCAGCTCGATGGCAAGGGTGTGATTCTTATGGCCCTGCACTTCACCACGTTGGAAATCGGCGCGGCGCTGCTCGGCCAGAAACACACCATCGATGGCATGTACCGCGAGCACGGCAACCCGCTGTTCGACTTCGTTCAGCGCCGTGGTCGCGAGCGGCATAACCTCGATTCCCTGGCGGTAGAGCGCGAAGACGTGCGCGGCATGCTCAAGTTGCTGCGCGCCGGCCGCGCCATCTGGTACGCACCGGACCAGGACTACGGCGCCAAGCAAAGTATCTTTGTGCCGCTGTTCGGCATTCAGGCCGCCACCGTCACCGCCACCAGCAAATTTGCCCGCCTGGGCAAGGCGCTGGTGGTGCCGTTCACCCAGGAACGCCTGGCCGATGGCAGTGGTTACCGCCTGGTGATCCACCCGCCGTTGACCGACTTCCCGGGCGAAACCGATGAGCTCGACTGCCTGCGCATCAACCAGTGGGTCGAGGCGTCGGTTCGCGAATGCCCGGAGCAATACCTGTGGACCCATCGGCGTTTCAAGAGCCGGCCACCGGGTGAGCCCAAGCTGTACGAAAAACGCCGTCGATAACGTTTCTGCCCCACATGGAGTGATGCAATGCGCCCAACTGAACCGGTCACAGGCTTGATTCTTTCCGGCGGCGGGGCGCGAGCGGCGTATCAGGTGGGGGTCTTGGCAGCGATTGCCGAATTGCTGCCGCCAGGGGCGCCCAATCCTTTTCCGGTGATCGTCGGCACGTCAGCGGGGGCGATCAATGCGGTGAGTCTTGCCAGCGGCGCGACTGATTTCACTGCTGCCATCGAGCGCCTCACGGCGTTCTGGCAGGGCTTTCGCAGCCATCGGGTGCTGCGCAGCGACTGGCCTGGCGTTATCCGCCAGGCCAGTCGTTTCTTGATCCACAGCTTGCTCGGCCTGGGGGCTCAGGTGCCGGTCGCGTTGCTCGACAGCACACCGCTGCGCGCATTGCTCAACGACAAACTGCACCTGGACGGCATCGATGCGGCCATCCGTAACAACCACCTGCACGCGGTCGCGGTCACCGCTTTCGGCTATGAGTCCGGGCAGGCAGTGACGTTTTATCAGGGCGGCGGCACTATCGATGCGTGGCTGCGCCATCGGCGTATCGGCATGCCCACCCAACTCACGGTTGAACACTTGCTGGCCAGTTCGGCGATCCCCTTGCTGTTTGCTCCGGTCAAACTCGATCAGGAGTATTTCGGCGATGGCGCGGTGCGCCAATCCGCGCCGATCAGCCCGGCCTTGCACCTGGGCGCCAGTCGGGTGCTGGTGGTGGGCGTGAGTGGCAATCCGCGCGGCAATGAGCCTTCCACGCAACGCACCTACACCGGCCAGGAACCCACCCTGGCGCAGATCGGTGGGCACATGCTCAACAGCACGTTCATTGACAGCCTGGAGAGCGATATCGAATTGCTCGAGCGTCTGAACCAGTTCAGCCACGTGTTGCCGGCGGATGCGGCGATTCAGGGCCTGGCCCCGGTGGAGGTGTTGGTGATCGCGCCGAGCCAGCCGATCGACGAGATCGCCGCGCGGCATCGCCAGGAGTTGCCCGCAGCGTTGCGCCTGTTCTTGCGCGGGCCGGGCGCGACCAAAACCAGCGGGGCAGGGGTGCTGAGTTACTTGCTGTTCGAGGCGGGGTATTGCAGCGAGTTGATTGAACTGGGCAGGAAAGACGCGTTGGCCAAGCGCGAGGAATTGTCCAAATTCCTTGGGCTGACGGTGAACTAAATGTGGGAGCGGGCTTGCTCGCGAAGGCGGTGGATCAGTCAGCAGATTCAGTGACTGACACACCGCATTCGCGAGCAAGCCCGCTCCCACATTTGTTTTGCAGTGTTATTTAGAAATGGTACTTGACCAGGAAGCTCGCGGTGTCCTGGTTGGTCTTGAACGCGCCGGAATCTTCAATCCCGTACTTGTTCTTCCAGTAGTCGTATTCAAAACCCACATACAGCTGCTTCTCGCCCCAGTGCAGCGCCTTGCCCAGGTCGTATTTAACCTGCGGGTTGAAGTGCAGGTTGGCGTGGTAAGTACCACGGGCGTTCTTGTCGTTGTCCACGACCCAGTCCATGAAGCCGTCGATCAACACGTTGGAGTTGCCCACGGGGATGGTGTAAGACCAGACCGGCGTGATTTGCCATACGCCGTCACCCGGCCGATTGCCTTCGGTCTGGCGCTGATAGAAGTTCAGCTGGAAGTAGTCGAAACCCGGGATGTTCAAGTCAAAACCCGGGCCCAACAGGTACGACTCGTTATCGCCTTCGCCGAACTCGTAAGTGAAGGCCAGCAATACATCTTTGATCGGGCCGAATGACAAGTCTTTGTCGAAAATCTTGCCGAACGACAAACGCGGGCTGAACTCGCCGTAGTAGGTACTTGGGCCGACGTTGCCGTCTTCCTTGCCGTTGTAAAAGATGCGGTCGACGAAAAAGAAGTTGTCGCCGTACTTCCAGGCATCGGCATGTTCAAACGTGACGGTCTGCTGAATCTGCGGGTTGACGGTGAAGTTCTTGCCCCATAGATACGTCAGGCTGTTGTTTTGCCACTGCAACAGATCGCCCGCGACGGCTTGGCCACCGGCCAGCAGGGATCCTGCCAGCATCAGGCCTTTCAACATAGGTTTCATTCGGTTGCTCCCGAGTCAAAGTTTTATGGTTGTTTTTCTACGCAGGCGCTCTGGTGTGGCGCCTTTTGGTTCGCTGAAAAAATCGTCTGTCTGGTCAGCTTTAATGCTTTTAGCAAGAGCTGCGCCAAGGTGTTCAAAAAGCCAAAAAATCCCCGTCGGCTGCACAAACTGCAGTCGAATTCAGGGGGCTTTTGCGCACTTTGGCAGCCACTGCGGGGCCGGGATAAGTTGGCCCTGCAGTCAGCTTTTACATTCGCTGTTTTTTTTTGAGTCGATTCGAGCGGGCGCGGAGAATACTGGCTCCCAGGCCTTGGCTCAAGTGCGCTGTTAGAGAGCGCGAGGGGCAAGAATAGGGCGCGGCGGGTGGCCGGCCCTAGGTGGATGGCGTGCATGTGCGTGTTTCCTGTTGTTTATTATTTTTGTTGTTTTTAAAAACAGGTGGAATCAATGCGTGTGGGCGACAACGGGGCGTTCAGCACCTCCCAGAATGTTGAACAGTACATTCAGCGACAACGCGCTGAGGGTGGCCATGGCAATTCCGCTGTGGGTAATCGGGCTCATCCATAAGGGCAATTGCGCGAAGAACTCCGGACGCACCACCGGGATCAGGCCCATGCCGATGCTCACCGCCACCAGCAACTGGTTGCGCCGGTCGGCGATATCGGCTTCCTGCAGGATCTTGATCCCGGTCGCCGCGACCATGCCGAACATGGCAATTGCCGCGCCGCCGAGTACCGCGGGTGGAATCGAGGCCACCAGAAAGGCGGCTTTGGGCAACAGGCTGAGCACAATCAAAAACGCGCCGGCCATGATCGTCACCGAGCGGCAACGCACGCCCGTCATCTGCACCAGGCCAATGTTCTGCGCGAACGAGGAATGGGTAAACGTATTGAAGAAGCCGGCAAAAAACGATGCGCCGGCATCACACAGCAGGCCACGGCGCAGCATTTTTGGGGTGACATCCTGGCCGGTGATTTTGCCCAGGGCGAGGAACATGCCGGTGGACTCGACAAAGATGATGACCACCACCAGGCACATCGACAGGATCGGCGCCAACTCGAACCTGGGCATGCCGAAATGCAATGGCGTCACCACCTGCACCCACGGCGCCTGCGCCAGGCCGCTGAGGTCAACCATGCCGAGCATGCCGCACAGGCCATAGCCGAGCGCCATGCCGATCAGCACCGAGATGTTCACCCAGAAGCCACGCATGAAGCGGTTGATCAGCAGGATGGTGCCCAGTACCAGTGCGGCAATCGCCAGGTAGACCGGCGAGCCGAACGTGGCGGCGGCGCTGCCTCCACCGGCCCAGTTCACGGCCACCGGAAACAGCGACAGGCCGATGGCGGTGATCACGGTGCCGGTCACCAACGGCGGGAAAAAACGCACCACCTTGGACATGAACGGCGCGATCAGCAGGCCGAAGAACCCGGCGGCAATGGTTGCGCCGAAGATCCCCTGCAAGCCGATACCGGGCATGCCGGCCATCGCCACCATGCTGCCGACGGCGGCAAAACTGGCGCCCATCATCACCGGCATGCGGATGCCCACCGGGCCGATGCCGAACGACTGCACCATGGTGGCGATACCGGCTACCAGCAGGTCGGCGTTGATCAGAAAGGCGATTTCTTCACGGCTCAAACCGGCGGCTTGGCCAATGATCAGGGGCACGGCGACGGCGCCGCCGTACATCAGCAAGACGTGTTGCAGGCCTACCAGAATCAGTTGCAAGAGGGGCAGCCGCACCATGGCGGGCGCGGCAGGAGTCTGCGGTTCTAATTGGGACATGCAACACCTCGAATCTTTTTATTTTTGTGTTGTTTGGCATTCAATTGCCATTTGAAACGCGATCGGTAAACCGGCGCAAATCCCCTGTGGGAGCGGGCTTGCTCGCGAAAGCGGTGTGTCATTCAACTCATCAGTGACTGAACGATCGCATTCGCGAGCAAGCCCGCTCCCACATTTGGATCTGTATCAGGCTGTCAGTTTGTGCGGGCTCCTTGATTGATCCAGGTGCCGATCAGGTCGCGCTCCTGCTGAGTCATCTGGGTGATGTTGCCCAGCGGCATGATCTGGCTGGCCACGGCTTGGGCCTGAATGCGCGGAGCCAATTGCTGAATCTGCTGCGGCGTATCAAACATCACGCCCGCCGGCGCGGTACTGAACAGCGGGCTGGTCGGCTTGGCCGAATGGCACACGGCGCAGCGTTCCTGAATCACCCCATGCACCTTGTCAAAATCAATCGATGCCTGCGCCGGTGCTGCTTCGGCGGGGGCCGGTGCGGGTGCCGCTGGCGCAGCCGGTTTGAGCCCGCCACCCAGTGCCGTTTCCGGCAGCGGCTGGTACTCGATGGCAGCCGGAGCCTTGGCCACATCCGGAGCCGTCGACACCGGTTTCGGACCGGTCACGTACGCCAGGCAAATCATCGCCAGTGCGCCAGCCGGCAAGGTCCACGCGTACTTCTGGCTGTTATGACGGGTGTTGAAGTAGTGCCGTACCAACACGGCTGCCACCGCAATACCGGCCAGGATCAGCCAGTTGTATTGGCTGCCGTAGGTGCTCGGGAAGTGGTTGCTGATCATGATGAACAGCACCGGCAGGGTGAAGTAGTTGTTGTGCCGTGAGCGCAGCAAGCCTTTGGCGGGCAGCGCCGGGTCCGGCGTGCGGTTCTCGGCAATGGCCGCTACCAGCGCACGCTGGGCGGGCATGATGATGCGGAACACGTTGCCGACCATGATGGTGCCGATCACCGCACCCACGTGCAGGTAGGCACCACGCCCGCTGAACACCTTGCTGAAGCCGTACGCGGCAGCAATCAACAGCACGAACAGGATCAAACCGAGCAGGGCAGGGCGTTTGCCCAGGGCCGAGTCGCAGAGGAAGGAGTAGATGAACCAGCCGACGAACAGTGAGCCGATGCCTAGCAGTACGCCTTCGGGGCCACTGAGGCTGCTGCCCGGGGCCAGCAGGTACAAGGTCGGGTTGGCGTAGAACACCACGCACAGCAGCGCGATGCCGGACATCCAGGTGAAATAGGCTTCCCATTTGAACCAGTGCAGGTTGTCCGGCATGGTCGGCGGGGCCAGTTTGTATTTTTCCAGGTGGTAGATACCGCCACCGTGAATCGCCCACAAGTCACCGGCCAGGCCGTCCTTGGGGTTGACGCGATTGAGGTTGTTTTCCAGCCAGACGAAGTAGAACGAAGCGCCGATCCAGGCGACGCCGGTGATCATGTGAACCCAGCGCACGCTAAGGTTCAGCCATTCCATCAAATGTGCTTCCACAGTCTTTACCTCTCGCCTGTCACTCTGTTGTCGAGTGATCAGACCTTCTCTTATTGGTGGGGGGCGAGGATCAACCGCTCATCCTCTTTGAAAAAATGCTCATCGCAGTTATTGCCGGTGCCACTGCGATCAACCACCAGGAAGTCATCCCGCTTTTCGATCGTCAGCACCGGGTGGTGCCAGACGCCGCGATGGTAATTAATGCCCTGCCTGCCGTTGGTGACGAAGGCGCGGACCAAGCCCGATACAGGTGCATCGCCAAGTGGCGCGACCACGATCAGAAAGGGGTTGCCGAGCAGCGGAATGAAAGCCTGGCTGCCCAGCGGGTGTCTCTCCAGCATGCACACGGTCAGCGGCATGTCCTGCGCGTCGGCGCGGAAGATGCTGATGATCGCGTTGTCTTCAGGCTGGGCGGTTTCTACCGTTGCCAGCTTGTGAAAGCGCATGGTCGACCCGTTGTTGATCATGAAGTGATCGCTGCCATCGGTTTCGATAACGTCTCCGAAAGGGGCGAAGGCTTCTTTGGTCAGGGGTTCGATCACTAGTGTGCGCATGGCTGTCTCTTATCCGAGGTCTGTGTTGTTTGTTCTATTACTATCGCGGGCAAGCCCGGCTCCCACATTTTGATTCGCAAATACATTCAAATGTGGGGGCTGGCTTGCCTGCGATGGGCTCACCGCTTATTTAGCTACTTTGCCCAAGACCCGCAGGCGGCTCACGCCACCATCGGGGAACACATTCAGGCGGATGTGAGTGATCGGGCCCAGCGCCTTGATCTGCTCGGCGAAGGTGTGTTCGGCGTGCATTTCCAGCTTCTGCGCCGGCAGCAGTTCGCGCCAGAACAGCGATTGGGTTTCGATCTGGCTGTCGGTGCCGCCTTTGACGAACGCGCCCTGGATCGAGCACGTGTCCGGGTAGTTGCCCTTGAAGTGCAGGGTGTCGACGATGATTTTCTCGATTTCGCCCGGGTGCCCCAGCGCGACGATGACCCAGTCATTGCCTGGCGTACGACGACGTGCGGTTTCCCAGCCGTCGCCCATGTTGATGCCACGGCCCGGGTTGAGGATGTTGCTCATGCGGCCGAAGTGTTCATCGGAGCAGGCCAGCGCGCGCCCACCGTTCAAGGCTGCGGCCAGGTCGACTTGTTCGTTGTCGCCCACCGACGACCAGTCGCGGAACGGCACGCCATACACGCGCAGACGGGCTACGCCGCCATCCGGGTAGATGTTGAAACGCAGGTGGCTGAACGCCTGGTCGTTGCTGATTTCGTGGTAGTGGTGGCTGTTGCCTTGCAGCTCGACGGCCGACAGCACTTCCACCCACTGGGTGTTTTCATCAGGATCGCCCGAGGCCAGGAAGCACGCCTCCAGGGACGCCGACGGCGGGTAGTTGCCGGTGAAGAATGAAGTGTCGATGTCCACGCCCTTGATCGAGCCGGGCACGCCCAGGCGGATCACCGCACTGTCGTAGCCTTCGAAGCGCTTGCGGCGCGACTCCCAGCCGTCCATCCACTTGCCGTTGTCATCGAAAACGCCCTCCTTCCACACGGCCGGTGTCGGCTGGAACAGGCGGTTGGCGTCAGCGAACCAGTCATCGGTCACCGAAAGGATCTTGGTGCCCAGACGGGCGTCGGCCAAGTTGACGAACTTCTCGAAAGGTACGGCGTAAGCTTTCATTCTTCTTGTCTGCCTTAAATAAAGTGGCTTGGGATGCTCGCCAGGCCCTGGGCGTCATGAGCGCTCGGGCCAGGTCTGCTAAAGGGTCAGTAATCGGAACAACGCGATTTTGTTGATCTCGGCCAGGGCGCATTTGAACTCGGCTTCCACCGAATTGTGAATGCGCGTTTCGAACGCGGCGAGGATTTGGTGCCGGTTGCTGCCTTTTACCGCCATGATGAAGGGAAACTTGAACTTGGCCTTGTAGGCATCGTTCAGCTCGGTGAAGCGAGAAAATTCCTCGCTCGAGCATTGGTGAATACCGGCGCCAGCCTGTTCATTCGTGCTGGCTTCGGTCAACTGGCCCTGGACGGCAGCTTTGCCCGCCAGGTCCGGGTGAGCGTTGATCAGCGCCAGCTGGCTGGCATGATCGGCGCTCAACAGGATGTCGCTCATGCGCTGGTGCAGGGTTTCGATCTGGTCGATCGACGCGTCCTGGCCCAGGTCGAAGGCCTTTTCGGCCACCCATGGCGAATGTTCGTAGATGTCGGCGAAGGCTGTCACGAATGCATCGCGGCTCAGGCTCGACGGTTTCAAGGTTTGGAACGCAGTCATTTCGCCGCTCCCGTGTACGGGTGGGTTTCGTGCCAGTGGCGGGCAATGTCGACGCGGCGGGTGAACCAGACGTGTTCATGGCCCTTGGCGTATTCGATAAAACGCTTGAGGGCGGCGAGGCGCGCCGGGCGGCCGATCAGGCGGCAATGCAGGCCGATGGAAAGCATCTTCGGTGCGTCAGCGCCTTCGGCATACAGCACGTCGAAGGCATCCTTGAGGTACTCGAAAAAGTCATCGCCCTTGTTGAAACCCTGCACCTGGGTAAAGCGCATGTCGTTGGTGTCCAGGGTGTAGGGGATCACCAGGTGCGGCTTGCCGGTGGGGTTGTTGGGTTCCCAGTAGGGCAGGTCGTCGTCATAGGTGTCGCAGTCGTACAGAAAGCCGCCTTCCTCCATCACCAGCCGCCGGGTGTTGGGGCCGGTGCGACCGGTGTACCAGCCCAATGGGCGCTCGCCGGTCAGCTCGGTGAGGATGCGGATGGCTTCGAGCATGTGCTCGCGCTCCTGGGCCTCGTCCATGTACTGGTAGTCGATCCAGCGATAGCCGTGGCTGCAGATCTCATGGCCGGCGGCGACCATCGCGCGGATCACATCCGGGTGGCGCTGGGCGGCCATCGCCACGGCGAAGATGGTCAGCGGGATATCGAATTCTTTGAACAATTTGAGGATGCGCCACACGCCGGCACGGCTGCCGTATTCATACAGCGACTCCATGCTCATGTTGCGCTCGCCTTGCAGCGGCTGGGCCGAGACCATCTCCGAAAGGAATGCCTCGGACTCTTTGTCGCCGTGCAATATGTTGCGCTCGCCGCCTTCTTCGTAGTTGAGTACAAAAGACAGCGCGATGCGTGCCTTGCCCGGCCAGTGGGGGTGAGGAGGGTTACTGCCGTAACCGATCAGGTCGCGTGGGTAGTCAGCGCTCACTGCAGTCTTCCTTCTTGTTCGTCGTAGTAGCGATGAGTGATTGTATACAACTTATCGCCGACTTTGTAAGCCCGCATTTCTGCATTTTTTCTCAACGGCGCGCACTCAAGCTACTGCAAGAAACCTGCCTGACTGGTCAGCTAAACGCTAAAAAGTTTTTCGCGGATGTCCAGCGGTAGGCGCTGGCTCGCCGGCGATCGCCTCAGTGGGTTTTATCAGGTGCAACGCGGTGGTCGGCGAACCGGTGGCTGCGAGGTGCGGGATATTTGTTGAATTTATTGTGTACAATTTTTTTAGAAAGTGTCTTAATCAGCCATCGCCGGCTTTTTCACTGCCCTGAAAGAGTGCGGATCACTTTTCTACTTCCTACGGGAGGCGCAAAGACGCCATGGGACGCTTGACCACACACGTTTTGGACGCCGCACATGGCTGCCCCGGCAGCGCGATCAAGGTTGAACTGTACCGCGTCGAAGGCGCGCAACTGGAACTGGTCGCCACCGCCGTGACCAACAGCGACGGCCGTTGCGACGCGCCGTTGCTGCAAGGTGACGATTACCGCAGCGGTGTGTACCAGGTGCAATTCAGTGCCGGCGATTATTACCGGGCCCGCGGTGTGCAGCTTCCCGAACCGGCTTTCCTGGATGTGGTGGTGCTGCGTTTTGGCATCAGCGCAGAACAGGACCATTACCATGTACCCCTGCTGATTTCGCCTTACAGCTACTCCACTTATCGCGGTAGCTGAGCGTCACCTCGCTTCACACCCCCAAAGCTCTTCGTTGGTTTTTCGCCCGCCCACACTGCGGGCTTTTTTTTGCCTGTTGCGCGTTCAACTATCTAGCACCTCTTGAGTGTCGGTGATGCCTAGGCTGGGTGTTTTCCTCAGAAGAAAACACCAATGGCTTCGTCCCCAGATCACCCAGGCGTTTTGCCCTCTTTCAGTTCCCTGCCCGAAGACGTTGACGCTGTCGTTGCTGCCCGAGCCGATTTGCAGGCCATTCGAGATCAACTGACCCAGCGGATCAACCGGTTTACCCATCCCAGCCGCCTGATCAATCAGCTCGCTCTTGCCGATTGGCGCTGCGGCGAATCGGTACGCGCACTGGCACAGCTGATAGGGCGCTCGCCCAAAATCCTGCGAGTGATCCGTGCTCAACTGCGCAAAGCATTTGAGATGGAACCGGACACTCTGCTGTTTACCGAGACCAAGCGCCCAGGCGCACCGCAGATCATCAACAGCTTGACCGAGCGGGCCCTGTCGCTGCTGGCACGGCCCTCGGTGCCTATCAATGTCAATCAATTCACCACGCTCAGCATAAAAGGGCAGCCAAGCCGTCGGTTGCCCTATACCCCTTTGCAAGTCTTGCAGCGCGTCATTGCGATGCGACTTTTTGAGCGGCTGGTGCAGGCGGCAGACCACTATTGGGACACCTTGGCGCGGGGCTCATGGCTCACACGCCGCGAGCGCTGGGTTGAGCTGCACGCTGAACTGTTCGCTGACCGGGCCTTCATGGCACGGCAACTGGATGAGCTGTCACCGGCGGGCATGAGCCTGGTGCAGGCCGTGATCGATGCCACGACCGCGACGGCACGCCAACGTGCAGGCGGGGATTGGGCCAGCGTACGGGTGGGCCTGCTGATGTGGCCCGGAACACCCGCGGTGGTGATGCCAGGCGTATTGCACTTTTATCGTGAGGGTGATCCCGCGCAGGCGCCGCAGGTGGTGTACCTGCCGGGTGTGGCCCGCACGTTCTACGAGTACCCGTCTTTTGCCGCCCTGCAGGAAGGCCTGTTGCCGCTGGACCGAGCGCAGTTGTACACGCTCTGGCAGGGGGTGGCGGCAAGTCGTCTCACTGGGTTATGCCAGCCCGCGCAGTTGTCTGCGGCGGGCGGTTTTGTGCGCGGCCTGGAGGTGCTCGACGATGCGTTGGCGCTGAGCGCGCAAGCGTTGTTGCGCGGGCAATGGAACACCGAATTGGCGTGTGCCGTGAGGGTCGATCCTCCCTTTGTTTCTGCACAACCGCCTCGGCCGGTGGCTGTCGCCGCGTTACTCGCGCAGGTGGAAGGGGCGCGAAAGCAGTGGGTCGGCAGCGCTCGGCTTGGCGCTCTTGCTGACCCGCTGCTCAAATGGGACCAGCAACGACGCAGCGCAGAAATAATCTTTGCCAGTACCTCACCCGGCTTGGCCTTGCGCACTGCGCAGCAGCAGGTCAAGCGTTACGAAAAAGGTCTGCTGGCCTTGCTGGATCCGTATGAGCCCGGCATCGAGACCCTCGCTTATCAGCAATTCACAGCGCTGAAGGTGCAGCTCGCGGCCCATGCCCAGGCGCTGAGTTCGTTGCTGCAGGGTGCAGAGCACCGGCTGCTCGATCTGAAGTTCTGGACCGAGCGCCCCGGTGGCGCGCAAACGCCCAGGCGTGCTTCGTTGTTCATGCATGCCCAAGCCGAGGCACTGCGCTGCGAGGTTCAACTGCAACACCGTCTCAAACTGCTGGGCACGGCTCACCGCGACCTGATTATCGACGTGCTGGACCCGCCTTCGCCCGCGGCACGCCCGGGCAGCCAAACCCAGGTGCTTTCAATCGCCGTGGGCAGTGAGCCCGATGCTTTTTATCCCCTGCATAATGTGTGGCTGGTGACCACCGCGGCCGCGCTGAGGGTGCCGGCCCGCCAGCTTCCGGTGGTGCTCTACGCCTTTGGGGAAGAGGGCGGGGTGCTGGGTTTTGCCGGGCTGGATGCCTTGACCCGAAGCGTCAAGGCGAGCCTCGGCAGCCGGGACGGCTCGGTGCTGTGGGGCGGTATCGAGCATGACAAGCGCAGCGATTTGCGCGCACATGCGCTGCGTGAAACCTTGGCTGTGCGCTACGTCCCCATCGACGGCAAGCCTGCATTGGCCGCGTTGAAAAAAATGCTCGGTTGCTACGATCGCCTGCACAAAAGCACTGAAGACATCACGCGTATATTCAGCGAAGTGACGCAGGTCGGGCTCAGCCGCGCGCTGCTGCTGGCGGGGCTGGCGCAACAGCTCAAGGTCCCGGCCAATAGCGCCCTGAGCCAGGCTCAGGCGAACATCGAGTTACTGCGCAAGGCCGCGTCTGAAGCGCAAAAATTGCCGGCGGGCTGGGTGGGCGCCACGCGTGCCCAGCGTAAACGCTTCAAACGTTCGCAGCGTTTTTACCTCAGCAGCGCCTTCGCCTTCCAGACGCGGCTTGAGCAGCACTTGCCCGATTTGGACACGTTTGCCCGCCGTGCCTTGACGGCCCGTTTGCAGCAGGACGGCGTCCCTGCGTCGTGGCTGATCGACCAGCCCTTTATTGAAATGCCTGATGATGTTCATGGCCAGTTTTGTGGGTGGGCGAGCGGCTGCACTGTCGGTGATCGCACCATCGTCCTCACCCCGACCGCTACGCGTACCTCCTTCAGTCTGCTGCAACTGGCGCTGCACAACCTCGACCCGCTGGCGCCATGGACGCAATGGCGATTGAACCGCGCCCGCTTTCTGCAACCTGAATGGCGACACCGGCTCAATGCCGGGTATTTGATCCAGATGGTCGCTTCGCTGGATATCGGCGGGCAGTACGACGCATTGATCAACCGCGCTTTTTATCCGCCTGCCGGCACCGATCGCGCCCTCAGCGAAGGACGCATTTCGCCCTTATTGAATCGCGCGTTGCACGCAGGCGTTGACCACCACCTGTTTCTGGCGCGGCAAAGCGGGCTGTCGGCGAACGCGCAAAGTGTGTTTAGCACCGCCATGGCGGCCCGCATGCCGCCAGACTTGCTGAACAACCCGCATGAGTTGCAACTGCATGTGGTGCACCTGGTGGGCCATACGATGCAGCACGACCGCTATGTCGCAGGCATTGTGGTGGTGCAGGACAAGCGCTCCGGGTGTTGCGTGGTCTACTGGCCCGATGCCCCGCAAGCCTGGGTTCTCACCGAGTACAGCGACCTGCAACAGGCCCTTGCTGCATTGAACCGTATCGGCGCATCGGCCGATAACGCCAGAGCGCTCGCGCGACAGGTCGCACCTGGCTGGGCATTTGAGGCAATCACCCACCATCCGGACCGCGCCGATAGCCCAGGTCACCTGTTCAGCACGCTTGATCTGCCGCCTGCATTTTTTATGGTGAAGGGGATTTGGCGGGGGCTTGGCTTTATTCGCTCCTTTAACATCAAGCACCTGGAGCCGACGGCGTTGCTCGATGAGATCCAGGCCCACACCCTTGAGCAGATTGCCAGTGATCCGCAGGGCTGGCTGGCGATTGTCGCCACCTCTCACAGCGACGCCAGGGCATTGCTCTACCACGCCAGCGTGCTTGAGCTGCAGCGCCGCACTCAAGCCGCCAGCCATTCTGGCAAGGCGCTGCAGGCCTACCGCGCGCGCCGCCTTGGTGAGCAAAGCGAGGCACGTACGCGGGCGCTGGTGGGGTTTTTCTGCCCGATGTACGGGATTTTTAATCAATTCCATGAATTGCTGCTTATGGCGCGGCGTTATCACCGCTTTGGCGACGCTCACACGGCGGTCGATGTGGGTTTTATGAGCGCGTTTCTGGCAATCGATTTGTTACTTAACTTTATTCCCGGCCCCGCCAGGGTGCCGTTTGCGGCGGCTCGTATGGCGCGGCCCGCCGCGCGGGCTGTGCTGGGGCGTATCCATCGCCTGCGCATGAGGGGCAGCGGGCTTGACCGCCTGGCGCCGCCACCGGTGGCTCAACTCAAGGACCTGGAGCGTTTCAAAATCAAGGGGGTGCCTCAAGGGGCTGTGGCGTTGAAAGGTGTCGGTGAAAAAGGCGTGTATGTCAAAGATGGCGAGCTGTTCGTGGCGGATGACTCACACCATTACCCGCTTTATCGGCGCGGCAACGAACACGCGTTGCGCCTGAAAAACCGGCAGGCGCCTGGGCAAGACGAACTGATAGTGAACGTGCACCAGCCCGGGGAGTGGTTACTGGGCGCGGATGCGCCTCAGCCGATGGCGGGGACCAGTTCGACGCTGCTCAGCCCGTGGCGTGCGCCAGTGCAGGCGCCCCCGGACTGGCAGCCACCGACGGTGCGCGCAGCCACGCACAACCGCATCTATCGGTCACCGGCACCGGACCCCTATTGGTTCGAATGGCGTGTTCCGGATGCGACGGGGCAGGTGTCCGGCCTCTCGGCGTTCGGCACGTTTCATGTGCACATGGAGCCGCCGGGATTTCCCTACGATGCCGTCTACATCGGGCCCCGGTATGACAGCCTCGCCGCTTCGGGGGCGGGTTATTACAGGGTGCTTCATCAGGGCGACAATGCGCCCTGGAATGGCATCGCGTTTATCACCCGCAATGAGCCGCTGGTCTCGCTTGCCCGTGTTGATATTGAACGTTGGACGAGCACTGCGATGGTTGAACAGCCCATTGCGATATCACGCGGCGTATCCGGTGAGTGGCAGGTGCATGCCCCGTTGTTTGACCGGCCGCTGGAGCAGTCCGTGGGGCAGGCGTTCCCCAGCATGACCCGCCGCAGCCAGGCATTGGCAGCCGCAAGGCTGATTGAACTGGCCGACTCTTCGCGCTCGGCGACGGCCACGCACCTGCTCAATATTCGTTCGACGCTGGACAACTGGCTGACGTCGACTCCCAACGGGCCGGGTCAGACGGATGATTTGCTGAGAATGTTACGGCCCATTCAAAGGGCGGGCAGGGCGCTGCACATCGGTTACGAGGGCAAGGCCCCCGGTTTCACGCGTGTCGACTTCCGGGCCGTCGGGTTAGACCCTGCGTTGCAATCCGGCGGTGGTGAGGTCAAGCCTCAGCGGATCATCGCGCTGCGCGCCGCAGTCAAGCGCGCGCTGGAGCAGCAAGGGTTCAACGTGCAGGAACTGCAGCTCAGGCACGGGCGCAAGCCCACGCATGAGTTGATCGCGACCCATCCTTCTTCCCCTTCAAACACGCTGTACTACGTGTCCATCCATTGGATCGAGAGAGGCACGGTGAGGCTGGAAACCCGGCTGACGGACCGGTGGTTTGACGCCGCAATCAATACCCATCCCCGGTCGGTTGCGTTGATGGGCGTCAAGAGCGCCATGAACGAAAATCGCCTGGCTCGGATCGTCGCCGGCATTCAATGGCCTACGACGCAGGCGGCCCGCCCGAGCGTCTACTTTGTCAAAGTGAGCCCGTCCTCGCCTTGATCAGCGACACCATGCCCGCGGCGCCGAACAGTGCGGCGCTGACGCGGTTGAACCAGCTCTGGCCACTGCCGCTGCGCAGGTAGCGTGCTGCCCCATGGGCGCCCAGGCCGTAGGCCAGCTTGCACAGCAAGTCGAGTACGGTCCAGGTGGCAATCATGATCAGCAATTGCGGCAGGAACGCGTGCTCGCTGCTGAGAAACTGCGGCAAGAAGGCGGCAAAGAACAGGATGTCCTTGGGGTTGCTGGCGCCCAGCACAAACGCGCGACCGAACAAGGCGCGAAAACGCGGTGTGGCCACGGCCTGGGGCACCACGGCGCCCAGGGCCGGTTGGCGCGATTGCTGCCAGCTCTGCCAGGCGAGGTAAAACAGGTACAGCGCACCGACGACCTTCAGGGCGCTGAACAACTGCTCCGAGGCCAGCAGCAATGCACCCAGCCCCAATGCCGAGGCACTCAACAGGCAGATCGAGGCGAACACGCCGCCCAGAAACGCCGGGTAGGAACGGCGCAGGCCGTAGTTCAGGCTGTTGCTGATCATCAACAGCGACAGCGGGCCGGGGATCAGGATCACGATCAATGCAGCGCCACTGAACAGCAGCCAGGTTTCCAGGGTCATTTACAGTCCTCCATTCGTACAAAAGCCCCACCCGAAGGTGAGGCGGTTTTCGGCCGTTTCCTGCGAACTACAGGAAGATGAACTTCGCGATGAAAATCGCGCACAGCACCCACAGGCTGATGGAAATCTCGCGGTACTTGCCGGTGCCGGCCTTGAGCGCCACATACGTGATGAAGCCCAGGGCGATACCGTCGGCAACCGAGAACGTCAGCGGCATCATGATCGCGGTCACGATGGCCGGGATGCTGTCGGTGGCTTCATTCCAATTGATATGGGCCATGCTCGCCATCATCAGCATCGCTACGTAAATCAGCGCACCGGCGGTGGCATAGGCAGGAATCATGCCCGCCAAGGGCGCGAAAAACATTGCCGCCACAAACAGCACGCCCACGGTCACGGCGGTCAACCCGGTGCGACCGCCCGCGGCGACACCGGCAGCACTTTCTACATAACTGGTCACCGGCGGCACACCGACCATGGCGCCAAACACGCTGGAGGCACTGTCGGCTTTCAGCGCGCGGGACAGGTTATGAATCTTGCCATCGGCGCCCACCAGCCCGGCGCGTTGCGCAACGCCCATCAGTGTACCGGCAGTGTCGAACATGTGTACAAAAAGAAACGCAAATACAACGCTGATCATGCTGACATTGAATACACCCTTCACGTCCATGGCCATCCAGGTCGGCGCCAGGCTGGGTGGGGTGGAGAGAATGCCGTTGTAGTGCACCAGGTCCAGGCTCCAACCGGCCAGGGTGACGGCGATGATGCTGATGAGGATTGCGCCGAACACGCGGTGATAGCTGAGGATCGCGATCAGCAAAAAGCACACCGCCGCCAGCAGGGGCGCAGGCTCGTGCAGCGACCCCAGCTTGATCAGCGTGGCCGGGCTGTCGACGATGATGCCGGCGGTTTTCAGGCCGATCACCCCCAGAAACAGGCCGACACCGGCGCCCATGGCGTGGCGCAGGCTGACGGGAATACTGTTGAGCAGCCATTCACGTACGCGGGACAGGGTCAGGCCCATGAACAACACCCCGGAAACAAACACCGCGCCCAGCGCCGTTTCCCAGTGATAGCCCATGGTGCCGACCACGGTGTAGGTGAAAAACGCGTTCAAGCCCATGCCGGGCGCCAGGCCCACGGGCCAATTAGCGTAAAGGCCCATCAGCAGGCAACCGAGCGCCGCGGCGATGCACGTGGCGACAAACGCCGCACCGTGGTCGATGCCGGCGTCGGCCATGATGTTCGGGTTGACGAAGATGATGTAGGCCATGGTGATGAACGTAGTGAGGCCGGCGATCAGTTCGGTCTTCACTGTGGTGCCATGCAAACGCAGTTTGAACAGGCGTTCCAGCCAACCGCCTTGCGGCGCGGAGAGGTCCAGCGTTGGGGCTTCGGATTTGCGGCTTTCCACAGCGAGTACTCCTCAAGAGTTTTATTGTTATTTCCAGCGCCGGTCACAGGTGTGGGCAACAGCGCTTTGAGGTACTGGCGGGTTTTTGTTGACCAATAGGTCAGGAACTCGCACGAAGCGAATTATGCTTTTGTATACAAATAAAGCAAATAATGTTTTCGATTATGTGTTCGAAACAAGATGAAAGGCTAATTCACGGCACTCAGCGCCTGATTCACCGCCAGCCATCCCGCCACCGCGTCTTCGCCGGCTTCGCTGAAGGCGCGCTGCAACAGCTTCACCTGTTCGCGGCGCAGGGACTGCTCGAAGCGCTGGCCCTCGTCGCTCAATTCCAGCAGGCGCTTACGCTTGTCGGTCTCGGACGCCACGCTGTTTACCAAGTGCATTTCCTGCAGCTGTCGCAACGGTATGTTCAACGCTTGCTTGCTCACGCCGAGCAACTCCAGCAGTTGCTTCACGCTCAAGGCGGGGTAGCGCGCGATAAAAAACACGATGCGCTGGTGCACACGGCTCAGGCCTCGGCGTTCGAGCATCTCGTCGGCCTTGGCGGTAAAGGCCTGGTAGCCGAAAAAGAATGCTTCCATGGCTTGTTGCTGGCTGCTCTGGGTTTTAAGGTCAAGCATATTGACGTATCTACTCAAGTCGGCGTAATTTCGGTCAAGCAGTTTGACGTATTTTCCATGCGCTTTGCCACCGGTGACCTTATGGCCTTCTCTGAACGTGTTACGCGCCTCAAAAGCTCCTTGATCCGTGAAATCCTTGCCGCGGCCCAGCGCCCGGAAGTGATGTCGTTCGCCGGCGGGCTGCCGGCCGAAGCCATGCTGCCGGCACTGAACTGGGACGGCATGCCGCTCACCCTCGGCCAATATGGCATGAGCGAAGGCGAACCGCAGTTGCGTGAACTGCTCGCCGCCCAGGCCCGCGCGTTGGGCGTACCGTGCCAGGCGAGCCAGGTGCTGGTGGTCAGCGGGTCCCAGCAAACCCTGGACCTGGCCGCCAAACTGTATATCGACAAGGGCACCAAGGTTCTGCTGGAAGGCCCGACTTACCTGGCGGCTTTGCAGATCTTCCAACTGTTCGGTGCCGATTGCCTGACTGTGCAACTGGAGGCCGACGGTCCGAACCTCGCCACTTTGCGCAGCCTCCTTGAACACCATCGCCCGGCGTTCACCTACCTGATCCCGACGTTCCAGAACCCTTCGGCCGTACGCTACAGCGAGGCCAAGCGCGCGGCCGTCGCCGCTTTGCTCGATGAGTTCGGCGTCACCCTGATCGAAGACGAACCCTACCGTGAACTGAGCTTCGACGGCGCCAGTGCGCAGCCCATCGCCGGCCGCCTGAAAAAAGCCAGCTGGATCTACACCGGCACCGTCTCCAAGACCCTGCTACCGGGCCTGCGCGTCGGCTACCTGATCGCCAGCCCGGATCTGTTCCCGCATTTGCTCAAGCTCAAGCAATCGGCGGACCTGCACACCAACCGCGTCGGCCAGTGGCAGGCCATGCAGTGGATCGGCACCCAGAAATACCAGCAGCACCTGGCGCAACTGCGCCGCTTTTACCGCGAGCGTCGCGATGCATTTCAGGCCGCGCTGGAGCGTCATTTTGGCGATCTGGCTGACTGGCAGACGCCTCAGGGCGGATTATTCTTCTGGCTGACCTTGAAACAACCGCTCGACACCCGCACCTTGTTGGCGCAAGCGTTGGATCAGGACGTCGCGTTCATGCCCGGTGAACCGTTCTTTTCCGAGCCCGATCAACACCTCGGCTCGTTGCGCCTCAATTTCAGCCATATCGACCCGGCCCGTCTGGACGAAGGTCTCAAGCGCCTGGCCGCGGTGGTCCGTCAAGCACAGCACGCGCAAGCGGCATAAGGGGAGCCCCATGTACAAGGTTTATGGCGATTACAAGTCGGGCAACTGCTACAAGGTCAAATTGATGCTCAATCTGTTGGGCATCGAGTACCAATGGATCGATGTCGATATTCTCAAGGGCGACACCCAGACCGCCGAATTCCTGGCCAAGAACCCCAACGGCAAGATCCCGGTGCTGGAACTGGAAGATGGCACCTGCCTGTGGGAGTCCAACGCGATCCTGAACTTCCTGGCGGACGGCAGCGAGTTTCTGCCGGCTGAGCCACGCCTGCGTACCCAAGTGCTGCAATGGCAGTTTTTCGAGCAATACAGCCATGAGCCCTATATCGCGGTGGCGCGGTTTATCCAGTTTTACCTGAACATGCCGCAAGACCGACTGGAGGAATACAAAAACACCCATAAGGGCGGCTACAAGGCCTTGAGGGTGATGGAGCGTCAGTTGCAAGCCACGCCCTACCTGGTAGGCGAGCAATATTCGATTGCCGATATCGCGCTGTATGCCTACACCCACGTGGCCCATGAAGGGGGTTTTGACCTGACGCCGTACCCGGCGGTGCAGGCGTGGCTCAAGCGTGTGGCCAGCCATCCCAAACATGTGGCGATGCTGGACTGAACACAGGTCCAAATGTGGGAGCGGGCTTGCTCGCCAAGGGTGGGCAGTCACTGATGATTCGACTGATCCACCGCTTTCGCGAGCACGCCCACTCCCACACTGACCGCGGTGTTTATCAGACTGCGGCGAACCGCTTGTCGAGGTAATCAATGATCACCTTGGAGTCATACATCCAAGTGGTCTGGCCATTTTCTTCAATGCGCAGGCACGGCACTTTGATCTTGCCGCCTTGCTCCAGCAGGGTCTGGCGATCTTGCGCATTATTCTTCGCATCCTTCAACGCCACCGGCACATTCAGACGGTGCAACGTACGACGGGTCTTCACGCAGAACGGGCAGGCGTGGAACTGATACAGGGTCAGGTTCTTGGCTGCAGCGTTCACCTGCGCCTGTTGTTCGGCGGGGCGCTGCTTTTTGCGTGGGCGGGTAATGAAGTCGCCCGCGATGATGACGTGGCCGAGGCCCACTCGAAGTGCTTTGACGAACATGGCTGAAAACCTCTTGCCCATGAAGAAGGGGCCGCAGCTTACCTGAAATTTGCAGGCGAAAAAAAACCGGCGATGAACGCCGGTCTTTTCCTGCACAGCCTGTTACTTGATCAGGCTGAGAAACTCGCTGCGCGTGGCCGCGTTTTCGCGGAACTCACCCAGCATCACCGAGGTGATCATCGAAGAATTCTGTTTCTCTACACCGCGCATCATCATGCACATGTGCTTGGCTTCGATCACCACGGCCACGCCCAGCGCGCCGGTGACTTGCATCACGGCATCGGCGATCTGGCGGCTGAGGTTTTCCTGGATCTGCAGGCGGCGCGCATACATGTCGACAATCCGCGCCACTTTCGACAGGCCCAGCACTTTGCCGCTCGGGATATACGCGACGTGAGCCTTACCGATAAACGGCAGCAGGTGGTGTTCGCACAGCGAGTACAGCTCGATGTCCTTGACCAGTACCATTTCGCTGTTGTCGGAGCTGAACAAGGCACCGTTGGTGACTTCTTCGAGTGTCTGTTCATAGCCGCGGCAAAGGTACTGCATCGCCTTGGCGGCACGCTTTGGCGTGTCGAGCAGGCCCTCGCGGGAAACGTCCTCGCCGAGTTGGCCGAGGATCGCGGTGTAATTCTGTTCCAGGGACATGAAACTACCTGTGGGATTTTCGCAAAGCGCAAGGTTACGGTGGCGGACACATCGCTGCAAGCCTGACGATGGCACTTGTTACTCGTCGCGCCCCTCCATCATGGTGCGCTTGAGCATCACATACACCGCGCCCGCGCCGCCGTGGCGGGCCTGGCAAGAGGTAAAACCGAGCACTTGGGCATGCTGGCGCAGCCAAGTGTTGACGTGGCTCTTGATCATCGGCCGCTTGCCATCCAACCGCACGGCCTTGCCGTGGGTGACGCGCACGCAGCGGATTTCGAATTTGGTCGCTTCGGCCAGGAAGGCCCAGAGGGTTTCGCGGGCTTTTTCGACGTTCATGCCGTGCAGGTCAAGGCTGCCCTCGAACGGGATCTGGCCGATCTTGAGCTTGCGCATCTGGCTTTCCTGCACGCCGTCGCGGGCCCACATCAACTCGTCTTCGGGGCCTACGTCGATTACGAACTGGTCCGACAGGCCATCCACGGTGGTGGCATCGGTGCGCACGGTCGCGGCCTGGCGCAGCTTGGCGATCTGCGCCCGGTCGGTCTTGGGTTTACCGGTGTCGGCGCGGTCGTGCTTGATCGGCTTGACGCCGCGCAGCTCGTTTTTGAACAGGGAAAAATCGTCGTCTTGCATGTCAGCCTCCGCGAAGGGCGGGCAGTTTACCTAAATCGCGGCGGCCGGGGCGCAGGAAACGCTATCCAAGCGCCATCAGTCGTGCTTTTTCATCAGGTGTGAGGCAATGTTCAGCGACAACGGCTGGCGCATCCGCCGACGGCTGCGACGCCATAACCAGACGCCCAGCCAGAGCACCAACAGGCCGATCACCAACAAAATTGCCGAGCCGCCCGGGCTGGCATTCAGTTCGCCGAGTGCCGGCGAATGACCAAACAAACCGGCGCCACCGGCACCAGCCAGCAGCAAACCTACAATGGCCAGCAGCGCGGCAAAGCCGGCCACCAGGCGCAGACGCCAATTGCTCGGGCCCTTGGGGCGCAAGCGACGAGCGTCAAAACCATCGGATATCTTCATTCCGACCTTTCCTCCAGGGTATCGGCCCTTCGACCGGAAGATACACAGGTTGTTCCTGTACCAGAGGCAATTGCAGAAAATGAAAAGGTTTTGCGGATGAGCGGGGCAATAAACACGCCGCGCCGCTCATCAGAAGGTCAATCAGATCAGATCTTTGGTCAACGCGAGGGTCGCGAAGTTGTCGGCCATGATGGCCATTTCGGTCTGTTGCACATGTTCAGCGCTCAGGATGCCGCCTTTGTAAGGCAGGTCGCGCGTGGCGCAGGCGTCTTCCACCAGAGTGCAGCGAAAGCCCAGGTTCTTGGCGGCGCGCACGGTTGTGCTGACGCTGGAATGGCTCATGAAGCCGCAGACGATAAGGTCCAGGGAGCCGAGGTCTTGCAGGTGTTTTTCCAGCCCGGTGCCGTGAAACGCGCTCGGCAGCAGTTTGCCGATGATGGTTTCGTCACCGAGTGGTTCCAGGCCGGGAATGAATTCGCCGCGCTCGCCCTGTGGGTCGAACAGGCCACCGACGGTGCCAAGGTGACGTACATGCACGATCGGACGCCCGGCATTGCGCGCGGCGGCAACCAACTGCTTGATGTTTTCGACCGCCGCGTCCATGCCCGAGAGGGCGAGTGGACCGCTGAGGTATTCCTTTTGGGCGTCGATGATCACGAGGGTCGCATGGTTCAGGTTGGCTGCTGCGTAACCGCGACCGCTGAGTTGAAACATCGTCTTTGGAACGGACATTCTGGGGCTCCTGTGAGGGGGGCTTTTGCGACATTGTCCACTGGCTGAGCGGTTCTGTGAATCGCTACCATCGTAAGGTACGCCGTTGTTGACGTGCAGCCATGTCAAGGGGGCGGCTTGTTTAAGCCCGCGATGGCAAATTGGATGAAATCCGACGGATGGCGAAGGGGTTTCGTACATCGTCGGTACAGGCGAAGGCTGTTAGAATCGCCAGTCGTTTTTTCCAGGAGCTTGTCCCCGTGATCACATCCCGCCTGCGCACACTGCGCGACCATATCCGTTGGGCTGTCAGCCGTTTCCATGGGGAAGACCTGTTTTTCGGCCATGGTACCGACAATGCCTGGGACGAAGCCCGGCAATTGGTGCTCGGTGCCTTGCACCTGCCTTGGGAAATTGCCGACAGCTACCTGGACTGCAACCTGGAAGAAGAGGAAATTTCCCACGTTCAGCGCTTGCTGCACCGCCGTATCCATGAGCGTGTACCCACCGCTTACCTGTTGAAGGAAGCCTGGTTCTGCGGCATGTCGTTTATCGTCGACGAGCGTGTGCTGATCCCGCGTTCACCGATTGGCGAACTGATCGAAAACCGCTTCGAACCCTGGCTGGCCCAGCCACCGGCGCGCATCCTCGACCTGTGCACCGGCTCCGGTTGCATTGGTATCGCGTGCGCCTACGAGTTCCAGGACGCCGAAGTGGTGCTGGGCGACCTGTCCTTCGAAGCGCTGGAGGTGGCCAACCAGAACATCGAGCGCCATGGCGTCGACGAGCGCGTCTACACCGTGCAGGGTGACGGCTTCGACGGTTTGCCGGGTCAGCGGTTTGATCTGATCGTGTCCAACCCGCCGTACGTGGATGCCGAAGACTTCGCCGACATGCCCGACGAATACCAGCACGAGCCGGAGTTGGGCCTGGCCTGCGGCGATGATGGCTTGAACCTGGTGCGCCGGATGTTGGCTGAGGCCGCAGACCACCTCACCGAGAAAGGCTTGTTGATTGTCGAGGTTGGCAACAGCCAGGTACACGTTGAGGCGTTGTACCCGGAAGTCGACTTTGCCTGGCTGGAGTTCCAGCGCGGCGGGCATGGTGTGTTCATGCTGACGGCCGAGCAGTGTCGCGCGCATCAAGCGGTATTTGCTGCTCGGGTTTAAACCCACCCAGCTGTAGAAACCGACCCTGAATGTGGGAGCGGGCTTGCCCGCGAAGGCGGTATGACAGTCAACTTATCAGTGACTGATACACCGCTTTCGCGAGCAAGCCCGCTCCCACATTTTATTGCTTTCCAACGTGCTAGCGGTGCGTGGCAATCCAGATCAGCAACCCCGCCTGAAATACCGTAAACGCCACTAAACAGGTGATGGTAAAGCGCAGCCCGCTGTCCTCACGCTTGAACTTGGTGACCTTTTCCTCTTCCTTGCGCAGTTTCACTTCCTGCTCGGCCAGGTTCTGCTCGGCCTGTTGCAGCATCTGCGCGGCTTCGAGGATTTCCACGAACTGCACCTTCTCGGTGTTCCAGCTGTCCAGCACGTCGCTGACTTTGCCCGGCTGCACGTTGCCTTTGAGGTGTTGCACATCGGCGTAGGCTACATCAAAGCCCTGGATGCGCAGGAAGTGATCGCGGCGCAAGCGCGTGGCTTCGTTCAGCGCGTCTTTATTGGCCAGGTCCACGCCATCGACGCGGTAGTGTGACCACTTCTTTTTTGCCCACGCCGCGCCTTGAGCGACGAGGAAGCGACCGATCCCGCGGTTGGCCGGTTCGATTTCCAGGCTGTTGCCCGGGCCGAAGTGCACGCGGTGCTTATCGTGATCGACCCAGATATCCAAGTGGTTCTGCTCGCGGCGCACTCGCTGGCCTGGCAACTGGATGACCATGCGCAACAGGCTGTGGTGTTTGTCATTGCGTTCGGCATAGCCGAACTGCACGAACCGCAACGGCCGCGCGCCGGTGGCACGGTCGGTGGCCAGGGGGGCCAGGCGCAGCATCTTGAAATGTTCGGCCTGCACGTCCGCCCACGGCAGGGCCGCTGCCTCGACGGCCTCGGTTTTTTCAGCCGCGGTGTCGGCAATAGGTTCTGGTGTAGCTTCTGTGGTTGTCATGCGGCGCGATCCTGTCCAAGCCCTGCAGGTCGACAGTCTTTTTACTGTCGACCCTGGGCTTATCGGCCGTTTTTCTCAGGACTGGAGGTAAATAGTCGCTTATCGGGGTTGAAGTCCGTCGATAAAGCGCACGATGCGCTCACCCAGCTCGGCGGCAAGCGGCAGTTTCGGGTCGTTGTAGGAGGCCAGTTGCTCTTTCACGTCCTTGGGCACAATGCGCATGACATGGTTCATGCCTTCGATCACCGTCAAGTGCGCGTCGGGCTTGGCGTTTTTCAGTTGCTGGGCATCTGCGACGCCCACCTGAATATCGTTGGTACCCTGGATGATCAAGGCCGGCATGTTCAACTTGGCGAACGCGGCTGACGGGTCGGCGCGAAACAGGCTGATCAGATAAGGCTGCACGCTGGGTCGGAAAATACCTTCCAGCGGGCCGGGCACATCGGCATCCACTTGGCCGGCCTTGAGGTGGTCGAGGATCTCATTGCTGCGCAGCAACAGGGCAGGGGGCAGGTGATCGGCCAACTGCTGGCGGATCACCTGATCCACCGGCCGCGCACTGCCAGACAGAGAAATAACGCCGGCCGGATTCAGTTGCGGTGCGGCGAGCGCGGCAACCAATGCGCCTTCGCTGTGGCCCAGGACGATCAGCGGGCCCATGCGGCTGTCGGCCTTGAGCAGCTTGCCCCAGGCCACGGCATCGGATACGTAGGCATCCAGGGTCAGGTTGCGTTCATCCGGGGTGGCCGCCAGGCTGGCGGCCACGCCGCGCTTGTCGTAGCGCACGCTGGCAATGTTGTGTCGGGCAAGCACCCAGGCCAGGCGCTTGAGGCTGTCGTTGCGTGCGCCGTCGGCACTGTTGCCGTTACGGTCGGTAGGCCCGGAGCCGGCAATGATCAACACCACCGGCACTGGTTTGTCGGATTGGGGCAGTAAAAACGAGCCAAACAGCTCGCCGTTGCCGGTGTCCAGGCTGATCGGCCGTTGCAGCACGACAGGGGAGGCGGCGAAGCCCAGGCTGGAAAACAGGGTGAGGGTTAAAAGTAGAACTCGCAGCATCATCGCGCCATCATCAGGAAGGTGCCGGTTGGACCAACGTCTACCGGTAAGGTTTCGAGGATGAACTAGTCGGTTAGCCTGCGTATACTGGCCGCCTTAAGTTATTACGGTTGACTTGATTCAACTGATTTCACGGAGCGCCCTGCATGTCCGGCAATACCTTCGGCAAGCTGTTCACTGTCACCACCGCGGGCGAAAGCCATGGCCCGGCATTGGTCGCCATTGTCGATGGCTGCCCGCCAGGCCTCGAGCTGTCTCTGGACGACCTGCAGCGCGAGCTCGACCGCCGCAAGCCCGGCACCAGCCGCCACACCACCCAGCGCCAGGAGCCCGACGAAGTCGAAATCCTCTCCGGCGTGTTCGAAGGCCGCACCACCGGTTGCGCCATCGGCCTGCTGATTCGCAACACCGACCAGAAGTCCAAGGACTATTCGGCGATCAAGGACCTGTTCCGCCCGGCCCACGCCGACTACACCTACCATCACAAATACGGCGAACGCGACTACCGTGGCGGTGGCCGCAGCTCGGCGCGCGAAACCGCGATGCGCGTGGCTGCCGGTGCCATCGCCAAGAAATACCTGGCCACTCAGGGCATTGTGATCCGCGGCTACATGAGCCAGCTGGGTCCGATCGAGATCCCGTTCAAGACCTGGGACAGCGTCGACGACAACGCTTTCTTCAGCCCCGACCCGGACAAAGTGCCGGAACTGGAAGCCTACATGGACCAGTTGCGCCGCGACCAGGACTCCGTCGGCGCGAAGATCACCGTGGTTGCCGAAGGCGTTAAACCTGGCTTGGGCGAGCCGATCTTCGACCGCCTCGACGCCGAGCTGGCCCATGCGCTGATGAGCATCAACGCGGTGAAGGGTGTGGAAATCGGCGCCGGTTTCGCCTGTGTGTCCCAGCGCGGCACCGAGCACCGCGATGAGCTGACCCCGCAGGGTTTTCTCAGCAACAACGCGGGCGGCATCCTCGGCGGTATTTCCTCGGGCCAACCGATCGTTGCGCACCTGGCCCTCAAGGCCACGTCGAGCATCACCACGCCAGGCCGCTCGATTGATGTGCACGGCAACCCGGTGGATGTGATCACCAAGGGCCGCCATGACCCGTGCGTCGGCATCCGTGCCACCCCGATAGCCGAAGCCATGATGGCCATCGTGTTGATGGACCACCTGCTGCGCAACCGCGGGCAAAATGCCGATGTGCACGTGAATACGCCGGTGCTGGGCCAGCTGTGACAGCCGGTGGCGGGCGGGCTTGCTCAGGCAGGGCCGCGAAGCGGCCCCGTGCATGGTGAGCCCGACCCTCCCGTACTGGCGCCTGTCCAGCTTCTACCTGTTCTACTTCGCCCTGCTCGGGGCGACGGCGCCGTTCCTGGCCCTGTACTTCGATCATCTTGGGTTCTCCAGCGCACGCATTGGTGAGTTGGTGGCTATCCCCATGCTGATGCGCTGCGTGGCGCCCAACCTGTGGGGCTGGCTCGGCGATTACACCGGGCGGCGCCTGGCCATCGTCCGGTTTGGCGCGGTGTGTACGCTGGCCAGCTTTTCATTGATTTTCTTCAGCAAGACCTACGCCTGGCTCGCGCTGGTGATGGCCCTGCATGCGTTCTTCTGGCACGCCGTGTTGCCGCAGTTTGAAGTGATCACCCTGGCCCACCTGCAAAAGCAGACCTCGCGCTACAGCCAGATCCGCCTGTGGGGCTCGATTGGTTTCATCCTCACCGTGGTGATCATGGGCCGCCTGTTCGACTGGCTGAGCCTGGACATTTACCCGGTGGTGGTCGTGGTGATCATGGCCGGCATCATCGGTGCCAGCCTGTGGGTACCGAATGCGCAACCCGCGACCCAGGACAATCGCCTGGCCGGTGACGGTTTTCTCAAGCAACTGCGCAGCCCTGGGGTGCTGGCGTTTTATGCCTGCGTGGCGCTGATGCAAATGAGCCACGGCCCGTATTACACCTTTCTCACCCTGCACCTCGAACATCTGGGCTACAGCCGTGGCGTGATCGGCATGCTCTGGGCCTTGGGCGTGGTCGCCGAAGTGCTGATGTTTCTGGCCATGAGCCGCATCCTCACGCGCTTTTCGGTGCGACGGGTGCTGCTGGCAAGTTTCCTGTTGGCGGCCGTGCGCTGGTTGTTGCTGGGCTCATTCGCCGAATTTTTCTGGGTGCTGCTGCTGGCGCAAGTGATGCACGCGGCCACCTTTGGCAGTTTCCACGCGGCGGCGATTGCCTTTGTGCAACGCAGCTTCGGCGCTCGCCAGCAAGGCCAGGGCCAGGCGCTGTATGCCGCACTGGCCGGCACTGGCGGCGCATTGGGCGCGCTGTATGCCGGTTATAGCTGGAACCTGTTGGGGCCGACCCTGACCTTCAGCATCGCCAGTGTCGCGGCCCTGGCCGCCGCCCTAATCATTGGCTTTCGATTGCAAGAGCCGAATAAAGGAACCGTGCAATGAGTTATGTCGCTGTTTATCCGCTCGCCACACCCGATACCCCGAACAAGGTGTTGACCCACTTCGACGATATCGTCTCGACCCTGGTTGAGCACGGCGTGGGTTTTGACCGCTGGCAGCCCAGCCCCCTCGAAAAGGGCGCCAGTGACGCTGAAATGATCGCGGCGTACCAGTCGCAGATCGATGCCCTCGGCTACCGCTCTGCTCAGGTATTGAGCGTGACGGGCGACCATCCGCAGCGCGCCGAATTGCGCGCTGAAGGCCTCAAGGCGCGTCGCTACAGTGCAGACAACGTGCATTTTTTCATCGCGGGCCAAGGCTTGTTCTGCCTGCTCGTGGGCGAGTACGTCTACGCCGTGCGTTGTGAGAAGAATGACGTGCTGGTGGTTCCGGCCGGAATGCCGCATTGGCTCGACGTGGGTGAAAATCCGCACTGTGTGGCGCTACGTTTATTCCATACAACCGAAGGGTGTGTGCCTCAGTTCACCGGCGAGCACAGTGCCGCTGGTTTTCCAGGCTTGGACGATTAAGCGCGAATAGTTGAATGTTCAACCCCGGCAGGTTGGAAGTTGTTGTGGGAAAGAACTTATATAAATGTAAGACGTAGCTGTTTATGCGGCGCCTTATGCTTTCAATCTATTCGTTATGTAACTCTCCCGACTCAATGTTTATACCGCCTGTCAATCGCAGGAATCCGAAAGGTGGTATGGCATCCACTGATACAGGAGAGAGAGTGATGAGTGGCCCAGAGCAGCCGTGTCGTGCGCTTGCCGTGCCGAGCGCCGTTGGAAAACGCCTGAGCCTGGCCGGCAAACCCCTGACGCCGACAGAGCTGGAAATCCTGCGCTGGGCCTCCGAAGGCAAGACCGTCTGGGAAATCAGCCAGATTCGCGCCACCTCCCAAGCCACGGTTAAATTCCATCTGCGTAACATCTACCTCAAGCTGCAAGTCACCAACCGCGTGCAGGCGATGAACGCAGCGGCCCGCCAGGGGCTTTGCTGAAGGCAAAAAAAGGCCGCCACGCTCAACGGCGTCGCGGCCTTTTTTGCTCAGATTACTCAGGCCGAATGGTAGGTCGGCAGGGCAAAGCGATTCTGGCTTTGCAGCATCGAGATCTGTGGCAGCTCGCTGGCTTGTTCGGCCAGGTCGCGGCGAATGGCGCTGATGACCCAGGTCAACTGGTCAGCAGTGTGCAGTTGTTGATACGAAATCGAACGCTTGACCTGTTTGCCTTCGCTGTTGCGCAGGGTCAACAGGATCCCGCCGTCTGGGCGTGGCTGAGTGGTGACGTCGTATTGGGAGAATACAGAAGCGAATTTATCTTGGATCAGGCTCATGTCTATCAGCTCCGTTGGCTCAAGTTGGCAAGCATGGAGTGATAGGTGCAGTGATTGTGCCAGTATTGGGTTGTCTAAAAAATCGTTATAAATCAACAGGTTAAAATTTTATAGGTTTTTCACTTTCGTGCAATTTGCATGAAAGGCCATCGTGCATCCTGCATTTTGCGTTATCGGGGCCGGGCATTTCGCTCCCCGTTACAGTTAATGACCGCATCGGCGCCGCGCAATTCCCTATTTCATGCTGGGCGGTACGGGATACAAAACTTTTCAAATCCCACATGTACAGCCGAAGAATGGCAGGCGTATTTTCTTGCAAGGCATTCGACCTCTTCCTACAGGGCCGAGGCTGTGTCTGGATCATACGAAGAATAAGAAAAAGGACGTTCCGCAATGAGCCACCCGCACGACGACATGATCACCTGGGGCAAGCTACTGCGTAAGGTGCCGGCGATAGTTCGGGCCCTGCCACGCGTGGTACGCGGCATGCGCGCCGCGAACGTCACCGATCCCAGCCAGCCCTGCGGCCTGGGATGGCAATTCGAACAGGCCACCTCTCGTAACCCTGATGGCGCGGCGCTGTTATATGGCGACAGTGTGCTCAGCTACGTCCAAGCCAACCAGCGTGCCAACCGCATTGCCCATCACCTGCACGAGCAGGGCATCGGCAAGGGGGATGTGGTCGCGTTGTTCATCGAAAACCGCCCTGAACTGCTGTTGAGCGTGTTGGCCGTAGCCAAGCTGGGTGGCATTTGCGCAATGCTCAATACGTCGCAAACCCAGGCAACGCTGGTGCACAGCCTGAATCTGGTGAGTCCGGTGGCAATCGTGGTGGGCGCAGAGTTGGTGGCGGCCTACACGACCGTGCGTGAGCACGTGGCAATCGCCGCGCACAGGACCTGGTTTGTCGCCGATCAGCATTCAAGCACGCCTCCTGAAGGCTATACCGACCTGATGGCCGCCAGTGCCGACGGCTTGGTGGAAAACCCCGCCAGTACCGGACAAGTGTTCTTCAACGACCCCTGCTTCTATATCTACACATCCGGCACCACGGGCTTGCCCAAGGCCGGCATCATGAAGCACGGGCGCTGGACCAAAACCGCGGTCAGCTTCGGCAGTATCGCGCTGGACATGGGCCCGGATGACGTCCTCTATTGCACCTTGCCGCTGTACCACGCCACCGGCCTGTGCGTGTGCTGGGGCTCGGCGATTGTCGGGGCCTCGGGCTTTGCCATCCGGCGTAAATTCAGTGCCAGCCAGTTCTGGGACGATGCGCGCAAATTCAACGCAACCACCCTGGGCTATGTCGGTGAGTTGTGCCGCTACCTGCTCGATCAGCCCGCCAGCGCTCAGGATCTCGATAACCGCGTGACCAAGATGGTCGGCAATGGCCTGCGTCCCGGCGTGTGGGCGCAGTTCAAGCAACGTTATGGCGTTGAGCATGTTTGCGAACTGTATGCCGCCAGTGACGGCAACATCGGATTCACCAACGTGCTGAATTTTGACAACACCATCGGCTTTTGCCTGCAGCACTGGGCACTGGTGGACTACAGCAACGACAGCGGTGAACCGGTGCGTGGCGGCGACGGCTTCATGCGCAAGGTGCAAACGGGCGGGCAGGGGTTGTTACTGGCCAGGATCGATGAAAAGTCACCGTTCGACGGCTACACCGACCCGGAAAAGAACCGCAAGGTGGTGTTGACCGACGTGTTCGAGAAGGGCGACCGCTATTTCAATACCGGCGACTTGTTGCGCAGCATCGGCTTCGGTCATGCGCAATTTGTCGATCGCCTGGGCGATACCTATCGCTGGAAGGGCGAAAACGTCTCGACCACCGAAGTGGAGAACGTGCTGCTGCAACATCCGCAGATCGCCGAAGTGGTCGCTTACGGCGTCGAGATCGAAAACACCAATGGCCGCGCCGGCATGGTCGCCATCACCCCAAGTGAATCCCTGGCCTCGCTGGACATGCGTGAATTGCTGCAATTCGCCCACGGCCAGTTGCCGCATTACGCGGTGCCGTTGTTCCTGCGGATCAAGGTGAAGATGGAAACCACCGGCACCTTCAAGTATCAGAAAGTGCGTCTCAAGGAGGAGGCCTTCGACCCGGGCAAGGCCGGTAATGACCCGGTGTATGCCTGGCTGCCGGGCTCGGATTGCTATGTGCCGGTCACCGGCGACTTGTTGACGCAGATTCAGGGCGGGCATTTCCGTTATTGAAAGCAGCGCTATTGATTCTGCCTATGAGCGCTTTTGGCAAAAAAGCCATGACAGTGGGGAACTCCATCGCGACACTGGGCGCCTATAAAGCAACCAGACAAGGAGCCCCACATGTCAGACCAGCCTAAACAAATGACCGAAGACGAAGCCGCTGAATTTGCCGAGCAGGTCTTCGACGTGGCCCGCAAAGGCGATGCCGCCATGCTCGCCGCACTGCTGGCCAAAGGCTTGCCGCCTAACCTGCGCAATCACAATGGCGACACCCTGCTCATGCTCGCGGCCTATCACGGTCACGCCGACGCGGTGAAAGTGCTGCTGGAGTTCAAGGCCGACCCGCTGATCGCCAACGACAAGAACCAACTGCCGATGGCCGGTGCGGCGTTCAAGGGCAACCTGCCCGTGGTCAAGGCGCTGATCGACGGCGGCGCGCCGGTGGACGGCGCCTCCTCGGACGGCCGCACGGCGTTGATGATGGCCGCGATGTTCAACCGTGTCGAAATGCTCGACTACCTGCTCGGCCAGGGTGCCAACCCCAAGGCCACCGATGCTCAGGGTGCGACCGCACTGGCGGCGGCGCACACCATGGGCGCGGCGGATACGGCGGCGCAGTTGCAAAAACTGGTGTAGGCTACGCGCCCTCAAAAACCAGCTCGCCACAGGACCTTCCCATGCAAACCGCCCTCGTCGAACTCATCAGCAAAATCAGCGCCGGCGTCATGGGCGAGGACGAAGTGGCACGCATTGCCGAGGAAGCGGCCCAGGCCTACGCGGACCCTGCCGCTTTTCTGGCGGCCAACCCGGATATCAACTACGACGACACTTTCCCGATTCCGCTGGGTGAGTGGGTCGTGGTCGGTAGCTTGCCGGACACGGTGCTGTTTCAAGCCGACACCTATGGCGACTTGTTTGCACAGATCGTCGCGTCGTTCGGCCTGGGCGTGGCGTTTAATCTCAAGCCCAAGCAGTTAGCCAAGACCGAAGACCTGACGGCGCTGAACCGCATCCAGATCCAGATGAGCGCCCTGAGCCCGGAGGACGGTGGCTATGTGCTGCTCAACTTCAGTCAGTTGCTGGATGACGAGATTCAGGCGGTGCTGGTCTACGGCAACGACCTGCCGCGCGTGCTGGAACTGTGCGCTGAAGTCGGCATCAAGGCCGAGCCGTCCCTGGAAGCTCTGCGCGTTGCCGTTCACGTCTGAAATAAAACGGAACCCCTGCCAGGGCTGACTATCCTACAAGTGCATGCCCTCACTTAGGAGCGACACCATGGGTTCCACTTTTAATGGCTTGATTGGCCTGATCATCCTGGCGCTGGATATCTGGGCGATCATCAACGTGTTCAAAAGCGGCGCCAGCACCGGTGCCAAGGTGCTGTGGATTTTGCTGATCCTGTTGCTGCCTGTCTTGGGCCTGATCATCTGGGCAATCGCCGGGCCACGCGGTAACGTGCGGATCTGACGACACCTGGGCCCGCTCTGATCCTGAGTGGGCCCTGTCAATGTGGGAGCGGGCTTGCCCGCGATAACGGTTTATCAGCCACAGTTGTGCGGGCTGACACATCGCTATCGCGGGCAAGCCCGCTCCCACATTCGTTTCCAGCGTATATAGAGTTTTATGTGTCGAAAGTATTCGCTGCACGAAATTTTCACATCTTTTCCAAGACAATTCGCCGGCTTTATCACGCTGCCAAGGCTCTATCTCGAGTGCCGTTAAAGGTACAAGCGCGGCGCACGTTCAGTAATTAATAGCGTTGATGCCATTGATCGGGCACCATTTGCGCCACCGCGTTAACCGCCTACCCCAGCCAGCCTGGGCGAGGGACGGACGCCACTGCATTTTTTCGCAACTTAAACTTCCAATGGGTCCTGAAACGACATGGCAAACCCGGACGCCCTGAGTCAGCAGCGAGCTTCAAATCGCCTGCTGCAACCGACCGTCAAATCCCATCTGGCGTACACGCTGCTCTGCGCATTGGTCATGATGGTGATGTTCTCCCTGCTGCGCCTGGCGCTGCTGGTCTACAACCGCGAGATGATCCTCGACACGCCGGCCTCGACCTTCCTGGAAGCGTTCGCCAACGGGCTGCGTTTTGACATACGCCTGGTGATGTACGTGTTGGTCCCGCTGCTGCTGGCCTTGTTCAGCGTACGGGCGATGGCGGCACGCGGGTTCTTCCGTTTGTGGCTGACCGTCGCGTCCAGCATTGCCCTGTTCCTGGGGCTGATGGAAATGGACTTCTACCGCGAATTCCACCAGCGCCTCAACGGCCTGGTCTTCCAGTACGTAAAGGAAGACCCGAAAACCGTGATGAGCATGCTCTGGTACGGTTTCCCGGTGGTGCGTTACCTGCTGGCCTGGGCCGTGGGCACGCTGATCCTGAGCATGGCCTTCAAAGGTGCCGACCGTGCAACGCGCCCCCGCGGCCCGTTCAGCGGCGGCAGCATCGGTACCCGCCAAGTGGCGCCGTGGTACAGCCGCATCGCCGTGTTTGTGGTCTGCCTGTTGATCGCCGTAGTCGCCATCCGTGGCACCTTGCGTCAAGGCCCGCCGCTGCGTTGGGGTGATGTCTACACTACCGAATCGAACTTCGCCAACCAGTTGGGCCTCAACGGCACGCTGTCGCTGATCGCTGCGGCCAAGGCGCGCTTCTCCGAGGAACGCTCCAACATCTGGAAGGCCACCCTGGACCAGCCGCTGGCCACCCAGACCGTGCGCGACATGCTGGTGCTGCCGCAAGAGAAACTGGTGGATACCGACACCGCCGCCGTGCGTCGTGACTACACGCCACCGGCCGAGAAGACTCTGCCGATCAAGAACGTCGTGGTCATCCTGATGGAAAGCTTCGCCGGTCACTCGGTGGGCGCCCTGGGGCGCCCGGGCAACATCACGCCGTACTTCGACAAGTTGTCCAAGGAAGGCCTGCTGTTCGATCGCTTCTTCTCCAATGGCACGCACACCCACCAGGGCATGTTTGCCACCATGGCGTGCTTCCCGAACCTGCCGGGTTTCGAATACCTGATGCAGACCCCGGAAGGCAGCCACAAGCTGTCGGGCCTGCCGCAGTTGCTCAGCGCGCGCAAATTTGACGACGTGTATGTCTACAACGGCGATTTCGCCTGGGACAACCAGTCGGGCTTCTTCAGCAACCAAGGCATGACCAACTTCATCGGGCGTAATGACTTCGTCAACCCGGTGTTCTCCGACCCGACGTGGGGCGTGTCCGACCAGGACATGTTCAACCGTGGCCTGGAAGAGTTGAAAGCCCGCGAAGGCGGCAAGCCGTTCTACGCACTGCTGCAAACCCTGTCCAACCACACGCCGTACGCGTTGCCGACGCCATTGCCGGTCGAGAAAGTCACCGACCGTGGCAGCCTCAACGAGCATTTGACGGCCATGCGTTACTCCGACTGGGCCCTGGGCCAGTTCTTTGAAAAAGCCCGCAAAGAGCCGTACTTCAAGGAAACCCTGTTCGTGATCGTGGGCGACCATGGCTTTGGTAACGAACAGCAGATCACCGAAATGGACCTGGGCCGCTTCAACGTGCCGATGCTGATGATTGCACCGGGCATGCAGGAGAAGTTCGGCGAGCGTGACCACACCGTGGGCACTCAGATCGACATCGTGCCGACCATCATGGGCCGCCTCGGTGGCGACACCCTTCACCAGTGCTGGGGCCGTGACCTGCTGAACCTGCCGGAAGGCGACAAGGGCTTTGGCGTGATCAAGCCGTCGGGCAGCGATCAGACGGTGGCGCTGGTTACCGCAGACCGCATTCTGGTACTGCCCAAGGAGATGCCGCCCAAGCTGTGGGAATATGAGTTGGGCGCGAACCCGACCGGTAAAGTGATTCCCGAGTCACCGGACGAAGCGGCGCTGAAGCAGAAACTCGAGTCGTTCCTGCAGACGGCCACCAAGAGCCTGTTGGATAACACTGCCGGCGTGATTGACGGCAAGCCGGATTAATTAACCGGGCATAAAAAAAGAGGCCTCATTGAGGCCTCTTTTTTTTTGTGCGGAATTTATATCCGACCGAGCAGCAACAGTACCACCAGCACTACCAGGACAACGCCCAGAATACCCGACGGGCCATAGCCCCAGTTACGCGAGTGCGGGAACACCGGCAGGCCGCCGA
The DNA here is from genome assembly GCF_049896685.1 of Pseudomonas sp. TWRC1-2. Classification (NCBI taxonomy): domain Bacteria; kingdom Pseudomonadati; phylum Pseudomonadota; class Gammaproteobacteria; order Pseudomonadales; family Pseudomonadaceae; genus Pseudomonas; species Pseudomonas sp. TWRC1-2. Next base: position 280,243 of record NZ_JAFCUU010000002.1, on the reverse strand, counting down.
CCAACAGCAGGATCAAGATAATGATCAGAATGAGGCTCATGGTTTTTTTCCTTATAGGGCCTTCTGAAAAGACCGGTTATTAACGACAGGCCCGTGGGTTTATTTACGGACGCCTTAATAACTCCGACTCTGTCACTTCAAAGAAAATTCCCTGCTTTTTTAAAGCATTTTGCAAAGTTGCTTATTTCTTTTAATGCGTTCGCAATCAGGTGCGCTTAGTTGAAATTTATTGAACTTACGCTATAAACCATCCTCGCACCGGGCCTCAGGTTTGCCCGAGGCATTCATCAATTGGATGGTGCGTGGGTGTCGCAAAAACCTTCGCTACACTGCCGGTCACTTCCTACGTGAACCACAAGGCTTATTTCCTATGCAAAATCGCATGATGATCACCGGCGCCGGGTCCGGCCTGGGCCGCGAAATCGCGCTGCGCTGGGCCCGTGAGGGTTGGCAGCTGGCCTTGTCGGATGTCAGCGAGCCGGGCCTGCAGGAAACGCTCAAGCTGGTGCGCGAGGCGGGTGGTGATGGGTTTGTGCAGCGCTGCGATGTGCGTGATTACAGCCAGCTCACCGCCTTTGCACAGGCGTGCGAGGTGAAATTGGGCGGTATCGATGTGATCGTCAACAATGCCGGTGTGGCGTCGGGGGGCTTCTTTGCCGAGTTGTCGCTGGAGGATTGGGACTGGCAGATCGCGATTAACCTGATGGGCGTGGTCAAGGGCTGCAAGGCGTTCCTGCCGTTGTTGGAGAAGAGCAGGGGCCGGATCATCAATATTGCGTCGATGGCGGCATTGATGCAGGGGCCGGCCATGAGTAATTACAACGTGGCCAAGGCCGGGGTGGTGGCGTTGTCGGAGAGCTTGCTGGTCGAGCTCAAGCATCAGGAAATTGGCGTGCACGTGGTGTGCCCGTCGTTTTTCCAGACCAACTTGCTGGATTCGTTTCGTGGGCCGACGCCGGCGATGAAGGCGCAGGTGGGCAAGTTGCTGGAGAGTTCGCCCATTTCGGCGGCTGACATTGCCGACTATATCTACCAGCGCGTGGCACAGGGTGAATTCATGATTTTGCCGCACGAGCAAGGGCGCATGGCCTGGGCGTTGAAGCAGAAAAATCCGCAGCTGCTGTATGACGAGATGACCAGCATGGCAGACAAGATGCGGGCCAAGGCTCAGGCGGTCAAGGCCTGAGGTGTTGGGCGTGTACCTATGCGTTATGCCGGTAACGGCGCAGCTGGATTGCGCCTTACCCGGCGACAGCCCGGTAACGGATAGGTACCCGACCGGCCCAATGAGGCCGATGTCTGTCAGGCAAATTACCAGCTCGCGTAGGTCTCGCCTGATTTAGTGGCAAGCCATTGTCGCACCCCCTCCGAGCGCGCATGGTCAAGGTCCTGTCACTCCAAAAGGACAACCGCCATGCTGGTCTTAAGCCGCGCCGTAGGCGAAATCATTTCCATCGGCGATGACATCGCCTTGCATATCCTCGAGCTGAACGGAACCCAGGTGAAATTCGGCATCCAGGCACCGGTAGGGGTCAACGTGCACCGCGCCGAGGTGTATCAGAAAATCCTCGAACGCCAAGCCACCCAACCTGAAACCAACCCCTAGCACCTCCTCAATCGAACAGATGCTTGGGCACGTCGTGCTTGAGCATCAACTGGCATTGCTCGCTTTCAGGGTCGAACACTATCAGCGCCTGCCCTTTGGTCAGCGCCTGGCGCACGCGCAGCACGCGGGTCTCCAGGGGCGTTTCATCGCCATTGTCAGTGCCGTCGCGGGTGACGAAGTCTTCGATGAGCCGGGTCAGGGTGTCGACTTCAAGTGCGTCGTAGGGAATCAGCATAAAAGCCTCAGAGGTAGAATCCCGGCGATGCTACTGCGCCGGGACCCGTCTTGCCAGTAGCAGGTTGCCAGCCTCAGGACTTCTGTCCTACCAGGCTGTCCACCGATGGCACTCGTGTATCGCTCTCCATCTGCGTCTCGTGTTCGATCTGATGACTGAAGCGGTCGAGCGAACCCTGGGCCGGTTGCGCATCGCTGGCAAATACCGGCGGGCTGAGGATGTACGCGCTCAGCAGGCGACTCAATGCGGCCAGGCTGTCGATGTGCGTGCGCTCGTAGCCGTGGGTTGCATCGCAACCGAACGCCAGCAGCGCAGTGCGAATGTCGTGCCCGGCGGTGACCGCCGAATGCGCATCGCTGAAGTAGTAGCGGAACAGGTCGCGACGCACGGGCAGGTCGTTTTCCGAGGCCAGGCGCAACAAATGCCGGGACAGGTGATAGTCATACGGCCCGCCGGAATCCTGCATCGCCACACTCACGGCGTGTTCACTCGAATGCTGGCCGGGCGCGACCGGGGCGATGTCGATGCCGACAAATTCACTCACGTCCCAAGGCAATGCCGCGGCGGCGCCGCTGCCGGTTTCCTCGGTGATGGTAAACAGCGGGTGACAGTCGATCAGCAACGGTTCGCCGCTGTCGATGATCGCCTTGAGCGCGGCGAGCAGGGCAGCCACGCCGGCTTTATCGTCCAGATGGCGCGCGCTGATGTGGCCGCTTTCGGTGAACTCGGGCAGTGGGTCAAACGCCACGTAGTCACCAATACTGATGCCCAGCGAATCGCAGTCGGCGCGGGTAGCGCAGTAGGCGTCCAGGCGCAGTTCGACATGGTCCCAACTCACCGGCATTTCATCCACGGCGGTGTTGAAGGCATGCCCGGAGGCCATCAGCGGCAGCACGCTGCCACGGATCACGCCGTTGTCGGTGAACAGGCTGACGCGGCTGCCTTCGGCAAAACGGCTGGACCAGCAACCGACGGGCGCCAGGGTCAGGCGGCCGTTGTCCTTGATCGCCCGCACGGCGGCGCCGATGGTGTCCAAGTGGGCCGAGACGGCACGGTCGGGGCTGTTTTTCTGGCCCTTGAGGGTGGCGCGAATCGTGCCGCGCCGGGTCATCTCAAAGGGAATCCCCAGCTCTTCCAGGCGCTCGGCGACGTAGCGCACGATGGTGTCGGTGAAGCCGGTAGGGCTGGGAATGGCGAGCATTTCCAGCAGCACCTTCTGCAGGTAGTTGAGATCCGGTTCGGGGATGGTTCGGCTCATAAAGACTCCTGATGAATGGGGGCGAGCGGATTTTGTGTGGCGAACGGGCCTGTTGTGGCAAGTGGCCCTGTTGTGGTGAGCGGGCTTGCTGTGGCGAGCGGGCTTGCCCCGCGTTGGGCTGCGAAGCAGCCCCAAAACCTGCCAACGCATTCTGGCTGAAAGACTGCGGTGCCAGGGTCAGGGCCGCTTCGCGCCCCAACGCGGGACAAGCCCGCTCGCCACAACAAGCCCGCTAGCTACGACGGGCCCTCTCCACAGGTTATTGGGCGGTCGGCTGACTGTGCGGAAACAGCAAATCCACAAACTTCTCCGCTGTCGGTTGCGGCTCATGGTTGGCCAGCCCGGCCCGTTCGTTGGCTTCGATAAACACATACTCAGGTTGATCGGCGGCAGGCACCAGCAGGTCCAGGCCGACCATGGGAATGTCCAGCGCACGCGCCGCGCGCACGGCAGCGTCCACCAATGTGGGGTGCAAAATCGCCGTGACGTCTTCCAGGCAGCCGCCGGTGTGCAGGTTGGCGGTGCGGCGCACGGCCAGGGTCTGGCCACGCGGCAGGATGCTGCTGTAGTCAAAACCGGCGGCATGCAGAGTGCGTTGGGTTTCGTCGTCCAGCGGGATCTTGCTTTCACCGTCAGTGGCCGCCTGGCGACGACGGCTTTGGGCTTCGATCAAGGCGCCGATGGAATGCTGGCCGTCGCCGGTCACCTCGGCCGGGCGCCGAATCGCGGCGGCAACCACTTCAAAACCGATCACCAGGATGCGCAGGTCGAGGCCTTCATGGAAGCTCTCGAGCAACACGCGGCTGTCGAACTGGCGCGCTGTTTCGATGGCTTTCTGCACGTCCTCGATGGTCTGCAAATCCACCGCCACGCCCTGGCCTTGCTCGCCATCCAGCGGCTTGACCACGATGCGCTGGTGTTCGTCGAGGAACTCCAGGTTGTCGTCGGCACTGCCCGCCAATTGCTGAGACGGCAGGTTCAAGCCGGCGGCTTTGAGCACTTTGTGGGTCAGGCTTTTGTCCTGGCACAAGGTCATGCTGATGGCACTGGTCAGGTCGCTCAATGATTCACGGCAACGCACGCGGCGCCCGCCATGGCTGAGAGTGAACAGGCCGGCATCGGCGTCATCCACGTGCACATCGATGCCACGTCGGTGGGCTTCTTCGACAATGATGCGCGCATAGGGATTGAACCCGGCCTGCGGGCCCGGGCCCAGAAACAGCGGCTGGTTGATGCCGTTTTTGCGTTTGATCGCAAAGGTGGTCAGCGCGCGAAAACCCAGCTTGGCGTAGAGGCTCTTGGCCTGACGGTTATCGTGCAGCACCGACAGGTCGAGGTAGCTCAAGCCACGGCTCATGAAGTGCTCCACCAAGTGGCGCACCAGCACTTCACCCACGCCGGGGCGCGTGCACTGCGGGTCAACCGCCAGGCACCACAGGCTGCAGCCGTTTTCCGGGTCGTGAAAGGCTTTCTGATGGTTCAGGCCCATCACGCTGCCGATCACCGCGCCGCTGTCTTCGTCTTCGGCCAGCCAATACACCGGGCCGCCTTGATGGCGTGGGGTCAGGCGTTCAGCGTCGACCGGCAACATGCCGCGCCCCTGGTAGAGCACGTTGACCGCCGCCCAATCGGCTTCGGTCTGTACCCGGCGAATACGAAAACCGCGAAACACGCGGGTAGCGGGGCGATAGTCGCTGAACCACAGGCGCAGGGTGTCGGACGGGTCAAGGAACAACTGCTGCGGATCGATCCCCAGAATCTGCTGGGGCGCTGCCACATACAGGGCGATGTCGCGCTCGCCAGGCTGTTCCTTGAGCAGTTCCTGGGCCAGGCTCGCCGGGTCCGGGAACGTATGGCCGATCAACAATCGGCCCCAACCACAATGCACGGTAATCGGTTCGGCGCCCATGGGGCTGCCATCTTCAGCCAGGCGGGCTTGCAGGCGCTCGTAGGTCGGCGCCTGGCCCTTCAGCAAGCGTTGGCTGTAAGCCGCTGCAAGAGGTTTCATCAATCAGATTCCTTGTTCGCTGAGCCACAGGTTCAGCGCCGCCAGTTGCCACAGCTTTGAACCGCGCAGCGGCGTCAGTTGGCCTTGCGGGTCTGTCAGCAGGCGATCGAGCATGGCCGGGTTGAACAGGCCGCGATCCTGGCTCGGGTCCAGCAGCAGTTCACGCACCCAGTTCAGGGTGTCGCCCTGCAAGTGCTTGAGGCCCGGCACCGGGAAGTAGCCTTTTTTGCGGTCGATGACCTCACTCGGGATCACGCGGCGCGCGGCTTCTTTCAAGACTTGCTTGCCACCGTCGGGCAATTTGAATTTGCCGGGCACACGGGCTGACAATTCGACGAGGCGGTAGTCCAGAAACGGCGTGCGTGCTTCCAGGCCCCAGGCCATGGTCATGTTGTCGACCCGTTTGACCGGGTCGTCCACCAGCATCACCGTACTGTCCAGGCGCAGCGCCTTGTCCACGGCGGCGTCGGCGCCGGGCATGGCGAAGTGCTCACGCACAAAGTCACCGGCAGCATCGTTGGCGGTCAGCCACTTGGGGGCGACGGTGGCCGCGTAGTCGTCGTAGCTGCGGTCGAAAAAGGCGTCGCGGTAGGCGGCATAGGGATCGCTGGCGCCATCCACTTGCGGGTACCAGTGGTAACCGGCGAAGAGTTCATCCGCGCCCTGGCCGCTTTGCACCACTTTGCAATGCTTGGCCACTTCCCGCGACAGCAGGTAGAAGGCGATGCAGTCGTGGCTGACCATCGGCTCGCTCATGGCACGGAACGCGGCGGGCAGTTGCTCGATGATCTCGCTTTCGGCGATGCGCAGTTGATGGTGGCGGGTGCCGTAGTGCTTGGCGATCAGATCCGAATACTGGAATTCGTCGCCGCGCTCGCCGCCTGCGTCTTCAAAGCCGATGGAAAAGGTCGACAGGTCCTGCACGCCGACTTCACGCAGCAGGCCCACGAGCATGCTCGAATCGACACCGCCGGAGAGCAGCACGCCGACATCCACCGCGGCGCGTTGGCGAATGGCCACGGCTTCGCGGGTGCTGTCGAGCACGCGGTCGGTCCAGTCTTCCAGGGTCAGGTTTTTTTCATCGTCATGGGGGCCATAGGGCAGGGTCCACCAGGTTTTTTGTTCGGTCTTGCCGTTGGCGTCGATGCGCATCCAGCTGGCTGGCGGCAGTTTTTCAACACCTGCCAGCAACGTGCGCGGTGCCGGTACCACGGCGTGGAAGTTCAGGTAGTGATTAAGCGCGACCGGATCAAGCATCGGGTTGATATCACCGCCCTTGAGCAACGCCGGCAGTGCCGAGGCAAAGCGCAGGCGCTGGCCGGTGCGCGACAGGTACAAAGGTTTTACACCCAGGCGGTCGCGGGCGATGAACAGGCGCTGCGCGTCGCGCTCCCAGATGGCAAACGCAAACATGCCATTGAGCTTGGGCAGCAGTGCTTCGCCCCAGGCGTGGTAGCCCTTGAGCAGCACTTCGGTGTCACCACCGGAATAGAAGGCGTAGCCCAGGGCTTCCAACTCTTGACGCAATTCCGGGAAGTTGTAGATCGCGCCGTTGAAGGCCAGGGACAGCCCCAGTTGGGCGTCGACCATCGGTTGGGCCGAGCCGTCCGACAGGTCCATGATTTTCAGGCGTCGATGGCCCAGGGCAATCGGCCCTTGGGCATGGAAGCCCCACGCGTCAGGACCGCGTGGTGCTAAATGATGGGTGATCCGCTCCACCGCTGCCAGGTCGGCAGGTTGGTGATCAAAACGTAACTCGCCAGCTAATCCGCACATATTCCATAGGGCCTTAAATTTGCTGGGCCTAGGCGTATCTACCGTGATTCAAGTACCAATTTTGTACCGTTTTTCGGCAAATCCAGCTTTTCAAGCTCCGCGAAATCACTCGAAGAACTGATCCACTTGGCATAGGTTGAAAGCAATACCTGAACGCTGAGTCCAAGCTGCGCAGCGATGAACGCAGGGTTCATCCCGGACATGAGGCACATTGTTGCGTAGGTGTGCCTGGTGTCGTACATCCGGCGGTATCGGATACCGCTCTTGCGCAGGGCTGACAACCAATAACGCTTAGCCCCAGTTTCGGATCGGATGTATAGCTCTGATCTGTCACCCGAACCGTCCGGCGCGAAAACATAATCAGAGCGCGCCGCCGTAAGTAATCTGGCTTTTTCGAGTGCCTGTAGCGCTCGATCGTTCAATAAAACTTCCCGCGAGGCCTTCGTTTTGGTCCTCTCTTTGATCTTGCCGTACAACCTGATGCGGCACACCTTGGCGCGCCGCGAGCGCGTATCAACCTCGCTCCACCGCAGGGCCGTCGCCTCGCCTGGACGCATTCCTGTATAGAAAGACAACTCAAAAAAAACGCGTAAATGGCCTGCAAGCCGCTCGTCACTTCGTACAGCTTAGTAATCAGCTTGTCAGCTTCGTCGCGGCTGAATGGGTCTATCTCGCGCTTGGTAACGCTCGTCGGCGGGATCGAATTGGCCGGGTTCCTAAGGATCAGTTCATCGTTCACGGCCTGGGTCAGCAGACCAGTCACCAGCCTGATGGCGCCGTTCCTACGGATCGGCGAAGTCCACGTAATGCCGTTGACGATTTTCCGCATCAGTACGGGTGTGATCTTGTCGAGTGGGTAAGTGGCCAGGTGAGGAACCCAGTAGGTCTGCATGGTGCTGCGGTAGTTCTTGCGGGTGCTGTCTTCGATCTGAAGGCTGTTCAGCCAGTCCTGGGCGTATTCGAAAAAAATCGGCATGCTGCCAGTGGGTTCGCTTCGACTATTCGGGAAAGGCAGCCGGTACTTTTCAGGTGTGAGCGCTCCCAGCTTGGCCAGCTGAATCACTTGAGAACGTAAAGCCTCGGCTGCTGCGATTCCCCTTGCGGTTTGCGGGAAAGTGAGCGTTTCGCAGTGCCACTTCTTGCTTCAGGAGAACCATATCCTGATCGATTTACCGACAAGCTCAGCTCCGGCACCTCCATTGGCTCTCTAGCCATTCGCCATACCTCCATTCGCCGTAAACATTCGGCCGTCGATCTTCGACCAGGCGCCAGCGCGGATGATGTTACGTTCTCGTTTGCGCTGCAGGGCTTTCGGTGTGGTGCCCAGCAGCTCGGCCATCCTTTTTTCGGTGACCTTGTCATGGCCGGACTCATCGCCCAGCTCTTCGGCTGTATTAAATAAAACTGGGTTTCTAACTGCCAATCCGGAATCGCCGGAATTGCAAACCTTAACAGCTGCGAGATTTAGCTGAATACGGTTGAGCTATGCACATACTTAAGCCAGGCGAATGCAAACGGCTCCGCAATTCGCAAGCCGGAATAGAAATCTACGGGAACAGAACTTATGACGGGGTTTACTATTACTACTACCTAGCCGACACGACATTTGTTGACATTATGGGGGTGCGCGTTAGAGCGGCCTGCCGGAGCGTACCTGCCACAACGCCCGGCTGATCACGTGGTTGGGATTGTCAGCGCAAGCACCGTCCTGATCATGGATGCATCAAGCGGAACTATCGTAGTTGGCGATACGCACTATTACAACGAGGGAAAACCTCGAACTGTTACAGCGATTAGCGTCACTTCTGACCCTACATACGGATCCTGCTGGCGCGTAACCTATTCGGACAGTAATATCGCCATTGCAGTTGGAAGTTTTTATGAGAAACATCGACTTTTTGAGCGTTAGCGCCGCCTGGGTTAATACGACACTTACTCGTAATTCCAATATCAATATAGACGGGAATTCGATAAGCGCGCCAGTGGGCCGTGGCATGGACCTAAACGGCTCTTTAAATGCCCTGTGATGGGGTAAGAACAAGGTGGTGGGAGTCCCTACAACGTTATATGCTGGCGATACGACCGCCATTACCAACAGCGCAATCGTGTGCCGGCGAGTTGATATCCAGCAGCCAAGCGCCGGGATCTTTGGCGGCGCAACTTTACAAAAAATCATTCCATCACGTTCGGCTACATGCGTACCGCCAATATGGCGGCGCCGAGCAAGCCCATAAACTTTATAACGACTGGACCATCTTTCGCGTTCCGTCTGCGCGTGAATATTTACGGATCGGCCAACACATCTTCTAACGGGAACACATCAATCACGGTTAATGGTGCTTTGGTTGGCTCTGTTCCCTTCGCCACCATCGGAACAACCTTAATACAGCTCGACCTTTCGCTGAAATTGTGGAGTCGTCATACACTCTAAATATTGCTGACACCTTCGGGGATATGACGTTTTCGTCTGCATCATTTGAGCTGCACGCAGTGGAAGTCTGACGAAGTATCTAGCAAAGCCGAATTTTTTCTTGATAAAAATACGCCGTATCGACCAGCGCGCACCTAGCCAGCTCGATGGACGGCAGTCGGCTGACGACTCCCGCCCATCCATGAGCTCATTTGTTAACCCGGATATCTCCATAGTCTGGATTGATAATGGGCTTTTTAAGTGCGCATGAGCGAGTACATCTAAGGGCGAGGACAGCCCTTGGTGTATCGCTTGGCGCCGTTGGAGAATTCATAAACGATGCAGGACGCTATGATGCCTGAATCATATTCAGCTTGCCATACGCTGACCCCTCCACCTGTTTGCGCCTTAATGAAGCCGGATGTGTATGATCGATTATCAAGATTTATGACGTGATACCTATTGTCTTGGATAGAGGAGATTTTTAAGTCGAAGCTGTATTCTTCACCATTCGCACCTACTAATGTAACCATGGCCTCGCCAGAGTTGGCCCTGGCGTAGCTAGCAAACATTATAGCTATTGATCGAATTGGGATGTTGTCAGTAACAATTTTGTCGTCAAAAAATAGCTTTATGGGGTTTTCAGTTGATAATTGCGCAGTAGGTGTGACCTTTGCGCTCAAAATTCGTTGTTGCCCCTCTGCAATATAAAACCTGCTAATCATAAGTGAGCTAGTGCAGTATGACGAGAATAGAAGGAATACGAATATTGTTAGAAATCCCAAATTCTGAAAAGCGATGTATTGAGTACGTTTTTTTGTTCCAAGTGAGTATGCCAGCAGCAATGCTGGAATCAAAAAGTACCGCCCCTGAATACCCTGAATCGTTACTGCTGGGTGCTCTGCGGCGTTCCACTGCACAAGCAGCGCTATAAATATCAGAGCGATCGAGGCCACAGCACACAATATAATTATATACCTGTATGCGGTGAGTCCCTTGGGTCTGGCAGTGAATATGGAGATTATTCCCAGGCATGCAATAGCCGCATATGAGATTTTATATACCGCGCTGGAGAATCGAGTATCTAACCATCCAAGAATTCCAACGAAGGATTGCGCGTAAAAGCTTATATTTGATTCGTTCGCAATTGTGTGATATATAACCTTGATTAGTGCTATGGGGTCCATAATGTAATAAAGTGCAATATCAGATGTCGAAGCTGCATTTTTAAACTGTATGTTTGAGGTTAGCTTGATTGATAAGCCGAGCCACGCTATGACCAGAATTGAAGAAACCAACCCACCTATCAGGGCTCTTTTGTCTTTTGTGTAAAAATAAGATCCGAACACCAGCGCAAACAAAGGTAGAGCATGTGCCCTGCTTGACGTTACTAACAGTACGCAGGATATCAATAAGTATATTAAACGTCGCTGCGAAAGCTCCCTGTCAGTTGCTATTCTTGCGAAGCAAGATATCGCTAAAACACAGAGCGCCGTTGATATGCCATCAAGAGTAGCGGATGCAAACTGAAATAAACTCATGGGCAAGATGAGCAGAGCTGCGGCTATGAAGGGAGGCCGATAAATGGAAAATGCGAGCATGATAATTAATGCCGACGACAACAGCGCGCTGAAGCGTGACATTCGATAGGAAGTGTCGACAGCTAGTCCTAGCTTTTCCCCTATGGCAAGTCCAATTGCTTGCGGGAGATAGATTAAAGGAAAATAATACCCTGTTCCTGATGCTGCACTAAATTCGCTTGTGCCTGCCCATCGTATATTGCTAGCCAAATCAATATCGTCGCTTGACACTCTCATGTCCGGTCGATTTCTGAAGCTTCCGTATGTTTCGATGTAGCTAGCTAACCCTGAGTCGATCATACCTCCTGAAGAAAACCCCTCTCGGTTCTCAAGCATAATCTGTCCTTTGCTCAAGAGGTATATTCTCTTAAGGTGATCCAGCTCGTCAGGTGATTGTAGCGGAGGTATCAGCGAGGATAGAAAGAAACTGCAAAGAAAAATAGCGACCGAGAAGAGTGGCCAGACATATGTCGAAGTGATTGATGCTCGCGCTTGATTGCGGACTGAATAAACATTATGGCTCATTGATAGAAGCTCTCAGGACTTTACGGCGACGATGATTCCACCAATTATCAACGCAACACCCACAAAGTATTGCGCTTGAAATCGTTCGCCAAAAACGAAATGGCTACCAATGGGAACTATTACAAATGCCAAAGCCATCAGAGGGTATATCTTTCCAAGATCCGCTCTCTGCAATACGTAAACCCATAGGATTGTTGTTAATCCATATAGCGCAAACGCCGAGAAAAGAACTGTTAGCGTTTGCATGTCAAACCATGATCCCGACTTGCTAAGGGAAGATGAGCTCATTTTGAATAGAATTTGGCCGGCTGCAATTCCAATTACGCAGATGATGGCTAGCAAGTACGTCACTTTAAGCTCCTTCTTTTGTGGAATGGCCGTTTAGGCATTGATGCAATATCATATCCGATAAACGCAAGCAGCAATTGAACGCCAAGTATAAGAGGGAGTGACGATATCATTACTTTGCCTGCTGTAGCCGGCATTCCTTGCTGTATGGATTCAATCCAGCCAGATACGCCATATGTAAGACCAAACAATATCAACAGAAGACCAATAGGCAACTCAAAGGAAGCTAGGGACATATCGCGTAAGTAATAGTTGTAGAAAATTCGCTTTCCGAAGTTTCTCACGTGCTTTATGAAGAACTCACCAACGATTTTTGATATTTTTAGATTTGATTCCTCATCTTCGTATTTTGCTTCCATCGGCATATCTACAACTACTGCCCGGATGGTGTTCAATCTGAACAGTATGTCCGTCTCAAAAAAGTACCGGTTGCTGATTTTTTCAAATGGCAGATGCTTGGCTACGTCGGCATGAATAGCGGTATAGCCATTAGTTGGGTCGAATAGATCCCAGTAGCCAGACGACATTTTTGTCATGAAAGAAAGAGCAGCATTGCCAAATAGCCGAATTCTCGGCATCGCTCGCACGCTTTCCAAGTCGAAAAACCTGTTGCCCTTTGTATAGTCAGCATGACCTGAAATGATTGGTTCGACGAAATATGGAATCAGACTAGGGTCCATTTGCCCATCGCCGTCCACTTTGACGATGATGTCGATACCTTCATCGATGGCTGCTCTGTAGCCAGACATTACTGCACCACCGACGCCCTGGTTTACCTCGTGGCGAATTATTCTTACCCGAGGGTCAGCACAGTGCTCTTCAACAAAGTCTCCCGATTGCTCCGGGCAAAGGTCGTCAACGACGTATATTCTTTCGACCTCGCTTCCTATCCCGGAAATTACTTCAAGTATATGTTTCTTGACCTTGTAGCTCGGGATGACAACCGCAATGCGTTTATCGGCTTCCATTGAATAAGTCTCGCTTAGTTGGTAGAACGGGCGCTGGTTAGCAAGGTCGATGGAGAGCCATTCGAATTCCTTTTGCTGGTCATAACCGCTCCATAAAATGCTAATTTGGTAGGGCGCACGCGGGCGAACGGGGCGCAATGATCGCTTTTTTTTTACAAAAAGTCCCGTATCCGATACTTCCGGCTGCCGGGCCGATCATGGGCAATGAGAGTTAGGTATTGAGCCGCTTCGCCCGGCAGGGCGATTTCATTGCATGGGATATAGATCCAAACAAACACACCCGCCACCGAGCGGGCTTTTTTACGCCTGGAGAAAAGCATGCCGATCACCGAGCAACAGTTGCTGCGGATCCTCCCGAACGCCGACCGCCAAGCCGGCGTTTTTGTTCCTGCGCTGAACACGGCCATGAACCGCTACGGCATCGTCGGCACCGCGCGCGTCTCCGCATTCATTGCCCAAGTCGGGCATGAGTCCGGCCAACTGCGCTACGTGCGCGAGATCTGGGAGTCCACGGCGCAGCAGCTCACGTACGAAGGAAGGGCCGACCTGGGCAACACCGTCAAGGGTGACGGCTCGAAGTACAGTGGGCGCGGACTGATCAATATCACCAGGCGAGCCAATTATGCCGCATGCGGTGAAGCCCTGGGCCTGGACCTGATCAGAGCTGCTCAAGCTGCCCCAGCACGCGGCGATGTCGGCGGCCTGGTTCTGGTCTACACGTGGGATGAAGACCCTGGCAGACCAGAAAGGCTTAGCGAAGATCACCAGGCGTATCAATGCCGAGCTCACAGGCCAGGCCGAGCGTCAGGCGCTTTACGACACGGCGCTTAAGGTGCTGGCATGACGCCAGTGCAGTAGCTGGCCGTGCTTATCCTAGTGTTGATGACTGGCGCCGCCGGCGGCGCCTGGCAGGTGCAGGACTGGCGCATGGGCAAGAAGCTCGCCGAGCAGGGCCGTTGCACCAGGTGGACCTAACGACAATTGGCAACGCTGCCGTCTCCCAGGCCCGTGCCGAGCAGGACAAGCGCTAGGCAACCGAGCAGAAGCTCGCCATCCAGGACCAACAATACACGAAGGAATTATCCGATGCTCAACGCAACCAGGCTCTACTGCGCGATCACCTTGCCACTACTGATGTGCGGCTGTCAGTCCTCCTTGCCGAAGAACCAGCCAGTGGCTGCAACGTGCCTACTGCCGCCAGCGCCGTCGGCGTGGTTCATGCAGCCCGTCGAGCCCAACTTGACCCAGCGCATGCGCAACGAATTATCGCCATCACCGACGACGGGGATAACGGGCTGATAGCGCTGCGCGCGTGTCAGGCCTATATCAGGGCTGTGGTTCGGTGACTTTCTTGAGGTTCGTCAGCAGCCGCTGACTCTCTCTCAGCAAATAGTCGCGCTGTCCGGTGACCAGCTTGATGCCGAGGATTGACGGCTCTGAGCATCGCTCTCTGAGATCACCGATTTCGATTTGGGCAACGTTAAGGCATGCCAATGCTTCGGCTAAACGTGAGGCTAGTCCGTCGCTCATCTGTACCAGGCCTGCAATATTCCGGCGCGCATCACTCAACCGCTTCAAGGTTTCGTTCAGCTCGTCCTCAAGAGGGCGCACTGATGCTTGTACATTTCCAGAGGCGTAGGGCAGCCGAGCCACGTTGAAATATCTTCGTCAATGTTCATGGTAGAAAACTCAAATACTGTGTGTGCGTACAGCAATCGAGGTGATAGGGATTTAGGAGTGATGTTCCCCGGCAGGACGCCGCGGATGGTTTAGAGCTCGTACCAGGTTTGTACCAACTGATGCTCCCTTGAGGGACTCTGCGGGCCTCAGAGGCGCTAAAACCCCTTGTATAGCGCCTTTGGAATACGCCAGCTAATCCGCACATATATTCCTTACCGGTTTTTCCGTTGGGGACAGACAAAAAAGGCACCGCACCAAAAGGGTGGGTACCCAGAGACTGACCCGAGCAGATTCACGGAGTTTTAGAACAATACGTTATAAGGCAAAGAGCCTTGAGTGGCCGCAAGCCACGTCGCGCGCCAGCGGGGCGCCCCTCAATGGTCGGTAGATAGGTCAATCACGGATGCAAAAAGTGGGGGGATGCGCCGCGTTATCGAGCGACTATTTGAACCCTTCAGCGCCGGTGCGAGGGCTATTGTCCGGGTCATTATCCAACGCAATAAGGACTGTTGCCGATGACCCAACAACCGGCTGTAAGCCAGGCCGCTGCGCCTGTCTCTCAGGAGAAAATAACCGCTGCGCTGCTGGAAATCACTGGCGACCTGGACAAGGCCAACGTGCTGCAGCGTACGCTGCCTGCGTGGCTGGTAAGTGCCGCCGCCCCAACGCGCCAGGCGCTCGAAGCGGCGCATGCCAGCAGTCAGCAACCCCGCGAGCGGGCCGCGAGCCTGCTGCGCCGTGTAATGCCGCTCAGGTCATTTTGTGCCGAGCGACTCAAAGCGCTCCTGGTAACAAAAGGGCATGCAGGGCTGAATGTCGAACGTGACTGGCTGGAGTTGCCCAATCGGCACTTCGCCGCGTTGACCTTCGGCCGTGGCGTACGGCTGCAGACGATGTCCCTGGACAAGCACAACCTGCTGCAGGCGGCCATGCAGAATTTTACCCAGGACCAGGCCGAGGCTAAGGGGCTGCCCGTAGGCGCGGTGATTCGAACGGGAGCGGCGGGCCAACACGTGTCAACGCTGAGCGTTGGAGCCTTTGCGCGGTACTGCCGCGAACTGGACCTGGGCGCGGCCTATCAGCGGCACCTGCGTGAGGTGTTCAACCTCGCGGGGAGCGACGACGAGGACGGCGCTGAACGGGCCTACAACCCGGTGGTCGGCGAGGTCGGCCAGTGCAAGATCAAGGACATGCAAATCGACTTGCAGATTGCCTATGCCAAGGGCGATATCAGTGAGTCCGGCTATACCGCGTTGCAAGCCCTGCTCAATACACGCTTGCCCGCGCGGAACCTGCAGCATGTGCTGTTCCATGAAAGGCCACTGGTGTGGCAAGGGATCAATGTGCATGGGGCATGCCTGTGGAGCGTGCTGGTGTTCGGCCATGCTTCCACGCACGGCTTTGCCGAGGGGCCCTTGCTGGTGTACATGCCAGGCGAGCCCGTGCGCCCGTGGTACGAATACCCCACGCTGGGGGATCTGACCGTCTACCTGACGCTCAAGCTTCAGGTGCCGGCCTATCGCAGCTTCTTCATTCGCTACCTGGATGAGGCCGAGCGGTTCGGTTTTTTCCAGCGTTTTGACAAACGCAGGACACTGGAACGCGTGGAGCCCGTGGAGGTGGACACCGGCCTGGAGCCGTTCTTTTTCGGCGCCTTGACCCGCAAGATCCAGCTGGACGCCGTTGCATTGGCCGTGCCGACGGCGCAATTGGATGAGCAGGCACGCCAGAAACGCCTTCAAGGCTATCAGGAGGCGGGCCTGAATATGCTGAACATCGCCGGCCTGATGGTGCCGGTGCTCGGGCAATTGATGTTGGGCGTGGCTGTCGGCGAGATGCTCGCCGAGGTGTTCGAGGGCGTGGATGATTGGACGCATAGCGACCAGGCCGAAGGCTTGGAACACTTGGTCAATGTGGCCGAAAACCTCGCGGCCATGGCCCTGTTTGCGAACGGTGTGAAGGTGGCGGGCAAGGTGTTCAGGGCGTTCAAGTCCAATCCCGCGGAGTTCTTTGAGGCGGTCGAAGCCGTGCAGCTGCCTGATGCCGGTCCTCGCTTGTGGCGTCGGCGGCTCAAGCCTTACGGCCGGACGCTGGATGTCGACGCCCTGACGGTGGCCAACAGCCGCGGGATCTACCAGGCCGGCGGTCATTCATATGTCAGGATCAAGGGCGTGGTGTATTCGGTGGCCTACGATGCGCGGTCGGGTTACTGGCATGCGCTTCACCCGACGCGGACCACGGCCTATCGTCCGCGCCTGCTGCACAACCGCCAGGGCGGTTGGCGGTTTGCGTTCGAACACACTCAGGAGTGGGTGCCCCCGTCCTACATCCTCACTCGGCTCAACCCGCGCCTGGCCGCGCTGCCCCCCGAGCAATTGAAATACGTGGCGAGCATTGTCGACATGGGCCCCTCCCGCCTGCACGCCCTGGCCCTGCAAAATAGGCCGCTGCCGGAGCGCTTCAATGATTGTGTGGCGCGTTTCGCTTTGAACCAGCAAGTCCGCGATCTGATCTGGCAGCTGGAACATCAGCCACGCCCGGATGCAGGCACCGCGCGCGTTCAGTTGCTGGCGTTGCCGCTGATGCCAGGTTGGCCGCAGGGACGGTTTTTCGAGGTGCTGGACCGCCAAGGGGCGCGGCTCGAACGTTTTCCCGGCAGCGCAACCTTCGAGCATGGACACTTGAGCATCCACATCACTGAACAGGCGCTCAAAGACGGCGCAGTGATGGCGACTCTGCTCGACGTGCTGCCGCCGGACGAGATCGACACCTTGCTGGGCGGCTCGGTACCGCCAGACGAGCAGGGCGCGGTGCTTGCGCGCCAGTTACTGGCCTCGCTCAAGCGCACCCACCGAGAGGTTTTCCAGCAGCTGTATCAGGAAGCGGATGGCATTACCCATTCAGATCACGGGTTGCTCAAGGCACATTTCCCGCTCTTGCCCAATCGCATCGCCTGGGAGTTGTTGTCCAAAACGCCAACCGTGCATCGCTGGCAACTGCGCAGCACCCGGCGCGTGCCGCTGTCGCTCGCACAACGGGTACGCGAAGCGTTGGCGGTGCAGGAAGAAGACCAGGCGCTGATCGGCCTGTATCTGCCGGAGCTGGCGACTGCCCCCTCGCGACAGCTGGCCGTTCACCTGCTGGCCAAGGTCGCGGGGTGGCCGCAGGATTTGCACGTGCAGGTACGTCGGGACAGTTTGATCGGCGACCTGCTAGGCACCTCTGGCAGCCAGCATGCACGGTGGCAGCGGACACTGGTCGAGACTGGCGATGGGGTCCAGGCGTTCGACGACAAAGGTGCGCCACTGGGCGAAAAGGCCTCAGGCCCGGACGGGTTTTACCAGGCTCTGCTCGCCACCTTGTCGCCTGCGCAATTGGCAGCGCTGAACCTGTCGGGGGCAGAGCGTGCCAGTCGATTGCGCGACGCGATCCAGGCGTGCGCCGAGGACGAACGCCACGTGCTTTCACGCCATCTATGGCCAGAACGTGCACTCCCTGAACCGACGCCGGTACCGTGCGTTCAGGCCATGGTGCGCTCGACGCGGCACCCGGCGGCGCTGGTGCGCAAGGTCAACAGGCTGTATCCCGGTTTTGACGAGCGGCAGGTGGCGACGTTCCTGGACGGGCAAGGCACCGATCACCTGGCGCGCGCCCAGTCCGTGGAGGCGCTGGAGCGACAATTCGAGGCCCTGCATCGGGCACTCAAGGCGTGGCGCAATGACGAGACGTCCCTCGCCGGTTTACCCCATCCCCAGGCGGATTACCGCTTGGGCCGTCACCAGGCGATGCAGGCCATCGAGGAGGGCTGGCGACAGACGCTCCTGTTGCCCGATGCCAGCGGGGTAAAGGTGCCAAGCCTAATACTCGATGGCCTGGTCGTGGGCCGACTGCCCACCTTGCCGGCGCAGGTCAGCTTTGCCCATGTCCGGCAGTTGTCGTTGAACAGAATGGGGCTCGACGATGACGTGGCGTATTTTCTCAAGCACTTCAAGCAGCTCGAGGCGTTGGAGCTGCGCAGCAACGAGGTGACACGCCTGCCGGAAGTACTGTCACAGATGCCCGCGCTCAAACACCTGTACCTCAACGACAACCACCTGCAACTCACCGAACACACCCGCGCCAAGCTGGCTGACCTGCGCGGCCTGCAGGTCTTGAACCTGAGCAACAACCCGTTGATCGACCCGCCTGCCATCGGCCACATGTTCGAGTTGCGTGAGCTGATGCTGCGTCATTGTCGTCTGCGCGCGTTTCCCGGTGGGGTACCGCGCCTGCCTTACCTGCATTACCTCGACCTGCGCGACAACGAGATCCCGGCCGTGCCTGGCTGGTTGTTCACCGCGCCACGCCCTGTGGCTGAAGCCATCAACCTGCGCCACAACCCGCTGGATGAAGCCAGCCGAAAGACCCTGGCCGATTATCGGAGCCGAACCGGCGTCGGCATGGGCTTCCTGGAAGATGACATCGCTCGCCTCAACGAGCAGAAAGCCCGGGAATTATGGCTGGCCGACAGCGCGGTTGCGCGGTACACACAAAAAGAGGCGGTTTGGACGGGACTTCAGCAAGAGCCAGAGTCTGAGAGCCTGTTCCGGTTATTGGCCGAACTGGGCGGCACCGGCGATGCTCAACTGGTGCGTGAGGACCTGGAACGACGCGTCTGGCGGGTGCTGGAGGCGGCCGGAACTGACACGCAGCTGCGCGATGAAATTTTTGACCGGGCCGCCACGCCACTCAATTGCGATGACAGTGCGGCGCTGAACTTCAGCAACCTTGAGGTGCTGGTGGAGATCCACGAAGCTGCCAAAGGGGTCGAAGGTGGCAAGCTGACCGCCAAGCCGCTGCTGAAGTTGGCCAAGGGCCTGTTTCGTCTGGATCAGTTGGACAGCTACGCACGATCGCACAGTCAGGCGCACCCGGAGGCCGACCCGCTGGAAGTCAGCCTGGCCTACCGAACAGGGCTGGCCAGCAAGTTTCATTTGCCGGGTCAGCCGCTGCACATGCGCTTTGCCCGCCTGGGCGGCGTCACGGTCGAAGCGCTGAACACTGCCGAAGAACAACTCCGGGCGGCGGAGCGCTCACCCAGGCTCTTGAACTACCTGGTGGAGCTGCCGTTATGGGACAGTCACTTGAAAGTCGCCTTCAGCCGATCGTTCGAGGCGTTGAACGAGCCCTTTGACCAACGCCTGCAGGCGGTCTTTGAAAAAAGCACCGCGCTCAACGACGCCGACTACCTTGACCAGATGAACCAGATCCTGCGCGAACAGCAGGCGGCGCATAAGGGCGAAGCTGAGCGCCTGACCAAGGAGGCGCTGAAACTCGGTGACCTGTCGCCCTGTGTGATCCCGTGATTCGGCCAGGTCTAAGGCTTGCCGGCGTTGCTGCGAATCAGCGCGCGCAAGGCAAAACGGTTGGGGTGGCAAGCTTCGGCCACGCTGCTGGGCAAGGGCAAGGGTTCGGCGTCCAGCCAGGCTGCCAGCAGTTCGGCGCACAGCGGCGCGGTGACCAGGCCACGTGAGCCATGGCCGCTGTTGATGTAAACGCCGTCCAGCCATGGGCAGGGTGTGGGCGGCACATGGCGAGCGTCCTTGCGCAGGACCGCGTAGGCCTGCTCGAACGCCTCGCGTTCGGCCAGCGGCCCGACAATCGGCAGGTAGTCGGGGCTGGTGCAGCGGAAGGCGGCGCGGCCTTCCAGGTGCTCGGCAGAGCAGGCATCGGCGCCCAGACGGTCGGCCAGGTCGAGGGAGATTTCCCGCAGCATCTCCAGATTACCGGCGTGCTCGGCGGCTGTGGGCGTCAGGTCGTCGCTCTTGAAGTCGAAGCTGGCGCCCAGGGTGTGTTCACCCAGGCGCGCAGGGGCGACATAGCCCTCGGCGCACACCACGGTGGCCAGCGCCTGGCTCGCCGTCGTTTCTGCCAGCCGTGTGATCTGCCCGCGAATGCGTTTGAGCGGCAGGTCGGCACTGAACGCAAACCGCTTGATCTCGGCGGCACCTGCCAGCACCACCACGCTCGCGCTCGCCAGCAGGGTGTCGCCGGCCAGGGCTTGCCATTGACCGTCAACGCGCTGCAGCTCGAGGGCTTCGTGATGAGGCCGCACGTCGATCAACGGGTGCTGCGCTTGCCATTGGCATAATGCCGGCGGGTGTACCCAGCCGCCCTCGGGGTAAAACAGCCCGCCGTGTTCGAGCGCCACGCCGGCGCGCGCCTGCGCTTGAGCCTGGTCAAGCAGGTGCAGCAGGCCCGGCGCAAACGCGGCGGCCAGCTGGGCCTGGCGCTCGGCTTCCTTGGCGTTGAAGGCCAGTTGCAGCACGCCGCAACCGTCCCAATCGACGCCGCGGTGCAGGTGCTCAAGCAAGCGCCGGGTGTGGCCGAAACCGCTGAGTATCAGCTGCGAAAGCGCCGTGCCATGAGCCGAGAGCTTGAGGTAAAGCACGCCTTGCGGGTTGCCCGACGCTTCCTGTGCCAGGGCGCCGTGGCGCTCCAGCAGGCTCACGCGCCAGCCACGTGCCGCCAGGCTGGCCGCGGTGGCGCACCCGGCCAGGCCGCCGCCGATCACCAGGGCGCTGCGCTCACCAGGCACCGGCGCCGGGCGGGCGAACCACGGTTTGCTGTGGGCCGGTGGCGGCGTTTCGGCCGGCCAACCGAGGAATTCACCGCGCAGGATCTCCCACTTATGCCCGATGCCTGGCGTGCGTTTCATCTTGAACCCGGCGGCATTGATCAGCCGGCGTACCCAGCCGGTGCTGGTAAAGGTGCTGATGGTCGAGCCGGGTGCCGCCAGGCGGGCCAGTTCGGCAAACAGTTCGGCGGTCCACATGTCGGGATTTTTTGCCGGGGCGAAGCCGTCGAGAAACCACGCATCGACCTGGGCATCCAGTTGCGGCAACTGCTCCAGGGCATCGCCGATCAACAGGGTCAGCGTCACGCGGCCGTTATCCAGCACCAGCCGCTGGAAGCCTGGGTGGATGGCAATGTAGTGCGCCAGCAGCTGCTCGGCGAAGGGCGCAAGCTCTGGCCAGAGGGCGAGGGCGCGTTGCAGGTCGGCGTGGCTCAGCGGGTACTTTTCCACGCTGACAAAATGCAGGCGCGCGCCCGCCACCGCGTGCTGTTCGAACAGCTGCCAGGCGCACAGAAAGTTCAAGCCGGTGCCAAACCCCGTTTCGCCGATCACCAGCCGCCCGTTCACCGGCAGGGCGGCAAAGCGCGCCTGCAAACGGTTCTGTTCGAGGAACACGTAGCGGGTTTCTTCAAGGCCCGACTGGTCGGAAAAATACACATCGTCGAACACCCGCGAGTGCGGGCGACCTTGGTCGTCCCAGTCGAGCTGGGCGTGGGTGATGGGGGTCATGGGCGGCTCATAAAATAACAGCGGGCAACAGCAAGGCGGCCATTCTAGCTGATCAATGGGCTTTGAATTGACCCAGGGCACGTTGGCGTGGAATTTCCTCCCGCGCGTTGTTGCCCAATCCGCTAGTCTTGATCCATCTTGAAACGGAGCTGCCCATGTTCGAATCCGCCGAAATCGGTCACGCCATCGACAAAGACACCTATGAAGCCGAAGTGCCGGCCCTGCGCGAAGCGTTGCTGGAAGTGCAGTACGAGCTGCAGCAGCAGAAGCGCTTCCCGGTGATTATCTTGATCAACGGCATTGAGGGCGCCGGCAAGGGCGAGACCGTCAAGCTGCTCAACGAATGGATGGACCCGCGCCTGATCGAAGTGCGCACCTTTGACCAGCAGACCGACGAAGAGCTGGCGCGCCCGCCGGCCTGGCGCTACTGGCGGCAATTGCCGGCCAAAGGCCGCATGGGCATTTTTTTCGGCAATTGGTACAGCCAGATGCTGCAAAGCCGTGTGCACGGAGAGATCAAGGACGCACGCCTGGACCAGGCCATCGCCGGTGCCGAGCGCCTGGAAAAGATGCTCTGCGACGAAGGCGCGTTGATCTTTAAGTTCTGGTTCCACCTGTCCAAGAAACAGATGAAAGCGCGGCTCAAGGCGTTGGCCGATGACCCGCTGCACAGCTGGCGCATCAGCCCGCTGGACTGGCAGCAGTCCCAGACCTACGACAAATTTGTGCATTTTGGTGAGCGCATCCTGCGCCGCACCAGCCGCGACTACGCGCCGTGGCATGTGATCGAAGGCGTCGACGCGCACTACCGCAGCCTCACAGTGGGCAAGATCCTGCTCGAAAGCCTGCAAAATGCGCTGAAGTTGCCCAAGGGCAAGGCCAGCGGCATGAACCCGGCGCCGTTGTTGGCCTCGGTGGATCAGAAGAGCCTGCTCGACAGCCTCGACATGACTTTGAGCCTGGACAAGGACGATTACGAAGAACAGCTGATCACCGAGCAGGCGCGTTTCTCCGGCCTGATGCGTGACAAGCGCATGCGCAAGCACGCGCTGGTTACCGTGTTCGAAGGCAACGATGCGGCGGGCAAGGGCGGGGCGATCCGGCGTGTGGCGGCGGCGCTGGACCCGCGTCAGTACCACATCGTGCCGATTGCCGCGCCGAGTGAAGACGAGCGTGCCCAACCGTACCTGTGGCGGTTCTGGCAGAAGATTCCGGCGCGCGGCATGTTCACGGTGTTCGACCGCTCGTGGTACGGGCGGGTGCTGGTGGAGCGCATCGAAGGTTTCTGCACCCCGGCGGACTGGATGCGTGCCTATGGCGAGATCAATGACTTTGAAGAGCAGCTGCGCGACGCCGGTGTGATCGTGGTCAAGTTCTGGCTGGCGATTGACAAGGACACTCAGCTGGAGCGCTTCCAGGCCCGCGAGAATATCCCGTTCAAGCGCTTCAAGATCACCGAAGACGACTGGCGCAACCGCGACAAGTGGGACGCCTACCGTGCCGCCGTGGGCGATATGGTCGACCGCACCAGCACTGAAGTCTCGCCCTGGACGCTGGTGGAAGCCAACGACAAGCGCTGGGCGCGGGTCAAGGTATTGCGCACCATCAACCGCGCGCTGGAAGAGGCGTTCGACAAAACCGACAAGCACGACAAGAAGAAAAAGAAAAAATAGCGTTGGCGGGCGCTGACCTGTGGCAGGCAGGCTCTTTGTGGTGAGCAGGCTTGCCCTGCGTTGGGCTGCGAAGCGGCCCTGACCCAGACGCCGCGTTCTATGAGTTAGAACGCGTTGGCTGGTTATGGGGCCGCTTCGCGCCCCAACGCAGGGCAAGCCTGCTCGCCACAGGGAGCCTGTCCGGCACAACATTCCCACTTCCATGACGACAAGCGCACTTGGCAGAACCAGCCTGCTCAGTGCCATGCTTTTGTATAGGCGGGGTGAATGATCATCGCGGTGGGGAGGGCGTGGATTTATCCTCGGTTGATCTCCCAACAACGACAAGATCGAGGTAGCCCATGCGTGAAGT
This sequence comes from Pseudomonas sp. TWRC1-2, assembly GCF_049896685.1. Classification (NCBI taxonomy): domain Bacteria; kingdom Pseudomonadati; phylum Pseudomonadota; class Gammaproteobacteria; order Pseudomonadales; family Pseudomonadaceae; genus Pseudomonas; species Pseudomonas sp. TWRC1-2. The sequence goes on along the minus strand of NZ_JAFCUU010000002.1, from coordinate 256,479 downwards.
AGTGATCGTCGACAGTGTGCGAACCGGCCTGGCCAAATCCTTTCGTGGCAAGTTCAACCAGACCCGTCCGGACGACATGGCGGCCCATTGCGTGAATGCACTGCTGAGCCGCAATGGCATCGACCCGGCGACGGTCGAGGATTGCATCGTCGGTGCCGGTTCCAATGAAGGCGCGCAGGGCTACAACATCGGGCGCAATGTGGCAGTGCTCTCGCAATTGGGCACCGGCACGGCCGGCATGACCCTCAACCGGTTCTGCTCCTCGGGCTTGCAGGCGATCGCGATCGCGGCCAACCAGATCGCCTCGGGTTGCAGCGACATCATCGTTGCCGGTGGCGTCGAATCGATCAGCCTGACCCTCAAAAGCATCAACACCGACAACCTGATCAACCCGCTGCTGAAAGAGCAGGTGCCGGGCATTTACTTTCCGATGGGCCAGACCGCCGAAATCGTCGCGCGTCGCTATAACGTCAGCCGCGAAGCTCAGGACCGTTACGCCCTGCAGAGCCAGCAGCGCAGCGCACAGGCCCAGGCTGACGGTTTGTTCGACGATGAAATCGTGCCAATGCCGGTCACCTACAAGGTTGAGGACAAGCACACCGGCGCGGTGCAGATCCTTGAAGGTGTGGTGGATCGCGATGACTGCAACCGCCCGGACACCACGCTGGCCAGCCTGCAAGGGCTCAAACCGGTGTTTGCCGAAGACGGTTCGGTGACGGCTGGCAACTCCTCGCAGCTTTCCGATGGCGCGTCGATGACACTGGTGATGAGCCTGGAAAAAGCCCTGGCACTGGGGCTCAAGCCCAAGGCGTTTTTCCGCGGGTTTACCGTGGCCGGTTGCGAGCCGGACGAGATGGGCATTGGCCCGGTGTTCTCGGTGCCCAAGTTGCTCAAGGCCAAGGGCTTGCAGGTCGCGGATATCGACCTGTGGGAACTCAACGAGGCGTTTGCCTCGCAGTGCCTGTATGCGCGTGACCGCCTGGAGATCGACAACGCCAAATACAACGTCAATGGCGGCTCGATTTCCATCGGGCACCCGTTCGGCATGACCGGTTCGCGACAAGTCGGGCATTTGGTACGCGAGCTGCAACGGCGCAACCTGCGTTACGGCATCGTCACCATGTGCGTGGGCGGCGGCATGGGCGCCACCGGGCTCTTCGAAGCCGTACGCTAGATCGCACTGAAGAAACCCGGCTTAAAAATGTGGGAGCGGGCTTGCCCGCGAAAGCGGTGTATCAGTCAACACATGCAAGGCTGACCCACCGTGTTCGCGAGCAAGCCCGCTCCCACATTTGAATTGTGCCGTATCCCAATTCGTGCGCTTGCCCCTAGAATGCCGGTTCCACTTCCTCAGGCATTCGGGGCACTCATGCACATCTCTTCCGGCCGCTGGGTCTATGGCTTTGGCTTGACCCTGCTGACCGCGTTTCTGTGGGGCATCCTGCCGATCAAACTCAAACAAGTGCTGCGGGTGATGGACCCGGTCACCGTCACCTGGTTTCGCCTGGTTGTCGCCGGTAGCTGCCTGTTTATCTACTTGGCCCTCACCCAGCGCCTGCCCAGCCGCAAAGTGCTCGGCCCCAAGGGCGGTTGGCTGGTAGCCATGGCGGTGTGCGGGCTGGTGGGCAATTACGTGTTGTACCTGGTAGGCCTGAAAATGCTCAGCCCCGGCACGGCCCAGTTGGTGGTGCAGATGGGGCCGATCTTTCTGATGGTCGCCAGCGTGTTTGTGTTCAAGGAGCGTTTCAGCCTGGGGCAGGGTGTGGGCCTGGTGGTGTTGATCATCGGCTTCGGGCTGTTCTTCAACCAACGCCTGGTGGAAATGCTCACGTCCCTGGGCACCTACACCGCCGGGGTGCTGACGATTCTGCTCGCCACTACCACCTGGGTGTTTTACGCCTTGGGCCAGAAGCAGTTGCTGACGGTATGGAATTCGCTGCAGGTGATGATGGTGATCTACCTGTCGTGCGCCGCGCTGCTCACGCCGTGGGCGCATCCGCTGGAGGCGCTGCAGTTGAGCCCGCTGCAAGGCTGGCTGTTGCTGGCGTGCTGCATGAATACGCTGGTGGCTTACGGCGCGTTTGCCGAGGCGTTGGCGCATTGGGAGGCCTCGCGGGTCAGTGCGACGTTGGCGCTGACGCCGTTGGTGACGTTTGTGGCAGTGGCGTTGGCAGCGTGGTTATGGCCGGCGTTCGTGCAGGCCGAAGAGATCAACGCCTTGGGCTATGTCGGGGCGCTGGTGGTGGTGCTGGGGTCGGCGACGGTGGCGCTGGCGCCGTCGTTGCTGGCGGGGCTCAGGGCTCGGCGGGTACGGCTGGCGTCTTGATGCCTGGCGTGGCGGCCGGGTCGCCGCCGCGGCTTTAGGGTGGTAAACCGGTGTAAATGTGGGAGCTGGCTTGCCTGCGATGGCGGCCTCTGGCGCGCCCCGTATCTCGCTGCCGCAACACTGTTAACTGTGGGAGCGGGCTTGCTCGCGAAGGCGGCATGTCAGTTGGCTGGGATATTAGTCGGCGTATATACCCTTTGCTGCAGTAACGGCTACCTAGGGTTCCGCTCTTACAGCGGCTCACTTTTGGGAGGACCGGAATGCCGGCCCAGCCAAAAATAAGCAAAAGGTCCTCGCCCCACCACTCGGCACCTAGGCTCGGTGTGCAGCCAGCGTGGTTAACGGGGCGCCTTAGATCACAAGCAGATCAACAACCTGAGGTTAGTGGCCGGCTTCGAGCATGTTTTCCGGGCGTACCCACTGGTCGAACTCTTCATCAGTCAAGAAGCCCAGCGCCAGCGCGGCTTCACGCAGTGTCAGGCCCTCGGCATACGCCTTCTTGGCGATCTGCGCCGACTTGTCGTAGCCAATGTGCGGGTTGAGCGCGGTCACCAGCATCAGGCCGCGTTCCAGGTGTTCGGCCATTTGTTCTGCATCCGGCTCAAGGCCGGCAATGCAGTGTTCCTGGAAGTTGTTGCAACCGTCGGCCAGCAGGCGGATCGATTCCAGCAGATTGTGGATGATCACCGGCTTGTACACGTTCAACTGCAAGTGCCCCTGGCTGGCGGCAATGCCGATGGTCACGTCATTGCCCAGCACCTGGCAGGCCAGCATCGACAGCGCTTCGCATTGGGTCGGGTTGACCTTGCCCGGCATGATCGAACTGCCCGGCTCGTTGGCTGGCAACTTGACCTCGGCCAACCCGGCGCGCGGGCCGGAGCCGAGCAGGCGCAGGTCGTTGGCGATTTTCATCAGCGCCACGGCCAGGGTTTTCAGCGCGCCGTGCAGGGTTACCAGCGGCTCGTGGCCGGAGAGGGCGGCGAATTTGTTCGGGGCGGTCACAAAGGGCAGCCCCGACAAGGCGGCCAACTCGGCGGCAATCGCCTCGCCAAAGCCGTGGGGCGAGTTGAGCCCGGTGCCGACGGCGGTGCCGCCCTGGGCCAGTTCGCACACCGGGGGCAGGGCGCTGCGGATCGCGCGTTCGGCGTAGTCGAGCTGGGCGATAAACGCAGAAACTTCCTGGCCAAAAGTGATCGGGGTGGCGTCCATCATGTGGGTGCGGCCGGTCTTGACCAGCTTCATGTGCCGCGCCGACAGTTCCGCCAGCCCACCCGACAGGTTGGTGATCGCCGGCAGCAGTTGCGTGTTGATCGCCTGCACCGTCGCGATACTCATGGCGGTGGGGAAGCAGTCGTTGGAGCTTTGGGAGCGGTTGACATGATCGTTCGGGTGCACCGGGCTTTTGCCGCCGCGGGTCTGGCCCGACAGTTCGTTGGCGCGGCCGGCGATGACTTCGTTGGCGTTCATGTTGCTCTGGGTGCCGCTGCCGGTCTGCCAGACCACCAGTGGGAACTGATCGTCATGTTGACCGTCGAGCACTTCATCGGCGGCCTGTTCGATCAGGCGGGCGATATCGGCAGGCAAGTCGCCGTTGCGGTCGTTGACCCGCGCCGCTGCCTTCTTGATCAGGGCCAGGGCATGCAGCACGGCCAAAGGCATGCGTTGCTCACCGATGGCGAAATTCACCAGCGAGCGTTGGGTCTGCGCGCCCCAGTAAGCGTCATCCGGGACATGCACTTCTCCCAGGCTGTCGGTTTCGATACGGCTCATCGGGCACACTCCTTCAGGTTCGTTTGCGCAGTTTAGGCCGTGATGGGCCTTGGGGGTTCCATAAAAGACTTTTCATCGCAGGCAAGTCCTGCAAATCCAGGCCGAACAAGGCCTGGGGTTGAGCCGCGAGGTTTTTTAGGCGCAGAATGGTCGCCCTTGGGGTCTTACCTCGCCTGCTAGAAAAGGAAACTCGATGACTCGTCTTCGTGCCATCTGTACCGCGGTTGCTCTGGTTTGCGCCAGCGGCCAAGTTTTTGCCGATACCGCCAGCCATAACGCCAGTGCCGAAGCCTTCCTTACCCTGGCCCACGCTGACAAGCTGGGTACCCCGGTGTACATGCAAGTGCAGCAAATGTTCGCCCAGCGTTTCGAACAGACCAAGGCGCCTGCCGCCAAGCAGTCCGTACTGGACAGCTACCAGGCCAAGGCCAACGCCGCGCTGGACCAAGCCATCGGCTGGCCGAAGCTGAAACCGGACATGGTCAAGCTCTACACCACCAACTTCAGCGAATCCGAACTCAAGGACCTGGTTGCCTTCTACCAGTCGCCACTGGGTAAAAAAGTCCTGGAAAAAATGCCGCAGCTGACCCAGCAATCGGCCCAGATGACCCAGGCCAAGCTGGAAAGCGCTGTGCCGGTAGTCAACAAGCTGTTGGAAGACATGACCAACGAGCTGGCGCCAAAAGCCGCCGCACCGGCCAAGAAGAAGTAAGCAGGAATGACCATGCAACAGCGTATCGAAACGGCGCTCGCCGCCCTGAGCCCGCAACACGTGAGCGTGCTGGATGAAAGCCATATGCACAGCCGTGGGTTGCAGACCCACTTCAAGGCCGTGCTGGTCAGCCAGCAGTTCGAAGGGCTTAACCGCGTCAAGCGCCATCAGACGGTCTACGCCACGCTGGGTAACCTGATGAGCGAGTTTCATGCGTTGGCGCTGCATACCTACACGCCTGAAGAATGGGCGAAAATCGACGCAGCCCCGGCCTCGCCGACCTGCGCCGGAGGGCATTGAAGCAGCCACAAGTTGTCAGCTGCACGCGACAAGATTAGAGCCCTCGCAGCTGCCTTCTTGCTACAATCCCCAACGCGCCGCCTAGTCGGCGCGTTTTTTTTGCTTTTACTTGCAGCTTGCGGCTAAAAAACCCAGCTGCCGTTATCCGGTTCACCCCTTACGAGGGTAGCCACCTGGAGAGAACACCCATGACTCAACCGATTGTCGTGGCGGCACTGTATAAGTTCGTCACCCTCGAAGATTACGTCGCCCTGCGCGAGCCACTGCTGCAGGCGATGGTCGACAACGGCATCAAAGGCACGTTGCTGATCGCCGAAGAAGGCATCAACGGCACCGTTTCCGGCAGCCGCGAAGGCATCGATGGCCTGATGGCGTGGCTGAAGAACGACCCACGCATGGACGACATCGACCACAAAGAGTCGTACTGCGATGAGCAGCCGTTCTATCGCACCAAGGTCAAGCTCAAGAAAGAGATCGTGACCCTGGGCGTCGAAGGCGTCGACCCGAACAAAAAAGTCGGCACCTACGTCGACCCGCAGGACTGGAACGCGCTGATCAGCGACCCGGAAGTGCTGTTGATCGACACCCGTAACGATTACGAAGTGTCCATTGGCACCTTTGAAGGCGCGATTGACCCGAAAACCACCAGTTTTCGCGAATTTCCCGACTACATCAAAGCCAACTTCGACCCGGCCAAGCACAAGAAAGTCGCCATGTTCTGCACCGGTGGCATTCGCTGTGAAAAGGCTTCGAGCTACATGCTCAGCGAAGGCTTTGATGAGGTGTACCACCTCAAGGGCGGCATTCTGAAGTACCTCGAAGAGGTGCCGCAGGCAGAGACCAAATGGCAGGGCGACTGCTTTGTGTTCGACAACCGCGTGACCGTGCGCCACGACTTGAGCGAAGGCGACTACGATCAATGTCATGCCTGCCGTACACCGGTGAGCGTCGAAGACCGCGCGTCCGAGCACTATGTGGCTGGCATCAGCTGCCCGCATTGCTGGGATAAGCTGCCGGAGAAGACCCGTCGCAGCGCGATTGACCGGCAAAAGCAGATCGAGCTGGCCAAGGCCCGCAATATGCCGCACCCGATTGGCTTCAACTATAAGCAAACCCCTTCCGAGGCCTGACCCATGCCCGCGCGCCTGCTCTATGTGATGGACCCGATGTGTTCCTGGTGCTGGGGCTTTGCCCCGGTGGCCGAAGCGTTGGTCGAGCAGGCCCAGGCTGCGGGCGTTGAGCTGCACCTGGTGGTGGGTGGTTTGCGCACCGGCAGTGGCGCGGCATTGGAGCCGACCACCCGGCGCTACATCCTTGAGCACTGGCAGGCGGTCACCGAAGCCACCGGTCAGCCGTTCACACGTGAAGGCGCGTTGCCCGATGGTTTTGTCTATGACACCGAGCCCGCGTGCCGCGCCATCGTCACGGCGCGCAGCCTGGCGCCGGATTGCGCGTGGAAGCTGCTGGGGTTGATCCAGCGCGCGTTTTACGTCGAGGGCCGCGATGTGACCCTGGCCAGCGTGCTGGTCGAACTGGCCGAGGAGGCGGGCATCCCGCGTATCGAGTTTGCCGGCGCGTTCGACCGCGCCGAGCAGCACGCCGCGACGGCCGCTGATTTCACCTGGGTGCAGGATCTGGGCATTGCCGGTTTCCCGACCCTTCTGGCGGAGCGTAACGGTCAGTTGGCCTTGTTGACCAACGGCTACCAGCCGCTGTCCGAGCTGTCGCCATTGCTCGCCCGCTGGTTGGAGCGAGCCACCTGTGCATGACCAGCCCGACCGGACCGACCGACTGACCTGGGCGGAAATTCGCCGTCTGGCCCTGCGCCACAAAAAATCGCTGTGGATTGCCAATGGCGTCGCTGTGCTGGCGACGTTGTGCAGCGTGCCGATTCCCTTGCTGTTGCCCCTGCTGGTCGACGAAGTGTTGCTGGGCCGTGGCGATGCCGCGCTCAAGGTGATGAACAACGCGTTGCCCCTGGGCTGGCAGAAGGCTGCCGGTTATATCGGCCTGATGTTGTTGGTGACGCTGTGCCTGCGTTGCGGCGCACTGGTGTTCAACGTGGTGCAGGCGCGGCTGTTTGCGCGGATGGCGAAGGACATTGTCTATCGCATTCGCGTGCGCCTGATTGAGCGGCTCAAGCGCATTTCCCTTGGCGAATACGAAAGCCTGGGCAGCGGCACGGTCACCACGCACCTGGTCACCGACCTGGATACGCTGGACAAATTTGTCGGCGAAACCCTCAGTCGCTTCCTGGTGGCCATGCTCACGCTGGTCGGTACTTCGGCGATTCTGGTGTGGATGCACTGGCAGCTGGCGCTGCTGATCCTGCTGTTCAATCCGCTGGTGATCTACGCCACGGTACAGCTGGGCAAACGCGTCAAACACTTGAAGAAGCTTGAAAACGACAGCACGTCGCGCTTTACCCAGGCGTTGACCGAAACCCTCGACGCGATTCAGGAAGTGCGGGCGGGCAACCGCCAGGGCTTTTTCCTCGGGCGCCTTGGCCAGCGCGCCCAGGAAGTGCGCGACTACGCGATCCACTCCCAATGGAAAACCGACGCCTCCAGCCGTGCCAGTGGCTTGTTGTTTCAGTTTGGCATCGACATCTTCCGCGCTGCGGCGATGCTCACCGTGCTGTTTTCCGACTTGTCCATCGGCCAGATGCTCGCGGTGTTCAGCTACCTGTGGTTCATGATCGGGCCGGTGGAGCAACTGTTGAACCTGCAATACGCTTACTACGCGGCGGGCGGGGCGCTGACGCGGATCAACGAGCTGCTGGCGCGCGCCGACGAGCCGCAGTATGCCGGCGGCGCAGACCCGTTTACCGGGCGTGAGACCGTCGGCATCGAGGTGCGCGGCCTGGATTTCGGCTACGGCGACGAACTGGTGCTCGACCAGTTGAACCTGGCCATTGCGCCGGGTGAGAAGGTCGCGATTGTCGGCGCCAGTGGCGGCGGCAAAAGTACTTTGGTGCAACTGCTGCTGGGGTTGTATACGCCGCAAGCCGGCAGCATTCGCTTCGGCGGGGCCACCCAGCAGGAAATCGGGCTTGCGACCATCCGCGAAAACGTCGCCGTGGTGCTGCAACACCCGGCGTTGTTCAACGACACCGTGCGCGCCAACCTGACCATGGGGCGCACCCGCAGCGACCAGGCCTGTTGGCAGGCACTGGAAATCGCCCAGTTGGATGCTACCGTCAAGGCACTGCCGTTGGGGCTGGACAGCGTAGTGGGGCGCTCCGGCGTACGCTTTTCCGGCGGTCAGCGTCAACGCCTGGCCATTGCGCGAATGGTGTTGGCCGAGCCCAAAGTGGTGATTCTGGATGAGGCCACGTCCGCCCTGGACGCCGCCACCGAGTACAACCTGCACCTGGCGCTGGCGCGGTTTCTCAGTGGGCGTACTACACTGATCATCGCGCACCGGCTTTCAGCGGTGAAACAGGCTGACCGGGTACTGGTGTTTGATGGTGGGCACATCGCCGAGGATGGCGATCATCAGCAGTTGATCGCTGACGGTGGCCTGTACGCCAAGCTCTACGGACATTTGCAGCAAGTTAGGTGATGTTGGGTTTGCAATGATTGACTCTGGCAGGCACAAGAGTCTCCCCAGGAAATAGCGGCTTTCCTGCGCCGTTCAAGGTTCAGGCGCTGAATCGAGCCGGCGCCCTTGAGCGGATCGAGCGAATTTAGCCAAGATTGTGCTGTCAGGAGCGTTAATCACTCGCCTGTTTTTGGTAGTGCTTGTGCAAGGGACCTCATGAAGCAAAAGCGCACTCTCGGAACGACGTTAAGTACGCCTCGGTTGTTGGGCATCGTCTGGCCGTTTATCGCGGTGGTACTGTTCCAGGCATTGCTGGGTTGCGTCAGCCTCTACATGCTCTCGGCGGTACGCGGTTATGTGGCCGGTGAAAGCCTGTGGTCCAAGGGCCAGAAAGATGCGATCTACTACCTGACCCTTTACGCCGACAACCGCGATCCGGCCACTTACCTCAAATACCAGCAAGCCATCTCAGTGCCCCAAGGCGGGCATGAATTGCGCATTGCCCTCGACCGGCCCACCCCCGACCTGACGGCCGCGCGCCTGGGTATCCTCAAGGGCGGCAACCACCCTGATGACGTTTCCAGCCTGATCTGGCTGTACCTCAACTTCCGCCATTTCAGTTATCTGGAAAAGGCCATCGAGCTGTGGACCGTGGGCGACGGTTACCTGGTGCAACTGGATGACCTGGCGCGCACCATGCATCGGGCGATCAGCGCTGACCAGGCCAGCAGCACCGACGTGCACGCCTGGAAAACGCGCATCACCGCCATCAACGACGGCGTTACGCCGGCTGCCAAGGCCTTCAGTGATGCCCTGGGCGAGGGCTCGCGGGTCATCCTGCGCCTGCTGTTGATCACTAACCTGGCCACCGCACTGGGCCTGATCGTGCTGGCCCTGCTGCGCACCCACAAGTTGCTGACCCAGCGCCATGCCTTCGCCGATGCCCTGCAGGTGGAGAAGGAGCGAGCGCAGATCACTCTTGAGTCGATCGGCGACGGCGTGATCACCACCGACGTCGACGGCGCCATTGCCTACATGAACCCTGCGGCGGAGGCACTGACTCACTGGCGCTCGGCGCAGGCCCAAGGGTTGCCCCTGGCGGCGCTGTTCAAGCTGCTGGACGAAAACGCCGAGCCGGACGGTTTTACGCTGCTGGAGCACATTATCAAGGGCCAGCTCAGTGGCGGCAGCGAACATTCGAAGCTGATCCAGCGCCTGGACGGCAGTACCGTTTCAGTGACGTTGGTGGGCGCGCCGATTCGCAGTGCAGGCAAGGTCAGCGGCGCGGTGCTGGTGCTGCACGACATGACTCAGGAGCGTCAATACATTGCCAACCTCTCCTGGCAAGCGACCCACGATGCGTTGACCGGCCTGGCCAACCGCCGCGAATTCGAGTATCGCCTTGAGCAAGTGCTGCACCCTGCGGGGCGCCAGCAAAGCGGGCGGCATGCGCTGATGTTTCTCGACCTTGACCAGTTCAAATTGGTCAACGACACCTGCGGTCATGCGGCGGGCGATGAGTTGCTGCGCCACATCTGCGCACTGCTGCAATCGGACCTGCGTGAGGGTGACACGCTGGCGCGGCTGGGCGGGGACGAGTTCGGCATTCTGCTGGAGAACTGCCCGGTACCTGTGGCGGAAAAGATCGCCGAGAGCCTGCGCCATACCGTGCAAAGCCTGCATTTTGTGTGGAAGGGGCGGCCCTTCATGACCACTGTCAGTATTGGCCTGGTGCACATTTCGCAAACCCCGACCACGCTGGAAGCCTCGTTACGAGCCGCCGACATGGCGTGCTACATGGCCAAGGAAAAGGGGCGCAACCGTGTGCAGGTCTACCACGCGGATGACTCGGAGTTGTCCGTGCGTTTTGGCGAGATGGCTTGGGTGCAGCGCCTGCACATGGCGTTGGAGGAGAATCGCTTTTGCCTCTACGCGCAGGAAATCTCCCCGCTGGGCCAAACAGATGGCGGCAATGGCCATATTGAAATCCTGCTGCGCCTGCACGACGAGGCGGGCCGGATCATCCTTCCCGACAGTTTTATCCCCGCCGCCGAACGTTACGGTTTAATGACTTCGCTGGACCGCTGGGTGGTGGAGAACGTATTCAAGATCATCGCTCGTTGCATGCACGAGCGTGCGGGCCGACCTATGGCCATGTGTGCGATAAATCTGTCAGGGATAACTATTGGAGATGACGATTTTCTTGGGTTTTTACGTGAGAAATTCGAGACTTACAGCATTCCGCCTGAAATGATTTGTTTTGAAATAACCGAAACCAGCGCTATAGCGAATTTGGGCAGTGCAATTCGCTTTATTAATGAACTCAAAGCCTTAGGTTGCCATTTTTCGCTCGACGATTTTTGCGCCGGAATGTCCTCATTCGCCTATCTGAAACATTTACCTGTAGACTTCCTGAAGATCGATGGAAGTTTCGTAAAGGATATGCTGGACGACCCGATTAACCGCGCTATGGTCGAAGTGATCAACCACATCGGCCATGTCATGGGTAAGCGCACAATTGCCGAGTTTGTTGAAACACCGCAAATCGAACAGGCGTTACTGGAGATAGGTGTGGATTACGCTCAGGGCTACCTGATTGAACGCCCGCAATTGTTTACCTTTGACAGCTTGCAGTGTCGACCTGTGCGGCCGCAGCCTCTGTTATTCAAGGCGCCCGGCACATTCCGCTGAAACTTTGCTGGTCTGTACAATCACACTTAAAAAGGAGCCTTACAGTGATCGACACATTCAACAGAACCGGCCCGCTTATGGAAGCCTCGAGTTACCCCGCCTGGGCGCAGCAATTGATCCAGGACTGTAGCGAGAGCAAGCGCCGAGTTGTCGAGCACGAACTGTATCAGCGCATGCGTGACAACACGCTCAGCGCCAAGACCCTGCGTCACTACCTGATCGGTGGCTGGCCAGTGGTTGAACAGTTTGCCTTGTACATGGCACAAAACCTCACCAAGACCAAGTTTGCCCGTCATCCTGGGGAGGATATGGCGCGCCGGTGGTTGATGCGCAATATTCGCGTGGAGCTCAACCACGCCGACTATTGGGTGCATTGGGCCCGTGCCCACGGCGTCAGCCTGGAAGAACTGCAAGCGCAGAACGTACCGCCTGAACTGCACGCACTGAGCCATTGGTGCTGGCATACCAGCTCGGCCGATTCGTTGATTGTCGCGATTGCCGCCACCAACTACGCGATCGAAGGCGCAACCGGTGAGTGGTCGGCGGTGGTGTGCTCGACCGGTGTGTACGCGGCAGCCTTCCCTGAGGAAGACCGCAAGCGCGCCATGAAGTGGTTGAAGATGCACGCGCAGTATGACGACGCCCACCCATGGGAAGCGCTGGAAATCATCTGCACCCTGGCCGGGATGAACCCCAGCAAAGCCCTGCAGGTAGAGCTGCGTCAGGCGGTGTGCAAGAGCTACGACTACATGTACCTGTTCTTGGAAAGCTGCATGCGGTTGGAGAACGAAAAAGCAAAGGCGCCTGCGGCCACTCGCGAACGTCAGGTTCGCGTCGCCAGCGAGGCGTGATGTAAGCGTGATGGCGGGGTGTTTACCCCGCCATTGCCAAGCGGTTGCGACCTTCGCGCTTGGCCACGTACAAGGCGTTGTCGGCACGGCGCAACAGGCTTTCGGCAGACTCGGCGGCCAACAGCGTCGAACATCCCAGGCTCACCGTCAGCTCGACCCGTGTGGTCTCCGCCCAATAGTCCTGAGCTTGTGCCGCCTTGCGCAGGCGCTCGCCAACCATCCCTGCCGCGTCCCGGCCGGTGTTGGAGAGCAGGATCAGAAACTCTTCCCCGCCAAATCGAAACACCATGTCGACATTGCGCAACTGGCTCTTGATCGCCCCGGCCACCGCGCGCAGGACGGTGTCGCCGGTTGCATGGCCGTGAGTGTCGTTGATGTTCTTGAAGTGATCGATGTCCAGCATCAGCAGGGACAACGGGTTCATGTGCCGCCGGGCCATGTCGATTTCGCGTTGCAGGGTCTGGTCCATGGCCACGCGATTACCGGTTTCGGTCAACGGGTCGCGCAGAGCGCTGCGAGTGGCGGCGCGGTAGAGCAGGGCATTGCGCATCGGGTAAAGCAAGGTTGCCAGCAGCGCTTCAAGCTGGACCAGTTCGTCTTCCAGCAAGCGTTGATTGCGTCGAAATACCAGCTCGCCCAAGTGCTCACCTTCATGGCTCAAGGCATAGCTCACCGAGTGGTGGCCGCGATGACCAAATTCCAGGCGCAGGTCGCTGGCTTCGTGGCGATACTGCAATGCGTCCAGAGGCACCAGGCGCTGAATCTCGCGAAAGAACAGGCCAAGGATGCGCTGGGGCTCCAGACTGACTTGCAATTGTTGGCTCAATTGCTGACGAAGCTGGGCAAACGACGTCGGTCGACGGGGTGGCAGGAGAGATGGCTGACCAAAACCCAGGCGTTGCAATTTGGCACTGTCGAAGTCAATTGCGTGAGTCTGGGTCGGTGTTTTCATAAGCTATCTGCCTCTAAGCACTTAACTGTCTTACAGGCTGCGTGAGAGTGGCGAGTGCCAAGCGTCTTACTGTTCCTTCAGTTCCGTAAAACATTGGTAACAGTTTAAACCGCTTTACCATGGGTTATAACCCCTGGATACCGCCGCACGTCTTGTCATCGCCTAACCTGCTTGAAAGGGATTAGAGCGAGATTCATGCCATTTCGTTTAACTTATTAAAACTTCTTATAAATCAACGACCGTTTTACAGAGTAAAAACAGTCGTTGGGTAATGACGTCAGTTATTTGGCTGATTGAACCAGCGTAGTGCTGTCAATCTGGTCAATCGACGTCACGCCGGTCAGCGTCATGGCCACGCGCATCTCCTTGGCGAAGATGTCCAGCAGGTTTTCAACGCCGTGCTGGCCATCGGCGGCCAGCGCGTAGGCCGTCGCGCGTCCCAGCAGGCAGGCCTTGGCACCCAGTGCGAGCATGCGCACCACATCCAGCCCGGAACGGATGCCCGAGTCGACCAGTACCGTCAGGTCATCGCCAACCACATCGGCAATCGGCGGCAAGGCTCTGGCGGTGGAGAGCACGCCATCGAGCTGACGGCCGCCGTGGTTGGAGACCACGATACCGTCGGCGCCGAAACTCAGCGCATCCTTGGCATCCTGCGGGTCGAGAATGCCTTTGATGATCATCGGGCCTTTCCAGAATTCACGGATCCACTCCAGGTCTTTCCAACTGATGGACGGGTCGAAGTTGTTGGCCAGCCAGCCGATGTAATCTTCCAGATGAGTAGGTTTGCCGAGGTATTTTGAGATATTGCCCAGGTCGTGCGGGCGGCCCATCAGGCCTACGTCGAAGGCCCATTGCGGTTTGGTGACCGCTTGCAGCATGCGTCGCGATGCCGCGAACGGCCCGGACATGCCGGAGTGCGCATCGCGGTAACGCGCGCCAGGCGTCGGCATGTCCACGGTGAATACCAGTGTGGTGACCCCGGCAGCCTGCGCACGCTCCAGCGCATTGCGCATGAACCCACGGTCCTTGAGCACGTAGAGCTGGAACCAGATCGACTGCGGGCTCTGCGACGCCACTTCTTCAATCGAACACACCGACACCGTCGACAAACAAAACGGAATGCCCTGGTTCGCCGCTGCCTTTGCCGCTTGCACCTCACCGCGCCGCGCGTACATGCCGGTAAGCCCCACCGGGCTCAGGATCACGGGCATGGCCAGTTCCTGGCCGAACAGGTGGGTCTTGAGGCTCAGGTTGTCGACATTGCGCAGGATGCGCTGGCGCAGGCTGATCTCGGCCAAATCCGAACTGTTGGCGCGCATCGTGTGTTCGGCGTAGGCGCCGCCGTCGATGTAGTCGAACAGAAAGCGCGGCAGTTTGCGCTTTGCGGCTGCGCGGTAATCGGAAGCGGACGAGATGATCATCAACAGGGTCTCCACAAGGCAAGGTGGGTTCAGCATAAGGAAATATCTGGCATGATAAAAACAACTTTTATCGCTAGCAGCCAGTCGCTAAAGGAATACCGATGAACCTCAGAACATTGCGCGCCTTTGTCGAAGTGGTGCGTCAGGGCGGTTTCTCCCAGGCGGCCCAGGTGGTGTCCCTGACTCAGTCCACCGTGAGCAAGGCGGTCAAGACGCTGGAAGATGAGTTGGGTACGCCGCTGCTCAATCGCCTCGGCCACAGGAACGAACTGACCGCCGCTGGCGAAATTGCCTACCGCCGCGCGCTGGTGTTGCTCGCTGAACGCAACGATTTGGTGGCCGAGATCAACGACCTGCGCGGGCTCAAGCGCGGCGTATTGCGCATTGGCTTGCCGCCCGTGGGCTGCGGCGTGTTGTTTGCCGCGATGTTCGCCGCTTACCGCAGGCTGTACCCGGATATCGATATCGAGCTTACCGAGTATGGCAGCAAGAAATTGCGTGAATGCCTGGAAGCCGGGGAGGTCGATCTGGCGGCGCTGCTGTTGCCCATGGATGAAGATTTCGACTATCAGTCGGTGCGCAACGAACCCTTGATGGCCGTGCTGCCCATGAGCCATCCACTCGCCCAACGCACACGCATTGATTTCAACGACTTGGCGGATTCGCCGTTTATCCTGTTCGAAGCGGGTTTTGCCCTGAATGCCAAGATCCTTGCCGCCTGTGAACGCAAAGGCGTGACGCCGAGGGTGACGGCCCGCAGCGGCCAGATCGACTTTATCGTCGACTTGGTGGCGGCGGGGCTAGGCGTCGCTTTCCTGCCGCGCATGCTTGCGCACAAGCATCAACAACCCGGCATCGCCTTGATTGCCCTGGACGAGGCGCACACTGATTGGCACATCGCCCTGGCGTGGCGCGCCAGTGCGCACCTGCCGCCCGCCGCCCGCGCCTGGCTGGACCTGGCCAAGGAAATGGCCAGCCCGGTATAGACGTTTGCAGTGGTTATCCGAGGGAATTCTGGAAAATATGCCTCAGTGCTTGACTTCTTCTTTTTAATCAGTAACATACGGCGCATTCCGCGATAGCTCAGTTGGTAGAGCAAATGACTGTTAATCATTGGGTCCCTGGTTCGAGTCCAGGTCGTGGAGCCAGATAGAGAAAAGCCTGCAGAGATGCAGGCTTTTTTTTGCCTTGGATTTGGTGCGCCATCACGCGTTGATGCTCTCGGTTCGCCAGTCCTACGATCGCACTCGAATAGCGGCTCAAGGCTATCTCTTCATTATTCCCCACATCAACCGCACGATTCGAATGTGTTGGTTCGCAATCAAACCGAATTAGTGGAAGTGGTCAGCGAGCGCGTGCGTCTCAGCCGTAGTGCCAGGCGTTAATGCTTGCTCGGGAAGCAGATGCGCGTGAACAGTCTTTGAGGATTTGCACCCGCGTGTTGGCGGCAAGTGCGTGGCGGATGGCCAAGTCGGGCAGATAGGCGATACCGATGCCCTGCACGGCAAAGCAAATCCGGGCTTCGAGGTTGTTGCAGATCATGGCGGTCGGCAGCGCCAGATTGATATTTAAATCGCCTCAGCTTTAAGGAGTTGCCTGTGACACCCTCACCCAGCGTATCCGCCGCGTCCGACCGCCTGCCCATCGGCGCATTGCTCGCGCTGGCCATGACCGGCTTCATCTGCATCGTCACCGAAACCCTGCCCGCCGGCCTGCTGCCGTTGATCAGCGAGGGCCTGGCGATTTCGCCGTCGTTGGCCGGGCAGATGGTCACCGCCTACGCGCTGGGTTCGGTGCTGGCGGTGATCCCCATGACCATTGCCACCCGCGGCTGGCGCCGGCGCAATGTGCTGTTGCTGACCATCGTCGGGTTTCTGCTGTTCAATTCCATCACTGCGCTGTCGTCGCACTATGGCGTAACCCTGGTGGCGCGCTTCTTCGCCGGCGTGGCGGCAGGGTTGGCCTGGAGCCTGCTGGCCGGTTACGCCCGCCGCATGGTCGCGCCGCATCAACAGGGCAGGGCGCTGGCCTTGGCGATGGTCGGCACGCCGATTGCGCTGTCGCTGGGTGTACCGCTGGGCACTTGGCTGGGCGGGCTGGTGGGCTGGCGTACCACGTTCGGCCTCATGTCGGCGCTGACGCTGATGTTGATTGTGTGGGTGCTGGTGAAATTCCCGGACTATCCGCCCCAGGCCGCGCACCAGCGTGTGTCGCTCGGCAAGGTGCTGACCACGCCCGGTGTACGGCCCGTGCTGGCGGTGGTGATCAGTTGGATGCTGGCGCACAACATTCTGTACACCTATATCGCCCCGTTCGTGGCGCTGGCCGGCTTGGGCGACCGCGTGGATGTGGTGCTGCTGGTGTTCGGGATTGCTGCGTTGGCGGGGATTTGGCTGACGGCCAAGTTGGTCGAACCGCTGTTGCGCCGCACCGTGCTGGTCAGCCTGGCGACGTTTGCGGCCGTGAGCGTGGTGTTCGGTTTTGTAGGCAATAGGCCGCAGGTGATTTACCTCGGCGTGGCAGTGTGGGGTTTGAGTTTTGGCGGCGCGGCGACCTTGCTGCAAACAGCCCTCGCGGACGCGGCGGGTGACGGCGCAGACGTGGCGCTGTCGCTGAACGTGGTGGCATAGAACAGCGCGATTGCCGGCAGTGGCGTTGTGGGCGGCGTACTGCTCGATACCTGGGGCGTTGCCTCATTTCCCTGGGCGATGGCGTTGTTGGTCGCGCTGTCGTTTGCGATTGCCTGGCGCGCGCACACCCATGCCTTCAAGCCAGGCGCGCGCGGGGCGGGCAAGCCCGCCGTGGCGGGGCATTGACAGGGTTGCTGAAAAACGCGTGAAGAGGCCGCACTAAAATGCCTTGCGAGGGTCAATAAACCTCGCAAGATCATCCACTTGGCTCCGCCAGCGGAGCCTGCCGCTTACTCCCTTTCAAAGAAGTCATGCATGCACCTGCGCAAAATTGCAGTCGGGCTGTCAGCCCTTGTTTTGCTTTCCACCGGGGCAGATGCCCGTGGTTTGTTCGACCTTATCAAGCCACCCGCCCAGGCACACACTTCACGCGCAGGCTCGACCAGCCAGCGCGCGGCCCTCGACCTCTATTCCAGCAAGCAACAGCAACCCACGTTCGCCAGCTGCGCCGATCTGTTCCCCGGTGCAACACCGATCAACACCGCCACCGTGCCCAGCACCATGAAACCCATGGCGTTGTGTTCCGATAATTTTGCGGTGCTCTACTCGCAAACGAGCAAGACGCCGCTGGTGGTGGTCGAGCGCTTGAACGCCGCGCAGCTCAGGAACGCCAAAGGCGAGGAACGCACCAACCAGTTCTACGCAGACCCGCGCATCCCCAAAGGCGCTCGCGCCGAGTTGAGCGACTACCGCAGTCAGCACCCGGCCGTGGACCGTGGTCATCAGTCTCCGGCGGCCGACGCGCCGAGCGCGAACGCCATGGCGCAATCCTTCGCGCTGTCGAACATGGTGCCGCAAGACCCTACCAACAACCGCAAGATCTGGAGCAAGGTCGAGGCGGATGTGCGCAAGTTTGCCGTGCGTGCCGGCGGCGATGTGTTTGTGTTCACTGGCCCGTTGTTCGACGCGGGCTACAGCACCATCGGCGACAACAAGGTCTGGGTGCCGACGCGCCTGTTCAAGCTGGTGTACGACGCCTCGTCGAAACGTGCCTGGGCCTATGTGCTGCCCAACGCTGAAACGCGCATCCAGAAGCCGATGGACTACGAGACGTTTGTGAAGAGCACTGGCCTCAAGCTGCTGGGCAATCTGCCGGTCACGGGGTCGGTGGGTCGGACGTGATCACCTGCGGCCGATCCAGCTGGCGCTTGATTGTGTAGAGCGCCACGCCCACCGCCAGGATGCCTGACACCGCGCCGACCACCAGCGCCCAGCGCGGGCCCAAGTGGTCGGCGACCCAACCGACGATGGGCGCGCCAATTGGCGTGCCGCCCAAGGCGACGGCGACGCGCAGGGCGATTACCCGGCCGCGCATCGCGGGCTCGGTGGTCAGTTGCATCAGGCTGTTGGTGGTGTTGCTGAAGGTCATGGCGCCCACGCCGATGACCACCAGCGCAATCGCAAACGTCCAGTAATTGGGCGCCAGGGCTGCCAGCATGCAGCCAAATCCAAACACTGCCGCACCGGTCAGCAGAGACTTGAACCGGGGGCGTTCGCTGCCCGCGGCAATCAGCGCACCGGCGATGGTGCCGATGGCCAGGGTCGAGGTCAGCAGCCCGTAGCCGCGCGCGTCGGCATGGAACACGGTGACGGCCATGGTCGAGATGAAAATCGGGAAGTTCATGCCGAAGGTGCCGATCAGAAACAGCATCAGCAGGATCGCCTTCAGGTCCGGCCGTGCCCACACGTAACGCATGCCTTCGGTAAGGCTGCCTTTGGTACGCAGCGCGCGCACCTTGGTGTGTTGAGTTGAGACGCGCAGGAAAAACAGCGACGCCAGCACCGCAAAAAAGCTCGAGCCATTGAGCAGGAACGCCCAGCCGGTACCCACCGACGCGATGGTCACGCCGGCCACGGCCGGGCCGATCATGCGCGCCATGTTGAACGAGGTGGAGTTGAGTGCGATGGCGTTGGACAAGTCCTTCTCGCCCACCAGTTCCGCGACGAAAATCTGCCGCACCGGCGCATCGAATGCCGAGGCGCAGCCGGATAAAAACGCGAACACGTACACATGCCACAGCTGCACGAAGCCGGTGATGGTGAACACGCCCAGCGTCAGCGCCAGCAGGCCCATCACCGCCTGAGTGAAGATCAACAGCTTGCGCTGGTCGTAGTGATCGGCGGCAAACCCGGTCCACGGCAGCAACAACAGTTGCGGCCCGAACTGCAGCGCCATCACGATACCCACCGCGGCGGCGTTGTGCGGCGTGAGTTGAGTCAGCACCAGCCAATCCTGGGCGGTGCGTTGCATCCAGGTGCCGACGTTGGACACCAGCGCGCCGGCGGCCCAGATGCGGTAGTTGGGGCTGCGCAGGGAACGGAACGTGCCGAGGAAACTCATGACGGCTTCAGTTCCCCCGGTTGTCGAGCAACTCGATGATGGCTTTCGCCGTGCCCGATTCGCCCAGCTTGGGGAACACGTGCTGCAGGCTGTAGGCGTGGGCCTCGGGGCTGACGTCGGTCATGGCATCGATGGCCAGGGTCACGTTGAAGCCGAATTCATACGCCTGCCGCGCGGTGGCTTCGACGCCGGTGCCGGTGACGACGCCCGTGATCACCACTTGCGTGACATTGAGCGCCTTCAACTGCGCTTCAAGGTCCGTATTGGCGAAGGCGCCCCAACTGCGTTTGGTCACCAGAATGTCGCTGGGCTGCTGGCCGAGTTGCGCAATCAAATCGGCCCAATCGGCTGGCAGCTCAGTGCTGCGACGCGGCCGCTCGGTGCGTCCCGGCGCAAAGCCGCTGACATTCACCAGCGCCACCGGCAGCCCGCGTTCGCGAAAGGCGTCGAGCAGTGCACGCGACCGCTCTATCACCTCGCCAATGGGATGAATAAAAGGGTAACCCACGATGCCGTGTTGCAGGTCCACGATGATCAGGGCGGTTGTTGCATCCAGCGAGGTGACAGCCATGCTATTTCCTCAATCGGGTGATTCAAAAGTCGGCGAGGCGCTCCAGCAGTTTCACCGCAGCGGCGAGTTCGTGTTGTTCCTGGGGTGACAGCTGTTCCTGCAGCGCGTGCAGCAGCCAATCGTCTTTGGCGGCGCGGCTTTGGGTCAGGTGTTTGCGCAAGGTGGGCGTCAGTTCGATCAGCGTCTGCCGGCCATCGGATGGGTCAGGCTTGCCGCTGACGGCTTGCATTGCCTCAAGCCCAGCCACGGTGATGCGCATCGACTGCGGCCGCACACTTTCAGCGCGGGCGAGGGCGGACACGGTCGTCGGGCCATCGCGGTCCAGGCGCAGCAACACCGACTTTTGCGCGGTGGTGAAATCATCGGGGTGAGTCTGTTCGCGCAGGCGGCGGATCAGCTTGCCCAGTGAGATGCGCAGTTCGGCGGCCAGGGTGGCGGTGTCAGGAGAAGAGTCGGTCATGCCTTAACCGTAGCACCCGTGCAGGAAAACTCTACAGTTTGGCTGTATAAATTTTTCTTCATAAAGGCTACTTGTTGTGGCGAGTGGGCTTGTTGTGGCGAGCGGGCTTGCCCCGCGTTGGGCTGCGAAGCAGCCCCAGTTCGGTTAACGCGATTTTCCAGTAAGACCTCGCTGGCAGGTTTTAGGGCCGCTTCGCGCCCCAGTGCGGGGCAAGCCCGCTCGCCACAGGATGCCCGCTGGTCAAAATAAGCGAGCGCACCACACCACGGCCCTCGGTTTATACTCGCCCCCCATTGCAAACCTTCAAACTCAAACAACCCGAGATCCCCGATGAGTACCTCTCTCTCCCTTGCCCCCGCGCGCAAGCCTATCGCGCCGCTGGTGGCTTTTATCATCTTGGTGGCGGGCGCCGTGTTCCTGCAAAGCAGTGTCGGCTCACGCCAGGTGCTGTTGCTGGTGGTCGGCGCGGCACTGGGTTTGACCCTGTATCACGCCGCCTTTGGCTTTACCTCGGCCTGGCGCGTGTTCATCAATGATCGGCGTGGCGCCGGCTTGCGAGCGCAGATGGTGATGCTGGCGGTGGCGGTCGTGCTGTTTTTCCCGGCGCTGGGGGCAGGCACGCTGTTTGGTCAGCCGGTGGTCGGGCTGGTGGCGCCGGCCGGCGTGTCGGTGGTGTTTGGCGCGTTTATCTTCGGCATCGGCATGCAGCTGGGCGGCGGTTGTGCCTCGGGCACGTTGTTCACCGTGGGCGGCGGCAATGCGCGTATGTTGGTGACGTTGTTCTTCTTCATTTGCGGGTCGTTGATCGCCACCCACCATGTTGATTGGTGGTTTGCACTGCCGGCGTTTCCGGCGGTGTCCATCGTCAAAAGCTTCGGCGTCGTACCGGCGCTGCTCTTGAGCCTGGCGGTGTTCGCGATCATTGCAGCCGTCACCTTGCGCCTGGAGAAGGGCCGTCATGGCCAACTGGAAGAGGGCGTGACCAGCGAGCACACCGGCCTGCGCCGTTTCCTGCGCGGGCCGTGGCCCTTGGTATGGGGCGCGATTGGCCTGGCGCTGCTCAACTACGCCACCCTGGCGCTGGCCGGGCGGCCGTGGGGCATTACCTCGGCGTTCGCGCTGTGGGGCGCCAAGGTCGCCAGCGGTTTGGGTGTGGACGTGGCCAACTGGGTGTTCTGGCAGGTGCCGGGCAATGCCAAGGCCCTGGCCGCACCGGTGTGGGAAGACATCACCAGCGTGATGGACATCGGCATCGTCCTTGGTGCGCTGCTGGCGGCCGGCCTGGCCGGGCGTTTTGCGCCAAGCCTGAAAATCCCCGCGCGCTCGCTGGTGGCGGCGGTGATCGGTGGCTTGTTGCTGGGTTACGGTTCGCGCCTGGCGTACGGTTGCAATATCGGCGCGTACTTCAGCGGCATCGCCTCGGGCAGCCTGCATGGCTGGGTATGGTTGGTGGCGGCGTTTATCGGTAACGGCGTGGGCGTGCGGTTGCGTCCCTTCTTCTTTGCGGGCGAGCGGCCGCAGGTGGCGTTGAGCGGCTGCTGAGCGAACCAGTGAGGTATGCGGCATGATTCGAGAACTGAGGACCTTCGTCAGCGCCGCGCGGCGCGGCACTTTTGCCGCTGCCGGCCAGCAGGTGGGGCTGACGCAATCGGCCGTGAGCGCGCAGATCAAGCACCTTGAAGACGCGCTGGGGGTGAAGCTGTTCGACCGCACCGGCCGCTCCGCCACGCTCAACTCGGCAGGGCAGCGTGCGGTGCCGCTGGCGGAGGAAATCCTCGATATTTTCTCGCGCATGGGCACGCCCGACAGGGCCAACAACTTCCACGGTTCGTTGCGCATCGGCGCCATTGGCAGTGTGCAGACCGGCATCCTGCCCAAGGCGCTGGTGGCCCTCAAACAGCGTGCGCCGTTTATTGAAGTCAACCTGGTGCCGGGGGTTTCGCTGAACCTGCTCAGCCAGGTCGATGCCGGTGAACTGGACCTGGCGATCATGATTCGCCCGCCGTTCAATCTGCCAAAGGAGCTGAATGTCGAGGTCATCGCCCGCGAGCCTTTTGTGCTGATCACCGCCAAGGACGTGCCGGGTGATGACCCGTTGCAGATCCTGCGCGAGCAGCCGTTTGTGCGATACGACCGGGGCTCGTTCGGTGGCCGCCAGGTCACGCAGTTTCTCAAGGAGCAAAAGATTCAGACGCAGCAGGCGCTGGAGCTTGATGAGTTGGACGCCATCGTCAAGATGGTCCGCAGCGGCCTCGGCGTGTCCCTGGTGCCACTGGCCGGCTTGTGGCTGGAACACGGCAGCGACGTGCGGGTTTTGCGATTGGACGAGCTGACTTTCCATCGCGAAATCGTCTTGCTCACCAAGTACACCCAGCGCCAACTGCCGCTCTTCGCGTTATTCAGGGCGTGCATCATGGAAGTGCTCGGTGCGCCGAAGTAGGGCGCGAGCATCGAAAAAATTGAGGCTCAGGACGAAAGATATGCGCTTTATCGCACGGTCTTTCTGGTGAAGAATCGGGTTCTGAATAACAGAACCCGCAGGTAGCCACCGTGAGCCTTTCGCCCTTTCATTTAGCTATTCCCGTCTACGACCTCGCCGCCGCCCGCCATTTCTACGGCGACGTGTTTGGCCTTCGCGAAGGTCGCTCCAGCGCGCAATGGGTCGATTTCGACTTTTACGGTCACCAGTTGGTCATCCACGAACACCCCAAGACTCAATCCCAGGCATCGGTGCACTCCAACCCTGTCGATGGTCACGACGTACCGGTCCCGCATTTCGGCATCATCCTGCACTGGGACCAATGGGAAGCCCTGGCCGATCGGCTCAGAGCGCGTGAAACCCGGTTTGTGATCGAACCCTACATCCGCTTTCAGGGCCAGGTCGGCGAGCAAGCCACCATGTTCCTGTTTGACCCGTGCGGCAACGCGCTGGAGTTCAAGGCGTTCAAGGACATGAGCCAGTTGTTCGCCAAGTAGTTGTCATCCGCGCGACCGTCGCCACCCGAGCGACGGCGTCAATAAGACGTGAAGCTGCATGCCTGCCGCATGAGAGAAGTGACGTGATGTCTGACGTTGACTGTGATTTTCGGCCTGTGCGTGCCGAACAGCGCTGGCAGTTCGAGCCGTGTGGCGACGGCTGCATCGTGGTGGTGTTTGCAACGCTGTTCAGCGCGCCGGCCAACCGCCGTGCGGTGGCATTCAGCGCCACGCTGCATGACCTGTTGGCGCGCGGGTTGCTTGGCGGCGTGACCGATGTGATCCCGGCGATGGTGTCCGTGGGCGTGCATTATGCCCCGCCTATCATCGCCAGGCTGTACCCCGGATCAGTGCCCTACGACGCAATTGCCCAGGTGTTGGAAAACGCCCTGACACAACAGCACCACCTGGCGCGCATCACGCCAAAGCGCCTGGAAATCCCGGTGTGCTATGAGGGCGACTACGCGCCGGATCTGCTGGACATCGCCAACGCCTGCGCCATCACACCCAGCGAAGTCATCGCAGCACACAGCGGGCAGTGGGTCGATGTGCTGATGGTGGGTTTCGCACCGGGCCATCCCTATATCGGCATGCACGAGCCTGCGCTGAAACTGGCGCGCCGCGCCGTACCGCGCACGCAGGTCACGCGCGGCAGCGTCGGCCTGGCCAATTGTCAGAGCGTGATTTACCCCGCTGATTTGCCGGGTGGCTGGAACATTGTGGGCCGCACACCGTTGTCGATGTTTTCGCCGGCCAATCAGCCGCCGTGCCTGTTGAGCGGTGGCGATCAGGTGCGCTTCGTGCCCATCACCGCCCGTGAATTTGAACAACTGGCCGGAGCGCAGCGATGACCATCAAAGTGCTCAGGCCCGGTCTGTTTTCCACCTTTCAAGACACCGGCCGCGTGGGCTTCCAGCATTGGGGCGTGCCGGTCAACGGCGCCATGGACCAGGACGCGCATGCGCTGGCCAACCTGTTGGTGGGCAACCCGACCACTGCTGCAACCCTGGAAATCACCCTTCAAGGCCCGGTCTTGTGCTTTCAGGCACAGGCGCTGATCGCCCTGGCCGGGGCAGACCTGGGCGCGCGCCTGGACGGTGTTGCGCTGCAACCGGGGCACGCCGTGCGCGTCAAACCGGGCGCGATGCTTGGCTTCGAGAAGCGTGAGTACGGCGCGCGGGCCTATCTGGCCGTGGCCGGCGGTTATCTGCTCACGCCGGTGATGAACAGCGCCAGCACGTATAGCCGGGGAGGGTTTGGCGGGCTGTCGGGGCGCGCACTGCAAGCCGGCGATGTGATCCCCATTTGCTCATCGTTCGCAAACCCCGTGCGGTTGAATATTCCTGCGGGCTGGCGGCTTGGCGCGCCGACACGTCCAGCTTGCATTCGGGTGCTGCCGGGGCGCGAATGGGCCGACTTCACCGAAACGGCTCGCCATGACTTCCTGCATGAGCCCTATCAGCTGACCGCTGCCTCGGATCGCATGGGGTATCGATTGGACGGCGCCGCGCTGGACCTGACGCAGCCGCGCCAGCTGCTTTCCGAAAGCGTGGCATTCGGCACCGTGCAAGTGCCCGCCGGCGGCCAGCCGATTGTGCTGATGGCAGACCGGCAAACCACCGGTGGCTACCCGCGCATCGCCCAGGTGGCCAGTGTGGATTTACCCAAGCTGGCGCAACTGATGCCCGGCGATGACATTCGATTCTCGCTGATTGATTTACCCACGGCTCAAGCGTTGTTCGTGGCGCGTGCACACGCGCTGCAACGACTGGAGGCCGCCCACTGAGCAAAAGCCGTCGCTACCGATAATAAAAACAGGAGCGCTAGATGATTAAGCCCACGTTCAAACTTTTAACTGTCGAGCATTAAAACCCCTCGCAACCTGACGGGTTTACTTCTGGGTGGAACTGTCCACCTCAATAACTCAAATGACCAACGGTCAGAGTGGAAGGTGTTTATGTCTCGCGTGATCGCTACTCCCATCCCATCGCCGCGTTTGGGCGAGTTCGACAAGACCGCTGACAGCAGCGCCACCAGGATCGCCAAGCGGGCAGCCATCGCTGCCGCGACGGGCACTGCGGTGGAGTATTACGAGTTCGGTGTGTACGGCTTTATGGCGACGATTATCGCGCCGTTGTTTTTCCCCAGTGATAACGCCGCCGCCGCGCTGCTGGCCACGTTGGCGGTGTTTGGCAGTGCGTTCTTGATCCGGCCGTTGGGCGGCATTCTGCTCGGGCGGCTGGCGGACCGCATCGGTCGGCGCAAAGTATTGCTGAGCACCGTCATCGGAATGGGCACCGCGACCGCGATGATCGGGCTGTTGCCGACGGCGGCCCACGTGGGGATTGCTGCGCCGATCCTGCTGGTGCTGATCCGGCTGGCGCAGGGCTTTTTCGCCGGCGGTGAGGTGATCGGCGCTGCGGCCTTTCTGGCCGAGTCTTCACCCAGGGGCCGCCGTGGCTTCTACGGTGCCTTCACGCCGGTGGGTGTTGCGATTGGCGGGTCGATGGCAGCGATCATCTGCGGCATCACCACCGGCCTGGTCGATGCACAGCAGCTGCAAGCCTGGGCCTGGCGTATCCCGTTTTTCCTGGCGATTCCGTTGGTGATCTTCTCGTGCATCATGCGCCACAACGTCGAGGAGACGCCTGAGTTCAAAGCCTTTCTCGCGGTGGAAAAGCCGCCCACCGCGCCGGTCAAGGAGGTGCTCACGCAGAACCTGCCGGCGGTGCTGCGCGTGGTGGTGTTCGCCTTTGCACAGAACGCCGGCTACTACATCGGCCTGGTGTTCATGAACATCTACCTGACCACCTACCTGCATTTCGAGAAGTCCAAGATCTATTGGGTCATCGCCGGCGTCAGCCTGTGCATGGCCGCGCTGATGCCGTTCTGGGGCGGGCTGTCGGATCGCATCGGGCGCAAGAAAGCCCTGGCCATCGGCTTTGTCGGTTATGCGGTGCTGGTGATTCCGATGATGGTGTTGATGAACAACAGCAGCCTGTTCATCGCGGTCCTGGCGTTTTTTGTGGCGACGCTGCCGATGCCGGTGATCCAGTCGGTGGGCTACCCGACCTATGCCGAGCAGTTTCCCACTCGGGTTCGTTACACCGGCATGGCCATCAGCATCAATCTGGGCGCCATCCTGGGCGGCGGGATCACGCCTTATATCGTCACATCACTGATCGGCTCGACCGGCAATTTGCTGATCCCGGGGTTTTTCATGGCCGGCGCGGCGGTCTGTGCGTTGATTGCCTTGACCACCCTGCGTGAAACCTCGCAAGGTGCTTTGCGTCGCTGACAGTGGATGTCCGAATACGTCCTCAAGTGGTCCGGCACGTGCCTGTTGCTCACCTGCCGCACTGCCTAGTATGGCTTGCATCATTCACTGAACTGCACGCCAACAGGACACCTCATGAGCCGCAAAGCCCTTATTGTTATTGATGCCCAGCATTCGTTCCGCCATTCAAGCTACTGGTCCGAAAATGACCTGCCGGGTTACCTGGAAAAGCAGCAGGCCCTCATTGATGGGTGTGTTCAACAGGGCATCCCGGTGATACAAGTCTTCCATGTGGAAGACCAGGGGCATTTTTCGCTGGCCTCGGGCAATGTTCGGGCATTGAGCGAATTGTCGATCAACCCTGACCGGGTCATTCACAAGCGCTTTCACAGCGCGTTCGCCGGCACGCCCTTGGCGGCGCGGCTCACGGAAATGGGAGTGACCACAGTGATCATCAGCGGCATCCGCACCGAACAGTGCTGTGAAACCACCACGCGGCAGGCGTCGGACAGTGGCCTGAGTGTGGATTTTGTCAGCGAAGCGACGTTGACCTTCCCGATGACCCACGCGCGCAGCGGCCGGGTCTATACCGCAGCCGAAATACGCGAGCGTACGGAGTTGGTGCTGGAAGGCCGCTTTGCGCGCATCGTCACGGTCGCCCAGGCATTGGAGGATTGACCCCGTGAGCGTGCCGGTGCTGTTTGTGCTGCTGCCCAACGTGCTGATGCTGGACCTGGCCGGTCCCGCCGAAGTGCTGCGCCTGGCCGCTCAGGTCGAGGACTCGACGGCCGTTGAGTTCGACTTGCAGTACGTCAGCCCGGTTGAAACGCTGCAAACGTCCATCGGCTTGCCCCTGACCGGGTTGGCGCCGCTTCCGCCAACCCTGGCGCCGGGCACGCTGGTGGTATTGGTGGGCTCCACGTCGAAGGTCAGCAAGGCGGGTCTGCAGGCATTTGACTCGGCCAGCAGCGTGCTGACCCAGTGGCTGCAAGCGGTGTTCGCGCCGTCCGGCGAGAAACTGGTCTGCGTCTGTGCGGGCGCCTTGAGCGCCGCCCGCGCCGGGCTGCTGGACGGACGCCAATGCACCACGCACCACGCGCTGTGCGCCGCTTTGCAAACCCTGGCGCCCAAGGCTCGAGTACTGGAAAACCGCTTGTACGTCACCGATGGCAACATCAGTTGCAGCGCCGGCGTCACCGCCGGCATCGACCTGATGCTGCATTGGGTTGCCGAGCTGGCCGGGCCGCGACTGGCCTGCGCGGTTGCGCGGGACATGGTGGTGTACATGCGGCGCAGCGGTGCCGATCCACAGCTGTCGGCCTGGATCGCCGGGCGCAATCACCTGCATCCCGCCGTGCATCGGGTGCAGGACGCCGTCGCCGCAGCCCCGTGTGAGCCGTGGACCGTCACGCGTATGGCCAGCCTGGCTTGCACCAGCAGCCGGCACCTGGCGCGACTGTTTCACGAACACGTCGGCATCAGTCCGCTGGATTATCTGCACACCCTGCGTTTAACCGTGGCGCGTGAATTACTGGTTGAGTCGACCCTGGACATGGAAACCGTCGCCGAGCGCGCGGGCTTTGGTTCGGCGCGGCATCTGCGGCGTATCTGGGGCAAATATGAAGCGGGGACGCCTTCAGCCGGGCGTGTCGGTGGCAGTGGTTGACGCTTGATCGGCCTGCGCTTCGAGTTTGGCGCGGTCGGCTTTGCTGATGTATTTATCTTTGCTCTTGGGGGCCAATTTGGCGCTGGCCTTTTTCGCTTTGGCCTTGAAGAGCTGCTGCAGTTTTTTCTGGCGGTTCATGGTGTGCTACTCAGCGGGTAATTGATCGCATGATATCAGTTTGAGGCAGTGCGTCAGGCCCCGGCCTTGTGGAGTCGATACGTGCTCAGGTTCATCGTTGGCGTTGCCAGTCTGGTGTTGTTATCGGTGCTACCGGCTGCCCACGCCGGCGACGCCTTCTACATCAATCCCGAATCGAACGCTGCCCAGTGGGTAAAACACAACCCGCAGGCGCCCGACGCGGCAACCATCCGTGTTGCCATTGCCCAGGTGCCGAGTGCCCTGTGGCTGACCGGCAGCAGCCAGGGCAGCGATCAACTTGAGCCGCGTGTGCACCGCTACGTATCCGCCGCCGCCACGGCCCGCGCCACACCGATTCTGGTCGCCTACAACCTGCCGCACCGTGACTGCAGCGGCGGCGCCTCTGCAGGCGGCGCGGCCGATGCGGCAGCGTATCGCGCCTGGATCGACCACCTGATCAACGGCGTTCGCCGCAAACCGGCGATCATCATCCTGGAGCCCGACGCCTTGCCGGACATGCAGTGCCTCAGCCAGTCTCAGCGAGACGAGCGCCTGGCGCTGTTCAACTACGCAGTCTCAGGTTTCAAGCAACGCGCGCCCCAGGCCGATGTGTACCTGGACGCTGGTAACGCGCACTGGAAGCCCGCCGCGCAGATGGCCGATACCCTGCATGCGGCCGGGATAAAAAACGCACGCGGTTTTGCGCTGAACGTCTCCAATTTCTACACGCTCGATCAATCCCGTGACTACGCCGACCGGATCAACGCCAGGCTCTTTGCCAATCACGCCTACACAAAGGCCGTGGTCGTCGACACCAGCCGCAACGGCAACGGCGCCGTCCGTGGCGACTGGTGCAACCCGCCTGCGCGCAAGCTGGGCATGCTGCCGCGCGTCGTCATGCCCAACCTGCTGGCGCTGTGGATCAAGCTGCCGGGCAACTCGGACGGCGCCTCTTCGCCCATCGCCGACTGCCATGGTGGGCCGGCGGCCGGCACGTTCAGCGCGCCGTTGGCGCTGCGGTTGATCGAGGGCAAATAAACCCCTCTGCGTGACCCCGGTGCTGTTGGCGAACGCGCAACGGCCCTCGCCACAACGGAACGTCTTGGCATCTGGGTCGCTTTTCAGCGCCGATCTGTGCATTGAATCACCGGGTGTTTTGCCAATAATCAGGCCGGGTATTCAGCGCAAACGGAAGCCATTTGATGAGCACGCATACCCGCACCCAACGCACCACCGTCCCGCAACTGGTCGCGATGAAAGGCCAGCAGAAAATCGTCTCCCTGACGGCGTATTCCAGCGCCATTGCCAAGCTGATCGACCCGTTGGTCGACTTCATTCTGGTCGGTGATTCCACGGCCATGGTCGGCTATGGCCGGCCTTCAACCTTGAGCATGCAGCTCGAAGAAATCATCGGCCACACTCGCGCGGTGGTCGATAGCACGCGCCTGGCCTGTGTCATCGCCGACATGCCGTTTGGCAGCTACCAGGAATCCCACGCGCAGGCGTTTCGCAACTGCGCCCAGGTGTTGGCGCGCACCGGTTGCGATGCGGTCAAGCTGGAAGCCAACCTGGCGCTGGCCAGCACGGTTGAGTTTCTGGTGGCGCGCGGCATTCCGGTGATGGCCCATGTGGGGCTGATGCCGCAGTTTGTGAATGTGATGGGCGGCTTCAAGGCGCAAGGGCTCACGATTCAAACCGCTGCGGTGATCGCTGAAGATGCGCGTGCCAACCTGGAGGCGGGCGCTTTCAGCCTGCTGCTGGAAGGCGTGGCCGAAGGTGTGGCCCGGCAGATCACCCAGGACGCGAAAATGCCGACGATCGGCATCGGCGCCTCGCCCGCCTGCGACGGCCGGTGTTGGTCACCGAAGACGTGCTGGGCCTGGGCGGTGAGCACCTGCCACGTTTCGTCAAACAGTACGCGGATGTCGGCGCGGTGATTCGCGATGCCTGCGAGCGCTTTGCCGATGACGTACGCCACGGGCGATTCCCCGAGGCGCGGCATTGCTACGGGCTTTGACGCATCGCCTGGGCCAGCAGGTTTACGGCCTGGGCGATATCCTTGCCCCAGTCGAGGGTGTAGCTCAGGCGTAGGTGATGGCGCCAGGCGCCTTGCTGACTGAACAGCTCGCCGGGCGCAATGACGATGCGCTCGGCGCGCAGACGCTCGAATACCCTGCGCATGTCGACGGCGGGCGAAGCCTCAAGCCAGAAACTCGCGCCGCCGTGGGGGCGGCGTACCTGCCACTGATCTTGTTCACTCAGCAGCGCGCCGAGTTGGGTCATGCGCTCCAGCAGCAGTGCCCGCAGCGCTTTCAAATGTGGGTCGATGCGCTTGGACGTGAACAGTTTGGCGATCGCCTTCTGACGGATAGGCGACAGGCGGAACCCGCGCTTGAGAAACTCTCGCTGCAACTGCGAGCCTTGCCCGCGACTCAGTACGTACCCATAGGGCGCTTCCGAGCCGATGACTTTGTCGAAGGTCGAAAACACCAACAGCTTCTGCGGGTCGGCGAAGTCGCGATAGCGCGCCGGTTGCGGCTCGAAATACAACTCGCCGTAGGTGTCGTTTTCGAACAGCCAGATATCCCGCTCTGCCAGCCAGCGGCAAATTTGCTGTTTGTCCAGCGCAGGCATCACGCCCCCCTGGGGAATATTCACCGTCGACGACAGCACTGCCAATCGAATCGGCGCGCGCTGCAATAATCCTTCCAGCGCGGCCAGGTCGAACCGCCCGTGCGCATCCAGGTGCAACTCGATCACCCGGATATTCGCCGCCTGCAGCTGACGCAGGATCGCCCACGAACACGGCGACTCCACCAACGCCACCGTGCCGGCGAGGTCCAGCGCGTTGAGCGCTGCGTCCAGCACGCTGTGCAAGTCCGAGCCGATAAACACATGGTCGAGCAGGCTTGGGTGGTCGACACCGACACACCCAGGCGCTCGGCCAGTTGGCGCAGAGACGGCAGTTTGCGTTCGCCGTCTGGCGGGCCGGCGTCGATCAACTCGACCAGGTAGCGGTACACCGCCTGATAGGCGAAAGCGCTGTGTTTAGTTCTATCCATGACCACTCGCGCTACTCGACCAGGTTATACGGGGAATACATCGGGGCTGGTGCCGGTCCAGTATTACTCAAGGCGATGTGATACGGAACTCAACGGCAGCCACCCATGATCAAGCCGTACAGCCTTAACATTCCTGACGAGCGCTGTGCTTATCGGATTGGCAGATTTGAGCCGAAGCAGGAAATCATGGATGCTGCTGTCGGTTCGTTCACGGGCCGTACGATGCGTTCGGGCCTGATACTTTCATGTCGACCAGGAAAACCACACCATGCAAACCACGCCGCCCAATGGATTACCTGTTTACCGGCTACTGACGGGCAAGGATGACGCCGCGTTTTGTCACCGCGTCTCTGAAGCCCTCGCGCTGGGTTATCAGTTATATGGCTCGCCAGCGGCCACCTTCAACGGTGAGTACGTCGTGGTGGCTCAGGCCATTGTTTGGGGGCCTGGTAAGTAGGCACGTTTGCCCTGTCAGGTCAGCCCCTCGGCGACGTCCCTGGCCAACGCCAAAAACGCCCGCGCCGCCGCCGGCTGATAACCCCCTTTGCGCTGCATCAACACGGCGGTGCGCTGCAACCGCTGCGGCCCCAGCTCAATCGCCACCAACTGCGGGTGCGCCCGTGCAATCGCCGCCGGTAACAGCGTCGACAGTGTGGTCCGGCGCACCACCTCAATCAGCGCGCCAATCACATTGGCTTCCATCACCACGCGTGGGCGAATGCCGTGCGTGCTGCAATAGCGGTCAATCTGCTCGCGGGTGGCGAATTCCTTGCCCAGCAAAATCAGTGATTCGCCATTCAACGCCTCCAGCCCAATAACCCGTTCCTTAGCCCGCGGGTGCTGCTTTCCGACGACCAGCGCAAGGGTTTCGACCAGCAGGGGCGTGGCGTCGATGTCGGGCGCGTGGACCTCATCAAACGCAATCCCCACATCCAGTTCGTCCGCCAGCAGGAGGTTTTCCATCTGTTCCTGGGCGACCTCACGCAGGTTCAGCGTGATGTTTGGATAGCGGCCGTGAAAGGCCTCCACCAGCGGCCCCACCAGGTAGGTGGTGAACGTCGGCGTGACGGCAATCCGCAGCGTCCCGCGGCTCAGATCGCCCACGTCATGGATCGCGCGCTTGCCTTGCTGCAGCTCCTGAGCCGCCCGCAGCGCATAACGCAGGTACACCTCACCGGCGTCGGTCAGGCGCGTCTGGCGGCCGGATCGATCAAACAACTGTGCACCGAGGCTCTCCTCCAACTGCCGCACTTGCTGCGACAGCGCCGGTTGCGAGACATGCAGGGCAGCCGCCGCTTTGGTAAAGCCTTGGTGTTCTGCAACGGCCAGGAAGTACTGGATATGACGTGCCAGCATGTTTGTACTCATAAGATTATCTAATGTTCCGGATCATATATGAGACTTTTACCTTATTGCACGGGCTACGTAACCTTTGCTCCATCGCATCGCGATTCAAAGGAGTTACCCATGCAAGACATCATCGACGGTTTCCTGAAATTCCAGCGCAGCGCCTTCCCCGAGCGCGCCGGCTTGTTCAAAGACCTGGCCAACCAGCAAAGCCCGCGGGCGCTGTTCATCTCCTGCTCCGACAGCCGCCTGGTGCCCGAGCTGGTCACGCAGCGTGAACCGGGCGAGCTGTTTGTCATCCGCAACGCCGGCAATATCGTGCCGTCTTACGGCCCGGAGCCGGGCGGCGTGTCGGCGTCAGTGGAGTACGCCGTCGCAGCCTTGCAGGTTCGCGACATCGTGATCTGCGGGCATTCCGATTGCGGCGCCATGACTGCCATCGCCACCTGCAAATGCCTGGACCACATGCCCGCCGTGGCCAGCTGGCTGCGCTACGCCGACTCCGGCCGGGTGGTCAACGAGGCTCGCCAGCATGTCGACCAGCCCGCCAAAGTCGCCTCCATGGTCCGCGAAAATGTGATCGCGCAATTAGCCAATATCCAGACGCATCCCTCGGTGCGCCTGGCCCTCGAAGAGAAGCGCGTGACCCTGCATGGCTGGGTCTACGACATCGAAAGCGGCTGTATCCAGGCCTTCGATAGCCGCACCGGCACATATGTGCTGCTGGCCGATTACCCTGCCTGAGACACCGAGGTGTCTGCATCGCAGCGGTGCGGCGATCCGACAAGCCAGCTCGCACAGTTGAGCGTTGGCGCTTTCCCCATCAGCCGTTTTACCCACAGTTTTAACCACGGAGATAACCCCATGATCCAGTCACAAATCAGCCAGAACACTCGCCTTGCCCTGACCGACGTCATCCTGCTGGCCAAGGCCCGCAAAGACCTGTCGTTCGCCCAGATCGCCGAAGGCACCGGCCTGCACGAAGCCTTCGTCACCGCCGCCTTGCTCGGCCAGCACCCACTGCCGGCCGACGCCGCCCAAACCGTTGCCGACACCCTGGGCCTCGACGCGGACGCCGTGCTGCTGCTGCAAACCATCCCCGTGCGCGGCAGCATCGGCAACGGCGTCCCGACCGACCCGACCATCTACCGCTTCTACGAAATGATTCAGGTCTACGGCACCACGCTCAAGGCACTGGTTCACGAGAAGTTTGGCGACGGCATCATCAGCGCGATCAACTTCAAGCTCGACGTCAAAAAAGTCGAAGACCCGGACGGTGGCTCGCGCGCGGTGATCACCCTGGATGGTAAGTACTTGCCGACTAAACCGTTCTGATCACGCTTCACACGGCCCGGCGCTGCGAGGTGACCGGGCCACGGCTGTTGCATAGGTTGGGCCAGTGCACCACGCCTAGGTGTTGAGATAAGGCGCGACGGTGTCTTCAAGCAGCTCCATCAGTTCAGGGTCCATGTAGCGAAAGTCATCCGGAATATCCAGGCAGTAAAGCGGCTTGTGTTCAAGCAACCGCGCGTAGTCTGCCTGCAGGCGATGCAGGTGTTTACGCTCCATGACGAAGATGACATCTGCCCATCGAATATCCGCGGCGCCGATGGTTTTGCGCGCATTCGGGCTGGTGCCCGCCGAGCGCGCATTGAAGCCGGGGCGACGGCGCCAGATGGCCTCTGCGGTAGGGCTACGCCACTGGTTGCGGCTGCACACGAAGAGCAGATTGATTGGGCTATTCATTGCCTGTCCAACCGTCTTGGTTAAGGGTGAATGGGCCGTGCCAGAAACCCAGTAATCAGCGCCACCACTTGCTGCTGGATCACCGCCCGTGGCCGCGCCCCTTCGCCATCCCGGCAAATCATGCCATCGCCCGGCGAGCTTTCTTCAATCAATGCCATGCCACCCGGCTTGCAGATCGACATAAAGCTGAAGTGCGTGGCGTCGCTGATCTCCACGTACTGCGTGGAGGGTGTTGGCATGCGCTTGACCATGTCGGCGGATTCCAATTCAGGCGACATGTCCTCGGTTGGCACGCCCCCGGCGATCACCAGCGCCGGCACCGGCAGTGCGGCCAGGCTGGCGCTGGTGAAGCCTCGCGACAGGCCCAGGTCCAGTGACACTACGGCGGTGATGCGTTTGTCGCTCAAGTCAGCGGCCAACTGGGCCTTGCCGGCGGGCGTGGCGGCGGGGTTCATCTGCTGGTAGCCGATGCAGCCGCCCAACTTCGGGTGTTCTGCGCAGTCGCGGCTGAACAGATCGGGGTCGAAGCGTGCCCCGGCGATTTCCATCACGGTCCAGCCGCCGAGGGAGTGGCCCACCGCAGCAATCCGGGTAGGCGCGACCGCGCCAAATTGCTGCGGCTGAGCCAAGACCGCGTCGATAGCGCGGCTCAGGTCGGCCGGGCGCTGCCACAGTTGCGCGGCGGCTCGCGGGCTGCGGTCTTTGGTGGTGGTGCCGGGGTGATTGACCGCGGCCACGATATAACCTTCGTGCGCCAAGGCACTGGCCAGCCACACCTGTTTACCCCAATTGCCGCCGTAGCCGTGGGACAGCACCACCAACGGATGCTCGCCGGCAGCCGGTGGCGCGTCGGGCACGGCGAGGGCGCCGATGAACACCGAGTTGTCGGCGATCAGCTCGGGTTGGGCTGTGGTGGCGGCGGGGTACCAGACCACCAGTTCCAGCGGGCGCTGGTGTGTGGCATCGGGCAGCGTGGCGGTCTTGAAACCCACCGGGCTTTCGGCCGCGAAGGCGGGCGTGGACAGGCACAGCAGGAACAGGGCGCGCAGCGCGGCTTTCATTGTTTTTATCGTCCTTGATTCGGGTGGCGCATCATTACCTGAAATGCCCTCGCAATGCATCCCTTACCGGGCCGCCTGCAATGATTGAAACGCGCTTCTACGGCGCTTCGAAACCCTCGTAATCCAGGGAGATCTCATCGTCTTTCGGGTAGCTGACGTACACCACCACCGCGTCGCTGCTGTCGACCAACGCGTAAGGCCATTTACCGTTGGCCTTGCGCATGTGCTCATACAACGGCAGGAAAAAATCCTTGGTCTGACCGCGTGGGTCGTAGGGCGCTTGCACCTGGAAAATCGGGTAATGGTCGCCGTTGCACAGCTGGATGCGTTCGAGCTGGAAGTTGTTCTTCTCCAGCAACGTGCGGGTGGGGTGCTGCCAGGTGGCCAGGTTAACGTCCTCGCAGTCGTGGACGGTGGTGGTGTAGAGCGTGGTGTCTTTCAGGGCGGGGAGGGCGTGGGCCAGGCTGGGTAGAAGCAAGAGCAGAAGGGGGAAGAGGCGCGGCATGGCGAGATTCCGGGAAGATGGGGTTTGATTGGCGTGCTTTTACCAGAGTTATAGGTGTGAAGCGTTTGCTATCTGGTCGAGGTGCTTTGGCTTCACGGGGGCTGTTGGCTTATGGTGGTATGCGCTGCGAGATAGGCTGTTCTCGACCCAAAGCTGTCCTTTACGGAGGGGCAGCAATCGGTCAATAGCGGACCCCAAGATTATGTCGTGTGGGCCCGGTGACCCAGATTGCCTACAATCGACTAGGACCTGCCACTCGTTACGGGCGCCTATCCCAGTCTTGAAGCTAGGCTTAGCGAGGCTGCTATGCTTTCAATTCTGAGTGACACTTAGTACAAATGCCAGAAACCATAATGAGTTCATGTTTTTATAGTTTAGTGTTTGGCTTTAAGTTTTGTTTTGCTCGATAAAATACGTGCCAATTCAACCGCCGGTAATGTTCATCAGTCGAGAAGGCTATCGTCATGATCAGAGAAGCTAAAGAGTCAACTAGTCACGCCTCTTATAGTGGAGATTCACACCTTGGGAAATATTTGGATTATTACAAACAACTAGTAAATCCTGGCTATGCAGTTTTGATTACTGGAGATTGGGGTTCTGGAAAAACACACCAAATAAAAAAAATACTAACGCCAGCAGATATTTACTATGTGAGCCTATTCGGTACTCAAAGCGTAGAAGAAATTTATTCTGCTGTTTATGCAAAAATGTTCCCCGTGAAAGCGTTTGCTCGTGGCGCTGCAAAATCGACTGATGGTACTGAACTTACAGTGCCATTCGCAAGTGTTAACATAGGCGGTTTAGTGTCAGGAATAGCAAGCGCTTTTTTGCGAGAGCAAGTAGTTGCTGATCGAATTTTGGTATTTGATGATCTGGAGAGAAGTAGCGTAAATTTAAATGACCTCCTTGGTGTCTTCAATAAGTATGTTGAGCATCACGAATGCCGGGTTGTAGTGATTGCACACGACGAAAAAATATCAGAGGATCTACAAGGCAGAAAAGAAAAAGTATTCGGACAGACTATAGCGGTGGTCCCTCAGATATCGGATGCGTTCGACAGCTTTACTGATGCAATCCAAAACTCAGAAACTAAAATTTTAATAAAAGGGATGAAGGAGGAGATTCTTGAAGTTTTCCTTCAATCAGATACGCACTCGCTCCGAATACTTAAACACACGTTGGAAGATTTGGGGCGACTATTCAAGTCACTCTCAGAAGATCACAGGTCTAATAATGCTGCGGTACGAGAAATTAGCTTGTTGTTTTTGGCATTAAGCCTGGAGGTAAGATCGGGTAGATTGAAAGAAAAAGATCTCATTGAGCGCAGCCAGTCGATAATTCGCTTCCAGGTACAGCGAGCCAGGGATAATAAAAATACAGATATACCAAATATATTTGCTGCCAATAATAGATATGGAGTTATCGATTTAGGTAATCAGATTATCAAAGATCAACCTCTTATAAATATGTTGGTGAAAGGCAATTATATTGGAGCTGAGATACAAGAATCGCTAGACGAAAGCCTTTATTTTGTGAAAGTTGAAGACCTGCCTGCATGGCTCGTATTTATGAAGTTTGACGAAGTCGACGACGCGCAGTCTACAGTGGCCGCTACAAAACTTAAAGAGCAGTTTGATACTCGAGAAATCAAGGATCCCGGCGAAATTCTTCACTTGTTTGCACTTCGGTTTCTTCTTTCTGATATGGAGGTTATTTCAGAAGACTTTGCTCAAACTGAAATCGATTGTAAGAAGTATATAGATGAGCTTCTTGCTAAAGATGAACTTATACCGGATATTAATAGCAGTAATGCATGGGGTGGTGAGTTTTCTCATGGCTACAAAGGGTATATGTTCTGGATTCAAGATAATTATAGGTCGCACTTTGGTCGTGTTAATGATTATTTGGTAATAGCTAGGGCTCATGCAACCAAAAAACTCTTTCCCTTAATTGCGCAAGAGCTTCTTAAATTGGTCGGGACGGACGGTGCTAAATTCGCGCAACTAGTGAGCCCAACCTTTGCTGGCAACAATATATATGCACGAATTGACATACTTTCATCTATAGAGCCAAGCGATTTTGTACAGGAATGGATGGGGTCGGCTGCATGTAACTGGCAGCCTATTAGTAGAGCCTTGGAGCGAAGGTATGAGGGTGGTGAGTTGGAAAGCGTGTTAAAAAATGAAAAGAAATGGCTATCTGAAGTTATAGGGATTCTTGATAGTCAACACAGGCGAGCGGCCGGAGTAAGAAAGAAGCGTATTGAACGCATCCTGCCGCAATCTTTAAGAGAGGCTGCAAAATAGGAGAAGAACAGGGTCAGACCACTATTATAAAAGGAGAACAATAGGGTCAGACCACTATTATAAAACGTGGTCTGACCCCGTTTTTACTCTGTTTTAAACCGCAGGTTTTGAGCTGCTCGGCGGGTGTTTTCACACAGCCTGGTTTATTAGCGGTCAGCCAACGTGTCTCAAAAGGGATCGAGCCGTGCGTCGATGCCAGCCTGCTTGGCCAGCGCGATCAGGTTTTCGACGCAGTCTTGCTCAATGATGCAACCCACATAATCGGCGCCGACTGTATCCACATGCAGAAAGCGCTTCCCGAACCCGGTCAGCCATTGATCGAAATCGATCAGCACTTGCATCAGTGATGGCGTCTCTTCCAGCTTGTAGGCATAAACCTGGTCAATACCGCTGGCTTCAACCAGTTTCGGTGCCAGGTACTTGAAATCATCGAAGCCGTGCACGTCCACGGCCATGAGAACCAGATTATTGAGTAACTGGCCTTTCTCAGCGTCCAAAAGACCACTGACCAACGCGGTGGCCGGGTCTTCACCCAAGTTGTAATAGCGCGACACCCTTCTCACGAGACGCGCACGTTCCTTGTCAGGCAGCCGCGCCAACAGGGCCTGGGTGAACGTTTTCAGTTGCGCACCGAATGGATAAAGCTCACGCATAATCGCGGCATCGCTCAACCGTGGTTCATCGGGTGGGGGTTGTGTGAAGCGATCGCCGAACAATCGACTGAACAAGCCCATCGCCGTCTATTCTCCTTGCTGGGGGAAGCCTCTGGCGCGAAGCTTACCCCAGCGGTTCGATAACGGCGAATAGGGTCAGGGCTGATATCTACCAGTCTATAAAAATCGGGTTCAACCCCATCAAGACGTGCGCCGGCCTTCCAGGCTGGAAAACACATACATACCCACCAGCATCGCCACTACGAAGATGAGAATTTGCCAGTGCCCGGTAAACAGAATGGCGACCGCTGGCCCAGGGCAGATACCCGCCATTCCCCAGCCAATACCGAACACCACGCTGCCCCCTATCAAGCGCACGTCCAACTCCCGGTTAACAGGTAACTGCATGGGCGCCGCGAGTAAGGACAGCTTGTTCTTGCGTGCCCAACTCATAGGGATAACCGCCACGGTGATGGCCCCGACCATCACCAAGGCGAGTGACGGGTCCCAGGCCCCGGCCACATCGAGAAACGCCAACACCTTGGCGGGGTTGGCCATGCCGCCCAAGAGCAGGCCCAGGCCAAAGATCAGCCCGGCGAGAAATGCGGTCAACTTGAGCATCAGCTTCAAACTCCCAGCACATGGCGGATGAGGTACACCGTTGCAAAGCCGGCGGTCATAAAGCACACGGTCGCCACCAGGGAGCGGGGTGACAATCGAGAGATTCCACACACGCCGTGACCACTGGTACAGCCGGAGCCGTACCGGGTTCCCAAGCCGACGAGCAGGCCCGCCATCACCAAGGCCGGCCACTGTGCCGCGATCTCGATCTGTGGCAACACGCTAAACAGCCCCCACAGCAATGGCGCAATCACCAGGCCAAGAAGAAACAACGCTTTCTCGCCCCAGCCCTCACTGCCAAACCGCATCACGCTTCCCAGCAAGCCGCTGATACCTGCGACTCGGCCATTGGCGAGAACAAACACGCTGACGGAAAGTCCGATCAAGGCGCCTGCGCCTAATGAAGTCCAAGGCGTGAAGTTGATCCAATCAATGCTCATTTTGCATTTCCTGCACAGTAGGGTGGGTGAGGGCTGTCGATCAGCGAAGCATCATAACCATCCGTGCGGGTCTGGGTCTGCGCAAATCAGGTTTTGCTGCCGCCCCCATGAAATGGTGAAGCGCTGCTCCCAGTCCCTCCGTGAACATAATGGGCATTGCCCTGTGCGCCGCCACCGGCATGGACGCACTGACCCACGCCGTCGAAGCCTAAGTGTCGACCGTGGCCACGCCGATGCTGGAGAGAACGCCCCGCCTTTGGTTGAAGTGCGGGGTGTTTTGGTTTTGCTCACAGATAGGGTTGAAGTGGCTCACTGGCTTGGCCGGAAGTGGCGTGTCATAGCAGCTACTGTCGCCCAAAAGCAGCCCTTCGACGCAACTACAAAACCAGCTGTGGTTTACTCACAACGCAGACGCGGCCAACCCCAGCTTCAACAGTTCCTTGCGTAGCAGCGCGGGCTCCAGCACCGCCATTGCGGCCTGCCATTCAATCGACAGCAAATGGCTCAACTTCTGTTGGCTGACCAAGGGCTCAGCCAGAAAGTAGCTTTTGCACTCGCGGATGCTGATGACGTTCAACAGCCAGTCTTCACCCTGCGCCGCCAGCCAGTCACCGATCGCTGCACGATGCGTTCGGATGAGCGCACTGGCATCCCATACCGCCAGCTGCGCGAAAACCTGCGGCAGGTTGCTCTCGGCTTTCAGCCGCTTCACATCAACCGCCAACGCGCCAATCAGGTCTGATTCGACAGTGGCTTGGCACTCGGAGAAATACCGCTCGGGCCAGTCGGCCTCCAGTTTCGCCCGCCCTGCGAGGACTTCATACGCCCGGATATCCGCTTGGGTGGTCAACTGCCCGGTGAAATTCAGGGTATTGTCCAAAATGGCCGTGGCCAGCAGCGCAGCACTTTTTTCGCTGATCAGCGGCAACAGCTCTGCCGCTTCCCAGCGCTGAAAAATCAGCGTTGCCGCTGCGCCGATCGGCAGGATGTCTGCCGCCGGTCCGAGCTTCTGCGCCCAATAGTTTTCAAAGCCTGGGTGATGGTCAATGACTTCCACCACCTGTTCAAGCACCACCAGCGGGTCGAAATGGTGGTAGTCGGAGACATCCACCAACACGAACTCATCACCCGCTCCCGGCCGGTAATCGTCCAGAGATGATTGCCAGCCGAGCACGGTCCTGGAGATGCTGACATTGAGCGGGGCGCTACTGACGGCCCGAGCATCAACGCCCTGGAGATTCAACAGCTCGGCGTACGCAATGCAGCAGGCATACGCGTCGATGTCCAGGTACGCCGAGCCTGAGGTCACCACCCTCATAACACGTGGGTCACAGTGTGAGCTGCCGGGACAGTCGAAGACAGCTTCAGCGCTTGGGCGATGCCCTCCAGAATCCGCTCATACGCGAATTGACACTGTGCTTCGTCGATGGAAATGCGCACCGTGGCCCCGGCGATCCGGTCGGGATATCCCAGTTGTGTAACCGTGTTGGACAGGCTCAGTTTCTTGTCCGAGCATGCCGACCCACCGGTGACGTAGATCGACTGTGTGTTCAAGGCCCACTGCAGTTTTTTTGTATTGACCCCTGGCAATGCAACAAAACTCACACAAGGCACACGCGGTGCTTGCTGACCGATCACGACCACTTCGCCCAGCATCGCTTGCAGCGTACGTTCAAACGTTTCCCGGCTCTGTTGTACCGCGACTTTGCCGGTGCCGTAGGTGTGCTGTTTCTCCTGCAACGCGGTTTCAATCGAAAGAATGCCCGGATAGTTCTGAGTACCCCCGCGCAACCCACCTTCCTGGCCGCCGCCAACGATCAATGGCGACAACCCGTAGCGGCTTCTGGCGTACAGAAAACCGGCACCGGGCAACGCCCCCGAACTTGTGTCCTGACGCAATGGCGAAATCAACGCCGGATGCGTGCAGGTCCACAGGGATTTTGCCGATGGCCTGGGTCATGTCCGAAAACAGCAGACCACCTCCAGCCTTCACTCGTCGGGCGATGTCTTCGATCGGTTGAATCACGCCGGTTTCGTTATGCACGGCCATAACGCAAACCAATGTCGGGCGACCTGCATGGGCGCGCAGCAGCTGCTCCAATTGTTCGGTGTCGAGCAGTCCGTTCATTTGATGCCCGATCGCTATGGCTTGCAGGCCTTCCAGGCCGTAGCGGTTTATGTTCTGCAGGGTGCAGGCGTGTTCGATCGCTGAGTACAACACCAAGGGTTGCTCATGCTTGTAGCGTTCGAAAAAACCATGAAACACCTGGGCACAGCCCTCACTGGAGCCGCTGTTGAAAATCAGGCAGTCGGCGTCCACGTTCAAAAGGCTGGCGATGCTGCCACGCGCCCGTTCGACGCGTTCGAGCAACGCAACGCCCAGGGCGTGATTGGCATTGGGGTTGGCGCATTGGCGGGTCGAAAACAACGCCTGAAGCATGTTGCTCACACCCATTGAAACCGGAGCCGACCCACAGACGTCGGCATAAACTGCATCCACAGCAATATCCATATCAAACACTTCCAGGTTTTCTTTTTTTATGTCATTCAAGATGCTGCTCGCAGATGCGAACAGAGACTCACAGGTCAAATAAGCACGCGCAGCATGAGCTGGAGCGAGCACAGCAAAACGAAAGCATTCAGCGCCTGTTTCAGGTGCCTCGAGTCCAACCGATGAGAAAGCATGGCGCCGAGCAAACCCCCCACCAATATCCCCAGTACCAACTCACCGGTGTAGCCGAGAAAATCCATGGTTGAACCCACTCTGCCGAATAACGCCCCACTTGCGCCGATGATACCGATCAGCGCCGAGGTCGAAATGGCCTGTTTTATCTGCAGACCAAACAAGCTGATCAGCACAGGCAAGTAGATGAACCCGCCACCCTGTCCAACCAGGCCGCACAATACGCCCAGCACCAACCCAATCAGTGGCAACGACAGCGATTGATGGTTGCACAACAGGGCCACCGGTTTACGGAACAGGTACGTGACCAACAACGACATCAACCCCAGCAGGCCGAAGACGAACAGGATGAAGTTTTCGCTGAAGGCATCAGCATTCAGCGAGGCAAAAAAGTTGGCGACAGCCATCGGTACGGCAAAGCTTCTGATCACTCGCCAATCGGGCTGAAACTTGATGCGGTGCAGCGCGAACGACACGAGGGACGAAAAGAAGCCCTGTGCGGAAGACAGCCCCGTCACGACTTCAATCGGCAGTTTCTGACCGGACAACATCGGGTAAATCAGCACCAACAGGGGCGTCACGATGATGCCCCCGCCGATACCGAACAGACCTGACATGAAACCCGCCATCACGCCCACACCGACCATCACCGGGTAGATTGTCATGGCTACCATCTCAGCAGACCTTGATCTTGCCGGTCCCTTCCTTCATCCGACCGATAACAATCAGATCAGGGCAAAGCGCCTGCCACGCTCGACGGTTCGTTTCAAACCCTTCGGCACTCACCGTGAACAGCAAACCGCCATTCGTTTGCGGGTCATGCAACAGAAACTTTCTAGCCAAGGGAAGATCAGCCAGGTACTCCACGTTCTGCGCGTACTTTTTTAGGTTAGAAAAAATACCGCTGTCAGCCGACGTCACCGCCACTGCCAATGACTCTGTTCCGTCATAAAAAACCAGACCGCTTGTATCGAGGTCAACATCCAGTTGCCCCAGCCCGACCATCTCACTGATATGGCCGATCAGGCCGAACCCGGTGATATCAGTCAAACTGCTGACTTCAGGACTTTCGCTCAGCGTGCGGCCAAACGCGTTGTCGCCGGTGATCTGGGCAAGCGTCGACGCGGCAATATCCTCTTGCTCAATCACGCCGGTCTTCAGGGCATTGGCGAGGATGCCGACACCGATCGGACGCGTCATGACCAGCAAATCTCCGGCCCTGGCGGTGTTGTTTTTCTTCAGCCGGTGTTTTTCCACCTCACCAATGATCGAGAAACCGTACAAGGGCTGGCTGTTCTTGATCGTATGGCCACCGACGATGCTCACATTGAACTTGTTCATCACCGACTGGGCGCCCAGGATCATCT
Source organism: Pseudomonas sp. TWRC1-2 (assembly GCF_049896685.1). NCBI lineage: Bacteria > Pseudomonadati > Pseudomonadota > Gammaproteobacteria > Pseudomonadales > Pseudomonadaceae > Pseudomonas > Pseudomonas sp. TWRC1-2. The sequence goes on along the minus strand of NZ_JAFCUU010000002.1, from coordinate 212,000 downwards.
GCGTTACTTGCTCGGCCGAAATCAGTTCCGGGTCGAACGCCATGATCGAGTTGGCAATCAGTGGACTTCCGCCTGAAGCAAAGATATCGCTCACAGCATTGCTGGCTGCCAATTGGCCGAAGACATAAGGGTCGTTGACTATCGGGGAGAAAAAATCGGTGGTGAATAAAAGGTATTTTTCACCTGCGTCATAGACGGCGCAATCGTCAGAAGACTCAAAGCCCAATACCACGTTGTCATCCGACACCGTATTGGCTGCTGCAGTTTGCGACAGAATTTTCGTTAACACGCTGGATGGGATCTTGCACCCGCACCCACCACTCTCAGATTTATCCATAATCTGACAAAACATCGACATCGGCTTTCCTTAAAATCCATTTTCAATAATAAAAACAGCGGTTTAGCGTGCTAGAACTGGCTGTTATGTCCTATTTCCGCCGACAAAAATCGCATGGTTTCATTGCAGAAATATGACGCAATGGCGGCAATTTGAAGTCATGCGGATGTCAGCGCGCAGGGGCGTATGAACCATTGCCTCACGGCTGCGCAGCGCTGTGCGGCCATTTTGCTGGCCGGGAGTTTTATGAGTGAGGCGAGCGCAACCCGACGTTCACCCTTGCTATTGCCCAGCGCAGCCCCATAACTATCCCGGTACTCATTCAGCACAAGGGCAGACCATGACCAACCAAACCGAAACCGCAATCCTTGCCGGCGGCTGCTTCTGGGGCATGCAGGACCTGTTGCGGCGCTACCCCGGCGTACTCAGCACGCGAGTCGGCTACACCGGCGGCGATGTGCCGAATGCCACTTATCGCAACCACGGCAATCATGCTGAAGCGATTGAGATCGTGTTTGATCCTGCGGTGATCACGTACCGGCAGATTCTCGAGTTCTTTTTCCAGATCCACGACCCCAGCACGCCTAACCGCCAGGGCAATGACCTTGGTCCCAGCTATCGTTCAGCGATTTATTACCTGAGCGAACAGCAACGCGACATCGCCGAAGACACTGCTGCCGACGTGGATGCCTCCAAGTTGTGGCCAGGCCGTGTGGTGACTGAGATAGAACCCGCAGGGCCGTTTTGGGAAGCGGAGCCGGAGCATCAGGATTATCTGGAGCGCATACCCAATGGCTATACCTGCCACTTCATCCGGCCGAACTGGAAGTTGCCCGAGCGCGCCTGAGCCTGAGGTGCGCTTAAAAAAAACAAGGTAGACCACGCTTCGGGAAACCGTATAAACGTGGTCTTACTCCTGCGCCTATACAGAGTGCAACATCATGCCCATCACACGCGATCAAAACGCCCCCGTCAGGTTAGTCCTCACTCAACCCGGCGACCTGGACGACTTGGTTGCCATTCGAATCGAGGCGATGCGCGACAGTCTGGAGCGTGTCGGGCGGTTTGATCCGGTGCGGGCGCGTGAGCGCTTTGTCAGCGGCTTCGAAGCCCACAACACCCGTTACATTGAGGTGGCTGGAGACCGGGTCGGCTTTGTCGTGGTCAAGCACTATCCCGATCAACTCGTGCTCGACCACCTGTACGTGAGGCCGAGTGCGCAAGGGGCAGGGGTAGGTGCTGCGGTGCTTGCTCAGATTTTCAAAGAAGCGGACGCGGCTGCACTGCCGATCAAAGTGGGTGCTCTCAAAGAAAGCGCCTCGAACCGGTTTTATACCCGCCATGGTTTCCAATTCGTCGAAAGCAGTGAATTCGACAATTATTACGTCCGTCAGCACCTTACGGCGCGCGGCGTAACTGGCCCGTAGTGTGTATGGATGGCACGAGGGGCTGTGCATCGCAAAATCGTCATCGAGGCCGGCTTACGCTAACCCCTTGATATCCGAACAAGGAACGCTTCGATGATTCGTCACGCCTCACCCGCAGACGCCAGGGCGATTGCCCAGGTGCACATCAGCAGTTGGCAGGACGCCTATCGCGAGCTGATGCCCGCCGACTACTTGGGTGCGTTGAGCTCGACGTTGGCCCGGCGCGAGTCATTTTGGATGGCCTCGATTGAATCGGGCGAATCAACAGTATGGGTGGCGCAGGTGAACGAGCAGGTAGTCGGCTGGGTATCCGTCGGCGCCAGCCGTGATGAGGATGCTGCTGCGCAGAACGTAGGTGAAGTGATGGCCATCTACGTGGTCGCGGAGCACTGGCACACGGGCGTCGGGCTGGCGTTGTGGAACGCGGGCTTACAGTATTTGGCTGAGCAGGGGTTTGAACAGGTAACGCTGTGGGTGTTGGCCCGTAATGAGAGGGCTGTCCGGTTTTATCGCCGGGCTGGCTGTGTTGAGGAGGCGGGCAGTGAGCGCACGCTTGAGAGGGGCGGTGTGCAGCTGGTCGAGGTGAGGTATCGGTTGCCGTGTATTCGGTTGCGTTAGACAGAACAGGCGGCAGGTCACGCCTTTAAAGGTGGCCTGTTCCCCACTACCCATCAGTCAAGCGCAGAACCCCTGTGGGAGCGGGCTTGCCCGCGAAAGCGGCGGGTCAGTCGACATCAATATTTGCCGGCCCGACATGTTCGCGAGTAAGCCCGGTTGTTTATTCGGGTCATGCAGTTGAAAGCTCAGCTACCCGCTACAGCAGCCTCTCGCTCCATCAGCCTGTCCATCAACAAAACCCCCAACTCACTCAACTGGTGAATCGCCAGCGCCACGTCGCGCTGTTTCCCGGTCAGGTCCTCCGACAGGTCAAGCAGCAAGACGGTCACTGAGGAGAAGGTTTCGTAGCTGTTGGTGATCAGGGTTTCGTTGCTGGCGTCGGCGGCAACGCAGAACAAGCCTGGCGGCGATGGTGAGTCAGTTTCTGGATTGAGATAGCGATCAATCGCGCGATGCGCCGCCTGGTTCAGCTTCAGGTCTGGCTCGTTCGGAGGGTTGGGTGTGACTTTGAACATGTGTGTTGTACCTGATTAGGGCCAACACCTCTTCGCTACTAAACGATGGGGTGGCAGCTGTGCGCAGGTTAGTAGACCGGGGAAACACACAAAGCCGGCGCGCCCGAGGGCGCCCTGCACACAGCCACCATCAAGCACAGACAAGAACATCTGACAGATGAGGCTCATGCACTTTATGTTATCGCTCGGGCTACTAAACCCGATCACTGAGTATTCAGCGACCGAGCAACCTTAGAGACGCCCACCCAAGCGCACAAGCCGGCGGATTCTGACGCAAGCGTAGGCAACGGAGCAAGGCGCTGTCGCCTCGGACTTTGCTGTTTCAGGGCTTGGTGTAGGACATGTACTCATTCTGCAAAACAATATGGTCGGCCACGTACTTCGCGTCGTGCCAAACCCCGTAGATAAACGACGACGCGCGGTTCACCAGATTGGGCAGGCCGAGGAAGTAAATCCCGCTCTGCGCCGAAATCCCACGCTTGTGAAACGGCTCGCCTTTTTCGTCAAACGCATCGACCTTCAACCAGCTGAAATCAAACTTGAAGCCCGTCGCCCAGAGGATGGTGGTCACGCCGGCCTCGGCCAGGTCCAGGCTGAGGGTCGGGTTAACCAGGCATTCCGGGTCGGGCAGCAATTTCCAGGCGTCGGGCTCCAATGGGAACGGCAACCCGTTGGCCTCGATGTAGGCGTCGGCGTCGCGCAGTACATCAAAGTAGGCGCGGTCACCTTCGGCCACGTTGTCGGCCAGGCCCGGTTCGAAGGTCATCACGCCCTCGTTCCACGCGCGCGTGACGCCGACCAGGTGGATGCCCTGGTGCGCCAGGCGGCGGAAGTCCACGGTCTTACCGCCCTCGTAGCCGCTGACGGCAAAGGCCACGTGCTTTTTCTTCGGCTGAATTTTGACTTCGTCCCACAGGCCCAGCGCGCCGAGCCACCAGCAGTAGTCGCGGCCGCGGTACGCGCGGGGCGGGCGGTAGTGTTCGCCCACCGAGAGGTACACGGTTTTGCCGGCCTTTTGCAGCTCTTCGGCAATTTGCGAGCCGGAGGCGCCGGCGCCTACCACCAGCACGGCGCCTTCGGGCAATTGCGCAGGGTTTTTGTAGGTGGAGGAGTGCAGTTGGTGCACGGGCGCGGTGGCCGGGACGATGGTGGGGATCGATGGGCGCTGGAACGGGCCGGTGGCGGCCACCACATTGGCGGCTTCGATGATGCCCGCGGAGGTGGTGACTTTGAAGCCGGGGCGGCCCACATGGCGTTCCACGCGCTGGACTTCCACGCCGGTGCGCACGGGTGCCTGTAACTTCTCGACGTAGGCTTCGAAGTAGTCGGCCATGCGCTCTTTCGGCGGGAAGGCCTCGGGGGAAATGCCCTCGAATTTCAGCCCGGGAAAGCGGTCGTGCCAGGCCGGGCCGTTGGCGACCAGTGAGTCCCAGCGCTCCGAGCGCCAGCGTTCGGCGATGCGGCTGCGCTCCAGCACCAAGTGCGGCACACCCATCAGGGAAAGGTGCTCGCTCATGGCGACGCCGGCCTGGCCTGCGCCCACTACCAGGGTGTTGATTGTTTCCACTGACATGTGCGTTTCCTAAAAGTGAACGACCTCGGTCGGTTTGGGCGACGCGCAAGCATCGACAGCCTCAGTGTGATCACGCAGTGGAAGGAGCGAAATTATGCTTTTTGAAGGCAGAGGTTAGGAAAATCCAAACCCCATGGGGCAGTCGCCAGCAGCGTCATTCTCGATGCATCACCGATGCACCCTGAATACACGCTTTTTCAGCCTGATTTTTTCGACGGGTGGCTGCGTCAGCCAGTTTGCGATGCAGGTGCACGGGTAATCAGGTGCACTGCGGTGATCCCTTCGCAGCCTCGCTGAAGCTCGACAGCTCTCACAGTTGATCTGCGGTGAGGCGGTTCATTGGGTTTTCAACAACGTGGCCACCGCCGTAAGCGCCAGCTCATAACCCAACGCCCCAAGCCCTGCGATCACGCCGGTAGCCGCCTTGGACACGTAGGAGTGATGCCGAAAGCTCTCGCGCTTCCAGATGTTGCTCATGTGCGCTTCGATGATCGGGCCGTCGAAGGCCAGCAGCGCGTCGAGGATCGGTACCGAGCTGTAGGTGAGCCCGGCGGCGTTGATCACGATGGCGTCGGCGTTCAGTCGCGCTTCCTGTATCCAATCCACCAGCACGCCTTCGTGGTTGCTCTGGCGAAAGTCCAGGGTCAGGCCCAGCTCAGCGGCGTGGCGTTGGCAGCGTGCTTGGATACTGGCGAAACTTTCGTTGCCATAGGTGCCGTTTTTGTCCAGCCCGTACAGGTTGGCGTTAGGGCCATTGAGGAAAAACACGCGGTGGTGCATGGCTTGCGCTCCAGGTTATTGCGCGACGGTCAGCACGACTTTGCCGACATTGGCGTTGGCCTCCAGCAGGCGATGGGCCTCGGCGGCGTGCAGCAGGGGCAGCTGCGTGTGGATCTGCGGGCGCACCAGGCCGGAGGCGAGCCAGGGTAAAAAACGCGAGCGGATGCACACCGCCAGACGGGCTTTTTCGGCGTGGCTTTTAGGGCGCAGAGTGGAAGAGGTGAGGCTGAGGTTTTTGCGCATCAGTACCTGTAGATCCAACTCAATTTTCGCGCCTTGCAGGAATGACAGACTCACATGCCGCCCGCCCATCGCCATGGCGGCGAGGTTGCGCGCGACATAAGGGCCGCCGACGTTATCCAGCACCACGTCCACGCCGCGTCCTTCAGTGCAATCGTTCACCCCCTCGACGAAATCTTCAGTGTGGCGATCCACCGCGCGCCACACGCCAAGCGCTTGCAGCATCGCGACTTTCTGCGCGCCGCCGGCGGTGGCAATCACCCGCGCCCCGGCGGCATGCGCGCACTGCACGGCAAAGCTGCCGATGCCACTGGCGGCGCCGTGGATCAGCACGCTGTCGCCGCTGCGCAGGCGGCCCAGTTCAAACAGGTTGTGCCACACGGTGAACGCCGCTTCCGGCACGCCAGCGGCATCCTGAAGTGATAACCCCGCCGGCACTGGCAAGCAGTGCGCCGCCTGTGCCACGCAGTACTCGGCGTAGCCGCCGCCGTTGAGCAGCGCCATCACGCGGTCGCCAGGGGCAAACTCATCCACGCCATGGCCTACCGCGACGACGATGCCCGCCGCTTCCAGGCCGAGCACGTCGGTGACGCCAGGCGGAATCGGTGCGCCGCTGCGTTGCATCAGGTCCGGGCGATTGACGCCTGCGGCGGCCACGCGAATCAACACCTCGCCTGGCTCGGGCGTTGGCACCGGGCGCTCTACGCAGTGCAGCACCTCAGGACCGCCCGGCTCACGGGCAATCACCGCCCTCATACGGCCCAGTCATCCGGCACGACGGCGATCACGTCGATTTCCATCAGCCATTCCGGCTGGCCCAGGCCGGAAATCACCAGCCCGGTGGAGATCGGGAACACGCCTTTGAGCCACTTGCCCACCTCCTGATACACCGGCTCGCGGTAACGCGGGTCGATCAGGTACGTAGTGGTCTTGACGATGTGCGACAGGTCGGAACCGGCCTCTTCAAGCAGTTGCTTGACGTTTTTCATCGCTTGCTCGGCTTGCGCGCGCGGGTCGCCGAGGCCGACCAGGTTGCCGTCGAAATCGGTGCCGATCTGGCCGCGCACATAGATGGTGTTGCCGGCGCGAACGGCCTGGCACAAGTCGTTGTCCAGCGCCTGGTTGGGGTAGGTCTGTTTGGTGTTGAACATGCGGATGCGGGTGTGGGTCGGCATGGCGGGCAACTCATCGGAAGCGGGATACAACAAGCTTCACATCGCCCCGGAACTCGCGAAACCAGCATTTGCGCGCGGTAGTGCTTAGGAAAAACCGAAGCCCGTGCAGGTCATCGGTTCGCGCCTGACCCGGCACGAACCCTGCAACACCCCGCGTACAGTCATTGTTGAGGGGCAGGCGTAATGCTCAGTCGTATTACTCAGCGTCAACTGGAGTATTTCGTGGCGTCAGGAGAGGCGGGCAGCATCAGTGCTGCGGCTGAACGCATTCATGTGTCGTCGCCGTCGATCTCGGCCGCCATCACCCATATGGAAGCCGAGCTGGGCATCCAGCTGTTTATCCGCCATCACGCCCAGGGCATTTCGCTCACGGCGGTGGGGCGCCAGGTGATGCAGGAAGCCAAGCTGATTCTGGAGCAGATGACCAACCTCTACACCATCGCTTCGGAGTCGTTGAACACTGTGCGCGGGCCTTTGCGGGTGGGTTGCCTGGAGTCGCTGGCGCCGATGATCACCCCCGAACTGGTGTTTGGTTTTGGCCGCGCTTTCCCCGGCGTTAGGCTGACCCAGGCCGAAGGCAACCACGAGGAATTGCTGGAAAAACTGCGCAGCGGCGAGCTGGATATCGCCCTGACCTACGACCTGGTGACCAGCCCCGACATCGACTTCCAAGCCCTGGCGCACCTGCCGCCGTACGTGATGGTCGGCGAGTATCACCCGCTGGCGAGCTTGCCGGCGGTGAGCATGCAAGACCTTGAAGCGTATCCGGTGGTGCTGCTCGACACGCCCTGGAGCCGCGACTATTTCCTCAGCCTGTTCATGCAGGCGGGCACCACGCCCAACATCATCATGCGCTCCACCAACCTCGAAACGGTGCGCGCGATGGTCGGCAATGGCATTGGCTATTCCTTCGCGAATGCGCGGCCCAAATCCAATGTGTCCCAGGATGGCAAACGCGTGATTCGCCTGCGCCTGGCGGGCTCGCACCGGCCGATGCGGCTGGGCTACGCCACGGCGAGCAACACCCAGCTGTCGCGTGTGGTGTCGGCGTTTGCCGAGCGCTGCCGGATGTTTGTGTCCGACCAGTACATCCCCGGTATGGCACCGCCGAGCTTTTTTGACCCGCATGCGGTGCGGGTCTTGAGTGGTGTGAGCTGAGATTGCACCAAAAGGTGGCGTGGACTGCGCCACTCGCTCGGCGGTGCACTCTTTTGGCCTGACGCTGCGACCTCAAGGACAAAATCAATCAAATGTGGGAGCTGGCTTGCCTGCGAAAGCGGTCTGTCTGTGCCTGATGTGCCAGATGATGCACCGCAATCGCAGGCAAGCCAGCTCCCACAGTGGAGTTTTGGTGTTTTTGGGTTGCATAGGTTCTGCCTACCCAGTGAGCCGGGTTTTACGAATTGACCCTGCACCCCCGTCCCCACGACTCTCATCCCATCGATGCAGATCAATTTCTTTTCAGCAAGGCACCGCGACGATGACATTCGACTGGCACTACATGTTTGGTTTGCTCGCCGATCCCGAGTTCTGGCGGGCGACGTGGACGGTAATCAAGCTCAGCACCCTGACCTGGCTACTGAGTATTGCCCTGGGCTTTCTGCTGGCGCTGGCCAAACAATCCAAACATGGGCTGCTCAGCGTCCCGGCCCGAGGCTATATCTGGTTGTTCCGCAGCCTGCCGCTGCTGGTGCTGCTGATCTTTATCTACAACCTGCCCCAGGCGCTGCCCGGCACCTCGGCCGTGCTGGCCGACCCGTTCTGGTCCGGCCTGCTGGCGTTGGTGATCTGCGAGACGGCGTACGTGGCCGAAATCCACCGTGGTGGTTTGCTCTCGATTCCCAAAGGGCAGGGCGAAGCAGCGCGGGCGTTGGGCTTGAAGTTCTTTGGCACCCAGTGGCGCGTGGTGATCCCCCAGGCGTTGCGCGTGGCTCTGCCGTCGCTGGCCAACGAGTACATCTCCATCGTCAAGCTCACCTCGCTGGTGTCGGTGATCTCGCTGACCGAGATTTTGATGGTCGGCCAGCGCCTGTATTCGCAGAACTTCCTGGTGATCGAAACCATGGCGGCGGTGGCGTTTTTCTACGTGTTTATCGTCACCGTGTTCGACTTCCTGCTCAAACGCCTGGAGCGCTTTCTCGACGTCAACCAGCGCAACGTGTCCCGCGTGCCGGACGCGGCGGTGCTGGCATTGGCCACCCAACAACGCACGGCGCCGGAGCGCCCGGCCAACACTGGCGTCGCCGCGCTGCAAGCCGCCCGCTTGCATAAGGCTTACAACGACATTGAAGTGCTGGGCTCGGTCAACCTGCAGGTGCAGCCGGGTGAAGTAGTGTCGGTGATCGGGCCGTCCGGGTCGGGTAAAACCACGCTGATCCGCCTGCTCAACGGCCTGGAGCAACTGGACAACGGCGAGATTCATATCAACGGCCTGCCGTTCATTCACTTGCACAAAGTCGGCGCGCAGAAACCTCAATTTATTGAGCACGCCGAGCACCGCATGAACATCGGCATGGTGTTCCAGAGCTTCAACCTGTTCCCGCACTTGAGCGTGCTCGACAACCTGCTGATGGCGCCGAAATACCATCGCCTGGGGCGCACCGATGAACTCAAGCAACAGGCCTACGCGCTGCTGCACAAGGTCGGCATGCTCGACCACGCCTGGAAGTACCCGCACCAGTTGTCCGGCGGCCAGCAGCAACGCGTGGCCATTGCCCGCGCCTTGATGATGCGCCCGCAGATCATGCTGTTCGACGAGCCCACCTCGGCGCTCGACCCCGAGAAAGTCAACGAAGTGCTGCAGGTCATCGAAGCCCTGGCCGGGGAGGGCATCACCATGGTGATCGTCACCCACGAGATGAACTTCGCCTTCAAGGTTTCCGACCGCATCGTGTTCATGGAAAAGGGCCGCGTGGTCTGCGACGACACGCCCCAGGCCCTGCGCAGCGGCCACAACCCACGCGTGGAGGCGTTCCTCAAGGACGTCTCGCTGGCGTGATCTCTTTAATGTTCAGGACTCACTAAAAATGATCGAGCAAGCTCAAATCGAACAATTCCAGCGCGACGGCTTCCTGGTGGTGGAGGGCGTGTTGTCGCTGGACGAAGTGGCCGCGTTGCAACATGACTTCGACCAGTGGGTAGAGGAGAGCCGCAGCCACGACCAGGGCTGGGGCGCCACCGTGGATGGCCGCGCGCGCTTCGACCTGGAAGGCGATCATCGCGCCGATCACCCGTCGTTGCGCCGGGTGAGTTCGCCCACCGAGATTTCCCCGGCGTATGAGCGCGTGGCATTGCACTCGCGGATGGCGGCGATTTCCGCGCAGTTGGTGGGCGCTGGCGGCGCGCGTTTTCACCACAGCAAGATCAACTCCAAACTGCCGCACACCGCGACGCAGGTGAAGTGGCACCAGGACTTTCTGTTCACGCCGCACAGCAACGACGACATCGTCACTGCCTTGCTGATGGTCAGCGAAGTGACCCCGCAAAACGGCCCACTGAATGTGATCCCCGGCAGCCACAAAGGCCCGCTGTGGTCGCACTGGCAGAACCAGCGTTTTACTGGCTCGGTGGACGATGCCGTGGTTCAAGAACATTGCCAGCAACCGGTCGCCTGCTATGGCCCGGCCGGCTCCGTGTGCTTTATGCACACGCGCCTTCTACATGCTTCCAGCCCTAACGAGACCGAACTGCCGCGCACCCTGTTCATCAGCGTCTACGCCGCTGAAGACGCGCTGCCATTCGGCGAAAACCCGCTGCCCAGTGCACACGCCGGTCTGTTGGTGGCCGGTGAAGAAAGTGGCTTGGTGCGTTCCACCGACAACCACCTGCGCCTGCCGCAGAAACCCCGTGGCGCATCGTTCTTTGTGCAACAGGCCGGCCAAGACTCCGCGACTGCCTAACCCCCTAAAACCCTTGCAGGTAATGACCATGACAGCGTCTCAAAAAAGTCTTCGCCCTCTTGCCGTGTGCCTGTTGGGCGCCGCGGTTGCACTGACCTCGTTGGCGGCTTCGGCGTTCCAGCAGGAAGGCAAGATCATCGCCGGTTCCGACGTGACCTTCTTCCCGTACGAGTACATGGATAACAACACGCCGGCAGGCTTTGATATCGAGTTCATGGACGGCCTGGGCAAGGTCATGGGGCGCAAGGTCGAAACCCTCGACACGCGCTTCCCCAACCTGATCACCGGCCTGCAGGCCGGGCGGTTCGATGTGACCAACTCGTCGATGTACATCACGGCGGAGCGGGTCAAAGTCATCGACATGATCCCTTACCTGAAAAGCGGTGAGTCGATCCTGACCCTCAAGGACAGTGCGTTCCAACCCAAGAAGCCGGAAGAGTTCTGCGGCCATAAGATCGGCTCCATGGGCGCCACGTCCTGGCTGGCACAGATGCACAAACTGTCGGATGAGTACTGCGTGGCCAAGGGCTTGAAACCGATTGCGATCAGTGAATACAGCACCGACCCGCAAACTACCCAGGCCTTGCTGGCCCACGCCGTTGAAGCGCAGATCACCGATGCCGCCGTGGCGCGGGGTGTAGTCGACAAGCTCGGCAGCCGCGTGGTGATTTCGTCCGACACGCTGATTTACCCGGTCCTCAACGGCTTCGGCGTGAAAAAGGGCAACGACGAGGTGAAAAAAGCCCTGCTCGACGGGCTGCAAAAGTACCGCGCGACTCCGGAATACGCGGCCTTGCTCAAGAAGTACAACTTTGAAGCGCCGACCGATGCCGACATCGCAGCGTTGATGCCCAAGTAAGCCTATTGCGCGGCCGCAGCCTTGCGGTCGCGCCTTGCGGAGACAGATTCATGGCGTTATCCCTTGAAGAACAGGCGCGCATCGACCTGGCGGCAACCTTCCGCATCATTGCCCACTTGGGCATGCATGAGGCGGTGGCCAACCATTTCAGCGCGGCGGTATCGGCCGACGGCAAACAGTTTTTGCTTAACCCGAAGTGGAAGCATTTTTCGCGCATTCGCGCCAGCGACCTGTTGCTGTTGAACGCCGACGACCCGGCCTGCGCCGACCACCCGCATGTGGACGCCACCGCCTGGTCGATCCACGGGCAGATCCACCGACTGCTGCCGCAAACCCGCGCCGTGCTGCACTTGCACCCGGTCTACACCACGGCGGTGGCGTGCCTGGCCAAACCGCACATTCCGGCGATTGACCAGAACACCGCGCGCTATTTCAACCGCGTGGCCGTGGACGAACTGTACGGCGGCATGGCTGACACCGAAGCCGAAGGCGCGCGCCTGGCCGCGCTGCTCGACGGCAAGAGCCGCCTGCTGATGGGCAACCATGGCGTGATGGTCACGGCCGCGTCCATTGGTGAGGCCTTTGACGATATCTGGACCCTGGAGCGTGCCTGCCAGATCCTGGTGACGGCGTGGTCCACCGGGCAGCCGTTGCGGGTGTTGTCGGATGACGTGGCGGAGAAAACCGCACGCGGCTGGGAAGGTATCGCGGACTTTTCGCGGCAGCATTTTGAAGAAATGAAGCAGTTGATGATCGATGCCGACCCTTCGGTGCTCGACTGAGGGCTTTTTATGACGTTTTCCGTTGTCGCTCGCTGTGCCGAAACCGGCCAGTTGGGCATTGCGATCAGCTCTTCAAGCATTGCCGTTGGCGCCCGTTGCCCATGGCTGCGACCCGGCGTGGGCGCGGTGGCGTCGCAGAACATCACCTTGCCGAGTTTGGGCCCGCATATCCTGGATAGGCTAGGGCAGGGCCTGGCGCCGAGTGAGGCGCTGGAAACGGTGCTGGCCGGCCAGGATCACAGCCAGTATCGCCAGGTGACGGTGATCGATAACCAAGGTCGCACGGCGCATTTCAGCGGCGCGCAGACCCTTGGCATTCATGCGGCGTTGAGTGGTGAGCAATGCGTGGCGGCGGGGAATATGCTCGCCGATCCCGGCGTGATCGAGGCCATGGTGCGGGCGTTCGAAAACGCCTCCGGGCACCTGGCCGACCGATTGCTTGCCGCGATGCAGGCGGGCCAGGCCAAAGGCGGTGAAGCCGGCCCGGTGCATTCGGCCGCCCTCGTGGTGGTCGATGACCTGCTGTGGCCCATCGTCAATTTACGCGTGGACTGGGCCGATGACGATCCGATCGGCGCCCTCGATCAATTGTGGCAGGCCTATCGCAGCCAACTGCAGGACTACATTGACCGCGCCATCAACCCACACCAGGCACCGGGCTATGCGGTACCGGGAGATGACCGATGAGCAACAGCCGCGACCTGCTGGCGCAACTGGTGCGTTTCGACACCACCAGCCGTGAATCCAACCTGGCCTTGATCGACTTTGTGCGCACGTATTTGCAAGGCCACGGCGTGGCCTGCGAGTTGGTGTTCAACGCGCAAAAGAGCAAGGCCAATCTGCTGGCAACCCTTGGCCCGGCCGGCGTGCCGGGGATTGTGTTGTCCGGGCACACCGATGTGGTGCCGGTGGACGGTCAGCGCTGGACGGTGGCGCCGTTCGACCTGACGGAAAAAGACGGCAAGTTGTACGGGCGTGGCACGGCGGACATGAAGGGCTACATTGCCTGTGTGTTGGCCTGCGTGCCGGCACTGGTGCAGGCGCCGCTGCGCATGCCGGTGCATATCGCGCTGTCCTATGACGAAGAGGTCGGCTGCCTCGGCGTGCGCTCGCTGATCGAAAGGTTTCACGCGCAACCGGTCAAGCCGCTGCTGTGCGTGATTGGCGAGCCCACCGAGCTCAAGCCGGTGCTGGGCCACAAGGGCAAGCTGGGCATGCGCTGCCAAATCCATGGCGCGGCGTGCCATTCGGCCTATGCGCCGTCCGGCGTAAACGCCATCGAATACGCTGCGCGGTTGATCAGTGAGCTGGTGCGACTCGGTGAAACGCTCAAGGCTGAGCAGCACCTTGATGCGCGATTTGACCCGCCATTTTCCACCGTGCAAACCGGTGTGATAAGCGGCGGGAAGGCGTTGAACATCGTGCCGCAGGATTGCAGTTTTGACTTTGAAGTGCGCTCGTTGCCGACCCAGAACCCCTGGCAGGTTGCGGACCAGTTACGCGGCTACGCCGAACACACGCTGCTGCCGGCAATGCAGGCAGTGAGCGCGCAGTGCGCGATCAGCTTCAGCGAGTTATCCAGCTACCCGGGCCTGGCGACGTCGCTGCAGAGCCAGGCGGCTGAGTGGGTCGCGCAATTCTGCGGCTCGCGCGACTACGGCACTGTGGCTTTCGGGACTGAGGGCGGGCTGTTTGACCAGGCAGGCATCCCGACCGTGGTGTGCGGGCCGGGCAGTATGGAGCAGGGCCACAAGCCCGACGAGTTCATCAGCCTGGAACAACTGGCGGCGTGTGACCGGATGTTGGCGCGGGTGGTGGCGTTTGTGAGCCAGTAAGAACCCCCCTATTCAATGTGGGAGCGGGCTTGCCCGCGATGCAGGCGCCCCCGTTCTTGCCGTTAAACCGAGGTGATGCCATCGCAGGCAAGCCAGCTCCCACACAAGCCAGCTCCCACATTTGCTCTGTGTTGTTTGATCAGGCTTTGGCCACCCCCACGCGCCATTGCGCCGGCGGCAGCAAGCCATTCACCAGGTAATTGCCCACAATCCGCGACTTGTACACGCGCGGGTTATGGTTCGCCAACGTGCGCGCATTGCGCCACAGCCGGTCCAGCGCCTTGTTGCTGGCCGTGGCGCTGGCGCCCAGCGCGTCAAACAGTGCGGTGGTCGCCGCAAGTGTCGCGTCCACTACCGGATTCACCGCCAGGCACACTTCCAGCTCCGCCAATGCCACGTGTGGGGCATCGTCGTGCAGCGGCTGGTCGTGGGCGATTACATACTGCGCCGTCTGCTCCAGGCGCTGCGCCGCTTGCTGGGTGATGGCGTGCGCGGCGTAGGCCTGGCTGGCGACTTCGCCGATGACTTGCAGCAACTGCACGTCTTGCGCTGCGGTGTCGGCGTTGCCGGTGGTGAAGGTCCTGGCGCGCTGGCTGAGTTCTTGTGCACCGCTCAGCGCCGCACGTCGAGCAATGCCGGCGAGGGTGCTGAGGTGGTAGATCTGGTAGAACGACTGGCCGTAGCCGAAGCGTTGGTGGGTAGGGCGCAGGTCGTCTTCCACCGGGGCATTGTCGAAGATACAGGTGCCGCTGGCGGTGAGGCGTTGGCCGAAACCATTCCAGTCATCGACGATGTGCACGCCGGGGGCCTTGAGGTCGACGACGACCGAATACACCGTGCCGTCCTCACCCGTGGCGACGGTGTTGATCAGGTCGCTGTAGAGCGCGCCGGTGGTGTAGAACTTTCTGCCGCTGATGCGCAGGGTGCCGTCGGCATCGCGGTGCAGACGGGTTTCGAAGTCGCCTCGGGTCTGGTTGCCGACTTCGGTGCTGCCGGGAGAGAGCAGCGCGCCCTGGCCGAGCCGGTGCAGCCATTTGGCGCGCCAGTCGAGGTCTTTGGCACAGAGGACGTCTTCGCAGAAACCAAAATGCCCGCGCAGGGCCTGGGTGATGTTGGAGTCGGCGGCGGACAGTTCGGTGAGCAACGCAAGCAGTTCGGCAAAGGTCGCGCCCTGGCCACCGTGGCTCACGGGCAAGCGCCAGCGGGGCAGTCCCAGTTCGTTGAGTTGGCGGATAACAATCGCCAGGCTGGCGCGTGTCTGATCGGCCTCTGCGGCTTGCGCAAGGATCTGCGCAAAGAGCGGGCGAAACGGTGCAGCCAGTTGTTCGTAACGGGAGGAGGGCGCAGCGCCCCAAATATTCAACGCAGAAATCGACATGCAATGGACCTTGCAGAAAGTGGCTCAGGTGCTGGGGTCCAGTGGTCTGGTGCCGTCACCCTAACCCACGGTTCGCAAAGTTTTTAATACGAAAAATAGCTATCAAGCTGTGCGGCGGTTCTATCGATAGTGCGCAACAGTATTAAACCCCGTGATTTTATTGCGTTAGCTTCTACTGGCGCCGTACTTGGCGACCTTCCAATCCCTTTTCTCATCACCAGACTGCACGCCCACAGATGGTTGAGTCAGCCCTCACGTGTGTGGAGTGCGTTCATGATCAATCGTCGACACTTGCTTGCCCTGCTCGGCCTGGCCGTTCTTACGCTGCACGGTCCTTCTGTCGAGGCGGCAGAGCCCCTGACGCTCACCGTGGGCGATCAGTTTTTCTCCAACCGCATTGTTCTGGAGTTGTCAGGCGAGTTGAAGGACTTGCCCTACAAGATCGACTTCAAGCGCTTCAATACCGGCTCCCCTGTGGCCTCGGCGGTTGCCAGCGGCGCGCTGGACGTGGGGATTGTCGGTGACACGCCGGTGATCAGCCTGGCGGCCAATGGCGCGCCGGTGAAAGTGGTCGCCAGCACCCAGACCAGCCTTGACGGCGTCGGCATCGTGGCGCGCAAAGGCATCCAGTCGGTGGCCGATCTGAAAGGCAAAACCATCGCAATCTGGAACGGTTCGTGGAGCCAGCAACTGGCCTACAAAGCCCTCGACGAAGCCGGCGTGCCGCGCAACAGCGTGACTTTCAAATACTTGCTGCCGGCCGAGGCCAGTCTGGCGTTGACCCAAGGCGACATCGACGCGTTCGGCACCTGGGAACCCTACGTGTCGCTGCAGGAGAAAGAGGGCAGCAGCCTGATCCGCAACGCCAAGGGCTTGATGAGCGCGCCGACCTACATCGTTGCGTATGAGCCGGCGCTGGCGCAGAAAGGCGCAATCATCAAAGACTTTGTCGCACGCCTTACCCGCGCTCGTGTGTGGAGCAACAGCCATGTCGACGAGTACGCCGAGGCCTGGTCGAAAGCCAACCAGTCTGCGCCGCAGATCGCCAAGGTGTGGTTCAAGCGTGACGCAATCAAGGTGCTGCCGATTTCGCCGACGATAGTCAGCGAGGCGCAGGCCACGGCGGATTTCCTGGTGGATGCGCAGATGCTGAAGCAGCGCTATGACGTGACGCCGCTGTTCGATCGGGCGCTTTAAACGTAAAGGACATAAGCGCTAACAGTATCGACAGTCTGATTATGCGTGGGCTGAGCTAGGTTTTTTGTTCCGGATCGCGCCGGAACAAAAAATTAACTAGCATCGGCAAGGAGTAGCCAGTAGGCTACATGTGAATCTGTGACTAACTTGACCGGCAGGACGCCGGAGTTCGATACATGGCTCGACGGTATGAAGGATATCTGGGGGAAAACGGCTGTTCTGACGCGCTTGGACCGCGCCGAAGACAACAATTTTGGCGACTGCGAGCCAGTCGGCGAAGGCCTGAGTGAAATGCGTGTTTTCGTCGGGCCTGGTTACAGGATTTATTTTGTACGGACGGGGATCACCGCTTACCTGATGTTATGGGGCAGCGATAAAACCGATCAGAAGCGGGGAATGAAACGGGCAAAAGAGATACTCGATGCCCTGAGAGGTCAATGAAATGAGTGAATCGAAATTCAAACCCGAGGACATGCCGATCCTCGATCTTGATACCTCCGGCACACAGGTTTATGAGGCGTCGCGCTTTCTCGACAGCCCGCAAGTTATCAGTGCTTATCTGGCGCAAAGCATGAAGTCGCAAGACCCGCAGGTGTTCATGAAGGCGCTTGCCGAGGTTGCCAAAGCCCAGGGCGTGAACAAGGTGGCTGAGGCGGCCGGGGTCAACCGCGAGAGTTTGTATAAAACCCTGAAGGGCGGCTCGAAGACCCGCTATGAGACGATCCACAAGCTGATGCTGGCGTTAGGCGTTGAGCTGACTGTGCAGCCGATTGCGCTCAATCAGGCGACGAGCGCTAAGCCGGTGGTCGCCGGTAAGCCCTGATGGCTTAACGGCGCCCACATTGACCTGTTTTGCGCTGAGGCTCAGCGCACCAGGCACGGCTGCTTGTTGTTGAAGCGCCAGCCCGGAATCAAGAACTGCATCGCCACGCTGTCATCCCGTGCCCCAAGGCCCATGCCTTTGTACAGCTCGTGGGCCTTGGCCACTGCATCCATGTCGATCTCCACGCCCAAGCCAGGCTGGGTGGGCACTTTGACGTAGCCGCCTTCGATTTTCAGTGGCGCCTTGGTCAGGTGCTGGCCGTCCTGCCAGATCCAGTGGGTGTCGATGGCGGTGATGTCTCCCGGTGCGGCGGCGGCCACTTGGGTAAACATCGCCAGGGAAATATCGAAGTGGTTGTTGGAATGCGAACCCCAGGTCAGGCCCCATTCATTGCACATCTGCGCCACTCGCACGGAGCCTTGCATCGTCCAGAAGTGCGGGTCGGCCAGCGGGATGTCGACTGATTGCAGCTGAATCGCGTGGCCCATTTCGCGCCAGTCGGTTGCGATCATGTTGGTCGCGGTTTTAAGCCCGGTGGCACGGCGGAATTCAGCCATGACTTCGCGACCCGAGTAGCCGTTTTCTGCGCCGCAGGGGTCTTCGGCGTAGGCGAGCACGTGGTGTTGGTCGCGGCACAGGCGGATGGCTTCTTTGAGTGACCACGCGCCGTTGGGGTCAAGGGTGATGCGCGCATCGGGAAAGCGTTCGGCGAGGGCGGTGACGGCTTCGATTTCTTCATCGCCACTCAGGACGCCGCCTTTGAGCTTGAAGTCGTTGAAGCCGTATTTGGCCTTGGCGGCTTCGGCCAGGCGCACCACGGACTCGGCGGTCATGGCTTGCTCATGACGCAGGCGGAACCAATCATCCTCGGCGTCCGCCTCGTTGCGGTAGGCCAGAGAGGTGGTCGTGCGGTCGCCGACATAAAACAGGTAGCCGAGCATTTTTACCGCATCACGTTGCTGTCCTTCACCCAGCAGCGCCGCCACCGGCACTTCCAGGAACTGGCCCAACAGGTCGAGCAGCGCTGCTTCCATGGCGGTGACGGCGTGAATGGTGATGCGCAGGTCAAAGGTCTGCAGGCCGCGGCCGGCAGCGTCGCGAGCGGCAAAGGTGCTGCGCATCTGGTTAAGGACGCGTTGGTATTGGCCAATTGGCTGGCCGACCACCAGGCTGCGCGCATCTTCCAGGGTTTCACGGATGCGCTCGCCACCGGGCACCTCGCCGACGCCCGTGTTGCCGGCGCTGTCCTTGAGAATCACGATATTGCGGGTAAAGAATGGCCCGTGGGCGCCGCTCAGATTGAGCAGCATGCTGTCGTGGCCTGCCACCGGGATGACTTGCAAATGGGTGACTACGGGAGTGTTCATGGCAATGTCCTAAGTAAGCTCAAAGAGGTTTGCTGATGGCGGCGCCGGTTGGCGCAGCGCTGGCAGAGGTCAGTACGGGCGAGGGCGACGTCTTGGCGAAAAACACCAGGATCGCGGCAAGCACTGAGGTGCCGGCCAGGCCGTAGAGGCCGCCTTGGATCGAGCCGGTGGTTTGTTCCAGAAAGCCAAACGTGGTCGGGGCCACGAAACCGCCCAGGTTGCCGATGGAGTTGATCAACGCGATCACGGCCGCGGCGATGCGCACATCCAGATAGCCTTGGGGAATCGGCCAGAACAGCGACGAGGCGGACTTGAACCCGATCGCCGCGAAGCAGATCGCCACAAAGGCAAAGATTGGCCCGCCAGTGGTGGACATGAACATGCCCGCAGCGGCAATCAACAGCGCGGCGGCGACCCAGGCTTGCTGGAACTTGAACTTGCCCGACAGCGAGGCGAAGGCGTACATGGCGATGATCGAGATCAGCCACGGGATCGAGTTGAAGAACCCGACCTGTATGTCGCTCAGGTCACCCATTTTCTTGATGATGCTCGGCAGCCAGAAGGTCGCCGCGTAGATCGTCAGCTGGATACAGAAGTACAGGGCGCAGAACAGCAGAATCTGGCGGTCCTTGAGCAGTTTGCCGATGGTCGGTTTGACCGTGGTCAGCGCTTCCCGCTCACGTTGTTCCTGGTCGATGGCGCCGACCAGTGTGTCCTGCTCTTCGCGGGTCAGCCATTTGGCGTCGTGGGGTTTGGAGTCCAGCCAGAACCACACGAAAAACCCCAGCGCCACGGACGCCAGGCCTTCGATGGCGAACATCCATTGCCAACCGTGAAAGCCGAAGCCTTCGATTTGCAACAGTGCGCCCGACAAGGGGCCGGAAATCAGCGAGGCGACCGCCGAACCGCTGAGGAAGATCGCAATGGCCTTACCGCGCTCCACGCCCGGCAACCAACGAGTGAAGTAGTAGATCACCCCAGGGAAAAACCCGGCTTCGGCCACGCCCAGCAGAAAGCGCAGGATGTAGAACTGTGTTTCGTTCTGGATGAACGCCATCAGCGTGGCAACGATGCCCCAGGTGAACATGATGCGCGTCAGCCAGATCCGCGCACCGACCTTTTGCAGCAGCATGTTGGAGGGCACTTCAAACAGCGCATAACCAATAAAGAACAGCCCGGCGCCCAGGCCATAGGCGGCCGCGCCGATGCCCAGGTCATGCTCCATGTGCGTGCGCACGAAGCCGATATTGACCCGGTCGATGTAGTTGAGGATGAACATGATCACGAACAGTGGGAGCACATGGCCCTTCACTTTGCTCACGGCGCGCGTGAGTACTGAGTCGCTGGGTGAAGCGGCAGATACATGGTTTGAATTGGTCACAATTCAAAACTCCCCTGATTTATTTTTATGCGGGTTTGTGTGTCTTGTTGATAGACATCATACAAGTGCATTTCTTTTTTTCGCAATGCGGCGTGGGGTGTATTTGTTCTTATAAGCGCAGCGGGGGAATAGGTGTTTTGGTTATTTGCCCAGCTTTACTGGGTTTTTATACCGTTTCGCGTGTGTCGGGAAGGTGTAAGCGTGACCCGCTAAGCGACACTGACGCTCTTTGGGTTAAACGCTATAAAGTTTAGTTGTCATACAAGTATGGCGTTTTTTGAATCAACTCAGCGTCGCCGCCAGGCGGGGTGTTAAGCTCCGTCCAGCCCAACCCCGTGGACCCTAGCGATGCCCATTGAAAACGGAACCCTGGTCCGTAGACGTTCCAATAACCTGGCCCAAGGCGTGGTTGATGCGCTGACCCAGCGCATCCTGCTCGGCCAGCTCAAGCCCGGTGAAAAATTGCCGTCCGAATCCACCATCGTGCTTGAGCATGGGGTGAGTCGCACGGTGGTGCGCGAAGCCATTTCCAAGTTGCAGGCCTCAGGCCTGGTAGAGACCCGCCACGGCATCGGCACCTTTGTACTGGAGCAACAGGCGCAACAGGGCTTGCGCCTGCATGTGGACACCGTCGCCAGCGTGCGCAATATGCTCGAGCTGCGCCTGGGCCTGGAGGTGCAAGCGGTGGCGCTGGCCGCTGTGCGCAGAAGTGACGAGCAACTCGTGCGCATGCGCGAAGCGCTGGATGACTACCAGGCTTCGCTGGCGAACAACGACAGCTGTGTGGAGGAGGACAAGCGCTTTCACCAACTGATCGCCGAGGCCACCGGCAATACCTTCTTCACTGAAATCATGCTGCACCTGGGCAATGCGATGATCCCGCGCACCCAGGTCAAGGGCGCCGAGCGCGGCGGCGCCGATTTTGCCAAGCTCGGTCAGTTGGCAAACCTGGAGCACGAAGCGATCTTCAATGCCATCAAGCGCCAGGACCCGGACGCCGCGCGCGCGGCCATGGTGCTGCACCTGACCAACAGCCGGGATCGGTTTTCGGGTGTGTAATGGCGTGCTGATAGGGAACAACCGTTGAACGAACACACATTGTCCATGCGCCTGGAGCGCGTGGCGGCAAACGTGCCGGCGGGTGCGCGCCTGGCCGATATTGGCTCGGACCACGGCTACCTGCCGGTAGCCTTGATGCGTCGCGGCGTGATCGCGGCGGCGGTGGCGGGGGAAGTGGCGGCCACGCCTTTTCACGCGGCCGAACGTACGGTACGCGACAACGCCCTGCAGCAGCACATCAGCGTACGGCTGGCTGATGGTTTGGCGGCCATTGAACCGGCGGACGCAATCACCGCGATCACCCTGTGCGGCATGGGTGGCGAAACCATCCGCGACATCCTCGACAGCGGCAGGGCGCACCTGAGCGGTCAGGAACGCCTGATCCTGCAACCCAATGGCGGCGAACAACCCTTGCGCCAATGGCTGATGGACAACGGCTACCAGATCCTGCGCGAGGAGCTGTTGCGCGAGAACCGGTTTTACTACGAAATCATCGTCGCCGAACGCGCTGAGCCGCTGATCTACACGGCGCAACAGCTGTACTTCGGCCCGCTGCAGATGCAGGCGCGCAGCCCGGAGTTCCTGGGCAAGTGGCAACGCATGTTGCGTCAGAAGCACAAGACCCTGGCCAGCTTCGAACAGGCCCGGCAGACGGTGCCCCAGCACAAGGTGCAGGAGATTGAACAGCAGGCGCGCTGGATCACCCAGCTGCTGGCTTGAACTGGCAACAGTGAACAGGGTCACACATCCCAGACCGGCGCTTTACCCGGAATCTTGCGCCGCCCATGATGGACGGCTCGCACCCATGGAGGACGCTGCGCATGTTCGGCTCTCTGCTCGACAAACTGTTCAATCGCCCGCTGACCCAAGACGCATTCGCCGAGAAAGTCATCAAGGCGGCTCGCGAAGCGGGTTTCAGCGAGCCTCTTGAGTACGTGCCCAAAGAGTTCCGCCTCAAACATGGCGACGGTAGCTACTTCAACCTGCATAACGCATTCAATGACTATCAGAACGCCGAAAAAGCGCACAAATCTGACGTATTGAAAGGGTATGTATCGACATTGCTCGGCTACAAAAAGCCAGCCCCGCCCACCTTCGAAGGCGTCAGGCCGCTGTTGCGGCCGGTGATTCGTAACCTGGCGATGCTCGAAGAAGTGCGCCTTTATCACGTACGCAACAAGGGCTGGGATGCGCCTTACACCGCCGTTCACAAAGCGCTGGGCACCGACTGCGTGACCCTGCTGGCGGTGGACTACCCCGAGACCACCTCCACCCTGACCGAGGGGCCTGATCCACAGTGGGGCGTGAGCCTGGACGAGGCGTTGGCGGTGGCGGTGAGCAATCTGCGTGAAGCGACCCAGGACGCGTTCGACGAAATTGTGCCCGGCCTCTACCTCGGCCGCTGGAATGACGGCTATGACACCAGCCGCGTGCTGCTGCCGGATGTCCTGCAGCGTGCGGCCATCAAGGGCCGCCCTGTGTTCATGATCCCGACCCGCGACATCCTGATGGTGACCGGTGACAAGGATGAAGAGGGCATTCGGCACATGGTCGAGGTCAGCTTCAAGGCCATGGAAAGCGGGCGTGCGGTGTCCAGCCAGGTCTACACCTATGACGATCAACGGATCGTGCCTTTCATCAGTCAGGATGAAGCGCTCAAGGCGCGCATGGCGAGCCTCGAACACATGCTGCTGCAGGGCAACTACCACGCGCAGAAAGAGCAGCTCGACACCCTGCACGATGAGCAGAAGATCGACGTGTTTGTCGCGACCTACACGTTGTTCGAGTTGAAGGACAGTCACGGCAAGACCTTCTCGATCTGTAGCTGGACAGAAACTGTCGACACCTTGCTGCCCAAGACCGACCGCGTGGCGCTGGTGCAGATCCAGCCCGATGGCACCGCCCAGACCCAGGTGGTCGAATGGGCTGAGCTTGAGGCCAAGGTGGGTGACCTGCTGGCGCCGGCGAGCCTGTACCCGGCACGCTATCGCACGCTGGGTTTTCCGACGCCTGCGCAATTGAGTCAGCTGACGCCGCTGGTTTAACGCCGGCTTGTCACGCCTCACCCACCTGTGCAAGGATCGCCCATGACTGAATTTTCGCCAAGCAACCGCCATCACCCCCACGGACCTTGCCCAAGGTGCCGCGGTTGCTTGCGCTCACTGACTGACCAGAACCTCTGATCACTCAATGAACCACCACCCAAGGCGCCCATGGCGCCTTTTTTATTGCTTGTAGAAAGGGAGATTCAACGGATGACAATGCTACGTGGAACCCGAATAGTGACTGGTAAAGAAGCCGCGACGATGCGTGAGATCGAGGCGCGTTTTCGGAGCTATCTTCATCGATGCGGGCGCTGAAGAGGCCATCGTGCCGGCCCTGTGGGGCCAGGACACGTTTATCGAAAAAGCCGGCGGCAGTGAAATCATCGGGCAGATGTGGGCCTTCGATGACAAGGCGGGACGTCAGTGTTGCCTGATCCCGGAAGCCACCGCGCTGTTCCAGGAACGCAACACGCAATTGCTTGGCACGCGCGAGGAGGCGATGTTCTTCTATGTGGCGCGGTGTTACCGGTATGAGCGGCCGCAAGCTGGGCGCTACCGGGAGTTCACTCAGTTGGGGCTGGAAATTCTCAGCCCTGAGCCCGCGCTGGCGTTGCAGCGCAGCCAAGCGCTGTGCACCGGTTTTCTCGACACGCTGGGCCTTGACTATGAGCTTAACCTGGCCGTCAAACGCGGGTTGAGTTACTACCTGCAAGGTAATGGCTTCGAGGTCCGTTGCCCCGCGTTGGGGGCTCAGCAACAAGTGGTGGGCGGCGGTGCATACCGCGAAGGTGCCGGGTTCGGCATCGGGCTTGAGCGTCTGGTGCTTGCGTTGGCGTGACGTGCAAGGACGCCTCCACCCGGAGGCGTCTCCTATCCGGCCGCTGGATATGCTCCAATAGCCGCCATCATTTGCTCACCCGGGAACCCCGCCATGGCCGACACCACCGACCAAGCCTTCTACGACCGTGCAGACGCACACATCGAACTGTCGAACGAACAACTCAAAACCTGTGAAAACCTCGGCGAGGTCAGCGCCTCGATGATGTTCGGCACCACGCGCTTCAACGCCTGGGCCAGTGCACGCAACTTCAAATCCGGCGCCGAAATGGCCGAGGCGCGGGAAGCGATGCTGAAGTATTTTTGTGACCAGTACCGGATGATGCTTGAGGACAATCTGGATGATCACATCAATAATTTCAGTCAGTACATGTTGGTCAAATAGCTCGCCGGCACCGATTCCACTTGCTCTTGTGCGTTGAGTTGTCTTTTCTTCAGCAGCCGTTGGATGTCCATGGCGGCTTCAGATGTCCTTGCACGCTAGATCGTGCAGGTCAGTGCCGAGGGCACTCCAGGGCATGCCAGCCTCTCTGGAAAGCCGGGTTACCGTTCCACTCTGCGCACTGAGTGCTTTTGCCCCATTTTCGCGCATGCCACCGGGCTGTCACCTCGGCAAGCCGCCTATTTCGCGACCCGCCACCAACGGCCCGTATCTTGCTAGTACCTTCCCAATCAATGACATGGCATTTTGCTTCTAGTCATATCCAGGTTGTTTGGGGGAGTGGTTCGGCCATGCACAGTCTTTTATCACCGGGTATCCGCCTGCTTGGCCGTTTCGGTTTTGCGCGCAAGTTTCAGATTCTGTTTTTCCTGTTCATGCTGCCCCTGGCCGGCAGTCTGTGGCTGATCGGCCAGGACTATCGCGACAAATTAGCGGTGATTTCCAGCGAGCAGTCCGGCGTGCGCCAACTGCTGGCCCTGGACACCCTGGATGGCCAGTTGACCGCACAACGCAACCTGGCTGCCCGCTGGAAAGCGCTGGATATTCTGCACACCCCAACCCCCGCCGCGCAGGCCGCGATGGACAACGTCGATGCCGGCAACCCCGCCATTGTGCAAAGCCTGCAAGCCTTGGGCGATGCGCTCAAGACCCACAACGCCAGCGCCGACACCTTGGCCCGTTTTGAGGCCTTGCAGGCGACGGTCAAGGGCATGGACACCCAATCGCTGCGCACCGTGGGCTGGTGGCCGGACGGTTATGACCGCTTCACCGCCGCCCTGACTGCGATGCAAACCTTGCGCGAGCAGATCACCCTGGAATCCGGCCTGATCCTCGACCCCTGGCTGGAAACCTACTTGCTGATGCAGATTTCCACCCAGCACACGCCGGACCTGATCGAGCGTATCGGCCGCACCGCGAGCGTCGGGCAGTCCTCGATTGCCTCCGGGCAATTCACCTTGCAAAGCCGCTTGCAGATGCGCGACCTGCGCGGCCGAATCGGCGATGCACGCGACCAGTTGGTCAAGGCTGCCGCGTCGCTCAAAGCCAAGCAATACGCCGGGATGGAACCGTGGACGGCGCAATACGACACCAGCCTGCAGTTGCTTGATAACGAACTCAAAGGCCTGGACGACGGCGTGTTTGGCGGCACCATCAAGCTCGACACCGCAGGCTTTGATCGCAGTGTCGACAGCATCCTCGGCGCGTTGGGCGCACTGCGCAGCCAGTCGCTGCACTCGCTGGATGAGCGTTTGAGTTATTACCGTGACCGCTCGCTCAGGGAGTTTATTCCGGTGGTGGCCACGTTCAGCCTGCTGGTCTTGGCCGCGTTGTACTTGTTCATTTGCCTGCAGGCTTCGATTCGTCGCAGTGCCAGTGGCATCACCACGCTCGCCGAGTCCCTGCGTGACGGCAACCTGTGCGTCGAAGTGGCGGTGGAAGGTCGTGATGAACTGGCGGCGATCAGCACCGCGCTCAACGTCGCTGTGGTGCAACTGCGCACCAGCCTGCTGGGCGTCAACCACGAGACCCAGCAACTGGGTTCGGCGGTGCTCACCCTCAACGCGCAATCGGGCAGCACCCTGACCGACGTCGAAGACCAGCAACACCAGATCAGCCAGATCGCCGCCGCTGCCACGCAACTGGCGGCCACCTCGATGGGCGTCGCCAAAAGCTGCGAACAGGCTTCGGGCAGCGCCCAGCAAACCCGGCGTATCGCCGAAGACAGCAGCCACGACAGCCAGCGCACCACGGCGAGCATCCAGCAACTCAACCAGCGCCTGACCGACACGGCCAATGCGCTGGAACAAGTCAGCCAGCAGGGCCAGCAGATTCAGTCGGTGGTCGACACCATTCGCGGCATTGCCGAACAGACCAACCTGCTCGCACTGAACGCCGCCATCGAAGCGGCCCGCGCAGGCGAGCAAGGCCGCGGGTTTGCCGTGGTGGCGGATGAGGTGCGCAGCCTGTCGCAACGCACCCAGGCTTCTACGGCGCAGATCGCCGGCACGGTGGACAGCTTGCGCGCGACGGTGAGCCAGGCGGTCACGCTGATGGGCGCCGCCTGTGACCAGGCGCTGACTGACGCCGAGTCCGTCACCGGCCTGGGCACACGCCTGGGCGAGATTGCCGGCGCGGTGCAAAACGTCACCGACACCCTGGCGCAGATCGCGGCGGCGGTGGAAGAACAGGCGACGACGGCGGATGAAGTCAGCGGCAACATCCAGCAAGTCGATCAGGCCGCAGGACGCTTGCTCGACGGCGCGCGCGCGGTCAACCAGGCGGCCGACACCTTAAGCAAAGGCAGCCGCGCCCTGAGTGAAAACACCGCGCGCTTTCGCCTGGACCGATGATGCCCCCCTGTGGCGAGCGGGCTTGCCCCGCGTTGGGCCGCGAAGCGGCCCCAAACCCAGACAACGAGGTCTATCAGAAAAACCCCATCGCTCTAATTGATCCTGCTGCGCCCCCAACACAGTGCACTCTGAGTAAAAGCACCACGCGTTAGATGAACCTTCAGCGCCAACAGGGCTCACTTATCAAGTCGCCCTGTTCCATTGCCGAAAGGAATCCGCATGCCTTCGACCCCGCCATCACCCGACCTGACCGCCCCCGTGGAACGCGAACTCAGCCTGCGCGCGGTGATTACCGGGGTCGTGCTGGGCATCCTGCTCACGCCTTCGAATGTGTACGCGGGGCTCAAGATCGGCTGGTCGTTCAACATGTCGATCATCGCCTTGCTGGTCGGCTACGCT
This sequence comes from Pseudomonas sp. TWRC1-2, assembly GCF_049896685.1. Taxonomy (NCBI): domain Bacteria; kingdom Pseudomonadati; phylum Pseudomonadota; class Gammaproteobacteria; order Pseudomonadales; family Pseudomonadaceae; genus Pseudomonas; species Pseudomonas sp. TWRC1-2. Next base: position 184,681 of record NZ_JAFCUU010000002.1, on the reverse strand, counting down.
ATCTGGCAGGACCTGGCCAGACGCAGCCCCGGGCAACTGCCGTGGACACTGCACGAAAGCAACATCAACCAGACCGTTGCCTCGGCCGCCGCCTCGATTATCTCCGGCGGGCTGGTGGCGCCGATCCCGGCCTACACCTTGTTGACCGGCCACACGCTGGACGCCTTGCCGATGATCGCCTGGGTGTTCTCGGTGAGCTTTCTCGGGATCTGGATCGCCTGGTACCTGCGGCCCTCGCTGCTCAATGACAACGCGCTGAAATTCCCCGAAGGCATGGCCACCCTGGAAACCCTGCTGCACATCTACAACCACGGCCGCGAAGCCGCCACGCGCTTGAAGGTGCTGCTCGGCGCCGCGTTGCTGTCCGGGCTGGTCAAGTGGGTGGATACGTTTATGTGGGCCTTGCCGCGCTGGTCGCCCAGCGCGGCGTTGGAGCGCCTGACGTTTACCGCCGACCCTTCGCTGCTGTTGCTGGGCTTTGGCGGCATCATCGGTATTCGCGTGGGCCTGACCCTGCTGCTTGGCGCCTTGCTCGCCTGGGGCGGGCTGGGGCCGTGGCTGTTGGCGCAAGGCCTGGTCAGCCTGCCGGCAGACAGCAGCGGCCCGCAATTTGCCGCGCTGGTGGAATGGTTGTTGTGGCCCGGCGTGAGCCTGATGGTGTGTTCGACGCTGGCCTCGCTGGCGATCCGCCTGTGGGCCTTGCACACGTCCACCAAAGCCGGCGGCGGCACGCCCTGGGCGATCCCCAAGGCTGGGCCTGCCGCCGGTTTTGCATTGGCGATTGTGCTGGTGGTGAGCCTGCAGGCGCTGTTGTTCGGCATCAACCTGTGGATGGCCTTGCTGACCATTCCCCTGGCGATTTGCCTGGCCGCCGTGGCGGCGCGCGTGGTCGGCGCCACCGGCATTCCGCCGATTGGCGCCATCGGGCAATTGTCCCAGCTGAGCTTCGGCATCGTTGCGCCGGGGCAAGTGCCGATCAACTTGATGAGTGCCAACACCGCCGGCGGCTCGGCCGGGCAATGCACGGACTTGATGAACGATTTCAAGGTTGGCAAGGCGATTGGCGCCACGCCGCGCAAGCAAGTGATCGCGCAGATTCTGGGGATTTTTGTGGGCAGCATCGTCGGTGTGTTTGCCTACCTGGCGTTGATCCCCGACCCGCAAAGCATGCTGCTCACCGAAGAGTGGCCGGCGCCTGCGGTCGCCACCTGGAAAGCCGTGGCGCAAACCCTGACCCATGGCCTGGATTCATTGTCGGTGAGCATTCGTTGGGCGATTGGTCTGGCAGGCGCGGTCGGCGTGTTGCTGGGCATTCTCGACAGCACTTTGTCGGCCCGACGCGCCCGGTATCTGCCCAGCGCCGCGGCCTTGGGCCTGGCCTTCGTGCTGCCGGCTTCGGTGTCGCTGATGATGGCCCTCGGCGCAGTGCTGACGTGGTTGGCGAGCTGCCGCTGGCCGAGTCTCACCGAACGTTTTGCGATTACCGCGGCGGCCGGATTGATCGCCGGGGAGAGCATCACCGGGGTCGGCGCGTCGTTGTGGGCGATGGTTGCGAATTAATCCATGGCACTCCACCGCGACAGCGTAGTCTCTTACCTGGATACCCACTCTCGTTCAGCGGAGCCCTTATGATCACTGTCCACCACCTTAACAACTCGCGTTCGCAACGCATTCTGTGGCTGCTCGAAGAACTTGGCCTGCCTTACCAGATCAAGCGCTACCAGCGCGACCCGAAAACCAATCTTGCCCCGCCCGAACTCAAGGCGATCAACCCGTTGGGCAAATCCCCGGTGATCGAAGACGGCGACCTTGTGCTGATCGAATCCGCCGCGATCATCGACTACCTGATCCGCCGTCATGGCCAAGGCCGCCTGCAGCCCGATCCGGCCACCGCCACCTACGACAAATACGTGCAATGGCTGCACTTCGCCGAAGGCTCGGCGATGCTGCCGCTGATGCTCAACCTCTACGTCGGTCGCCTGGGTGAAGCGGGCGCACCGTTGCATCCGCGCATCGAGTCGGAGTTGGCCAACTACCTGGGCTACCTGAACGACGTGCTGGCGGATACGCCATTCCTGGTGGGTGACGAGCTGAGCGGCGCGGATATCCAGATGAGCTTCATCGGCGAAATCGCCAAGGCCCAAGGCAAGTTGCAGGCCTACCCGAACCTGGCCGCGTGGGTGCAACGCTTCCAGGCGCGCCCGGCCTACCACAAGGCAGTGGAGCAGGGCGGCGAGTACGCCTTCGCCAAATAAAAGGCTCAGCAGGCACGCGTAACCCTCGTGGCGAGCGGGCTCGGTGTGGCAAGCGGGCCTGATGTGGCGAGCGGGCTTGCCCCGCGTTGGGCTGCGAAGCAGCCCTAAACCAGCCGTCGGAGTAACGTCTGGCACACTGCATTTTGCCTCATTGGGGCTGCTGCGCAGCCCAACGCGGGGCAAGCCCGCTCGCCACAAAAAGCCCGCGCGTCACCTGCAGCCCACCGAAATTGCGAGCTGCTTTTTAGTCGTTCGCAAAGCGCTTCAACGAAAACGACGACAAATCCAGGTCACTCGAACCCCGGATGCACCACTGCGCAAACGCTTCACCCAGCGCCGCCGAGTGCTTGAAGCCATGTTGCTGATCAGCCATGACCTGGCCGTGGTACGCGCGTTGGCGCACGACTTGATGGTGGAGGCGGGGAGTACCGAGCAGCTGTTTGAGGCGCCGCAGCATGCCTATACACGAGATTTGCTGGTGACCTCGTCATTGCGGCCACTGGAATGATCAGCGCCCACGCAGCATTGGCGGGCAACAACGATCTACTGTGGGAGCTGGCTTGCCTGCGATAGGGGCGTGTCAGCGTAAGCCTATGCCACTGACCCACCGCTACCGCAGCACAGAGTGCGCTGTTGCCCTGCGTTGGGCTGCGAAGCAGCCCCAAACCCAGACGCTGAGTTCTTTCAGGAAAATGGCAGTGCCTTTACTGGGGCTGCTTCGCAGCCCAACGCAGGGCAAGCCTGCTCGCCACCGGGAGAAATTGGTTGCCTTCAGAAGTTGTGTAGATATCCAGGGCGATCGCAGGCAAGCCAGCTCCCACAGTAGAGCCGCGTCAGGCCAGTCGCACCCGCCAATCACCGCCATGCTGGAGGTTGCAGGCCTCTTCAGAATCAAAGCGTACACAGCGCTCGATTTTCACCGAGTCCACCTCGGCGTCTTCCAACGCAGCAGCCGTCAGTTCGCGCATACGTTGGTCCGCCCCGTTTGCCAGGGCCAGATCCTTGTTGGCACGCGTATCGAACACCCAAATCACCCGCAGGCTTTGCGGGAACGCAGCGTAATCAACCGTGTGAGTCAGCCACTCGAAGCCCGGGATTTCAGCCTTGGCGGTTTCGCAGGCCTCGGTCAGCGTGGCGACAAGGCGGCTTTCGAGGCGGGCGGTGTCGCGTTTGGTTGGGGGCATCAAAGGTCCTGAGGTTCAATAAAAGTCATCACATCATCCGGCCCGTATTCACGGGTTAGCCAGTTGTTCCCATCGGTTCGAAGTGAAACGCCTTAGACCTGAATGTCACACCACGCCTCAACGGCGTGCAGCCGCAAGGTCAGACCCGATGCGAAGCACACGACCACGTGATGGTCGGCGGGGAAGGTATCGCAGAGGTAGAACGTTTCTGTCGCGGCGTCGGCTTCCACAATGCCGATGGCGTGAAGCACCGTGTCATCCTCAATCGGGCTGTCATGGCGCCCTTCGGCCGAAAAATAACTCACGCCATGGAAGGTGACGGTGATCTCCCGTGGCTCTTCCGGCGGCACCCAGTCCTCGGTCCGTCGTGTAAACCTGAGCGACAGCGTGCGCTCAGACAGCGCGTAATGGATGTCGCTGGCGACATAGAAATTGTGCAGGTCACAGGCGCGTCCTTCGACCTCAACCTCTATATGCCCGAGTACAAAACCGTGAAATTTCATCGCGCTTGCCTATCGCTGCTGAAAGGCCACCTTCAGCCCCAGCCCCATAAACAGCGTGCCGATGATTTTGCCTTCCCAGCGACGCAACTTTGACAGCCCCTTGAACCCGCGACTCAACGGGCGAATCGAGATCGCCAGCAAGCTCGTGTAAATCGCGCTCAGCACCGAAAAAATCAAACCCAGCACCGCAAACTGCACCAGCGACGAGCCGGATTCGGGATGAACAAATTGCGGCAAAAAGGCCAGAAAAAAGATCGCGGTTTTCGGGTTCAACACCTCGGCCCCGATCGCCTGGAAAAACGCCTGACGCGGCGTCACCGCCGGCAACTCAAGGCGCGCGTGCGTGCTGGTTTTGGCCATGAAGGCCCGCACGCCCAGGTAGATCAGATACGCCGCACCGGCCCACTTCACCGCGTTGAACGCCGCCGCCGAGGTCATCAAAATCGCTGACAGGCCCAGTGCCGCGCACAGTGTGTGAATCAAATCGCCGCAAGCCACCCCCAGCCCGGTGGCGATGCCCACCTTGCGCCCGCCTTGAATCGTACGCGTGAGCACCAACAGCACCGAAGGGCCGGGGATCAGGAAAAGACCGATCACCACGGCGACGTAGGTGACGAGGGAGGCGAGTTCAAACATGGCGGCGATCTCTGAGTCAGGCACGGCCTACAGTAATCCTCATGTAAAGGGGTAATGCAACGCCGCTCAAGCAAACGCCGCCAGCATAAAGGCCTGCAAGCCTTTTTCTTCCAGAATCTCGATGGAGAAATGCCCAAAGCGCTTGGGCAACCAAATGATGCGCGTGCCGGATGGCGACTGCAGATCCGCCAGGGCCAATGGCCGGCCGTTCTCATCCTCCGGTTGCACGCCCTTGGCGACCAACTCGGCATAGGCCACCTCGATGTCCGGCGTGGTGTAGCAGTGCCGGTAAATCATCCCTTCGCCGTGTGCGTCCAACAGCTCGCGCAAGTTACCCGCCAGCGGCTGCACCAGCATGAAACGCTCCTGGCCCATCAGCACGACCGCATACCGCACATGAAAGCCGCCGCGATTCCAGACTTGAGTGGTGGAGATGTTGGCGTTGAAAATATTGGCGTAATACGCGCACGCCTGTTCGAGGTCCTCGACCAATACATCGACGTGGCTGAATGTCAGCTCCATTGCATGCCCTCTGGCGGATGTGGGTTCAGGCGACACTAGCCGATTTACAACTGTTTACGTATTCAAAGAAACCTTCGATATAGGCTTTGAACAGCCCCGACCCACTGTTCGCTGAGCCAGCCGCCATGAAACTGCCTGCTATCACCGTCGCGTTTTTTGCCCTCGCCACCCTGCAATCGCCATGGGCGCAAGGCGCAACGCCCATCACCCATGTCGCCATCTACCGTGGCCCGGCGGGGTGTGACGACTGTTCCGAGAACGTCAAAAACGCCTTGCTGCGGCTCAGCCCGAACTACCAGATCGACTTTGTCGGCGCGGATGAAGCCATCGACATCACCCCGCAAAACCTTGCGCGCTATGACCTCTATGTTCAGCCGGGCGGCGGGCAGGACATTCCCGCTGCGCTCGACAGCTTTGGTGACGCACGCGTGGACGCCATTCGTGAATACGTGGCCAAGGGCGGGCGCTACCTGGGGTTATGCATGGGCGCTTATCTTGCGGACAACAGCAACTTCGGGTTGATACCCCAGGACCTCGACTCCGAAGCCGGGCGGCCGGGATTTGAAGTGCGCGGGATTGAAGACGCGGCGGTGCGGGTGGTGTGGGATGGCAAGCCAGACAGCGTGGTCTATCAGGATGGACCGTATTTTCCCAAGGTTGATGGGCACGCGCCGTATACGGTGATTGCGACTTATCGCAATGGGGATGTGGCGGCGGCGCGGTATCGGTATGAGAAGGGCGTGGTGGTGCTGAGCGGGCCGCATCCGGAGGCGGGGAAGGCGTGGTTTGAGAATGCGGGGATTGCGGTGAGTGAGATGCCGCGGGGGAGTTGTTTGGGGTGTTGGTGGGGAGGGTGGGGAAATAACAGATGTATCTATGTTTGTTTGGTAGCGGGTTGTCGAGAAGGGCTGCTTTCGGCCAGAAGCGGTCACTCCGCATCACATCCTCGGCCTGAAAGCCTGGATAGCCGAGTTGACCGTTCACGATGCAGTGCAGCAGCATGTGATCAATCATTAAGTGCTTCCAGGAAACCTATGCATAGCCCTGTAGATCTTCATGAGTTGTTGGCGCACGTCAGAGATGAACCGTCGTTCATACGATTTATCGAAGCCCTCGGTGTAGATTTCGCCAGCGGGCGTTTAATTGAAAAGACATCGCCTTCATCGGCCTATGGGCCAAGTGCTCTAGGCTGGGAAAATGTGTCCGTTGACGCGTTTTTCGATGCGGCAGCTTCGTGGGCAGACGCCAGTTCACGACTTGCCCAAGAGGATAGGTCGATACCCAATGTTTGGCATCGCTGTGCGGCCATTTTGCTGGCTGGGAAGTATTATGAGTGACACGGGTACGACATCCGCAACGTGGAAGGGAACCGTGGACGGGAGGTTGCCAAAGAACCAACGCAATAAGCTTTTGGTTGAAGCCGAAGCCTACGGTTTAACATTGAATGATCTTGCTGCCACCTGCGAGGAATTCGGCGTGGCCCCCCGCAATCTGCTGAACGAGCTATCCATAGCGGTTGCTGAAGGCTACTTGGCAGGGGCTTTGACTTACGAGTTCTGCGATGGCGTTATGAACGGGCTCATCGCTGCCATCGTTGATGTGGGCATGACCAATGACATGCCGCAGCCTGCTTTCTCGCTTTATCAGGCCTTTGATCAGGGGGAGTGGGGGCGCCATGATGATCCGCCGGAGATTGATACCATTGAGAAATATGTGAAGCCGCTGGTTGTGCAGATAGTGCGTGAGTTTCAGGGTGGTAGCGGATATCGGCCAGAAGCAGATCTTTAAGCTGGAAAAATAAATCCTTCGATTTTCTTGCCGCTTTGAGAGTTTGTCTACGTACTTTTACACTCTCTGGGCTGGTAAGCAGAGTTGGAAAATCAACTCGTCCCCTCTTCAAAAGTAGGTGCAAATGATGGCTCCCTTCGTTCTTCAGGACTTTGACGTTGGATGGGTCGCTACCGACGCCCTCGGACAGGTTGCGCTCTTCACTACAGGTGGCCCCGGACCAGTTCCTGATTCCGCGATACCCTCCGTCGAAAACTCCGAAGAATTTGTCCTTTCCTTGCCGAAAGTGTCCGATGTAGATCGGGCCACTGCCCGGGCTGGTGCAAACGCTTTCGTTGAATTTGCTAAACGTGGGTTCTTTGCTTACGACTGGTCGGACGTTCATCGCGATTCACGCCAGGCGTTGAGGGGGTATGAGCTGCAATACCGTCCCCTGAATCCACTGAAACTATTCGATTTGCCTGCCCCATTACGGGCATTGGCTGAGGTTACCCGGCTATCTCACGTAATCTTCGGAGCATCCATCATAGTGATAGGTGATCAGGTTGCTTAGCCTTTATTCGGCGAAAAGGGGACAGATTTATTTTTCTATCACTGTCCGCTATTGGCCGATTCCTGCCTCTCACGACGGAAAGCAAACGGACCAGCGAATCCGCACTAACGCGACATCGAAATGCCTTTGCTATCAGGCCTGAATGAGTCGTCGCATAGCTCAGGAGTAAGACGACAGCTAAGGCTTGGCGCGACGTGTGGGCTGGGCCCAAAGCAGACGGTGGGCAGTCCGCTAATGCATCAGCAATGATGTACCCATCACTGTCGCGCTTACAAAATCACCTTTTATGATGATCAAGAGGTTATGTATGGCGATGGAAAGTTATACAACATACACTCAGTGAATCTCGAAAGAACCTTCGCCTAATAAATATCCAGGAGCAGTTATGAAACTTTTCGCGACATTCACAATTTTGTTATTTGCATTAGTAGGATGCGCTACAACTGGGAGCCAATCGCCACAGCAAGCCGCACAATCTGCGGCAATTTTATTTGAGCAACAAAAATTTAATTTAGTTTGGGTTCCCGCAGCGAATAACGGCATTTCCGGAGCTATGGCATCCGCGCTTATCGGAAGTGCAGGTTTAGAATCTCCAATTGTTTCAAGCATCCACCAAATAATTGCCCCTGCAAGCAAAGCTGATGTTCGTGTCGCCATCTCAGGAACCAATAGTTCTTTTGCAGCCAACTCAGCTATTACAGCCTTAAGTAACACATCAAGCATGCTCCCTAAGTTGCAACTTGCATTTATCGGCTCGACATCAGATGCCGCGGCAGTTCGCTCGGCAGTTGAAGCTAAAGGCGGTAAATTCTTACACGCCACACCAAATGGCTCCTAACTAGCGGTTAGCGACGGTCTGACTTCGACCGTCGCTATGCATGATCAAACCTCAGTCTGTTCCGCCATCTCAAGGGCGTCATCGACCTCAATCCCCAGATATCGAACAGTGCTCTCCAGCTTCGTATGGCCGAGCAGCAACTGAAGCGCCCGTAGGTTCTTCGTTCTGCGATAGATTAGTGATGCCTTCGTACGTCTCATTGTGTGAGTGCCATACATGGCTGGATCAAGGCCTACGGCTTTCACCCAGCCTTTGACGATACGAGCGTATTGACGAGTGGATAGATGGTCTGAGGTATGTAGCCGACTAGGAAAAAGGCAGTCCTCGCTGCGTAGTTGTGCCTGATGTATCCAGGCCACGAGAGCTGACCGTGTTTGCTCAGTGATCTCAAACTGCACTGGTCGCTGCGTTTTTTGCTGCATCACCATGGCTCGTGATGATACGTGTTCGCCATGGGCGACATCGCGCACGCGGAGCTTGGTTAAGTCGCAGGCTCGAAGCTTACTGTCGATGGCCAGATCGAATAGAGCCAGATCCCGGGTTCTTTCCGCAATTTGAAGCCTTACTCGGATGGCCCAGATATCTCTCAGTCGGAGTGGGGCTTTCTGCCCGACTAGTTTTCCTTTGTTCCAGGGCTGACGGCCGCAGGTAGCGATGATGTTCATAACAAGTCCTCCACGTGTGGAAAGACAAGGATGGCTAATCAGAGCGACGGTCGCTCACCGGCCAAGAGTAGTCTCTTAGAGGCGTCTAAGAAGCCGGGAAGAAATTAAGTGTAGGAAATTTCTCACGCGCCCTTGAACTTTAATGAGCAACAGTTGTTCATAGGGGAGTTGCCTGTCAGAGGCAATTCTTGCAGATCATGTGCCGTTCTGGTGCATGCTGCACCCGCAGGAAGATTTCACAGGGATGCGAAATGAAAGTATGTTTCCGGCCTAGGGAGTACCTGGCCCGTTTCGGTACGTTGTACTTGCCTGTTAGAAAACTGCCACCGTCCCTTCATTCGGTGGCCGTATTGTTGTTCGGTTTGATCAGCAGTTTCGGCGTGCAGGCCGCTGACCCTCCCGCACCTGCCCAACAGTTGCTATTGCAGCAGGACCGCGAGCGAGCGTTGCGCGAGCAACTTGAGCCGTCGCCGGATGTGCGCCTTGAGGCGCCGCCCTCATCCTCCGCCGGGGTTTTGCTCGAGAAGCGCGAATCCCCCTGTTTCCTGATTCGTCAGGTCGTCTTGAACGGCGAGTTGGCTGAAGACTTTCAATGGGCACTGCGCAGCGCCGATCCCAAAAATGACCCGGCCACCGGTCAATGTCTGGGTGCCCAAGGCATCAACCTGACGATGAAGCGAATCCAGAATGCAATCATCGAGCGCGGGTTTGTCACGACACGCGTGCTTGCACCGCCTCAGGATTTAAACAGCGGTGTGCTGCAACTGACCCTGATTCCGGGGCGCATTCATTCCATCCGCTTCGCCGAAGGCACCTCTACCCGAGCCAATGCCTGGAACGCGGTGCCTGCCAAAACAGGTGACCTGCTGAACCTGCGTGATCTTGAGCAAGCGTTGGAAAACTTCAAACGCGTGCCCACGGCTGAGGCGGATATCCAAATCGCCGCGGCCCAAGGGATGGACGCAAAGCCGGGCGACAGTGACTTGGTTATCGCGTGGAAACAGGCACTTCCCGTGCGTTTGAGCGTGTCGGTAGATGATTCGGGAACCGATGCCACAGGTAAATACCTGGGTTCGGCTTCGGTGTCGTTGGACAACCTGCTGAGCCTGAACGATTTGTTCTACGCCAGCTTCAACCACGACTTGGGCGGGGGGGACCCGGGTAATCGTGGTTCCAAGGGCCATACCTTGCACTACTCTGTCCCCTACGGTTATTGGCTGTTTGGCGTCACGTCCAGCGAGTATGACTATCACCAGACGGTCGCTGGGGCCAACCAGACTTACAAGTACACCGGAGAAAGCAAAAACAACGAGATCAGCGCGTCTCGCTTGCTGTATCGCGATGCCGTGCGCAAAACCACGCTCAAGCTCAGTGGCTGGACGCGCACTTCGCAAAACTATATCGACGATACCGAGATCGAAATTCAGCGCCGACGCATGGCAGGCTGGGCGCTGGGGCTGAGTCATCGGGAGTTCATCGGTACCGCCACGCTCGATCTGGGCACCAGCTATCGCCGGGGCACAGGTGCGCGCAACGCAATCGCTGCGCCTGAGGAGGCGTTTGACGAAGGGACCTCGCGTTCGCAGATCATCAACGCCGACGCGCAATTTTCCGTACCGTTTGGCCTTGCCACGCAGCGCTTGCGTTACACCGCGGCCTGGCGTGCGCAGTGGAACCGCACGGCGTTGGTGCCGCAGGATCGTTTCTCGATCGGCGGGCGCTACAGCGTGCGCGGGTTTGACGGTGAAAACATTTTGTCGGCCGACCGTGGTTGGCTGGTGCGTAACGACCTCGGCCTGGCGCTGGGCAACTCCGGGCAGGAGACCTACCTGGGTGTTGACTACGGCAAGGTGGGCGGCCCTTCAAGCCAATACCTCATTGGTGATCATCTGGCCGGGTACGTGGTGGGGTTGCGCGGTGGCTACCGGCAAGTGTCTTACGACGTGTTTGTCGGTCAACCGATCAGCAAACCCAAGGGCTTCGAGACTGCCAGTACCACGGCAGGTTTCAGCCTGACGTGGTCGATGTGAGGGTTTGCCATGCAACTCGATAACCTTGAGCTGATCGCGCCGGCGTTCAGCGAAAAGCCATGGAACGAGGCCCAGGCGCTGGGTGCCGCCGTATGGCTGTGGATGCACTCGGCGAGCCATCGCGATGTGCCGCTGCACACCCTGAACGCGCTGCTGTTGCCAGCTATTGCCAACCGCCAGTTCATCATCGGCTACGAATCGGGGCGCCCGGTGTTTTACGCCGCCTGGTGTTGGTTCAGCGTCGAGGCCGAGCAGCGCTATGTGCAAAATCCTGCCATCAGCCTGCCTGCGCACGACTGGAACAGCGGCGAGCGACTGTGGTTCCTGGACTGGGTGACGCCTTTTGGTCACAGCGCCCGCCTTGCACGCTTAGTGCAGCGCCATTTGTTTGCCGACAGCCGGTTCAGCGCTCTGTATCACCGGGGCAACGAGCGCGGGTTACGGATCAAGCGGTTTCAAGGTGCTGCTCTGGCGCGCTTGAAGTGGCCGATCGCGGCCGTTGCCCGCCAATCGTAGTACTTGTCGCATTTTAGAGCTTTCAAGACACAGGGATCGTCATGAACAAACACCTCTACAGGATCGTTTTCAACAAAGCCCGTGGCCTGCTGATGGTAGTGGCCGAAAACGTGCTGGGCAGCAAAAAAGCCTCAGGCACCGGGATCGGTGTCGCCCCTGTCGTCTTGAATACTGTGCTGACACTGCTTCCCCTGCGGTTCTCATTGATGGCGGCGTTGGGCTTGATCACATTGGCCTCGCCGCTGGCCTGGGGCGATATTGTGGCTGACCGTGGCGCTGCGCCCGGCCAGCAACCGGTGATTATCAACGCCGCAAACGGTGTGCCCCAAGTCAACATTCAGGCCCCGAGTGCGGCAGGGGTGTCACGTAACACCTACAGCCAGTTCGACGTTAATGCCCAAGGCGCGATCCTCAACAATGCGCGCACCAATACCCAAACTCAGCTGGGTGGCTGGATCGAGGGCAATGCGCATTTGGCCGGCGGTACGGCGCGGGTGATCCTTAATGAGGTCAACAGCAGCAACCCCAGCCAATTGCGTGGTTACATCGAAGTCGCCGGTGACCGAGCCCAGGTGGTGATCGCCAACCCGTCGGGCATCGCCTGTGACGGCTGTGGTTTTATCAACGCCAACCGTGCCACCTTGACCAGCGGCAGTGCGCAGATGCAGGACGGCCAATTGCAAGGCTACCGCGTTGAAAGCGGCAAGGTGGTTATCTCCGGCAAGGGCCTGGACGCATCGCAGACCGACTTTACCGATGTCATCGCACGCTCGGTCGAGGTCAATGCCGGTATCTGGGCCAAGGACCTGCGGGTGACCAGTGGCGCCAACCAGGTCAATGCCGACAATACCCAGGCGACGGTCATCAACGGTTCCGGCGATAAGCCCCAGGTCGCCATTGACGTGGCGCAGCTGGGTGGCATGTATGCCGGCAAAATCAAGTTGGTGGGTACCGAAGCCGGCCTGGGCGTGCGCAATGCCGGGCAAATAGGTGCGAGTGCCGGCGATGTGGTCATCAGCGCCGACGGGCGCCTGGGCAACAGCGGGCAAATCAGCAGCAGTCAGAACCTGCAGGTGGACAGCCAGCTGGGCATCGATAACAGCGGTTCGCTGTACAGCAAGGGCGCCGCGACGCTGTCCAGTCGTGGCGATATCAACAACCAAGGGGTGGTGGCTGCGCAGCAGGACTTGACCCTGACCGCCCAAACCATCGACAACGCCAGCAAGTCGATATTGGGCGCAGGTGTGGCAGCTGACGGCGCGGTCAGTGGCAATGGCGCACTGCGCGTCAGCGCCAGCCAGACGCTCAAGCACCAAGGCTCGGCGATTGCTGCCGGGGATCTGCAGTTGAGCGCCGAGAACCTTGACCTCAATGCGAGTAAGACCGCTGCGCACAATGTCATGCTCACTGCTCGCACGGGCGGCGCTGACTTAAGCGGTGCAGCGTTGGACGCGACAGGGACGTTGAGCACAGCGGTGCGACAAACCCTGACCACCGACAGTGCCAAAATCAACACCGAAGGTGTGCAATTGGCCGCCGGCAGCCTGTCCAACCGCCAAGGTGAAATCGTCCAGGTCGGCAAGGGCGCCACGGTGATTGCTGTGTCCGACCGCCTGGATAACACCGAAGGACGCATCGCCAGCAATGCGACCGACGTACGCCTTTCGGCGGCGCGCCTGTCCAATGCCAAGGGCAGGATCGAGCATGCCGGCACGGGCAGCATGACCCTTCAGGGCCAGGCGCTGACAGGTGCCCAAGGCAGCCTGCAGAGCAATGGTCTACTGCAAGTCACCGTTGCCGACGCGGTACTGGACGGCGCCACCACCGTAGCCCGGCAGATTCAAATCGACGCCAACCAACTGTCCAATCGGCAGGGGAACATCCTGCAGACCGGCGCCGGCACGATGCGCATCAACACCCTGGGCCTGCTGGACAACACGGGCGCCACGGTGGCCAGTGACAGTGATATCAGCCTGACGGCTGATCGCTTGCTCAATCAGGGCGGCACGGTTCAGGCGGCAGTGGCCGGCAACCTCAAGGTCACCGCGCATACGCTGTTGGACAACCGTGCAGGCACCCTGGCCGCAGCCAAGGGCGCGCAGTTGAGTAGCGGGCAGTTGCTCAACGCGCAAGGCAAGATCACAGCAGGCGACAGCCTCACGCTGTCCGGCGGGCAGGTGAGCAATGACCACGGCACGCTGGCGGCCATCGGCGCACTCAGTGTCAGCGCCGACGCACTGAGTAACCGCCAGGGCACCGTGGGTTCGGTCGGCGGGCCGCTGGTGCTGGCGGTGAGCCAGGGCGCGTTCGATAACAGCGGCGGTGTGGTGCAGGCCCAGCAAGGCGTGACGATTACCAGCCTGGGTCTGAATAACGACGATGGGTTGATCAGTGGCGCGGCCTTGTTGCTCGACAGTGCCGGGCAAGGCCTGTCAAACCAGCGCGGCGCCATAATCGGCAGCGGCACCGTGGACCTGCGCAGTGGTGAGCTGAAGAACCAGGCCGGGCTTATCCAGGGTAGCGGTGCGATCACACTCGACACCCATGGGCAAACGTTGACCAACACTGATTCGGGCAGCGCCAATGGCATCCTCGGGCAGGCCGGTATCACGCTGCGCACCGGCAACCTGAACAACAGCGCCGGCTTTATCGGCAGCAAAGGCGACGTGGCGATCCATGCCGCGCAGGTCGATAACCTCAACGCCGGTATACTCAGCAGTGAAAAGAGCCTGCTGCTGACGGCTGATGGCCTGAGCAATCGCGGTGGCCAGTTGCAGAGCCTGGGTAACGCGCGGCTGGACATCGGCAGCGGTCGCCTCGATAACGTCGGCGGTCTGCTGCGTGCCGGGGGCACCTTGACGGTCGATGCAGGACAGTTGGATAACCAGCAGACCCAAGGGAGCAACCAGGGTGTGGAGGGGCAGTCGTTGGCCCTGAACCTGGCGCAGTTGCTTAACCGCTCGGGTGCCCTGCGTGCCGACCAGTTGCTGACCGTCAACAGTGCCGGGCAGTTGGATAACAGCGCGGGCCTGATCTCGTCGAGCAAGCAAGTGTCAATCCGCGCCGACCAAGCGCTGCTCAACAGTGCCGGTACCGTGATCGCCGGAGAACGGCTCGGCCTGACCAGCGCGAGCCTCAGCGGCGATGGACGCGTGTTGAGCCTGGGCGATATCAGCCTCAACCTGGCTTCGGGGTTGGTCAATACCGGCAAACTGCAAGCCAACGGTAATCTTGAGCTGACCCTGCAAGGCATGCTCGATAACCAGGGTGGCGTTCAGGCCGGCAAGCAATTGCGGGTCTTGAGCGATAGCGTTGAAAACCGCGCCAACGGCGAGATCAGTGCCGCGCAAGTGACCCTCGATGTGGCGGATACCCTGAACAACCGTGGCTTGATCGATGCCCAGATCACCCGGATCAATACCCAGGTGCTCAACAACCTGGGCAGCGGCCGTATTTATGGTGATCACTTATCCATTGCGGCGGGGCAACTGACCAATGATGTGGAAGATGCCCGCGCGGCTGTGATCGCCGCGCGCGAGCGCCTCGACATTGGCGTCGGGACGCTGGTCAACCGTGAGCACGCCATGCTTTTCAGTGCCGGTGATCTGTTGATCGGCGGCGCGCTGGATGCCCAGGGCCAGGCCACCGGCCAGGCCGGGCTGGTGCGTAACGCCAGCGCAAGCATCGAAGCCCTCGGTGGGCTGAGCCTTAACAGTGCCGAGTTGCGCAATACCAACGAACACTTCAGCACCCAAGTGGTTGAGGTCAGCCGCGAAGGCGTCCAGGAGTTCCAGCACACTGGCTCTGCCAATCGTTATCGCCCTGACCAGATCTCACTCTACAACGACGAAGTCAGCCACTTGGTCAGCCCCGAGGGCGTGGCCGATAACTACAACCGCTACGACTACACCCGCACTATCACCCAGACGCAGATCCTCACCTCGGACCCGGGTGAAATCCTTTCCGGCGGCTCAATGCTGCTGACCGCCAATTCGGTGTTGAACGACAAGAGCCGGATCATCGCCGGCGGCACCTTGGTGGGCACTATCGGACAGCTCAACAACACCGAAGTCACCGGGCAGCAGACGGTGACGGACAGTGGCACATTCAGTCATCTGTATCGCATCCATCGCAAAGGGCGCGACCGCCAGGGCAACTCCACAGCCGCCTACAACCCGGCAGCCAGTGTCACAGATATCTTCCTGCAGCCCACCCAGTACCTGGAAAATACCGCCCAAACCGGCAGTGGCCTGCAAGTCGGTGCACGCCTGACCAGCAGCGTCGACCAGGCCGCCGTCGGTGCCGGCGCTGCCACCGTGAACGTGGGCAATGGCCGTGCGTCGGCCCCGGTCCTGGAGGTGCCGGCCTTGCAAGCTACTGCGGCGGGCGGCGTCGGCGAGTCGATACGCACTGGCGGTGTCAGTGTGCAGGTGCCGGACAATAGCCTGTTCCACCTCAACCCTCAGGCAAACCCGAACTACCTGGTGGAAAGCGACCCGCGTTTCACCAGTTACCGCTCTTGGTTGTCGTCCAATTACATGCTCGATCGGCTCCAACTCGACCCCGGCCTGACCCTGACGCGCCTGGGCGATGGTTTCTATGAGCAGAAGCTGATCCGTGAGCAGATCGCCCAACTGACCGGGCGGCGCTTTCTGGATGGCTACGCCAACGACGAGACCCAGTACCGGGCGCTGCTGGACAGCGCGCTGACCTACGCCGGAAAGTGGAGCCTGGTGCCCGGTGTGGCACTCAGTCCTGAACAAATGGCGCAATTGACCAGTGACATCGTGTGGTTGGTCAAAAAAGACGTGACCCTCGCCGATGGCAGCGTGACCCAGGCATTGGTGCCGCAGGTGTATGTAAGGGTGCGCGACGGTGACCTGGACGGTTCCGGCGCGCTGATGGCGGGTAACGTGGTGGACCTCAATCTGCAAGGCGACCTGGTCAACAGCGGCACGATTGCCGGGCGCAGCGTACTGGCGATTTCCGCCGACAGCATCCAGAACCTGGGCGGGCGTCTGTCCGGCGCCGAGGTAGAAGTGAAGGCTCGCACTGACTTGAACAACCTCGGTGGCTTGATCGATGCCGGCACGCGCCTGAACGCAGTCGCCGGTCGCGACATCAACCTGGTTTCCAGCACGCGCGACACCCAAAGTGCCCAGGGCACCGCGACCGGGATATCACGGGTTGCCGGACTTTTTGTGTCCGATGCCAAGGGTGAACTGGTAGCGAATGCCGCGCGCGACATCAACCTCAGTGCGGCGCAGATCGTCAGCTCGGGCAAAGACGGCAAGACCACGGTGGTTGCCGGCCACGATATCAACTTGGGCACGGTGACCCAGAGCCGCGAGCAGAGTGTGCAATGGAATTCCAGCAACTGGCGCAAGGACGCCAGCCGCACCGATACCGGCAGCGTGATCCAGGGTGAAGGCGAGGTCCGCCTGGTCGCAGACAACGACCTCAATGCCCGTGGCGCGAAAGTCACCAGCGAGCAGGGTGGGGTCACCGTTGCCACAGGGCGTGACGTCAATCTCGGCACCAGCCAGAGCTACAACTTTGTCGATGAAGCCCACAAAGTCACCGGCAGTAATAGCCTGTTCTCCAGCAAGACCACCACCACCCGTGACACGGTCAGTGAGACCCGCGCCCAGGCCACCACCCTCAGTGGCGAGACGACGTGGGTCAAGGCCGGCAACGACGTGAATGTGCGCGGCAGCAACGTGGTCTCTACCAGCGGTACGACCTTGTTGGCCGGGCACGATGTGAATGTACTGGCCGCCACCGATCAGCTCAGCGAGCAGCATTTCAAGGACGTCAAGCAAAGCGGGTTGTTCAGCGGCGGCGCAATCGCGGTGACCATCGGCAGCCAGCAACGCAGTGACAAAAACCGCACCGACAGTGAAACGGCGGCCGCCAGCACCATCGGCGCCACCGACGGCAGCGTGAACATTTTGGCCGGCAATACGTATCGCCAGGTCGGCAGCCAATTGACGGCGCCCAAGGGCGATGTGGACATTGCGGCGCAGCACGTCAATATCCTTGAGGCTCGCAACCAGCAACACATCAGTCAGGAGACCAAATTCAAGCAAGGCGGCCTCACGATTACCGTGACTAACCCGGTGATCGAAGCCGTGCAGACCGCTCAGCGGATGAAAACCGCTTCCGACCGTACCGACGATGGCCGGCTAAAAACCCTGGCGCTGGTCAATACCCTGATGGGAGCCGGCAACGGCTATATCCAGTACGACAAAGACCCGGCCATGGCCGGGGGCATCAATATCAGCATTTCGGCAGGCACCAGTAAGAAGGAGAGTAAAAGCGAGCAGACCTCCAACTCGGCGGCCGGCTCGTCGGTATTGGCCGGTGGCGATGTCAACATCACTGCTGCAGGCGCCGGCAAGAACAGTAACCTCACTGTGCAAGGCAGCCAGATCACCGCCAGGCATGATGTAAATCTCAAGGCCGACGGCACAATCGCCTTGCTCGCCGCGCAAAATACAGTGGAGCAGCGCAGTACCGAGAAGGGCAGTAATGCCAGCCTGGGGATCGGTATTGCTATCGGCAGTTCGACCAACGGTATCAGTTTCAACGCAGGTGCTTCCCAGAACCGCGGCAAGGCCGACGGCAATGACGTGGTCTGGAGCAACACCCACGTGGATGCGGGTAATAAAGTCTCGCTCGACTCTGCAGGCGATACCCGGCTCAAGGGAGCGGTGGTCACCGGCAAGCAAGTCACTGCCGATGTGGGCGGTGATTTCAGCGTCGAAAGCCTGCAGGACACCAGTACCTACAAGGCCAAGCAAACCAGCCTCGGCGTGGGCGTGAGCATCTGCGTGCCGCCGTTCTGCATCGGTTCATCGAGCTTCACGCTGAGTCAGAACAAAGGCATCCAGAAATCCAACTTTGAAAGCGTCACCGAGCAGAGCGGCATTCGGGCTGGCGACGATGGCTTTGATATTCGTGTCAAAGGCAATACCGACTTGGTGGGCGGCGTGATTGCCAGCAATGACAAGGCGATCGCCGAGGGCAAAAACAGCCTGAGCACTGGCTCATTGACCACCTCCAACCTGCACAACAGCGCCAAGGCGAGTGCGGACAGCAGCGGGTTCACCCTCAGCAGCGACTTTGTCGGCCAGGGCATGTACGGCGCTAGTAAGGCTTTGTTCAGCAATTACCTGGATGCGGGAAAAGCCTCGGATTCATCCCAGGGCAATACCCTGAGCGCGGTGAGTGCGGGCAATATTCTGATTACCGATGCCTATCGCCAGCAACAGCTGACCGGGCGTGATGCCAACCAAACAGTGGCCGGGCTCAACCGTGATACCGCCCATTCCCATGTTGGCGCCGGGCGCCAGGATCTGGACAAACTGCAACGCACCGCCGAGGCGGAGCAGTCGATCAAGAATGAAGCCTATCGCCAGGGGGTGCAGTTTACCGATGAGGCGTACCGTACGATGTTCAAGACGGCGCCCCAGATGTATGCCGTGGATATGGATGATCAGGGCAATGTCGACAGAGGTGCGGACACGAAACCGCAGTTCCGGGAGGTTGAGGGTGAGGAGCGGGATAACCTGCAACCCGACGCTAACAACGTGGTCAACGTGGCCCTCAACGGGATTTTCAACGACGCGCAGGCAGCGGCGAAATACGCCGCTCAGCATCGCGACCCAGATGCTACAGGGCCACAATATTTCCTATGGTTTCCGACAGCGGGTAACCGAATGTCAGAGCTGCTGGTTGCCGGCTATCAGAAGGCAATGGACAACGACTTCTGGGGCTTGACCAACTACACCGAAGCCGCTCGGGAAATCCAGCTCAAGTACGGTGCCACCGGTTTGCATTTGACTGAGCACAGCCGCGGCACCATGACCGGCGGCAACTCGCGAGACTCCATTGCTAATTTGCCTGATGCTGCGGGTCTGCTCAGCAAGACCACGGTGTATAACTTTGGCGGAGCGTTCAATGTCTATCGCGCCGATGAACAGCTGGCCTATCTGCAAAACCGCAACGCCGTCACCGACCCTGTCGAACGGGCGAACATGGTCCTCAAATATGAGGTCCACAACTACGATCCGGTTGGCCGGTTGTTCTTCATGGGCAACAACCCGGGCACCGGCGGGGTGATCCCTGAAGGCAGTACCTATCTCAAGGAACTAATCAACGTCTTCAACGGTGCCACTACGATGCACAGTTGTTATGGCAGTGGTGAGTCTGCCTGCACGAGGTATTGGCCTGACATGAAAGAAATGAAGCCGGTGCTGGTGCCTGTCAGCCCTAGAAAATAAGGAAACCTAGAATGTGGCTTAAACCAGTTGCACTTGCAGTCATGCTGCTACCGCTCGTCACGGCCTGTTTTGCCACGCCGTTTCAGCCACCCACTGATGAAGTGGAGCTATGGAAGAAACCGGGTGCGAACAGCCAGGAGGTGTTCGCTTCGATGTTGGCGTGCGGTTCAAAAAACCGATCCGGCATTGATCCCAAGGCCACGCTCCAGCAGAAAGCAGAACGCTTCGAGTGTATGAAGCGTGCAGGCTACACCCGCAGTGACGGTTTTGATCTCTGTGCGCTGGACACCCGGCATGAGCTCAAGGCCTGTGCGTCCGCACGTTGAAGGCACAAAAAATAGGATTTTCCATGAGAGCGTTTCTGATAGCGGGTCTGGCTTTTGCCGTGAGCGGCTGCGGCAATATTGCCAATATCCGGGCTTACTCCACGGCCTATGTCGAACCCGCCTCAGGTGATACCGCGCGTTTGCGCGTAATCACCAATGGCATGGCGCGCGGCGTGCCGGGCCGCGATTGCATCGACTGGCGTGTCCCCGGCGCCGGGGTGATGGCCGTGTCCGAATCCGGCTTTGCGGACAAGAATAATGGTCGCAGCCTGGGCATGCCCGAGAGCAACCGCCGGGTGGAAGGACAAGATCTGGCGCGTACCGAACTCAAAGTGCCGGCGGGCAAGCCTTTCGCCATGAACTTCCAGAGTGAAGGCCACGTTTCCGCCGGATATTCCTATAGTTGCCGGCAAACCTTTCGTTTCACCCCAAAGGCGGGTCAGGACTATGAGCTGGTCCTGTTGGACGGTGGCCAGTGCCTGGTCGCGTTGCAGCGCTTAAACCCAGCTGGAAAACCTGAAAGTGAGCCTGTTGAGAAGGCAGGGCTGTGTAGAGCTCTGGATGCCTTTTAGCTCAGCGTATTCAGAATTCCAGCGACAGGTGGCTATCCGGATATTGCGGATAGTTCAAACCTAAGCGTGAGCCGAATCAATGCGCATCGGGGGCGTGGCCTTTAGCCGACTTGACATACCAGGCGTATCCAAGAGGCAGAGAAGTGAGCCGGCTTGCACTTGCGGAGGAGGCAAGCTGGGCTAAACCAGAACCGAGTTGGTCGTCCGCTTTTGGCCGGTTGATTTCTGTCACGAGGGGCTGCTACCGACCTGAAGAGGTTTCAACGAAGTTTCGCCGACGTACTACGGTGTCCTTTTAGATGGCAATTCAGGTGTAATCGGCAAGCCCGCTCTGAGGATTTAAGCCCCATGACTGACCGCTTGGTGTCAAGCTATCCTGACGTACACCGTACTTTCGATGCTCTAGAACCGGCCGAGAAAACGCGGGTGGCTACTCGTATCGTTCTCTGGGCGGTTGATGAGGTAGGGGGTGACTCTAACGAGGTCGCTGAACTGTTGTCGTGTGGAGGTCGGGCTCGACTTGAGACTATATGCGCTCAAATGGAGGAACAATACTTCTATCTGCTGGAGCGCGACGACGACGGATCTTTTGCTTGGTTTTGCAAGGCCCGCGCATATAGTGCTAGCGTGTTCCTTGCCCGTGACGAACTTGACGACGCGGTCTATGAATCGATTTTCGCGACTGATAAATCGTTCCAGGTCAGTGATTTCTTGTGAAAGCGTTGTGCAGTGTGAGCAACGAAAATCTGTCGATGACCACTTTCGACCCATTGCGAGCATTCGAAGGAGCCAACAGAATCGGGGGGCCTCTTGTGGTGAGGTGACGCATGGTGAGGATTGAAGTATCTGAAGAAGCCGACTGGACGCTTTGACGTCCCTCAACTAAGCGCTAAGCAAGGTAGGTTTCGCGATGAAAAGCTGGATAGCTAATACGAAAGTTAATGCACTGTAAGGGGCTAGCTCTCAAAAATTTGATGGCGTGATGCTTAGGCGGGCCCTTATAGAATACTGCGACAGATATCAAAAAATTTACCCTTTGAAATTCTGGAAGAGCCACTTGAGTTTCTGAAAAACAACGTAAATTCAGATGATGAATATAGGGAAATGCGAGCGCTTCTCAGGATTGCAGCTGAAGAATACTGCGTTAGTTTAAACGAGATAGCCGATGCTCTTCTTGACCTGATAGACACGCGCATCCTTTCCACGGACCAAGCAAAGAAAATCATCAGCCACGTTTTCGAAGCATTTTCCTGCAATGAAAGCCCCGAAGATTTCATTCCAAGAGAGGATGTTTACTTGTGCAAAAACCTATTTGCGATTACCTCCAGTTAGCAAATGGTTGAAACCTCTAGCCAGGCTCACAATGACTGGCGCCGATTGGCGCAACTAGATACTCACCTCGGGACACTTTTGGGCCTTGATGACCGGCTGCTTCTGGCCGAAAGCAGCCCCTTTCCCCGCTAACCGGTCTACCATGGCATCCCCCGGCAGTGGTCCATGCGCTTCCGATCATTTTTTATCAAGGTATCGCCATGTCCATCGACCAAATCTCCCTCCCTAAAGGCGTAGGCCCTCACGCCATCAAGCTGCTCGACGCCATCACCGGTGCTTCCACCCACGAAGAACTCAACCGCGCTGGCGGCAAGGCTGAAGGGTTTGTGTTGGGGCTGGAAGCCACCAAAGCCATCAAAAGCCAGATCGCCGAGTCGTTGTATGTGGCTTACGACGATGCGGCGAGTAACCGCGCGGGTGAGTTGAAGGGTTAAGAACCGGCAATGCAGGACGTTGTGCGCGCAGGTCGTTAAACTGGGCGCCTTTTTATTTCTCAGGATGAGGCTGTCATGTTCAAAGTTGCTCTCGCGTCACTGCTGCTGGCGTGTGCCTTCGGCGCTCAAGCGGATACGACTGTTGATGTGTCAAAGATTTACGGCAACATCAAGTTCGTCAGTAGCTTCCCGGACTATAAGGTCAAGGTGGTAAACAGTTTCCCTGACCTTAAGGTAAAGCAGGTGAGCAGTTTTCCCGATTCGGCCGGCAAGTGGAAAACAGTCGAGAGTTTCCCCGACTACAAGATCCAGATTGTTGACTCCTTTCCAGACTTCACCATTCAGTACGTTGATTCTTTCCCTGGGGTTAATTGAAGGCAGCGCCCTCAGCGGCGCTGCCGTGGGCTGTGGGTCAGCCAGGGCAAGGCGCTTCACGGTCAAGCAATTTGGCGGTGAGCAGCACGCCCAGTTCGCTCAGTTGGTGAATGGCCAGGGCGATGTCGCGGTGTTTGCCTCACAGGTCTTCGGACAGGTCGAGCAGCAGGGTGCTGACGCTGGTGAAGGTTTCGTAGCTGTTGGTGATGAGGGTTTCGGTGCTGGCGTCGGGGACGACGGTGAAGAGGGTGGTTGAGTCAGTTGTGACATTAGCCATTGTTAAGTTCCTTGCTTGGGCTACAACCTCATCGCTACTAAACGAAAAGGCGGTAGCTGTACGCAGGTTAGTAGACCGGTGGAACCTAACAAAACCGGCGCACCCGAGGGTGCCCTACGCACAGCCACCATCAAGCACAGACGAGAACGCCTGACAGATGAAGCTTATGCACTTGTTAGGTTAAACCGTGGGCTACTAAACCCGATCACTGAACATTCAGCGACCGAGCCACCTTAGAGACGGCCACCCCAGCGCACAAGCCGGCGGATTCTGACGCACGCGTAGGCAATGGGGCAAGGTGCTGCGGGCCGTTCGCAATTCCCCAGGCTGAGGAAACTCCTTTTGTGGCGAGCGGGCTTGCCCTGCGTTGGGCTGCGAAGCGGCCCCTCCAAACAGGCGACCGAGTTTTACTGTTGGACCGCGGTGGCTGGGTTGGGAGCGCTGCGCACTCCAGCGCAGGGCAAGCCTGCTCGCCACAAGAAGTCTTCAAGCCACAACGGGCCCTCAACCCACAACAGGCCTTCAAGTCACAACTAGCCTTCAAGCCACAGCAGGCCTGCAAGTCACAACAAGCCTTCAAGCCACAACAAGCCTGCTTGCCACAACCGTGCCGGGTTTAAAACGCCTGATTCACCCCAACCCCACGCATGATCGAAAACCGTGGGTCGATCAGCTTCAGCGTTTGCTCGCCCTTCAGGCGCCCGACCACCACGTGGTAGGTCTTTGGCACTTCGGAGAGGTTTTCCGGGTTGCGGGCCAGTTTTTCGATCGCCGGGGTGTTGGCCCAGTCGGCGATGGTTTTCTGGCGAATGTCCACGGTCACCACCCAGGATTTGTCCACGGCGGCGCCCATGGGGTTGGTGTTGGCGGCAATGTTCTGGACCTTGGCGATTTCATAGCCCTGGGCGTAGCAGAACCCGGATTCCTGCTGCACGTAGGCGGCGCGGCCGGCGTCGGTGAGGGTGTAGGTTTTGTCGCTTTTGGCCAGCAGGCCGGCGTTGGTCAGCGCATCGAAGGCCGGCTGGTTGGCGCTGGAGGTGCCGCTCATGACGCTGTCACTCAAGGTCACCGGGAAGCTGTTGAACATCGCCGCCTTTACGCAGGAAGCCCCTTCCAGCCTGGGTTGCAGCGCGGCTTGAATGTCGGCGTCCGATGGGCTGTCGCTGCAGGCGGTGAGCAGCAACGCGGCGGCGGTGATGAGGGCCATTTCTCTGATTCGCATCGTTTTATCCTTGACGATTGGTAGCGGGCGGGCAAAGTGTATAGAAATATTGCTGTCACGAAACCCTCCCGCCAGTCGTGTAGGGTCGGTGGCTTGAGCCGCACTGAACACCCAAGGATTAACCATGACATTGACCGTCAACACCCTGCTCGAACTGGCCATGGCCAACCCCATCAACGCCCAGATCACCGCGCGCCTGCCCGACCTCGGTGTCGAGCAGTGCATGCTCACGGCGGGCTGCCTGTTCCAGGCCGTATGGAACCATCAGTCAAACTTGCCTGCGGCTCAGGGCGTAAAGGACTACGACGTCTTTTACTTCGACACGGATCTGTCCTACGAAGCGGAGGACAAGGTGATCCGCGCCGCCGAACGGCTGTTTGAGGATTTGGGCGTCAACGTCGAGGTCAAGAACCAGGCGCGGGTGCACCTTTGGTACGGCGAGCGCTTTGGTCGGCCTTATCCACAGCTGCACTCGGCTAAACAGGGCGTGGACCGTTACCTGGTGGCCGGCACCTGCATCGGGCTGGAGATCGACACGGGCGAGGTGTATGCGCCCTATGGCTTAGCGGATGTGGAGCAGGGCGTGTTGCGCATCAACCCGCTGCACCCGGAGCCTGAGTTGTTCGCCGCCAAGGCCCGCAGTTATCAAGCGCGCTGGCCTTGGCTGAAGATCGTGGCGCCGGATGATTTGTGAACTTTTACCGGCTCCCCATGCGTCCTATCTTCAAATGAACCCTGAGAGTGGATAGCCCATGATCTTCCTGATTTTCCTCATCGCCTGCGCCGCCGCCGCCAGCACCGGCGTTATTTTCAAGCCCGGCCAGTGGTACGAAAGCCTGGTCAAACCCAGCTTCACCCCACCCAATTGGTTGTTTCCGGTGGTCTGGACGGTCATCTATCTGCTGCTGGCCTGGGCGGGCTATCGCCTGACGATGATCCCCGGCAGCCAATTGGCCCTGGGCTTGTGGGCGGCGCAGATTGCGCTGAACACGCTGTGGACGCCGGTGTTTTTCGGCGCGCATAACCTCTTTGCCGGAATGGTGGTGATCGTGCTGCTGTGGCTCGTAGTAGCGGCGTTGGTGGTGATGGCGTTGCGGTTGGACTTGATTACCGGGTTGATCCTGTTCCCTTACTTGGCGTGGCTGAGTGTGGCGGCGGCGTTGAATTTCTCGATTTTGCGGAACAATCGCTGATGGCCTACACACCGTGGCCTGCCAGCGAGCCTGAGCTGGCGCAGATGCGCGACTTCAACAAGAAGCTTGCCTGGATGCCGCGCTTTAAAATCCGCAACCGCGTCACGCCGCGTGTGATTCAGGCGCTGTTGCGGGTCAGCCAAGCCCTCAAGAAAGCGCCTGTGGCCGAAACCCGAAGGGTCGGCTCGGTGCCCGTACGCATCCTGCGGCCCGAGGGGAAAACCAAAGGCGTGGTGCTGGATATCCACGGCGGCGGCTGGGTGATCGGCAATGCGCAGATGGACGACGACCTGAACCTGGGCATGGTGCAGGCGTGTGGCGTGGCGGTGGTGTCGGTGGATTATCGGCTGGCGGTCGACACGCCGGTTGAGGGGCTGATGGAAGACTGCCTGAATGCGGCGCGTTGGCTGCTCAGCAGTGACGAGTTTGCTGATTTGCCGGTGTTTGTCGTGGGTGAGTCCGCCGGTGGGCATCTGGCGGCGGCAACCTTGCTGGCGCTGAAGCAATGGCCGGATTTGCTCAAGCGGGTGAGCGGGGCGGTGCTGTATTACGGGGTTTATGACTTGACCGGCACACCGAGCGTGCGCACGGCGGGGCCGGAGACATTGTTGCTGGACGGGCCGGGAATGGTCGAGGCGCTGCGCATGCTCACGCCGGGGCTGAGTGATGAGGCGCGGCGCCAGCCACCCTTGTCACCGCTGTATGGCGACCTTACGGAGTTGCCGCCAGCGTTGATGTTTGTGGGGGAGTTGGACCCGCTCAAGGACGACACGCTTCATCTCGCTGAGCGATGGGCAGAGGTGGCGGAGGTTGAAGCCCACCTGCTACCGGAATCAGCCCACGGGTTTATTCATTTTCCGGTGGCGATGGCGCAGGCGGTGTTGTTGCATAGCCGAGCGTGGATCACGGCTCGCATCAAGGCGTCGCCAACCCCAATCGATGCGCCTCCACACTCACATTCAACGGCGCAGCCGTAAGCGCTGGCCGATGCCCGAGCAGGCGCGTGGCGGGCTCCAGGCTGTCATCGGCGGGTATCAGCAGCACTTGCAAGGTCACGGGGTTGATGAGGCCCCAATTCGACAGGGTGTGGCAGGCTGTTCCGTTGCACACGGCCTGGTAGACGATGCGCGGCTCGCCATTGGCGTCGGTGTCGCAGGCGCCGCCGATGAAGTCGATGCTGTAGTAGCGCAGCAGCGTTGCACGCGGGCCGCGTTCTACGCGCAGGAAAACTTCAGCGCTTTCGCTGGTCAGCAAGGGCAACGTTGGGTCCACGCCGATCGTCACCTTGGCGTCGGCGCACTGCAGGCGTTGTTCGGCCAGGACCGGTGGGGCGCACAAGCTGGCGAGGAGGGTGCAGGCTGCAATCCGTAGCATAGGGGCGACTCCGTGGTGGGCTGGCGCGGATGCTAGCAGAGCGGTTGGCGAAGAAGATGAAATCCCTTTTTTGCAGCAAGGCAGGTAATCTCACGCGTCCAGATCGTCAGTCATCAAGGGCGGTGCAATGTGTGATTCACGCGTAACACTCAGGCCGGCCGCTGTCACCGACCTGCCATCGATCTACCGGGGCGAGCAAGCCTACATCCAGTGTTGGGAGCCTGCGCATGAATCCGCATGGCGGCTGCAACTTGAGCGACACCTCACCCTCTGGGCAGACAACTTTGACCGGCTGACCGTCGCGATGCTTGACGGGCAGTTTGCGGGCTATTCGTTATGGGCGCCCGAGCAAGGCGCCGCCGAGCTGTACACCCTCAATGTCAGCGAGGCCTGCCGGCGCAACGGGGTGGGCCGGGCGCTGCTGGACGCTTATGCGCTCAAGGCCAAACAGAGTGGCTTCAATCAACTGGGGTTGCACGTACGCCCAGATAACCCTGCCCGGCTGCTGTATGAGCACGCGGGATTTGTTTGTGTGGGGGCGGCGGCCAACGGTTATCTTCGCTACGTGCGGGACAATGCATGAGCACCCTGTGCGGGTGAATCTCGGCGCAAGAATCGGATAGCGCATGATGCCGCGGGTATCGCCTGATAGGTGCCTACCCTGAGAGGCCTCTATCATGAACTTTCGAATTACCGGGCTTGCCCCCGAACCTTTTTCCAGCTTGTTTGGGTTGCCCGATGACGAACTCGCCTCGCGTGGCATCAAGCGTTGCTATGTCGACTGTCAGCCAGGTTTTCCTGACCGCATAGAGATGAAGGACGCCGAGGTCGGGCAGAGTCTGTTGTTGCTCAATCACGTCAGCCAACCCGCGAACTCACCCTACCGCGCTTCGCACGCAATATTCGTTCGAGAGGGCGCGACGCAGGCCTACGATGCGGTGAATCAAGTGCCTGAGGTGATGCGAATCCGGCTGCTGTCTCTTCGGGCGTTTTCTGAGGAGGGCATGCTGCTGGAGGCCGATGTCGCGCCGGGGCAGGAGATAGAGCCGGTGATCGAGCGAATGTTGGCCAACCCAGCGGTCGGTTACATCCATGTTCACAACGCCAAGCAAGGCTGTTATTCGGGGCGGATAGAGCGGGCGTAAGGTAGGTTGAGTGGCATCTGCGGTGTTAGGCGCCTCACCCGGTTGAACTTGAAACCTGATCGGTAGGTCAGGATATGCAGTTGCTTACTCCCATCACAAGGATGCCACCATGCGCGAATACACCCTGAACTACCTCTTCAACGACGAGCCCCGCACCCATGTGTTTGAACTCAAACAGCCTGAACTGCCCGTGCACGAGGCGGCGATGCATTTACTGCAATTGCATTTTGGCGATGCGGAGAATGGGTTGATCCTGCCGCCTGCGGATGCGACGCCCGAGGAGATTCTGGAGCAGGCGCAGGTGGTAGGGATCAGCCAGATCAAAGTTGTATGAACGAGCGACCGGTCATTCAGGACGTGACCTGCGACGACATTCCAGCAGTGCTGGACTTTGTCCTTGAGGCTCGCAGCGAGCTTTTCCCCAAGCTCAGCGCAGCCGGCATGCCGGACGATCTGGCGCGGTTTGAAGCGGTGTATGTTCATGGCGACGGCCAGTTCCTGATCGCCCGCGTCGATGGCCAAATTGTTGCGGCCATCGGCTATGTGCCCTACGACGGGCGCTTCTCCCAGTTGAATTACCAGGGCCTCAAGACGGTGGAGGTGGTGCGCCTGTTTGTGGCGCCGGCGTTGCGCCGATTCGGGTTGGCGGGTGAGTTGTACAGCGCGCTGGAGGCGAAGGCGCGGGGGGAGGGGGTGGAGATGGTTTACCTGCATACTCATCCGTTTCTTGCTGGAGCGATTGATTTTTGGCTTCGGCAGGGGTTTGAAATTGTTGATGTCGAGGCCGACCCGGTTTGGCGGACGACGCATATGCAGCGGTCGCTGTAGCTGCTTCAGGGACGCCGGGCAGCCGACCTGATTCTGGAAGCCGAACTCAATCAAATGTGGGAGCTGGCTTGCCTGCGATGGCATCAACTGTGTGTCCCTGATAGACCGAGGTGTCTGCATCGCAGGCAAGCCAGCTCCCACAGAAGAGCAAAGCAGTGCGGCACTGGCAGATGAACTCGGTCAAACTGTGGGAGCGGGCTTGCCCGCGAAGGCGGTGTGTCAGTGATACAACAGTCGGCTGACCCACCGCTATCGCAGGCAAGCCAGCTCCCACATTTTAACGGCGTTCAGCCAGTCAGTTAGAGCGCAACCGCAGGATCTGCGCGCCGTCAAACGGGTCCGTCAGGTAGTGCGCCTGTACCCCGAATGTCTCTTGCAATCGCTGCGGCGTCAGCACCTCCAGTGGCGGGCCCAGCGCCACCAGCCGCCCGCGGTCCAGTACGGCCAAACGGTCACAGGTCAGCGCCTGGTTAAGGTCATGCAGCGCAATCAAGGTGGTCACCGGCAAGGCCTGCACGCCCTTCAAGATCGCCAGTTGGTGCTGGATATCCAAGTGATTGGTCGGCTCATCCAGCAACAGAATCTGCGGCCGTTGCGCCAGGGCGCGGGCGATGTGCACGCGTTGGCGTTCGCCGCCGGAAAGGCTGCGCCACGCGCGTTTGCTCAGGTGGGTGGCGTCTACGTCGTGCAGCGCCTGACCCACAATGGCGTCGTCTTCGTCAGACCAGGGGCTCAGCGCCGACAGCCAGGGCGTGCGGCCCAGTGCCACGGCGTCGAACACGCGGATGGCATCGTCGGTATCAGCCTGCTGTTCCACCACGGCCAGTTGCTGCGCGATGGCGCGCCGGGATAGGCGGCCCAGGCGCTGGCCGCCCAACAGCACTTCACCGGACGCCGGTGCACGCAAACCGGCGAGCAGTTTGAGCAGGGTGGACTTGCCGGAACCGTTCGGCCCGACAATGCCCAAGGTTTCACCCTGCTGAACGTCAAGGTGGATATCGCGCAGCAACTCGGCGTCGCGCACCTTGAACCCCAGCCCTGTGCAACTGAGCACCGTCATCGCGCATTTCTCCGGCCGATCAGGATCAATGCAAACACCGGCGCGCCGACCAGCGCGGTAACCACGCCGACCGGAATCACCTGGCCCTTGATCAGCGTGCGCGAGAGCACGTCGGCGGCGATCAAAAACAGCGCGCCGCCCAAGGCGCTGGCCGGCAGCAGCCGTGAATGCCCGGTACCGACCAGCAGGCGCACGGCATGCGGAATCACCAGCCCGACAAAGCCAATGGAGCCGACAATCGACACCATTACCGCCGTCACCAGCGCCGCACAGCCCACCAGCACAAACTGCACTCGGCGCACTGGAATGCCCAGCGAGGCCGCCGAGTCGGTGCCGAAGGTGAAGGCATCCAGGGCACGCCGATGCCACAGGCACACCGCCAGGCCTGCGACGGTCACCGGCACCGCCAGCCACACCGACGGCCAGCGCACCCCGCTGAGGTTGCCCAGCAGCCAGAACATAATGCCGCGTGCCTGCTCGGAGCTGGCGGACTTGGTGATCAGGAACGCGGTGAGGGCGTTGAACAGCTGTGAGCCGGCGATGCCGGCGAGGATGATCTGGCCGGTGCCGCTCGCCGAGCCGCTGGCGCGCGCCAGCAGAATCACCAGCGCAAAGGCCGCCATGGCGCCGACAAACGCACCTGCCGACAGCGAAACCAGCCCGCCGCCGACGCCGATCAGCGCCACCAATACCGCGCCGGTCGAGGCGCCGGCGCTGATGCCCAGCAGATAAGGATCGGCCAACGGGTTACGCAACAACGACTGCAAGATCACCCCGCACGTGGCCAACCCGGCACCGCACGCGGCGGCGACCAGGGCGCGGGTCAGGCGGTAATTCCACACCACGCCTTCGTCGATCGGGTCGAGCACGTAACCGGCTGCCCACAGTTTGTTGGCAAGCACCTGCAACACCACCTGCGGCGCGATGGCGGTTTCGCCGATGGCCACGCCGGCGAGCACGGCGAGCAACAGCAGCGCCAGGGCGAGAAGGGTACGCATCATTTGCGCAGGTCGTAGCCGTCGATGGCGGCGGCCAGCTGTTCCAGGCCATCGAACGTGCGCACGCTGGCCTGCAATGCCAGAGCGTCGAGGATGATGATGCGGTTGTTTTTCACCGCGTCCATGTTGCGGGTCACCGGGTCGCTGCGCAGGAAGGCGAGTTTCTTTTCATGGTCGTCGGCCGGGTAGCGGCGGCGGTCCATGCGCGCGATCACCAGAAAGGTCGGGTTGGCCTTGGCGATGGTCTCCCAGCCGACGGCGGGCCACTCGTCATCGGACTGCACCACATTGTGCAGGCCCAGGGTTTGGAGCATGAATTCGGGCACGCCCTTGTGGCCGGCCACGTACGGGTCGCTGGCCATTTCCGAGCTGGAGAACCACACCAATGCGCTGGCCTGCTTGAGGCCTTTGCTGTGGGCGGTGGCAATGGATTTGGCCAGGCGCGCCTTGAGCTCGTCGTTCAATTGTTGGCCGCGCGCCTGTACGTCGAAAATCTCGGCCAGTTGGCTGATGCTTTTATAGACGGTCTCGACGCGAAACGGCTCCAGCCGCGTGCCGTCGGCGCCCACCAGGTTGTCCTTGGCTTCGCAGTCGGAGGGCAGCAGGTAGGTGGGGATCTTCAGCTCGTGAAACTGCTCGCGGGTGCCGACCACGCCTTGCGGGCCCACCACCCATTCCAGCTCGGCCGCCACCAGTTGCGGGCGCTTGGCGATCACCGCTTCGAAGCTGGGTTCGTTGTTGGCCAGGCGCTCAATGGCGTCGTTCTGCGCCTTGAATTGCGGCAATACGTTGTTGAACCACAGCGAGGTGCCGACCACTTTGTCGCCCACGCCCAAGGCGTAAAGCATCTCGGTGGCGGCCTGGCCGATGGTCACCGTGCGCGCAGGCGCCTGCTCAAAGGTCAGGGTGCTGCCGCAGTTCTGCACCGTCAGCGGGTAGTGAGTGGGCGCCGCTTGGGCCAGGGCACAAAAGCCCAGGGCGGTGATCAGGGCGGTAACGCGTGGCAACATCGGGCAATCTCCGGGTGAACCTTACGTGGAACTGGGGAGGTACGGCTCGGAAATACACCCTGGAGCGCTGCGGGCATCGCAGGGCGCGGAGGTACTTCCCGGACACCCCGCCGGTTAGTGATTTTGCTGGGCCGGCAGGTCTCCTGACTGATGCGTCGTCGCCACGCTCCGGCCTTCCCGGGCAATGCCCAGTGGCGATGTGGAGCAGGCTCAGCACCTACAGTTGCGGGGGCAGTTCCGATTGGCGCAATGAACGCGCTTCGGATTCCCTATTAGTCCCGTGTGGGAACCGGCGCGGTATGGTAGTCGATCATGCCCGCAAGGGGGAGCCTGTCCACGCGCAATTGGCAGGCCGCCGGGGGTCTCTATCTGCGGATATAGGGTGTACCATCAGTCTCTGTTCATCAGATATTAGTCAGACATGCCCACGCTTAGCGAAGAGAGCCGCCGGATCGTAGCTTCTCTGGCGCACCGTGTTGGTCCGCAGGCTGACACTGCAAGCATCGCCGCGGCGGTTGTTTCGATTTTGCAGGATGTGGGCGCAGCACTGGCGCCCGTCATCGGCCAGCAAGGCGTTGCCGCGCTGTACCGTCGCAGCTTCCATCTGTGCGTCTCGACCCATCCACGCCTGGCCGCCACCTATGACAGTGTGCCGGCCGCGATGGACTTGATTGCCCTCAAATCCGTACTCGTCGAGCAGAACGAAACCGATGCGCTGTTTTTCGGTGAGGTGTTGCTGACTACCCTCTACGAGCTTCTGACCACGCTGATCGGGCCTTCACTCACCGCACGTCTGCTGGTTGGCGTGTGGCAGCCTTCTTCGAGCGACACCTCTTCGCAGGAAATTTCGCCATGAGCACCAAAGTGACTATCAACCGTCTGGCCACGGGTGTGCCAGGACTGGACGAGGTACTGGGCGGTGGCCTGCCGGAGTTTTCGTTCAACCTGATCGCCGGCCCGCCAGGCTGCGGCAAAACCACCCTCGCGCACCAGATGATGTTTGCGCTGGCCACGCCGGAGCGTCCGGCGCTGTTCTTTACCGTGCTCGGTGAGCCGCCGCTGAAGATGCTGCGCTATCAGCAGCAATTCGATTTTTTCGACGACGCCGCCATCAACCGGTCGATTCGTTATATCAACCTGGCCGACGACACCCTGGCGGGCGACCTGGACGAGGTATTGCGGCGCATTGTCAGCGAGGTCGAGGCGCATTCGCCGTCGCTGGTGTTTGTCGATTCCTTCCGCTCCGTGGTGCTGGCCAGTCAGACGCAGCACAACCCGAACAACAACCTGCCGCAGTTCATCCAGCAGTTGGGCATGTTGATGACCACGTGGCAGGCGACCACCTTCCTGATCGGCGAATATTTCACCGAGACGGACACTAATCCGATTTTCACCGTGGCCGATGGCCTGATCTGGCTGCGCCAGAGCGTTGAGCGCAATTCGATGGTGCGCAAGATGGAAATCATGAAGATGCGCGGCCAACCGACCTTGCCGGGGCTGCACACCTTTCGTATTGCCACCTCGGGGGTCAAGGTGTTCCCGCCGGCCGCCGTCAACCGTTTGGTTGAAGCGCCGTCGACGTTCCCGATCACCCGCCTGAAAATGGGCGTGCCGGCGCTTGATGAGATGCTCGGCGGCGGCCTGCCTCGTGGTTATTCGCTATTGGTGGCCGGCCCGTCGGGCTCGGGCAAGAGCATCCTGGCGGCGACCTTTCTGGCTGAAGGCGCGCGCAACGGCGAAACCGGGGTGATTGCGGCGTTCGAGCAACGGCCCAACCATTCGCAGAACCCTCAGTTGGCCGAGTTGATCAAGAGCGGGAAAGTCAGCCTGGTGGACAGCCGCGCGCCGGACCTGTCCATCGACGAAATCGTGCAACTGCTGCTCAGTGAAATCAGCCGGTTGAAAGCCACCCGTGTGGTGATTGACTCGCTGTCAGGCTTTGAGCTCGCGTTGGCGCCTACCTTCCGTGCGGATTTTCGCGAGTCGCTGTCACGCATGGTCACGGCGCTGACCGCCGTTGGGGTCAGCGTGTTGATGACCTCGGAGCTCGAAGACCGTTACACCGACCTGCGCTTCAGCCCTTATGGCACGGCGTTTCTGACCGACGCGATCATCGTGCAGCGCTATATCGAAGTACAAAGCCGGTTGCTGCGCATCATGGCCGTGGTCAAGGTGCGTGCCAGCGCCCACTCCGACCAACTGCGCCAGTACCACATCGACGATAACGGCCTGCAGATTCGCGACATGCTGCCGGAGCAGGAGGGGCTGTTGGGCGGCCGACCGACCCGGCAAGCTTCGGCGGAAACCAAACATGTGTGAGCCCGACTCGTGAGTGGCGGCGACGGCAAGCCTGACAGTGAGCTGACCACGGCGGCTCACGAACTGTTCCTCATTGGCCAAAAAACCGTTGAGGCGCGTACAGTGCTGGCCGCCCTGCAGCAGCAATTGACTGACGCCAGCAGCCGTCTGGTGGATACCCAGCACGTCGAGCAGGTGATCGAGGCCAATCAGCAGCTGGTGCTGGCGATCCTCCTTGCGCAGTCGGGCGCCGCAACCCCGCCGCCCCTGGAGGAACAACGCCTTTACCAGGAGCTTCGCGAGGCGAATGCGCAACTGGTAATCGCGGCGCTCAGTGCACAAGACTTGCAGGCCACGGCCGAGCGCGCGCTGGGCCAGCAGAAAAGCATCCTGGCGATGGTGGCGCATGAGCTGCGCAATCCATTGACGCCAATCAGCATGATCGCCGAGCGCATGGTTCGCCTGCCCAGCGACCAGTTGCCGCGCATGCGTGAGCTGATTGAAAGTCAGGTGCAGCATATTTCACAGTTGGTCGACGACTTGCTGGATGTGTCCCGCGTCAGCACGGGCAAGCTGCGCATCGAACGACGCGATGTGGACATCCTGCAAATCCTCAGAAGTGCCATTGATGCCTGCGGCCCGGTGATGCGGGCGAAGAAGCAGCAATTTGAGGCCCACCTGCCTGACGGCCAAGTGATGGTGAGCGGAGACCCTGGGCGCCTTGCGCAGATTCTGCATAACCTGCTGGCCAACGCAGCCAAGTACACGCCGGTTGGCGGCTCGATTGTGCTGGCTGTGACCGCGACGGACGCGCTGCGGATCAGCATTTGTGACAACGGTATTGGCGTTTCGGCCAAGGCGCTGCCGCTGATCTTTGACCCTTACGTGCAGGATGAACACGCCATCGGCTTCAACGGCTCGGGCCTGGGGATCGGGCTCACGGTGGTGCGCGAGCTGGTTGAAGCACATGGCGGCAAGGTCACCGCCAAAAGCGAGGGCAAGGGCAAGGGCAGTGAGTTTGTGGTGACGCTGCCGTTGTTGAGCGACTGACTCGCGTATTTGCGATCCAGCCACAGGGGCTACGCGTTGCAGAATTCACGCACGGCCACAAACACCGCAAATCAAAAGTGGGAGCTGGCTTGAGTGGGAGCGGGCTTGCTCGCGAATGCAGTCTGTCAGTCGACAAATTTGCCAACTGATACACCGCCTTCGCGAGCAAGCCCGCTCCCACAGTTGAAGGGTGTTGCCTGTTTTATTTGCGATCCAGCCACACGGTCTGCGCGTTGCAGAATTCACGCACACCCATCTACACCGCAAATCAAAGGTGGGAGCGGGCTTGCTCGCGAATGCAGTCTGTCAGTCGACAAATTTGCCAACTGATACACCGCCTTCGCGAGCAAGCCCGCTCCCACAGCTGAAGGGTGTTGCCTGTTTTATTTGCGATCCAGCCACACGGTCTGTGCATTGCAGAATTCACGCACGCCAAAGTGCGACAACTCCCGCCCGAACCCACTCTTTTTCACTCCACCAAACGCTACGCGCGGGTCGGACACGCTGAACGCGTTGACGAATACTGCGCCAGTTTCCAGCTGGTTGGTGATATCCCGTGCCTTCACCGCGTCGGTGGTGAAGACGCTCGCCGTCAGGCCGAATTCGCTGTCATTGGCCAGCGCTATCGCGTGGTCGGCATCCCGGGCGGTGATGATCGAGGCCACGGGGCCGAACAGTTCCTGTTTGAACGAGGTCATCTGGTCGGTGACGTCGGCCAGCACGGTCGGTTCGTAGTAGTTGCCGGCGCCGGCAACTTTGTTGCCGCCCAGCAGTAGGGTTGCGCCTTCTTCCAGCGTGGCCTGGACTTGGCCGTGCAGTTCGTCGCGCAGGTCGAAGCGGGCCATTGGGCCGACGTAAGTGCTGGTTTCGGTTGGGTCGCCCATCACCAAGGCGCGGCTGGCAGCGAGGAATTTGGCGGTAAAGGCTTGCACTACGCCTTCTTCGATGATCAGGCGCTTGGCGGCAGCGCAGACTTGGCCGCTGTTCTGGAAACGCCCGATCACGGCGGCCTGGACGGCGGCGTCGAGGTCGGCGTCGTTGAGCACGATGAACGGGTCGGAGCCGCCCAGTTCCAGCACGCATTTCTTCAGCGCGGCGCCGGCCTGGGAGCCGATGGCGGCGCCGGCGCGGACGCTGCCGGTGAGGGTGACCGCGGCGATGCGTGGGTCGGCGATGGCCTTGGACACGCCGTCGTTGGTCACGTTGACCACTTCAAACAGGCCATCGGCGAAACCGGCTTTTTGAAACGCCGCCTTCATCAGGTAGGCGCTGCCCATCACGTTGGGTGCATGTTTGAGCACGTAGGTGTTGCCGGCGAGCAGGGTCGGCACGGCGCCGCGCAGCACTTGCCAGACCGGGAAGTTCCACGGCATGACGGCGAGGATCGGGCCCAGTGGGCGGTATTCGATCTGGGCGCTGCCGTTGTCCACCAGCGTGGGTTCCGGGGCGAGCATGGCCGGGCCGTGGGCGGCATACCATTGGCTGAGTTGCGCGCATTTTTCGATTTCGGCACGGGCCTGGGCGATGGGTTTGCCCATTTCCAGGGTAATCATCTGCGCCATGTCTTCGGCCTGGTCACGCAAGGCACCGGCCAGGGCCAGCAGCAATTCGGCGCGCTGGCTCGCCGGTTGAAGGCGCCAGCTTTGGAAGGCATCCGTGGCGCGGTTAAGCGCCGCGTCCAACTGCGCCTCGGTTTCGTAAGGGTAGCTGCCGACTGTTTCGCCAGTGGCGGGGTTGATCGACAAGGCGTGAGTCTGGTGAGAGATAGCGTTCATGGCACCGTCCGGCTGAATGAGTGGATGGGTTCAGCCTACGGGGCTGCATGTTTTCTGGAAACTGAATAATATTAAGCAATACATTCACGATTGGAGAATGACTTGGACCTGGTGCAGCTGGAAATCTTCAAGGCCGTTGCCGAGCAAGGCAGCATCAGCGCCGCCGCGCAGTTGATTCATCGCGTGCCGTCGAACCTGACCACGCGTATCAAGCAACTGGAGCAGGACCTGGGCGTGGAGTTGTTTATCCGTGAGAAGAGTCGCCTGCGCCTGTCGCCGGCCGGGTGGAATTTCCTCGGCTACACGCGGCGCATTCTTGATCTGGTGCAAGAAGCCCGCGCCACGGTGGCGGGGGAGGAGCCCCAGGGCGCGTTTGCGCTGGGTTCGCTGGAGAGCACGGCGGCGGTGCGCATTCCGGCGTTGCTTGCGGCGTATAACCAGAAACACGCCAAGGTCGAGCTGGACCTGAGCACCGGGCCGTCCGGCACGATGATCGAGGGCGTGTTGTCGGGGCGCCTGGCGGCCGCGTTTGTCGACGGACCAGTGCTGCATGCCACGCTGGAAGGCGTGCCGGTGTTTGAGGAGGAGATGGTGGTCATTGCGCCGCTGCACCATGCGCCGATCACGCGCGGGCAGGATGTGGCGGGGGAGAGCATCTACACGTTTCGCTCGAACTGCTCGTATCGCCACCACTTCGAGCGCTGGTTCTCACAGGATGGCGCGGTGCCGGGCAAGATCTTTGAAATGGAGTCTTATCACGGCATGCTCGCCTGCGTCAGTGCCGGGGCCGGCCTGGCACTGATGCCGCGCAGCATGCTGGAGAGCATGCCGGGGTTTACGGCGGTGAGTGTGTGGCCGCTGAGCGACGCGTTCCGCCTCCTCAA
The DNA here is from genome assembly GCF_049896685.1 of Pseudomonas sp. TWRC1-2. Taxonomy (NCBI): domain Bacteria; kingdom Pseudomonadati; phylum Pseudomonadota; class Gammaproteobacteria; order Pseudomonadales; family Pseudomonadaceae; genus Pseudomonas; species Pseudomonas sp. TWRC1-2. The sequence continues at coordinate 146,753 of NZ_JAFCUU010000002.1, read as the reverse complement.
TACCTGGCTGATCTGGCGCCGGGGCACGGTGTCGCAGAGTTTGAACAGTTTTGTGAAGCTGTTGGAGGAGCGTGGTCTGGTAGCCACTTAGATCTAATGTGGGAGCTGGCTTGCCTGCGATAGCGGTGTATCAGCCAAGGCCGTGCAGGCTGGACTGACGTCATCGCAGGCAAGCCGGCTCCCACCTGTTCATCGTGTTTTCAACCGCCAAATTGCAGGGTGCCCATGGCGAGTTTTGCCATGATGGCCGTGGCGCCCAGTTGTACCAACCAAAGGGCCAGGCCACCGAGGAACACACCCAGTGCCACTTGCAGCACCAGGCTTTTCTGGCGCTTGGCTTGCGGCGCGCGCGGGGTGAAGTCATGCAGTTCGTCGCGGTCGGCGCGCAGGTCCAGGTCGTCGTTTCTCATAGGGCTCTCACAGCAAAGGGGCAGTTGGGGTTCAGTCTAGGGCTGGTCGCGGCAGGCAGCGAGGTTTTCTTCCTGTGGCAAGCGGGCTTGCCTCGCGTTGGGGGGGCGTCGCGGCCCCTTGTTCAGGCATCGGGTTCTTTCAGTAAGTTCACGGGGGGGCTTTATGGGGCTGCTTCGCAGCCCAACGCGGGGCAAGCCCGCTCGCCACGGGAGGCCTGCTGGCCATGGGAAGCCTGCGGGCCATAGGAGGCCTGTTTGCCACGGGAGGCGCGTTGGCTACAAAAAAGGGGAAGCCATTGAATGGCTTCCCCTTTGTCGCAACCGTTGCAGGTTTACAGCACCTGAACAATCGCCTGGGTCACTGCACCAATGTTCGACTGGTTCAGCGCCGCTACGCAAATGCGGCCAGTGTCGAGCGCGTAGATACCAAACTCGGTACGCAGGCGGGTGACTTGCTCCACGGTCAGGCCGGAGTAGGAGAACATCCCACGCTGGCGGCCGACGAAGCTGAAGTCGTGACCCGGGGCAGCCTTGGCCAGTTCAGCCACCATCTGCTCACGCATGCCGCGGATGCGCAGGCGCATTTCGGCCAGTTCTGCTTCCCACTGGGCACGCAGCTCAGGGTTGTTCAGCACCGCCGCCACAATCGCCGCGCCGTGGGTCGGCGGGTTGGAGTAGTTGGTGCGGATCACGCGTTTGACCTGGGACAGGATGCGCGCGCTTTCTTCCTTGGATTCGCTGACGATCGACAGCGCACCCACGCGTTCGCCGTACAGCGAGAACGATTTGGAGAACGAGCTGGACACAAAGAAGGTCAGGCCCGACTCAGCGAACAGGCGCACGGCGGCGGCATCTTCGTGAATGCCGTCGCCAAAGCCCTGGTAGGCCATGTCGAGGAACGGTACGAGGTTTTTCGCCTTGATCACGTCCAGCACGTTTTGCCAGTCGGCCGGGCTCAGGTCGACGCCGGTCGGGTTGTGGCAGCAGGCATGCAGCACCACGATGGACTGTGGCGGCAGGGCGTTGAGGTCTTCGAGCAGGCCGGCGCGGTTGACGTCGTGGGTGGCGGCGTCGTAATAGCGGTAGGTTTGCACCGGGAAGCCGGCTTTTTCGAACAGCGCCTGGTGGTTTTCCCAGCTAGGGTCGCTGATGGCAACCACGGCGTTGGGCAGCAGTTGCTTGAGGAAGTCTGCGCCGATCTTCAGCGCGCCGGTGCCGCCGACGGCTTGCGCGGTGATCACACGGCCAGCGCTCAGCAGGGGCGAGTCGGCGCCGAACAGCAGCTTTTGCACGGCCTGGTCGTAGGCAACGATACCGTCGATCGGCAAGTAGCCACGGGCGGCGTGTTGCGCCACGCGAATGGCTTCCGCTTCGGCAACGGCACGCAAGAGTGGAATCTTCCCCTCCTCGTTGCAGTAAACGCCCACGCCAAGGTTGACCTTGGTGGTTCGTGTGTCGGCGTTGAATGCTTCGTTGAGGCCCAGGATTGGATCGCGTGGTGCCATTTCGACAGCGGAGAACAGGCTCATTTTTGCGGCAGCTCTATGGGGGAATGGAGGGACGTGTCGCGCTCCAGCCGAATGCACTAGAGCGGTGCACAAACGGGGAGCTAGTATAGAGGCCATCCAGGCTCAGGGCGACAACCGAAACGGCTTTTCGGCCAAGTTTTTCGGTTTATTTGCCGACCGTTAGTCTTATTGCAACGTGGGGCGGCGACAGCAGGTAGGACGATTGCCTTGAAACCCGTCACATTTGCCTCCACTTCTACAGCTATCATGGTTTTTTCCTGCAACCTGCGTTGACTATTCGCGGGTTGCTGAGCTTTTTCGTCCCTGGCGGTTTCGAGTCTGGGGTGACTACACGAGGTACGTTATGTCGGATTTCCAGCTCGTCACCCGCTTTGAACCCGCCGGCGATCAACCCGAAGCCATTCGCCTGATGGTTGAAGGCATTGAAGCCGGCCTGGCGCACCAGACGCTGCTTGGGGTGACCGGTTCAGGCAAGACCTTCAGCATTGCCAATGTGATTGCGCAGACCAATCGCCCGACCCTGGTGCTGGCGCCGAACAAAACCCTGGCCGCCCAGCTGTATGGCGAGTTCAAGGCGTTTTTCCCGAACAACGCGGTGGAATACTTCGTTTCCTACTACGATTACTACCAGCCCGAAGCCTACGTGCCATCCTCTGACACCTTCATCGAGAAGGACGCGTCGATCAACGACCACATCGAGCAGATGCGGTTGTCGGCGACCAAGGCGCTGCTGGAACGCAAAGACGCGATCATCGTCACCACGGTGTCGTGCATCTACGGCCTGGGCAGCCCCGAAACCTATTTGAAGATGGTGCTGCACGTTGATCGCGGCGACAAACTCGACCAGCGCGAGCTGCTGCGGCGCCTGACGAGCTTGCAGTACACCCGCAATGACATGGATTTCGCCCGCGCCACCTTCCGTGTGCGCGGCGATGTGATCGACATCTACCCGGCCGAATCCGACCTCGAAGCCATCCGCATCGAGCTGTTCGACGACGAAGTCGAGAGCCTGTCGGCCTTCGACCCGTTGACCGGCGAGGTGATTCGCAAGCTGCCACGCTTCACCTTCTACCCGAAAAGCCACTACGTAACGCCGCGCGAAACGCTGATGGGCGCGATCGAGGGCATTAAGGCCGAGCTGGTCGAGCGCCTGGACTACCTGCGCGCCAACAACAAGCTGGTGGAAGCCCAGCGCCTGGAGCAGCGCACGCGGTTCGACCTGGAAATGATCCTGGAGCTGGGTTACTGCAACGGCATCGAAAATTACTCGCGCTACCTCTCGGGTCGCGAATCCGGGCAGGCGCCGCCCACCTTGTTCGATTACCTGCCGGACGACGCCTTGCTGGTGATCGACGAATCCCACGTCAGCGTGCCGCAGGTGGGCGCGATGTACAAAGGTGACCGCTCGCGTAAGGAAACCCTGGTGGAATACGGTTTTCGCCTGCCGTCGGCACTGGACAACCGGCCGATGCGTTTCGACGAGTTTGAAAGTATCAGCCCGCAGACGATTTTCGTCTCGGCCACACCGGGTAACTACGAAGCCGAACATGCGGGCCGCGTGATTGAGCAACTGGTGCGCCCGACCGGTCTTGTCGACCCGCAAATCGAAATCCGCCCGGCGCTGACCCAGGTCGATGACTTGCTCTCGGAAATCACCAAGCGCGTGGCCCTGGAGGAGCGGGTGCTGGTCACCACGCTGACCAAGCGCATGTCCGAAGACTTGACCGACTACCTGGCCGACCACGGCGTGCGCGTGCGCTATTTGCACTCGGACATCGACACCGTGGAGCGCGTCGAGATTATCCGCGACCTGCGTCTGGGCACCTTTGATGTGCTGGTGGGCATCAACCTGTTGCGTGAAGGGTTGGACATGCCGGAGGTGTCGCTGGTGGCGATTCTGGACGCCGACAAGGAAGGCTTCCTGCGCTCCGAGCGCTCGCTGATCCAGACCATCGGCCGGGCGGCGCGTAACCTCAATGGCCGGGCGATTCTGTACGCGGACCGTATCACCGGCTCCATGGAGCGCGCGATTGGCGAGACCGAACGCCGCCGTGACAAGCAGATCGCCTTCAACCTGGAGAATGGCATTATCCCCAAAGGCGTGTTCAAGGACGTCGCCGACATCATGGAAGGCGCCACCGTGCCGGGCTCGCGCAGCAAGAAGCGCAAAGGCATGGCCAAGGCCGCCGAAGAAAGCGCCAAGTACGAGAATGAATTGCGCTCGCCGAGTGAGATCACCAAGCGTATCCGGCAGTTGGAAGAGAAGATGTACCAGCTGGCGCGCGATCTTGAGTTTGAAGCGGCGGCGCAGATGCGCGATGAGATCGGCAAGTTGCGCGAGCGGTTGTTGGCTGTTTGATTTGCGGTGAATGAGCGGGCCTCATCGGGGGCAAGCCCCCTCCCACACGTTGGCGTGTGAACGCCGTCAAATGTGGGAGGGGGCTTGCCCCCGATGGCCGCGCCTCGGTTTTCCAGAAATCCCCCAGGCTGTTACCATTCGCCCCTTGTTTCAATTTTCAGTTATATCGCCCATTCGAGACCTGCCATGACCACCGTCCGCACGCGCATTGCGCCATCGCCTACTGGGGATCCCCACGTCGGCACTGCTTACATCGCCCTGTTCAACTACTGCTTTGCCAAGCAGCACGGCGGTGAATTCATCCTGCGGATCGAAGACACCGATCAACTGCGTTCGACCCGTGAGTCGGAACAGCAGATTTTTGATGCCTTGCGCTGGTTGGGCATCACCTGGGCCGAAGGCCCGGACGTCGGTGGCCCGCACGGCCCGTATCGCCAGAGCGAGCGCAGCGACATCTACAAACAGTACACCCAGCAATTGGTCGACATGGGCCATGCGTTCCCGTGCTTCTGCACGGCCGAAGAGCTGGACCAGATGCGTGCCGAGCAACAGGCCCGTGGCGAAACCCCGCGTTACGACGGCCGTGCGCTGCTGCTATCCAAAGAAGAAGTGGCCCAGCGCCTGGCTGCCGGTGAACCTCACGTGATTCGCATGAAAGTGCCGAGCGAAGGCGTGTGCGTGGTGCCGGACATGCTGCGCGGTGACGTCGAGATTCCGTGGGACCGCATGGACATGCAGGTGCTGATGAAGACCGACGGCCTGCCGACGTACTTCCTGGCCAACGTGGTCGACGACCACCTGATGGGCATCACCCACGTGCTGCGCGGCGAAGAATGGCTGCCGTCGGCGCCCAAACTGATCCTGCTCTACGAATACTTCGGCTGGGAACAGCCGCAGTTGTGCTACATGCCGCTGCTGCGTAACCCGGACAAGAGCAAGCTGTCCAAGCGCAAGAACCCGACCTCGGTGACGTTCTACGAGCGCATGGGCTTTATGCCCGAAGCGATGCTCAACTACCTGGGCCGCATGGGCTGGTCGATGCCGGACGAGCGTGAGAAGTTCTCTCTGCAGGAAATGGTCGATAACTTCGACCTGTCGCGCGTATCCCTGGGCGGGCCGATTTTCGATATCGAGAAGCTGTCATGGCTCAACGGCCAATGGCTGCGCGACCTGCCGGTGGAAGAGTTCGCCAGCCGCGTGCAGCAATGGGCGCTGAACCCCGAGTACATGATGAAGATCGCGCCGTTGGTGCAGGGCAGGGTGGAGACGTTCAGCCAGGTGGCTCCATTGGCCAGCTTCTTCTTTGCCGGTGGCGTGAACCCGGATGCCAAGCTGTTCGAGTCCAAGAAACTCTCGGGCGATCAGGTTCGCCAGCTGATGCAGTTGATCCTGTGGAAGCTCGAAAGCCTGCGTCAGTGGGAGAAGGATGCAATCACTGCGACGATTCAGGCGGTGGTCGAGTCCCTTGAGCTGAAACTGCGCGATGCCATGCCACTGATGTTTGCCGCGATTACCGGGCAGGCCAGTTCGGTGTCGGTACTGGATGCGATGGAAATCCTCGGCCCGGACCTGACGCGTTTCCGTCTGCGCCAAGCCCTTGATTTGCTTGGTGGTGTGTCGAAGAAAGAAAACAAAGAGTGGGAAAAGCTGCTGGGCGCTATCGCTTAAGTCGGCTGTTGTAACGACGAAACCCCGGTTTTCCGGGGTTTCGTCGGTAAGTGATTGTTATCCCGGCAAAAAATTTTGGAAATAGTTGAAAATAAATTTGACACGTTTCCAAACCGCCATTAAGATTCGCCCCGTCCTCACCGATGAGGGGCTATAGCTCAGCTGGGAGAGCGCTTGCATGGCATGCAAGAGGTCAACGGTTCGATCCCGTTTAGCTCCACCAATTTACAGGTTCAAGGTCTGGCCACACCGTCCTTGAATTGATCAGTTCTCAGCGCTGATCAGATGTACAGAAGGTTTTGTCCCCTTCGTCTAGTGGCCTAGGACACCGCCCTTTCACGGCGGTAACAGGGGTTCGAGTCCCCTAGGGGACGCCAGTTTCAACAAGCAGCTCGAAAGGTCTGCTGCGCCGCGAGGCGAAAAATCCGGGGCTATAGCTCAGCTGGGAGAGCGCTTGCATGGCATGCAAGAGGTCAACGGTTCGATCCCGTTTAGCTCCACCAATTTACAGGTTCAAGGTCTGGCCACACCGTCCTTGAATCGATCAGCTCTCAGCGCTGGTCAGTTGTATAGAAGGTTTGTGTCCCCTTCGTCTAGTGGCCTAGGACACCGCCCTTTCACGGCGGTAACAGGGGTTCGAGTCCCCTAGGGGACGCCACGATTACCCGCTCTGCGGGATTTTTAAGGGTCATTCAATTATTGAATGGCCCTTTTGTTTGTCTGGCGTTTGGGTTTTTCCCGCGGCCGTTTACGGCATCCTGCGTAACCCATTGGCGGTGCACAGGGATTCGTTGATGCGCGCCAGTTCCTTTTGCCGATCAACCTGCGGACCTCTGTTCTGGGCGTCCTCCAGTGCGACGTTGCACATTTCGACGCGAATGCCGGGCAAGCGTGAAATCGCAAGCCGTGTGTTTGGAAAGCGCAGCAGGATGTCCTCCATGAACTGCCTGAACAGCACGCAGCATTGCCGGCACGGTGAGTTGTTGAGGCTCACCACGATCTCCTGATACCCCGCATCGAACACCCAGTCATTGGCGCACAGGGCCTCCAGGAAGTTGGCCTCGGCATGCCCGTCGGCGTCGTTGAAGAATTTGCCGAACGGCTGGTTGCCCACGCCTTCGCCTTCAACCTTTGAAGTTGGCGGTGTATTCGTTGGCGAACACGTAGGGGGGGCTTCTGCGGCGACCCACGCGCAGTTCTGGTTTTGCTGCCGCCAGGCCATGACGTTCTCTGCGATGTGCAGTTCATTGCACTAAGAACGCCTGGGGCGGGCGGTTTATTCCTTTGATGTGATCTGTGCTGCTCGGACGAGCGGTCATGCGGGTGGCTTGCGAAATATTATTATGGTAATAATATTCAACCCATGAGAGACGGAGGCAACGATGAGCGATAAAAAAGCGCAAACCCGCGAACGCATTTTGCAGGCTGCCAGCGCGGCGTTGATCCAGCGCGGCCCGGCCGAACCGAGTGTCGGCGAAGTCATGGGCGCGGCGGGGCTTACGGTCGGCGGCTTCTACGCGCACTTTGAAAGCAAGGACGCGTTGATGCTGGAGGCCTTCACCCAGTTGCTCGCCCGGCGGCGCGCGTCGATTGACGACATGGACGCGCAACTCACCGGTGAGGAGCGCAGAGGCCTGGTGGCGGCGTTTTATCTGTCGCGCAAGCACCGTGACTCCACGGACCAGGCCTGCCCGATACCCGCCACTGTGGGCGAGATGAGCCGCTTGCCGGATGAGTTTCGCCAGGCACTCAACGAGCATACGGAGCTGATGGCCGCGCAATTGGCTGCCAGCCCGGAGGACACCGACAAAGCCCTGGCGGATATGGCCTTGATGATCGGCGGCCTGGCCTTGGCCCGCGCGCTCGGGCCGGGCGAGTTGTCGGACCGCGTGTTGCGCGCGGCCAAATCGGCGGTGCGCTGAAAAAGGAGTCGCCTGATGGGCGCATTAACCTGGATTCGAGGCTTCAATGGCACCGTCGGCCGCGTGGCGCCGCACCTGGTGGCCAGCAAGTTGCGTCGTACCTTCATGACGCCACGCAACCTGCCGCCGCGCGACTGGGAGTTGCCGCTGCTGGCGCAATCGGAGCGCATCACCTTGCGTTTCGGCCTGTCGGCGTTGCGTTGGGGCCAGGGCCCCGCCGTGCTGCTGATGCACGGCTGGGAAGGGCGCCCCACACAGTTCGCCAGCCTGATCACGGCGTTGGTGGATGACGGCTATTCGGTGATTGCCCTCGACGGTCCGGCCCACGGCCGTTCACCGGGGCGCGAGGCGCATGTGCTGCTGTTCGCCCGCGCCATGCTCGAAGCTGCCGCCGAGTTGCCGCCGTTGCACGCGGTAGTGGGGCATTCCATGGGCGGTGCCAGCGCGATGCTGGCGGTTCAGCTGGGCCTGCGTACCGAGGCGCTGGTGAGCATTGCGGCGCCTTCGCGCTTTCTCGACGTGCTGCGCGGTTTTGCCGGCATGGTCGGGTTGCCGCCACGGGCGCGCTCGGCGTTTATCCAGGAAGTCGAATTAACCTTCGGCATGCCGCTCAAACACCTGGACGTGGCTCACTACCAGCTCAATATCCCCGGTTTGATCGTGCACGCCGAAGACGACACTTTTGTCCCGGTCAAAGCCTCGCAAGCTATTCACGAGGCCTGGTTCGACAGCCGCCTGTTGCGCCTGGAACAAGGCGGGCACCAGAAAGTGCTGGCCGATCCGCGGGTGATCGAGGGTGTGCTTGCCCTGTTGGCCGGCCGCCGTCTACAGGCGCGGCAAACGGCCTGATACACTGCCCCGCCGACATCAATCGACTGGAGCAAGGCATGGGCTGGGACTTGGCAACGCCATTTATCATCGATCTACAGGTTGGCGCTGAAGACATCGACGGCCTCGGGCACGCCAACAATGCGGTGTATGTGTCGTGGCTGGAGCGTTGCGCCTGGCGCCATTCCCAGCGCCTGGGGCTGGACCTTACCGAGTACCGCCGGCTCGACCGCGCCATGGCCGTGGTGCGCCATGAGATCGACTACCTGGCGGCCGGCTACGAAGGTGATGAGCTGCAGCTGGCGACCTGGATCGTCGACTGGGACCAGCGCCTGAAGATGACCCGTCGTTTCCAACTGGTCCGTCCTCGCGACGGCGCGACCTTGCTGCGCGCGCATACCACGTTTGTCTGCATCGAACTCTCCACGGGCAAGCCCAAGCGTATGCCGGCCGAATTTCTCGACGGCTACGGTCCCGCGCTGACAGGGGGTTAACGTTTCTTGCAGGAAACCCAGTAAACTGCGCCACGATTTTTGTTGAGTGTTTTCCATGCAAATTGCTTTGGCGCCCATGGAGGGGTTGGTCGACAACATCCTGCGCGATGTGCTGACCCGCGTGGGCGGTATTGACTGGTGCGTGACCGAGTTCATCCGCGTCAACGACCGCCTGCTGACCCCCGCCTATTTCCACAAGCTCGCCCCGGAACTGCTGCACGGTGCCCACACCGCGGCGGGCGTGCCGCTGCGTGTGCAATTGCTGGGTTCCGACCCGGTGTGCCTGGCCGAAAACGCCGCGCTGGCGTGCGAGCTGGGTTCCCAGGTGATTGACCTGAACTTCGGCTGCCCGGCCAAGACGGTCAACAAGTCGCGCGGCGGCGCCGTGCTGCTCAAGGAGCCGGAGCTGCTCAATCAGATTGTTGAACACGTGCGCCGTGCCGTGCCCGCGCATATCCCCGTGACCGCCAAGATGCGCCTTGGCTTCGACAGCCCGGACGGTGCGCTGGTGTGCGCCACGGCGCTGGCTGAAGGCGGCGCGGCGCATATCGTGGTGCATGCGCGTACCAAGACCGACGGCTACAAGCCGCCGGCCCACTGGGAGTGGATCCCGCGGGTGCAGGACGTGGTCAAGGTGCCGGTGTTCGCCAATGGGGATATCTGGAGCGTCGAAGACTGGAAGCGTTGCCGTGAAATCAGCGGCGTCGAAGACATCATGCTTGGTCGCGGCCTGGTGGCACGGCCTGACCTGGCGCGCCAAATTGTGGCAGCCAAGGCGGGCGAAGAGGTGGTGGAAATGACCTGGGCGCAGATGCAGCCGATGCTTCAGGCGTTCTGGACCCAATCAGTGGCGCAACTGACTGAAAAGCAGGCGCCTGGCCGGTTGAAGCAATGGCTGGCGATGCTGACGCGCAATTATCCTGAAGCAGTGGTGCTGTTTACCGCCTTGCGGCGCGAGACGGATTTGAAGCACGTCAGCCACCTGCTGGGCATGCAACACCCCATTGCAGCCTGATTGTTCACGTTCACTAAAAAAGGGTGCCATTGGCGCCCTTTTTTCGTTTGTGGGCTAGCACAAAAGATTGACGAACAGGCGGTTTAATCTTGTCGGTGAGTTGCATGCCTGCAGTGTATTAACGGGTGTGACGATTTTTTAGCGCCAAGAGCGGCTTGCCTCGCGGTTTGTCGCGATAGTTCATGCGGCAAAGTCTGATAACGCGCATTGGTTTCCTTATATGAGCTGCGATTGGCGGAACTCGATAGCCTAACTTTCCACGAAAGTAAGGACTGTGAAGCAACGTGGTTGTTTTCAGCTATTAACACTCTCACTTCTCTGGTCCGCTGATACGGCCAGGCTCTGTTGAATAAGGAATTGCTAAATGTCGCTGTCGGTTAATAATCCATCGTTCATGAAAGTTAATGCGTCTGTCCTTGATCGAAACAGTATTTCATCCGCTAAGTTTGCTGAAACGACAGAGGTGCAGGTTTCCGGTGCGCGTGTTGCCAACACGCCGCTTAACACTGACAACTCCCGGTTCTCGCCCAACGAACTGATGATTCCGGGTGCTGCGCTCACGCGGTTATTTGACATGCTCGAGCAGGTTTTCAAGGCTATACGCGAAATGGTCGCCGGAAAGGATTTAACGCCCGCGCTGCTGTCCGGCCCGGGCGTTGTGCCAGACGCCAAGCCTGAGGCGCGCACGGTGCCGGTGAATTCCGAGGTCGCCAAGCAGCCGAGTTCGCCGGATGTAGGCAACTTGCCGGCGAAACCGCAGGTGTCGGAGCCGCAAGCGAAGCTGCAGCTGATGGACGCTGCGGTGGTAGTGCCTACTGCACTCAAAGCGCCAGCTGCGCTGCCACATCTGCCCGCGCCCGAGCCGGCGATTACCGTGACGAATGACGGTAAGACCAACGTACACGTCAATGTGAACGCCGGTCATTGCCATTGCACGGATGCGCAGGCGGTTGTGAACAACGTCCCACGACTGAAGCGTGTGCTGGATCTGTCGCCATTGCCTGAAACCAGCCCGCAACCGGGGATCAAGCCGGGTGTAACACCGGACGTGAAGGCTGATATCACGCCAGAACACACCCCTGAGGTACCCGGCACCGTCACGCCTGAGGTCGAGTCGGACACCAAGCCTGGCGTGCCGCCTGCGCCAAAGACCGAGATCAAGCCAGACCACACACATGCGGTGCCAGGCATCGTCACGCCGGTGGTTACGCCGGAGCCAACGCCCTCCGTGGTGCCGGACATCGCCCCAAAGCCCTTGCCTGATACACCGGTTCCGGACTTAACCAGCCCAGGCCCGGTTGAAGATTATTTTGATCCAAGAAACTGGCGGTTAAATACCAAGCCAATGTTCAAGGCCTGATAGTCCCACACTTGGTTTAACTTCTTGAAGCGTGCAGGCGCCTCTGTGGCTATAAGTTGCAAAGAGGCGCCTGCTCAATGGAGGGGAATATGTCTAACTGTTTAATTAATAATATCGCGCGTGTCATCGATGTCAGGCAGGTGATCAATAGTGATTTAACAAGTGCCAATCATGCAGCGGATGTTCACTTGAGCGTGATTGAAAGAAAGACTGCTGCAACTGTTTGTCGGCCATCTATCAACGGTTCAGCACGTCGGGTGCGCGGCGTTAATGAACGTGATGCGGTGCAGTCGTTTGCGGTGCTGTTGAGTTCTTTATTGACTCAGATACTGAGGGCGTTGTCGGCCACCAAAGATAAGTTAGTCCCCGTTATACCCACGCCACCGGTCAATCCGTCGGTAGTGCACGAGCCGGTCACTCCCAGGCCCAATTCCGAAGCCGCGCTCGCGTGCCTTTCAAACAAGCGCGGCGGTGCGAAGCCGGACAACATCTGGAGTGGGTTTCGCCAAGGCCCCGACGGCAACTGCGTGACGGTGTCGGCGATCAAGGCGGCGATGCACCGATTTGGTCAAAGCCCCACGGATATCTACCAACAAGTCACCCGCCTCAGCGGCGGTTATCGAGTGGTGATGCGCGATGACTTTCAGCTCACGCTGACTGACCGTGAATTGGCCGAAGGTGCGCGAGGCGCCAGGTTCAGAGGGCAGGACAAGGGCATGCTCAAGGATGCGCAATTTCTGTTTGCGGTCAGTGCCAAGCGTGCACAGATGGAAAACAACGATTACACGGCGGGCAGAAGTTATCAGGCGGCGATTCGCAGCCTGAACAACGGTGAGGATGAGCGTGGGCCAGGGGAGGGGTTCATGCGGCTGGGGCTGCGCAAGCACATGAAAACGGTCTCTGTGCGGGAACTCGCCCGTGGGCAATTGGGCATGTGCAATCGCACCGGGCATTCGGTGGCGGTGATCAACGGCCGCGAAGAGTTGTGGGGGCGCAGGGGCGCCACGCCTGCCCGCGGTCAGGCGATAGCCCTTTTCTAAGGGGCGACCACAGGCGATGCGGGCGGCTCAACCCATCGCAACGCCGCCCCGCCCCGATTGTGTTTTGCAGGTTATTGCTTCGGTAAGTCTCAGGAAATCAGTGAATGAATATCACAGCAAGTAATGGCCCAGGCTCGCCGGCCAACGGGTACGACGACGCGGCTTCGGTGTTTTCGTCAAAACGTGCGGGGGAAAAACCTGCGCATATCATCCGTGCATTCAATGCGGCGCGGGGGGAGTTTGGCGAGCACTTTGACACCAGCACCCACGCAGCCGTCATCAAACTGATGATGACAACCTTCGGGCAGCACCCGGCTGGCATGTTCAATGCGCTGACTGCCACGGGCGATGGCTATCACATCACCATGAAGGACGAGTTCAAGGTTCAGTTGTCTCGCCAGGAGTTGGCGCAGGCGACGCAGGCTTCGAGGTTCAGTGGCGACGATAGCGGGGCAGTCAAGGATGCCAACTTTGTGTTCGCAGCGTTCGTAAAGCGCAAGCAACTGACCGGCAATTACCCGACGTTTGAAGCCGCGCTGGCAAAAACACTGGAGGGCGAGACCGTCCAGCGATGTTTGCAGGGCTTGGGCCTGTTCGGCCTGTGCCAGTACGTGCCGTCAAGTGCCATGCAGGCAAAGGGCGCGGTAGGGGTCATGGAGACCCACAACTTTGGCTCGGCGCTGGTGATGGACGGCGTAAGCCATTATTACGACGAGCGGCGCCAGACCAGGCAGGGTTACGGGTACGTGTTGTTCGACGACAAGCCGGCGGCACCCGACAACGCCCGGCAGGTGTCCGATGTCGTGTCCGGCATGACGCCCGAACAGATCTGGGGTGGTTTTTATCAGGGCGTGGAAGGCAATTGCGTCACGGTGTCGGCGATCAAGGCGGCGATCATCCGGTTCTGGCAGGACCCCCAGGGGATCTATAAGCGCATCCAAGTCACCGCCGACGGTTTTGAGGTGGTCATGAGGGACTCCTTCACGCTGACGGTGACCCATGATGAGCTGCGCCAGGCCATCGTCGCGTCAAACTTCCACGGCAGCAATACGCAGTTGATCAACTACGCCAACTTCTTGTACGCGGTCAGTGCCAAGCGCGCGCACCTGGAAAATAACGACATGCGCGCCGGGCAGAGTTATGCAACGGCCCTGCACACCCTCAACGACGGCGAGTACCCGGGGGAGGCGCTCCGGCGGCTTGGGTTGTACGCCTATATACGTGAAAGCACGGTTGAAGAACTGGCCCGCGGCGCGGTCGGCACGCTGGCAGACACCGGCCACTCGGTCGCGGTCATCAATGGCGCGCTGGATTTCTATGGGCGAAAGCAGGACCTGGCGTCATCGCGATGGATGAACGGCGGGTTTCGCGCATTGAAGCTGGTGTAAGGGTCACACCAATAGCTTCCTGAACGCCTCGATGGGCAGAGGCCGGCTGTGTAAATACCCCTGGAACAAATGGCAGCCCAGCTTTTGCAGGAATGCCAGTTGTTCCGGGGTTTCCACGCCCTCGGCGATCACTTCCAGGTTCAAGCTGCGCGCCATGGCGACGATGGCGCGGATGATTTCGGCATCGTTGGGGTCGTGGGTGGCGTCGCGCACAAAGGACTGATCGATCTTCAACGCATCCACCGGCAGGCGCTTGAGGTAGGTCAGCGACGAATAGCCGGTGCCGAAGTCATCCATGGCAAAACTTACGCCGAGTTTTTTCAGGCGGCGCATCTTGGCCACGGTGTCATCCAGGTTCTGGATCACGATGCCTTCGGTGATTTCCAGTTTCAGCAGGCTATACGGCAGGTGATGCTGCTTGAGGCAGCGCTCCACCCGCTCCACGAAGTCGTTCTGGCGAAACTGGCGCGGGCTTATATTCACGCACAGGCTGAAATTCAACGGGTCCACCAGGCCGTCGGCGATCAATTGGGCAAAGGCGCCGCAGGCTTCATCAAGAATCCAGGTGCCGACTTCCAGGATCAGGCCGCTGTCTTCCAGCACTTTGATAAATTCGGTGGGTGACTGCGCTCCCAGTTGCGGGTGCTGCCAGCGCACCAGCGCTTCGGCACCGATGATACGGTTGCCGCGCGCATCCACTTGAGGCTGGTAATGCACGCTGAACTCACCGCGTGACAGCGCCAGACGCAGGTCGGTCTCCATGCGCAGGCGTTCACTGGCGGTTTTCTGCATGCTGTTATGAAACATCTGCGTGGTGTTGCGTCCTGAATCCTTGGCCCGATACAGCGCAATGTCGGCACGCTTGAGCAGGTCTGCGGGTGTCGAGCCGTGGTCGGGGATCAGCGCCACGCCAATGCTCGGCGTGACCTGCAGGCGATGGCCGTCGAGGAACATCGGTTCCGAGAGCAATTCGCGCAGGGTGTCCGCCAGTTCCTGTACCTGAGCGCTGACTTCCACGCGTGTACCTTCCAGGCCGCTGAGCAACACCACGAACTCATCGCCGCCCAGGCGCGCCACCGTATCTTCCATGCGCACGCTGGCTTCGAGGCGCGCGGTGACGATTTTCAGCACGGTGTCGCCCACCGGGTGGCCGAGGGAATCGTTGATGTGCTTGAAATGATCGAGGTCGAGAAACAGCAGCGCGCCCCGCAGATTATGGCGTTTGAGCAGGGCGATCTGCTGGCTCAGGCGGTCCATCAGCAACGCACGATTGGGCAGGTTGGTCAGCGGGTCGTGATAGGCCAGGTGACGGATCTGCGCCTGGGCGTTTTTCAGCAGGCTCACGTCCCGCGCCGTCAGCAGCAGGCACGGCGTTTCATTGAGGGTGATCGGTTCGACCGACACCTCCACGGCCAATAATTCGCCACGCTTGTTGTGCCAAAGCATTTCCAGGTGATGAATTCGGCCCTTGATCTGCAGTTCGGCCAGCAGCGCCGCACGCTGATTCTCATCAGCCCAGATGCCGATCTGATACAGCGTCAGGCCGATGGCTTCCTCGGCGCGGTAGCCGGTGAGGCGGCAGAAGCCGTCATTGACCTCCACATAACGGCCGGTGTCACGTTCGGTGATGGAGATGGCGTCGGGGCTTGAATGGAAGGCCTTGGCGAATTTTTCTTCGCTGGCCTTAAGGGCGGCCTCGGAGCGTTGTTGCTGGGTGATATCGCGCAGGGTCGTGACGATGCAGGGTTGGTCGCCGACCTTGATCAAGCGGCTGGAAATCACGCAGGTGAGGCTTTGGCCATTTTTGTGATGCACCCCAATGGCGACATTGTTTAATGACTGCTCGCGAATCACCCGCTCTATACGTTGCAGGCGCTTGCTCGAGTCATCCCACAGCCCGATCTGGTCGGCGCTTTTGTCGAGCACCTCGGCGGCGGTCCAGCCAAAGGTCTGCGTAAACGCGGGGTTGATTTCGATAAAAGCGCCGCTGTCCAGGTAGGTCACGCAGATCGGGTCGGGGCTGGCCTGGAACAGGCTGGCGAACTTTTCTTCGGAGGCGGTGATGCGCTGCTCGCGTTCCACCTGGTCGGTGATATCCAGCAAGGTGCCGGCCATGCGCAACGGTTTGCCCGATTCGTCGCGATACAGCCGCGCGCGGCTCTCCAGGTAACGAGCGCTGCCGTCCTCCATCTGGACGCGGTAGGTCAACTGGTAGTTGCCGCCCGGGCCTTCGCGCAGGCTGCGATAGGCGTTGCGCATGCCCTCGCGTTCTTCATCGGACATGCCTTCAAAAAACGCATCGAAAGGTTCGTGAAATGGCAACGCCTCCAGACCGTGCAGTTGCGCCGCGCGGGCCGAGCCATAGAGCATGCCGCTGGGGATATGCCAGTCCCAGGTGCCCAGCTGTGCCGAATCCAGGGCCAGGTCGAGACGCTCCTGGCTGTCCTTGAGCGCCTGTTCGGCGTTTTTGCGTTCGGTGGTGTCGACAAACGTGCTGATCAGGTAGGCCTCACCCTCCAGCTCGACTTTTTGTGCGCTCAAGGTGCCGTCGTGGATCTGGCCATTGCTGGCGCAGAACTGCACTTCCATGCTGATGGGTTCGCCCTTGCGTTGGGTGGCCCTGACCAGCAGCGCACGCTGTTGCGGGTCACGCCACAGGCCCAGGTCCAGCGTGGTGCGGCCGATGGCCTGGGCCACGGGCCAGCCGAAGAGCATCTCGAAATACTGGTTGGCTTCGCTGATCAGGCCGTCGGCCTGGCGGGTCAGCAGGACCATATTGGGGCACAGATGAAACAGCGTGGCGAAGCGTTTTTCCGAGTGGATAAGGGCGTGCTCGCGCTCGCGCTGGCGAGTGGTTTCGCGGATCACGCCGATCATGCGGCGCCGGCCGGTCTTGTCCGGTGCCAGGCTGCCGTTGATTTCCAGCCAGTGATGGCTGCCATCCGGCCACTGGATGTGGTGGTGCATGGCCTGCTCAAACGGCTCGCCCGCCAGCACGGCGTGAAAGGCCCGCACCACGCGCGCGCGGTCCGACGGCGCGAGCAGATCCAGGTAATCCAGGTCTTTGGGCAGCGGTTGGCGCGGGTCGTAGCCGAACAGCGCCTGGGTGCCGCGTGACCAACTGATCCTGCCGGTGTCGATTTCCCAGCACCACGCGCCCAGGCGGGCAGCATTGAGGGCTGCCAGCAACTGCGGGGCGCTGTCCCAGCTTTGTTCCGCCTCTTGAGGGTCCAGGGCGTAAATGCGGGGCAGGGGTGGCACGGAATCGACGGGGTTGCGCATTATCAAAGGGCCTTGGCTCAATGGGCGTTCGGCGCG
Organism: Pseudomonas sp. TWRC1-2; assembly: GCF_049896685.1. Taxonomy (NCBI): domain Bacteria; kingdom Pseudomonadati; phylum Pseudomonadota; class Gammaproteobacteria; order Pseudomonadales; family Pseudomonadaceae; genus Pseudomonas; species Pseudomonas sp. TWRC1-2. The sequence goes on along the minus strand of NZ_JAFCUU010000002.1, from coordinate 129,422 downwards.
GTTTATTCAGACCTTGAGGCCGCACAGCTTCATGCCGGTATCCCTGGCAGATCGACCTGTGCATCCAATAGGCTCATGAAAGCCCGCGCAGCGTTCGACAGCGTCCTTTCGGTGTGCACGATATAGCCTAGCTGGCGACTGAGCTGTATGCCCGGCAAAGCGATACTTGCCACCTGTTCATCAAGCATGGTGCGCGGCAACACGCTCCAGGCCAGGCCGATGGACACCATCATCTTGATGGTTTCCAGGTAGTTGGTGCTCATGGCGATATTCGGCGTCAGGCCCTGGGCTTCGAACAAGCGGCTGACAATATGGTGGGTAAAGGTGTTGCCACCGGGGAAGACCGCCGGGTGTTTGGCGATATCGGCCAGGTTGACCGTGCCATTGGCGGTCAGGCTGTGCTCGGGCGCCACCACGAAATCCAGCGGGTCGTCCCACACCGGTGTGGCGCGTACCAGGTTGTGCGGATCGGGCGCCAGGGTGATGACGGCCACCTCAGCGCGGCCATGGAGGATTTCCTCGTAGGCCACTTCCGAATCGAGGAACTGAATATCCAGCGCCACATTCGGGTACTCGCGGGTAAAGGTGCGCAAAATCGGTGGCAGGCGGTGCAGGCCGATGTGGTGGCTGGTGGCCAACGTCAGGCGGCCGCTGACTTCGCCGGTCAGGTTGGTGAGCGCGCGGCGGGTGTCGTCCAGCACATTGAGAATCTGATAAGCACGTGGCAGCAGGGCGCGCCCGGCCTCGGTCAGGCCGACTTCGCGGCCCAGGCGGTCGAATAAACGTACCTTTAATTGTTGTTCCAGCCCGGCGATGCGCTTGCTGATGGCCGGTTGGGTCAGGTGCAGGCGTTCACCGGCGCCGGAGAAGCTGCCGGTCTCGGCGATGGCAATAAAGGCATTAAGGTTGGCCAAGTCCATTGAGGTATTCCAGTTGGTAATCCAAAGCATAAAAAATATGAATTTGAGTTATTTAATGTAGCGCCATACCATCAGCCTCACAAGCCAAAGGGTTATTGAATGTCTCAAGGCCCGGGGCATAGAAAGACCGATGATGAGGACCGACTGATGGCCGGCAAAACGCTTTACGACAAGCTTTGGGATTCCCATGAAGTGAAACGGCGCGACGATGGCTCGTCGCTGATCTATATCGACCGTCACATCATCCATGAAGTGACCTCGCCCCAAGCGTTCGAAGGCCTGCGGCTGGCCGGGCGCAAGCCTTGGCGCGTCGACTCGATCATCGCCACCCCGGACCACAACGTACCGACCACCCCGGAGCGCAAGGGCGGCATCGAGGCCATTGCCGACCAGGTGTCGCGGTTGCAGGTGCAAACCCTCGACGACTATTGCGATGAATATGGCATCACCGAATTCAAGATGAATGACGTGCGTCAGGGCATCGTGCACGTGATCGGCCCGGAGCAGGGCGCCACCTTGCCGGGCATGACCGTGGTCTGCGGTGACTCCCACACCTCCACCCACGGCGCGTTCGGCGCTCTGGCCCATGGCATCGGCACCTCCGAGGTTGAACATGTGTTCGCCACCCAGTGCCTGGTCGCCAAAAAGATGAAGAACATGTTGGTTAAAGTCGAAGGCACCTTGCCGTTCGGCGTGACCGCCAAGGACATCGTGCTCGCCGTGATTGGCAAGATCGGCACCGCCGGCGGTAACGGCCATGCCATCGAGTTCGCCGGCAGCGCGATTCGCGACCTGTCCATCGAAGGCCGCATGACCATCTGCAACATGTCTATCGAAGCCGGTGCCCGTGTCGGCATGGTCGCGGCGGACGAAAAAACCGTCGAATACGTCAAAGGCCGCCCCTTCGCCCCGCAAGGTGCCGATTGGGACGCAGCGGTCGAAGCCTGGAAAGACTTGGTCTCCGACGCCGACGCGGTGTTTGACACCGTGGTCGAACTCGACGCAGCCCAGATCAAGCCGCAAGTCAGCTGGGGCACCTCGCCGGAAATGGTCCTGGCCGTCGACCAGAACGTGCCGGACCCGGCCAAGGAAACCGACCTGGTCAAGCGTGGCTCCATCGAGCGCGCCTTGAAGTACATGGGCTTGAAAGCCAACCAGGCGATTACCGACATCCAGTTGGACCGCGTGTTTATCGGTTCCTGCACCAACTCGCGGATCGAAGACCTGCGCGCTGCGGCGGTGATCGCCAAAGGCCGCAAAGTGGCCTCGACCATCAAGCAAGCCATCGTGGTGCCAGGTTCGGGCCTGGTCAAAGCGCAAGCCGAAGCCGAGGGCCTGGACAAGATCTTCCTTGAGGCCGGTTTTGAATGGCGCGAGCCGGGCTGCTCCATGTGCCTGGCGATGAACCCGGACCGTTTGGAGTCGGGCGAGCATTGCGCGTCCACCTCCAACCGTAACTTCGAAGGGCGTCAGGGCGCCGGTGGGCGTACCCACCTGGTCAGCCCGGCCATGGCCGCCGCCGCTGCCGTCAACGGTCGTTTCATCGACGTTCGCGAATTGATCTGAGGAATACCCGATGAGAGCTTTTACCCAACACACCGGTCTTGTCGCGCCGTTGGACCGTGCCAACGTCGACACCGACCAGATCATTCCCAAGCAGTTCTTGAAATCGATCAAGCGCACCGGTTTTGGCCCGAACCTGTTCGATGAGTGGCGCTACCTGGACGTGGGCTACGCCTACCAGGACAACTCCAAGCGCCCGTTGAACAAGGATTTTGTGCTCAACGCCGAGCGTTACCAAGGCGCCAGCGTATTGCTGGCCCGCGAGAACTTCGGTTGCGGCTCCAGCCGTGAACACGCGCCGTGGGCCCTGGAAGAATATGGCTTTCGCAGCATCATCGCGCCGAGCTACGCCGACATCTTCTTCAACAACAGCTTCAAGAACGGCTTGCTGCCGATCATCTTGAGCGACGCCGAAGTGGACGAGCTGTTCAAGCAGGTCGAAGCCGATGTTGGCTACCAACTGACCGTTGACCTGGCCGCGCAGACCGTGACCCGTCCGGACGGCAAGGTCTATCACTTTGAAGTCGATGCGTTCCGTAAGCACTGCCTGATCAATGGCCTGGACGATATCGGCCTGACCTTGCAGGACGGCGATGCGATTGCCGCGTTTGAAACCAAGCACCGGGCGAGCCAGCCCTGGTTGTTTCGCGATGCCTGATTTGCGGTAACCGTGCGGGCCCCATCGCGGGCAAGCCCGACTCCCACCTTGGAATGCATTCCAACAGTGGGAGCTGGCTTGCCTGCGATAGCGGCCGTACAACCACCCCAAAACCCAAGGAAAGCCACCATGACCAACACCGCCCACACCCAAGTCGTGCAAAAACAATTCGGCGAACAGGCCTCGGCCTACCTGAGCAGTGCCGTGCACGCTCAAGGCAGCGAATTCGCACTGCTGCAGGCCGAACTGGCCGGGCAGGGCGCCGCACGACTGCTGGACCTGGGCTGCGGTGCCGGGCATGTGAGCTTTCACGTTGCGCCGCTGGTTAAAGAAGTGGTGGCCTACGATCTGTCCCAGCAAATGCTCGACGTGGTCGCCGCCGCGGCCGTGGACCGTGGCTTGAACAACATCCGCACCGTGCATGGCGCCGCCGAGCGCCTGCCATTTGCCGATGGCGAGTTCGACTTCGTGTTCAGCCGTTACTCGGCCCACCACTGGAGCGACTCTGGCCTGGCCTTTCGCGAAGTGCGTCGGGTGCTCAAGCCTGGCGGCATCGCGGCATTTGTCGATGTCTTGTCACCGGGCAGCCCGCTGTTGGACACTTACCTGCAAACCGTCGAAGTGCTGCGCGATACCAGTCACGTGCGCGATTACTCCGCCGCCGAATGGATGCGCCAGCTCAGCGAAGCCGGCTTGCACGTCCGCAACAGCAGCCGTCAGCGCCTGCGCCTGGAATACTCCTCGTGGGTGGAGCGCATGCGTACGCCCGAGGTATTGCGCGCCGCGATCCTCGAGTTGCAGCAGGCGATGGGCCAGGAAGTGCGTGATTACTACGAGATTCAAGCCGACGGCACCTTCAGCACCGACGTGCTGGTGGTGTTTGCCGAACGCTGATTAATTTTCCCGACCTGCCCACGGGCGGGTCGCTTGATGAAACGAGGAACGCATGAGCAAGCAGATTCTGATTCTTCCTGGCGACGGTATTGGTCCGGAAATCATGGCCGAAGCGGTCAAAGTCCTGGAATTGGCCAACAGCAAGTACAGCCTGGGCTTCGAATTGAGCCACGACGTGATCGGCGGCGCCGCCATCGACAAGCACGGCGTGCCCCTGGCTGACGAAACCCTGGACCGCGCCCGTGCTGCCGACGCCGTACTGCTCGGCGCCGTGGGCGGCCCGAAGTGGGACAAAATCGAACGTGATATCCGCCCGGAGCGCGGCCTGCTGAAGATTCGCGCGCAACTGGGCCTGTTCGGCAACCTGCGTCCGGCGATTCTGTACCCGCAGCTGGCCGATGCGTCGAGCCTCAAGCCGGAAGTGGTGGCGGGCCTGGACATCCTGATCGTGCGCGAGCTGACCGGCGGTATCTACTTCGGCTCGCCACGCGGCGTGCGTGAGTTGGAAAATGGCGAGCGTCAGGCCTACGACACGCTGCCGTACAGCGAGAGCGAGATCCGCCGTATCGCCCGTGTCGGTTTCGACATGGCCCGCGTGCGCGGCAAGAAGGTCTGCTCGGTGGATAAAGCCAACGTACTGGCCTCCAGCCAACTGTGGCGCGAAATCGTCGAAGAAGTGGCCAAGGACTACCCGGACGTCGAACTGAGCCACATGTACGTCGACAATGCCGCCATGCAGCTGGTGCGTGCACCCAAGCAGTTCGATGTGATCGTCACCGACAACCTGTTCGGCGACATCCTGTCCGACCAGGCGTCGATGCTCACCGGTTCCATCGGCATGCTGCCGTCGGCGTCCCTGGACACCAACAATAAAGGCATGTACGAGCCGTGCCACGGTTCGGCGCCGGATATTGCAGGCCAAGGCATTGCCAACCCGTTGGCGACCATCTTGTCGGTGTCGATGATGCTGCGTTACAGCTTCAACCTGAGTGAAGCGGCGGATGCGATCGAGAAGGCTGTGAGCCTTGTGCTGGACCAGGGTTTGCGCACCGGCGACATCTGGTCGCAGGGTTGCACCAAGGTTGGGACGCAAGAAATGGGCGACGCAGTAGTCGCCGCGCTGCGGAATCTGTAATCTCTCGGGCCCGCTTGCAGTTGTTGCTGAAAGGCGGCCCACTTTTTAACAAGGTGTAGTTGCGATGAAACGTGTAGGTCTGATCGGTTGGCGCGGTATGGTCGGTTCCGTGCTCATGCAGCGGATGCTGGAAGAGCAGGATTTCGATCTTATTGAGCCGGTGTTTTTCACCACGTCGAACGTGGGTGGCCAAGGGCCGTCCGTGGGCAAGGATATTGCTCCGCTCAAAGACGCCTACAGCATTGAAGAGCTCAAAACCCTCGACGTGATTTTGACCTGCCAGGGTGGCGACTACACCAGCGAAGTCTTCCCCAAGCTGCGCGAAGCCGGCTGGCAGGGTTACTGGATTGACGCCGCCTCGAGCCTGCGCATGCAGGACGACGCCGTGATCATCCTCGACCCGGTGAACCGCAAGGTGATTGACCAGCAGCTGGACGCTGGCACCAAGAACTACGTGGGCGGCAACTGCACCGTCAGCCTGATGCTGATGGGCCTGGGCGGCTTGTTCGAAGCTGGCCTGGTCGAGTGGATGAGCGCCATGACCTATCAGGCGGCCTCCGGCGCCGGTGCGCAGAACATGCGCGAGCTGATCAAGCAAATGGGCGCCACCCACGCCGCTGTGGCTGATCAACTGGCCGACCCTGCCAGCGCGATCCTCGACATCGACCGCCGTGTGGCCGAAGCCATGCGCAGCGATGCCTACCCGACCGAGAACTTCGGCGTGCCATTGGCCGGTAGCCTGATCCCGTGGATCGACAAGGAACTGCCGAACGGCCAGAGCCGCGAAGAGTGGAAGGCCCAGGCTGAGACCAACAAGATCCTCGGTCGCTTCAAGAACCCGATCCCGGTGGACGGCATCTGCGTGCGCATCGGCGCCATGCGCTGCCACAGCCAGGCGCTGACCATCAAGCTGAACAAAGACGTGCCGATCGCCGATATCGAAGGGCTGATCAGCCAGCACAACCCATGGGTCAAGCTGGTGCCGAACAACCGCGACATCAGCATGCAGGAGCTGAGCCCAACCAAGGTCACCGGCACCCTGAATGTACCGGTTGGCCGTCTGCGCAAGCTGAACATGGGTACTCAGTACCTGGGCGCGTTCACCGTCGGTGACCAACTGCTGTGGGGCGCGGCTGAACCGCTGCGTCGCATGCTGCGGATTTTGCTGGAGCGTTGATCGCTGCTGGTGAGTGAGAAACCCGCGTTCTGGTGACAGGCGCGGGTTTTTTATTGCTCTTGAGGGCCTCATCGCAGGCAAGCCAGCTCCCACATTTGACTGTGTTCACAAATCAAAATGTGGGAGCCGGGCTTGCCCGCGATGGGGCCATCAGCCTCACCCCAGGGCCCAGCCCAATTGCCTCACTCCCCACCACCCGGTAAAGTGCCGCTCCCCCCGCAACGCCCGAGGCAGCCACCATGACCCAGACCTTTGAAATCGCCGTGATCGGTGCAACCGGCACCGTGGGTGAAACCCTGGTGCAGATTCTCGAAGAACTGGATTTTCCGGTAGGCACCCTGTATCTGCTGGCGGGCAGCAACTCGGCCGGCGCCTCGGTGCCGTTTCGCGGCAAAAACGTGCGGGTCAAGGAAGTTGATGAGTTCGACTTCAAAAAAGCCCAGCTGGCCTTCTTCGCGGCAGGCCCGGCGGTGACCCTGAGTTTCGCACCACGCGCCACGGCGGCTGGTTGCTCGGTGATCGACCTCTCCGGCGCCTTGCCGGCCGACCAGGCACCTCAGGTCGTGCCGGAAGCCAACGCGCATATTCTCAAGGGCCTGAAAAAGCCCTTCCAGCTCGGCAGCCCGAGTCCGTCCGCCACTAACCTGGCGGTGGTTCTGGCGCCGTTGCGCGGCGTGCTGGATATCCAGCGCGTCAGCATCACTGCCAACCTGGCCGTTTCGGCCCAGGGCCGCGAGGCCGTCAGCGAGCTGGCCCGCCAGACCGCCGAGCTGCTGAACGTGCGCCCGCTGGAGCCGAAGTTCTTTGATCGGCAGATGGCCTTCAACCTGCTGGCGCAAGTCGGCACGCCTGACGCCCAAGGTCATACAGCCCTGGAGAAACGCCTCGTACACGAACTGCGCGCCGTGCTGGAAACACCTCTGCTAAAGATTTCCGCAACCTGCGTTCAAGCCCCGGTGTTTTTTGGCGATAGCCTGACAGTGTCATTGCAGTTGGGCGCGCCGGTCGACCTGGCCGCTGTCAACCGTGCACTGGAGGCAGCGCCGGGGATCGAGCTGGTGGAAGAGGGCGACTACCCTACGGCCGTTGGGGATGCGGTCGGCCAGGATGTGGTCTACGTTGGACGAGTGCGTGCGGGCGTTGACGACCCGGCGGAACTAAATCTGTGGCTGACGTCAGATAACGTACGCAAGGGCGCGGCACTGAACGCCGTGCAGCTGGCGCAGTTGTTGATAAAAGGCCTTGTGTAAAAGATACTTGGCGGCAATTTGTAGATTGATTCTAGCCAGGCGCTATGCTTGGCCCCAAGCGAAACAGAAGCGCGTCGGTAACCTATCGGCTCGCCATGCCTTATGGCAGCGGTTACCAACCTTCTCGCAGGCCGGGGAGTGTTCAAACAAAGGATGAGGCTATGGTTCAAGTTCGCAAACTGGTGTTAGCAATAGCGGCCGCCTCGGCGCTGTCTTCCGGTATGGCGCAGGCGCTGCAGCTTGGGGAGATGACCCTCAAGTCGAAGTTGAACCAGCCGTTGGCGGTGGAAATCGAATTGCTCGACGTCGGCGGCCTCACCGCCTCCGAGATCACCCCGAGCCTGGCGTCTGACCAGGCGTTCGTGGACGCCGGCGTGGATCGCCAGGCGTTTTTGAATGACCTGACATTTACCCCGGTGATCAACCCCAATGGCCGCAGTGTGGTGCGCGTCACCTCCAGCAAGCCGCTGCCTGATTCCTATGTACGTTTTCTGCTTCAAGTGCAATGGCCCAACGGCCGCCTGATGCGCGACTACAGTGTGCTGCTCGACCCGGCCAAGTTCGAGCAGCCGGCACCGACCGCCAGCGCTCCTGCACCGCGCTTGAGTGCGCCGACCCAGTCGGCACCTGCCAATACGGCGCCCCCAGTCAGCAAAGCTGCGCAGCACACTACGACTTCTCGCGATACCTTGTGGGAAATTGCCGCGAAGAACCGTAACGGCGCATCGGTCCAGCAAACCATGCTGGCGATCCAGGCGCTCAACCCTGATGCTTTCATCGACGGCAATATCAACCGCCTGAAAACCGGCCAGGTGCTGCGTCTTCCGGATCGCCAGCAAGCCACCAGCTTGCCGCAGCCGGAGGCGATTGCCGAAGTCACTGCGCAAAATGCCGCCTGGCGCCAGGGGCGTCGCACGGCCAATAATCAGGCCGCCGGCAAGCAGCAACTCGACGCCACTCGGCGCACCCAGGCAGGCGATGCGCCCGCGAGCACCAACGCCAAGGACAATTTGAGCCTGGTGTCGGCCGAGTCCGCCAAGAAAGGTGCAAAGGGCAGGGCCGCTGACGGTCGTGCGTTGAGCGACAAGCTGGCGATGACCCAGGAAGAGCTGGACACCACGCGCCGCGACAATGCCGAGCTGAAAAGCCGCGCAGCCGACCTGCAAAGCCAGCTGGACAAGCTGCAAAAGCTGATTCAACTGAAAAACGATCAACTGGCCAAGTTGCAGGCTCAGGGCGGTAACCCGGCAGTGCCGGGCACTGCGCCCACGACAGCAGCCATCCCCGCGCAGCTGCCAGGCGAGCCTGCGGCCACTGCGGCGGCAGCGCCGGCACCCGATGCGACGCCGGCTGCCGTGGTGGCCACGCCCGAGCCGATCAAGCCGGATGCCGCGCCGGCGAGCACCACCGAAGGTAAATTCAACGATCTGCTGACCAACCCGATTGTCCTCGGGGTCATCGGCGGTGCTGCCGGCTTGCTGGTGTTGTTGCTCCTGCTGCTGTGGGCCCGTCACCGCAATGCCCGCCTCGAAGAGGAAAAGCACCTGCGTATGGCGCGGGCGCTGGCTGAAGAGCCACAGTTCTCGCCGAGTGTGGATCACGACCTGCCACCGGACAGCTTCGAAGGCCTGGAAGTGCCGCCGCCGAACGTCAAGCTGGCTGCCGCGCCAGCGCCTGCCCCCGTGGTTGAGCCTGTGGTGGTGCCGAGCGTGGCTTCCGTGCTGGCGCCGTTGGCGGTCGCCGTGGCCCCGGTAAACTCCAGCGATGCGCTGGCACAAGCTCAATCCCACATCGACCGTGGTCACCTGAATCAGGCCGCCGATGTGTTGGAGCAGGCGATCAAGCGCGAGCCCAAGCGCAGTGACCTGCGTTTGAAGCTGATGGAAGTCTACGGTCTGCAGAGCGACAAGGACGGCTTCGTCACGCAAGAGCGTCAACTGGTGGCCACGGGCGAAAACCACGCCCAGGTCGAGCAGCTCAAGAGTCGCTTCCCGGCCATGGCCGTGTTGGCCGCGGGCGTCAGTGCTGCGGTGGCCGCGGCGGCGCTGGACGCTCAATACGTGAAGAACCTGCTCGAAGACAAACCGGCAGCACCGGCCCCGGAACCCGACGCGTTCGATACGGATTTCGACTTGAGCCTGGACGATCTGGAAGCCGCTTCGCCGGCCGTGGTCAGCCCCAAGGATGAGTCGAGTTTCGAGTCGGTCCTGCAGCGCCAGACGCAAGCCAAGCCTGCCCCGGATGATATGTCGGACTTCGATCTGGACCTGCAGCTGGACGCGCCGTCGTCCACGCAATCGGACGATGACTTCCTCTCGGGCCTTGAAGACCAGATGAAGGATGTGCCGGCCGTTGAGCCGCCGACCCTTACCCCTGCCGCACTGGATGATTTCGACCTGCCGGAAGACTTCGACCTGTCCCTGGCTGACGAACCGCAAGCGCCGCCGGCCGCCAAGCCGGATGCCTTCACGTCCGAGCTGGACGATGTCAACGCGGAGCTCGATCGCCTGTCCCAGAGCCTCGAGCATCCGCCGATCGAGCCTTCCTTTACCGCTGAAGATGCGGCGTTGGGCGCTGATGAGCCGGAGTTCGATTTCCTCTCTGGCACCGATGAGGTGGCCACCAAGCTCGACCTGGCCCAGGCGTACATCGACATGGGCGATGCCGACGGCGCGCGCGACATCCTGTCCGAAGTGCTGACTGAGGGCGACGAAGCCCAGCGCGGTGAAGCCAAGGAAATGCTCGGCAAAATCTGAAGGGTGGTGTAACACCAGTGTGGGGGCAGGCTTGCTCGCGAGGGTGACGTGCCGGTTAGCTGATTGAGCGACCGGCACGTTGCATTCGCGAACAAGCCCGCTCCCACAGTTGGTTTGGCGTGTGGCCTCGCAACAAAAGCGCCCCTCATGCGTGCGCCGCCTTTATAATGGCCGCCTTTGCGCAACTCATCGGGCTCTCAGTTCTTGGCAAATATAGATAACGCGGCCGCCGAAATGGCGGCCGCAGGCTTTAACCGCATCGCCCTGGGCGTGGAATACAAAGGCTCACGCTATCGCGGCTGGCAGCGCCAGGCCTCGGGTGTGCTGACGGTGCAGGAAACCCTCGAACACGCCTTGTCCAAGGTCGCCGACTCGCCGGTGTCGCTGATGTGCGCCGGGCGAACCGACGCCGGTGTGCACGCCTGTGGCCAGGTGGTGCACTTTGACACCCAGGCCGAGCGCACGATGAAAGCGTGGGTGATGGGCGCCAATATCAATTTGCCCCATGACGTCAGCGTCACCTGGGCCAAGGTCATGCCTGCGCATTTTCATGCGCGCTTCAAGGCGATTGCCCGGCGTTATCGCTACGTGATCTACAACGACCAGATCCGTCCGGCGCACCTCAACCAGGAAATAACCTGGAACCATCGCCCGCTGGACGCCGAGCGCATGGCCGAGGCCGCGCAGCATTTGGTCGGTGTGCATGATTTCAGCGCGTTCCGTGCCGGCCAGTGCCAGGCCAAGTCGCCGATCAAGGAAGTCCATCACCTGCGGGTGACCCGTCACGGCAAGATGATCGTGCTGGATATCCGCGCCGGCGCCTTCCTGCACCATATGGTGCGCAATATTGCAGGCGTGTTGATGACCATCGGCACCGGCGAGCGCCCGGTGGAGTGGGCCAAAGAAGTGCTGGAAAGTCGTATCCGCCGCACAGGTGGGGTGACGGCGCATCCCTTTGGCCTGTATCTGGTGGACGTGGAGTACCGCGACGAGTTCGAATTGCCGGATCGTTTCATCGGGCCACACTTCCTCACAGGTTTCAGCGAACTTGGCGGCTGACGCCCGGAATAGCTTTTGTTACCATCCGGGACTTTCTCGGCTCAACCCCTGAGGTTTCTACGACATGTCAGCCGTTCGCAGCAAGATTTGCGGGATCACCCGCATAGAAGACGCGCTGGCGGCAGTCGAGGCGGGGGCGGATGCCATCGGTTTCGTGTTTTATGCCAGGAGCCCACGGGCGGTGAATGTGTTGCAGGCGCGTGCAATCATCGCCGCGTTGCCGCCGTTCGTGACCACCGTTGGCTTGTTCGTCAACGCCAGTCGCTGCGAGCTCAACGAAACCCTGGATGCCGTGCAGCTGGACATGCTGCAGTTTCACGGCGACGAAAGCCCCGACGAGTGTGAAAGCTACCAGCGTCCGTATATCAAGGCGCTGCGCGTCAAGGCCGGGGATGACATCGCCGCCGCGTGCGCTGCCTATACTGGCGCTCGTGGCATTCTGTTGGATACCTATGTCGAAGGCGTGCCGGGCGGTACGGGCGAAGCATTCGACTGGACGCTGATTCCCGAGGGGCTGAGCAAGCCGATTATCCTGGCCGGCGGGCTAAACCCCGCGAATGTCGGGGCCGCCATCGAGCAGGTTCGGCCGTACGCCGTCGACGTCAGCGGTGGGGTGGAGCAGGGCAAGGGCATCAAGGATCACCACAAGATTCGCGCATTCATGCAAGCGGTGCGCAACAGCAATGGTGTGATGTGACGGCTCGCAGTCTGCCGCCGTCCATAACTACCACTGTGTAAAACAGCATCGGCGCCGCCTGCGGGAGGCCCGGAAATGTAGTGGCAACCCGCGCTGCAGGTTGTCTGGAAGGCTGAGGATACAGGCAGGAAGTGGCTGGTCGAACGTCTGACCCCGTCCAGCCTGTGTCATCGCCACATATGAATTTAGCTCAAGGGCATACGCGGGGCTGTGTTCAAGCCACCGGTACTGGAGAAAGAAAGCATGAGCAACTGGTTAGTAGACAAACTGATCCCTTCGATCATGCGTTCCGAGGTGAAGAAAAGCTCGGTTCCTGAAGGTCTGTGGCACAAGTGCCCATCCTGCGACGCGGTGCTCTACCGCCCGGAGCTGGAAAAGACCCTGGACGTTTGCCCCAAGTGCAACCACCACATGCGTATCGGCGCCCGCGCCCGCATCGACATTTTCCTCGACGCCGATGGCCGTGCCGAGCTGGGCGCAGACCTGGAGCCGGTTGACCGTCTCAAGTTCCGCGACGGCAAGAAGTACAAGGATCGCCTCACCGCCGCGCAAAAGCAGACCGGTGAAAAAGATGCGCTGATTTCCGTCAGTGGCAAGTTGCTGGGCATGCCGGTGGTGGTGTCTGCGTTTGAGTTTTCCTTCATGGGCGGCTCCATGGGCGCCATCGTCGGTGAGCGTTTCGTACGTGCCGCCAACTACGCCCTGGAAAACCGTTGCCCGATGATCTGCTTCGCCGCCTCCGGTGGCGCGCGCATGCAGGAAGCGCTGATTTCCCTGATGCAAATGGCCAAGACCTCCGCGGTACTGGCGCGTCTGCGTGAAGAAGGCATTCCGTTCATCTCTGTGCTGACTGACCCGGTTTATGGTGGTGTTTCCGCCAGCCTGGCGATGCTGGGTGACGTGATTGTCGGCGAACCCAAGGCCCTGATCGGCTTTGCCGGCCCGCGCGTGATCGAGCAGACCGTTCGCGAAAAACTGCCGGAAGGTTTCCAGCGCAGCGAGTTCCTGCTGGAGCACGGCGCGATTGACATGATCATCGCCCGTGGCGAGCTGCGTCCACGCCTGGGTAACCTGCTGGCGCAAATGATGGGCCTGCCGACGCCTGTGTACATCGCGCCTAAAGTCGAACCGATCGTTGTACCGCCGGTGCCTGCAAACCTATGACCCAACGGACCCTGGGCGAATGGCTCGCCTACCTTGAGCAGTTGCATCCGTCAGCCATCGACATGGGCCTGGAGCGCTCGCAACAGGTAGCGGCCCGCCTCGGGTTGGGCCAGCCGGCACCGCGTGTGATCACGGTGACCGGCACCAACGGCAAAGGCTCTACCTGTGCCTTTGTCGCGGCGCTGCTGCAAGCCCAAGGGCTGAAAGTCGGCGTCTACAATTCCCCGCACCTGCTGCGTTACAACGAGCGGGTGCAACTCAATGGCGTCGAAGCCACTGATGAGCAGCTCTGCGAGGCCTTCGCCGCATTGGATGCCGGGCGCGGCGAAATTTCCCTGACCTACTTCGAAATGGGCACCCTGGCGGCGTTCTGGCTGTTCGAGCGTGCGCAATTGGATGTGGTGGTTCTCGAAGTCGGCCTGGGTGGGCGTCTGGACACGGTCAACGTGGTGGATGCCGACCTGGCGCTGGTCACCAGCATTGGCGTCGACCATGCCGACTACTTGGGCAATACCCGCGAGTCGGTCGCCTATGAAAAGGCCGGGATCTTCCGCCAGGGCAAGCCTGCCCTGTGTGGTGATCTGGACCCGCCGCAACCCTTGCTCGACAAGGTGCGCGAGCTGGATTGCCCGTTTTACCTGCGCGGCCGCGAATTCAATCTCGACATCGGTGCTCAACATTGGCAATGGCGTGGGCGTGATGCGCGCGGCCAGGTGGTAGAGCTGCATGATCTGCCGCTGCTGAACCTGCCGATGGAAAACGCTGCGCTGGCGTTGCAGGCTTACCTGCTGCTGGATTTGCCGTGGCATGCCGAGCAGATTGCCGCGACATTGCTGGCCACTCGGGTGGTCGGGCGCCTGGATCGTCGCACCTTCGAGTGGGAGGGCAAGCGCCTGAACCTGCTGCTGGATGTGGGGCACAACCCGCATGCCGCCGAGTACCTGGCACAACGCCTGTCGCGTACGCCGCCGGTGGGTCGCCGCCTGGCGGTGTTCGGGCTGTTGGCTGACAAAGACCTGGGCGGCGTGGTTGCGCCGTTGTTGGACAATGTCCAGGCTTGGGCAGTTGCGCCGCTGGATACGCCGCGCAGTCGGCCGGCCGCTGAATTGGAAACGGCCTTGCAGAACCTTGGTGCGCCAGTGGCGTCGTATGCAAGCGTCACCGCTGCGCTTGAAGCGCAGTGTGCGGTGGCAACGGCCGAGGACGAGATTCTGTTGTTCGGATCATTTTATTGTGTTGCCGAGGCGCTAGAGTGGTTGGCCCGGCGCTCCACGGAGGAAGCTGCACATGGCATTACTGGATAGCGCATACAAGCAGCGAATGGTTGGAGCCCTGGTGCTGGTGGCGTTGGCGGTGATTTTTCTGCCGATGCTGTTTTCGCGTCAGGACGAGCAGCGCCAGGTAGTCGTTGAGGCGCCGGCTGCGCCCCAGGCGCCGACGGTACCGCAAGTTCAGGTCGAGCCGGTGGTGGTGCCCGAGCCGCAGGCGTTGCCTGAGGAGTCTGTGCCGAGTGATGCGGATGTGGCTACGCAGCAGGCGCCGAGCATGCCGGTGCAGCCGAGCGTGCCAGTGGTCAAGCCCGCACCCGCAGCTGCGCCCGCTCCGGCAGCGCCTGCGGTTGCCGCCAAGCCGGCCGCGCCGGCACCAGCGCCCAAGCCGGTTGCGCCGCAACCTGCCGCGCCGGGCAAGCCGGACGTTGGTCAAAGCCGTATCGATCCCAATGGCCTGCCGATCACTTGGTCGATCCAGCTCGCCAGCCTGGCCAATCGCGAGAGCGCCGAAGCCTTGCAGAAAAAGCTGCGTGCTCAGGGCTACAACGCCTATATCCGCAGTGCCGATGGCAAGAATCGCGTGTTTATCGGGCCGCTGATCGAGCGCGCCGAGGCCGATCGTCTGCGCGACTTGCTGGGTCGCCAGCAGAACCTGAATGGCTTTGTGGTGCGTTTTCAGCCTGAGCGCGGCTGATTTCACCCCCCCGTTTCAGCTTGGAATGCACTCAATGTGGGAGGGGGCTTGCCCCCGATGGCGGTAGGTCAGTCAGCCTCTCTGATAATGACCCATCGCTATCGGGGGCAAGCCCCCTCCCACATTGTATTTGGTGGTCCTGAAGGGGCCTTCGCCCTACTCAACCCATTGATTTGCAACGCACCCGCAATCACAGCTTACCGACAGCCCGGCGCTCTGCTAAAATGCGCCGCCTTATCCGTACGTAGGCTGCACTGTGCCATTTACCTGGGTTGATTGGGCGATCGTTGCAATCGTCGCCATCTCCGCTTTGATCAGTCTAAGCCGCGGCTTCGTAAAAGAAGCACTGTCGTTGCTGACCTGGATCATCGCAGGAGTCGTAGCCTGGATGTTCGGTGGTTCATTGTCGGTTTACCTGGCCGGTTACATCGAGACACCTTCGGCTCGCGTCATCGCGGGCTGCGCCATCATGTTCATCGCCACGCTGCTGGTGGGGGCAATGGTCAATTATCTTATTGGCGAGTTGATACGTGTCACCGGCCTCTCCGGGACCGATCGATTTCTCGGCATGGCCTTCGGCGCTGCGCGTGGCGCGTTGCTGGTGGTCGTGGCGGTCGGGCTGTTGAGCCTGGGGCCGGTACAGCAGGATTCGTGGTGGCAGGAGTCGGTACTCGTGCCAAAATTTCTATTGGTTGCAGATTGGTCCAAGAACCTCATTCTGGGGTGGAGCAGTCAGTGGCTGGCCAGCGGAATCAGCGTACCCGCTGATCTTCCGTTCAAGGAACACCTCTTGCCGGCCAAAACGCCTCAGTAAGCAGTGTTCAGTCAAGATTCATTAAGTAGGGGTTGCGTCGCATGTGTGGCATCGTCGGTATCGTCGGTAAGTCGAACGTGAATCAGGCGCTGTATGACGCGCTAACCGTCCTCCAGCACCGCGGCCAGGACGCTGCCGGTATTGTGACCAGCCACGACGGCCGGTTATTCCTGCGCAAGGACAATGGCCTGGTGCGTGACGTGTTCCATCAGCGTCACATGCAGCGCCTCGTCGGGCACATGGGCATTGGCCATGTGCGTTACCCGACTGCGGGCAGCTCGACCTCGGCCGAAGCTCAACCGTTTTACGTCAACTCGCCTTACGGCATTACCCTGGCGCACAACGGTAACCTGACCAACGTTGAACAACTGGCCAAGGAGATTTACGAATCTGACCTGCGCCACGTCAACACCAGTTCCGACTCGGAAGTGCTGCTCAACGTGTTCGCCCACGAGCTGGCCCAGCGCGGCAAGCTGCAGCCAACCGAAGAAGACGTGTTCGCCGCCGTGACTGACGTGCACAACCGTTGCGTCGGTGGTTACGCGGTCGTGGCCATGGTCACCGGTTACGGCATCGTCGGTTTCCGCGACCCGCATGGCATCCGCCCGATCGTGTTCGGCCAGCGTCACACCGACGAAGGCGTCGAGTACATGATCGCCTCCGAAAGCGTGTCCCTGGACGTGTTGGGCTTCACCCTGATCCGCGACCTGGCCCCGGGCGAAGCGGTGTACATCACCGAAGACGGCAAGCTGCACACCCGTCAGTGCGCTGTTGCGCCGAAACTGACCCCGTGCATTTTCGAACACGTCTACCTGGCGCGTCCGGATTCGATCATCGACGGCGTTTCGGTATACAAAGCGCGTCTGCGCATGGGCGAGAAGCTGGCCGAGAAAATCCTGCGCGAGCGTCCTGAGCACGACATCGACGTGGTAATCCCGATTCCGGACACCAGCCGTACCGCTGCGCTGGAGCTGGCCAACCATTTGGGCGTCAAGTTCCGCGAAGGTTTCGTCAAGAACCGCTACATCGGCCGTACCTTCATCATGCCGGGCCAGGCGGCGCGCAAGAAGTCGGTCCGCCAGAAGCTCAACGCAATCGAGCTGGAATTTCGCGGCAAGAACGTGATGCTGGTGGACGACTCCATCGTACGCGGCACCACGTGCAAGCAGATTATTCAGATGGCCCGTGAAGCGGGTGCCAAGAACGTGTACTTCTGCTCTGCTGCGCCAGCTGTGCGTTACCCGAACGTGTACGGTATCGACATGCCGAGCGCCCACGAGCTGATTGCCCACAACCGTTCGACCCAGGATGTGGCCGACCTGATCGGCGCCGACTGGCTGATCTATCAGGACCTGCCGGACCTGATCGAAGCGGTTGGCGGCGGCAAGATCAAGATCGAGCAGTTCGATTGCGCCGTGTTCGACGGCAAGTACGTGACCGGCGATGTCGACGAGGCTTACCTGAACAAGATCGAACAGGCGCGCAACGACTCGTCGAAGATCAAGACCCAGGCGGTCAGCGCGATCATCGATCTGTATAACAACTGAGTAAACACCGGCCCTGAGGGGCCGGTTTTGTATCTTAAATAAAGAATTGAGTAAGGAGTCGCAGCATGAGTCAGGAATGGGATGCCGGTCGGTTGGACAGCGACCTCGATGGCGTAGCTTTCGATACCCTGGCTGTGCGCGCCGGCCAGCACCGTACCCCGGAAGGTGAGCACGGCGACCCGATGTTCTTCACCTCCAGCTATGTGTTCCGCACCGCCGCCGACGCCGCCGCGCGTTTTGCCGGTGAAGTGCCGGGCAACGTCTACTCGCGCTACACCAACCCGACCGTTCGTGCGTTCGAGGAGCGTATTGCGGCCCTCGAAGGCGCTGAGCAGGCGGTGGCCACGGCGACCGGCATGGCGGCCATCCTCGCC
This sequence comes from Pseudomonas sp. TWRC1-2, assembly GCF_049896685.1. Taxonomy (NCBI): domain Bacteria; kingdom Pseudomonadati; phylum Pseudomonadota; class Gammaproteobacteria; order Pseudomonadales; family Pseudomonadaceae; genus Pseudomonas; species Pseudomonas sp. TWRC1-2. The sequence continues at coordinate 111,449 of NZ_JAFCUU010000002.1, read as the reverse complement.
GTTGTGATGAGCTTGTGCAGCGCTGGTGACCATGTATTGGTTTCACGCAGCGTGTTCGGTTCGACCATCAGCCTGTTCGAGAAGTACTTCAAGCGCTTCGGTATTGAAGTGGACTACGTACCACTGGCAGACCTGTCCGGTTGGGACGCGGCGATCAAGGCCAATACCAAATTGCTGTTCGTCGAGTCGCCGTCCAACCCGCTGGCCGAGTTGGTGGACATCGCCGCATTGTCCGAAGTGGCGCACGCCAAGGGCGCGATGCTGGTGGTCGACAACTGCTTCTGCACGCCTGCATTGCAGCAGCCGTTGAAGCTGGGCGCAGACATCGTCGTGCACTCGGCCACCAAGTTCATCGACGGCCAGGGCCGTTGCATGGGCGGCGTGGTGGCTGGGCGTGGCGAGCAGATGAAAGAAGTGGTGGGTTTCTTGCGCACTGCTGGCCCGACCCTGAGCCCGTTCAACGCCTGGATCTTCCTCAAGGGCCTGGAAACCCTCAGCCTGCGCATGAAGGCCCATTGCGCCAATGCCCAGGCCCTGGCCGAGTGGCTGGAGCAGCAGGATGGCATCGAGAAAGTGCACTACGCCGGCCTCAAGAGCCACCCGCAACACGAATTGGCCCAGCGCCAGCAGCGTGGTTTCGGCGCCGTGGTCAGCTTCGAAGTGAAGGGCGGCAAAGAGGGCGCCTGGCGCTTTATCGACGCCACTCGCTTGATTTCGATCACCGCCAACCTGGGCGACAGCAAGACCACCATCACGCACCCGAGCACCACCTCCCATGGTCGCCTGGCGCCGCAAGAGCGTGAAGCGGCCGGCATCCGCGACAGCCTGATCCGCATCGCGGTGGGCCTGGAAGATGTGGCCGACTTGCAGGCTGACCTGGCCCGCGGGCTGGCGGCCTTGTGATCGAGTGGTCCATGGATGCTGCGGCGGTCGGTAACGGCCGCGTCGCACTGGTGACGGGCGCGGCGCGGGGCATTGGTCTCGGGATCGCGGCGTGGCTGATCAGCGAAGGCTGGCAAGTGGTGTTGACCGACCTTGATCGCGATCGCGGCTCCAAGGTGTCCAAGGTGCTGGGCGACAATGCCTGGTTTATCACCATGGACGTCGCCGACGAGAAACAAGTGGCCCAAGGTGTCGCAGAAGTGCTGGGGCAGTTCGGGCGGCTGGACGCGTTGGTGTGCAACGCGGCCGTGGCCGATCCGCGCAATATCACCCTGGAAAGCCTCGATTTGGCTTATTGGAACCGCGTGTTGGCGGTGAATCTCAGTGGGCCGATGCTGTTGGCCAAGCACTGCGCGCCGTACCTGCGTGCCCATGGCGGTGCCATCGTCAACCTGGCGTCGACCCGGGCGCGTCAGTCGGAGCCGGACACCGAGGCCTATGCGGCGAGCAAGGGCGGCCTGCTGGCCCTGACGCATGCCTTGGCCATGAGCCTGGGGCCGGAGGTGCGGGTCAATGCCGTCAGCCCCGGCTGGATCGATGCGCGTGATCCGGCGGCCCGACGTGCCGAGCCTTTGACGGATGCCGACCATGCCCAGCATCCGGCGGGCAGAGTGGGCACGGTTGAAGACGTGGCGGCGATGGTGGCGTGGTTGCTGTCGCGCCAGGCGGGGTTTGTCACCGGGCAAGAGTTTGTGGTGGACGGTGGCATGAGCAAGAAGATGATTTACAGCGAGTAGGGCAGATCGCTGTCTTGAAGCAATTTTGTCTTTTTCAGAAAAACTTCAAGCAGGCTATTGACTTAGGTCCGCTACCTGCGTAAATTTCGCGGCCTCAACGAAGCAAAGGGTGATTAGCTCAGCTGGGAGAGCATCTGCCTTACAAGCAGAGGGTCGGCGGTTCGATCCCGTCATCACCCACCACTTCTTGAGAGTTTTGCCCTAGGGCAAGACGCAACGTTAAAGGTTGCACCGACGCGCAGCGGTAGTTCAGTCGGTTAGAATACCGGCCTGTCACGCCGGGGGTCGCGGGTTCGAGTCCCGTCCGCTGCGCCATATTTTCCAGGTTCGACATGTCGAGCTTGAGATTGAACAGCCCAGGCTGATCGATCAGATGTTTAAAGACGGTTGAGGGTTTACGCTCAGCTGGTCAAGCGATACGCAGCGGTAGTTCAGTCGGTTAGAATACCGGCCTGTCACGCCGGGGGTCGCGGGTTCGAGTCCCGTCCGCTGCGCCATATCTGCCTCAAGGCCCACTGAACGCCTTGAAGCACAAAGAAAGCCTTTGGCTGACTTTGATCCGATAGCAAAGACCCTGGTCGAAAGGCCGGGGTTTTTTGTTTCTGCGATTTGGCTTTCTGCTGTAAGAGCCGGCAAGCCGGCTCCCACTGCGTGGTCAGAACCCCAGTTTGTCCCGCAACCCGTAATACCAGGCGCCCAGCGCCGCAAACGGCGTGCGCAGCAGTTGCCCGCCTGGGAACGGGTAGTGCGGCAGGTCGGCAAACGCATCAAAACGCTCCGCCTGACCTCTCAGTGCCTCCGCCAGCACCTTGCCTGCCAGGTGCGTGTACGTCACGCCATGGCCGCTGCAGCCTTGTGAGTAATAGATGTTGTCGCCCAGACGACCCACCTGCGGCAAGCGCGACAGGGTCAGCAGGAAATTGCCGGTCCAGGCGTAATCGATTTTCACGTCCTTGAGCTGCGGGAAGGCCTTGAGCATCTTCGGGCGGATGATCGCTTCGATGTTGGCCGGGTCACGTGCGCCGTACACCACGCCGCCGCCGAAGATCAGCCGCTTGTCGCGGGTGAGGCGGTAGTAGTCGAGCAAGTAGTTGCAGTCTTCGACGCAATAATCCTGGGGCAGCAGCGTCTTGGCCAGTTCATCACCCAGCGGTGCCGTGGTGATGACTTGCGTGCCGCAAGGCATCGATTTGGCCGCCAGCTCCGGCACCAGGTTCCCCAGGTAAGCGTTGCCCGCGACGATGATGAACTTGGCCCTGACCTTGCCTTCGGCGGTGTGCACCACCGGGTTCGCGCCGCGCTCGATGCGCACCGCGGCCGATTGCTCGTAGATCGTGCCGCCCAGGGATTCAACGGCGGCCGCTTCGCCCAGTGCGAGGTTGAGTGGGTGAATGTGCCCGCCGCTCATGTCGAGCAAGCCGCCGACATAGTTGTCACAGGCCACCACTTCGCGGATACGGCGTTCGTCCAGCAACTCGAGTTGCGTATGCCCGTAGCGTTCCCACAAGCGTTTCTGCGATTCCAGGTGGCCCATGTGTTTGCTGTTGAGGGCGGCGAACACGCCGCCATCCTTCAAGTCGCACTGGATCTGATATTTTGCCACGCGCTCGCGAATGATCCTGCCGCCCTCAAACGCCATTTGCCCCAGCAGCTGCGCTTGCTTGGGGCCGACGCTGCGCTCGATCACATCGATGTCGCGGCTGTAGCTGTTGACGATTTGCCCGCCGTTACGGCCCGACGCACCAAACCCCACCTTGGCGGCTTCCAGCACGGTGACGCGAAAACCGTTCTCCAGCAGAAACAGCGCGCTGGAAAGGCCGGTGTAGCCGGCTCCAATCACACACACATCGGTTTCGACGTCACCTTGCAGTACCGGGCGAGGCGGAACCGCATTCGCGGACGCGGCGTAATACGACTGGGGGTAGGGGGTGTTCGCCATCCTGGAACCTCTGTTTTATATTTTTTACGAGTGCGCCGATCCTACCTGAGTTGAAAATTGCCTGCCAGCCACCCGAAAATCACCGGTGCACCCGGCGCAAATAAATAATTCGCATATTCATAGGGTTAGCTGCAAAAAAGATGTTGACACCCCTCCGGAATTCCGTAGAATGCCGCCTCACAGCAGGCACGTAGCTCAGTTGGTTAGAGCACCACCTTGACATGGTGGGGGTCGTTGGTTCGAGTCCAATCGCGCCTACCAAACAAAATCCGCTCTGCTGGGCGGTCTAGAAGGGCTCACCGAAAGGTGGGCCCTTTTTTGTTGTCTGCGATTTACCCACGCCCCGTTCGGCGCCCGCCTTCTTGTTCGAATCGCCCTGAGTGCATCGGTGCTGATCACACGCTGCGTCGATGTGATTGAGGTTTACTCAAAATAGCCGATACCGGTGTGGGCGCGATTCGACCGGCGCGGAGAAGCTCACCTATTTATCCATCTGGTTTGTCGTTGTCGGCTTTATTTTCGGCTTTCGCCTGTTTGTTGAGCTAGGCGCGCGTCTGGCCCGATACGCCAAGGCCTTGAATGTTCTGGCGGGGGGTTCAAGCCCTTGAGGCCTATTATTTAAGATCTTCAGCGCGAATGCGGCCCCCGCGCGGTTATACGCAGCGGAGGTTGAAAGGCAGGCAGTACTGATGGGTCAGCAGAACAGCGTGGCAACCGACAAAAGGCAGATGATTTGAACAACCATCTGGCAGCGTATTTCACCATTTGTTGTGGTCATATTCATTTGTCCTGCGTACATAGCGGCTACCTCTTGGTCGGCAATACTGCCGTGAGCGGTGCGCAAAACGCGCAACAGCTCAAGTGAGTATAGGTCTGGAACAGGATTCTTCACGGTCCCGTCGTTTTGGCGCGATTCAGCACGTTTTCGCCGGCGCCCATCGGTAAACGATACACGTCAATCAATCCCACGAGCCCAAGCAGCGCCACGCCCACGAAAGCCACCCGAAAGTCCCCGACAGCCGCGTGCACGGCGTGCCCTTGCACAGCCATCGACGCCCGTAACAATAGCGCCGCCATGGAAACCCCCAGACCCATCGCCAGCTGGAACGCCATGCTGAACAGCGCCGACGCCTCGCTCATCTGCGCCTTGGGGACGTCGGCGAAGCCGATTGAGTTGTAGCAAGTAAACTGCATCGACCGTGACAGCCCACCCACGAACAGCACGGCCGCTATCAGCGGTAAGGGCGTTTGCACCGTGAACAAGGCACAGGCCGCAACCAATGCGACGCCAATGGCGCCATTGACCAGCAGCACCGGGCGGAACCCGAAGCGTTGCATGATGGGCGTCGTGAAGGGTTTCATTACCAGGTTGCCGGCAAACACCGCCAGCACCAGCAAGCCGGCATCCACCGCAGAAAGGCCAAAACCCACTTGAAACAACAGGGGCAGTAGAAAGGGCAGGGCGCTGATGGCGAGACGGAACAGCGACCCGCCAAGAATACTCACGCGAAAGGTGCCGATGGACAGGGTCTGAAGCGGTAATAACGGTTCGGCATGCTGGCGGCAATGACGCACGGCCCATGCCGCGAGCAACGTGCCCGTGGCCACCAGTACAAAACCCGGGATCAGCGTTTCGCTGGTCTGGTTGCCCAGCCATTCCAGCCCGCCCAGCACTGCCACACACGCACCTGCCAGCAGCACAAAGCCTTTGGCATCGAATCGCCGTACGCTGGCCTCGCGCCCCTTGGGCACAAGCCACAATGCGGCAACCAAGGCCAGCACTCCCAGAGGCAGATTTACGTAAAAAATCCACGGCCACGTTGCGTGGGTCACGATCAAACCACCCACCAATGGCCCTAGAATTGGCGCGATCAGGCCGGGCCAGGTGATCACCGCAATCATGTTCACCAAGTCTTTTTTGTCGGTATTGCGCAGCACCGCCAGGCGCCCCACCGGCACCATCAGCGCGCCGCCTACGCCTTGCAGCACCCGGGCGATCACGAACATCTCAAGGCTTTGGCTCAACCCGCAAAGCAGCGAAGCCAGGGTGAAGATGATGATCGCACCGGCGAACACCCGGCGTGCGCCAAAACGGTCGGCGATCCAACTGGACAGCGGGATGAAGATCGCCACGGCAAGAATGTACGCGGTGATGCCGATATTCATGTCGACCGCCGTGACCCCGAACGCGGACGCCATGGTGGGCAAGGCGGTGGCGATGACGGTGGCATCGAGGTTCTCCATGAAAAAGGTCACGGCGACCACCAGGGCGATCAAACGGGTTTGCACGCTTGAAACAGGTGTAACGGATGAAGTCACCGGTGTTGGCCTTTTTCAGTGAAGGTCGATCGCACTCGACAATACCGGGTCAGCCCTGGACCCGCACGCTCGAATTACCGCGTCTGCGTCACCTTCCTCAAATACCGCGGCTGATCCGGATTGCGCCCGCGCGCCACAGCCAGCTGCACTGCACTCACATAGAACCCTTGAATCATCGTGAAGGGTTCCAGTAGCGCATGTGCGGTCGCACGCTGGGCAACAGGCCTTCGCAAGCCGTGCCGCGCCGCGATCAATCACAATTGAACGCCTCTATTGCGTCGCCAGCCAGCTGACGAATTTTGTGCACCTGTTTATCGGCAGCGGTCTTGGTGCCGGTTTGTACCTGTAACCGCCGGTATTCCGGCCACTGGCACAATGCTGGTGAGATCGGGCACATGATGGTGATTCCGGGTGGCAAGGCGTGTTCCTGGGGTAACCAAGGGTGTTGGAGCACCTGGGGCCGCTGGGCAGGACGCAGTGCCATTGGGGGCGGCAGCCTTGATGATGCTGGCGCAGATCAGCCCGGATTACGAGGCTGCTCAAGCCGCAGTAAGCCTGCATACTGGTCGCCGACTCAATTCATACCAGGGAGCACGCTATGGAAGTGGCAATGGAAGTGTCGTTCGACGTAACGGCGCAGGAGCGTGAGGCCATCCTCAAACCGCTGAGGGCGTACAACCTCGGTCACACGGGCAACATGGCGTTCGAAACCATCGGGATTTTGTTGCGAGACCCCGCGACACAAGAGGTTGTCGGTGGCCTTTATGGAAAAATTTCCTACGGGTGGATGTTCATTGAGCTGTTGAGCATCCCGGATCAGATGCGTACCCAAGGTACCGGCACGCGTTTAATGCGCGCCGCTGAAGAGCTGGCCCGTGAGCGGGAGTGTGTCGGGATTTGGCTGGACACCTTCAGCTTCCAGGCGCCGGGGTTTTATCGAAAGCTGGGCTTCAGTGAATTTGGCCATATCGCTGATTACCCGGCGGGTCACCAGCGGCACTTTTTCCAGAAACGCCTCGGCTGAATTTTCGTACGGCGCCGGATCGCCCGGCGCCAATCACCCACAAAATTTATTGGTTTGCAGCAACAATTTTTCTTGTTGGACACCTCCCGCCCCCAGGCAGCAAAGTTGCCGCCACTGACGCTCGACCTATCGGGTCAACAATAAAAACCGCGCCGGGCTGCATGCCACTTTCATGCTGTGAACCCTTTGTTCACATCCTGCTGTAATGGCGCCGCAGCGCGCATTCAAGGACCTCTTCGCCATGCAAACTGTTGTGAACCTATGGCCGTTGATCGGCGTACTTGTCATCGTGGTTGGCTTCGTCTTGCGCTTCAATCCGCTGTTGGTGGTCACCGCCGCCGCCATTGCCACCGGGCTGGCTGCCCACTTCCCGCTGGAAAAAATTCTCGCCAGCATGGGCGATGGTTTCCTTCAGACCCGCGCGCTGCAACTGATCCTGTTATTGCCCCTGGCTGTTATTGGCCTGCTGGAGCGCCATGGCCTGCGCTTGCATGCACAAAACTGGATCGCGCGTTTCGAGCGAGCCACGGTTGGGCGCCTGTTGATCATTTACCTGTTTGTGCGCGAGTCCACCGCCGCCATGGGCCTGACCAGCCTGGGCGGGCATCCGCAAATGGTGCGGCCGCTGCTGGCGCCCATGGCCGAAGGGGCGGCGGAAAAACGCTACGGCAAACTGCCGGACACGTTGCGCCACAAAGTGCTGGCCATGTGTGCGGCAACCGATAACGTCGGGCTGTTTTTCGGTGAGGACATCTTTGTCGCCTTTGGTGCGATCGCGTTGATGCACACCTTCCTGCTGGGTTCGGGGATTGATGTGGAGCCACTGCACATTGCGGTGTGGGGCATTCCGACGGCGATTTGCGCCTTTGTCATCCACGCCATTCGCCTGCACCGGTTTGATCGCAGGCTTGCGCGCGAGATGACGCCCGCCGCCACGCCGGTGGAGGCTGCACAATGATCATCTCCATTGAGTACCTGTACTGGCTTGCCGGTGTTCTATTGCTGATAACTGCAGGAATGATCCTGCTGGATCGAACCCACCCTAAACGCTGGTCAACCGCGCTGTTCTGGCTCTTGTTTGCTGTGCCGTTCCTGGTGGGGGAGCGCTTGCCGTCGGTGGTCATTGGTGTCGGCGTGGTGGTGATGGCGCTGATCGCAGGCTTGGGTGGCGTCGGCCGCGGCAAGCATGCCGAACTGCATGACAAGGCCTCCCGCGCGAGTGCCGGGCGCCTGGGGCATAAATTGTTTATTCCCGCGCTGGCCATTCCCCTGACCACCGTGATTGGTTCGGTGTTGCTCAAACACACCGAGATCAGCGGCGTACCGCTGCTGGACCCAAAAAACACCACCTTTGTATCCTTGGGCATCGGCTGTCTGATCGCCCTCGGCCTGGCTTGCTGGCTGACCCGCGATACACCGGTGCAAGCCTTGCGTGAATCCCGGCGCCTGACCGAGGCCCTCGGCTGGGCCATGGTGTTACCGCAGATGCTTGCAATGCTGGGGCTATTGTTTAATGAAGCCGGAGTGGGCACGGCCGTTGCGCATGTCACCACTACCTACATCAACCTTGATTTCAAGTTGGTAGCGGTGATGGTCTACGTGCTGGGTATGGCGCTGTTCACGGTGATCATGGGTAACGGCTTTGCGGCGTTTCCGGTGATGACCGGCGGTGTCGGCGTACCGGTGTTGGTGGGCGTGTATGGCGGCAACCCGGCGGTGATGGCGGCAATCGGCATGTTCTCCGGCTATTGCGGCACGTTGATGACGCCCATGGCTGCCAACTTCAATATCGTCCCGGCGGCGTTGCTGGAATTGCCGGACAAGAACGCGGTGATCAAGGCTCAACTGCCGACGGCGTTGATGATGCTAGTGGTCAATATCGTGCTGCTCTACCTGTTGATGTGAGGCCAAAAATGCAAACTGTGTTGCTGACGGGCTTCGAGCCCTTTGACCAGGACCTGATGAACCCGTCCTGGGAGGCATCGCGCCAGTTGGACGGCGTGCGACTGAGTGAAGATGTGCACATTGTGGCGCGTCGACTGCCCTGTGCGTTTGCCACGGCGGGGGCGTGCCTGACGCGGTTGATCGCCGAATTTGACCCGGTGATGGTGATTGCCACAGGCCTCGCCCCCGGCCGTAGCGATTTCTCCATGGAGCGTGTGGCGATCAACGTGAACGACGCACGCATCCCTGACAATCTGGGGGCCCAACCGGTCGATACCCCAGTGGTGGTCGGGGGGCCGGCGGCCTACTTCACGACCTTGCCGATCAAAGCGATGGTCAAGGCTGTGCGCGAGGCCGGGATCGCGGCGTCGGTATCACAGACGGCGGGGACCTTTGTGTGTAATCAGGTGTTTTACCTGTTGCAGCATGCCCTGGCCGGCACGGCGATACGCAGTGGCTTTATCCACGTACCCCCCAGCCTGCCGGATCAGGTCTCTGGTGCGGCGCAGCCCTCTATGGCACTGGTGACAATGGTTGAAGGTTTGCGGGTTGCGCTACAGACGGCGTGGGATACGCAGGTGGATATCGTGCAAACCGGTGGGCAGGTCAGTTGACCTGCCAGGCTTGCCTCAACCGGCCAACGCTCGGGTCAGCCCGAAGGTAATGGCGCAGGCCAACCCCGTCATCGCGAACGCAGTGGCCACATACCATTTGATCAGGTTCAGCTCTGTGGTTGCCAGGTCCGCGCGGGTTGCATAGTGTTTTTCATGGGTGGTGGAGTGCCTTTCAATGGCTTCTGCCCTGTTCGAAACGGCGATCAGCTTCTCTTTCATGTCAGCCAGCCCTTTTTCCAGTAAACCCAAGCGTTTTTCCATACCAGAATCTCCGTTATTACCCGCACCGGCTCTACCCTGAGTCAGCGTGTTCGTCCCGCCTGATTGATGCTGTTTGTTCTCCAAAGCGTGACACCTGTTTTGAATGATCTGAGAGAGCGCTCTGGGCAAGAGTAGAGGCAGATGGGAACGGCTGCGACCTACAAAACTTTGCAAAATAACACCAGGGTTCTGGCACGCACTGCTCAGTGTTCCCGTTTCGGAAAAATCAGCTCAAAACATGTCAATGCGCCTTCACTGGTGACGCTGTAGCGGCCGTTATGCAGCTGCATGATGGTCGCGACGATCGATAAACCCAGCCCGTTGGACTGGGCCGAGCGTTCCCGCGATTCGTCCACCCGATAAAACCGTTCGAACAGCCTGGGCAGGTGTTCGGCGGGGATGGTCTCTCCCTGATTGCTGACGCTCAGGCGGATGCCTTCGGCATTTGGCGTGGCTTGAATCACCAGCTCCGAACCGGGGGCGCCGTATTTGATGGCATTGGCACACAAGTTTGCCAGCGCCCGGCGCAGCAGCATCGGTTCAGCCCAGATCACGCCTTCGCCCTGCGCGAGGATGCTGATATTCACATCGTTCGCCAACCCTTCGAAGTAATCAGCCATGCGTTGCACTTCATCCGCCGCACTCAGCTCCTGGCGCTGGCGCAAGGCGCTGGCCGGATCGGTGCGGGCGAGAAATAGCATGTTGTCGAGCATCCGTGCCAGGCGTTCGAGCTCTTCGACATTGGAGGCCAGCAATTGCTGATAGCTTTCGATGCTGCGGCTCTGCTGAAGCGCGACCTGGGTTTCGCCCAGCAGGTTGTTGATCGGCGTGCGCAGTTCGTGGGCCATGTCGGTAGACACCTGGCCCAGTTGCACAAAACCCTTGGCCAGCCGCTCGAGCATGGTGTTGAAAGAGTCGATCATCGGCAGAAGTTCTTTCGGCGCACCGTGGCTGTCGAGTCGTTCGGCAAGGTTGCCCACGCCGATGCCTTGCGCGTGTGTGGCCAGGCGCCGCAGCGGCAGCAGGCCTCGGTACACCAGCAGGTAACCGACCAGGGCGAGGATAATCGCCGCGATGCTGGCCAGGATAAATACGCTCAGGCGATAGCTGGCAAGCATGGCGGTACGTTCGGTCATCAAGCGTCCCGTGGTGACTTGCAGGCTTCCCAGGTCTCCGGAATCAATGGAAGCGGCGACGGTGGCGAAGGGTACGCCGTTCACTCCAGGTAAGTGGTGCACGTCGGAAAAGCCCAGTTCATGGTCCTTTGGCACGGGCGTTACGTTCGGCATTTCAATGTTGCCCGGGTTGACCAGCAATAATGGCTTCTGCCCCGGCGCCGCGATACTCAGCACCGACTCGCTGTTGCCCAGCATGTTCCGGAACAGCTCCGGCTTGGTCTTGATCAGGTCCAGGGTGTTGCTGTCGTTGAGCAGGTTGCGCAACTGGTCGGCGCGATAGATCAGCGCGGCATCGTCACGCTTGATCAGTTCACGCTCAAGTTCGCGGTACAGCGCCACGCCCAGGGTGGCCAGCAGGGCAAAGGCGAGCAGGGCGAAGATCAGCGCCAGGCGCAGGGTCAGCGAGTAGTGGCGGCGGTTGTTCATGGCTGAGTGTCGAAGCGGTAGCCAATGCCCCGCACGCTGTGGATCAACTTGAGCTGGAACGGGTCGTCGATTTTCAGGCGCAGGCGCCTCACGGCGACGTCGACTACATTGGTGTCGCTGTCGAAGTTCATGTCCCAGACCCGCGAGGCGATCATCGAACGTGACAGCACCTGGTCCTGATGGGTCGCGAACAGGTGCAACAGGGCGAACTCTTTATTGGTCAGGGTAATGCGCGTGCCGGCGCGGGTGACGCGGCGTTTGAGCACGTCGATCTGCAGGTCGGCGATGTGCAGCTGTTCTTCTTCGCGGCTCGGGCCGCGGCGGGTCAAGGTGCGCAAACGCGCGACCAGCTCGGCGAAGGAGAACGGCTTGATCAAGTAATCATCGGCACCCAGTTCCAGGCCCTTGATGCGGTCGGCAATGTCGTCGCGGGCGGTGAGAAACAGCACCGGCGTGTCGGCCTCCTTGCGCAGTCGGCGCAGCACTTCCCAACCGTCCATTTTCGGCATCATCACATCCAGCACGATCACGTCGAATGACGTTTCCAGCGCCTGGTGCAACCCGTCCACACCGTCACGGGCAAGGCTCACGGAGTAACCCAGTTCCTGCAGCCCATTGAGCAGGTAATTGCCGGCCTTGGGTTCGTCTTCGACTACAAGGATATTCATGGGAAGTGCCCTGGTTCTGTGCGTGGCGCAAGTGTAGCCCGATCAATTGTCACTGGCGCAACCGATGCCCTGTACCTGGTAGTCCAGCACATGTTCACGGCCCTGGTAGTCGAGGTAATCGAGGCGGGCCGGGACGATGCCGCACTGCCCGTAGGTGTCGGTGCTCGACAGCACTTTGTCGACGTCCAGGTGCACGAAGAAGCCGGTCTTGTCGTGGATCACGTTGGTGGCGGAAGGGGTGTCGGCAGCAAATGCGGAACCGGTGGCAAGCAGCGCGGCGAAGCCCAGGATAAACAGTTTCATGGTAGTAGTTCTCTTAAAGGGTCGGCTGCCGGGATTGGCAGTGAGTTCACAGTAACCAGGCGCCCCAAACAGCCAACCAACAGGATCATGACAAGTTCGTAATCAACGGATTCAAGGCTGGCGACCGGACGCTCCGAGGATCAGGTCGGTGATTTCCTTGGCGTGGGACACCAACGACAAGTGGCTCGAAGGCAGCTCGATGGTGGTGGCGTTCATGCGCTTGGCGAGGAAGCGTTCCAGGTCCGGGTTGATGGTCTGGTCATTGCTCGACACGGCGTACCAGGACGGCTTGGTGTGCCAGGCGGCATTCACGGTGCGACCACTGAACAGCGTCTTGGTAATCGGTTGTTGTACGGCGTACAGCTCCAGTGCCTTGGCGCGGGGCACGTCGGCGGCGAAGTACTTCAGGAAAGCGTCCTGGTTCAGGGTCAGGTAACCGTCGTGCTCTTCAACGCCGGCTCGCACCGGCATGCTCGGGTATTTGGCGGAGAGCGCGACGAAGTCTTCATTGGCGTCCGGTGCGCGGGCTGCCACATACACCAGAGAGCTGACCTTGGGGTTCGCGCCGGCGTCGCTGACCACGGTGCCGGCGTAGGAATGGCCGACCAGGACGGTAGGACCGTCCTGTTGATCAAGTACGCGGTTGGTGGCGGCGACGTCATCGGCCACCGAGGTCAGCGGGTTCTGTACGGCGGTGACATGCAGGCCGGCGGCCTGAAGACGGGTGATCACCTCGGACCAGCTCGAGCCGTCCGCCCAAGAGCCGTGCACCAGGACCACGTTGTTGGCTTTGATCGGTGCGACGGTGCCGGCCATGGCGGTACCGGTGCCCAGCATCAACAAGCTGGCGGCGATCAGGCAGAGTGTGCTTGCAGGTTTCATCGTGCGGCCCTTCATCAGTGTGCAGGTGTGTCACCCGGTGTGGGTGACTGACGACGCCACTGTATGAAGTGAGGGTGCTGACAAGACTTACAGCTTCATTACATGCTTGTAATGCAAAGGGGGAGGGCAGTGCTCTGCAACGTTTACAAGTGTTGACGTGATCCGTAGATTGCATCGGGGTCAGCATTTGTCAGCGATAAAAAGGAAACCTCGCAGTGTCTATTCAAGGTCCAGCCGCATTTACCCAACGCTACCGCGCCTTTTTATTCGATATGGATGGGACCTTGCTCAACTCTATCGCCGCCGCCGAACGGGTCTGGAGTATCTGGGCTGAACGCCACGGCCTGGAGGTGGCGGCTTTTCTGAGTACCATTCACGGCGCACGAGCCATTGATACGATCACCCGGCAGGCATTGCCAGGCGTGGACGCTGAAGTTGAAGCGCAATGGATAACCGAGGCCGAAATCAACGATGTCGAGGGTGTCGTCGCGATTCCAGGCGCTGTCGAGTTTCTGAACAGTTTGCCTGGCGGTCAGTGGGCGCTGGTCACGTCTGCCCCCAGGGCGTTGGCGTTGCGCCGCCTGCAAGCGGCGGGCATTGCGCCGCCGGCAGTGCTGGTGACGGCCGAGGATGTCGCCAGCGGCAAACCGGATCCGGCTTGTTATGTGCTGGGTGCGCAGCGTCTGGGCGTACCGGTGCAGGACTGCCTGGTGTTCGAGGATGCGACGGTGGGGATTCGCGCCGCGGAGGCGGCGGGGGCTGACGTGGTAGTCGTGACCTCGACGCACTTGCAGCCCATGGTCACGGTACATGCGTCGATTCAGGGGTATGAGCGCGTGCGCGTGCATCGTAATGATGACGGGTTGCTGAGTTTATCGATCGCCGTGGCTTGATACACGAAAGCCAAACCTGTTATCGCTCCTGATTTCATCAGCTGCCGGGTCGGTCTGACCTTACGCTATTTTCCGGTAGGGCCTGCAGTCGGCTGCTGCGAAGGCCCTGGCGGGACATCACCATTTCTCTGAGGATTTCGTTCGCCAGCCGGGCTATCGCTTCTGGGCCGCGATAGTGCGCGCGCACGATACCGGTGATTGCAAAGTGGTCGGTTTCAGGGCCGCTGAGAACAGCCGACAATGTGCCGTCAGCGTGCAGTGTGCAGGCGATTGTGTAACTGGGCAGGCGGGCCGCCAGCGCAGTTTCAATTTCGGATTTACTCAGGGTATCCATCTGTTTCAGCCCTTAATACTGACCGTGCAAGCCCAAGCATAGGTCTTGCTGCGACACTGTAAATGCCGGTGATCTGATAGCCCGCAAGGAGGCGTCATCGTGCAGTTTTGTGGTGCGTTCGTTGCGCGGCGCGTTGACACAACTTGCGCAGAATCGCCTTCTGAATAGGCTTGAGGCAGAACGCAAACAGGTAACCGCACAGAAACAGCGCCAGATCAGGCCAAGAGCTACCATGGGAGGCACTGCTACTTTCAATTTCGTATCTCAGGCCATAACCCAGCGTCACGAAGACCAGCCCTATCAGCAGGACGATCCACCAGGACTTGGAAACGAGGGGCTTGGGGGCGGCGTGCCTCATCGACGTGCTCCTGAATGCACTCGGACGGCAGAATAAGAGTCAGAAGATTCGGCTGTGGATTACGCAACAAGTTCAAGTCGTCAAGACAGTTTCATCTTGGGGCGAAGCGCAAGGCGCAAAACGTGCTGTTCACGCAAGAGACGCGAGCAGGCTTGAAGGGTCTTCGCCAGCCGTTACAGTGAACGAAAGGGCTGGCTACTGAGAGTGCGTCAAGGAGTCTGGTTTTTGTCCGGAGCCGTCAGGCCAGCCTGGATACGCTGGTAAATCTCCTCGCGATGCACGGCAACGTCCTTGGGTGCGTTGATGCCGATTCGTACTTGCTGGCCGCTGACGCCCAGAATGGTGATCGTGATGTCATCACCGATGTTTATGCTTTCACCGACTTTGCGGGTGAGTATAAGCATGGACTTCTCCTTGATTACTTTTAAGGACACATGTTTCAGACAGGGCAGATGTCGGATGTGTGTAGCTTACTGCTAAGCGCTTCCCTGTGACTGCCTCTTTTAGGACGCATAGAGGCGACATTAATTCCCATGGCGGCATCATACAGGTCTGCGATACATCATTCGCATTGTTTAAGCCAACGTTTATGACGGCCAGAATAGACAGTGAATGATAAAGTTGCCTCTTTATCCTCAAAGGAGCAGGGCAGTGCGTAAAGTAGCGATGGCAATTGCGGTGTTGGCATTGGCCGGTTGCGGTGAAGGCAAACCTGTCGAAGCGCCCAAGGCCAAGCCTGCCGTGACTGAAAGCCAGCCAGACACCGGCGCGATTGCCGCTCAGGAATGGGATGTGTGGGTCGGCCCGCCGGACCACAAGCTCCAGGCAATCACTGACTTGACTGCCTGGTTGCTGGAACATGGGTTTAATTTTTATATCGTGAAAACAGAAGGCAAGGACGATGTCCTGTTGGGGCCGTTCGCCAGTAAGGCCGAAGCCGAAGCCAAGCAGGCGCAACTGACCGAAAAACTGGCCCGCGCCAAGAAAAATGACACCGAGTCCCAGGTGATTGAACACAAGGCCGCACAGTAACCAACAGACCGGGCGGGAGCTCCTCCCGCCCTCAACCGCAGGCTTTCAGGTTAACCGGGCCGACAAACTCGTTGCCCCGCCCCATCACGCAGGCCACGGTCTGGTTGCGCTGGCGCTCCCAGGTTTGTACCGGGTAAGTCTTGTTCCAGGCTTCATACAGTTGGCGGTCCTGTTTCGACAGGCGCAAGCCATATTGTTTGCTCATGTAAAAGTAGGTCCGGGCAATCATTCCGCGAATAGACGGGCGCGGCATGACCTTTTTTGCCTTGAAGTCCACTTGGGTCAAACATGAGCCGTACTGTCCGGTTTGTACCGGCAGCCAACCAAAACTGAAGTTATTGCGATCACCATTGACCTCCCCGATGCTCGGCACCAGGTTGTGCAAGTCGGCCTCTGCACGCTTGAACACATCATCGCGGCGCGTACAGTTCTTGCGTCCACCGTTCTGCCAGCATTGACGCTGATGGCCGATCTGCCAGGCTGGAACGATATGCTCCCATTCGATGCGTGCGGCACGGTTGGCATTTTTGCGTGGAATATACCCGCAGGCTTTTAAATCCACCCGGTTGCCGGTGTATTTGCAGCCGCAGTAAAACTCTGTGGATTGTGGCGCATAGAGCTTCCAGGCAACTTTCTTGGCTTCGCTGAAGGTTCTAGGCGCCTGGGCGTTGGCGGTAATGGCAAAAAACAGACAAAACAAAGCAGTAAAGCGAACACTCATTGAATCAATCTTCCTTCGGCACAACCCAGAAAATCTGCACACCACCGTCGTCCCGATAAGCGAGGGTGACGTTGTCGTTCTCTGCAATTTCTTCCAGCAAGCGCGCCCATTCATCTTCGGGCTCTTCGGGTAAACGGAAGATCAAGGCTGCCTTGGCTTTCTGGGCATTGGTCGAATTGATAATTTTTTGCACGCGAACGGCCAAGCGTGCGTAAGCGTCAGGCGGGGTTGTGGTTGCGGAAGAGGACTTTGCCACGGAGCATTCCTTAGTTTGCTGTATGTGTATACAGTATTTAACTATAAGGAATTTCGCAACTGCTTAAAACTCAGGACTTGCGCGGGGAGTTATGGCGGGGAAGTTTCAAGGGAAGATAGAGGCGAGTAAACCCGCCTCCACAGTGTTATCAGAAATCAATATTCCCAGAACATCCGTTGCAACTCTTTGCTGTCTTGGGTCTTGGTCAACGCAACCATCGCCAGGATCCGCGCTTTCTGCGGGTTCAGGTCATGGGCAACCACCCAGTCGTACTTGTCGTCAGGCTGTTCGGCGTTACGCAGCACGAAACCGCCGGCGTTCACGTGGGACGAGCGAATGATCTGCACGCCTTGTTTGCGCAGTTCCTGCAGGGCAGGGACGACCTTGGAAGACACCGAACCATTGCCAGTGCCGGCATGGATGATGGCTTTGGCGCCAGCCTGAGCCAGGGCCTTGACGGCGGTGTCGCTCACATTGCCGTAGCCATAAGCGATTTCAACGTCCGGCAGGCTTTTGATGGTTTTGATATCGAATTCAGAATCCAGGGTGTGGCGCTTGGCCGGCAGGCGGAACCAGTAGGATTTGCCTTCAACCACCATGCCCAACGGGCCCCATGGGCTCTTGAACGCTTCGGTCTTGATATTGATCATCTTGCTGACGTCACGACCCGACTGGATCTCATCGTTCATGGTGACCAGCACGCCCTTGCCGCGTGCATCTTTGCTGCCGGCGACGGCGACGGCGTTGTACAGGTTGAGCATGCCGTCCGCCGACATGGCGGTGCCTGGACGCATCGAGCCGACCACCACGATTGGCTTGTCGGTTTTTTCCACCAGGTTCAGGAAGTAGGCGGTTTCTTCGAGGGTGTCGGTACCGTGCGTAATCACGATGCCGTCGACGTCCTTGCTGTCGGCCAGTTCGGCAACACGGCGACCCAGTTGCAGCAGGTTTTCATTGTTGATGCTTTCGGATGCAATTTGCATCACTTGCTCGCCGCGCACATTGGCAATCTGGCTAAGCTCAGGAACACCAGCGATCAATTGCTCGATGCCGACCTTGGCCGCCTGATAAGTGGCGCTGTTGGCAGCGCTGGCGCCAGCGCCGGCAATAGTGCCGCCGGTGGCAAGAATCACCACATTGGACAGTTTGGTCTTGGTCTCAACTTCCTTTGCCTGAGCGGCAACGGGGAACAGCAGCAGGAGGGCGAGTGCGCCCGGAACAAAAGACTTCAGTGCAGATTTCATTATTTTTCTCTCTGGTTTTTGATGAGTGCGGTCGCAGGTTCATCTAGAACACCCGGGCGGTTCTGAACGCCACGAGGTGCCAGGAAAGAGCAGGATTTGTACCAAGCTGATTGTGTTCGTGCTTATAAATTAAGGTGTTGATTTAAAACAATATTTACAGATATCCCAGAGGGCATGAAAAAGCACCCGTCCGGCTTTCCGAACGGGGAGGCAATATCGTGTTCGGTTGTCCGAAAGCCATCAGGGCATATAGACAAGTTTCGTATGACATGAGTGTCACAGGCTGTCGTTTTAGAGAACGGGCGGGCGAGGGCGATGTTTAGTCGCATCCACCGAATGGGGCGCAATGGCAGGTAGCAATGGGCTTGGATGAAAGGCGTTTTTCACCCGTTGACAAATCTCGACAAGGTTCTCATAGTTTGACTAACGCAAACGTTTGCGAGACGGTCTGCCGTGCAAGCGTTGCTCACAATAATCATAAGATCGGAGTGAACCCATGAAGCTGCCATTTGCTGGACGTCTTCTTGCTGTCGCTGTGCTTGCCGCTGCATCCGCTGCTCTGCCCCTTTCCTCTGCTTTTGCCGATGACGCCGCCGCCAAACCCAAGGTCGGCCTGGTGATGAAGTCCCTCGCCAACGAATTCTTCGTGACCATGCAGGACGGCGCCAAGAAGTATCAAAAAGACCACGCCGGTGATTTCGACATGATCACCAACGGGATCAAGAACGAAACCGATACCAGCGCGCAGATCGATATCGTCAACCAGATGATCCTCGCCAAAGTAAACGCCATCGTGATTGCTCCGGCTGATTCCAAGGCACTGGTCACCGTATTGAAGAAAGCTTCCGATGCGGGCATCAAGGTCGTCAACATCGACAACCGCCTTGATCCGGATGTATTGAAAAGCAAAAACCTCGATATTCCGTTCGTAGGCCCGGATAACCGTAAAGGCTCCAAGCTGGTCGGTGACTACCTGGCCAAGCAACTGGCCGCGGGTGACAAGGTCGGCATCATCGAAGGTGTCCCGACCACCACCAACGCGCAGCAGCGTACCGCAGGCTACAAGGACGCGATGGACGCAGCCGGCATGAAGATCGTCTCCACTCAGTCGGGCAACTGGGAAATCGACCAGGGTCAGAAAGTCGCCTCCGCCATGTTGAGCGAATACCCGGACCTCAAGGCACTGTTGGCGGGTAACGACAACATGGCCTTGGGCGCTGTCTCTGCCGTGCGCGCTGCGGGTAAAGCCGGCAAAGTGCTGGTCGTAGGCTACGACAACATCGAAGCCATCAAACCAATGCTGCAAGATGGCCGTGTGCTTGCGACCGCTGACCAGGCTGCCGCCCAGCAAGCCGTGTTCGGTATCCAGAACGCGCTCAAGCTGGTCAAGGGTGAGAAAGTCGATGCCAAAGACGGTGTGATCGAAACCCCGGTCGAACTCGTCCTCAAGAAGTAATCCTGGCAGTACCCAACAGCGCCCGCTCGTCCTGAGTGGGCGCCTGGAGATTTTCCTATGTCATCTTCCGCCCCGAACGCTGTCCTCTCGGTCAGCGGTATCGGCAAGACCTATGCCCAACCGGTTCTGTCCGACATCACCCTGACGCTCAATCGTGGGGAAGTGCTGGCGCTGACCGGTGAAAACGGCGCAGGTAAAAGTACGCTGTCGAAAATCATCGGCGGGCTGGTCACGCCGACCACCGGGCATATGCAGTTCAATGGTCAGGACTACCGTCCCGGCAGCCGCACCCAGGCTGAAGAGCTGGGCGTGCGCATGGTCATGCAGGAGCTCAACCTGCTGCCCACACTGACGGTGGCCGAAAACCTGTTTCTGGATAACCTGCCCAGCAAATGTGGCTGGATCAGCCGTAAGCAACTGCGCAAAGCCGCGATCGAAGCCATGGCCCAGGTCGGCCTGGATGCGATTGACCCCGACACGCTGGTCGGCACCTTGGGCATTGGCCATCAACAAATGGTTGAAATCGCCCGCAACCTGATCGGCGACTGCCACGTACTGATTCTCGACGAACCCACGGCGATGCTTACCGCGCGCGAAGTCGAAATGCTTTTTGAACAAATCACTCGCCTGCAGGCTCGGGGCGTGGCGATCATTTATATTTCACACCGGCTCGAAGAGCTGGCCCGTGTTGCCCAGCGTATTGCGGTATTGCGCGACGGCAAACTGGTCTGCGTCGAGCCGATGGCCAATTACAACAGTGAGCAACTGGTCACCCTGATGGTCGGTCGCGAGCTGGGTGAACAGATCGACCTGGGCCCGCGCACTATTGGCGGCCCCGCCTTGACCGTAAAAGGGCTGACCCGCTCGGACAAGGTGCGTGATGTGTCCTTTGAAGTGCGCGCCGGTGAGATCTATGGCATCTCCGGCCTGATCGGCGCCGGCCGCACCGAGCTGTTGCGCCTGATCTTCGGCGCGGACCTGGCGGACAGCGGCACTGTCGCCTTGGGTTCGCCGGCTCAGGTGGTGAGCATTCGTTCCCCGGTGGATGCGGTGGGCCATGGCATTGCCCTGATCACCGAAGACCGCAAGGGCGAAGGCCTGCTGTTGACCCAGTCGATCAGCGCCAACATTGCTTTGGGCAACATGCCGGAAATTTCCGGCGGCGGCGTGGTGAACAGCCGCGACGAAACCGCCTTGGCCAAGCGCCAGATCGACGCCATGCGCATCCGCAGCTCCAGTCCGGCGCAGTTGGTGTCCGAGCTGTCGGGCGGTAACCAGCAGAAAGTCGTGATCGGCCGTTGGCTGGAGCGCGATTGCGCGGTGATGCTGTTCGATGAGCCGACCCGAGGCATCGACGTCGGCGCCAAGTTCGACATTTATGCCTTGCTCGGCGAATTGACGCGCCAGGGCAAAGCGCTGGTGGTGGTGTCCAGCGACCTGCGTGAGCTGATGCTGATCTGTGACCGCATCGGTGTGCTGTCCGCCGGACGCCTGATCGAAACCTTCGAGCGCGACAGCTGGACCCAGGACGAATTGCTCGCCGCCGCTTTTGCCGGCTACCAAAAACGTGACGCGCTGCTCAACGATGCAGCGCTTAGGGATACCCCATGAAAACCACAACTTCCCCGGGTAAAACCGGCGGCAACTTCTACGGCCTGGGCACTTACCTGGGTCTGGCTGGCGCCTTGCTGGCGATGATCGCGCTGTTCTCAGTGTTGAGCGATCACTTCCTGTCCTATGACACCTTCAGCACCCTGGCCAACCAGATACCGGACTTGATGGTATTGGCGGTGGGCATGACGTTCATCCTGATTATCGGCGGCATCGACCTGTCGGTTGGCTCGGTGCTCGCATTGGCCGCGTCGGCGGTCAGTGTGGCGATTCTCGGCTGGGGCTGGAGCGTGCTGCCGGCAGCGCTGCTGGGCATGGGCTGTGCGGCAGTGGCAGGCACCATCACCGGCTCGATTACTGTGGCCTGGCGAATCCCCTCGTTTATTGTGTCCCTCGGCGTGCTGGAGATGGCGCGCGGCGTGGCGTACCAAATGACTGGCTCGCGTACCGCCTATATTGGTGATTCGTTTGCCTGGCTGTCGAACCCGATTGCCTTCGGAATTTCGCCGTCGTTCATCATTGCCTTGCTGGTGATCATTGCTGCTCAGTTGGTGTTGACGCGCACGGTGTTTGGTCGCTACCTGATCGGTATCGGCACCAACGAAGAGGCCGTGCGCCTGGCCGGTATCAATCCCAAGCCGTACAAAATCCTGGTGTTCAGCCTGATGGGGCTGTTGGCCGGTGTGGCGGCACTGTTCCAGATTTCGCGCCTGGAAGCGGCGGACCCGAATGCCGGCTCCGGCCTGGAGCTGCAGGTGATCGCCGCTGTGGTGATCGGCGGCACCAGCTTGATGGGCGGACGCGGTTCGGTTATCAGCACCTTTTTCGGCGTGTTGATCATTTCGGTACTGGCCGCTGGCCTGGCGCAGATCGGTGCTACGGAGCCCACCAAACGCATCATCACCGGTGCTGTGATCGTGATTGCCGTGGTCCTCGACACTTACCGCAGCCAGCGCGCCAGCCGGCGAGTCTGAACCATGGCGACGATCAAGGATGTGGCAGCGCTTGCGGGTATTTCCTACACCACCGTGTCCCATGTGGTGAACAAGACGCGGCCGGTGAGTGAGCCTGTACGGATCAAGGTCGAAGCGGCAATCAAGCAGCTCGATTATGTGCCCAGTGCGGTCGCGCGATCGCTCAAGGCCAAGACCACCGCCACCATCGGCCTGTTGGTGCCGAACAGCCTCAACCCGTATTTTGCCGAGTTGGCCCGCGGGATCGAGGATTACTGCGAGCGTAATGGCTATTGCGTGATCCTCTGCAACTCCGATGACAACGCTGAAAAACAGCGCAGCTACTTGCGCGTGTTGCTCGAAAAGCGCATCGACGGCTTGATCGTGACCTCGGTAGGGGGCGACGACAGTGGCCTTGCCGCTGGCTTGAGCGCGGTGCGCACGCCCATGGTGATCGTCGACCGTGCGCTGGATGGCATCGATGTCGATCTGGTGCGCATCGACCACGAGGAGGGCGCCTACCTGGCGACCCGGCACTTGCTTGAACTCGGTCACCGCGACATCGCCTGCATTGGTGGCCCCGGCCACACCCGCGTGGCGCAAATGCGTCTGGCGGGGTATCACCGGGCGCTGCGTGAGGCGGGCGTGCAAGTGGCGGACAATCGCACTCAAGAGAGCGACTTCACCAGCACCGGCGGGTATGCCGCAGCCGTGCAGTTGCTGTCGGACAATCCACCGAGCGCGATCTTTGCCAGTAACGATATGATCGGTTTCGGCGTGTTGCGCGCTGCGGCAGAGCGCAATATTCGCGTGCCCGGCGAATTGTCGGTGATTGGTTTCGATGATATTCAAATGGGCCGTTACGTGTACCCGGCGCTGACCACGGTCGGGCAGTCGATCGTGCAACTGGGCGAAACGGCGGCCGAGCTTTTGCTGCGAAGAATTGCAACCCCCCAACTGCCGATCGATCAACGTATCGTGACGCCGAGTATTGTTTTGCGTGAGTCGACGGCGCCGGTCGCCGGTGTGTTCGCCCAATACCGCTGAACCGAATTGATGAGTACTGATGTATGCCAGCAAAAGTAGTGGTAATAGGCAGCTTGAACATGGACCTGGTCACCCGCGCCAGTCGGTTGCCGCGTGCCGGTGAAACCCTGATCGGCCAAACGTTCTCTACCGTCTCCGGCGGCAAGGGCGCCAACCAGGCAGTGGCTGCTGCGCGTCTGGGCGCTGATGTGGCGATGGTCGGCTGTGTCGGCACTGATGCCTACGGCGCCCAATTGCGTGATGCGCTGGTGGTGGAGGGCATTGATTGTCAGGCCGTGAGCACGGTAGACGGCTCCAGCGGCGTGGCGTTGATTGTGGTGGATGACAGCAGCCAGAACGCAATTGTGATCGTGGCCGGCGGCAACGGTGCGCTGACGCCAGCCTCGTTGCAACGGGCTGACGCAGTGTTGCAGGGCGCCGACGTCATCGTCTGCCAGCTGGAATCGCCGATGGACACGGTAGGCCAGGCCCTCAAGCGCGGACGTGAACTGGGCAAGACGGTGATCCTCAATCCGGCACCCGCCAGCGGCCCTTTGCCGGCCGAATGGTATGCCTCGATTGACTACCTGATTCCCAATGAAAGTGAAGCCGCCGCCTTGAGCGGCGTGACGGTCGACTCTCTCGACAGTGCCAAGGTCGCTGCGACGCAGTTGATCAAGGCAGGCGCGGGCAAGGTCATTATCACCCTCGGTGCCCAGGGCGCATTGTTTGCCGATGGCCAAGGCTTTGAGCATCTGGTGGCGCCCAAGGTCAAGGCTGTGGACACCACGGCGGCGGGCGACACCTTTGTCGGCGGGTTTGCCGCCGCGCTCGCCAATGGCAAGAGCGAAGCCGAGGCCATCCGCTTTGGTCAGGTGGCCGCAGCGCTATCTGTGACTCGCGCCGGTGCGCAACCCTCTATTCCCACGCTGCACGACGTTCAAGGTTTTGTGCCCTCATGAAAAAGACACCGCTGCTCAATATTGCCCTGTCGCGTGTCATTGCGTCTCTCGGTCACGGTGACGTCCTGGTGATCGGCGATGCCGGCTTGCCCGTGCCGCCGGGTGTCGAGCTGATCGACCTGGCGCTGACCCAAGGTATTCCTGACTTCATCAGCACCCTGCGCATTGTGCTCAGCGAGATGCAGGTGGAAAGCCACGTGCTGGCCGAAGAAATCCTGCTCAAGCAACCGCCTGCACTCACTGCGCTCAACACCCTGACCGAGCAGGCAGCCCTGGGCGAGCGACGCCTGGTCAGCCACGAAGAATTCAAGCAACTGAGCCGCAAGGCTCGCGCCGTCGTGCGCACCGGCGAGTGCCAGCCTTATTGCAATATCGCGCTGGTGTCCGGCGTAACTTTCTAGAGATTTCCTACGACAAGGAGTGTTTCATGCAACGTGGTCTTCCATCCCTGAAAAACCTGTTTCGGAGTGTCCTGCTTTTGTCCGCGCTCACAGCAGCCAGCGCCCACGCGGCGGAAAAAATCGACCTGATCATCGACACCGACCCGGGTGCTGACGATGTAGTGGCCTTGCTGTTTGCAATGGCCTCTCCACAGGAATTGAATATCCGTGCGCTGACCACCGTCGCCGGTAACGTGCGCCTCGACAAAACCTCCCGCAATGCGCGCCTGGCCCGCGAATGGGCAGGGCGCGAGGATATTCCGGTGTACGCAGGGGCGCCAAAACCGATGCTGCGCACGCCGATCTACGCCGAGAATATTCACGGTAAAGAGGGTATTTCGGGCGTTACCGTGCACGAGCCGAAAAAAGGCCTGGCCGAAGGCAATGCCGTTGATTACCTGATCAAAACCCTGAGCACCGCCAAGCCCCACAGCATCACCATCGCCATGCTCGGCCCACAGACCAACCTGGCGCTGGCGTTGACCCAGGCTCCGGAAATCACCCAAGGCATCAAGGAAGTGGTGGTGATGGGCGGTGCGCACTTCAACGGCGGCAATATCACGCCAGTGGCCGAATTCAACTTGTTTGCCGACCCTATCGCGGCTGAGGTCGTGCTCAAAAGCGGCGTCAAGTTGACTTACCTGCCACTGGACGTCACCCACAAGGTGTTGACCAGTGAGGCGCGCCTCAAGCAAATCGCCGATATCAACAACAACGCGAGCAAGGTCGTCGGCGATATTCTGAATGAATACGTCAAAGGCGACATGGAGCACTACGGCATTCCAGGCGGCCCGGTTCACGATGCCACCGTTATTGCCTACCTGCTCAAACCTGAGCTGTTCAGCGGCCGTGAAGTCAATGTGGTGGTGGACAGCCGTGAAGGCCCGACCTTCGGTCAGACCATCGTCGATTGGTACGATGGCCTGAAGCAGCCGAAGAATGCCTTCTGGGTCGAGAACGGCGATGCTCAGGGCTTCTTCGATCTGCTGACCGAGCGTCTGGCGCGTCTGAAGTAATGTGTGTGCCGGTCGGCGTTCGTCGGCCGGTTCTTATTCGCGCTCGGGGTTGTGTGCGCCCATGTGATCGGCCGGGTATTTTTCGAATACCTGGCCGATGAAGGCTTGTGCAGCCTGAGTGCCGAGTTCCTTGACCAGCAGGTCGATTCCGATGATTGCCAACTCCTCCGGGCTTCCGGGGCTGTAGGAGCTTTGTCCTTGGGGCCACTTGGCTTTGATGTCGGCTTGGAGGGTAACAGTGGTCATGGGTGTCTCGCGGAGTTGGAAGTACTGGGCAGTGCGCTAAAACGCGGCTTTTACCGGCGCAGTTAACCATTTTTGGGTAGCGTTTGGCACTGCTACTTAGGCATGAGGCATGTGCTGTGCGACACTGTGGCCCTGTTTAATTGCCGGGGAACGCCAGGTGCAGATCGATTTGAACAACCCCGAGAACCTGACGCTGGAGGCTGTTCGTCAGTTGCTGGCCAGCGCCAGCGATGACCAGCATACCCAGCTGCGGGTGACCAAGGCCGGGATTGCCTACATCTCGTCAGGCGTGGTTGGCGGCACTGATATCGCCGGCTTGCTGTTTCGCCTTGAGACCTGGGCCAAAGGCTCCGGTTATGTCGGTAACGTAGCGGCCAGTGATGAAGTCTGGGTCATGCAGATATTCAACGCGCTCAAGCAGAACTGGCCGAAGCCGCCGTTCGACTACATCGACATCTACTGAATACATTCATATCTGGTGACGATTGACCGAGCGAATGCTCGGCCTGAGTCAGGCAGACTTGCCTGCGGGCGATTCACGTCTTGAAACCAATCCCCCAGATCGCTGTCGCACGATCTCTGTCCATTTTTATCATAGGAGGCTTCATGCCTTGGAAGCTCGCATCATTCGGTACTTTGTTGGCAGCATTCGCGTTGGCGGGTTGCAGCACCCCGGGTACCTCTGAGCCAGCCAAAGACGCCGCCGTGGCCGATGCCGGTCATAGCCGCTGTGAGGCGAAGGCCGCCGAGTTCGCGATCGGCCAGAAAGCCTCGCCCCAGTTGCTGGAGCAGGCGCGTACACGTGCCGGTGCGCAGAACGCACGTATCCTCAAGCCTAATGACATGATCACCCTGGAATACCGCTCCGACCGCCTGAACCTGAACACCGATGACAATCTGGTGATCACGCGAGTCAACTGCGGCTAAGAACCTCGGCTACTTTTGTAGCGCCCATAAAAAACCCCGTCGCATGGACGGGGTTTTTTTAGCTCAGCGGAGAATTACTCGCCGCGAACCTGTGCAGCTTGCATACCCTTTTGGCCTTTCTCAGCCACGAAGGAAACGGTTTGGCCTTCTTTCAGGCTTTTGAAACCGTCGCTTTCGATAGCTTTGAAGTGTACGAACAGGTCGTCACCGCCACCTTGAGGAGTGATGAAGCCGAAGCCTTTTTCATCGTTGAACCATTTAACGGTGCCGGTTTGGCGATTAGACATGGTGTATCTCCAAGAAACATATATTTTCAGTAGTGCTGTGCTGCTCAGGCCAACTGGGCACACTTGGCTATCATAGTCGAAATGTTCGACTTGGGAGCCCCCCCAAGGCATTGTTTGCTAATCAATAGCATTGCATTTGCTGCCTGGGCTGGCTGAAAGCCCCGATTTACGGGGCTTTGGTGCGAAATATCAGCTGTTAAAAAAAGCTGTAAAAGCTGCGTAATTTGTGCGAAATGGCAGTTTTCAGGCTGTTTTTTCAGCGCGACGGCCGTCTGATCAGTGGTCGTTCTGATTATTTCTTCACGACTTTGCAGGACGAAATAGCCGCGACAGCTTTGTTCTTAAGCGCCGGATCTGCGTTCTGGTTGGTCATGAGCTCCTTGATCTCTGCGGTGCTCAATTCGGCGTTGATCTTGTCAGCGCCACATTCGCAATGGTCTTTGGCAGTTTTGGCGTCCACGCTTTGCTGGGCTGCCGAGCTGCAATCTTTGATGAAGTTGTCGCGAGCGCCGGTTGGCCAGTTCGATGGGGCGGCTGCCTGGGCGCCGAGCGACAGGAAGGCCAGGGAGGCAGCGAGAGCGAGGGTCGAGGTGAAACGCATCATGTGGATGCTCCTTTGGGTCGAGGACGAACAGCGATTCTCGGTGTGTTTGAGGCATGGCGTACAGCTCAAGTTCACTTTTGCACCTATAAAGCCTCGAATTTGTCTTTCAGAAAGGCGGCGCCAGCACGATGACCGTTCATCTGTGCTAGCATCCTCGGCCTGGCTATTTCCAGGCGTGCCAAATTGCCGCCTTGCCATGTTCTTTTTAGCTCACTCCAGTCACTCTGGTTCGATTATCGGTTGGCCGAAAGGCTCCTGCCGCTGTAAGGCAGGCGTTCATCATTGAACGGCCTGGTGTTGGATCTTGTACTGGCTCATCCCAACCCACGTGACCTTTGGTAGGGGTCACCACTAGGAGAGGAGGCGCCATGCCAACTATTACTCTTCCCGACGGCAGTCAACGTTCATTCGATCATTCGGTATCCGTAGCCGAGGTCGCCGCTTCTATCGGTGCAGGCCTGGCCAAGGCCACCGTAGCCGGCAAAGTCGACGGCAAGCTGGTTGACGCCAGCGACCTGATCACCAGCGACGCCAGCCTGCAAATCATCACGCCCAAGGATCAAGAGGGGCTGGAGATCATTCGCCACTCTTGCGCGCACCTGATTGGCCATGCGGTCAAACAGCTGTACCCCACCGCAAAAATGGTGATCGGTCCGGTTATCGATGAAGGCTTCTATTACGATATCGCCTACGAGCGTCCTTTCACTCCGGACGACCTGGCCGCTATCGAAGCGCGCATGCACGCGCTGATCGAAAAAGATTACGACGTAATCAAGAAGGTCACGCCGCGCGCCGAGGTGATCGACGTGTTCACCGCGCGTGGCGAAGACTACAAGCTGCGTCTGGTGGAAGACATGCCGGACGAGCAGGCGATGGGCCTGTACTACCACGAAGAATACGTCGACATGTGCCGTGGCCCGCACGTGCCGAATACGCGCTTCCTCAAGTCGTTCAAGCTGACCAAGCTGTCCGGCGCTTACTGGCGCGGCGATGCAAAGAACGAGCAACTGCAGCGTATCTACGGCACTGCCTGGGCTGACAAAAAGCAGCTGGCGGCCTACATCCAGCGCATTGAAGAAGCCGAAAAACGCGACCACCGCAAGATTGGCAAGCGCCTGAACCTGTTCCACCTTCAGGAAGAAGCGCCTGGGATGGTGTTCTGGCACCCGAACGGCTGGACCCTGTACCAGGTGCTTGAGCAGTACATGCGCAAGGTTCAGCGCGAAAACGGCTACCTGGAGATCAAGACTCCGCAGGTCGTTGACCGCAGCCTGTGGGAAAAGTCCGGGCACTGGGCCAACTACGCCGACAACATGTTCACCACTCAGTCGGAAAACCGCGACTACGCCATCAAGCCGATGAACTGCCCATGCCACGTGCAGGTGTTCAACCAGGGCCTGAAAAGCTACCGCGAGTTGCCGATGCGTCTGGCCGAGTTTGGTGCCTGCCACCGTAACGAGCCATCGGGTGCGCTGCACGGCATCATGCGCGTGCGCGGCTTTACTCAGGACGATGCACACATCTTCTGCACCGAAGAGCAGATGCAGGCTGAATCCGC
The DNA here is from genome assembly GCF_049896685.1 of Pseudomonas sp. TWRC1-2. Taxonomy (NCBI): domain Bacteria; kingdom Pseudomonadati; phylum Pseudomonadota; class Gammaproteobacteria; order Pseudomonadales; family Pseudomonadaceae; genus Pseudomonas; species Pseudomonas sp. TWRC1-2. The sequence continues at coordinate 82,288 of NZ_JAFCUU010000002.1, read as the reverse complement.
CGCGTTCATCAAGCTGACCATGGACGTTTATCGCGATTTCGGCTTCACCGAAGTCGAAATGAAGCTGTCCACTCGTCCGGAAAAACGCGTCGGCTCCGACGAACTGTGGGATCGCGCCGAAGCTGCACTGGCCGCAGCCCTAGACAGCGCGGGCCTTGCGTACGATCTGCAGCCGGGTGAGGGCGCCTTCTACGGCCCGAAAATCGAGTTCTCGCTGAAAGATTGTCTTGGTCGTGTCTGGCAATGTGGTACTTTGCAGCTCGATTTTAACCTGCCGATCCGTTTGGGAGCCGAATACGTCTCCGAAGACAACAGCCGGAAACACCCGGTTATGTTGCACCGAGCGATCCTTGGCTCGTTCGAACGGTTTGTCGGAATCCTGATCGAGCACTACGAGGGTGCGTTCCCTGCGTGGCTTGCTCCGACCCAGGCAGTGATCATGAATATCACTGATAAACAGGCAGATTTTGCGGCTGAAGTTGAAAAAACTCTCAACGAAAGCGGATTTCGTGCCAAGTCCGACTTGAGAAATGAAAAGATCGGCTTTAAAATCCGCGAGCATACTTTGCTCAAGGTTCCCTATCTTTTGGTTATCGGAGATCGGGAAGTCGAGATGCAGACTGTCGCTGTGCGTACTCGTGAAGGTGCTGACCTGGGCTCGATGCCCGTCGCCCAGTTCGCTGAGTTCCTCGCGCAAGCGGTTTCCCGGCGTGGTCGCCCAGATTCGGAGTAATTATTATTAAGCGTGAAATGAGACAAGATAAACGAGCTGCACCGAAAGCCCCGATCAACGAGAATATCTCGGCACGCGAGGTTCGGTTAATTGGCGCTGACGGCGAGCAGATTGGCATCGTCTCGATTGATGAAGCGCTTCGTATTGCTGAAGAGTCCAAATTGGACCTGGTGGAAATCTCCGCCGATGCAATCCCACCCGTTTGCCGGGTGATGGACTACGGCAAGTCGATCTTCGAGAAGAAGAAGCAGGTTGCCGCAGCGAAGAAGAACCAGAAGCAGATTCAAGTAAAAGAAATCAAGTTTCGTCCAGGGACGGAGGAAGGGGATTACCAGGTAAAACTGCGCAACCTGGTACGTTTCCTGAGTGATGGGGACAGGGCCAAGGTATCCTTGCGATTCCGCGGCCGTGAGATGGCCCACCAGGAGCTGGGGATGGAACTCCTCAAGCGGGTTGAAGCTGACCTGCTGGAGTATGGTTCCGTCGAGCAGCATCCTAAGATGGAAGGACGCCAGCTGATTATGGTCATCGCCCCGAAAAAGAAGAAGTAATCAACAGGGCACGGCAGGCCTTCTGATTATGTTTATCAACTGAATGCGGAGTATCCGAACATGCCAAAGATGAAGACTAAAAGTGGTGCTGCTAAGCGGTTTCTGAAAACTGCTAACGGTATCAAGCACAAGCACGCTTTCAAGAGCCACATCCTGACCAAAATGTCGACCAAGCGTAAGCGTCAACTGCGCGGTAGCAGCTTGCTGCATCCGTCTGACGTGGCAAAAGTCGAGCGCATGCTGCGCCTTCGTTAATTTTTGGATCAAGACTAGAGGAAGTAACTCATGGCTCGTGTAAAGCGTGGCGTCATTGCCCGTAAACGTCACAAAAAAATTCTGAAACTCGCTAAAGGCTACTACGGCGCGCGCTCACGCGTATTCCGTGTTGCCAAGCAAGCGGTAATCAAGGCAGGCCAATACGCCTACCGTGACCGTCGTCAGAAAAAACGTCAGTTCCGCGCTCTGTGGATCGCTCGTATCAATGCTGGTGCTCGTGTTAACGGTCTGTCCTACAGCCGTTTCATCGCTGGCCTGAAAAAAGCGTCCATCGAAATCGACCGTAAGGTTCTGGCTGAACTGGCCGTGAACGATAAAGCGGTGTTTGCTGCGATTGTCGAGAAAGCTAAAGCCACCTTGGCTTAAGTACCCCCGACAGTCACCCTGGGCTGCTCCTGCAGCTCAAGGTGGTAAACGTCATAAATAGGGGAAGAGCCTTCAAGCTCTTCCCCTATTTTGTATCTGGAGTCTGTACATGGAAAACCTGGACGCGCTCGTCGCTCAAGCCCTTGAGGCTGTGCAAAGCGCTGAAGATGTAAATGCCCTGGAGCAAATCCGGGTTCACTACCTTGGCAAGAAAGGTGAATTGACTCAGGTGATGAAGACCCTGGGGAATTTGCCGGCTGAAGAGCGTCCGCAAGTCGGTGCGCTGATCAACGTTGCCAAGGAGCGTGTCACAGAGGTTCTCAATGCGCGCAAGGCGTCGCTCGAGGAGGCCGATCTTGCGGCCAAACTCGCCGCCGAGTCCATTGATGTGACCCTGCCTGGCCGTGGCCAGGCCTCGGGCGGTCTGCATCCGATCACCCGGACTCTGGAACGTATCGAGCAGTTCTTTACCCACATCGGCTACGGCATTGCCGAAGGCCCTGAGGTCGAAGACGACTATCACAACTTCGAGGCGCTCAACATCCCAGGCCATCACCCGGCCCGGTCGATGCACGACACCTTCTATTTCAACGCGAACATGCTGTTGCGCACCCATACCTCGCCGGTACAGGTCCGCACCATGGAAGCGACCAAGCCGCCGATCCGCATCGTCTGCCCAGGCCGTGTGTACCGTAGCGACTCGGATATCACCCACTCGCCGATGTTCCACCAGGTCGAAGGCCTGCTGGTTGATCGCGACATCAATTTCGCCGACCTCAAAGGCACCATCGAAGAATTCCTGCGGGTGTTCTTCGAGAAAGAGCTGGCGGTTCGATTCCGTCCTTCGTTCTTCCCGTTCACCGAGCCGTCCGCTGAAGTCGACATGGAATGCGTGATGTGCAGCGGCAAAGGCTGCCGCGTCTGCAAGCAGACCGGTTGGCTGGAAGTGATGGGCTGCGGCATGGTTCACCCTAACGTGCTGCGCATGTCCGGGATCGACCCGGAAGAGTTCTCGGGCTTTGCCTTCGGCATGGGCGTTGAGCGCCTGGCCATGCTGCGTTACGGCGTGAACGACTTGCGTCTGTTCTTCGACAACGACTTGCGGTTCCTCGCGCAATTTCGCTAGTCGTAACGAATCTTTAGGAGAGCAGGATGAAATTCAGTGAACAATGGCTGCGTGGCTGGGTAAGCCCGCAGGTAGATCGCGACGAGCTGGTTGCTCGTCTGTCGATGGCCGGTCTTGAGGTCGATAGCGTCACGCCGGCCGCCGGTGTTTTCAGCGGCGTCGTGGTGGGCGAGGTGCTGAGCACCGAGCAGCACCCGGATGCCGACAAATTGCGTGTGTGCCAGGTCAGTGACGGCGCGCAGACGTTCCAGGTCGTGTGCGGAGCGCCTAACGTGCGCCCGGGCCTGAAGATTCCGTTTGCCATGATCGGCGCCGAACTGCCGGGTGACTTCAAGATCAAGAAAGCCAAGCTGCGTGGCGTTGAATCCAACGGCATGCTGTGCTCCCAGGCTGAACTGCAAGTGGGCGAAGGCAACGACGGCCTGATGGAACTGCCGGCCGACGCGCCAGTGGGCCAGGACATCCGCGTTTACCTGGAACTCGAAGACGCCAGCATCGAGGTCGACCTGACCCCGAACCGTGGCGACTGTCTGTCCCTGGCCGGTCTGGCACGCGAAGTGGGTGCGTTGTATAACGTCCCGGTTACTCGTCCGGTGGTTGCCGCCGTGCCCGCTGTGCACGATGAAGTGCGCCCGATCGAAGTCTTGGCTCCCAACGCTTGCCCGCGTTACCTGGGCCGTGTGATCCGCAACGTCGACCTGTCCAAGCCAACCCCGCTGTGGATGGTTGAGCGCCTGCGCCGCGCCGATGTACGCAGCATCGACGCTGCCGTCGACATCACCAACTACGTAATGCTGGAGCTGGGCCAACCGCTGCACGCGTTCGATCTCGCCGAAATCAACGGCGGCATTCGCGTCCGCATGGCCGAAGAAGGCGAGAAACTGGTCTTGCTCGACGGCCAGGAAGTGGCCCTGCGCGCCGATACCCTGGTGATCGCCGATCATTCCCGCGCCCTGGCCATTGCCGGCGTTATGGGTGGCGAGCACAGCGGCGTGTCCGCGACCACGCGTGATATTTTCCTTGAAAGTGCGTTCTTTGATCAGATCGCCATCGCTGGCAAAGCCCGTTCCTACGGCCTGCACACCGATGCCTCGCACCGCTATGAGCGTGGTGTGGACTGGAAGCTGGCCCGTGAGGCCATGGAGCGCGCCACTGGCCTGCTGCTGGAAATCACCGGCGGCGAAGCTGGCCCGATCACTGAAACCGTGAGCGAGCAGCACCTGCCGTCCGTTGCACCGATCACCTTGCGTGCCAAGAGCGTCGAGCAAATGCTCGGCCTGGTGATCGAGCCGGCTCAGATCGAGCAACTGCTGTCGGCCCTCGGCCTGAGCATTGCCGCGAGCGGGGAAGGGCAGTGGCACGTCGAAGTGCCAAGCCATCGCTTCGATATCAGCCTGGAAGTTGACCTGATCGAAGAACTGGCCCGCCTGTATGGCTACAACCGCCTGCCGGTTCGCTACCCGCAAGCACGCCTGGCGCCGCAGCCTAAAGCTGAGGCCCGTGCGCACCTGCCGGAGCTGCGTCGCCTGCTGGTCGCCCGTGGCTACCAGGAAGCGGTGACCTACAGCTTCATCGATCCTAAACAGTTCGAGCTGTTCAACCCGGGCGTCGAGCCACTGCTGTTGGCTAACCCGATCTCGAACGACATGGCGGCCATGCGTTCGTCGTTGTGGCCGGGCCTGGTAAAAGCACTGTCCCACAACCTTAACCGTCAGCAAGACCGCGTGCGCATGTTCGAAAGCGGTCTGCGTTTTGTCGGCCAACTCGACGGCCTGAAACAAGAACCGATGCTGGCTGGCGTGGTGTGCGGCAGCCGCCTGCCTGAGGGCTGGGCCCAAGGCCGCGACGCCGTGGACTTTTTCGACGTCAAGGCTGACGTGGAAGCAGTTTTGGGCTTTGCCGGCGCGCTCGACGATTTCACGTTCGTGCCGGGCAGCCACCCAGCGTTGCACCCAGGCCAGACTGCGCGTATCGAACGCGAAGGGCGCCTGGTGGGCTACGTAGGTGCCATCCACCCGGAGTTGTCGAAAACCCTCGGTCTGGACCGTCCGGTATTCGTTTTTGAGCTAGTCTTGGCGGAAGTCGCGTCGGGCAAGATGCCTAAATTCAGCGAGTTGTCGCGCTTCCCTGAAGTGCGTCGTGACCTGGCCCTGATCGCCGATCGCGAAGTCGCCGCCACTGCCGTTCTGGATGTAATCCGTGAAAATGCAGGGGAATGGCTGACAGACCTCAGGCTATTTGACGTCTATCAGGGTAAAGGCATTGATCCGCATAGAAAAAGCCTTGCAGTTGGCTTGACCTGGCAGCATCCATCGCGCACTCTTAATGACGATGAGGTGAATACCACGACACAAAATATCCTCACCTCGCTTGAACAAAGGTTGAACGCCACGTTAAGGAAGTGACGTATGGGGGCTTTGACGAAAGCTGAGATGGCGGAACGTCTGTACGAAGAGCTGGGTCTGAACAAACGCGAAGCCAAGGAATTGGTCGAGCTGTTTTTTGAAGAAATCAGGCACGCTCTGGAAGACAACGAACAGGTCAAATTGTCCGGTTTCGGCAATTTTGACCTGCGGGACAAACGCCAGCGGCCTGGCCGCAATCCAAAAACGGGAGAAGAAATCCCGATCACGGCTCGCCGTGTGGTCACCTTTCGTCCAGGGCAGAAGTTGAAGGCCCGAGTTGAGGCTTATGCTGGAACCAAGTCATAACGACGAACTACCCGTCATCCCAGGCAAACGCTACTTCACCATTGGTGAAGTCAGCGAGCTCTGTGCGGTCAAGCCGCACGTGCTGCGCTATTGGGAGCAGGAGTTTCCTCAACTCAACCCCGTCAAACGCACCGGGAACCGTCGGTATTATCAGCGCCAGGATGTGCTGATGATCCGACAGATCCGCGCGTTGCTGTACGACCAGGGGTTCACCATCAGTGGCGCGCGCCAGCGCATGTCCGGTGATGAAGCCAAAGACGATACCACCCAATACAAGCAACTGATCCGCCAGATGATCTCCGAACTCGAAGATGTGCTGGTGGTTTTGAAGAAATAACGTCGGCTTTTAAAATACTTCCACATTTCAAAAGCTTGCGGTATATTCCGGATCGCTTCGTAGCGAAGCGAACCCAGTAACACGCCTAGTCGGGGCGTAGCGCAGTCCGGTAGCGCACTAGCATGGGGTGCTAGGGGTCGAGTGTTCGAATCACTCCGTCCCGACCATATTTTTCAATGACTTAGCCGAACTCTAACCAGTTCGGCTTTTTCATGCGTAGGGACTTTTGCGGGGGATCAGCCCGATTTCCTTCTCAAGATAGTCAGCGCTGGCCCCCTAGAGTCAGTTGCCGACACTTTGTTCGCAGCCTCAATCAGGTGCTGCAGCTCCGGGGTAGAATAGTGGCTGGTGATGCTGCCGTTCTTATGCCCCAACAATGCCTTCCTATCTTCCTCTGACACGCCTGCTGCACGTAGTCTTCTGCCGACGGTGTGCTTCAAGTCGTGAACGCGGAAAGCCCTGAACCCTGGATGCGCCGGCGACTGGTTGGCTACCTCCCACTTGTCCGCCGCGCGCTTCCTGGCCTTCCTCCAGGCGGAGTCGTTCATTCTGTCCATGGTAGTGGCCCCATATTGATCTGGCTGTCCGTAGGGGAACACCAGGTCTTTGTGCAGGCCGCGTTGCTTGTCGATGATGTTCATCGCCACTCTGTTCAGGATCACCAGGCGTTCATCGCCGTTCTTCACACCTGCTTTATTACTTCGCCCGCCGAATCCGGCAGGTATCAGAAACACGCTGGTGTTCAGATCAGGCACCCGTATCTCCCATTCCCATTTCAACTTGCACACTTCCTGCTCCCGGCACCCCGTGTTTACCTTGTAGAGGGCCATCCTCAACAGGTGATCCGGCAGTTCAGGGAACAGAATCGCCTGCTCTTCCCAGGACATCGGGTAGGGTTTCCGGGCAGACCTCTTTTCCTCAAGCATCGATATCATCGGCACGCTCTCCAGCCACGGCCGCTTTTCAGCATCGTGCCACTTGCGGTGGCATAGGTTCAAAATCCTGACGACGCGCTGCAGTAGGGCGCATGGAAGGGAAGATCGAATCCCTCACAAGCCAGGTCGCGCAGCTCACGGCAACGGTCATCTCGCAGAGCGAAGAGATCGCCCGACTGCGAACCAAGCTGGGAGGCATCAACTGATGGACAGATGCGCAATCAACTTCATCGCCCGCCATTGGTGGCGGCGCGCCGAAGTATGGGTCATTGCGATCCTGCTGGTGTTCGGCGGGCTGACACTTGGCTACCAAGCCGGCGTGTGGTCCGCCAGTAGCGAGCAGACCAAACAGCTTGCCGAGGTTCGCGCCGCTTACGACGCCGCACTGGGCAAGCGCGACCTGCGACTGACTACCCTGGCCGAGAAGACCCAGGACGCTGCAGTGAAGGTGCAAGACGCTTCACGCTCCGCAGTCCAAGTGGCTGATACCGCTAGCAAGGCGGCCGAGAAGGTCAGCGAAGCGGTAGAGCGGCAGGCGCCGTAATCCGCGCCACGTTTTCGAATGCGCCAAATCGTGGCGCGCAATCATGAGGAATCCCCCATGGATAAACAGCACAAGAAAATCACCGGCTACCGCGACCTGAGTCAGTCCGAGATCGACGGCATGAACTCGATCAAAGCTCTGGAAGCCGACGCCGGCGAGCTGTTCAAGCAGATCGGCCAGATTGAAGGCGTTGACCCGCGACTGTTAGCGTTGGCAAAGTCCAATCTGCAGCAGGGTTTCATGTGGTTTGTGCGCTCGATCGCTAAACCTGCCGATCCGTTCAGCTGATGAGCAACGTAACCCGCCTGCGCCACGCGCTGCCGATGAGCCAGGACATCAACAAGGCACTGACCGACCTGGATGTGGCCATCGCCAAGGCGGTCGACGCTGCTCGGGTCGCCGGAATCCCTCAAGGGCTGATCGTCGCGGAGCTGCATGGGCACGCACACGTACAAACCCACATCATGGTGAGTTGAATAGCCGTTAAGGAGCTGGGGTGAGATCAGGCAGTTAACGTTTTATCCCCATGCAAGCATCCAATGAGTCTTTGCTCCGTTCCAGCGCCGCCAGTGTCTCTTTGCGCTGCTCTCCTCGAGTCGAGAATACATCCAGTGCCGATATAGCGAGTTTGCTCTCCAGTCTTGAAATATCTTGCCTGTAGGGTTCGCAGCGTTTATCAGATGCCGTGAGTGCTTTGTAGGTTTCAGCTTCTGCCTTAGAGTTCAAAGCGTCCCGATTGATGGAGGCGAGTTGTTTATCGAACTCTTCGAGACGAACCTCTTTCGTGGCGAGATCAATTCGGCTTTGGAGCAGTGAATCGTTGAGCTGCTTGTTTTCGAGGTGAGCTGACTCAAGGTCCTTTCTCACCTCCGCCAACGTGTCAGTCAGGTGTTTGACGTCGCTTCTAAGTTGACTTCGTTCATCTACGACATTGATCGCAAAAATTAACAGTACTGTGAAGCTTGCAAACCACGTCCCGTCCTTTAGCAAGCTAAGAAGTTTGAATCTTGGGGGCTTAGGTTTTTGATGGCTCAGGTCTTTCATTTCATTAAGCTCTAGGTCGTTCGTTACACACGAGAACCTACCATCTCAAAGACGTTATGGGGGAGTCGTGAAAAGGCCGATGCCTGCTGCTTCGTTGCTCGATCCCTTAGATTTTGTCTTCTCACAATATTCGCCTGACCCCAGCTCCAGAGGTGTGGGACTGGCTCCAGGCCGAGATCCTTGCCGAACCGGTAGCATTCACAACGAAGACCATGCCCACCTATTGGATGCAGACATCCGGGTGATGTGGGCGTCATCGAGCTTCGAGAAGCAGGGCAGAACAGTTCTTGGCCAGGCCGAACAGGTAGCGTTCCGCGCCGGCGGTTGGCAGAAAGCCCGGATGGAGCAACAGATGCGTGATTGGTTCGCCGAGCAGGCCGGCCTGCACAAGGATGATTTGGCCGCAATAGCTAAAGCCGCCAGCGCGCAAGCCCGCGCAGAACAGAACAAGCGCCTGGCCATCGAGCAGGATCTCGCGGCCCAGGACCAACAACACACTCGAGAACTATCCGATGCTCAGCGCAACCAGGCTCTCCTGCGTGACCGTCTTGCTACTGCTGATGTGCGGCTGTCAGTCCTCCTTGCCGACGATCCAGCCAGTGGCTGCAACGTGCCTACCGCCGCCGGCACCGTCGGCGTGGTTCATGCAGCCCGTCGAGCCCAACTTGACCCAGCGCATGTTCAAAGAATTATCGGCATCACCGACGCCGACGACCAAGGATTGATCGCGCTGCGGGCCTGTCAGGGTTATGTGAAAAGCATTTTAACTTCGCACTGGAGGAGTTATTAAGTTATGGATAAGCAGTCCTTTTTGGCGCTTTTGTCTTGCTCATCGCTGCCGTCGATTTTGTGACCAGCGCATTGGGGTAGGGGTTTTCCTAACCGCTGTTTCAACATTCCTACACTTAAATAGAGGTTGTCGGATGGTTGCGATGATGTCAATGAGCCATTGTTTTGCTAGAAGCTCGATCACCGGTCCACCAGCGGCTACAGGTTATGAGTGGGAGACAAGCAGTGATCGAGCGGACTCCAACCATTCTGCAGCTTTGGCTCCGCTTCCCGTGAGGGGTGGCAGCCTGCTATGGGGGGCTTTCCGTTGACTAAACGTGATGCCCAGACTCATGTCTTAAGGCGCACTCCAGTAAATTTGATGCCTGTTGAGAGCGCCACTCAAGCTAGGGCACTAGCAGTCGATAAAGAGTGATGTCGATACGACATCATTCGATCTTTGCATTAAAAATCTAAAAGTCCGAGCCAAGGATGCTCCACCATTCGAGCATACATATGTATAGCAAACTCAGTATTTCCCAAAAGCTCTACCTCAGCTTTGCCGCCATCGTGTTTCTGTTGGGCATCCTTGTCATCAGCGCATACCGTGGGTTTGGACAGGTCGACAGTGCGATCAGCAGCAACGTCCACAGTTATCGCGTGTTAAGTCAGTCCAAGATAGCCCTTGAACAGTTGATCAATATCGAGACCGGTATGCGCGGCTTCGTCATCACCGGCAAGGACAACTTTCTTGAGCCCCAGATTGCCGGTGAAAGTAAATTCTCTAGCAGTCTTGCGACGCTCAAAGAACTGACGATTGATAACGCCGAGCAGCAGAAACGGCTTGCCTCATTGGAGCAGCTACAAAAGCGGTGGCTGGACGAAGACGTTCATTCGATCATCGCGCAACGGCGTGAGCTGACGCAAAGCGGCACCTCCGGTGATTCGCTGAATCAGCGCATAAGCAGCGGCGCAGACAAAGCCAAAATGGATGGCATGCGCGGCATTATTGCAGAGCTATCGCAGGCAGAAGACGTTCTGTTGGCAAGCCGCACTCAAGAGATGAACAACGCCAAGGATCGCGCGATTACGATTCTGGTGGCCGGTGGTTTGATTGCGGCCTTTTTGGCGGTCATCCTCGCCTATGCTTTAGGCCGCACCACGCGCGCCCGCCTGCAAGTGGCTATAGACGCGGCGACAGCGGTTGCCGAAGGTAGATTGGACACCGTGATTGATACCAGCAGCAGCGATGAACTGCCCAGGGCATTTGATCGCATGCAAACGCGCCTGCGGGAAATGATTCAGCAGATCAATCAAGCTGCCAGTCAATTGATTGAATCCGTACAGAAGATTTCAGGAGCTTCGGAGCAGCTTTCCAGCGCGGTAAACGAACAATCAAACTCGGCATCCGCGATGGCGGCCACGGTTGAAGAACTTACGGTAAGTATCAACCATGTATCCAACAACGCAGGCGAGGCCGGCGGACTCGCTCATCGCTCTGGTCAGCAATCAATAGATGGATCCACTGTCATCCAGAACACACTGACTAGCATGAATGGTATCGCGAAGACCGTGCAGCATGCCTCAACCAAAGTGTCAGAGTTGGGCCACCATTCCGAGCAGATATCTACCATTATCAGTGTTATTCAAGGCATCGCAGATCAAACCAATCTCCTCGCCCTCAACGCTGCCATTGAGGCTGCTCGAGCGGGTGAACAAGGCCGCGGCTTTGCAGTAGTCGCCGACGAGGTACGGTTGCTCGCGCAGAACACCGGTAAATCTACCCAGGAAATTGCCGGCATGATCGACAAGATCCAACTCGGAGTCCGTGAGACTGTGGAGAGTATGCGCAGCGGCGTGATGGAAGTTAGCCAGGGTGTGGAAATGGCGGAGTCAGCTGGCAAGGCTATTACCGAAATTAGTCAAAGCTCTGGCCAAGTGCTCGAGGTGGTCGAACAGATTTCTTTGGCCTTGCGTGAGCAAACAGCTGCAAGTCAGGACGTCGCACGTAACGTCGAACGATCTGCACAGATGGCTGAGCAAAATAATCAGTCTGTGCAAGATCTTCTGCGCACCAGCAACGATTTGAATCAGTTGGCGATAGGACTTAAACAGGAAGTAGGTCGGTTTCGTCTGTAATGGAGTGGCAGAAACCATATTCTTGATCAAGCCCAACCTGCAAAGGTTGGGCTTTTTCATGCGCGCTATTTTTTCCGTGGGCTGCCTGTTGGCACCCGTCAGGCGCCAGTGGCGCGCTGCTTGAGGTAATCCACAAACGGGTCGATATCCGTGCTGCACAGCAAATGAGCGATCGCGCGCACCTCGGTTTCCGGCCATTCCCACCAGGCGGACTGTTCGAGGATCTGGCGGGTGGGCTCATCGAAGCGCCAGCGGATATGTCTGGCGGGGTTGCCGCCCACGATGGCGTAAGGGGCAACGTCCTTGGTCACAATCGAGCCGGCCGCGACGACCGCGCCATTGCCGATGGTGACGCCGGACAGAATCTTCGCGTGCGAGCTGATCCAGCAATCATTGCCAATGATCACGTCGCCCTTGCTGCCACCAAAATCAGTGATGTGCGCAAGGCTTTTGACCTTGGCCGGGAAGGGGTAGCAACTGAGCCAATCGGTGCGATGATGGCCTCCCAGGTACACTTCGACATTGCCGGCAATGGACGTGTAGGCGCCCACGCGCAAGGTCGTGCCTTCATGCCAGTCGTGAACCTTCAGGTCCCCGTAGGTCCCTATGCCAAAGCTGTAGTCGGGGTAACGGTTGCGCAGTTTCTGCGTCGAACGCTCCAGGGGGGAGAGCGCGCGCAATGCCTTGCGCGCTTGGTGTTCGCGCCATTTACGCAATAGTTTCATGCGTCGAGCCTTCTTGCAGAGGTTGAAATCAGGTCGCCATCCTGAGCAATGGGTGGCTTCTATGCAAGACGAAAATGCGCAGGGTAATGGCCGGGAGAACCCTGGCACGTAAGCGTTTAACTGCCAACCACCGCCAGCAGCAACAGTCCCATCAACGTCACCAGCAGCGTTAATCAGGCACGCCAGGCGCACCCACTGACCTTCTTCCACACCCTGGTCCTGGACGGTTTCGACGGGTCGATCCTGTCCCAGGTGCACCATTGCTACCCCGTCATCGGCGAAGTGGATTTCGTGCTGATACTGAATGTCGCCAGCCTGCGGGAATACCAGGCGCTGGACCGGGTCAAGGTGGGGCTAAAAGTACCGGTCAGTTGAGCGCTTCATTGCCTGAAAAAAAATCGCCGATGCCTGTCCCTTTTTTTCACCTCGCCTGTCATTCATGGCAAGTGAATCAAATCGAGAGCTTCCGCCAATGCCCGCCGTCCCACCCTTGCGCCTGCGCCCGTTATTGAACTTGAGCCTGATGCTGAGCCTCAGTGCCAGCCCATTATTCGTCCCGATCAGCTACGCCGAAGACAGCAGTGCTCGGCGCAGCTACCAGGTGCCGGCTGGCAGCCTGAGCGCGGCGCTGACCCGTTTCGCCGGGTTGTCGGGGGTTAATCTGTCGGTAGATCCTGCGTTGGTCAGCGGTCGCAGCAGCAGTGGCCTGGCCGGCGAATATGGCGTGGAGGAGGGCTTTGCTTACCTGTTGCAAGGCTCCGGCCTGCAGTTGCAACCGATGGGTGAGCAGGCGTACAGGCTGGTGCCGGCGCCCGAAGGCAGCAGCCTGCAATTGGCGCCGACGTCAATCATCGGCAGCGCGGGGCAGGAGGGCGGCGATACCTACGCTGGCGGGCAAGTGGCGCGTCGTGGCTCGCAGGGCTTGCTCGGTTCGCGGGACTTCATGGAAACGCCGTTCAGCATGACCACCTACACCGAGGAAGCGGTGAAGAACCAGCAGGCGCGCACCCTCGGCGACCTGATCGCCAGTGACCCCTCAGTGCGCGCTACCAACCCGGCCGGCGGGCGCTATGAGCAGTTCACCATTCGCGGATTCAGTCTGTTCAACAGTGATGTGGCCTACAACGGCCTGTACGGCGTGTTGCCGACGTACACCATCGACATGGAAATGGCCGAGCGCGTCGATATCCTCAAAGGCCCGAGCCAGTTGATCAACGGCATCTCACCACGCGGCAGCGTCGGCGGCGGAATCAACGTGGTGCCCAAGCGCGCCACCGACAAAGACATCAATTCGTTTACCGGCACCTGGGCTTCCGGCAGCCAGGCTGGCGGTGCGGTGGACGTGGGCCGGCGCTTTGGTGAGGACAACAAATTCGGCATCCGTTTCAACGGCGTGAAGCAGTCTGGCGACACCGAATGGGACCACCAGAGTGTCGACCGTGAGATGGCCGTACTGGGCCTGGATTTTCGTGGCGAACGTCTGCGCCTTTCCACAGACATCGGTCACACCGAGCGTGACACCGATGCCCCGCAGGAGCGTGTCCAGATCGGCCCGAATGCCCGCGTGCCGAGTGCCAGCGATGTGCGCCGCAACTACGCGCAACCCTGGAGCAAGGCCAGCACCAACGATACGTTCGGCACCGTCAACGGCGAGTTCGACCTCACTGATAGCGTGATGCTCTACGGCGGTGTTGGCGCGCGGAAAAGTAATCACGACTTCCTGCGCCACGCAGTGTCCGTCACCAACAACGCTGGGGATTTCAGCGTGCAGCCGCGTGATTTCACCCGTGACGAAAACGTGCGTACCGCCACGGCGGGAGTGCGCAGTTGGTTGCACACCGGCCCCGTCAGCCATGAGCTCAACCTGGCTGCCAGCTACTTCTATATGGACTTTGAAAATGGCGGGGCGCGGTACGCGGCGGCGCCAAGTAACCTTTACGACCCCGTGCAAACCCCGACCCCCTCGCGGCCGACGCGCTTCGATTCCAAGGTCTACACAGAGAATAAGTTCAGCGGTGTCGCGCTGTCCGACACCCTGGGTTTCTTTGACGACCGATTGCTGCTGACCCTCGGCGCGCGCTGGCAGCGGGTGAAGGTGGATGACTGGACCGACAACGTCAAAGGTGACACTGCCTATGACGAGGAAAAAGTCTCGCCGTCGGGTGGCATCCTCTTCAAGGCCACCGACACGTTGTCGCTGTATGCCAACTATATGGAAGGCCTGAGCCAGGGCAAAATCGCACCTTCTACCTCGATCAACGAAGACGAAATCTTCCCGCCGTTCATCAGCCGCCAGGTCGAAGTCGGTGCCAAATACGACGCGGGCGCCTTTGCCGTCACCGCCGCCGTGTTCCGCATCAAACAGCCAGCCTATGAGACCAACGCCACCACGCGGGTGTTCGGCCCCAACGGCAAACGCCAGAACGACGGGGTGGAGCTGAGTGTGTTTGGCGAGCCGCTCAAGGGCTTTCGCCTGCTCGGTGGCGTGATGTACATCGACAGCGAGCTGACCCATACCACCAACGGCACCTACGACGGCAACCGCGCACCGGCCACGCCCAAGTACAACGTGAACCTGGGGGCGGAATGGGATGTGCCGACGCTCGAGGGTTTGACCCTGACCAGCCGGGGCATTTATTCCAGCTCGCAATACCTGGATCAGTCCAACGTGAAGGAAATTGATGCCTGGAACCGCATCGACGTTGGCGCGCGTTACGCCTTCAAGGTGGATGACAAACACATCACCTTGCGCGCCAATATCGAGAACGTCGCCGATAAACGCTACTGGAGCTCGGCCGGGGCCTCGGATGACAGCGAACCGGGGCTGACCCTGTCGACACCGCGTACGTACTTGCTTTCGGCCACCGTCGACTTCTAACTGCGCAACTTGAGGGCGAATGGGCTTGTCGTGGCAAGCGGGCTTGATGTGGCGAGCGGGCTTGCCCCGCGTTGGGCTGCGAAGCGGCCCCAAAACCTGCCAATGAGTTCTGACTGAAAAAACTGCGGTGACTGAATAGGGGCTGCTGCGCAGCCCAACGCGGGGCAAGCCCGCTCGCCACAACAAGCCCGCTCACCACAACGGCCACCGCTCGCCACAGCAGCCCAACTGCCAACAGGATGTACAGCGCCTGTAAATGAAAAAGCGTTAATAAGAATGTTTTTTGATTGCATCGCCCCGATATGGAATAGTACCCGCCGTTTTCCCCAGCCTGTCCAGCCGGGGTGTTCCAACGCCGAGGTCCCTGTCATGCGAATGCTGCGCTCCATCCCGACCCTTGCCGCCTGCCTCCTGGCGTTCTCGTCCAGTGTGTTAAGCGCTGCGCCCATCGACCTCAATGATGGTCAGCACGCAGTGCACTTGCCGGATGTGCCCAAGCGCGTGGTGGTGCTGGAGTTTTCCTTTCTCGACAGCCTCGCCGCTGTTGACGTTACGCCCGTAGGCGCTGCCGATGATGGCGACGCCAACCGAGTGCTGCCACGCGTGCGCCAGGCCATCGGCCAATGGACATCCGTGGGCCTGCGCTCGCAGCCGAGCATCGAGGAGATCGCCCGGCTCAAGCCGGACCTGATCGTCGCCGACCTCAATCGCCACCAGGCGCTGTACAGCGACCTGTCGAGCATCGCGCCAACCTTGCTGTTGCCTTCGCGTGGCGAGGATTACCAGGGCAGCCTCAAATCCGCCGAACTGATCGGCAAGGCCCTGGGCAAAAGCCCGCAGATGGAGGCGCGTATTGCGCAGAACCGCGAGCATTTGCAGGCGATTGCCAAGCAGATACCCGCCGGTGCCAGCGTGCTGTTCGGCGTCGCCCGGGAAGACAGCTTTTCCGTGCACGGCCCGGACTCCTATGCCGGCAGCGTGCTGCAAGCCATTGGCCTGAAAGTACCTTCGGTGCGCGCCAACGCCGCCCCCACCGAGTTTGTCAGCCTGGAGCAATTGCTCGCGCTGGATCCGGGCTGGTTGCTGGTCGGTCACTACCGCCGCCCAAGCATCGTCGACACCTGGAGCAAGCAGCCGCTGTGGCAAGTGCTTGGTGCGGTGCGTAACCACCATGTGGCCGAAGTCGACGGCGACAGCTGGGCGCGCAATCGCGGTGTGTTGGCCTCGGAGCAGATCGCCGAAGACGCCCTGGCCATTCTCAAAGGCGGCAAAGCCGTACTGAGCCAATAAGCATGGGCCGAAGTCTCGCGGCAGCGAGTATCGTGCTGCTGGGCGCTTTATTGTTCTGGCTCTCTTTGTACAGCTGGTCGCCGTTCACCCTCACGGCGGCGGATGCCTGGAATGGCTTGGTTCACCAGGGCAGCGTGGGCGGCAATATGGCCTATATCGTCGCCCAGTTGCGGGTGCCGCGAGCGGTATGCGCGGCCTTGGTCGGGGCTTGCCTGGGCCTGGCCGGTGCACTGATGCAGGGCATTACCCGCAACCGCCTGGCATCGCCGTCGCTGTTTGGTGTAACGGCGGGTGCGGCGCTGGGGTTGGCATTGTTCTCGACCGGCTTGGTCGCGCCACCCTTTGCCGGCGGCGCATTGTTGATGACCTGCGTGGGCGGCGCATTGGCCTGGATTACCGTGTTCAGTCTGGGCGGTGCGTGGTCGCCCGCCACCGCCCAAGGCCGGCTGGTATTGGCCGGCGTGGCCGTGGCGGCGCTGTGCGCAGCATTGACGCGGCTCACGGTGATTCTGGTCGAGGCTCAGGCACAAAGCGTGCTGAACTGGCTGGCCGGCTCCCTGGCGAACGTCGGCGCGGCCCAGGTGCAATTACTCTGGCCTTGCACCTTGATCGGCGGCCTGTGGGCGCTGTGGTGCGCGCCGCGCCTGAACCTGATCAACCTGGGCGAAGACGCTGCACGCTCGCTGGGCGTGGGCATCGCCAGCCTGCGTCTGCAGGTATTTTTCGCCAGCCTGTTGCTGGTGGGGGCCAGCGTCTGTGCCGTCGGCCCCATCGGTTTTGTCGGGCTGATCGCGCCGAATATCATTCGGCAATTTCTCGGCAATGACTACCGCTGGCTGATCCCGCTGAGTGCAGCCCTGGGCGCGGCGATCGTGCTCGGCGCCGACTTGCTCAGCCGCGCTGTGGCCTTTCCGGTGGAAACCCCGGCGGGTGTGGTGACCGCGCTGATCGGTGCGCCGTTCTTCCTCTTTCTTGCCAGGCGCGCGCTATGACCCAACCCCGATTACGCCTATGGCTGTTGCTCGGCATGTTGCTGGTCGCGACCGGTGTCAGCCTCAGTGCCGGCACGGTGTGGCTCACCCCGGAAACGGTGCTGGACCGTCTGCTGGCCCACAACGCCCTCGACTTCGAAGTGTGGAACCATCGCCTGCCACGCAGCCTGATCGCCATCCTCGCCGGCTGCGCGTTCGGCCTGGCCGGGGCGATTGTCCAGGGTGTGATTCGCAACCCGCTGGCCTCGCCGGAAATCCTCGGCGTCACTCAGGGCGCCGGGCTGGCACTGACGGTGGCGATCATCGGATGGCCGCACATGCCGATTGCCTGGTTGCCCCTGGTGGCCTGCCTCGGCGGTGCCGGTGGCGCCTTGCTGCTCGCGCTGTACAACACCGGCGTGAGTTTTTCCGGGGTGCGTTTCGCGCTGTCGGGCGTGGCGATTGCGGTCACGTTGTCCAGCGTTACTGAATTTCTGATCCTCTCCCATCCGCTGGATATCAACACCGCCTTGCTCGCATTGACCGGCAGTTTGTGGAGCCGCAACTGGCACCACGTGGCGCTGGTGTTGCCGTTTCTGCTGCTGATTCCGTTGGGCCTGTGCCTGGCCAAACCGCTGAACCTGATCGCCCTGGGTGACGAAGCCGCCCACAGCCTGGGCACCGCACTGACCCGCACGCGTTGGTTGGCGATGGCGTGCGCGGTGGTCCTGACCAGCCTCGGCGTGGGGGTGATCGGGCCGATTGGGTTTATCGGCCTGGTCGCGCCGCACATGGCGCGGCGGCTGGTCGGAGGGCATCACCTGTATCTGCTGCCGGCGGCGATGCTGATCGGCGCGCTGTTGCTGGTGCTGGCCGACACCCTCGGGCGCACGTTGATCGCGCCCAGCGAAATCCCTGCGGGGGTGCTGACGGCGGTGATTGGCGCGCCGTATTTTCTTTGGTTGCTGGCACGGTTCAAGGGCTGATGACATGAGCATTTTAAAAGCACATCAACTCGATATCGGCTACGGCGCCACGCGCATCGTGCAGGGTTTGTCGTTCGCGCCGCCACCGGGGCGTGTCACTGCGTTGATCGGACCCAATGGCTGCGGCAAGTCCACCTTGCTCAAGGCCTTCGCGCGCATCCTCAAGCCAAGCCAGGGCGAGTTGACGTTGGGGGATCAAGCCTACGCCAGCCTGTCCGCTCGTCAGTTGGCACAACAGATCGCATTTTTGCCCCAGGTGCTGCCGGTGCCGGAAGGCGTCAGCGTGCGCCAACTGATCGCTTATGGCCGCAGCCCGCATAACTCGCTGTGGGGGCGCCTGAGCGGCAACGACCAGGCCCACGTGACCCAAGCCATGCAGCGCCTGGAGCTCGACGCCCTTGCCGACCGTGCCCTGGCGGACCTGTCCGGAGGCCAGCGCCAACGCGCGTGGCTGGCGATGGTGCTGGCGCAGAACGCACCGGTGGTGCTGCTCGACGAACCCACCACCTACCTCGACATCAGTCACCAGGTCGAACTGCTCGACCTGATGGGCGAACTGGCCGCCGAAGGCAAGACCGTGATCACCGTGCTCCACGACATCAACCAGGCCTGCCGCTATGCCGACCACCTGGCGGTGATGCACGGCGGCAAACTGGTCGCGCACGGCGCGCCCGCCGAAGTGATCAGCGCCGAACTGATGCGTCAAGTATTCGATGTGCAGGTGCAGATCATGCGCGAGCCGGTGGCCGGCACACCGATGTGTCTCGTGGAAAAAAGCACCCGAAATCAAGCCTGACGCCACTCAACTTGCTACTGACCACCATGCCCTGCGTGGCTTGATGTGAAATGCAGTTAAAACTGTGGGAGCGGGCTTGCTCGCGAATGCGGTGGGTCAGCCACCTGATGTGTTGGCTGACACGCTCTATTCGCGAGCAATCCCGCTCCCACAAGGCCTGGCCTCAGTTGGCTTCAGCGCTCCACACGGCTTTCTTCAATTCAATGGCCTTGGGCAACAAACGGTTCTGATAAAACAGATCCGCCGTCGCTTGCTGCGCCTGGATGACCGTCTCGTCAATCGGCAGGATCGGCGACGGCGGGCGGTTATCCATATAGCGGGCAATCACCTCGGCAGGCAGGCCCATAAAGGCGGTCAGCACCTTCAAGCTGTCTTCACGTTCGCTGCGGGTGAGCGCTTCGGCGGCACTGAGTTCACCCAGCAGCGCTTGGATAAACGCGCCGTTCGCCTGTGCATACTCACGCCGTGCGGTGTACACCGGCCCCGACAAACCCAGGCCCTCGCCGTTGGCCAGCACATGGCTCGGGCTCTGGCTCAAAGCCAATGACGAATAGGGTTCCCAGATCGCCCAGGCGTCCACGCTGCCTTGCTCGAACGCCGCGCGTGCGTCGGCCGGGGGCAAGTACACCGGTTGAATATCCTGATAGCGCAGGCCGGCTTTATTCAAGGCGCGCAGGATCAGGTTGTGGGAGCTGGAGCCCTTCTGGAAGGCCACTTTCTTGCCCTTGAGGTCGGCAACCGAGTGCAGTGGGCTGTCGTTGCGCACCAGGAGGGTTTCGGCGGTTGGCTTGGGCGGTTCGGCGCCGATGTAGACCAGGTCGGCACCGGCCGCTTGCGCGAACAGCGGCGGGATATCGCCGGTAGAGCCTACATCCAGTGCGCCCACGTTCAGTGCCTCAAGCATCTGCGGGCCGGCGGGAAACTCGATCCATTTCACCGCGGTGTGTGCAAAGCGCTTTTCCAGCAAGCCGTGTTCCTTGGCGAGTACCAGGGCGATAGAGCCTTTCTGGTAGCCGATGCGCAGGGTGGCGGGGTCGGCCGCCAGCGCGGTGTGGGTGACGGCCAGCAAGGTCAGCAACAGCAAAGGGATTTTCATGCCTGAGCCGCCTTGAAACGATTCGCCGGGCGCACTAAACCGAGGTGTTCCCTGAGTGTGCTGCCGGTGTAGTCGGTCCGGAACAGGCCGCGCCGCTGCAGTTCGGGCACCACCCACTGGGCAAAGTCCTCAAGCCCTCCCGGCAAATGCGGCACCAGGATATTGAAACCATCGGCCGCAGCGTTTTCGAACCAGCGTTGCAGCTCATCGGCAATCTGCAGCGGCGTGCCGATCAGGCTGTAATGCCCGCGACCACCGGCAATCCGCCGGCCCAGTTGTGCCAGCGTCAGTTGCTCCTGGTGCGCCAGGTCACTGAGCAATTGCTGGCGGCTGCGTTGCCCGCTGTCGGTCAATGGCAGCGGCGGTAACGGCCCGTCCAACGGGTACTTGGACAGGTCGAAATTACCCAGCATTCGCCCCAGCAAAGCCACGCCCACCTCGGGCTCGACCAACGCCTGGAACGCCTCGAATTTCGCCTGTGCCTCAGCCTCGGTTGGCCCCACTACCACAAACACGCCGGGCATGATTTTCAGCGCGTCGGCCTCACGCCCGTAGCCGCCCAGGCGCCCTTTGAGGTCGGCATAAAACGCCTGCGCATTGGCCAGCGACGTTTGCGCGGTGAACACCACGTCGGCGGTCTGCGCAGCCAGCTCCCGGCCGGCTTCGGAAGAACCCGCCTGCACGACCACCGGCTGGCCCTGTGGCGAGCGGGCCACGTTCAACGGGCCCTTGACCCGGAAATGCTCGCCGACGTGGTCCAGCACATGCAGTTTCGTCGGGTCATAGTAGTGGCCGCTGGCTTTGTCGCGCACAAAAGCGTCGTCTTCCCAACTGTCCCATAAGCCAGTCACCACCTGATGAAATTCCCGCGCCCGGCTGTAACGCTCGCGATGGCCCAGGTGCTCATCCCGGCCAAAGTTCTGCGCCTCGGCGGCATTGTCCGAGGTCACCAGGTTCCAGCCGGCGCGCCCGCCGGACAGGTGGTCCAGCGAGGCGAATTTGCGGGCCACGTGGTAGGGCTCGTTGTAGCTGGTGGTCGCCGTGGCGATCAGGCCGATTCGCGCCGTTACCGCACTCAACGCCGAGAGCAACGTCAGCGGCTCGAAGTGATCCGAACGCGCCATCTGGCTGGCGATCTCACCCGTGGCGGCGGCAATGCTGTCGGCCACAAACAGCGCGTCGAACTTGGCCGCCTCGGCGATCTGCGCCAGGCGTTTGTACTGGGCGAAATCCAGCCCGGCGTCGGCCGGCACGTCCGGGTGGCGCCAGGCGGCGACGTGGTGCCCGGTGGCCATGAGAAAGGCGCCGAGTTTCAATTGACGGCTCATGCTTAAAAATCCTTGCGCAGTTGCACGCCGAAGTAACGTTCATCGTCACGGGGCACGGCGCGGTAGATGTAGTTGCCGCCGCTGGCCAGCAGCGGTGAATAAGACTTGTCGGCGAGGTTCTTGGCCAACAGCGCCACGCGCCAGCCATTGCTGTAATCGGCCAGGGCCACGCTGGCGTTCCAGATGCCGTAGGCGCCTTGTTTGGTGTCGAGGTTCTGGCTGATGTCGTACTGCACTTCGCTCTGCCAGCTGTAGTCGGTGCCCAGCTCAACGTCCAGGCCGTTCTCCAGCGGGATGCTGTAGTCGGCGCGCACGTAGCTTTTCCAGTCCGGGCTGAAC
Source organism: Pseudomonas sp. TWRC1-2 (assembly GCF_049896685.1). Lineage (NCBI taxonomy): Bacteria > Pseudomonadati > Pseudomonadota > Gammaproteobacteria > Pseudomonadales > Pseudomonadaceae > Pseudomonas > Pseudomonas sp. TWRC1-2. Next base: position 60,349 of record NZ_JAFCUU010000002.1, on the reverse strand, counting down.
GGCAGTGGTTTGCCATTCACGTTGCACGTTGCCGCCGCACCGGCGGGGCAGGCGAATTCGTCAATACGCGCACGGGTGTAAGCCAGGGCCCCGGACAGCTTGAGTTGCTGGGTGGCCTGCAAGGCGTAATCGAGTTCGACACCCTCAGTGCTGACGCTGCCGGCGTTGATCAGGCGCGTCACGACTTGGCCGGCGACCGTGTCGAAAAAGTTGGCCTGGTAGTTGTCGTAGTCGCTGTGGAAGACCGCAAGGTTGGTGGTCAGGCGATTGTTCCAGCTGGTGGCCTTGATCCCGGCTTCCCAGGTGTTGGAGGTTTCTGGCTTGAGCGCGTTGGTGTCGCGCGGTTGCATGTTGAAAAACACGTTGTACGCCGGGCCTTTGTAGCCACGTGAGTAGGTCAGGTAGCTGGTGATGCTGTCGCTGATGTCGTATTGCACGCCCAGCCGCCCGGACCAGCCGTCCTCGTCTACCGAACCGGCACTGCGGGTGGCCGGTTGAATGCCACTCACCGTGGTGGCGGAGGTCGACACGCGGCGGTGATCGTATTTCAGCTCGTCGTGGGTGTAGCGCAGGCCGGCGATACCGCGAAAGCGTGAGGTGAAATTCAGCGTGGTTTCACCGAATGCCGCGTAGCTGTCGCTGGTGGTGCTGTAGTCGGCAATGCCTCGGTCGGTGCGCGCCGGGGTGGTCAGCGTGCGCTGGTAGGTCTCTTCGTCTTTGCCATGCATGTAGAACAGGCCACCGACGTACTCCAGGAACTCACCCTTGGGCGAGGCCAGGCGCAGTTCCTGGGAGTACTGGTCGAAGGCCAGCTCGCCCTTGTCGGCGGTGCCGGGGAAGGCGGCGGTTACGGTGCCGAGGCGGTCGCCATCCTGGTATTGGGTGTTGTCCCAACCGCGCCAGGCGGTGATCGAGGTCAGGGTGTAGTCGCCCAGGTTCCAGTCCAGCTGCGCCGACAACCCTTTGTTGGTGTCTTCGACATGGCTGCGCGTGTCGGTGTTGATATCGCGGTTGTCGCTGGACGCGCGCACCGGGCTCAACGCATTGGCAAACGCGGGTGTCAGCGACTTGCTCACCACGCCATTCGGGCCGTCGTCATGGGCCTGCATATAGTCGGCGATCAAGGTCAGTTTCACCTCATCACTGGGGGTGAATTCCAGCTTGCCGCGAATACCTTTGTGGTTGTAGCCGTTGACCTCCTGGCCGTTGTTTTTGTTATCCACATTACCGTCGTAACTGCCCAGCAGCGTGCTGATCGAGCCCTTGAGCACCCCCGGCACCAGGCTGCCACCAATGCCAAAACGCGTGCGGCTTTCATTGCCGCTGTAATACGACTGATCGATATAGCCGTGGGTCTCGGCGGTCGGTGCCTTGCTGGTGATGTTCAGTACGCCGGCCGAGGCGTTCTTGCCGAACAGGGTACCTTGCGGGCCGCGCAGCACTTCGATGCGCTCAAGGTCCAGCAGGTCGAGGGTGGCCTGGCCTGGGCGCGCATACACCACGCCGTCGATCACTGTGGCCACGGTCGGTTCAACGCCTGGAGAGGTGGAAATGGTGCCCACGCCGCGCACGAACAACGAGGTGTCCTTGTTCGACGCGCCGGTGCGAAAGTTCAGCGACGGCACTTGCTGCACGATGCTCGCCACGCCGTTGCGGTTGTCGCGCTCAGTTGTTCGCCATCGAGTACCGAGACCGCCACCGGGATTTTTTGCAGCGACTCTTCACGCCGCGTCGCGGTAACCGTGACGGATTTGAGCGTGGGTTCTTGCTCATCGGCGGCAAATACGCCCGGCGCGGGGAGGGCGGTCAGCCCGGCGAGAAACAATAAATGAGTGTGACGTGGAAAGTTGTGCATGCTGTGCCCGCTCCAAAAATGCCCTGAACCGCTGCGGTTCTGCGACCGTCAGCGCCTGTGTCGTGTCTTGGGCATTCGCTCGAGCGAGTAGCAGACAAAGCGCTTTGGTAGCGCTAACATCGGCATTATTGTTGGGGCTGGTTTAGAGCGTCAAATACTAAAAAATTAGTCCTATATGCTTTTTCGTTTCTAACAGGATTGCCTCTTGAGCGAAGAAAAACCGCGCAAACGCCGTGGCGCCGGGCGCGTCACTCTTAATACCGTGGCGCGCCAGGCCGGGGTGTCGGCGATCACCGTGTCGCGTTATTTCAATCAGCCAGAGCAGGTCTCGCCAGAGCGCCGGGAGCGCATCGCGGCGGTGGTGGCCGAGCTGGGTTATGTGCCGAATCTGGTGGCCGGTGGGTTGGCCTCGGCGCGCGGGCGGATCGTGGCCATGGTGATTCCCAACATCTCCGGGCCGATCTTCGCCAACACCATCCAGGGCTTCAGTGACACGCTCAGCCGCCATGGTTATCAGCTGCTATTGGCGTCCAGCTACTTCAGCGCCGACCAGGAAGAAAGCGCGGTGCGCGCGTTTCTCGGGTGGTCGCCGGCGGCGTTGGTACTGACCAGTCGTTTCCACAGCGCGGGCACTGAAAAAATGATCGCCGAGGCAGACATTCCGGTGGTGGAAACCTGGGATTACGTGCCCGCGCGCGAACCCTTGCAGATTGGCTTCTCCCATTACGAGGTGGGCGTCAGTGCTGCGCGCTACCTGTATGCCAAGGGTTATCGGCGCATCGCCTTCGTGCAGAACAGTGCGCCCGGCGACTTCAGCGCGCTGGAGCGGCGCGACGGTTATGCCGCCACCGCCGCCCAACTGGGTGTGCAGCCCTGGGTGTTTGCTCCGGATGCGGACCTGGCGCCTTTCGAAGCCGGCAAGCAGGCAATGCAGGTGCTGATGAGCCACGCCACGCCGCCGGATGCGATTTTTTTTGCCAACGACAACCTGGCCGCCGGTGGTTTGCTGGCAGGCCAGCGGGCCGGATTGAACATCCCGCAAGACTGCGCCGTGCTCGGTTTTGGTGATTACCCCTTTGCCGAAATGCTTTTGCCAAGTCTGAGCACGATAAAACCGCCAGCCCTGGACATCGGAATATTAGCCGCCACGCGGGTACTTGAAAGTTTGGGTGTTCTGCCAGTGGAGGATGAAGTTGTGCGATTGAATCTTCTGGAGTGTCGCTTGATTGAGCGTGAGAGCACTTGAATAACTAGTGAAGTGGCTAATTGCAACTAGCTCACTTCTGGTGGTTCACTCCAAAGGCCCTAAATCAAGGGCTGTACCGGAAATCCGGGACAGCCAATGCGTATTCTTTTCAGTTTGTTTCCAGCCGTCAGGAACTAGATTTACAACTTTCAGTCGATTAACCCGGTTAACCCCGACTGCGGCGTGGCGAACTAATGGCACTTCTCCGGTATTGGCCAGTAGTTCCAAATAGCCATACTTTCTCGCAACTAGACACCCCACACTATGTCGTCAATGCCCATCGATGCCTGCACTCTGCAGATCCCGCACACCGACCACGTGTGCGCGTGGCTGATGCGGCACGCCGGGCTGAAAACGGTCGACCTGGAGCGCGCCCGGCGCCTGTCTACGGACGCCGGCGACCTGCTCGGCCTGCTCGCGCGTCTGGGGCTGGTCTCCGAAATCGAGCTGGCCCGCGCCTGGGCGGACCTGCTTGGCGCGCCGCTGTTGCTGGCCGATGCCGCGCCGCCGCTGCTCGACCCGTTGCCCGCCCTCACTGAGCGCTTTATGCGCCACTACCAGGTTGTGCCCATGGGCTGGGCCCAAGGTGGCCTGCGCGTATTGGCGGCCAACCCGGCGCACCTCTATCCCTTTCAAGCCCTGGCCTACGCCTGCCAGGTGCCGGTGTGGCTGGCCATCGGCCCGCGTACTGAAGTCGACACGCTGATCGAGCGCTACTACGGCCAGGGCCGCTCCGCCATGGGCACCCTGATCGAAAACCTCGATGAGCAGGGCGGGGCGCTGGAAGATATCGAACACCTCAAGGACATGGCCTCCGAAGCGCCGGTGATTCGCCTGGTCAACTTGATCCTGCAGCGTGCGGTGGAACAGCGCGCGTCGGATATCCACATCGAACCCTTCGAAAACCAGCTCAAGGTGCGTTACCGCATCGACGGTGTGCTGCACGACGCCGAAGCGCCGCCGGCCAGTTCGTCGGCGGCGGTGATCTCGCGGGTCAAGATCATGGCGCGCCTGGACATCGCCGAACGGCGCCTGCCTCAGGACGGGCGGATCATGCTGCGCGTCCAGGGCAAGGCGCTGGACCTGCGCGTGTCCACGGTGCCCACCAGCTTCGGCGAATCGGTGGTGATGCGCCTGCTCGACCGGCAAACCGTGCAGTTCGACTTCCAAAGCCTGGGCTTTGACGGCCAGCGCCTGGCGGCGTTTCTCGACCTGCTCGAACGCCCGCACGGCATCCTGCTGGTCACCGGGCCCACCGGCTCAGGCAAAACCACCACGCTCTACACCGCGTTGTCGCGGCTCAACACCGCTGAACGCAAGATCATCACCGTTGAAGACCCGGTGGAATACCAGCTCGAAGGCATCAATCAGATCCAGGTCAAGCCCGCCATTGGCCTGGACTTCGCCGGCGCGCTGCGCTCCATCGTGCGCCAGGACCCGGACGTGATCATGGTCGGCGAAATCCGCGACCTGGAGACCTGCCGCATCGCCATCCAGTCCTCGCTCACCGGCCACCTTGTGCTCTCCACCCTGCACACCAACAGCGCTGCCGCGAGCATCACGCGCTTGCTGGACATGGGCGTGGAAAGCTACCTGATCGCCTCGACGGTCAGCGGCATTCTCGCCCAGCGCCTGGTCCGGCGCCTGGACCCGGCGACCCGCGTGGCATTCGAAGCCGCGCCGGAACTGATCGAAGAACATGGCCTGGATCGCTTGACCGACCAGCGCCCGATCCTGCTCTACAAGGGCACTTATCGCGGTCGCAGTGCAATCACCGAATTGCTGGTGATGAACGACGAACTGCGCAGCCTGTTGATGCGCCACGCCGACGCCACCACGCTGGAGCAGGCCGCGCGCCGCGCCGGTCTGCGCACCTTGCATGAAGAAGGCCTGCGCCAGGCGCTGGCGGGCGTCACCTCGCTGGAAGAAGTGCTGCGCGTCACCCGTGGAGAGGGCGCGTGAGCCTGTTCAGGTTTCGCGCGCTGGACAGCCAGGGCGTGGCCCACAACGGCACGCTGCAAGCCCAGGACCAGGCGGCGGCTATCGCCGTCCTGCACAAACGCGGTTTACTGCTGTTGCACATCGAAGTGGCCGGCAGCCCGCTGCTGCGCACTGCGCGCGGGCCGTTGAAGGGCGCGGCCCTGGTGAGCTTTACCCAGCAACTGGCCACGTTGCTCGGCGCCGGCCAGCCACTTGAGCGCTCGCTGGGCCTGCTGCTCAGGCAACCCGGCCAGCCTCAGGTGCGGGCGCTGATCGAGCGTATCCGCGACCACGTCAAGGCGGGCAAGCCGTTATCCGCCGCGCTGGAGGAGGAGGGCGATACGTTCTCGGCGCTGTACTTGAGCATGGTGCGCGCCGGTGAGGCCGGTGGCGCGCTGGAAAGCACCTTGCACCAGCTGGGCGACTATCTGGAACGCAGCCAGTTGCTGCGCGGCGACGTCATCAATGCGCTGATCTACCCGGCGTTCCTGGTGGTCGGCGTGGTGGGTTCGCTGGCGCTTTTGCTGGCGTACGTGGTGCCGCAATTCGTGCCGATTTTCCAGGACCTGGGCGTGCCGATTCCGCTGATCACCGAGGTCATTCTCGCGCTTGGCCAGTTCCTCGGCGCCTATGGCGTGTGGGTCCTGGGCGCTCTGGTGGCGGTCATCTGGATCGTGGCGGCACGCCTGCGTGATCCGCTGCGCAGGCAGCGCTACGACCGCCGCCTGCTCGGCATTCGCGTGATCGGCCCGCTGCTGCAACGCGTCGAAGCCGCCCGACTGACGCGCACCCTCGGCACCCTGCTCAGCAACGGCGTGGCCCTGCTGCAGGCACTCGTGATTGCCCGCCAAGTCTGCACCAACCGGGCGCTGCAGGCCCAAGTGGCGGACGCGGCGGAATCGGTAAAAGGCGGCGGCACCCTCGCCAGCGCGTTCGGCGCGCAACCGCTGCTGCCAGACCTGGCCCTGCAAATGATTGAAGTCGGCGAACAGGCCGGTGAGCTGGACAGCATGCTGCTCAAGGTCGCCGAGGTGTTCGACGTCGAAGCCAAACGCGGCATCGACCGCCTGCTCGCCGCGCTGGTGCCGTCGCTGACCGTGGTCATGGCCGTGCTGGTGGCGGTGATCATGCTGGCGATCATGCTGCCGCTGATGAGCCTGACCAGCAATATATGAACCTTCAAGGAGCCACTCCCATGCGACACCTCCAACTCGGATCGACACGCCGCCAAAGCGGTTTCACCCTGCTCGAAATGCTCGCGGTGATCGTGTTGCTGGGCATTGTCGCGACCATTGTGGTGCGCCAGGTCGGCGGCAACGTGGACAAGGGCAAATACGGCGCAGGCAAGGCGCAACTGGCCGGCCTGAGCATGAAAATCGACAGCTATGCCCTCGACGTAGGCGCGCCGCCCAACAGCCTGCGACAGCTGGTGGACAAGCCCGCCAACGCATCCAGCTGGGCCGGCCCCTACGCCAAGCCCTCAGACCTCAAGGACCCGTTCGGCCATGCCTTCGGCTATCGCTACCCCGGCGAGCACGGCGCCTTCGACCTGATTTTCTACGGTCAGGACGGCCAGCCGGGCGGCGATGGCTACAGCGCCGACCTGGGCAACTGGGAATAACCTCGCCATGGCCCAGCGCGGCTTTACCCTGCTGGAGATGCTGGTGGTCATCCTGTTGATCGGCCTCGCCGCCGGGTTGCTGGGGCTGGGCGTGCGCCAGGGTTTGCAGGCGGCGCAAGAGCGTCGCGTGGTCGGGCAGATGGTCGATGCGCTGCGCACCACGCGGGCCGGGGCGGTTGTCAGCGGCACGGCGGCGCGCACTGAATTCGATCTGCAAAAAATGACCTTCCAGGCGCCGGGCCGCGCGCTGCAACGCTGGCCGGTTGAGCTGCAGGTGAGCTTGCACACTGCCGAACAGGCCGGTTCGGCTGTCGAGTTTTACCCCGACGGCAGCTCAACCGGCGGCCATCTGTTGTTGGCCAATGGCAGCCGGCGCTGGCGCATCGACGTGGGCTGGCTGACCGGCAGCGTGCAGTCCAGGGCGCTGCCATGAAATACCAGACAGGTTTCACCTTGCTTGAAATGCTCGCCGCACTGACCTTGATGGCGGTGTGCGGCACAGTGTTGCTGGTCGCCTTTGGCCAAAGCGCGCGCTCGTTGTCGAAAGTCGCCCACAGCGACCGCCTCACCCATGCGGCGCTGACGGTACTCGACCAGGAAGCGGCGGGGCCGCTGGCTGAAGGTGTCAGTGAAGGTGACTTGCAGGGCATCCACTGGCAACTGACCCAGACCCGACAACAGCCGCACCTTTTTCGCCTCGACCTGACCGTCAGCGAAGGGCCGCACCAGGCCCGTTTCAGTACCTTGAAGGCGCGCCTGTGAAGCGCCGCGAGCAGGGCTTCACCTTGCTGGAAATCCTCGTGGTGCTGAGCCTGCTCGCGGTGCTGCTGGTGCTGGTGGGCGGGGCGTTGCTGGGCGCCAATCGCGCCGTGTCCAAGGCCCAGCGCTACACCACCAGCCTGGATGAGATGCGCGCCGCCCAGCAGTTTTTACGCACGGCGATCAGTGAAGCGCTGCCGCTGGACGTCACCGAAGATGACAGCCAGACCGATGGTTTTTTTGTCGGCACGCCCCAGCGATTGCAGTTTGTGGCGACGCTGCCGGGTGTGCTCGGCGGCGGCATTCAGCGGTTCACGCTGCAAGCGCAAAAACAGGCATTGCAGGTGTCGTTTGCTCAGCTCGAATCGCACACCAACGTCGCCCGCAGTGAGCCGCAAGTGCTGCTCAAAAACGTCCAGGACGTGCAGTTCAGTTACCGCGGCGTATCGCCTTTGGGCCAAGCCACCGGATGGATCAACCAATGGCCGTGGCCCAAGCGTTTGCCCGCTGCGGTGCGCATTGCCGCGCGCCTCGACGGCCCGCTGCCGTGGGTTACCCAAGTGATTGCCCTGCGTCTTAACCTCGCCAGCGGAGCGCTGGAGGAATGAGGCGCCAACGCGGCGCTGCGCTGCTGCTGGTGCTGTGGGCGCTGGCCTTGCTCAGTGTGTTGCTCGGCGGCCTGGCCGGTTGGGTACAGCTGCAAAGCCGCCAGGCCCTGTGGTTGCGCCAGCACACCCAGACCGTGCTGGCTGCCGAAGCCGGCATCGCGCTGGTTATGGCCGATCGGCGCTGGATTGCCGACGGCCGTGACATCCCGCTGACCTTCGACGATGCCCAGTTGCACGTCAGCCTGCGCAGCGAGCGCGGCAAGCTCTACCTGATCAACGCCGAGGCCGATGACTTGATGCGCCTGGCCCTGGCCTGCGGCGCCACCCAGGCCCAGGCCGACCAATTGATCAAAGCCTTTGAGGCGCGCCGCAAGCACGGCCTGCCGCCGTTTCGGGTGCTGGAAGAAGTGCGCCAGCTGCCCGGCATGACACAAACGCTGTACAGCCAATTGCTGCCGGAAATCACCCTGTGGAGTGACCTGGATCGACCCGATCCGGCCTTCGCCAGCCCGCTGATGCGCAAGGCGCTGGACTTGCCGCGTCAGAACGCCGAAGGCGCCGACCCGGGTGTGGTGCTGGTGGTCGACAGCCACGCACAGCGCCCCGGCGGCTACCAGGCACGCCTGCAACTCACCGTTTTATTGAGCCCCTCGGAGGACAGCGCGCAACCCTACCGGGTGCTGCGTTGGCAAGAATGAATCGACTGGAACCCATCGCCCGGCACTGGCGCGGCAGCCTGCTGCAACAGGGCTGGCGCCTGTGGCTCGCGGAGTTGCGCGCCTGTGTCCCGAAATGGCTGGCCCTGAGCGAGCCGCCTGAGCAGGTCTGCCACTGGCCACTGAGCGAACCGGTCACACTCGCCAGCGCGCGCCAGGTGCTGATGCTCGCGCCCGACGCGGTGCTGCTGCAAACCGTGCAGCTGCCGCTGGCCGCCGCGCGCAACCTGACCGCCGTGGTCGGGTACGAGCTGGATCGCTACACGCCCTTCGAGGCTGACCAGCTGTACTTCGTCGCGCGCCAGGAGCAACGCACCGCCACGCACCTGCAGGTCACGCTGGTGGCGATCCTGCGCGAACAGCTGGACCAGATCCTCACCGACTGCGCCGCCCTTGGCGTGCACCCTCATCGGGTGGATGTGAACCACCTGGGCATCGACTTGCTCCCCGCGCCACTGCGCCCGCGCCAACGCCCCACCGGCAAAGGCCTGCAACGCAGCCTGCCGTGGCTGTGCGGCGCCTTGCTGATTGCGGCGATGTTGCTGTGGCTCAACGACCGCCAGCGCGTGCTCGACGCCATGCGCGCCAGCGTGCAGCAGCAAAAAGCCCAGGTTGCCGAGGTGCACGCCTTGCGCCAGCAACTGCTCAATACCCGTGGCGCGGCGCAATACCTGACCCGGCGCAAACTGGCGCAGCCGCCCTTGGCCGCGTTGCTCAATGACCTCACCACCTGCCTGCCCGCCGACACCTGGCTCGACCAGCTGGACGTCAAGGACGGCGAGATTTCCATCTCCGGGCAAAGCGCCAAGGCCAGCGCGCTGATCACCCGCATCAAGGGTTGTCACAGCCTGGAAAACGCCCAGTTCGAAGGGGTGATTCAACCCGATGCGCGCACCGGCAAGGACCAGTTTGCCTTGCGTGCCCACCTACGCCAGGAGGCCGCCGATGCGCCGACCCCTCACACCCCGTGAACGTCGCGGCGCGGCCTTGCTATTGCTGGCCGTGGTCGTCGGCGCGGCCTACTGGCTGTTGATCGACAGCTGGTTCGCCGGCCCCTTGCGTGACATGGGCGAACAGGCCGAGCAGTTGCGCGAGCAGCAGCAACGCTACGCCGGCGTGGTGCGCCAGGGCGATGCGCTGCGCCAGCAACTTCAACAGGCCCGCCAGGACCCGGCCAGCAGCACCAGCCTGTTGCCGGGCGATGACCCTGACGTGGTGGCCGCCGACCTGATGCAGCGTCTTGCCGACCTGATCAACAGCCACGCCACGCTCGGCGGCGGCTGCAGCCTGACCCAACGCAAGCCCATCACCCCCGAGCAGGACGAGGGCGAGCCGTATCGCCAGGTCAAAGTCAGCCTGACCCTGAACTGCGCCATCGAGCCCTTGGAAGCCGTGCTGCATGAGCTGGAGTACCAGCCGCCGTTTTTGTTTGTGGATGAGCTGCGCATCCGTCGCGGCCAGCAGGCGCCAGCCAGCGGTGGGGCGGGAAAACTGCTGGTGCACCTGTTGGTGCGCGGCTATCTGCAACCGCAGGTGGCGCGATGATCGGCGCCCTGCGCCCCCTGGAGTGGGGCTTGCTCGGCTTGGCCGGGTTACTCGGCGTGCTGATGGCGGTCATCCTCAGCAGCATCGGCGATCAACCGCAGTGGCTGCCCGAACCCGTCGCGCGTGCGCACCCTGCGGTCAGTGCGCGCGTGGCGCCAAGCGTGACACTCGACAGCCTCGCCGCCACGTGGCAAACGCCGCTGTTCAGCCCTGATCGCAGCCCCGACAGCGTGGTAGGCAAAGCCCGAGTCTCGAGCCTGGCCAACCTGACCCTCAGCGGCATCATGATCACTGGCAACCTGCAAATGGCGATGCTCAAGCAGGCCGACGGCCGCCCGCTGACCGTGCGCCTGGGCCAGACGCTGCCCAACGGCTGGCGCCTGGAACACCTGACGCCGCAATACGCCCGTTTTGCCCTGGATGGCCGCACGCAAACCTTGCACCTCTATGCCAAACGCCTGCCGCCGCCGTCCACCCGGCCCCCGATTACTCTTCCCCGCGAGCCCCTCCCTTGATCGACATGCGCACTTCAACATTTTGCCTGGCCACCGCCCTCGCACTGGGTGGCTGTGGCGCCTTCCCCGACCGCCCCGACGCGGACGACGAGCTGCTGCACGAAGCCATGCAGGGCACCGGTTCACAACGGCCGCCGACTGCGGCGCCTGCGCCTGAAAGCCCACCGCTTGCAGCCAGGCCAGCGCCACAGCGCCAGGTGATCCGTGGCAACCAGCAATTCGTGCGCCCGCCCACCGCAACACCGAGCGCGAAGGAGCAGGGCGGCGACATCGTGTTCAATTTCGCCGACCAGCCCATCGAAGCGGTGATCAACAGCGTGATGGGCGACCTGCTGCACGAAAACTACAGCATCGCCCAAGGCGTGAAGGGCAACGTCAGCTTCTCCACCTCCAAACCGGTGGACAAGCAGCAGGCGTTGTCGATTCTGGAAACCCTGCTGTCCTGGACCGACAACGCGATGATCCGCCAGGGCCAGCGCTATGTGATCCTGCCCGCCGACCAGGCCGTGGCCGGCAAGCTGGTGCCGCAAATGCACGTGGCTGTGCCGTCCAGCGGCCTCTCTGCGCGTTTGTTCCCACTGCGGTATATCTCCGCCACCGAGATGCAAAAGTTGCTCAAGCCGTTTGCCCGCGAGAACGCGTTTTTGCTGGTGGACCCGGCGCGCAACATCCTCAGCCTGGCCGGCACCGCGGAGGAACTGGCCAACTATCAGGAGACCATCGACACCTTTGATGTGGACTGGCTCAAGGGCATGTCGGTGGGCGTGTTCGGCCTGCAACGCGCGTCAGTGGCCGAGTTGATGCCCGAGCTGCAAGCCATGTTCGGCCCGGACAGTGGCATGCCGTTGGCGGGCATGCTGCGGTTTTTGCCGATTGAGCGCACCAATTCGGTGGTGGCGATTTCTTCACAGCCGCAGTACCTCAGCGAGGTGGGTGACTGGATCCGCACCATCGACGAGGGCGGCGGTAACGAGCCGCAGATGTATGTCTACGATGTGCGCAATATGAAGGCTTCGGACCTGGCCAGGTACCTGCGCCAGATCTATGGCAATGACGCGATCAAGGACGACGCGCCGGCGAAGGTTGCGCCGGGTTTGCGCACGGCGACGTTGTCGTCGCTCAACAGCAATTCCGGCGGGTTGCAAGATGCGCCGCCGCCTGCCGAGGAGCCTGAGCAAGCACCGGACGTTGCTGCGCCTGCGGCGGATAAAAGTCTTGAAGCCGGAACTCGGATTACTGCGCAGAAGAGCAGTAACCAACTGCTGGTGCGCACGCGTCCGGCGCAGTGGAAGGAGATCGAAGCGGCGATCAAACGCCTCGATAATCCGCCGCTTCAGGTGCAGATCGAGACGCGCATTCTTGAGGTCAAGTTGACCGGGGAACTGGACCTTGGGGTGCAGTGGTATCTGGGGCGCCTGGCGGGGAATTCCGGAAGTAATACGGTGGCGAATGCCTCGGGCAGCCAGGGGGCGCTCGGGGGCGGCGGGGCAGGGCTGGGGGCGTCGGATTCGTTGTTTTATTCGTTTGTCAGCACCAATTTGCAGGTGGCGTTGCATGCGTTGGAGACCAATGGGCGTACTCAGGTGCTGTCGGCGCCGTCGTTGGTGGTGATGAATAACCAGCCGGCGCAGATTCAGGTGGGGGATAACATTCCTATCAGTCAGACCACGGTGAATACCGGCAACGCCGATTCCACCTTGAGCAGCGTCGAGTACGTGCAGACCGGGGTGATTCTGGATGTGGTGCCGCGCATTAATCCGGGCGGGTTGGTGTACATGGATATTCAGCAGCAGGTCAGTGATGCCGAAACTCAGAGTGGTACCAGTGATACGCCGGTGAATCCGCGGATATCGACGCGGTCGGTGTCGACGCAGGTCGCGGTGCAAAGTGGGCAGACGGTATTGCTGGGCGGGTTGATCAAGCAGGACAACGCGCAGAGTGTCAGTGCTGTGCCGTATCTGGGCAAGATTCCCGGGTTGCGGTGGTTGTTTGGTAACACCAGCAAGTCCAAGGATCGCACGGAGTTGATTGTGTTGATTACGCCTCGGGTGATTACCAGCAGCAGCCAGGCGCGGCAGGTGACGGATGATTATCGCCAGCAGATGCAGTTGCTGCGGCCGGCGAGATGAAGTGAAGCAATGGGGTGGAAAATGTGGGAGTTGGGTCGCCTGAGATGGCGGTAGCTCGTGTAGATATCCGTTGCTGCGGTAACGGCCGCTATGGGTTGCGCTCTTACAGCGGGTCACTTTTGGAAGGACCTGTACGGACCCAAAAGTAACCAAAAGGTCCTCGCCCCACCACTCGGCACTTCGCCTGGGCTCGGTGTGCCCTCACGCAGGCTTTGGAAAAGCAGAGCACGGCGGCCTGGTAGCCGACCTGAGTGGTAGAAGCAAAAGCACAGCAACACATCTCTATCTGATGCACAGAGATCCAAATGTGGGAGCGGGCTTGCCCGCGATGGCATCAACCGGGTATGCCTGATACACCGAGTCGTCTGCATCGCAGGCAAGCCAGCTCCGACATTTGATTGAGTGCAGCCTCCAGGATCAGGTCGGCTGTCAGCCCGCCGAGCTGTAGATTTTGATCCTGGGTGCTCAGTTAAACCACGCTGGCGACCCGCGCTTGATCTCAAGAAGACATTACCAATACGAATAAAATTATTAATAAATAATGAAATTGGAGAATATTAGCTTATGCCCAAATAGCATTATATTTTTAAAATCCATTCCGTTATGTTTGATCGCAACAGCCTACCCCTGACCTCGGATGGTACCCAGCGTGATTCAGATTCTGCGCGCCATAACCGGGTAAAGACCCTGCGGCAGAATCGTTGGAACGGAGTTCAACGTATGTTGCCCATTCAAACCCCTCGCTCGCCCCACACCTAGTTTCCAATCGCCGAAACACCCTCGAAAAATCCGAGCACCGCGCCCGACCGCGCGAGCGCCCGACTTCGCGATCTGGAAAGTCTGGAGTGGCCATGAAGCACGTTTTACACCCCACCACCGCCCTGGCGCTGGCCCTGCTGGCGAGTGCAGCTCAGGCCCAGGACGACAGCACCCTGTCCACCGTGGTGGTCACCGGCAACCGTGGCGCCGAGCAGCGCACCGTCACCAGCAGCCCGGTGCCAATCGATGTCGTCAGCGCCAAGCAACTGCAAAACACTGGCAAGCCCGGTTTGATGGAAGCCTTGAGCGCGGTGATCCCGTCGCTGACCCTGCCGGAAAAAACCGGTTGGGACGCCAGCGGTATTGCCCGCGCCCCGAACCTGCGCGGCCTGAGTGCCGCCGAAGTGCTGGTGCTGGTCAACGGCAAGCGCCGTCACACCAGCGCCACCCTGAACATCAACGGCATCAACACCGGCGCGGCTCCGGCTGACTTGGACCTGATCCCAATCAGCGCCATCGACCACGTTGAAGTGCTGCGCGACGGCGCTGCCGCCCAATACGGCTCGGACGCCATTGCCGGGGTGATCAACGTGATCCTCAAGGCCGACACCAGCGGCACCGCTGTGACCAACATCGGCCAGGGTTACGACGGCAAGAAACAGACCGTGCAGCAAAGCCTCAACAAGGGTTTCGAAATCGGCAACGGCGGCATCGTGCAGTTGGCCCTGGACGCACGCAGCCAGAATGACGACAACAAGGCCAGCGCCAACGGTTACACCTACGAGCAAGCCTATGGCCTGGCGGGCAAGTCCACTTATGGCGGCTACGGCACGCCCAAGACCAACCTGCTGACCCTGGGCTACAACGCCGAGCTGCCGATTGATGACAGTTTGAGCCTGTATTCCTTCACCACCTACTCGCGGCGCAAGGCCGAGCAAGGCCAGAACTTCCGCTTGCCGACCATCACCAACACCATCACTACCGGGCCCAATGGTTACCCGGCCGGCTACACGCCGACCTGGTACATCGATGAGGATGATTTCCAGGCCGCGTTCGGCGGCAAGGGCACGGTCGGCGCGTGGGACTGGGACCTGTCCACCACCTACGGGCGCAACGAAGCGGAGCAGGGCACCACCCACAACCAGAACCCGTCGCTGGGCGAGTACACGCCCAACAGCTTCACCTCCGGCACCTGGATTTCCACCGAGCTGACCACCAACCTCGACTTCAAGCGCGGCTTCGACATTGGCCTGCAAAAGCCGTTGGACCTGTCTTACGGCTTCGAGCATCGGCGCGACACCTATGAGGTGCAGGCCGGTGACTACGCGTCCTATGCCAATGGCGGTTACTGCGTGGCGCCGGGCAATTGCGCGTCGTCCGGGGCGCAGGTCACCAACGGCATTTCACCGGCGGAAGAGAGCAGCGCCTCGCGCAACAGCCTCGCCAGCTATGTCGATGTGGGCTTCAACCCGCTGCCGGACTGGTACGTGGGCACCGCGTTGCGCTATGAGCATTACAACGAAGGCGTCGGCACAACCCGCAGCGGCAAGCTGACCACGCGCTACGATTTCACCCCGCAGTTCGCCGTGCGCGCCACGGTCAGCAATGGTTTTCGCGCGCCGTCCCTGGCCAACAGCCTGTTCAGCGCGCGCTCCACGACCTATGGCGTGGTCGACGGCGTGTATCAATCGATCAACTACGGCGTGTTGCCCGTGGGGTCGGCGGCGGCCAAGGCCTTGGGCGCCGAGGGCTTGAAACCCGAGCGTTCGACCAACTTCAGCCTCGGTTTCACCCTCACGCCCACCGACCGCTTGAACTTCACCGCCGACGCCTACGTGATCAACCTGCGTGACCGCATCACCCTGACCGGCACCCTGCTGGGCCCGGAAGTCACCCAGGTCTTGCAGAACAACGGCATCAACTCCACCTCCGGCGGCCAGTACTTCATCAACGGCGCCGACACCCGCACCAAAGGCGTGGACCTGGTCAGCAACTACAACCAGGACATCGGCCCGTACGGCTCGCTGAAGTGGACGGCCGCGTTCAACTGGAACCAGACCAAGATCCTCAACTACAAGGCGTCCACCGACATCCTCGGCACCTCCTATGACCTGATGGACCGCCAGGCCCGCGGCCTGATCACCGATGTGCAGCCCAAGACCAAGCTGATCCTGGGCGGTGACTGGAGCATTGACCGCTTCAACCTCAACCTGGCCTTGACCCGTTACGGCGCTTACAAAGAGGTCAACGTTTCCGCCAACCGCAGCCTCGACCGGGTCTACAGCGCCAAGTGGATCACCGACCTCGACCTTGGCTACAACCTCACCAAAGACCTGAACGTCGCCGTCGGCGCCAAGAACCTGTTCGACCAATACCCCAAAAAACAAGGCGTGCCGAGCAGCACCATGCTCGCCAGCTACGGCACGTATTCGCCCTACGGTTTTACCGGCGGGTACTACTACACCCGGCTGACTTACGCCTTCTAAGGCCGCAACTCGCGAGGAATAGACCATGCCCATTGTCGCCAAAACCTATGACCTGATCGATGAGGTCTCCGACTACCCGGTTCGCCAGGCGCGTGTCGCAACGCCGATCAAAGCCTTGCACGTGGTGCCGGCCCGGCACCCGTGGCGCTGGGCCGGGTCGATTTTCGCCGCGCTGGTGCTGCTGGGCATCGTGCATTCGCTGGCCACCAACCCGCGTTGGGAGTGGGGCGTGTTCGGCCAGTGGTTCTTCTCGCCGTCGGTGCTGCGTGGCCTGGGCCAGACGCTGTTGCTGACAATGCTCAGCACCGTGTTCAGCATCATCCTCGGCACGGCATTGGCCCTGGCGCGGCTGTCGGGCTCGCCGCTGCTGGCGGCGTTGGCCTGGGGCTACATCTGGTTTTTCCGCTCGATGCCGGCGCTGCTGGTGCTGATCATCCTCTACAACTTTGCCTACCTGTATGACCACATCGTACTCGGCGTGCCGTTCACCGGCGTGGTGTTCGCCGAATGGTCGACGGTGGATGTGCTCAGTCAATTCACCGTGGCGGTGTTGGGCCTGAGCCTGATGCAAGCGGCCTACGCGGCAGAGATCATTCGCGGCGGCCTGATCGGCGTGGATGCCGGCCAGCATGAAGCGGCGGCAGCTTTGGGCTTGCCGGCCTCGCGGCGTATCTTCCGGATCATCCTGCCCCAGGCGCTGCGTTCGATTCTGCCCTCGGGTTTCAACGAAATCATCGGCCTGGTCAAGGGCACGTCCATCGTCTACGTGCTGGCCTTGCCGGAGCTGTTCTACACCGTGCAGGTCATCTACAACCGCACCCAGGCAGTGATCCCGCTGCTGATCGTGGCCACCGTGTGGTACCTGATCATCACCACCGTGCTGACCAGCGCCCAGTATTATGTCGAGCGCCACTTTGCGCGTGGCACCGCGCGCGTGCTGCCGCCGACGCCGCTGCAACGCATCCGCCGCTGGCTCAAGGAGAAAACCCATGAGTGAAGCACGCGCGGGGCGCATCCAGATCCAGGGCGTGGGCAAGCGCTTTGGCAATCAGCAGGTGCTCAACGACATCGACCTGACCATTGACCCGGGCAAGGTCACGGTGATTCTCGGGCCGTCCGGTTCGGGCAAATCCACCTTGCTGCGCACCATCAACCACCTGGAGAAGATCGACAGCGGGCACATCACCATCGACGGTGAATACGTCGGCTATCGGCGCAAGGGGGACCTGCTCTACGAATTGAAAGAGCGCGAGATTCTCAAGCGGCGCATCGACGTGGGCTTCGTGTTCCAGAACTTCAACCTGTTCCCGCACCTCACCGCCTGGGAAAACATCGCCGAAGCGCCGTTGGCCCACAAACGCTGGCGTAAAGCCGAAGCCCACTTCAAGGCCGCCGAGTTGCTGGCCAAAGTTGGCTTGGCGGACAAGGTCGATGCCTACCCGCGCCAGCTCTCCGGTGGGCAGCAACAGCGCGTGGCCATCGCCCGCGCCTTGGCACTGGACCCCAAGGTGCTGCTGTTTGACGAACCCACTTCAGCCCTCGACCCGGAACTGGTGGGCGAGGTGCTCGATGTGATCAAGGGCCTGACCCAACTGGGCGTGACCCTGGTGATCGTCACTCACGAGATCGGTTTCGCCCGTGAGGTGGCCGCCCACGTGGTGTTCCTATGCGACGGCCAACTGATCGAAGAGGGCCCGCCCGAGCAGATTTTTCGCCAACCCCGACATCCCCGCACCGTGGCCTTTCTCGGCAAGGTGCTTTAGTTCAAGGAGTGACTGCCATGTTCATCCATACCGCCCGCGTGGCCCTGCTGGCGCTTGCCGTCAGCACCGCGCAAAGCGCTTTCGCCGTGCAACAGGTCGACCTCAGCCCCGACCGCGTGCGCATTCATGTGCCGCGCAACGAAGCAGCCATTGCGCAGATTCCGCCGGGCTTCAAGTTCGCCCAGCCGGGCAAGTTCACCGTGGCTGTGTCCGGCGTGGCCGGGCCACCGCTGGCGCTGCTGGCCAATGACGACAAGACCACCATCGGCAGCGAGGCCGACACCGCGCAGCTGATCGCCGACAGCCTTGGCCTGCAACTCAACGTGGTGCAGACCAGTTGGGAGGATTGGCCGCTGGGCGTCAGCTCAGGCAAATACGACGCGGTGATCAGCAACGTCACCGTGACCGAAGCGCGCAAGAAGCGTTTTGACTTCGCCACGTATCGCCAGGATGTGCTGGGGTTTTACGTCAAGAGCACCAGCAAGATCACCGCGATCAAGCAGGCCGCGGACATTGCCGGGCTGAAGATCATTGTCGGCTCTGGCACCAACCAGGAAAAAGTCCTGCTGGCGTGGAACGAGGCGAATGAAAAGGCCGGCATCAAGCCTGCGCTGTTGCAGTACTTCGACGACCAGGCCGCCGCGCAGCTGGCGGTGCAATCGGGGCGCAGCGATGCGCTGTTCGGGCCTAACTCGGTGTACGCCTATTCGGCGGCCATCACCGGTGGCATCAAGCTTGTCGGCACGGTCAATGGTGGCTGGCCGCTGAAAGCGGATATCGCCGTGACCACACGCAAGGACAACGGTCTGGTCCAGCCGATTCACACGGCGCTTGAAGGCGCGATTGCCGGCGGCCAATACGAACAGGTGTTGCAACGCTGGGGCCTGGACATCGAGCGCGTCGACACGTCGCTGATCAACCCACCGGGCCTGCCGGACTAGGAGCATCGATCATGGGACTGACACGACGTGAAGCGCTGTCGAGCATCGCCGCGGTAGGCGGTGAGCCGGCCGTCAAGGATGCACTGGCGGTATTGGGGCTGGGGCCGTCGTCGCACCGACGCCCGCAGCCGCTGAAACTCAAGCCCGGCCTGGGGCAGGGCACCCGCGTGCTGGTGCTGGGCGCGGGGATTGCCGGGCTGGTCACTGCGTTGGAACTGACCCGCGCCGGGTTCAGTGTGCAAGTGCTGGAAGCGCGCGATCGCGTCGGCGGGCGCACCTGGACCCTGCGCCATGGCGACCGCGTGGACTACAAGGACGGCCGCACGCAAACCGTGGCACTCGATCAGGGCCTGTATTTCAACGCAGGCCCGGCCAGGATTCCCAGCCAGCACCGTACGATTCTGGATTACTGCAGCGAGCTGGGCGTGCCGCTGGAAGTGCTGGTCAACAGCAGCCATGGCGCGCAGGTGCGCCCGGACCTGCAACAGCCGGCATTCACCGTTGGCCAGGCGATCAACGATGCGCGCGGGCACTTGTCCGGCTTGCTGGCCAAGGCCGTGCAGCGTGATGCACTCGATGATGTGCTAAGCAGCGAAGAGCGCACGCGCTTGCTGGCCTTCTTGCAGGTCTACGGCGATCTGTCGCAAGAACTGGCCTATGAGGGCAGCCTGCGCGCCGGTCACCTGGAATCGCCCGCGCATCCCGGCGCATTGCCCGCCAGCCGCAGCCCGCTGGCGCTGGACCGCTTGCTGCACCCCGAACTGTGGGGCGCGTTATTGCACACCGAGTTCCCTGAGTTCTCGGCAACCATGTTCCAGCCGGTCGGCGGCATGGACCGCATCACCGACGCTTTCTACCAGCGCGTCAGCGAACACGTGCAATTGGGCGCGCAGGTCAGGCAGGTCCGTCAGCTGGAACATGGCGTGGCGGTGACTTACCACCACACACACAGCGGCCGCGAACAGGTGGTGCGCGCTGATTACCTGGTCTCGACCTTACCGCTGCCGCTGCTGGCCAAACTCGACACCGATTTCAGCGACCCGATCAAAGCCGCGCTGCTCAGCACCCGCAGTGACCAGGCCACCAAAGTGGCGTGGCAATCGCCGCGCTTCTGGGAAACCGACTACCGCACCTACGGCGGCCTGTCCTGGATCGAACACCCGGCGCGCCTGCTCTGGTACCCGAGCAACGACCTCAACACCCGCGAAGGCTTGCTGGTGGCCGGATACGTGACCGGGGAGGGCGCCGACGTGTTTGGCGCGCAGCCGTTCGATAAGCAGTACGCCACCTCCAGGGAGGCCGTGGAGCTGTTGCATCCGGGTTACGCCAAACACCTGCGCAACCCGCTGGCCGTGTCCTGGGAACAGATTCCCTACAGCGAAGGCCCGTGGCTGCAACGCGAACACTTCCCCGCCGACGCCAGTGCCTTGCTTGAACAGGCCCATGGCCGCGTGTACTTCGCCGGGGATGGTCTGGTGCAAAGCGGCGTGGGCATCTGGCAGGAATCGGCGGCCAACTCGGCGCGCCATGTGGTTGCGCAACTGGCGGACCGCGTGACGCAACAAACACAGCGTGCGGCATTGGCCGCGTCTTAAGGAGCATCCTCATGAGCGACAGCATTCAACGTACCAGCGTCGGTGATTTTCCGATCTCGCAAACCGTGACTGTGCAGGCGTCTGCCAGCCTGATTTTCGTCAGCGGCACCCTACCGGATCTTGCCGACGCGCAGGCACCGGCAGGCACGCCAGCCGCGTACGGCAGCACCGAAGTGCAGACGGTGTCGGTGTTCAACAAGCTGCGCAAGATCCTTCAACAACAAGACCTGGACCTGGGCGATATCGTGCAGTTGCGGGTGTTTCTGGTCGGCGCTGAAGAAACCGGTGGCAAGCTGGACTTTGCCGGGTTGCAGCGTGGTTATACGCAGTTCTTTGGCACGCCTGAACAGCCGAACAAGCCGGCGCGTACGGCGTTGCAAGTGGTGGCGTTGCCCTTGCCGGGGGCGTTGGTGGAAGTCGAAGCTATCGCGGCCCGTACCCTTTGATTTGAAGTGAGCTGGCTTGTTGTGGCGCGCGGGGCTGTTGTGGCAAGCGGGCTTACTGTGCCGAGCGGGCTCGCCCCGCGTTGGAGTGCGAAGCGCTCCCAATCCAACCGCCGCGGTATAACGGGTAAACCGCGTCGTCAGGTTTTGGGGCTGCTGCGCAGTCCAACGCGGGGCAAGCCTGCTCGCCACAACAGCCCCGCTCGCCACAACACGTCCGGCAGACACAACAAGTCCGCTTGCTACAGGAGCATCATTTGTTGGCAGGTACCTAGGCACCCTTGCCGGGCAGTGGCCAGATCTGTTCGCGCACCGACTCGCCCATCCACACCATGCCATGCATGAAGGTGTCGCGCTCCTGGGGTGTGGTCAGGGGGAAACTCGCGTAGTGCGTGTGCGCCATGACCCGCAGTTCTTCAGCCCAGGCTTGCTTTTGCTGCTCGGTGTCGAGGTTGCAGCCCTCAAGGACGTCGGCCGGCATGAAGGTGTTCAATGCCATGGGCAGCGCGTCGCGGGTGCCCAGTCGGGCGTTGAGCGTGGCGCTGCAGATCTCTACGGTCAGCCCGGTGATGCCCTTGGCGAGCAGTTTTTTCAGCGGTTTGATCTTGTTGCTGGCGGCGAAATTCGTGGCCTTGAGCAACGTGTTGTAATGCGGCTTGAAGTGATTGATCAGCGCCGCTTCCGCCAGCGTGATGACCTCATCGCGATTCAAACGCACGCTGCGCAGGCGGTCGAAATGCGCCGAGTCCTGTTGTTCGCTGGCCGTCGGTTCAGCGTTGAAGTCACCGCCGTTGCTGATCATCGTCCGGCCGTGCTCGAACCGGTAGAGCAGAATGGAAACCTCCAGCTCCGGGCTGTTGGTCGAAGTTTCTGCCAGGATGCGTTGCAAGGTGGTGTGGTTCAACAACCGGTCCACCGCCGTACGCGCGTGAATCTTGCCGATGCCCTGGCCGACATAGAGCACGTTCATGTCCCGATGGTCTGCTTGCAGGGCACTGGTGGCGTTGGCCACCACGATATGCGCGGCGGTGGTCATTTGCCGTGAGGTCGACAGGATGGTCAGGTGCGTGCCGTTGGGCGCGACGAACACCTGTTCAATCTCATCCTGATCGTCAGGCCCGATCCGTGGGATGTCATAACGGAAGGGGATGGACTGCACGCCCTGTTCATCCATCACGATAAAACTGCCGTGCGCCGATCGCCCGAGCAGGTAGATGTCATGAGGGTTGATCAGCACCCGCCGCCGCGCGGTGATCAGGTAAATATTGCTGCCGGCGATAGCCTCTCGGAAAGGCCCATCGCTCTTGGCACGGTACAGGTCGGCGGGTGTCAACACCGAGGGCGGGCTGGAGTAGAGATGGGTGGCGCCTTCGGCAGAAAATTGTCGAATGATCGAGTCCATGCCAGTCATTGTTCCATCCTTGTTGGGCTGCACGCAGCGGCAGCGTCGCGCCGTAGTTTGCCAAAGTTGCGCGGCCATGGGCACTGACTGAACGGACAGGTAGGTGCACATGCATGCGGCAGGCGCTTACTGCCTTTTTTCCTGCGCGAGCGGCCAGCGTTCCAGCGTCTTACTCCTGCAGCTGCAACGCCTGCTGCTTGAGTTTGCGTTTCTGCTCGAACGGCAATTGCTCATCATCCCCGTACGGGGCGCTGTACCAGTTGCCATAACTCGGGTTGGGCAGCAGGAACCAACGCTGCCCCAGCCATTTCACATAGGGAGCGACGGCCTTGCGCTGGTCCGCGAGGGTGTTGTGTTCGGCCTGCACGAAGTCCCCCAGCGAATCACCCGCCATCAGCAGCACGCGGGCATTGTTTGCGACCCATTGGCGGCGGCAGTTCTTGCCATAGCCCGCGCTTTCGCAGTGGCCGGTCGGCGTGCTGGCGGCCAGCACTTGCTCGTCGCTGTCCACCGGGAAGCCGCGCAGGCGCAGGTTGGCGACCGTGGCCGCGACCTGGCTGTGTTCGCGGTTGGTGAGGTAGTAAACCTTGATGCCTTTTTGCTCGGCCGCTTGCAGAAACGCCACTGCGCCCGGCAACGCCTGGGCCTTGGCCTGGTCGACCCAGGTGTTCCAGCGTGCGTATGAATAGACTTGGTTGTTGATGATGTCGCGGGCATTGAGCGGCACGTTGTCGAGCAGGGTTTCGTCGATATCGACCACCACGGCCGGGGGCAGGCCGTTGAGGTTGCGTGGCGGCAAGGGCAGGGCGTCCCAGGTCGGATCGGCCAGGGCCACGTCGAGCTGGCGGGTGGCGTTGGCGAACAGCTGGCGGTAGATCAACTCGTGCTCGATGGAGGTCTGGGTCCAGAGCACGGCGTCGAGTTGGTCGTTGGCCGGTGGGGTTTGCTGGCAGCCTGCGAGGGCTGTGGCCAGCAGGCAGGCACCGGCGAAAATCAGGTTACGCATGGGCAAGTCTCGAAGAGGAGGGCGCATCGGCAGCACCTTAGCCTAAACACATGACCCATGTGGAGCGGGCTTGCTCGCGAAGGCGGAGTATCAGTCGCCGGATATATCAACTGATACACTGCCTTCGCGAGCAAGCCCGCTCCCACAATTGGATCTCCAAACATCAGTTAGATGTTATAGAGAACTCCCCTTCAAGGCCCACACACCAACGCCTGGCGCTCATAGTTCAGCGCCTTGTTCTGCGGCGCCAACGCATAGCTTGCGCTGCACTGCTGATCGCCCCACTTGATGATCAACGTGCCCTGATCCTCTTCCACCAACGCCAGCGCATTGCCATTCGGGTCGGCAATCGCCAGTTGCTTGCCGGCCGAATCTTCCAGCGAAGCCCCGAACGACAGAGGCTTGTGCTGCGCATCAAACAACTCGAACAACACCCGGCGCCCGGTGGTGCCGCTGTAGTGCGCCACCACGATCGCGCCACGGCGCGGCACCACTTGTTGGGTGGCGTTGGTGATTTCCACATTGCCGCCCAGGTCGCGGGTGTCCAGGCTGACCCAGTTCACCCGGTAAGGCTGGGCATTGGGGATCACTGCATAGCCGTTATAGCCGGTCTCTACGCCGCTGTAGCTGCTGATCTTCGCGCCGGAGATGCCTGGCACTTCGGCCAGTGCGAACGTCTCACTGACCGTCTGCCCCAGGTTGATACCGCCTGCGTGAGCGACCACGGAGCCGGCGAGGTTGAGGTTCTGCGAGTTGTAACCCTGGCCCTGGCTGTAGCCCAGGCTCACATCCGCCACGGACGTCCGGCTGTTGATGTTCACCGAACCGGAATCCCCGCTGGTGTCGCTGTGGCCGGCCTGCACCGAATAAAACGTGTCGCTGGTATCGGCAACGTAGCCATTGATGCCCGCCTGCGTGGTGGTGTCGCCGTGCTGCCGGCTGGTGGTGACAAACGCGCGCGGCGCGCGGGCCTGGCTGCCCAGCGGGAACGAAATCGACAGGTTCAATTGCGTGTCGCTGCTCGGCTGGCCCCAGGTGACAATCTGCTTGGTGCGCGTTACG
This sequence comes from Pseudomonas sp. TWRC1-2, assembly GCF_049896685.1. Classification (NCBI taxonomy): domain Bacteria; kingdom Pseudomonadati; phylum Pseudomonadota; class Gammaproteobacteria; order Pseudomonadales; family Pseudomonadaceae; genus Pseudomonas; species Pseudomonas sp. TWRC1-2. The sequence goes on along the minus strand of NZ_JAFCUU010000002.1, from coordinate 35,918 downwards.
CCGAGGTTGTAGCTCAGGTCGCCCCAGTTGCTGGTGTAGCCGGCCGAAAAGCTCTGCGAGCCGCCGCGGTTCCAGTAGCGCTGGTCGCTGGCATTCACGTACACGCTGCCAAATTCGTTGTTGCGCCCGATGCTCTGGTTGATGGTCAGGTCGGTGCGGGTTTTTGAGTGGCCGGTGCGCACACGCACATCCTGGCTGTTGTCTTCGACATGGTCGCTGAGGGTGCGGTAGCCCTCGGTGGAGTAGCGGTAGGCGGCCAGGGTGAAGTTGGTGTCGGTGCCAGTGAAAGTCTTTGCATACAGCGCCCGCACGCTGCTGCCCTGAGTGGTTTTCCCCTGCGCCTTGCTGGAGGAGTGCGTCGTGTCCAGCGAGAAAGCGCCGAACGAGGTGTTCTTGCCGGCGCCAATGGACAGTGCGTTGTAGTCCTCGCTGGCCTGCAACCCGACAATTCCGCTGAGGTTGCTGGTCAGGCCGTACGCCAGGGTGCCGCTGAGAAAACGCGGGCTCGCCAGGCCGTCGGCGTTGCTCTTGAAGGTACCCGCCGAGAGGCTGTACTTGACCTGGCCTTCACGCACCATGATCGGCAAGCTGGAAAACGCCTGCATCGTCACGCGGCGCGTGCCGTCGGCTTCGATCACGGTGATTTGCAGGTCGCCGTTGGAGCCGCTGGGGTAGATGTCGTTGATCTCGAATGGCCCCGGCGCGACGTTGGCGGTGTAGAGGATGTAGTCGTTCTGGCGGATTTCCACCGTCGCGTTGGTCTGCGCCACGCCACGGATCACCGGCGCATAACCGCGCTCGCTGTCGGCGCGCATGCCGTCATCGGAGGCCAGTTTGAGGCCGCGATAACGCACGCTGTCGAACAGGTCGGTGTCGGAGAAAATCTCACCGGCGCTGAACTGGCCCTTGATCGCCGTCACGTCGTGCTGCAGGTAAGTACGGTTGCTGGTGTAAGTGTTCGAGCGCCCGGTGCCGCCGCTCAAGTTCGATTCATTGCGCAGGCGCCACGCGCCCAGGTTGATGCCGTTGCGCAGGCCGAGGTTATTGGAGAGGCGCGTTTTGTAGTCGCCGGCGGTGCGGCTGCTGTTGAGCTGGTAGTTGATAAACGCTGCGGGCACGCCGTCGTCCCACAATTGCGGGTCGACGTAACCGCGCATGCCGCGCTGCATGGCCACCTGCGGAATGCTCGCCATCAGGCGCAGGCGGCTGCTGTCGTAACGCACGCTGGCCTCCTCGATCATCTCGGCGAGGGCATAGCATTCCTGCGGCTGCTGCGGGTCGATTTTGCCTTCGGCCTGGAGGCGGTGCATGTCGATGCCCAGCTGCTTGAGCAGGTCGAGGGTCAGGCAGGCTTCGACCCGGTCGTTTTTCGGGTTGCGCTTGAAGTCGATATCGCGCCGGCCCACCAGCACTTCGTTGCTGTACAGGTCGACGCGGTAATTGCCCGGCAGCACGCTGTTGGCCGAGAGCAATTGCTGCAGGTCGACCGTTGACTGCGAGCCTTGCAGGAACGTGGTGTTGAAGGTTTGCGCAGTGTCCTCGGCCATCGCCCAGGCCGGCAGGCCGGCGGCAATCGCGAACGACAGCGTCTTCAACTTCAGTGCGCCACGCGCGGGCCTGTTACTGGAAAGAAAAGACATGCGAAGACCTGTGACATCCCTGATTGGCGAACAGGCGGGCACGCGAACACGCACGCAACGTGAGCCTGTGGGTTAGAGAAAGTGCTTAGGGGTTGAGGCGTGCTTCGGTGGCGTGTGCAGCGATGCCCGAAAGTGGCGCGGTGTAATGGTTCTGTGCGCCGTAGTCATTGATGCTGGAAAACGACAGTTGCACCGGGCCGGGCGCTGGCGCCGTCTTGAGCGCGAACTGTCTTTGCTCGCCGGGCGCGATCATGGTCGAGTCGCTCGCCAGTTGTGCCTGCACCTTAACGTCGGCCATGGACACGTGGTACAGCGTCGGGTTTTTCACCTGCAACAGCGTTTGCGCGCCGTGCTTGACCAATGCCCACTCCAGCTGTGCAGGCGCCTGCAACGCACTGCCGGTCAGGCCGGCAGGGCGGAAAAAAATCTTGATGCGTTGGCGAATGGCCAACTGCAAGGTGTTCTCGGTCTCGCTGGCCTTGGGGATTTCCTGCACGTTCAACCACACCACCGACTCGCGGTCCGTGGGCATGCCCGTGCCTTCATACAAGATGCGCAGCAGTTGCTGTTCCTTGGCGAACACCCGGGCCAGTGGCGGGGTGACGGCAAACGGAGCACGGCTGCCGCTGGAGTCATTCATGTCGACCCAGGACTGAATCAACACATCCTGGTTACCGTTGCGCACGGTGATATTGGCTTCTTTGTGGTCGCCATCGAACACGATGCGGGTGGCATTCAATGAAATGCTGGCGGCGGCCTGGGTAGCCATAAGCATGCCCAGCAGCCCCAGGCATGCGGCAATAGAACGAGGCAGCATGAGGGTTATCCGGTGTAATCAAAAAAGAATGGCGAGGCCGTGTGGCCTCGCGCGTTCGGTGCACGGGGCGCCGGGGTTACTCGTATTGCAGGATGAACGGCAGGGTGGCATCACCGCGACCGGCGGTGGATGCACCGGCAGCGCCGGTGGTGACGTAGGCAGCCGCAAAGCTCAGGGTGGCGTCGCCGCCGGCAGTGCCGGTGCCGTGCATGGTGCTTTCGATGCGCGCAGTGGCCTGCGAGCTGAGGTCGATCAAGCTGCCATTGCTGTCGAGCAGGGCGATACCGACGTTTTTAGCCGAAGCGGAACCGGCGTTCAGCGCCAGTACGTTCTTGCCGGTCACCAGGCCCGAACCGCCGTTGTTGGCGTCAAAGATCATCGCGACTTTGGTGCCCTGGTTGCAGTTGACGTTCAGGTTGAAGTCTTTGGCAGTTACACGGCCGGCGGTTGGGTTTTCCGCGGTGCCCATGTCTTTGATCGAAACGTTGCCCATGTCCACCGAAATACTGCGATCGGAGTTGGCGCCGTCTACCGAGCAGGCGTCGTTGTTGATCACGCCGGTGAAGGTAATTTTACCGCTGCCGCCCAGGGTAGGCGTCGGTGCCGGATCATCGGCAAATGCACTGCCGGAGGCGGCGATAATGGCCGAGGCGATAACAGCCAGGGAAAACTTCTTCATGATGATGTCCGTAAGTGTTAGTTGGAAAATGCGGTTGTTGAACTGCGAGGAAAGAATAAGAGGGCAGGCGCTGCGAGCGAATAAGACGATTCTTATAAGCCGCGCAATAGACGGGTTAGTTGCACCGCAAGGCAGTTTTGGAGCCCGCAAACAGGGGGCCAAGCCATTGCCCGGGAATGGCTTGCACGGTGTGCTTAGTTGAAGATATTGCGCGCCAGGCAATAGGCGAGAAGGTCCTGGTCGCTGCTCACTTCAAGTTTGCGCATGGCCGATATTTTTTGTGCGCTGATGGTCTTTGAACTGCGGTTCTGGCTGCGCGCAATATCACTCACGCTCATGCCGGAAATAAACAAACGCAAGATCTCGAACTCTTTGGGCGACAAGCTGGTAAAGCGCTCGTCGATGGCCGTGAGGGTCTCGATCACCGAGGTCTTGGGCGGCTCCAGGCTGCGGTAGGCGCTCTGTTGCGCAATCGCCTTGAGCGCCAGTTGAATCTCGGTGTGCAACTGGCTTTTCTGGATGATGCCGACCACGCCCAACTCTTGCAGACGCGTGAGGATCAGGTGGTTGGAAATCATGGTCAGGATCAAAATCTGCACCTGCGGAAAATGCCGTTTCAGGTACTCCACCAGCTTCAGCCCATCGCCGTAGGGTGAGTCGCCGGGCATGTTGTAATCGGTGATCACGATGTCGGCGCCCTGGCGCTGCAACAGCTCGATCAGGCCCGCCGAACACACCGCTTCGCCCACGACTTGAAAGCGCGTGTCGCGCTCCACCAGTTCGCGTACCCCGAGCAGCACGATCGGGTGATCGTCCGCGATAACCACGTTGAATTTTTTCATAAAGGGCCGTCCGTAGTGCCAGTTCAAGTGAGGGAAGTGTGCCCGGGCTGGAGAGTGTCCAGGACGGCCGACAGTCGTTGCATCACCGCCTTCACCTTGAGCTCAAGCGTGGTGTCGAGGCTGCCGCGGTTCAGTGCGTTTTCCAGCTCGATGCAGGCCTGGGCCAGAGGGAGCGCCTGCACGGCGCCCAGTGCGCCGGCGGCCGAATGCAGCAGTTGGGCGAGCGCGCGCGCATCACGCTGCGCCAGTGCCGCGCCGAGTCGCTGCAAATCTTGCTGCACGCTGCTGATGAACAGCGGGCGCATCTTGTCCGACAGCTGCACGTGGTCGTCGAATGGCGCGGGCGGCGGTTCGACCGGCGCCTTGACCTGGCACAGCTTGACCAACTGCGCGCGCAGGGTTTGCAGGCTCAGGGGTTTGACGATCCAGGCGTTCATGCCGACCGCCAGGCAACGCACACCTTCCTCGCGCATGGCGTTGGCGGTCACGCCGATGATCGGCAATTGCGGGTCATGCGCCCTGAGCGTGCGGGCCAGCTCATAACCATTCATCAAGGGCATGTTCACATCGGTCAACACCAGGTCGAAGGCTTGCGGTTGCCACAACTGCAGCGCCTGCTCGCCGTTGGCGGCCAGGGTCACCGAGCAGCCGAGCGCCTCCAGTTGTTCCTTGATGATCGCCTGATTGATCGGGTTGTCCTCGGCCACCAGGATGCGCAACCCAAGCTGCCCGGCGCTTTGTGGCAGGGCCGCCGGCGGTTGCTCATGCTTGCCATGCTGGGCCAGCGACACGGTGGTGGCGATAGCCCGTACGTCGTGCACGTCCACGACCCAGCCCTGTGCCGTGTGCAGCGGCGGGCTGTGCGCGCCGGGCAGGCACAGCACGCGTTGCCCGGCCCAGTAGCGGGCGGGCTCGCTGGGCAGCAGATCGACCAGCACCGCCTGGCGGCTGTCCTGTTCCGGCGTGGGCGCCGCCAGGGCCGCGGCAATGCCCAGGCGATTGAGCCAGTCACACAGCGACTGCGCCAGCTCGCGCACCGGCGCCTGCACATACACAGGCGTCGCGCTGGGTTCGATCAGCGGCGGGTTGGTCAGCGCACCGCTGCTCAGCGGCAGGCGTATTTTCAGGGTGAAGCTGCTGCCCAGGCCGGGCTCGCTGACCACTTTGATCTCGCCGTCCATCATTTGCGCCAGCCAGCGGCAAATCGGCAGCCCCAGCCCGGCGCCGCCTTCGCCGGCGGTGTCGGGAGCCTGGTAAAACACATCGAACAGCTTGGCCTGCTGCGCCTCGGGGATGCCCACGCCAGAGTCGGTGACCTGCCATTCCAGGTTGACGTACTCGGCGTCGCACGCCGTGACCCGAGCGCGGATCACCACGCGCCCGATGTCGGTAAATTTGAGCGCGTTGCTCACCAGGTTGTTGAGAATCTGGCGAATGCGCATCGGGTCGCCCAGTACGCTGTCGGGCAGCTGCGGGTCGATGCAACTGTAAAGCTGCAAACCCTTGCGCTGGGCGAAGGCGGCGTAGGTGTGCAGGGTGTCTTCGAGCATGTCCAGCGGGCAGAACTCCACGGCCTCAATCGCCATTTGCCCGGACTCGATTTTCGACACGTCGAGCACGTCGCTGATCAGCTGGAACAGCGTCGCGGACGAACGCTGAATGGTCTGCAGGTAGGTTTTCTGGTGCGGGTCCAGGTCGGTCAGGCCGAGCAGTTCCAGAGTGCCGAGCACGCCATACAACGGCGTGCGAATTTCATGGCTCATGGTCGCCAGGAACAGCGTCTTGGCCTCGTTGGCGGCATCGGCGGCGTGGCGGGCGTCCTCTAATGACTGGGCATCTTCGATATGCCGGGTGATGTCGTTGAATGCATACAGGCGCACGTCTTCGGCCTGGTAACGGGTGGAGACGAAGCCGATCTGCAGGTGGCGGCCTTCGATCTCCAGGTGCGTCTCGCCGCTGTCGGCGCTGTCATGCACACCGGTCAATGCGGAGACCAGCCGCGCGGTGCCTGGCCATTGCTGGGCCCGCTGGTTCTCGATCAACACCTTGCCGTCACTGCGCCGCACCACGCACAGGCCAGTGGGCGCGGTGTCGATGATCACGCGGCTGAACGCCACGCTTTCGGCGATGCGTTCGTGCGCCAGGCGCGCGGGGTTGATCACCTGGCGCCGGTACCAGCGGTTACCGCCCCAGCACAGCGTAATCAGGATGCCCAGCAACAGGGCCAGGCTGCTCAGCGGCCACAAGGCCGAATGGAAAAAGTGCGAGTAGTTCAGCCCATAGATTGCGCTCCAGGGCTGGTCGCCGCGTTGGGTAATCTTGAATTCGAAGCCGTCTGCCCTGAAGTGCACGCCATCGCTGAGCGGCACACCGACGTCTGGCCCGACCAGCCGGCTGCCGTCGGGGGCAATCAGGGTGAAGCGGTCAAAGGCCGAGTGGTCCAGGGCGCGCTGCACATCGTCAACCTGAGCCACGTCGAGCAAGGTGCCGACCACCGCCTGGCCCTGGCCGTCGAGGGGCAGGCCGATATAGGCCAGCAGGTGCGCAGGTGCGGGACCGGCCTGCCAGTACACGCGGTTCTGTTCCAGCGGCTGCGGCGTCTGCTCGAGGGTCTGTTGCACCGTGTTGACCAGCGCCACCAGGTTGCCGGTTTCTTCGGCGCTTTCTCGACGCTGGTAGCCCACCGACGGAACGGTGATGGCGTAAGGCGTCTGGCGATTGAGCAGAAAGGTTTGTGGCGCTTCATAGGGCGATGACGACCAGAAGGCGCTGTAATAGCTGGTGAGGTGCGCGCCCAGGGCAAAAATCTGCGACCGGGCGGCAGCGCTGATCTGCTGCTCGTCAAACTTGACGCTGAACGGCACCGAAAACGAATATTTCTGGCCTTCGTACAGCGTGCGGTGGTTGTCGACCATGCGGCTTTTGAGGCTGACCTGAACGTTGGTGGCGCGCAACAGTTCGGCCTGGATGCCCGGGTGCGTCAGACTCTTGAGGTACGACTCCTGCTCCGCCAGGTTCTCCATCAGGCGCGCAAAATGAAAACGCGTGGCGCCGTAACGGGTTTCGACCCCGCGTTGCAGTGACCAGTAGTTGGTCAGCACCAACAGCAACGCGATCCCGAGCAGCACCATCAGGCCTTTGTTCAGGCGCGACGAGCTGCGGGTGAAGGCTTCGAGGACCGCGTTGTTGTGCTTCATCAGGGGGTTCCGCAGGCGCAGGATAAATCGGCACAGGATGGAGCTGACTCCTTACTATCGAACAGATAATCCGCGGCCGTCAGCTAGTGAGATGTCGCGGGGCCATCATTGTTCAGAAGTTGTTGAAATTGTTCTGAAGAGACCGCGTGTGAAATCAGGAAACCCTGCACCTGATTGCAGTCGACCTTGCGCAGCAGAGCCAGTTGCTGCGGCGTTTCCACCCCTTCGGCCACCACCGTGAGGCCAAGTTTGCGGCCCAGCGCGATGATGCTTGCCAGGGCCTGCGCCATGCCCTCGTTGTCGTGGCAGCCCTGCACCAGTGCCTGGTCGATCTTCAATTCGGTAAACGGCGTGGAGACCAGGTTCAAGTACGAGCTGTAGCCCTTGCCGAAATCATCCTGGGACAGGCCGAAGCCCTTGATGCGCAGGCGGCAGGCGCCGGCGTAGAAGTTGCTGATGTCCTGGGGCACCGAGCATTCCATCAGTTCGAAGCAGATCATTCCCGGAATGCCGTCGTGGTGCAGCACGAATTCCAGCAAGCGGTCGGCCAGGTCATGGCTGTTGAGCAGGTGCGTGGGCAAGTTGATCGACACCGGTATTTCGTAGCCACGCTGGCGCCAGCGTTCCTGGGCGTGGATCGCCTGTTTGAGCACCACCCACAACAATCGCTCCTCCAGCTCGAATGCCTTGATCGCCGGCAGGAACGCGGCGGGCAGCATCACGCCTTGCTCGGGGTGCATCCAGCGCACCAGGGCTTCGGCGGCGACGATGCGGCCGTTGGCGAGGGACTTTTTCGGTTGAAACCAGGCCTGCAGCTGGCCGCTGCTCATGGCGTGCACCAGGGTGTGGCGGTCGATGTCCAGGTGCTCGGGCAATTCGGGAGAGGGTTTGCGCACTGTGTTCCTGAGTTGGTCGACGAGGCTGCGCAGGGCGTCGGCGGCGACCGGTTTGGAGATCAGCCCGATCACTTCCACATCGAGGTTTTTCGCCACCAGGCTGGCCGCCATCAGCATGCGCCGCGACGCCGCGCTCATGATCGCCAGCGCCGGCTTGCAGCGCAGGCTGGCCAGGCACTGGATAAACTGCACGCCGTCCATGCCGGGCATCAGCAGGTCGGTCAGTACCAGGTCAAAATCGCGCTGGCGCAGACGCTCCAGCGCTTCTTTACCGTCCTCGGCGGTTTCGAGCATGAAATCCCCCAACTCACTGAGCAGGTGCTGCAGGTAGATGTGCTGCAGGGGATGGTCCTCAACAATCAAAATACTAAGGGGCTTCATGGGTGATCCGTGCATAAGGCGCCAGGGAGTTGAATAGAGCCCGCAACGCAAAGGGTTTGACCAGGCAATGGTTCATGCCGGCGGCCAGGCACAGGTCGGCCTCGCCGCGCATGGCGTTGGCGGTGGCCCCGATAATCGGCAACGGGCAGCCCTGACGACGCAGTTCGCGCGCCAGTTCATAGCCGTTGATGTGGGGCATGTTCACGTCCGTCAGCACCACGTCGAAGTTGCCGGCGGTGTACAGCTGCAACGCTTCCTGACCATCGGCCGCCAGCTCCACGGTGCAGCCGAGCTCTTCGAGTTGGTCACGCAAAATCAGCTGGTTGATGATGTTGTCCTCGGCCACCAGCAGGTGCAGGTTGAGTTTGTTCAAGTCACGCTGACGCGTTTGCTCACCGGCGCGGGCCACCCACAGCCCCTGGGCCTGGCTCACGGCCTGATGAACAGCGCCCAAGTGGTTGAGGTTGACGTGCCAGGCGCCGGCCTCGGCCTCCAGCGCGGTGCAGGCATGGCTGCTGACGTGAATCACCGGGCCCGGCCACTCGGGCGCCAGCGATGGATCGACGCTGCCGGGATGCACTTGCAGCAGCAGATGGCTTTCCGGCAGCGTCGGCAGACCGGTCTGAGCGCGGGCACCCCAGCGGCGCAGCCAACCGCTGATCGAATGCGCCAGTTCCGGGATGGGCGACACCACGTAGATCGTCTCGGCCAGCAGCGGTGTCATCGGTGGCGTCGGCGCTTCTTCCAGCGGCAGGATCAGGCTGAAGCTGCTGCCCAGGCCCAGTTCGCTGACCATGCGGATATTGCCGTTCATCAATTCGGTGAGGCGCTGGCAGATCGGCAGGCCCAGGCCGGTGCCGGCAACCACGTTAGTGTTGCCTTCGCTCTGGTAGAAGGGCTCGAAAATCATCGCCTGGTCTTCCTGGGCGATGCCTTTGCCGGTGTCCGAGACTTGCCACAACACACTGGAGCGTTCGCCATCGCGGCCAAGCACTTTGACGCGCAGCACCACGCGCCCGTAGTCGGTGAACTTCACGGCGTTGTTGAGCAGGTTGTTGAGGATCTGGCGGATGCGTGTCACGTCGCCGATCAGCCGTTCCGGCAGCTTCGGGTCGAAGCAGGCATACAGCTGCAAACCTTTGCCCTGGGCGGCCGCGGCGTAGCCCTGAATGATTTCGTGGACCAGGTCCAGCGGCGAAAACTCGCTCATTTCAAGAGCCAGCTGCCCGGCTTCGATCTTCGACACGTCAAGCACGTCGCAGATCAGTTGCAGCAAGGTCGAGGAAGACCCTTCGATGGCCTGCAGATAGTCTTTCTGCTGGGCGTCCAGTTGTGTGCGCGCCAGCAATTCCAAAGTGCCGAGCACGCCGTACAGCGGCGTGCGGATTTCATGGCTCATGGTCGCCAGGAACAAGGTCTTGGCGGCGTTGGCGGCGTCTGCCGACTGCCGCGCTTCTTCCAGCGCCGCTTCCACTTGTTTGCGTGCGCTGATATCGCTGAAGGCGCAAAACAGCACGTCTTCGCCCCTGTAGCGGGTCGGCGCGCTGCTCAGGTACAGGTGACGGCCGTCGATGGTTTCAAAGTAATCGCTGCGTTCGGACGGCTCACCGGCGTAGGCCTGCGCGATCCAACCGGCGCGCAACGCCTCGCGCTCCGGGCCGTGGCCCAGCCATTGCTGGGCCAGGGTGTTTTCCAGCACCACCTGGCCGTCGGTGCGGCGCAGTACGCACAGGGCGACAGGCGCGGTCTGGATCACATCGCGGCCGAACGCCTCGCTTTCGATCAGCGCCTGGATGCGATGGATCGAGGGAATGATGAAGCGCTGATCGACGCGGCGCATCACCAGCCAGATCAGCGTCAGGCTGAACAGGCAGAACAGCAGCGAACCCAGTAGCTGTTTCCACAAGCCGGTGACCACCGCGCGCAGGTCGATGGAATACATCAACTGCCAGTCCGAGGATTTCAGGTGCTTGCGGATCACCAGGTGATCGGGCAGCAAGCCGTTGCCGACAAAGCCGAAAAAGCTTTCTTCCTTGGGCCTGAGGTGTTGCTGGCGCATCTGCGTGTCGTCGCTGTTGGTAAATACCAGCATGCCCTGGGAGTTGAGCATCATGAACTCGCCGGCGCTCTGGTCGCTGAGGGTCGAGGACACTTCACGGCTTTCCATTTCCAGACCCAGCCAGCCGGAAGTGGGGTCTTGGCGATCCAGACGGATGAATATGTACAGGTGCGAATGGTGTTCGGTGCGGTCGCTCAGCCACAACTCGTTGAGGGTGGACGGATCGCTGTGCTGCAAGGCCTTGAGGCGGTTGAGCATGCACTTGGAAATCGGCAGGACTTGCGCGGTCGCGTCATACACCCGTGTCACCTGCGGGGTAGGGCCGGCGTTCACGTACAGCAGGTTGAGTTGCTTGGCCTTGAGGTAGTCGCGCAGACGGGCCGTCAGCCAGATGCTCCACTGGTTGCCCGGCGTGTCGCCCAGCTGCACATGCTCTTCTTCGGGAGAGGAGGGGTAAATCCTCGACTGCTTGCGCACCGCCGAGAGGCTGAGGCTTTCAAGCAGCGCCTCGCGGTTGGTGAAAAACGTATGGGCTTCGGCGATGGCGCTGCTCATGTAGCCACGGCGTTGGGAAATATCGTTGTTGAAGGTGGACAGCAGAAAGGTGTAAACGCCGCTGAGGATGCCGATGAGCAGCACGGTCGCGAAAATACGAAGCAGCCTTCTGGCTGCTTCGGGTCGGGAGAGGACAGGGTTGATCTGGAGCAGATAACTTTTCAATCGCATCGGCGGACTTTAAGCGTCGGCCGTGTCGCGTGGCATAAGACGATCCTTAAAGATCAGCTATTTGTAATACATATCCACCACCACCGCGGCCTCGAATGCGCCGGGAATCGGCAGGGTGCGCCATTTCAAATCGGCGCGGAATTCGTCGTGGCTCTGGCCCAGGCCCATGAGGTTCTGCAGCGTGAACCAATTGTCGAACGGCAATTGCTGTTGGCTCTCGGCGCGGGACAGGGCGATGCCCACCGATTTATTGTTGTCCGGTACCAGCAACCCATTGATCACACTGCCGCCACCCGGCGTGGTGGCGAAGCGCGCGCTGACGGTATAAGGCGTGTCGCAGCCTTTGCGCAGGTTCAAGCTGAAGTTTGCGGTGCTGGCGACTTCGCCGATTGCAAACTTGCGTGAGGGCATCGGGAAGCTGACCACGCTGGGGCTGATCGTCAGCTCGGGGGTACAGGGCACGAAGCGGATGCCGTTCATGCCGGTGACCACGTAGTTGAAGTTGCTGTTGGGCCTTGAGTTCAGCCCGCGCACGCCGTCCAGCTGGAACACCCGATACTCGGTCAGGGTACTGGCCTGGCCACTGGGAGGCGTCGGGTCGTATTTCTCGATGAATACGCTGAAGTTGAGGGTGAAGCGCGCCTTTTCCCAGCCTTTGCAGTTGGTCAGGTTGCAGCCGCGGTCGGAAAAGAACCCGGTGCCAACCTTGCCGGTACTTTGGGTGATCGGCTGGTTGTTATAGCGAATACCCACGCGGATACCCGTGCCGATGCTGACGTTGGCCGGGTTGACGTAGAAGTAGATTTCCTCGCGGCCGTAGTAGTAGTCATCTTTGCAAATCACATTGGTGGAGCGTGGGCCGGACTCCCAGATAATGCTGCCGTTTGGCGCATCGGCCGCCACCGCCAGGGCGGTGCCCAAGGCTTCCTTGGTAATGATCGAGTCGCTGCCGTCCTCACGGCAGGCCAGCGCATGGCTGGTGGCGGGCAGGACTGCGCAGGCCCACAGCAGCATGGGTAGCATTCGTTTGGTGAGTGACATTGGTGCAAATACCCCGCGAACCATCAGTTGAGCGCCGCGCTGTGGCGGGCTTGCAAACCGATATCGGTGATTTCGGTGAAGTGGAGGGTGGTGCCTTTGGGCAACGGGCCTGGCGCGGTCAGGGTTTTGCGCTCGAAAGGCTTGAGCAGCAGGTAATCACTGAGCACCTGGCCGTCGGTTTGCAGGTTCACCAGCGACAGGTGAAAGGCGCTGGGATTGCTGACCGTGACGGTGCGCCCATCGTTGCTGCGCCATTGCAACTGCTGCACCGCGTCGGCCGAGCCGCCTTTGAGCGCGGGTGGCCGATAGAACAGCTTGAGCCGCTGGCGTATCGCAAATTGCACGCTGTTGGGGTCTTCCGGCTTGAGCGGGATCTCCATGATGTTCAGCCAGAACAGCGATTCACGGTCGCTGGGCAACCCTTCACCGGCATACAGGATGCGTAACTGATGATGCTCGCCGGCGCCCAGTTGCACCAACGGCTCGGTGGCGGCAAACGGCACGCTGTGGCTGCTGGCTTCGTCCTCGCCGCTGATCCAGGTTTGCACCACCACTTCCCGTGCAGCCTGGTTGACCACGCCGATGTTGGCTTCGCGGTCATGGCCGAAATAGATCAGGCGCGTGCCTTCGACCTTCAGCGCGGCGCTGGCAGGCGGCGGTGCAAGGGCCAGCAATCCGCAGGCTAAAATCATCATTCTGAGTAAAAACATGAGCACAGATGAATCCATGGGAGCGTGGGGGAACGCGGCCCATGGTAGGGGCAGGGCGCAGCGGGGGCTTTCAGGCGATTCTTAAAAGTGCGCGGCTGTACCCGGTTACCGTTTCAGAATCGCCTTAAAGTCAGGTTTCACCCCTGACAGGTAACGTGGTCAGCGTTGAATGATCGACGCGGATGCCCAACTGTCAGGTTTACCTATGTCCAATAAAGCGTTACGCCTTCTGATTGCCGATGCAGACATTCTGCAACGGATCAAGATCGAGAAAATGCTCAACCAGCTGGGCTATCACCGTATCGTCCCCTTGAGCTCGTTCGACGAACTGCAGGTACTGACTCGTTCGGGCGTTGTGGCGTTCGACCTGTTGATCATCAACACCGCGCTGGTGCACTCGCGGCAGGTCAACCTGTTGAAGTATTGCCATGACAACCCGCTGATTCGCCACACGCTGATCTACGACGGGCAATGTGCGCAAAGCTCGGTGGTGTCGGTATCGGTCAGCCAGACCCTGCACTTGTCGCTGTCGCAATCGCCGGATTTCAACTCGCTGCGTCGCTGCATGGAAGTGGTCGATCCGGACCATAGCCTGCCAACCGTCGAACGCCCGGTGCTGCGCGCTGTTGACAGCCGGACCAGCGTGCCATCAGCGGTGCCACGCGCGATCTACCAGGGCGATCCGGCGGTGGTGGCCTGCGCCGTCGGGCTCTCGCCCAAGCGTTGATCAACCGGCAGGCTCAGGCGTATCGGCACCGATTTGGCCGCCGGCACCTTGCTGCGCTCGGCATGGTGCCAGAGCGGCACCAGCGGGTTGCATTCGGGGTAATACGCCGCGGCGCAGCCTTCGGGGATGTCGTACGCAACGATTTCCAGCGGGCCGACCTGGCGTTTGACCTCAGGCTCTATGGCGGTGGTCAACATCACCCCCTGACCGTTCTCGAAACCCAGCCGCGCGATATCGTTGCGGTGCATGAAGATCACCTCGCGCGTGCCACTGATGCCGCGAAAGCGATCCTCGTAGCCATAGATCGTGGTGTTGAACTGGTCGTTGCTGCGCAGCGTCATCAGTTGCAGCACGTCACGCGCCAGCACATCGGTGTTGACGTCATCATCTTCATTGAGCGTGGCGGGCAGCACGAACTGTGCCTTGCCGCTTTCAGTCAGCCATTCGCGCTGCGCAACGGCGATGGGGCGGTGAAAACCTCCCGGTTCGGCCATGCGGGTTTCCATGTCGTGGAAGATCTGCGGGTAGATGAGGCTAATGGCGCTGCGCACTTTTGAGTAGTCCGCGCTCCAGCCCTGCCAGTCAATCGAGCCGCCCGCTGGCAACGTGGCCTGGGCCAGGCCGGCGACGATGCTGGCCTCGGCGCGCACGTGGGCGCTGACCGGTTCGGCGCTGCCATGCCAGCCGTGGATGCAGCCGGTGCTGTCCTCGGTGGCCCAGGTTTGCTCGACACCCTGCTGCCGGTCGATTTCGATACGCCCCAGGCACGGCAGCAGCCACTGGTGTTGCGCGGGCAGCAAGTGCGTGCGATTGAGTTTGGTCGCGATCTGCACGTTGAGTTGCAAGGTTTGCCAAGCGGGCTCCATGCGCGACGTGTCGGGAATCGCGCGCAGGAAGTTGCCGCCCAGGCCGATGAAGCCGCGCACACGCCCGGCCAGAATGCCTTCGCAGGCGTCCACCGTGCACAGGCCCATTTGTTCCGGCACCTTGAAGCCGAACTGCTGCTCGATCAGCTCGACCGGGACTTTTTTCGGGTCTTCGGTAATGCCCACCGTGCGCTGGCCCTGCACATTGGAGTGGCCGCGCACCGGGCAGATGCCTGCGCCCGGCTTGCCGAAATTGCCGCGCATCAGCAACAGGTTCACCAGCATCTGCACGTTTTGCACCCCGTGCCGATGCTGGGTCAGGCCCATGCCGTAGATCATCATGACCCGGTTACTGCGCGCGTACACCTGCGCGGCCGCTTCCAGGGCGCCGCGGCTCAGGCCGGAGCGGCGCTCGATGGTCGGCCACTGCGCGGCGCGAACCATCGCCGCAAACGCGTCGAAGCCTTCGGTGTGTTCGGCGATAAAGGCGTAGTCGAGTACCGACGCATGCCCGTCGCGCTGCGCCTGGTCGTCCAGCTCCAGCAGCACTTTAGCCAGGCCGAGCAGGGCGGCCGTGTCGCCACCGATCGCCACCTGGTGATACTGGGTACTGATCACGGTGGATTCGGGGGTGAGCATTTCTACCGGTGATTGCGGGTTGACGAAGCGTTCCAGGCCGCGTTCGCGCAAGGGGTTGAAGGTGATGATCGGCACGTCGCGTTTGCGCGCATCCTGCAACTGGTGAAGCATGCGCGGGGCATTACTGCCGACATTCTGGCCGAAGAAAAACAGGCAGTCGGTGTGCTCGAAATCTTCCAGCGTCACGCTGCCGACCGGGATGCCGATACTTTCCTGCAGGCCGACCGAGGTGCTTTCGTGGCACATATTCGAACTGTCGGGCAGGTTGTTGGTGCCATAGGCCCGGGCGAACAGCTGGTACATGAACGAGGTTTCCAGCGAGGCGCGGCCCGAGGCGTAAAACACCACGCTGTCAGGTTGCAGCGTTTGCAATTGCGCGCCGATCTCGCGGTAAGCCTCCTCCCATGACGTTTCGCGGTAGCGGTCGGTGGCCGCGTCGTAGCGCATCGGATGGGTCAGTCGACCGTGTTGCTCCAGTGCGTAGTCAGACCATTGGCGCAGTTCACTGAGCGAGTGTTCGGCGAAGAACGCGGGTGAGGTCTTGAGCGAGGTCAGTTCCCAGGCCGTGGCCTTGGCGCCGTTTTCGCAGAACTCCAGGGCATGCGGTTTGCCGGGTTTGGCCCAGGCGCAACTGACGCACGCGAAGCCATCGGGCTTGTTCTGTTTGAGCAGCGCTTTGGTGGCCTTGGCAAAGGCCTGTTCGCGCCAGAGGATTTTCATCACCGACTGCGCCGAGCCCCAGCCGCCGCTCGCGTGGGTGTAGGGGTGAAAGTGGGCTTTTGGATAGATGAGCATGGGCTGCACCTGAGGGCTTTATCGGTGAGGGATAACGTTACGACGAGTACGCTTGGCAAAAGGTTCGAGCGGGCTTCCGGGCGGCAGGCTAACCGCTCGTCCGACGCCGTGCGGATTTGTTGAACATCCGTTTCTCTGCCTCGGCCCTATCAATCAAGACGGCCGCATTTATTCAGTCGTCGCTGCCTATTAGAAAAAAGCCTGCCGTGAATACCTTGCCGAGCGGAGAGACGCCTGATGAACGACCTACCTGCAGTCAACCCAGCAATTCAGCCTTTGGCTTTTGAGCCGTCATTCGAACAGATTCCCGATGATGAAGCGCAGACCAGCAAGGAGCTGGCCGAAGCGCTGCACGGCATCATGGAAACGACCTTTCGCGACAGTGGCCACGCCACTCGCAGTGTCCACGCCAAGGCCCATGGCCTGCTGCGCGGGCACATCAGCGTGCTGGAGAACCTGCCCGCCACACTGGCCCAGGGCGCGTTTGCTAAACCGGTGAGGTTGCCGGTGTACCTGCGCTTTTCGACCAACCCGGGCGATATTCTCGATGACAAGGTGTCCACGCCCCGCGGGCTGGCAATCAAGATCGTCGGCGTGGACGGCCCGCGATTGCCGGGCAGTGATGGCGAGGTCACCCAGGATTTCGTCATGCAAAACGCCAAGGCCTTCACGGCCGCGACGCCCAAGGCTTTTTTGAAAACCCTGAAATTGTTGGCCAAGACCACTGACAAAGCGCCGGGCATGAAAAAAGCCTTCTCGGCGCTGCTGCGAGGCGTGGAAGCCACCCTTGAATCCATGGGCGGCGAAAGCGGCACGCTGAAAAGCCTCGGCGGCCATCCGCAGACCCATATTCTTGGCGAGAGCTTTTCCAGCGTGGTGCCGATGCTCTATGGCCCTTACTACGCCAAAGTCGCTGTGGTGCCGGTATCGTCCAACCTGACGGCATTGACCGACTTGCACGTGGACTTTGGCGACAACCCCGACGGCCTGCGCGCAGCCGTCGAGGCTTATTTTGCCCAGAGCGGCGGCACCTGGGAGGTGCGCGTGCAATTGGCCACTGACCTGGAAAAAATGCCCATCGAAGATGCCTCCGTGCAATGGCCCGAGGACCTCAGCCCGTACGTGACCGTGGCGCGCATCGACCTCGAACCCCAGGCGGCCTGGAGCCCTGAAAACGTCCAGAAAATCGACGACGGCATGGCCTTCAGCCCGTGGCACGGGCTGGCGGCGCATCGCCCGTTGGGCGGAGTAATGCGCGTGCGTAAACCGGCTTACGAGATGTCGTCCGGGTTCAGGGCTGAGCACAACGGGTGCCCGATCCACGAACCGCGGCCGTCAATCACGCCATAAAGGTTGGTGGTCGTCATCCAGCGTCCAGTGGGGTTGGCGGGGTTCCAGACACACCCCGCCAACCCAACGCGTATGGCTGGCATGGTCCAGCCAATAGGCGTCGGCGTTCAGCACCGCCTGCCCCAGTGGGGTCAGTGCGAGTGGGGGACGCGGCCAATCGTGCTCGGTTGCAGTTTCGACCAGTAACGGCGCGTCACCATCGATCAACGGGCGCAACAACGCATGGAACATCATGTCGCCCAGAAACGGCAGCGGCTCACGCTTGCCCATCAGTTCTGCGAACATCCGGCCAAAGGGCACGGGCCCGGCTTCGGCGATGTACTGCAGGGACAAGCGTTCGGTGAGTGACAAACCATCTCGCATGCCTGGCAGCTCCTGCAATTGACGCCTCAGCGCGGGCGCGAGCAAGGGCAGGGCGCGGTGGTTGCCGTGAGCCAGTTGCGCCCAGTCGACCGGCGAGGGATTGCAATAAGCCGACCAGGCCTGCTTTGCCAGCTGCACGGCCTTATCGTCGATCAACCGGCGCTGTGGCCATAACCACGCGAGGACGTCGGGTGCCAGTTGGCCAATGCCGATAAACCGCTCGACGCCGGGAATGCGGTGCACTTCGATCAGCTCAAGCTTGCGCGGTGCCTGCTCAAGCCCGGCCAACGCACGGATCAGGAACAGCTGGTCATAGGCATCCGCCTCGCACCACAGCACGCTGTGATCGGCGTCGGCCAAGACCTCAAGCTGGTGGTATTCATCACTGATGCGCCGCGCGGCTTCGGTGGGGTCCAGGGCGAACGCCTGGCTGATAAACGCGCTGCGCATCGCACGGAACGCGTCGCCGGGGAGGTCACGCACCGGCCCCATGCACAGCGGGTCGGTGAGCATCTGGAACTGGCCTTTGAACCCCGCCACCTGCAGGGTGTGGGCAATGTCGCTGCCGCAACGCCAGTGGGTGGTGCGGGCTTCATCGCTGGCCTCAAATGCGGGGTGGCGGGCGGCGAAGTCGAGGGCGTCGACATGCGCCTTGAGCTTGGGCCAACTGCTGAACCCCAGTTGCCGGGCGACGTGCCATTGGGCCTGGGACAACGTGGCGGTGGGGTCCTGGCTTTTCAGGCGCGGCAACAGTTCCTTGGCGCGCTTGCGCTGCTGCTCAAGGTTAAGACGGCCATCGGTGTTGGAGGATACAGGGCGTTGCGACATACGATCTCCTTGCACATACCTTTTCCGCTTTAAGGTTGGGAGTCGTAGAAATGAAATGCAGCGTGAGTGTCTTGGGCGCAGCCCTTTCCGCGGAAGGTGGCGTAGAGAGCGCCAGGCGGGAAATATAGGCAGCATTGGCGCTCAGTGCAACCCTGCACGTGTGGGAACGGGCCTGCCCGCGACAGCGCGGTGTCAGTCAGCCAATGTGCTGACGGCACCACCGCCTTCGCGGGCAAGCCCGCTCCCACCTTTTTGTTGTGTTGCTCTTACTTGTCCTTGCGCGCATCCATGGTCTTTTGATGCTCGGCCAGGAACGGCTGCTCCGCCGGATCAAAACGGTCGATCCCGGCGGTGAAGCGATGCCAGTACGGATACAACGGCTGTCGCCGCGTCACCGCCTCGATGCGTGAAGACTGTTCTTCGGTGAGTTTCAGTTCGGTAGCCGCCAGGTTGTCGCGCAAGTGTGCTTCGGTGCGGGCGCCGACGATCAGCGAGGTAATGCCCGGGCGATCCTTGAGCCACGCAAGGCAAGTGCGCGCCACCGATACACCGTGCTCGTCGCCTACGGCGGCGAGGGTTTCGATGATATCCAGCGCGCGTTCCTGGTCATGCACATAGGGTTCCGGCCAGTCACTGCCTTGGCGGGTAGTGGCCGGTGGTTTGTGCCCGCGCCGCGTCGAACCGGTCAGCAGGCCTTCGCCCATCGGGCCCCATACCAGCGTGCCGACGGACTGGTCGAGCGCCAGCGGCAGCAGTTCATATTCGGCTTCGCGCGATTCCGGCGTGTAGTAAATCTGCTGGGTGATGGGCTTGAGCATGCCGTGCAGCTCGGCCTTGCCCAGGGTTTTCATCATTTGCCAGGCCGTGAAGTTGCTGGTGCCGAAGTAGCGGATCTTCCCCGAACCGACCAACAGGCGCAGCGCTTCGAGGGTTTCCTCGATGGGCGTCATGCCGTCCCAATTGTGCAATTGGTACAGGTCGATGTGGTCGGTGCCCAGGCGCTTCAAGCTGGCTTCGCAGGCGCGGATCAAGTGGTAGCGCGAGGAACCGGAGTTGTTCGGGTTCTTGTCCACCGGGCTGCGGCCCTTGGTGGCCAACAGGATGTCGTGGCGCTTGTCGCCCAAGGCCTTGCCCACCACTTCTTCGGCCAGGCCGTGGGAGTAGAGGTCGGCGGTGTCGACCATATTCACGCCGGCGTCGAACGCGATGTCGAACATGCGCTTGGCCTGCGGCACGTCCACCGCGCCGCACTTTTCAAACTCGGCGCGGCCGCCGAAGGGCACGGTGCCCAGGATGATTTCGGACACCAGCAGGCCTGAATGGCCCAGTTGTCGGTATTGCATGTCGCCTCCTGTTTACATTGCACGTGAAGGTGTGAACGACATGAACGGCGATAGTTTGAATTTTTTCATGAAATCTTCGTGCACCTGCCGCACCATTGCGCCCAACAGGATTTAAGAGGAACACCGCGTCCATGAGCGCACTGATAGAAACCCGCGCCCTCACGCGCGTGGACGAGCGTCGCCAAATGGCCTTGCTTGAGCCGACAGACTTTACCCTGAACAGCGCCGACCGCGTGTCGATCACCGGTTCCTCCGGCTCCGGCAAAAGTGTGTTCCTGCGTGCGCTGGCGCTGCTGGATGCGCCCACCGCGGGGCAGATTCTGTGGAATGGCCAGCCCGTTGCCAATGCCGAAATTCCCCATTACCGCAGCCACATCAGCTACCTCTCGCAACGCCCTGCGCTGCTTGAGGGCACGGTGCAAGACAACCTGCGTTTCCCGTTCAGCCTCAAGACGTTGCGCAAGCGCCGCTTCGACCTGCAGGCGGTCACCACGCTGCTCGGGCATGCCGGGAAAACGGCGGACTTTCTGCACAAAAATGCCGGTGACCTGTCGGGCGGTGAAGCCCAGGTGGTCGCGTTGATCCGCACGCTGCAACTCAACCCCGAGGTGCTGTTGCTCGACGAACCCACAGCGGCCCTTGATCCTACGTCGTCCCGTGATGTGGAAGCGCTGATCGACGCCTGGTTTGCCGGCGACACCTCGCGTGCTTTCATCTGGGTGTCCCACGACCTCGACCAGGCCCAACGCATGAGCGCCATCCACCTGCAGATGAGCGCCGGCGTGCTGAGCGCAGTGGCCCAACCATGAATTATCAAAACCTCACCGCGCTGGACATGGGCATCGCCGCCTCGCTGATCCTGATCAACGGCGCGCTGTCTTTGCTGTTGCGCCTGGGCCTGGGTCGCCAGTTGCTGTGGGCGGCGGTGCGCACGGTGGTGCAGTTGTTGGCCATCGGTTATCTGCTGGGCTGGGTGTTCGAGTTTGCCTACTGGTACGTGGTGCTGCCGCTGATGTGCGCGATGACCTTGATCGCCGGCCTGTCGGCGGCCGGGCGTGGGCGCAGAACTTATCGCGGGCAACGGGTCGACAGCATCCTGTCGGTGTGGGGCAGCTCCTGGCTGGTCACGGCGGTGGGTTTGTTTGCGGTGATCCGCATCCACCCGTGGTACGAGCCGCAGTATGCGATCCCGATTCTGGGGATGATCCTTGGCAATACCCTGACCGGCGTGTCACTGGGCATCGAGCGCATGACCCAGGAACTGACCTCGGGGCGCAACACCATCGAGATGATCCTGGCGTTGGGCGGTTCGCGCTGGGAAGCCGCGCAGGAAGCCATCCGCCAGGCAGTACGCGCCGGGATGATCCCGACGCTGAACCAGATGACGGTGGTTGGCATCGTCAGTCTGCCCGGCATGATGACCGGCCAGGTACTGGCGGGAGAGAGCCCGGTGGACGCGGTGCGGTATCAGATCGTGATCATGTTTCTGATCGCCGCGTCGTCGGCGCTGGGCACGGTAGGTGCGGTGTTGCTCACCTATAGGCGGCTGTTTTCCACCCACCACCGGTTTTTGCGCGACCGGCTGCAAGAGCGCTGACACAGCAGCCAGCACCGCCCAAATGTGGGCGCTGGCTTGCCTGCGATAACGGTGTATCAGTCGCCGAATAAGCTGACTGAACCACCGCTATCACAGCCTCGCTGAAGCCCGACAGCTCCTCCAGGATTTGGCGGGAAGGGCTCAATCCAGATCCGCCACACCAAAGTCCAGCACCACCTTCATTGCCTGGGTCTTGTCCGCCGTCAGCTCAAATGCCTGCACCGCATCACCGAACGGCACGGTGTGGGAGAACATCGCCTCGAAACTGGGCGAGTTCACCACCATGCTCGCGCTGGTGTCTGCCGGGTTGGGCGTCGGGGTGTTGCCACAACAGGCGGCGCGCGCGCTGCCGGCCAATTGCGTGTCGCGTCACCTCGAACTGGGGGCGTATGAGGCCAGCACCGGACTGGCTTGGACCGAGCTGGGCAGCGCGGTGAAGATCACGCTGTTCAGCCTGATCATGGAATTATTCGCGCAGTGATTGTTTCGTCCGGTGAAATGCTGGATTGTAAATCCTGATGATTCCCGCGATCAGCGCAGCGGTGGAACATGCGGGGCGTCGATACCTCATCCTTGGAGCCTTTCATGTCCCAGCCTGCAATCAAACTGTATGGTTTCCCGCTGTCCGGCCACTCCCATCGGGTGGAGCTGATGTTGTCGCTGCTGGGGCTGCCCCGCGAGTTTATTCTGGTAGACCTCAAGCAGGGCGCGCAGAAGTCCCCGGACTTTATGGCCCGCCTCAACCACTTCGGCCAGGTGCCGGTGATCGATGACAATGGCACGGTGTTGGCCGATTCCAATGCGATCCTGGTCTACCTCGCGAACACCTACGGCGACGGCCAATGGCTGCCGAGTGATCCTGCCGGCCAGGCGCGCGTGCAGCGCTGGCTGTCGGCCGCTGCCGGTCAACTTCACGCCGGGCCGGCGGCCGCGCGACTGGCCGTGGTGTTTGGCGCCGAGGTCGATACCGTCAGCGCCATCAGTCGCTCGCACGCCCTGCTGAGGCTGGTGGAGCAGCAACTGGGCCAGAGCCGCTTCCTGGCCAGCGAGCAGCCGAGTATTGCCGATATTGCCTTCTACACCTACGTCGCCCACGCGCCGGAAGGCAATGTGTCGCTGGGCGACTACCCTCAGGTACGCGCCTGGCTCGCCAGCATCGAGGCCTTGCCAGGCTTTGTCGGCATGCCGCGCACGGCAGTGGGGCTGCAAACGCCGTAAATGATCTGTGGCCAGAAGAGTGAGCGCCGATGGACCGATTTCATGAAATGCAGGTATTTCTCGCGGTCGCCGAGGAGGCGGGCTTCGCCGCTGCCGCACGCCGCCTGAAAACCTCGCCGCCCAGCGTGACCCGGGCCATTGCCGCCATGGAACAACGCATCGGCACGCAACTGCTGGCGCGCACCACGCGCAGCCTGCACCTGACCGAAGCCGGCCAGCGCTACCTGGAAGATTGCCGACGCATCCTCGCCGAACTGAACGAGGCCGAGGACGCGGCGGCAGGCAGTTATTCCATCCCGCGCGGTCACCTGACGCTCACCGCGCCCGTGCTGTTTGGCGAGTTGTATGTGGCGCCGGTGCTGGGCGATTACCTGGACCGTTTTCCGCAGGTGAACATCAACGCTTTGCTGGTCGACCGAGTGGTGAACATGGTCGATGAAGGCGTGGAGGTGGCCGTGCGCATCGGCCATCTGCACGAGCCGGGGCAGCAGGCAATCAAGGTGGGTGAAGTGCGCCGCGTAGTGTGTGCTGCGCCAGGGTATCTCGACCAGCACGGCAGGCCGGCGCGGCCAGAGCAACTGCGTGAAGCGAAGATTGTCACGTCGTCCTCCAGCCAGTTGGTGAGCGAGTGGCGGTTTGTCGAGGGCGGCCAACCGCTGACCGTGCCTATCGAGCCGCGTCTGGTGGTCACGGCCAATAACGCGGCGATCAACCTGGCGCGGTTGGGTTGGGGCATGACGCGGGTGCTGTCCTATCAAGTCGCGGCGGCGGTGGCGGCGGGGGAGCTGGAGATTGTGCTGGAGGATTTCGAGCCGGCGCCGCTGCCGATCCAGGTGGTGTTCCAGAAGAGCGCGCGGGTACCGGCCAAAATTCATACCTTTGTCGACTTTCTCACTCAGCGCCTCGGGCAGGATGCGGCCCTGAACCCGGTGCTAAGGCGGCGCAGCTGATGCAGCGTTATAGCGACATGCGGCTGTTTGCGGCGCTCGCCGGGCAACCGAGCCTGGCCTCGGCGGCCCGTCACGCACATGTCTCCAACCCGACGCTGATGCGTGCGATTGCGCGTGTGGAGGCGCGCCTGCACGCGCAGTTGCTGCAACGCAGTACGCGAGGTGTGAGCCTGACCGACGCGGGCAGCGCCTACCTGGCCGACTGCGTGCGCCTGCTGGCGGCGGTGGACGCCGCCGAAGCCTCGGCCCAGGGTTTGCACGCGCAGCCTCAGGGCAACCTGCAAGTTTTTCTGCCGTTTCTGTTCAGCCGCTACGTCATGGCGCCGGTGTTGGCTGGCTATATGGAGCGTTACCCCGACGTGCGTCTCGTTGCCCGCTATCACGACTATTACCCCAACCTGCATGAAGAGGGGCTGGACGTGGCAATCCTGGTCGGTGAACTGCCCAGTTCGTCACTGATCGCCCGCAGGGTAGGGCAGGTGCGCCCGATTCTCTGCGCCAGCCCCGACTACCTGGCCGCTCACGGCGAGCCGGCGCATCCTGACGACCTCAAGCAGCATCGCCTGATCGCCAGTGCCGATCAGGTTGACTGGGGCTTCAAAGGCGGCTCATTGAAGGCGCGCGCACGCTTGAGTTGCACCACGGTGCAAGGCGCGATCAATGCCGCTGTACACGGTGCGGGGCTGATTCGCTGCCTCAGCTACCCGGTGCATGAACAGTTGGCGAGCGGCCAGTTGCGTCGCCTGCTACCGGCCTTTGAACCGCCGGCGCTGGCGGTGCACGTGGTGTACCGCGAAGGCCGCAACGCGCCGATGCGCGTGCGCAGTTTTGTCGATCACTGCGTGGCAGCGCTGCGTGACCATCCGGCGTTTCAGTTGGCGTAATGCTGGATTGCCAAGCGTGGGCATTCTCTCGATGGGCGACAGAGCGCAGCATTCACCCATCCAACACTGAGGTGTGCGCCATGAACCTGATCGAACCCTCCCCCTGGCATGCCGGCGAGCGGCAGATGCAGCAAAGCGCCGGCGTTGCCGAGCGCATGGCAGTCGTGGGGCCCAAGGTGATCCGCGACCATTTGCCGGAGCAGCATCGGGATTTTTATCCGCTGTTGCCCTACTTGATGCTCGCGGTGGTGGATGCGCAAGGCATCCCTTGGGCGACGCTGCTCGAAGGCGCGCCGGGGTTTGCTCATTCACCCGACCCGCACACCTTGCAGATCGACAGCTTGCCGTCCAAAGGCGACCCGGCGCTGGCTGCGTTACACCGCGGTGCGTCCGTGGGCCTGCTGGGCATCGACCTCACTACCCGCCGCCGCAACCGCATGAACGGGCGCGTGGGCAGCCTTGGTCACGCTGGCTTTTCGGTCGAGGTGGTGCACACGTTCGGCAACTGCCCCAAGTACATTCAACAACGCCCGGTCGAGGGCATCGCGCGCCAACCCGGCACCTTGGTCGAGCCCTTGAACGGCCTGGATGACGCCGCGCAACACCTGATCCGTAACGCTGACACCTTCTTTGTCGCAAGCTACGTTGACGAGGAGGGCGCACGCTCGGTGGACATCTCCCATCGCGGCGGCAACACCGGCTTCGTGCGCGTCGACGGCAATGTGCTGACCATTCCCGACTTCGCCGGCAATCTGTTCTTCAACACCCTGGGCAACCTGTCGGCCAACCCTGTGGCGGGGCTGTTGTTTATCGATTTCGAATCGGGCGACGTGCTGCAGATTGCCGGGCGCACCGCGCTGATCCTCAGCGGCCCCGAAGTGGCCATGTTCGACGGTGCGCAGCGTTTATGGACGCTGACCGTGGAGCATGCGGTACGGCGCCCGGCAGCGTTGGCGTTGCGCTGGCAGTTTGCCGAGTTCTCGCCGTTCAGCCTGGCGATGGGCCGTTGGCTGTGATTTGCAGGGCGGCCGGAGTGGTTGTCACAAGCCGGCCAAGCGCATGCTTCGGCATGGCGCTGGTGGGTGATGAGCTGTACATCGGCAACGCTGACGCGGTGGTCAAGGTGGCGTTACCTCGGGCCAGACCCACATAGACGCCACGCCGGTAAAGGTCACCGGGCTGCCGGCCGGGATCAACCATTACTGGACCAAAAACCTGCTGGCCAACCCGGACGGCACGCGGCTCTATGTGACGGTGGGCTCCAACAGCAATCTCGGTGAAAATGTCCTCGACGCCGAAGAACGCCGCGCCGCCATCTGGAAGCCTGGCTCCACCCAACTGTGGACAGTGGTCAACGAGCGTGACGAAATCGGCAGCCACCAGGTGCCCGATTACCAACGGCGTTCGCCGATGGCGTGTTTGTCGGTGAACAGGGTTCGTGGAACCGCAACCCGCAGGCCGGTTACGAGGCGCGTTGCTGGTGGCAGACGATGTGGGCAACAAGGTGTGGCGGGTGGCACAGCGCACCCCTTGAACGCTGCACGAAGGATGTGGCTAGCCCACATCCAAACCCGCTTTATTTTGCCGTCGCCAGCACCGGCGTATCCCCCCACGCGCCACCCAGCGCCGTATACAGATTTACCTCCGCCACCAACTGTGCCAGCCGGTCGACAATCAGCGCTTGTTGCGAACTGAACAACGAGCGCTGTGCATCGAGGAACGTCAGGTTGCTGTCCACGCCGCTGCGGTAGCGGTGTTGGGCCAGGTCGTAATAGGCCTGGTTGGACGCGACGAAATCGCGTTGTGCATCCAGCTGGTCATTAAAGGTCTGGCGGGCGGCGAGGCCGTCGGCGACTTCCTGAAAAGCCGTCTGGATCGACTTTTCGTACTGGGCCACGGTGATGTCCTTTTGCAGTTTTGCGTAGTCGAGACTGGCGCGCAGGCTGCCGGCGTTGAAGATCGGCAGGTTGATCTGCGGCTGGAAGGTCCAGGTGCCCGAGCCGCCCTTGAACAACCCCGACAGTTGCGTGCTGGTGCTGCCGGCGTTGGCCGTGAGGGTCACCGATGGAAAGAACGCCGCGCGCGCCGCGCCGATATTGGCATTGGCGGCCTGCAACTGATATTCGGCCTGGAGGATATCCGGGCGCCGTTGCAGCAAGTCGGACGGCAACCCTGCGGGCACGCGCGCCACCAGTTCATCGGCGAGCGGACGCGCCGGCAAATGCTCATCCACCGGCGCGCCCACCAGCAGGGCGAGGTTGTTCAGGTCCTGGGCAACCTGGCGTTCATAACGGGCCACGCTCGCACGCGTGCTCTCCACCGCGGTGCGTGCTTGCACCACGTCCAGCGCCGAGGCTTTGCCCGCGCTTTTGCTGCGGCTGGTGAGCTGCCAGCTGTGGTCGTCGGCATCCAGGGTTTGCTGGGCCAGGGCCAGCAGTTCCTGGTCGGCGCGCCAGGTCAGGTACGCATTGGCGACGTTGGCCACCAGGCTCAACTGCGCGCTGCGTCGCGCCTCTTCGGTGCCCAGGTACGTGAGCATCGCCTGCTCGCTGAGGCTGCGCACACGGCCGAACAAATCCAGTTCATAAGCGCTGAGCCCCAACGTGGCGGAATAATTGGAGGTAATCGCAGACTTGCCGGTGCCGGTCACATCGCCCGGCAACTTCTGGCGTTTGCCGGCGCCTGTGGCGGATAGGGCCGGGAACAGGTCCGCACGCTGGATGCGGTACTGCGCCTGGAACGCCTCCACATTCAGCGCCGCAACGCGCAGGTCGCGGTTGTTGAGCAGCGCGTTGGCGATCAACTGCTGCAAGGCCGGGTCGTGGAACACCTGCTGCCAGTCCTGGGTTATCGCCACGGTGCCCGATTGCGCCAGACGGTAGACCCCGCTTTGCGGGTACTGCGCCGGCACAGGCGGCGCCGGCCGCTGGTACTCGGGGATCAGCGAGCAACCGCCGAGCATCCAGGCCACGCCTAGCGTTGTGAGCATCCCTTTGTTCATCAGGCGCCAACCATCCATTTGGCCAGGCCATGTCGGCCACTGACGCCCAACTTGGCTGCGGCGCGTTTGAGGTAGGTTTCGATCGAGCTGTTTTTCACGCTGAGTTTTTCCGCCATTTGCGGCACGGTGCCGCCGGTCAACAGGCCCAGGCACACTTCCTGCTCGCGCGCTGAGAGGGTGATATCGCTTAAGGACAAACGCTTGTAGAACTCGCGCTGCAACTGCGACTGCTCCAGCGGGTTGTGCGCCGGCTCGATCTCGGTATGCGGTGCCTGGCGCAGGATTTGCGCGTGCCGCTCCATCAACGGCAGCAGGGTGTCCGACAGGCACTTGAGGAACGACAACTGCGCCAGGGAAAACCCCGGCTGCGTCGGCGGGCGATAGAACGAAATCACGCAGCGTCGATTGCCCTGGCGCGACACCAGGTTGCACTGGTGTGAACTGCCGCGCGGGTGCGCGCTGTTGGCCTTGGCCTTCATTTGAATCAACAGCGGGTCCTGCATGCGCAGCATTTGCCGCAGCAGCGGGTGGTCTTTGATGGGGTGCAGGGTCTGCGGCGCAGACAGGTCATTTTTAACGCCGGCGCTGCCCAGGAGCTTGATCTCGCGCACGCTGTCGCGCAGCTCGTCGAGGGTCCATTCACTGAGGTCCACCAGATGAATCGGCACCCACTTGTCCACGAGGTGCAACATGTTGGCGGCGAAGTGCTGGTGGCCGCTGCTTGAAATCAACTCACCCATTTCGGCGTAGAAATGCGGGCTCTGTGTGTCGCCAATACTGCGGGTCAGACTCATAGCCATCTCATCCTTGATGTCGAAAACCGTCGACGGGGCGCCCTGGGTTTGTGAGGCGCGGTCCGTGCTCCTTGAACGTAATTCGGCGTTCGAGATTTTATTTAGCCATAGGGATTTGTCCTACGTATGCAGCGGAAACGAGGGACACAACCTGCCATAAAAACCACGTCATTAATTCGACGTTTCTGACAGCTCATTCCGCCCACGAAAAACCGCCTATGCTTTTTAGATTTAATTAACATGCTGATTTATATGAAAAATATGTTTATTTAAAAAATTCTTTTAAGCATTGGTAGCGGCCACAAATAGCCAATTTCCTACAAGCGTTTAATCGATTCAGCAATGAACCCTCAGTCAAGGCCGTTTTGCGCCTTTGTGGTGTCCGGGTTTCGGGTGACAGACAGGCCCGACCCCCCATGCTCAAATCCGGCAATTTCGGCGAAATGGGCCCTCGCGCGGCCAGTGCCTGACCTCCCATGAGAAGGATCTTATGACGCATCTCACCCGCCAGCCGGCCAGCTTCCCCCTCACCGCTGCCCAACAAGACATTTGGCTCGACCAACTGCGTGTGGGCGACTCACCGCTGTACAACATCGGCGGCTATGTCGATTTCGCCGGGCCGGTGGTCCCCGATTTGATCCAGCGCGCCGTCGAGCGGCTGGTGGCCAAACACGATGCATTGCGCACCCAGCTGCATAGCGACGACCAGGGTCTGCCTCGGCAAACCTTCGTCCCTGCGATGGCCGTGGAAGTGGGACGGTACGATTACTCTGCGCTGCCCGACCCGCAGGCCGCGACCCAGGCATTGATGCAGGCGCAAATGGCCCGCCCGTATGCCATGAGCGGTGAACCGTTGTTTCGGTTTTTCCTGGTCAAACTCGACGATGATCACTACCGCCTGGGAACCCAGGCTCACCACCTGATCCTCGACGGCTGGGGCTTTGGCCAGATGCTGCAATCCCTGGCGCGGCTGTACAGCGACCTGGAGCAAGGTCGGCAACCGGAGCCACTGGCGCCGTCCTATATCGACTTCATCGACACCGACCAGCGCTACCTGCAATCGGCGCGTTATGCCCGTGACCGTGCCTATTGGCTGGACAAATACCAGGTGCTGCCCGCGCCGCTGTTGACGCCTCGGCACAACGCCCAGGCGCCGAGCAATACGCTGGTGCAAGCGTTTCCGGTGGCGCTGCTCAACCGCATGGAACAAGTGGCCAACCGTTATCAGGCCTCGGCCTTTCATGTGTTGCTGGCGGCGATGTACGTGTATTTCACCCGCACCAGCCAACGCGATGAGTGGGTAGTGGGGGTGCCGATTCTCAACCGCTCGAACGCGCGTTTTCGGTCTACCGTGGGTTTGTTCACCCAGGTGAGTGCGGTGCGTTTTCAGTTCAGCGAGCAGTTGCCATTCAGCGCCTTGGTGCGTGGCATACGTGACCAGCTCAAACAGGATTTCCGTCATCAACGCTTCCCGTTGAGCGAGATGAACCGTGAGCTGGGTCTGCGGCGTACAGATCGCGGCCAGTTGTTCGACCTGTCGGTGTCTTTCGAGCAGGACGACCACGACCTGCGTTACGGTCAGGTCCAGGCCCGCGCGGTCAAGGTTTCCAACCATCATGAGCCGCTGCCGATTGCCATCCACCTGCGCAGCAACCGTTACCAGGACACCGCGTGCCTGCATTGTGTGTACAACGAGGCGTATTTCCAGCACGACGACGTGAAAGCGATGGCGCAGCGCTTTACCTGGCTGCTGGAGCAGGGCCTGGAAGACACCGAGCTGAGCGTGGCTGAGTTGTCGCTGGTCACGCCGGCCGAACAGGCCCAATTGCTGCGTTGGAATGCCACCGCACAACCCGCCACCGAACCGCAAACCCTGCACGCGCGCATAGAGGCGCAAGCCGCACGCACGCCGCAGGCCATCGCGGCGGTGCACCAGGGCCAGCAGCTGACTTACGCCCAGCTCGATCAACAGGCCAATGCGCTGGCCTGGCAGTTGCTCGAACACGGCGTGCAGTTGGACGATCGCGTGGCGATTGTGGCCCGGCGTGGCCTGGACACCTTGGTGGGGTTGTTGGCGATCCTCAAATCCGGCGCCTGTTATGTCCCCGTGGACCCGGCTCATCCTGCCGAACGCCTGAACTACCTGTTGCACGACAGTGCGCCCGTGGCGGTGCTGACCCAGCAGGATTTGCTGCATCGCCTGCCTTTGCTGGACGTGCCGGTCATCCGCCTGGAGTACCCGGCCGTGCACCTGGGCGACAGCCCGCGGGTCGCCGCCGCGCCGTCGAACCTGGCCTACGTGATTTACACCTCCGGCTCCACCGGGCAGCCCAAGGGCGTAATGGTCGAGCACCATACGGTGGCGAACCTGGTGGACTGGCATTGCCGGGCGTTCGACCTGCGCGCCGGCAGCCACACGGCCAGCGTGGCCGGCTTCGGGTTTGATGCGATGGCCTGGGAAGTCTGGCCCGCGCTGTGTGTGGGCGCGACGCTGCACCTGCCGCCGGCACAGGATGACGCGCAGGACATCGATGCATTGCTCAACTGGTGGCGCGCGCAGCCGTTGCAGGTGTGCTTTTTGCCGACGCCGGTGGCCGAGTACGCCTTCAGCCAGCGCCTGGAACACCCTACATTGCGTACATTGCTGATCGGCGGCGACCGGCTACGCTCGTTCAGCCGAACGCAGACGTTCGAGGTGATCAACAACTACGGGCCCACCGAAGCCACGGTGGTCGCCACCTCCGGGCGTGTCGAAGTGAGCCGGCCGCTGCATATCGGCGCACCGGTCGCCAACGCCTGCGTTTACTTGCTTGATGAGCAGCAACGCCCGGTGCCCATCGGTGTGGCGGGGGAGTTGTACGTCGGCGGCAAGGGCGTGGCGCGCGGTTATCTCAACCGTCCGCAACTGACTGGCGAACGCTTTCTCGATGATCCCTTCAGCGACGGCCGGATGTACCGCACTGGCGACCTGGCCCGTTGGCTGCCCGACGGCAATCTCGAGTACCTGGGCCGCAATGACGATCAGGTGAAAATCCGCGGCGTGCGTATCGAGTTGGGGGAAATCGAATCCGCGCTGGCCACGCACCCGGCCGTGATGGAAGCCGCGGTGCTGTTCCGTGAGGGGCAATTGCTCGCGTGGTATGTCGAACGCGCCAGCGTCACCGTCGAATCGCTGCGTGCCCACCTGCAAGCCTCGTTGCCTGACTACATGCTGCCGGCGGCCTACGTGAAGCTGGAGGCTTTCCCCCTCACCGCCAACGGCAAGCTCGACCGCAAGGCCTTGCCGGCGCCCACACAAGCGGCTTTTGTGACGCGGTTGTTTGAGGCGCCACGCGAAGGCGTGGAAACCACTCTGGCGCAGATCTGGACGCAATTGCTGCACGTGCAGCAGGTAGGGCGCCATGATCATTTCTTCGAGCTGGGCGGGCACTCGCTGCTGGCGGTGCAACTGGTGCAACGCATGCGTGATGCCGGGTTGCGCGCCGACGTGCAGGTGTTGTTCGGCCAGCCCACCCTGGCAGCGTTGGCGGCGGCCAGTGCCGGCAGCGACAGACAGGTGCCGGCTAACCGCATCCCGTCGGGCTGCACGCACATCACGCCAGACATGCTCGCGCTGGCCGAACTGGATCAGCCCGGCATTGATCGCATCGTCGCCGGCATTCCGGGAGGGGCGGCCAATGTGCAGGAAATCTACCCGCTGGCGCCGTTGCAGGAAGGCTTGCTTTACCACCACCTCACCGACGAACGCGATCCCTATCAGCAACATGCGCTGTTCAGTTTCGCCAGTCGCGCGCAGCTCGACGCGTTTGCCCAGGCGTTGCAACAGGTGATCAACCGTCACGATATCCTGCGTACCAGCCTGGCTTGGGATGCCCTGGAACAGCCCATGCAAGTGGTGTGGCGCGACGCACAATTGCGGGTTCAACCCCTGCGCGAACAGCATCAGCCGCTGGACTTGCGCCAGGCGCCGCTGATGGCCCTGGATTACGCCGAAGAGCCGCATAACCGGCGCTGGGTTGCCAAGCTGCGTTTCCATCACTTGGTCAACGACGCCACCTCGACCACCGTGCTGGTGGACGAAATCCGCGCGCACCTGCTTGGGGAGCAGGCGCAACTGCCGGTGCCGGTGCCGTATCGCAATGTGGTCGCACAGACCCGGGCGCCGGAACGACAGGCCGCCCACGAGGCGTTCTTCCGCGAGCGCCTGGCGGATGTCGACGAGCCGACCCTGGCGTTCGGCTTGCAGGAGCGGCAGGCAGACCGCGCTGAAATCGAGGAGTCCGAACAGCCCCTCGGCGACGCGCTCAACCAACGCCTGCGGGCCCAGGCGCGTGCCCTTGGCGTCAGCGCTGCCAGCCTGTTTCATCTGGCTTGGGCGCATGTGCTCAGCCGTGTCGCGGGCCGCGATGACGTGGTGTTCGGCACCGTGCTGCTCGGCCGTTTGCAAGCCGGCGAGGGCGCCGATCGCGCGCTGGGCATGTTCATCAATACCTTGCCGTTGCGCGTGCGCCTGGCCGGGCAAACCGTGCTCGATGCGCTCAATGACACCCACACCCAGCTCAGCGCCTTGTTGGCCCATGAACAGGCCTCGCTCGCCTTGGCCCAGCGTTGCAGCAGTGCGTCGCCGCTGTTCAACAGCCTGCTCAACTACCGTCACACCGACGCTGACCCACGCCTGAACCTGGTACCGGGCATTGCGTTGCTCAGCAGTGAAGACATCCTCAGTTACCCGTTGATGCTCACCGTTGACGACGTTGCCAGCGGCTTTCGGCTCAAGGCCAAGGCGCCGCGCAAGGTCGGCGCCCAGCGGCTGTTGGCATACCTCGACACGACCCTGCACGGCTTGGCCGACGCACTCGAACACGCACCGGCCACGCCATTGCGCACGGTGCCGGTGCTGCCTGCCAGCGAGCTGCACCGGCTGTTGGTGGACCTCAACGCCACCGAAACCGGCTACCCCGAAACCCTGACCGTGCAGGCGCTGTTTGAAGCCCACGCGCGGCACATTCCCCATGCCATCGCGGTACAGGCCGGCGAGCGGCAACTGACCTACGGCGAGCTCAATGAGCGCGCGAATCAGCTGGCCTTCCACCTGCGTGAACGCGGGGTCGAGCCGGATTCGCGGGTGGCGCTGTGTGTCGAGCGCGGGCTGGACCTGGTGGTGGGTTTGCTGGCGATTCTCAAGGCGGGCGGCGCCTATGTGCCGCTCGACCCGGGCTATCCGCGCGAGCGCCTGGCCTACATGCTCAACGACAGCCAACCGGTGGCCCTGCTGGTGCACGCCGCCACCCGCGACTTGCCGGGCGCGGTGTCTGTCCCGGTGATCGACGTTGACCAGAACGTCTGGAGCCAGGCGCCCAGCGGCAATCCGTCGGTGCCCGGCTTGAGCGTCGCCAACCTGGCCTACGTGATGTACACCTCGGGTTCCACCGGCACGCCCAAAGGCGTGATGATCGAACATCGCGGCCTGGGCAACCTGATGCACTGGGGCTCCCGGCTGTGCCCGAATGCCGAAGGCGGCGCGTTGCTGCAACGTGCGCCGTTCAGCTTCGACGGCTCGGTGTGGGAGTTGTTCTGGCCACTGGCCAACGGCATGCGCCTGGTACTTGCGCGGCCCGACGGCCACCGTGAACCGGCTTATTTGGCGCAAGTGATTCGCGAGCAGCAGATCACGGTGATCAAGTTCGTGCCGGCGATGTTGCAGCAGTTTCTCGAGCTGGAAGAGTCGGCATTGTGCACCAGCCTCACCGACGTGCTTTGCGGCGGTGGCGAACTCACCGAAGCCCTGGCCCGTGGCGTGCAGGCGCGCCTGCCCAAGGTGCGTTTGCATAACGTCTACGGGCCCACCGAAGCCACGGTGGACAGCAGCGCGTGGACGTTGGAACCCGGCGATCCGGTGCCGGCCTTGCAGCTGCCGATTGGCCGTGCGATCAACAACACGCGCCTGTATGTGCTGGACGAACACGATGCGCCGGTGCCGATGGGCGTCAGTGGCCAGCTGCATATCGGCGGCGTTGGCGTAGCCCGGGGTTATCTGGGGCTGGAGCAGATGACGGCCGAGCGCTTTATCGACAGCCCGTTCGTGGCGGGTGACCGGCTGTACCGCACGGGCGATCTGGTGCGTTACTTGCCGGACGGCAATCTGGAATTTCTGGGGCGCAATGACTTTCAGGTCAAGCTGCGCGGGGTGCGCCTGGAGCTGGGGGAGATCGAGTCACGCCTGGCGGCGCATCCGGCGCTGCACGAGGTGGCGGTGCTGATTCGCGATGAGCGGCTGGTGGCCTACTTCACCCTGCGCGCTCAGGCGCCGAGCCTGGAGGCCTTGCGTGCCTACGTGCTGGAGCAATTGCCGGAGTACATGGTGCCGGCGGCTTTTGTGCAGCTTGAGGTATTGCCGCTTAATCCCGCCGGTAAGCTTGACCGCAAGGCGCTGCCTGAGCCGGGGCTGGAGGCGGTGGTCAGCCGTGCGTATGAAGCGCCGGTGGGTGAGGTGGAAACCTTGATGGCGGGGATTTGGGCGCAGGTCTTGAAGCTGGAGCGGGTAGGGCGGCATGACCATTTCTTCGAGCTGGGCGGGCATTCGTTGCTGGCGGTGAGTTTGGTGGCGCGTATGCGCAAGGCGGGGTTGGATGTGGATGCGCGGACGTTGTTCAGTCAGCCGACTTTGGCGCAGCTTGCAGCTTGCACTGCGACACGGGTGGAGTGTGTGGATGTTGTGCAGACGGCTATTCCGCAGCTTGGGCGGCGTCGGCGGATTTGAGGGGTGGGTTTTTTTTGGGGGGGGGGGAGTACATATCCGTTGCTGCGGTAACGGCGGCTGGCGGTTCCGCTCTTACAGCGGGTCACTTTTGGCAAACGCCCCAAAAGTAACCAAAAGGTCTTTGCCCCACCACTCGGCACCTCGCCTGGGCTCGGTGTGCCCTCACTCCGGCTTGAATCCGTGGGCCGCCGCGACGGGCCATCCATGGCCCAACGCGGCTAACCCGGCGTCCTGCCGGGTTACCCACGGATTCAAGCCTGCGTTCGGCCAGCGTGGTTGACGGGGCCTGTCAGATCACAAGCAAGATCAAAAGCAAAAGCACGGCGGCCTGAAAGCCGACCTGAGTGGTAGAAGCAAAAGCAGATCAAAAGCAGAACAACACCACATCAACCTGATGCACAGAGATCCAAATGTGGGAGCGGGCTTGCCCGCGAATGCTGTGTGTCAGCTACACATTAGTTGACTGACCCACCGCCTTCGCGAGCAAGCCCGCTCCTACAATTTGACCGAGTGCAGCCCGCCACCACCGCACTGCTTTGCTTTTCTGTGGGAGCTGGCTTGCCTGCGATGCAGACACCTCGGTGTATCAGGCATAACCAGTCGATGCTATCGCAGGCAAGCCAGCTCCCACATTTGATTGAGTTCAGCTTCCAGAATCAGGTCGGCTGTCAGGCCGCCTCGGCCGCGCTTTTGATTTTGATCTTAGGCGCCCCGTTAAACCACGCTGGCCGAACGCAGGTTTTGGAGCGTGGGTAAACCGGCAGGACGCCGGTTTAGCCGTGTTGGGCCATGGATGGCCCATCGCGGCGGCCCAC
>NZ_JAFCUU010000001.1:0-986631 GCF_049896685.1 Pseudomonas sp. TWRC1-2 | reverse complement strand
CCATCGCGGCGGCCCACGCTCCAAAGCCTGCGTGAGGGCACACCGAGCCTAAGCGAGGTGCCGAGTGGTGGGGCAAGAGCCTTTTGGTTACTTTTGGGCTCTTTTCAAAAGTGACCCGCTGTAAGAGCGGAACCGATATCAGCCCTCACCCAGCTAACGGATATGCCCCCCATAGCACGCCCAACCACCCGGCCCCACGAACCGGTAAACCACACCCCCAAACCCCATTAACAACGCGAAAAAATCCCCAGCGAACCCAACTGCCAACCTCAGGCCTCCACAGACGCTACCTGCTTCCAATCCAGCCCAAACCGCGCCAGGTACTTGCGCAAACGGTCCGCGTCATTCGGTTGCGCCTTGGCCTGTCGCGACACGCCGAACAACCGGCGCCCCGCATCCGAGAGGCTGTCGGACTGCCGACACACCTCAATCACCGCCTTCAGTTGCACCTGATCAAACAGATCCAGCTCCGCCGGCAGCAAGGCTTGCCACTCAGCCTGCGGCGCAGACAACCCCCAGGCATAACGCAAACGTTGAATTTCCTCTTCAGCTTGCGCCTCATCAATACGCCCACTGTCTGCCAGCGTGGCCATGCGCGTGATCGAGGCCGACAACTCACGAAAGTTACCCAGCCAGGCGGCTTCGCTGGAGCAGGCAAACGCCAGGTAACGCCGCCGCGCCTCCAGGTTGAAACGCACGCGCCGGCCTTGCTCGCGGGCATGGCGCTCCAGTTCGAAATCGATATTGGGTTCGATATCCTCACGCCGGCCGGCAAGGCCCGGCAGGTCAAAGGTCCACAGGTTGATCCGCGCGTAAAGGTCTTCGCGAAACAACCCTTGCGCCACCCGCTCGCGCAGGTCGCGGTGGGTGCCGGCGATGATCAGGAAGTCGCTGCCCACCTCTTGGTCGGCACCCAAGGGGTAGAAGCGTTTTTCTTCGATGGCCTTGAGCAGCATCGCCTGCTCATCCAGCCCCAACTCGCCGATTTCATCGAGAAACAGCATGCCGCCATCCGCTGCGCGCAGCAGGCCATCGCGGGCATGTTGGGCGCCGGTGAAAGCGCCCTTGATGTGACCGAACAACGCCGACATCGCGCCAT
This sequence comes from Pseudomonas sp. TWRC1-2, assembly GCF_049896685.1. NCBI lineage: Bacteria > Pseudomonadati > Pseudomonadota > Gammaproteobacteria > Pseudomonadales > Pseudomonadaceae > Pseudomonas > Pseudomonas sp. TWRC1-2. The sequence goes on along the minus strand of NZ_JAFCUU010000001.1, from coordinate 985,532 downwards.
CGCCGCGCAATGTCGCGCAGTTCACTTCAACAAAACGCCCCTGGATTTGGTGGCGGCTGCGCTTGAGTTCGTAGATGCGCCGGGCGAGGAATGACTTGCCGGCGCCGGTCGGGCCGATCAGCAGCATCGGCGCCTTGGAGCGCACGGCCACGCGTTCGATCTGCTCGATGGAGTCGTTGAAAGCGCTATTGCGCGTGGCGATCCCCGACTTGAGAAACGCCAGGCCCTCCAGGCGCTTGTGGGCAAAGCGCGAGGCGATGCGGTCGTAGCGCGACAGGTCGAGGTCGATCAGCGTATGCGTGCCGGTGGCGGGCGCGGTGTCGTCACGGCGGCGGGCTGGTGCGGTCTGGATCAGGCGCGCCGGCAGGTTGCGCGCCTCGGTCAGCAGGAACCAGCAAATCTGCGCCACGTGCGTGCCGGTGGTGATGTGCACGAGGTAGTCCTCGTGCTCGGTGTTGAAGGCATAGTCGGTGGTGAAATCGTGCAGCGCGGCATAGACCTCTTCGAAATCCCACGGGTTTTGCAGCGGCATCGCGTGCAGGCGCACCTCGGTGTGCGGGGAGATTTGCAGAATGTCGGCGCGCACCCGTTCGGCGAGGCTGACGTCACGGGCATCGACGTCGTGGATCAGCTCCAGGCGATCAATCAGCACATCGGCCTGCTGGCACAGACCGACGCTGGGGCGCCAGTGGTTCCAGCGGTTGGCGCCTTTGCCGACGCGGTCCAGCTTTGACCCGATAAACCCGATGGCGACGGTACGCTTGTGTTTCATGACTAGACCAAAATATAAGTAACGATAAGCAAGGATATGAATTGGCGAACACGCTTGCCATCGATTTTCAGCGTTTAAATCTTATTGGTTATAAATATCTATATAAAACAATGTGATATGGATTTTATCTGAGTTGCGTGAAAAGCTGGCACGTCCGCTGCTATAGCCTGTTCAACGCCGCGATGACGGCTTTCAAAAAAAGAATCGAGATCATGCAAGAGAAAACCTACCAACTGCTGGAAGTGGCCAACGGCAAGCCGATCAAACTCTGGACGCAGGGCGTGCCGGTTGAGCCTGAAGCTCGCCAGCAACTGATGAACACCGCCAGGATGCCGTTTATCTTCAAGCACCTGGCGGTGATGCCGGATGTGCACCTGGGCAAGGGCTCGACCATCGGCAGCGTAATCCCTACGGTGGGGGCGATTATCCCGGCGGCAGTGGGCGTGGACATCGGCTGCGGGATGATTGCCGCGCGCACCACGCTGACCGCCAGCGACTTGCCCGACAACCTCCACGGGCTGCGTTGTGCCATCGAGGCCGCCGTGCCCCATGGTCGTACCCGCAGCCGTAAAGGGCGTGACAAAGGCGCCTGGGAAGACGTGCCGGCCCAGGCCGATCAGGTATGGGCGACGCTGCACCCCAGGTTCAAGGCAATCACCGATAAGTATCCGCAGCTCGAGCACAGCAACAACCGCCAGCATTTGGGCACGCTCGGCACGGGTAACCACTTTGTCGAGGTGTGCCTGGATGAAGCCAACCGTGTCTGGTTCATGTTGCACAGCGGTTCACGCGGCGTGGGCAACGCCATCGGCAACCTGTTTATCCAGTTGGCGCAGGCGGACATGCGCCAGCACCTGACCAATTTGCCGGACCGCGACCTGGCCTATTTCGAAGAGGGCAGCCAGCACTTCGATGACTACGTGCAAGCCGTGGGCTGGGCCCAGGACTTTGCCCGCCAAAACCGCGAATTGATGATGCGCGCGGTGGTCCACGCCACGCGCCAGGTGATCAGCAAGCCGTTTGAGGTGGTGCTGGAAGGGGTGAACTGCCATCACAACTACGTGCAAAAAGAGCGGCACTTTGGTGAAGAGATCCTGGTGACGCGCAAAGGCGCGGTGTCGGCGAAGAAGGGCGAGCTGGGGATCATTCCGGGTTCCATGGGCGCAAAAAGTTTCATCGTGCGCGGCCTGGGCAACGAAGAGTCGTTCTGCTCGTGCAGCCACGGCGCGGGCCGCACCATGAGCCGCACCAAGGCCAAAAACACCTTCACGGTGGCCGACCAGATCCGCGCGACGGCCCATGTGGAGTGCCGCAAGGACGCCGATGTGATTGATGAAATTCCGATGGCCTACAAGGACATCGACGCCGTCATGCATGCCCAGCGCGAGCTGGTGGAAGTGCTGCACACCCTGCGTCAGGTGGTGTGCGTAAAAGGTTAAGAGGAGAACATCGATGGAAAGGGAAGAACGCCACCCACTCAGCGACGCCATGCGCGCGCGGGTGCTGGATGAGTTGGAACGCATAGAGCGCGAGCGCAACGTGAGCGTGCTGTATGCCTGCGAGTCGGGCAGTCGCGCCTGGGGGTTTGCGTCTACCGACAGCGATTACGACGTGCGCTTTGTCTACGTGGAAAAGCCTGATTGGTTTATGCAGGTGGATGCGCCGCGGGATGTGATCGAGCGCCCGCTGGATGACGAGTTGGATGTCAGCGGATGGGAGCTGCGCAAGACCTTGGGGCTGCTGCGCAAGTCCAATCCTACGTTGCTGGAGTGGCTGGATTCGCCCCTGGTGTATCGCCAGGAGACTGAGGCGACGGCGCAATTGCGGGCCTTGGCCGAAGCGTTCTACAGCCCGCCGGCGGCGCGTAATCACTACTTGTCGATGGCCAGGAAGAATTTTCGTGGTTACCTGCAAGGCGAGGAGGTGCGGTTCAAGAAGTACTTCTACGTGCTGAGGCCGTTGCTGGCAGTGCGTTGGATCGACCTGGGCCTGGGACGCCCGCCGATGACCTTCGCCGACTTGCTTGGCACGGTGGATGACCCGCAACTGCTCGACGAAGTGGCAACGCTGCTGGCCCTCAAGCGCAATGCCGGCGAGGCCGCTTATGGACCACGGCGCCCGGCGCTGCACGCATTTATCCTGCGCGAGCTGGAACGCGAAGTGCCGGTTTTGCCACGCACGCAAGCAGACTCAAAACGCCTGGATCATTACCTTCGGGACACGGTTAACCGCTACGCATAAGGACCAACATGAAACAGGACGTGATTGAACTCGACGGCGCCATCGGTGGTGGCCAGGTGTTGCGCAGTGGCTTGAGCCTGGCAATGGTGACCGGGCTGACGTTGCGCATCAAAAACATCCGCGCCAAACGCAGCCGGCCAGGCTTGATGCGCCAACACCTGACCGCCGTGCTGGCCGCCGCCCAAGTGTGTGGCGCCAAGGTGCAAGGGGCTGAGCTGGGCTCGCAGAACCTGCTGTTCGAGCCCGGGCCGATACAGGGCGGCGAGTACCGCTTTGCGATCGGCACGGCCGGCAGCTGCACCCTGGTGTTGCAGACGTTGCTACCGGCGCTGTTGCGCGCGCCAACCGCCAGCCGCGTGACGATCAGCGGCGGCACCCATAACCCGCTGGCGCCGCCAGTGGACTTTTTGCAGCGGGCCTGGCTGCCGCTGTTGCGGCGCATGGGGGCGCGCGTTGAATTGAACCTCATGCGCCATGGTTTCGTCCCGGCTGGCGGCGGCGAAGTGGAGGCGTTTATCCAGCCATCGGACCTGCAGGCGTTGCAGCTGATGCAGCGCGGCAAGCTGCTGGAAAAACGTGCCATCGTGCTGAATGCCGGGCTGGCGGATCAGGTGAGTGAGCGTGAATTCAAGCGCGTCCGCCAGCGCCTGGGGTTCACCGAGGCGCAGCTGTGTCCTGTGCAAATTGATCCGCAGCAAGGACCGGGCAATGTGCTGATGCTCGAATATGTTCACGCGCAGGTCACCGAAGTATTCAGTGCGTTCGGCATGACCACCGTGCGGGCCGAAGCCGTGGCCGATGACGCCATCAACCAAGCGATGGAATGGCAGGGCACCGACACCGCAGTGGGTGAGCACCTGGCGGATCAACTGCTGTTGCCGATGGCGTTGGCCGGCGGCGGGCGTTTTACCACGCCACACATGAGCGAGCACTTGCACAGCAACATGACGGTGATTCAACGTTTCCTGCCGGTGGTGATCGAAAGCCGCGTGCGCGAGGAGGGCGGGTTGCTGGTCGAGTGTCGCAGTATCTGATCTGCTCACTCGCGCGGGTCAAAACCGCCCTCAGCCGTTGGATGTTCATCATGAGTACGTGCCCCGTTCAGCCACCTCTTGAACCGCAGTTCGTCTGCCACCCCATCACCCGCAGCGCGATTTTCATGGTCGCCACTCTGACGCCCGGCGGCGTTGTATCCATATCGCGAGTTAGGTGTGCAAGAGCGCAAGGCCGTCTCGACCCCTGGCGACATCCTGCTGCACATCCGTGCCGATTAGATGGCCCTGGCCACCCAATTGATGGCGGCCCTGGGCGACAGCGTCAAGGTGGAAGAAGTGAAGATCCTGCGCGACAACATGCCCTTTGGCCGCCCGGTGGGTAACTACGACCGTTTGCTGGACTTCAGCACGGCGGTCACCGGCGGCCTGTTTTTCGTGCCCTCGGCCGACCTGCTCGAAGCATTGGCCGACCGCCAGCCTGGGGCTTAGCTCCGCACGGCTTAACTCAAAAAGCCGGTGCTGACCGCCACGATCAGGAAAATCCCCAGCAGTGCGCGGTAGATCACGAACGGCCAGGTGGAGAACCGCTCCAGGAACTTCATCAGGCCCCAGATGGCAAAGAACGCCGAGACGCTGGCGACCACCAGCCCGAAGATCAAGTGCGACCAGGCGTGGGCGGGCATGTCGGCGTGCAGCAGCACCCACAGTTCTTTCAAGCCGGCGAGGGCGATGGCCGGCAGGCCCAGCAGGAAGGAAAAGCGCGCAGCTTCTTCACGCTTGAAGTTCAGGAACAGCGCGGCGGTGAGTGTCGAACCGGAGCGCGACACCCCAGGAATCAGCGCGCCAATCTGCGCGATACCGACAATCAGCGCATCGCGCAGGCGCATTTCGCTCATTTCACGGGTGTGGCGCGCGCGCACTTCGGCCACTGCCAGCAATACCGCCATCACCACGCAGGCAATCCCGATCACCATCAGGCCGCGTAACGGCGAGTTGCAGGTATTCAGGGTCGAAGACAGCGCCAGGCCGGCAATCCCAATCGGGATAGTGGCCAACACAATCGCCACGGCCAGTTTGAACCACCGGTCGTTGTAGTCGCCCCGGCGCACTGCACTGATGCTGCCGGTGGTCACCTGGCGCACGTCACGCCAGAAGTAACTGACCACCGCCGCCAGCGCCGCCAACTGCATGGCCGCGGAAAACGCCGAACCCGGGTCTTGCCAGCCGAGCAGGGCGGGCACCACTCGCATGTGGGCTGTGGACGACACCGGCAACAGCTCGGTAATGCCCTGGATGACGCCCAGGATGAAGATCTGCAGGTAGTCCAGAGAGGCAAAGCCCACATCCAGGCCGGCGGAACAGACGTTTGTCACAATACGTGTCCTTGAAAAAAGGGGCTGTAGAAGAAGCAGTAGGCGAAGTTTATTCTAAATGTTTCAGGATATTGGACGCGGAGTAGCAAATCCGCAATCGGTTCAGCAAACAGAAAGGTTATGCAATGTATTGGCGTGTGTATCACTTTTGTGAACAATGGGGCTTTGCGTATTTTCACCGAGAGCCCAATGCCTGAAACCACCGTCGAATTGATCCAGACCGGCCCCGATGCGTCTGAGCTGATCCGTAATCTTTACCAGTACTATGCCTATGAGTCGTCAGACTGGGAGCAGGAAGATGTGGAGTCGGATGGCCGTTTCTATATCCATGACGAGCACCTGACCCGCTACTGGCAAGACCCGCAATGGAGCGCCAACCTGCTGCTGGTGGATGGCTACATCGCCGGCTTCCTGCTGATCGAAGGCAGCGAGCTGCCGGGCATCGATGCACTGGAACTGGCCGACCTGTTCATCCTCAAGCGCTACCGCCGCAAAGGCATTGGCCGCGCTATCGCCACCCAAGTGCTGCGCAGTGGCGAGACCAATTGGCTGGTGCGGTTCTATGATCAGGATGAAGTGTCCCAGGCGTTCTGGCGCGCGGTGCTCGATGACCTGCCGCGCCCGGTGCAGATGCTTGAGCTGGATGACGATCCGCAGTTGGTCAGTTATTTGATTACGCGGGCCGCGCTGCATTAAACACGATGTTGAACTTAGCCGGGCACGGCCGCACTTGGACTCGTCGGCCGGTTTCGCCCTGAATGGCACAGGCCAAGGCCGTGGCATCTACTCTATTCGCAGCGCGTTTTGCCTGAATATCCGAAGGGCACGGTGACCCGCCGTGGCCTGGGTACGGGTAAAACAACCCAACAGCCAAAACCCTTATCACTGCCGCTAGGCTCCCGCGTTGAACAACACTTGCTGCATCGCCTGCGGCGGTTGCCCGAACGCGCGCAGAAACGCTTGGCGCATGCGCTCGCGGTCACCGAAGCCGGTTTCGCGGGCCACCACTTCGACCGGGTGACGGCTGGTTTCCATCATCGCCCGGGCAGCTTCCACCCGCAGCGACTCGATGGCCTTGGCCGGCGTCTGCCCGGTTTCTTCGCGGAACACCCGGCTGAATTGGCGCGGGCTCAGCCGAGCCACCTCGGCCAGGGCTTCCACCGACAGGTCGTGGGTCAGGTTTTCGCGGGCATAGGCCAGGGCCAGTTGCACGCGGTCGGACTTGGGGTCCAGTTCCAGTAACGCCGACAATTGCGATTGCTCACTGCCGCGGCGCTGGGCAATCACCAGCTTGCGGGCGATACGCCGGGCGAGGTCGCTGCCCAGGTCGGCTTCCACCATGGCCAACGCCAGGTCGACTCCGGCGCTCATGCCGGCGCCAGTCCAGACCTGGCCGTCAACCACGAACAGTTTGTCTTCTTCGAGCTGAATATCCGGGTAGCGCTTGCGAAATGCCGGCGCGTGAATCCAGTGGGTGGTGGTGCGCTTGCCTTCAAGCAAACCGGCTTCGGCCAGCACGAAAATGCCCATGCACAGCGAGGCCACGCGCCGCGACTGCGCAGAGGCGGCTTTGACCACTTCCAGCAGGTTGGCCTCGGGCAGGCGAAATTCCAGGTAGCCGCTGACGATCAGCGTGTCATAACCCTGTGGCCGAATCGGGCTGGTATTCACCGAAAAACCCTGGGAGGTCATGACGGCGCCGCCGCTCTCCGAGACCAGATGAAACTCATAAGCCGGTTCACCGCGCAGCAGGTTCGCGCACTCGAACACCGAACCCAGGCTGAGGCTCAGGGACTGGAAATTCGGGTAAACCATCAGCGCAACGCTGTGCATCGTCATTCTCCAAGGGGCGTGGGAGAGGGGATTGTCGGCGGGTGCCAGGCAAACGGCAACCGACTTTGTGCCATGTCCGAAATCCTTGCGGATATGACATTGTTGAAGTTTTTCTCGACGCCTAACATCCCCTCAACGAACTAGACGACTGGTCTAATCGGGACGGGATGAGTGATGACTAACGCGACTAACAGTACAAGGCAGACCATTCTGGATACGGCGCAATTGATTGTGAGCCGCAAAGGATTTTCTGCCGTGGGGTTGAACGAAATACTTCAAGCCGCCGATGTACCCAAAGGGTCGTTTTATCACTACTTCCATTCCAAAGATGCATTCGGCGTGGTCTTGCTCGACACCTATTTCGACCAATACCTCAAAGGCATGGAGCAACTGTTCCAGCAACCCGGGCTGCCCTGGGCCGCCAGGTTGATGCGCTATTGGCACACCTGGATCGACAACCAGACCGGCTGTACCGACGCGGGCAAATGCCTTGCCGTCAAACTTGGTGCCGAGGTGTCAGACCTTTCAGAGCCAATGCGTTTGTCCCTGCAGCGCGGCACCACACGCACCATCGCCTTGCTGGCCGAGGCCTTGCAGCACGGCATCCAGGACGGCTCGCTGGCGGTTCAGCAACACCCCGAAAGCCTGGCTCGGCGCTTGTATGCGCTGTGGTTGGGGACCAGCGTCATGAGCAAGATCACCCGAACATCCGCGCCTTTTGACGAGGCGCTGCTGCTGACCCGACAGTTATTGGGTTGCCCTGAACCTGCTGATGCATACACCTACTGAAACCATCGATCGAGGCACTGGAAAATGAAAGTATTAATGGTACTGACCTCTCACGACCAGCTTGGCAATACCGGTCGTAAAACCGGCTTCTGGCTCGAAGAATTTGCGGCGCCCTATTACACCTTCAAAGACGCGGGTGCCGAACTGGTGCTGGCATCCCCGGCCGGCGGCCAGCCACCGCTGGACCCGGTCAGCGATCAGCCGGATGCACAGACCGAGCAAACCCGTCGCTTTGCTGGCGACCCGGCGGCCCAACAGGCCCTGGCCAGCACCGTCAAGCTGGACACGGTCAACGCCGACGACTTCGACACCGTGTTCTACCCAGGCGGCCATGGCCCGCTGTGGGACTTGGCCGAATCGCAAACGTCGATCGCACTGATCGAGGCCTTTGAGCGTGCCGGCAAGCCGATTGGTTTTGTCTGCCATGCGCCGGGCGCTCTGCGTCATGTCAAGGCCGTGAATGGCGAGCCGCTGGTCAAGGGCCGTCGTGTTACCGGCTTCTCCAACGCTGAAGAAGCTGCGGTTGGCCTGACCGATGTGGTGCCGTTCCTGATTGAAGATGATTTCAAGGCGCTCGGCGGCCACTATGAAAAGGGCGCTGATTGGCAGTCCTTTGTGCTCGAAGACGGCTTGCTGGTGACCGGGCAGAACCCTGCCAGTTCCAGTGCTGTGGCCAAGGCCCTGCTCACACTCACCGCCTGAATTAACCACACGCGTTATTGATTGGCGGCTCCTTGGAGCCGCCAATGCTTTTGCTCGCCCTGAATTTGGAAATTTCACATGACTCATCATTTAAATACCCCGGTAAAACTGGGCCATCACACACTCAATAACCGTGTTGTCTTGCCGCCTCTGACGCGTCAACGCAGCGCGCAACCCGGCGATATCGCCACCGACCTGATGGCCGAGTATTACCGCCAGCGCGCCACGGCCGGTTTCATGGTCAGCGAAGGCACGCAGATCGAACCGCGCGGCCAGGGTTACGCCTGGACGCCGGGTATCTACAGCCCGGCGCAGATCGACGGCTGGCGCAAAGTCACCGACGCCGTGCATGCCGAAGGCGGCGTGATCTTCGCCCAGCTGTGGCATGTGGGGCGCGTGTCCCATAACGCGCTGCAACCGGAGGGCGCCGCACCGGTCGCGCCGTCGGCCATTGCGGCGGAGCAGGCAAAAGCCTTTATCGAAACCGGGCCTGGTGTCGGCGAGCTGATGCAGCCGCCCGTGCCGCGTGCGTTGAGCAGTCTGGAAATTGAAGAACTGGTAGGGCACTACGCGCAGGCGGCGCGCAATGCGTTGGACGCCGGTTTTGATGGGGTGGAAATCCACGCCGCCAATGGTTACCTGGTCAACCAGTTCATCTCCGCCCACGCCAACCAGCGTGATGACGAATACGGCGGCTCGCTGCACAACCGCCTGCGCTTTCTACGCGAGATCGTCGAGGCCGTGACCGCCGTGGTCGGCCCGCAGCGCCTGGGTGTGCGTTTTTCTCCGCTGTTCAGCGGCACGGATCAGGACCGCGTGTACATCGGCCTGGTCGAGGAAGATCCGCATCACACCTACATTGAGGCGATCAAGGTGCTCGAGGCATCGGGCATTGCCTATGTGTCTATCGCCGAGGCTGACTGGGACAACGCTCCCGACCTGCCCGAAACCTTCCGTCAGGCGGTGCGCAGCACGTTCAGCGGGCGCATCATCTACGCCGGTCGCTATACCGCCGAGCGCGGGGCAAAACTGGTGGAGGCGGGGCTGGCAGACTTGATTGCCTTCGGCCGTCCGTTCATTGCCAACCCGGACCTGCCGCAGCGACTGTTCAACGGCTGGCCGCTGAACCCGTTGCGGGCGCAGGGCATGTACGGCGGCTCGGAACAGGGCTACACCGATTACCCGGCGTTCGCCGAGTAATTAGTCGATGCCCCGGCACAGATCCGTTGTCGGGGCCGTCGAGCAGTGGCGCGGCGGCGAAGGCGGTGGGGCAGGCAACAACATGTTGACCGTGCCGCCGCCATTGCAGCCTCGCTGGAGCTCTACAACTGCCAGCGTTGATCTTCAGCGGGGCGGATGAGCGTCATTCCACGCGCAACACAATCTTGCCAATGTGATCGCCGCCTTCCATCCGCGCATGGGCCTGGGCGGCGTCGGTGTATTCGTACACCTTGTCGATCATCGGCAGGCAGCGTCCGGCGGACAGTACCGGCCACACGTATTCGCGCAGTTGTTCGGCAATGGCAGCCTTTTCGTCCTTGGTGCGTGCGCGCAGCAAGGAGCCGGTGATCACGGCGCGCTTGCCGAGGATGGTCAGCAGGTCGACGTCATTGGCCTTGCCGCCGCCGAGGAAGCCCAGCATCACCAGGTGCCCGTCCATGGCCAGGGACTTGAGGTTATTGTTCAGGTACGAGGCGCCCATGATGTCGAGGATCACATTCACGCCCTTGTTGTCGGTCTTCTGCGCGATGACCTCGGCGAAGTCCTGCTCGCGGTAGTTGATCGGCTCGGCGCCCAGCTTGGCGATCGCCGCACATTTGTCGGCGCTGCCGGCGGTGGCGAACGCCTGGATACCGTATTCGCGGCACAGCATCAACGCGGTGGTACCGATGCCGCTGGTGCCGCCGTGGATCAGCACGCTCTGGCCCGTATGGGCGTCACCCAGGCCAAACAGGTTGGCCCAGACGGTGAAGAAGGTTTCCGGCACAGCGGCGGCTTGAATCCAGTCCATGCCATCCGGAATCGGCAAGGCCTGGCTGGCAGGCACCGCGCAAAACTGTGCATACCCACCGCCGTTGGTCAGGGCACACACCTTGTCACCCAGCGCGTACTCGCTGACACCTTCGCCCAATGCAACCACTTCACCCGCCACTTCCAAGCCTGGAATGGGGCTCATGCCGGGTTTCATCGGGTACTTGCCGGCGCGCTGCAACGCATCCGGGCGGTTGACGCCGGCCGCGTGCACGCGAATCAGGATTTCACCGGGACCTGCCACGGGCACATCGGCCCGGCGCGGTTGCAGGACCTCGGGGCCGCCAGGGGCGGTGATTTCGATCAGGGTCATTTCTTTTGGCAGTGACATGTGCGATTACCTGCAACGATGAGCGTATGAGTTGGGACCGCGTCGGGCAGTCGCCGGTTCAGCCGCATCATACCCAGGGTCAGCGCCTGTCGAAAAAAAGCCGGGCAAGCCCGGCAAAATAAGGAGAGGGTGATTCACTCGCTTCAGCGATTGAGGAACGCCAACAAGTCTTCGTTCAACTGCTGGGTGTGGGTGGCGGCAAAACCGTGCGGCGCATCCTTGTACACCTTCAGCTGTGCGCCCTTGATCATCTCGGCCGCGACTTTGCCGGTGGTTTCGAACGGTACGACCTGGTCGCCGTCACCGTGGATCACCAGGGTGGGCACCTCGATCTTGGCCATGTCCGGGCGGAAGTCGGTCTCGGAGAACACGGTGACACAATCCACGGTCGATTTAAGCGACGCCAGCAACGCGACCTGCAAGGTCTGCGTCAGCACGCCCTGGGAGACTTTCTGGCCCTTGTTGATGCCATAGAACGAGGCATTGAAGTCGCTGATAAATTGCGCGCGATCCTTCAGCAGCCCGGCCTTGATGCCATCAAACACCGCGGTAGGCACGCCCTGCGGGTAATCCGGTTTTTGGCCGAAGATCGGCGTGACGGCGCCCAGCAGCACGAGGCCGGCCAAACGCGAGTTGCCGTGGCGCGCGATGTAGCGGGCCACATCGCCGCCGCCCATCGAGAAGCCCACCAGGGTCACCTCCTTGAGGTCCAGGTGTTCGATCAGTTGGGCGATATCGTCGGCGAAAGTGTCGTAGTCGTTACCGGTCCACGGTTGGTCCGAGCGGCCAAAGCCCCGGCGGTCGAAGGCGATGGTGCGAAAGCCACGGCTGCTCAGGTATTCCATCTGGTATTCCCACATGTCGGCATCCAGTGGCCAGCCGTGGCTGAACAGCACGGGCTTACCGCTGCCCCAATCCTTGAAATAGATCTGGGTACCGTCTTTGGCAACGAATGTGCTCATGGAAAACTCCTTGGGGTCAGGGGGCAAAAGCTCAGTCTCACTATCGCGTTAAACCGGACCAGGGGCTTGTACGGATGTGCTCGGTTGAACGCTTGCGCGTCTGCGTTGGTCCACTGACCTCTACCGTCAGTTCAACAGGTGAACCAAATGGCCAAGACTTACAGCTACGCCGCTCGGGATTCCAAGGATGCACTCAAGCCTTTTACCTTCGAGCGCCGCGCGCCGGGGTCGGACGACGTCCAGATCGATATTCTCTATTGCGGCGTGTGCCACTCCGACCTGCACACCGCGCGTAACGAATGGCACAACACCTTGTACCCGTCGGTGCCCGGCCATGAAATCGTCGGCCGCGTCACGGCCGTCGGTGCCAACGTGAAAAAATTCAAGGTCGGTGACCTGGCCGGTGTCGGTTGTATGGTCGACAGCTGCCAGCACTGCGCATCCTGCGCCGAGGGCGAGGAGCAATACTGCGAGAACGGCTTTACCGGCACCTACAATGGCCCGGTGTTCGGCGGCGAAAATACCTTTGGCGGCTACTCGGACAATATCGTGGTCAAGGAGAAGTTCGTGCTGCGCATCTCCCACGATGATTCGAACCTGGCGGCCGTGGCGCCGCTGCTGTGCGCGGGCATTACCACTTACTCGCCGCTGCACCACTGGAAGGTGGGGCCCGGCAAAAAAGTCGGGGTCGTCGGCCTCGGCGGGCTAGGGCATATGGCGGTGAAGATCGCGCATGCCATGGGCGCGCATGTCACGCTGTTCACCACCTCGCCGAACAAGCGCGAAGACGGCCTGCGCCTGGGGGCCGACCAAGTGGTGGTGTCGAAGAACCCGGACGAGATGGCCAAGGTCGTCAACAGCCTGGACTTCATCCTCAACACCGTTGCCGCGCCGCACGACCTCGATGCGTTTCTCAATCTGCTCAAGCGCGATGGCACCATGACGCTGGTCGGCGCACCCGACAGCCCGCATCCGTCGCCGACGGTGTTCAACCTGATCTTCAAACGCCGCAGCCTGGCCGGCTCGTTGATTGGTGGTATCCAGGAAACCCAGGACATGCTGGACTTCTGCGCCAAGCACAAGATTGTCTCGGACATCGAGATGATCGACATCCAGGGCATCAACGAGGCGTACGAGCGGATGCTCAAGGGCGACGTGAAGTATCGCTTCGTGATTGATATGGAGAGCTTGAAGAAGGAAAGTCACGCGGCTTGAAACGCTGCAGACCTACGGTGGGAGCGGGCTTGCTCGCGAAAGCGCATTGACAGTCAACAGAGTCATCGACTGATCCATCGCCTTCGCGGGCAAGCCCGCTCCCACATTTGTTCAGTGCGAGCCGTTAAGCCGACAAGTGCTCGTAGAGAATCGTCGCACCCACCAGCATCAACACCACGCCGCCGACCATTTCGGCGCGCTTGCCCACCACCGTGCCCAGCACCCGACCGAGCATCATGCCGATGGTTACCATGGTCATGGTCGCCAGGCCGATGGCTGCCGACGCCACCAGAATATTCACATCGATAAAGGCCAGGCCCACGCCGACGGCCATCGCATCAATGCTGGTCGCAAAGGCGGTAATGGCCAGGATCATGAAGGAATGCTGGGTCGGCTTTTCCGCCTCCTCATCGTCCGCCTTGAGCCCGTTGTAGATCATGTGCAAGCCCAGCGCGACCAGCAGGGTAAAGGCGATCCAGTGATCCCAGTCCTCCACCCAACGCGTGGCCGCATGGCCGATGGCCCAGCCGATCATCGGCGTGATGGCTTCGATCACACCAAAGATCAGGCCGGCGCGCAGTGCTTCGATCAGACGCGGTTTGTGCAGGCTGGAGCCTTTGCCGATGGCCGCCGCGAAGGCGTCCGTGGACATGGCCAGGGCGAGAAAAATCAGGGAAATGGGGTTCACGGTGAGGCTTCCAGTCGGGCTGTATGAGTCAACGACACAACCACACGCCCGACTTTAGGCATGGATGTGTCGCTGGTCTCACCAACCTCAACGGTGTTCGTACCACGGCAGGTTGCCGAATATGTTGATACGAACGCTTCTGAGCGGGCCAGAAGCCGGTTACTCCCCAACGAAGGGGCGCATCATAGACAGTCAAATATGAAAATTCCGTCAACGCCCTTCAAATACCGGTGTGCGGCGCTCCATACGCTCAGGTCGACGTCGGCGCCGAGGATCACCGTGCCGACGCGCTGGGCGGCGAGGGCGACCAGGCTTTCGTCCAGGCTGTCGAGCAGTTGCGCGCTCAGGGCATTGTGCTGGCTGGGGTTACCGGCTCTCCAGCAGCGCTTTCAACGCATCGCGGTGCGTTGAAAGCGCTTCATTGTTGGCAAAACGCGGGTCGTTCGGCAGCTCGGGCAGGTCCAGCAGCACACACAGCTTGCCCCACATGGCCGGGGTGATCGGCGCCAGGTTCAACGGGCCGTCCAGGGTCTGGAACACGCCGTAAGGCGCGATCACCGCGTGGGATCACTTGGGTTTCTGGGTGTCGAGTGCCGTTGCAATCACGCTGCCCATGGGCGTCGGTTTGGGCGACTGACGGTGCAGCACGGCATTCACGGCCCACTCTTCAAGGCGTACGCGGTCACGCTGGAACACCATCATGTGAGTCGAGCCGCCGAACTCGAAGTGACCGATTTCGGTGCCGCGTGTGATCTTCACCGGCTTGCTGCCTTCGTCGACAATAAACCCCGGTTCGATGATGCAGGTCGACACTTCAACCATGCCAATGCAGATCAGTGCCACGTACCCGCAGGTGGGGTGGTCGAAGATGAAAATGGCGCGCGCGGCCACATGGCCCAGGTAGGGTTGCGACTCGGTGCCTTCCCACGTGCCCGGGCCTTCTTTCTGCGCCGGGCGTTGGGCGAAGTAGGTGCCAGGTTGCACCCACGAACGCAGCAGGGTGCCGTCCAGCGGCGCGTTCCAGCGGTGGTAGTGGGTGGCGGAGAGGAAACCCTGATACAGCTGCCCACCTTCAAAATGCTTGGCCCAGTCACGTTGGCCGGCGAACAAGTCCAGCAGTGAGTAATTGACGTCCTTGATCCAGAAGTCGCTTTCGAAGGCGATGTTGTTCTGGTACGCCCACGGCGTGGTTTCGCAGCCGATATCGACCTGCGTCTGCGCGTCGCCCTGGAATGGCCGGGCGCCGGGCACGAACTTGCGGATGAAAAACGCGTTCCAGGAGTTGTAGCCGTAGCCGGGCTTTTTCGGGTCGCATTCCATCTGGTCCCATACACCGGCTGCCCAGGCGGCCTTGGAGATCCACGAGCCGGGTTTTTCCGGGTTGTTGATGTCGAGTTTGTCCAGTGACTGCGGGCTTTTGAGGTAGGCGTTCCAGGTGTTGAGCACGTTCTTGAATTGCTCATTGAAGGTGGCGTCATGGAACAGCGCAACACCGGCTTCGGTGGCCATGGAAATCGCCAGGAAGGCATTCATGGGCGTGCCGACCTGGGCGGTGTCGTTGAACGAGGACGAGGTGGTGACAATTTCGTTGAGGATCTCGAAGAAACTGTCGTAGTCCTTGATCCACACGACGTCGCCGTCCTGGGTCTTGATCTGGTCGCGAGTGTGCGGCGCCAGGGTCAGCACGAACGCGTTGGACTGCTCGATCAGCGACATGACCCACATGCGGTACACGCTGTGGGTGGTCACCCAGTTTTTGAATTCCACCAGTTGTGGTTGCATCGGCGCGAGGGTGCCGGCCTTTTTCATGCTGTCGATGTAGTCGCGCAGTGGCACCAGGAAGTTGGCGGTGGCCCACACACGGTTGGGCACCCAGAAGCCCATTTGCACGGGGCCGGCATTGTCCAGGGTGAGCAGGTTTGAACCGCTGCCCTCGACGGGTGGCGGAGTCTTGCGAGGTTGGGTGGCGGGCGAAGAACGATCGGAGTGCGCCATATCATTAGTCCTTTAAACGTAACTGCGTGGGAAAGCTCCTTTTGAGCACTCTCAGCGTAGCTAGCGTGGGACCGGGGTTTGTAATGGTTGGCTATAACCAGGCGCGCCCGCCGACGAAAATCATTTTTGACACCAGCTCCACGATGTTTTTCACCTCAAGTTTCTTCATCAGCCGTGCCCTGTGCACTTCCACCGTACGGTGAGAAATCGCCAGGCGCTGGGCGATCTCCTTGGATTTAAGACCGTTGACGATGTGCATGGCGATTTCCCGCTCCCGCGGCGTCAGGTCGCCGGTGCCTTGGTGCGTGCGGTCCAGGCGCTCGAAGTGCCAGATCATCAGCTTGAACGGGTCTCTGGGCGTGAGGGTGTAGCCGTGGGACTTGGCCCAGAACACCTCGCCGCTTTTGTGCTGCATGAAGCGTTCATCGGAGTAGAAGCCGTTCTCGCTCTCCAGCAGCCAGTCGTGGCTACGCTTGCCGATGGCGTGATAATCGGCCTGGGACGGGTAGATCAGCAGGGTCAGTTGGTTGACCAATTCGTCGCGCGAATAGCCGAACAACTGCAGGAAGGCCTCATTGCAATCGACCATCACGCGGTTGCGCGTGACCAGTTGCGGGGCCGGGGAGAGCTGGAACGCCAGGCGTTCGATATCTTGAAGTTGCTGGGTAAACGCGTTCATTGGGCATCCTGCCTCGTTGCTTTTCTCACCGGGCTACTTATCCATGTAAGTAGTTACACGAATTGGCGAGCGCTCAGCGGTGCGTCATTGTAGGTAAATGTCCGCATCAAAAATAGAAGAAATTGATTATGCCAGCTGATTGCGTCTCCATTGTTGCCGCCGGTCATTCGCGTTTTGGTCGCCTGGAAGGCACCACCCTTGAAGACCTGATCGTGCAGGTTACCCGCGAAGCCCTGGCCGATGCGGCCATTGATGCGTCGCAAATCGATGCGTTGTTCCTGGGGCACTTCAACTCGGGGTTGGTGCCTGACGGGTTTGCCAGCTCTTTGTTGTTGCAGGCCGACCCGGGCCTGCGCTTCAAACCCGCCACGCGGTGTGAAAACGCCTGTGCGTCCGGCTCGGCGGCGATCCAGGCCGGGGTCAATGCGATCCTCTCCGGCAGCGCCGACCTGGTGCTGGTGGTCGGCGCCGAGAAGATGACCCACACGTCCACCGCCGAGGTCACCCAGGCCCTGGCCGGCGCCGGTTATCAGAACGACCCGGCCGAAGCCGGCTTGAGTTTCCCGCAGCTGTTCGGCCGTGCGGCGCGCCAATACACCGAGCGCTATCACTGCCCGCTGGGCTCGATGGCCGCCATCGCCACCAAGAACCACACCAATGCCATGGCCAACCCGCTGGCGCAAATGCACCGGGTGATGGATTTCGAGCACTGCAACAACGTGTCCAAGAGCAACCCGTTTGTGGCCGAGTCACTGCGCCTGACTGATTGCTCGTTGATCAGCGACGGCGCCGCCGCGATCATCCTGGCCTCACCCAAGCGAGCGCGCGCGTTTCGTCGTGATGTGCAGATTCGCGCGATGACCCAGGTCAACGACTGCTTGCCCATTGCCCAGCGCGACATCCTGGCGTTTGAAGGCCCGCAACGGGCCATCCACTCGGCGCTGCGCGGGGCGAATATCACCCTGGCCGACCTGAGTTTCGCCGAGGTGCACGACTGCTTCACCATCGCCGAACTGCTGATCTACGAAGCCATGGGCCTGGCGCCCAAGGGCGAGGGCCATCGCGTGCTCGACAGTGGCGTGGTGCGCGCCGGCGGGCGGCTGCCGGTGAACCTCTCGGGTGGGCTCAAGGCCAAGGGGCATCCGGTGGGTGCCACCGGCGTGTCGATGCACGCCTTGGCGTTCCGCCAATTGACCGGCGAACCGATTGGCCTGGCGGTGCCCAACCCGGAGTTTGGCCTGGTGTTCAACATGGGCGGCATGGCAGTGGCCAACTACGCCTCGGTCCTGCACGCGCGCCGGTACTGACCCATGAACATTGCCAACTGGTTGCACGACACCCAGCGCCGCGACCCGCAGCGACCGGCATTGTTCGAAGGCACGCGGCAAGTGGCCGACTACGCGACCTTTGCTGCGCATGTTCGCCAGCGCGCCGCGCACTTGGTGGACCAGCACGGCGTGGTCGCCGGTGATGCGGTCGCCGTGCTGATGAAGAACAGCTGCGACTACCTGGAAGTGCTCTACGCCATCTGGTGGCTGGGCGCAGTGGCTGTGCCGATCAACGCCAAATTGCACCCGGCTGAGGCGGCGTGGATCGCCGATAACGCCCAGGCGCGCCTGATCTTTACCGACGGCGGCCGGGTATTTTCGGCGTCGCGCGACTTGCCTCAGCACTGCAAGGAACTGGACGGCCACACGCTGCCGCCGACGCGTGGCTGGCCGACCCTGGCGCAGCCGGAGCCCCGCCAGGACCAGGACCTTGCTTGGCTGTTCTACACCTCCGGCACCACCGGGCGCTCCAAGGGCGTGATGCTGTCCCATGGCAACCTGATGGCGATGTCGTTGTGTTACCCCACAGACGTGGATCCGGTCAGCGCCGATGACGCCGTGCTGTATGCCGCGCCAATGTCCCATGGCGCCGGGCTCTACAACTTCATTCATGTGCGCTGCGGCGCGCGGCATGTGGTGCCGGCTTCCCACGGTTTCGACGCCGCCGAGCTGTTTGGCCTGGCGGCCGAGTTGGGCAATGTCTCACTGTTTGCGGCGCCGACCATGGTCAAGCGCATGGTCGAACAGGCGCGGCGCCAGGGCTATCGCGGCGAAGGCATCAAAACCATCGTTTACGGTGGCGGCCCGATGTACCTGGCCGATCTGTGTGAGGCCGTCGACACCTTCGGCCCGCGGCTGGTGCAGATCTACGGCCAGGGCGAGAGCCCGATGACGATCAGCGTGCTGCCTCGCGCGCTGATCGCCGACCGCCAACGCGCAGACTGGGCCACGTTGGCCGCCTCGGTCGGCCATGCGCAATCGTGCGTTGAAATCCGCATTCTCGACGCACAGCACCAGCCGGTGCCGACGGGCGAGCGCGGCGAAATCGCCGTGCGCGGTGCCACGGTGATGCAAGGCTACTGGCGCAATCCCGAGGCATCGCGTCAGACCCTGGTCGAGGGCTGGCTGTTGACCGGTGACGTCGGCTTTCTCGACGCGGCGGGTTACCTCACCCTGACGGACCGTTCCAAGGACGTGATCATCAGCGGCGGCAGCAACGTGTACCCGCGTGAAGTCGAGGAAGTGCTGGCGCAACATCCCGAGGTGTTCGAGGTGTGCGTCGTGGGAGAACCGGATGCGCAATGGGGCGAATCGGTGGTGGCGTTTGTGGTGACGCGCAGCGGGCAACCGCTCGATGAAGCCGAGCTGACGGCCTGGTTTGTGGCGCGCATGGCCTCGTTCAAGAAACCCAGGAAGTACCTGTTTCCCGGCGAATTGCCAAAGAACAGTTACGGCAAAATCCTCAAGACTGACTTGCGGCAGTGGCTGAAAGCAGCGAGTATCGCCGCGCTTCCCTAGACCCGTTTTTCATGGACAGAACATCAGACAAGGAGTCCCTTTGATGGGCAATCAAGCGCAAGACACGGTCCGCAAGCGGCGCCGTGCGTTTCTCGGTGCCACTTCCGGTCACTTGATCGAGTGGTACGACTACGGCGTCTACGGCTTTCTCGCCGTTTACATCGGCCAGGCCTTTTTCGTCTCCGATGACCCCACCACCAGCCTGTTGGCCAGCTTCGCGGCGTTTGCCCTAAGCTTTTTCATCCGGCCTCTGGGCGGGCTGTTCTTCGGTCCGCTGGCGGACAAGATCGGCCGCCGCAAAACCCTGATCATGGCGCTGGTGATGATGACCGGCTCCACCGTCATGCTCGGCCTGTTGCCCACTTATGCAACGCTTGGCATTGCTGCGCCGATGCTGCTGATTCTGGTGCGCTGCGTGCAGGGTTTCTCGGCGGGCGGCGAGATCGGCACAGTGACCAGCTTTATCTCCGAATACGCCGGCCCCGGCCGACGCGGCTTTGCCACGTGCTGGCTGATGGTCACCGCCGTGCTCGGCCTGCTGCTGGGCGGTGCCGTGGCTAACGGCATGACCTGGATCCTGGGCGCCGAAGTGATGCAGGAATGGGCCTGGCGCGTGCCGTTCCTGATCGCCGCACCGTTGGGTTTTATCTCCATGTACATCCGCCTCAAGCTGGAAGACAGCCCGGAGTTTCTCGCCTTGCAGCGCGCCGGGCAGACTTCCCGTGCACCGCTGCGCGAAGTCTGGCAGTGGAAGCGCGCGATTGCCCTGGTGTTTTTCATCATCACCTTGCACAGCTCGATCTTTTACCTGGTGCTGACCTTCGCCTCGACCTACATGGCCAAGATCCTCAAGTTCGACAGCGGCACCACGCTGCTCTATGTGTTCGTCGCGAGTTTCTCGGCTGCGTTCGTGATGCCGTTTGGCGGCGCGTTCACCGATAAATACGGACGTAAGCCGTTTCTGATGGTGATCGGCACCCTGGCCACGCTGGCGATGTTCTGGCTGTTCAAGTCGGCGCCAACCGCCACTGCCGCGTCGTTCTTCGCGCCATTGATGGCGGTGGCGATCCTGTTCGGGCTGTATGCCTCCTCGACCTATGCGCTGATGAGCGAGCTGCTGCCCACGCGCATTCGCTCCACCGGGATTGCCGTGGCGTACAACGTCCCGGTCGCAGTGTTTGGCGGCAGCGCGCCGCTGATCTCCACCTGGCTGATCAAGGTGACGGGCGACATCACTTCACCCTGGTATTTCTACGTGGCAACCGGTGTGGTGTCGTTGATCGCACTGGTGGTGCTGCGCAAGGAAGATTTCGTCGCCAGTGGCAGCCCGATGGTGGCGCCGGCGGGGGCCGTGTTGGCCCCGGCCGCCTGATCGACTGCGGTTTTCGCAAACCCGGCTACGCTGTTTCAGGTCTCATCATTGATCAACAAGAAAGACCTGACCATGAGTGAACTGCTCAACAGCGTTACCCCAAAAAGCCTGACACTCAGCGCTGCAGCACGCCACGAAACGTTGCACTCAACGCGCGCAACGTTTCGCGCGAGCGCGCATCACTGATCCGGCTATACAGCAGCACTTCACTGACGGGTAATGCGGGCAGGCCATATTGCTCGCTCACGTCCACCGCCCCGGCCGGGGCCACGCGGTGGGCGAGGGCGGCGACCCCCAATCCGGCGCTCACTGCCGCGCCTACCGCCATTACGCCACCGCCGACAAACACTTCGGTCCAGTCGATACGCGCGGCCTCCAATGCCCTCACCGCCAGGTGCCGAACGCCACAGGGCGCGGCCATGGTCGCCATGCGCAGCGGTGCGCCGGGGCTGTGTTGCCAGTGTGGCGCCGCGAACCAGCCAAAGCGTTCCACGGCCAGCACTTCGCCGTCCTGGCGATCGCCTTCGTTGCGCACGATCACCGCGTCCAGTTCATTGCGATCAAACGCGGCCACCAGGTCGCGGGACGAGGCGATGCGCACCTCGAGAATCACCAGCGGGTCGTAGGCCGCGAGTCGGCTGAGCCAGGTGGGCAAGTCCGGCCCGGCCACGTGGTCGCTGATACCAATCACTAAACGCCGAGGCGCGTGGGCGCCCAGGTCAGCCAGTGCGCGCTCATGGGCATTGAGCAGGGCACGCGCGGCCACGATGAAGCGCTCGCCCTGGGGCGACAGCTGCACATGGCGAGGCGTGCGTACCAACAGGCGATAACCGAGGCGTTCTTCCAGGCGCTTGAGCTTCAGGCTGATGGCGGCCTGGGACGTGTCGAGCGCCATGGCGGCGCGGGTGAAGCTGGCGAAATCAGCCACCAGCACAAAGGCGTGCACGGTGTCGATGTCGAGGGGTTTGAGCGAGTCAGTCATATCCAATCCTTATCGCACTTATATTCGGCCATATCTTGTTGAAATCATCGCCAGTGCGCAAGCTCTGTCCACATCTTGCACAGGAGCTTTGCCATGTTTGCCAAACAGTATTCACACCGCCTGCCTGCCGACTACGACATGGACGTGATACGCCGGCGCGCCGCGCAATTGGGGCCGTTGTGGGAGGACACGCAAGGGCTGCTGTTCAAGGCGTTTATCGCGCAGACGCGTGGGCAGGCGCCGGGCAATGTGTATGCGTCGGTGTACCTGTGGGCCGACCCGTTGCAGGCCGCCGACTTTCTACTCGGCGAGCGTTTTCAGAAAGTGCTCGACAGCTTTGGCCGTCCGCACATCGAAAGCTGGTTGCCGCTGGATGTGCAGCGTGGGGCCGCGCAGCACGCGTTGAGCCTGTACCGAGAGGAGTGGCCGCTGGTGCCGGGGGCGGATCGGGCGGGGATCGTCGCCGAGGAAAAACGGCGCAATCAGCAGTTGGCTGACAGCAGTGACACGTTTGCGGTATGCCTGGCGCTGGATGTGCAGGCGTGGCGGCTGGTGCGCATCACCTTGTCAAGCAAGGCGCTGGATGCGGCGCATCCCGGAACGGGCTATGAGGTGTTGTACCTGGCCCGCCCCGGGGTTCAGTTCAAGGGTTGAAGCGCGCTGTTGGCTGGCTGAGCTTGCGCTCGGCCACCGCGCCAAACACCAGGCCGAGGGTGGTCCACAGCACCAACTGGATACCCAGCGACGCTACGCGGAATTTCCACAGCAGCACGGCCGAAAACGCCTCCGGCACTTCGTTGATCACCGGGAACAGGCTGCCGGCCACCGACACAATCACGATGTACAACGCCACACCCAGGATCGCCCCGGCCCAGACGCCACGGCGGGCAATCAGCTTGCGCGCGGCGTTGATCGCAATCACCGCGGCCGCCACTGACACCAGCAGCATCAGGAAGAACAGCCTGGTGCGCTGCGCGATGGTTTCGGGGTCGCCCACCGAGGGCGGGTTGGCCGGGTACTTGAGCCCTGGCACCAGGGTAATTGCCACAAATGCCGCCAGTGCCAGCAGCGCCGCCAGGCCACGCGGGCCGACCTTGCCGATGCGGCCCAGAGCGTAAGCGAACACCAGGGCGAAGAGGCCGCCCAGTGACACGCTGTACACCACCACGCCGGTGAACAGGCCGAAGGTGCTTTGCACTTCGCGGCTCACCAGTTCCTCTTCCGGCGCATCGCCGTGCATCTGTGCCATGTGGTCTTCAAAGGCGATGGCCTTGTCGATCTGCGGTTCACCAAAGGTTTTGGCGAAGCCGAAAGCCAGCACGCCGGCGAGCAAGCCCACCAGCATCCCGCGCAGGAGTAAATGCCCTGTCATGTCGTGTCTCGCTTATCGGTTAATGGCAGGGGAAACCCAGCAGGTGGCGGCCGTCGTGCACAAACTCATGCACATACATGCCTTTGAACACCGCGGTGGCGCCTTGCTCGGCGCCGACAAAATAGAGCGCCAGCAGCAACAACAGGCCGCCGAAGATCGCCCAAGGCAGAATGTCGCCCAAGGGCAGGGTGGGTAAATGCACATCAGGATTCGTTGCAGCAGTGTTAGCCATGAAAACCTCCAGGGATGACGCGTCCCGAAATGGATTGCGATTGGGCTGAAACAGGGTCTGGCTTACGGCTAAAAGGCCGAATACAGTGGCGCGACCGCGCCGGATTCGAACCGGCTTCCTCTTTCATGTTCGTTGTAACATGTTGAAACAACTTTGCCAGTCTACGCCGACTGCGCGTCGAAACAGAGTGAATTGTGATGCAGGCCACCCGGTTGACCTTGATATGCCATGCCGCCACGCCGTTGCAAAAACAGGGGCGGTTTCCCGATGACGAATCGGTAGCGATGCAGTGGCAACCCGCGGCCCTGTCCCTGGCGGGTCGTTTCAAGAAAAGCCCGCGACTGGTGTGTGGGCCCGAGGCCAGAACCCGGCAAACCGCCGGCTTGTTCGGCGATAACGCGCAGGTCGAAGACGCGTTGCGCGACGGTGATTTCGGCGCCTGGAAAGGCCAGGCCATCGCCCAGCTCGACAGCCATGCATTGAGTGACTGGCTGACCAACAGCGCCAGCGCGCCTCACGGCG
Source organism: Pseudomonas sp. TWRC1-2 (assembly GCF_049896685.1). NCBI lineage: Bacteria > Pseudomonadati > Pseudomonadota > Gammaproteobacteria > Pseudomonadales > Pseudomonadaceae > Pseudomonas > Pseudomonas sp. TWRC1-2. The sequence goes on along the minus strand of NZ_JAFCUU010000001.1, from coordinate 961,600 downwards.
GTGAGTCGGTGGAGCAGATTTGCGTACGCGTCGCTGACTGGATGAAAAGTCTCGAAACCCAACCCGGGCACGTAGTGGCTATCACCCACCCGTTTGTGATTCGCGCCGCGATGCTGTACGTGTTGCAGTTCCCTGTCTCGATGTTCTACCTGATTGATGTCGAGCCGCTGTCCGCCACCGAACTGCGCTTTAACAAGGTGTGGCGCCTGCGTCTGGAAACTCACGCCTGAGCGCGTGAACATGGCAAAATCCACGCCCCGCAATGAGAGCAACCCATGAAACGCATCCTGATCATCGGCATTGGCGCCGGCAACCCTGACTACATCACGATGCAGGCCGTCAAAGCGCTGAACCGCACCGACGTGTTTTTCCTGATGGACAAGGGCCAAAGCAAAGACAAGCTGATCGACCTGCGCCGCGAGATCTGCGAAACCTACATCACCGAGCCTGGTTACCGTTTCGTCGAGGCCGACTGCCCCGAGCGCGTGCGCGGCGATATCGACTACACCACCGCCGTGCAGGACCTGAATCGCGACAAGCAGCAGACCTTCGAGCACATGATCAATGAGCAGATGGCTGACGGTGAAGTGGGCGCGTTCCTGGCCTGGGGCGACCCTGCGCTGTACGACAGCACCATCCGCATCCTGCAGGCGATCCTGGCCAGTGGCCGCAGCGTATTCGAGTTCGAAGTGATCCCCGGCATCACCAGCGTGCAAGCCCTGGCCGCCCAGCACAAGGTGCCGCTGAACCGCATAGGTCGCTCCATCGAGATCACCACCGGGCGCCGGTTGGCGGCGGGGCAGGCGAGTGATGCGGACACCTTGGTGGTCATGCTCGACGCCGAAGATTCCTACCGCTGCGTGGCCGATCAGGACATGGACATCTACTGGGGCGCCTATCTGGGCACGCCGGACGAAATCCTCATCAGCGGCAAAGTCAGCGAAGTGGCTGAGCAAATCCAACAGGTGCGCAAGGCGGCGCGTCTGGAAAATGGCTGGATCATGGACACTTACTTGTTGCGCAAACCCTGAGGTCACTTTCCCATGCTCAAACTGTTTGCCCTGGCACTGACCCTGATGGCCAGCGCCGCCCACGCCGACTCCACGCTGCACACCGATTTGCCCCTGTCTTATCTGGAACAGACCCAGAGCGATGCGCGCAATCAGCCGTTGGTGATTTTCCTGCACGGTTTTGGCAGCAACGAGGAAGACCTGTTTGGCATCAAGGACGCGCTGCCGTCCAACTGGACCTACCTGTCGGCACGTGCGCCGATGCCCGTGGACCCACAGGGTTATCGCTGGTTTACCAAGACGCCGGGTGACGGCGACTACAATGGCGAAACCGCCGACCTGCAACGCAGCGCCGCGCTGATCGAAGACTTTGTGGGCAAGGCCACTGCCAAATACCACACGCAAAGCGATCGGGTGTTTCTGGTGGGGTTCAGCCAGGGCGCGATCATGTCGTACGAGGTGGGCTTGCGAAAGCCCGCGTTGGTGCGCGGCATCGCGGCCTTGAGTGGCAGTGTATTGCCGGTGCTCAAGGCTGAACTCAAGCCCAGCGAATCATTGGGCAAATTGGCGATCTTTATCGGCCACGGCACTCTCGACCAGGCACTGCCGTATGCCTCGGCGACGCAGGCCAGTGAGGTACTGGTGGGCCTTGGATTGACGCCGGAGTTTCACGGGTATCCGGGCATGCCGCATACCGTCAGTGAGACCGAAGTGCAGGACCTTAAGGCCTGGCTGGAGAAAAGCCTGAAGTGAACTGGCGGGTGAGGGTTGCTGCGATGGTCATTTTCGTTTGGTGGCGTTGAATAACTGTCCGTTGCTGCACTAGTGGCTTTTCTGTGGGAGCGGGCTTGCCCGCGATGCGGGTGCCTCGGTACATCAGACATCCCCAGTCGATGCCATCGCAGGCAAGCCAGCTCCCACAATTTGACCGAGTTCAGCCGCCAGCACCGCACTGCTTGGCTTTTCTGTGGGAGCTGGCTTGCCTGCGATACAGGCACCTCGGTCCGTCAGGTACACCGGGTTGATGCCATCGCAGACAGGCCAGCCCACATTTGACCGAGTACAAACGACACCCATCTATCTAACGCACAGAGATCCAACTGTGGGAGCGGGCTTGCCCGCGAATGCGGTGGGTCAGTCAGCTCTTGTGTCACTGGCACACCGCATTCGCGAGCAAGCCCGCTCCCACAAGTTGACCGAGTTCAGCCTCCACCTCCGCACTGCTTTTGCTTTTCTGTGGGAGCTGGCTTGCCTGCGATGCAGGCACCTCGGTCTATCAGTGACACCCAGTTGATGCCATCGCAGGCAAGCCAGCTCCCACATTTGATTGAGTTCAGCTTCCAGAATCAGGTCGGCTGTCAGGCCGCCTCGGCTTCGCTTCTACCACTCAGGTCGGCTACTAGGCCGCCGTGCTGTAGATTTTGATCTTGATCTTAGGCGCCCCGTCAAACCACGCTGGCCGAACGCAGGTAGTACGGAGCGGGTAAACCGGCAGGACGCCGGTTTAGCCGCGACGGGGCAGGGACGGCCCGTCGCGGCGGCCCGCGGAGTAATGCCTGCGTGAGGGCACACCGAGCCTAGGCGAGGTGCCGAGTGGTGGGGCAAGAGCGTTTTGGTTACTTTTGCGCTTTTCAAAAGTGACCCGCTGTAAGAGCGGAACCGCTATCAGCCATCACCCCCACAACGGATATGTACCCGGTCCCCAGCACCCCCATCAACGCTCCATCACCCGCAAAACCAGACTACTTACCCCCAGTAATCTGCTTCACCAACTCCGCATGCCCCTTCACATCATCCGCCCGCGAAATCGCCTGAATCACCAGCAAGTGATTGCCCGAGCCACCCAGGAATGTCGAGTTCAAAGTCTTGCCGCCACCCTGGGTGGCCGTGCTGTCGACCTGACGCAGGCCAAGACCTTTGAAGGTCAGTTTCTTTTCGTTCTGCTTCTTGAAATCAGGCAGGGCAGCGCTCTGGTCCTTGACGAAATCAGCCACGGCGCCATCCAGAAACTGCGCGTCATTGTCTTTAATTGTGGCCCCGTCGTTGCGCACCGTTTCAGCCACGATCACCACACTTTTCGTGGTCGAGTTGGCGTACAGCGTGCCTTGGGTGTCGGCGGTGCCGTCCTCAGCCTTGCCGGTCGGCAGCGTGTCGGCGACATAGGCCTTGGGCAAGTTGAAGGTGAACTTGCCACCCAGCGTCGAGATGGTTTGTGTCGCGGTTGGCTTGGTTGCTGCAAACACGCCGCCGGCGGTAAGCGCCAGGGCCAGCAGCACGGCGGTCTTGGTGAAAGTGGCCATGAAGCGCTCCAGTGGATGAACGAAATTGCGGCGTATTCTGTCAGAAAACTCGCCAGATCGTTCATCCCTGTCCTCACACTTTGTCGGACTCTTCCTCAAGCCGGTCCATCTCAAACAGCCGCGCCAGTTCCGTACGCGCTTCCTGGGCGGTTTGCATGACCTTGGCGGCATCGTCATATACCGCGTGTTGCGCAGCGAGCACCTGCAGGTCGTGGTTTTTGAAACGGGTGATGCGCGCATCGGCCTGGGCCTGGCTCAAACCGAGACCCACCAGGGTGCGGCGGCTCATTTCCAGGCTGGAGTAAAACGTCTCGCGCACCGGTGACGCGTCCAGGTCGACCAGGCGGTGGACGTGTTGGCGGTTACGTGCACGGGCGATGATTTTCATGTGCGGGTAGAGGTTGCGCACCAGTTCGGCGGTCTTGATGTTGATCTCCGGGTCGTCCATGGCAATCACGAAGAACTCGGCCTGATCGACCTTGGCCGCGTGCAGGATTTCCGGGCGCTGCGGGTCGCCGTAGAACACCGGCATACCGCCGAAACTGCGGGTCAGTTCGATGGTTTCCACCGAGGTGTCGAGGGCGATAAACGAGATGTTTTGCGCACGCAGAATCCGCGCCACGATCTGGCCCATACGGCCCATGCCGGCAATCACCACACGCGGCGCATCGCTTTCGATGGCGCGGTATTCCTCCGGCACTTCCACCGGCTTGACCTTGGGCTTGAACAGCTTTGGGCACACCAACAGCAGCAGCGGCGTCACGGCCATGGACAGCGTGATGGTCAGCACCAGCACATCGTAGAGGTGCGGTTCGAACAGGCCCTGGTCGCGCCCGATCTTGAACACCACAAAGGCAAACTCACCGCCGGCGGCCAGCACCACGCCCAGGCGCAGCGCGCTCTCGCGATTGAGGTCGCCGACCATCCGGCCCACCGCATACAGCAGCGGCAGCTTCAAGCCGATCAACAGCAGCGTCAGGCCGATCACCACCAGCGGCGAACTGAGCAGCAGGCTGAGGTTGGCGCCCATGCCCACACTGATGAAAAACAGGCCGAGCAACAGGCCTTTGAACGGTTCGATCTGCGCTTCGAGTTCGTGGCGGTATTCGGAGTCCGCCAGCAGCAGCCCGGCGAGGAAGGCGCCGAGGGCCATCGACACGCCCACCAGCTCCATCAACCAGGCCGTGCCGATCACCACCAGCAGCGCGGTGGCGGTGGACACTTCGCGCAGGCCGGTCTTGGCGACAATACGAAACACCGGACGCAGCAGGTAGCGTCCGCCGATGATCACCACGGCGATGCTGCCGAGTATCTGCAACACGTGTTGCAAGCCCTGGGCTTCGGTGGTGGGGTGATCACTGCCGGCCAGCAGTGGCACCATCGCGATCAGTGGGATCGCGGCGATGTCCTGGAACAACAGAATCGCAAACGCCAGGCGCCCGTGCGGCTGATTCAGCTCTTTGCGTTCGGCCAGGCTTTGCAGCCCAAACGCGGTGGAGGACAGCGCCAGGCCCAGGCCCAGCACAATCGCACTGTTCCAGGCTTGGCCAAATAGCCACAACGCCACCACCGCCATCACCAGCCCGGTCAGCAACACTTGGGCCAGGCCAACGCCGAACACCGCCTTGCGCATCACCCATAAACGCTTGGGCGACAGCTCCAGACCGATGATGAACAGCAGCAACACCACGCCCAATTCAGAGAACTGCGCCACGCTTTGCGGGTTGCCGATCAGGCCCAGCACAGAGGGGCCGATGATCACCCCCGCGAACAGATAACCCAGCACTGCGCCCAGTTGCAGACGCTTGGCCAACGGCACGGTCAGCACGGCGGCGAGCAGGAACACCACGGCTGCTTGTAACAGGTTGCCTTCATGGGGCATTGCGAACTCCAGGATCTTTAAAGCCAATCAACAGGGCGCCATTAGAGCGCCTTTTTACATTTTGAAACTTGTATTTTTGATGCGACAGGCAATGGGTGTTGGCCGTAGTCCCGTTCTTCCCGGGCGCTTACGAAAGTATTAATACCATTTAATTCAATGACTTTTCTGTAGGTCTACTGCCGTTTCGACAAACTAAATCAGTTGTCACCACCGTCAGGTATTTCGAATTCGATGCGTGTGAGTCAATAGCGTTGGGCTTCTGCGCATTCATGGATGAAGGCTTGGACCACGAAGGAGTTGGACGTGGACAGAAGACTTGCTGCTGCACGCTCTTTGTGGCGAGCGGGCTTGCCCCGCGCTGGGTTGCGCAGCAGCCCCAAAGCCAAACGCTGCGGTACGCCTGACACACCGCATTTTCCTTGATGGGGCTGCTTCGCAACCCAACGCGGGGCAAGCCCGCTCGCCACGAGGGGGGGGCTATCTGGAAATAAGCGCCTGTTCCGCCAGCATCTGCAACAAATGCCGCTGCACGAGCTGCGCAAGGTTCCCGGATATCAGCATCGCCTTGGGGGCTTGCGGTAAAGCCCGACTGCCAAGCCAATAATAATCACAGCGATCGCGATCAGGTTGGGCAGGGACACGTGCTCGTCCAGCATCAGCACTGAACTGGCAATTCCAAATACCGGAATCAACAGCGACAGCGGCGCCACGGTCGATACGGGGTAGGCCTTGAGCAGGGAGTTCCAACCCCAGTAGGCAAAGTGTGTCGCCAGGTAAACCTGAAACAGGATCGACAACACGACGGTCAGGTCAAGGCGCTCGGGCAGGTGAGCGAAGGCGGCGTTGCCGTGCAGCCACCACGCCATGAGGAACAGTGGGATCGGCGGGAACAGGCTGGCCCATACCATGAACGAAAAGATTTCCTTCACCCCTGATGCCTTGATGATGACGTTGCCGATACTCCATGCCAGGGCACTGAACACAATGAACAAAACCCCGAGTACTGCGTGCTCGCCGGTCTGGCTGGCGATGATTCCTGCCAGGCCAATCAACGCGAGAAAAGCGCCGACCCACTGTGCAGCACGGATTTTTTCCTTGAACAGCAGGTAGCCCCAGCCGAGCGTGAAAAACACGCTGAGTTGAATGATCAGCGAGGCGAGCCCCGGGCTGACGCCGATATGGATGCCGTAGTTGATCACGCCCCACATGCCCAGCCCGAAGATCACGCCGTAAGCGGCCACGTAACGGAATGGGACGACGGGCCGCTTGATAATGAACACCAGCGGCAGGGCGGCCAGGGCAAAGCGGATGCCGGTGAGCGCAAAAGGGTCGATTGAGCGCAGGCCCAGTTTGGTAATGGGAAAATTCAGCCCCCAGACCAAGGTGACCAACAGGGCAAGCGCCAAGTGTTTCTTCTGCATGGACGTTCCTTTGAGCAGATTTCTTCAAAGGCGTGAATGCTAGGGCGCAGGGCGATGGCCCGCTTGCTTTGTCAGGTCATCCTTTGACAATATCGGGCCATGCTGCCGACCTTTGATGACAACGACCCCGAAGCGCTGGTCACTCTGCGTGAATACCCCTCTGGCACCGTGTTCACGCGGCATACACACCCGCGCGGGCAATTCGCCTATGCCTCCACCGGTGCGTTGAGGATGTTCACCGACCTCGGCAATTGGGTGGTGCCGCCGCAGCGGGCGATCTGGGTGCCGGGCGGCGTGCCCCATGAAATGCACATGCGCGGCGATGTGGTGATGCTCAATACCTACCTCGATGATCAGGCTGCCGAACGGGCAGGGCTGCGGGATCGTTGTCAGGTATTCGAGGTGTCGCCGTTGCTCAGGCATCTGTTGGAAGCGGCACTGGCTATCGCACCGTCGGCGGCGACCGCGGTCCGTCAGCAGTGCGTATTGACGCTGCTGATCGATGAAATAAGCGCCATGCCCGAAGTGCCCCTCAGCGCGCCGTTGCCTGCCGAGCCACGTCTGGCCCAGGCTTGCCAGCGTTTTCTGCAGGCTCCTGCGCAGACCATCTCCCTCGATCAGATGGCCCATTGGTCGAACATGAGCCGACGCACCTTCACCCGCCATTTTCACGAAGGCACCGGCATGACGTTTGTGGCCTGGCGTCAGCAGGTCTGCCTGCTTGAAGCCACTGCGCGGCTCAGTCATGGCGCCTCCATTACCGAGGTGGCGTTGGGGTTGGGTTTCAGCAGTTCCAGCGCCTTTACCGCGGTGTTCCGCCGAAACCTGGGAGAGGCGCCCGCGCGCTACCTGGCCAAATCCAGGGCGGCGTCAGCGTTCTGAAAACGGCACACGTCGGTCAGGATTCACCTTCCCCAGCGTCATGCTTTGTTACTATCGCCGTCCATCGTCACCAGGAGTCACCGGCCCATGCAACACCAGTGGGATGAAATGCACCGCACCCGCAAGCCCACGTTTGTACTGTGCGGCGAGCCTCAGGGGAATGTGCTCAATCTCTACGTTCACGGTTATTCGGCCTTCTTCAACCGCCAGCAACTGGGCAATTTCAAGCAGCAGCTGGCGAGCATCGAAGGCTCGACCAACCTGATGCTGTTCTGGCCGGCGGGGCATTTTCTCGAAAACCTGTTTGCGCCCTTCAAGGATGTGATCACCTCGATGCTCGGCGGTGGCGGCCTGGGCGCAGCGACGGTGGGCGTGGGCAAGGCGATTGCCTATTTCCTCGACCATTACAAAAGTGTCGAGGCGCGCGTCGATGAAGTGGCCAAGACCCTGTTGCCTGAACTGGCCAGTTACCTGCACGCCGAGTCGCTGCAGGTACGGCGCATCAACCTGATCGGGCATTCGCTGGGCGCGCGCATTCTGGTCAAGAGCGTGCTGGCCAGCCCCGAGGTGGCTCGTGAACTGCCGCTGAACAACTTGTTGCTGATGGGCGGGGCGATTTGTACGTCGAGCCCGTGGGATGAAGTATCGGCGCCGCTCAAGGGCCGGGTGATCAATTGCCACTCCAGCAAGGACTGGGCGCTGGCCATGAAACCGGACACCGAACGTTGCATTGGCCGTTATGCAATTGAGGTCACGCCGGCGCTCAAGGCCAAGGTCACCAATGTGCACCTGGCGACGTTCGACCATGCCGCCTACTGGCCGCAGCTGAAAACCGTGGTGCAATACACCGACCTGTTACAGGAACGGCGCGGCATGATTCGCGCCGATCAGCGCAGCACTGAAGTGCGCTTTGCCGAAGAGGACGTGGAGTTGTTCCCCGCGTTGGTGCAGGCGCGGCCGGACGAGTTGAAGTTCCTTGCCGAGTTGATGGCGCAAAAGCGCAGTGCGTCAATCGATGCCAGTGTGCGCGAACCGCTGAAACTGGCCATCGAGTTGCAGCGCATGGGCGGTGACAGCTTTATGAACGTTGCCCGTGGCCACGGCGTGAGTTACCGCCAGATCGCCGAAGATGTGGCGCAGCGGTTGGGGATCAAGTTCGATGAACCGGTTGAAACCGTGGCACTGGCGGACATTGAGGCGCTGGTTGCTGAGAGGTTGATCGAGCAATTCAAGGACAAACTCAGCCGTGCCGACCGGCAGGCCTTCGACGCCGAACTCAAGGCCGCCGCGCAAAAAGAACAGGGCGTGTTCAACCGTATCGATATCAGCCGCTCGGCCACCACCGCCTTGAGTGGTACGGCGTTGGCGGGGTTTACCGGTTTTATCGTGCGCCGTGGCGCCGCCTCAGCGATTCCGGTGGTGGGCCAGGCATTGGCGGCGGCGATGTTGCTCGTCACGGGTGTGCGAGCGTTCTCCGGCCCGGCGTACTCGATTACCACCTTGTCGGTGTTGATGATCGGCATGATTCGCCAGCGTATGGAACGCGAAGCGCTGAACCAGGAGCTGGACCTGGTGGTGCAAGTGGTCGACACCTTTGACCTGCCCCGGGAGACGGTGATGCGCACGGTCGTGTCGGACTGATAAGCTGCGGCTCTGACTTGTATGTTTGCCTGGGATACCGCGTGAAATTCAGCCTGCCGAAAATCGCTACCGCCCCATTCTGCCCGCCGGAAGTGGCCGGCTCCGTCATCGTTGACCCCAAGGCTTCGTTTTTCAAACGGGCGCTGATGTTCGCCGGCCCCGGTCTGCTGATCTCCATTGGCTACATGGACCCCGGCAACTGGGCCACGGCCATCGAGGCCGGTTCACGCTACGGCTACAGCCTGTTATTCGTGGTGCTGCTGGCCAGCCTGGCCGGCATGGCCGTGCAATGCCTGTGTTCACGGCTGGGCATCGCCACCGGCAAGGACTTAGCGCAACTGTGCCGTGAGCGCTACAGCAAACGCTCGGCCCGCACGCAGTGGGTGCTGGCGGAAATTTCGATCATCGCCACTGACCTTGCCGAAGTGCTCGGCTGCGCCCTGGCGTTTCACTTGCTGCTGGGTGTGTCGCTGACCACCGGTATTGTCATCACCGCCTTCGACACACTGTTGATCCTTGCCCTGCAAAACCGGGGCTTCCGCCGCCTCGAGGCGATCATGCTGGCGTTGGTTGCAACCATCGGCGTGTGCTTCTTCATCGAGCTGGTGCTGATCAAACCCTACTGGCCCGACGTACTGAGCGGTTTTACTCCGTCACTGTCGGCCATCAGCGATGCGGCGCCGTTGTACCTGGCCATCGGCATACTCGGCGCCACGGTCATGCCGCATAACCTCTACCTGCACACCTCGATTGTGCAAACCCGCCTGATCGGCAAAGACCTCGCCAGCAAACAGGACGCGGTGAAACTGGCGCGTATCGACACCATCGGCTCCCTGGCCCTGGCCTTGCTGGTTAATGCGGCGATCCTGGTGCTGGCCGCCGCCGCGTTCTACAAGACCGGCCACACCGACGTGGTCGAGATCCAGGATGCTTACCACCTGCTTGACCCACTGGTGGGCGGCGCGTTCGCCAGTATCCTGTTCGGTGTCGCGTTGCTGGCCTCCGGGCAAAGCTCGACGTTTACCGGCACGATCGCTGGGCAAGTGATCATGGAGGGTTATCTCAACCTGCGTATCCCTTGCTGGCAGCGCCGCCTGATCACCCGTGGCCTGGCACTGATCCCGGCATTTCTCGGGGTGTGGCTGATGGGCGACGATGCTATCGGCAAGTTGCTGATTCTCAGCCAGGTGGTGCTCAGCCTGCAGTTGCCGTTCGCGCTTTATCCGCTGATTCGCATGACCGATGACAAGCAATTGATGGGGCCGTTTGTTAACAGGCTGCCCACGCGGCTATTGGCGTGGTTTCTGTTTGCGCTGATCAGTGGGGCGAATGCGTGGTTGATTGGGCAGTGGTTGTTTTGATCAGAGTTCTGTTCATAAGCCTGCCTCAAACGCGTTCAGCAACTCGTCAGGCAGTGGCGCATCCAGGTCGTCCGGAATAACCAGTTTTCCTCTCATGGAACCGATTCGCTTCCCGTGAAATTGCCCGGCTGGCGCAGGCCGGGCAAGGGCACATCCATCCTCGGTAATAATGATGGTTTGGCCGGTACTGGCTTGATGAAACCGCTTTGAAAGATCGGCGCTGGCCTGGTCCGACGAGACAGGGATTGCGGTGCGCGGTGACTTCATGGTGTCTCTCCTGTACGGAAGTGACCAGAGTCTGGCGCAGCATACTGTGCCGGGGAATGGTGGCCCGCAAAATCAGAACAAGCCTACTTTTTCGCCGAGGAATTTTTACCTCCTAACCCCGAGCCAGCTCACCGATCCCAATACGGCACCGCGCCAAAACACTCGACAAAATAATCAATCACCGTGCGCACCTTCAGCGACAGCCGGCGGCTGCCGGGCCATAACGCGGCAATCTGCTGCGGCTCAAGCGTCGTGGCCACGTCGTACTCGCTCAGCACCGCCTGCAAGGTGCCTGCGCGCAAGCCTTCGCCGATCAGCCAGGACGGAAACACCACCAGCCCCAGGCCTTGTTCGGCGGCGTGGGTGAGGGTGTCGGCGTGGTTGCCGGTGATCGGGCCTTTGACGCTGTAGGGCGTCCAGTCGCCCTGGTCGCGGCGGAAAAACCAGCGTTGCTGGCCGGTGATGCCCTTGTAGGCCAGGCACTGGTGGTTGACCAGCTCATCGGGGTGGCGCGGTGTGCCATGCCGGGCCAGGTAGGCAGGGCTGGCGGCGATGCGAAAGCGCTGAGGCGCGAAGATGCGGGCCTGCATGCCGGAATCGTTGAGCACGCCGATACGAAACAGCAGGTCGGTGCCGTCTTGCAGTGGGTCGACGTAGGTGTCGGTTTGCTGGATATCCAGTTGCAGCTTGGGATAGCGCCGGCACAGCTCGCCCAGCCACGGCGAAAGATGACGCTGGCCGAACACCATCGGCGCGTTGATGCGTACCAGGCCGCTGGGTTCGCTTTCCTGTTCCTGCAACGCCTGGCCGGCTGTTTCCAGTTGTTCCAGCATCAAGCGCGCATGGTGCCCGAGCAGGCGCCCGGCCTCGGTAGGGCTCACGGCGCGGGTGTGGCGGTACAACAACTGTTGGCCGAGTGCCTGCTCCATCAACTGGATCTGCCGAGAAATGGAGGAGGGCGCCAGGCTTTCACGGCGCGCGACTTCAGAAAAGCTGCCGTGATCCAGCACGGCGACAAACAGGCGCAACGCCTTGAAACTCAATTCATTCAAGCCCTGCATCATGGCCTCCAAGCTGTGCGTTATGCGCAAAGGTGTTATCCGTATGCTCCCATTTATCGCACAGCACGGCCACCGGATAATGCGCGCCATGTTTTTATAAAGCGCAGGTGATGTATGCAGGCACGTTCGATCCAAGGTGTGGCCCAGGCCACTCCAAAGAAAAACCTTTTACGGTTGCTGTTGTTGCCGTTGGTGATCCTGGCAGGCATGGGCCTGTCGGTGGAGGCTGGGTTGCTCGGGCCGCTGGGCGTACAGGTGGGCCACTTGTGGGCGACCTTGAGCATCTTCGGCGTGGGCACGGCGATCCTGTTTTTACTGCTGCTGTTCAGCGGCCCGCAAACAGGCCCGGCGCTGACCGACCTGCCACGCTGGCAGTTGATCGGCGGCTTCCTGGGGCCGATGTACGTGGTGGTGCTGACGTTGGCCACGCCGCATATCGGTATCGCCATGACCATGATCGCGATCCTCTCGGGCCAGGTGGGCAAGAGTGTGTTGATCGACCATTTCGGCTGGTTTGGCACGGCGCGCAAGCGGGTCAACGGTGAGCGCTGGATTGCGTTGGCGCTGATTGTGGCGGCACTTGTTCTGATTGCACGAGGGTAAGGCGATGAATCTGATTCTGTTGTTGGTACTGGTGATTGCCGCCGGTGCGGTGCTGAGTGTGCAAGCGGCCATCAACGGCCGCCTGGGCCAGGCGGTGGGCGTATTGCGCAGCAGTCTGCTGACCTTTGCGGTGGGCGCAATCACCACGGCGCTGTTGATCTTCTTTTTTGAGCCGGCCCAGTCCGTCAGCCTGCTCGAGGTGCCCAAGTGGCAACTGACCGGCGCGCTGTTCGGTGTGGTGTACATGATGGTAATGGTCGGCGCGGTGCCCATCGTCGGCACGGCGGTGGCGACGGTGGCGGTGATCGTCGGGCAGTTGGGCATGGGCATGCTGATCGACAACTTCGGCTGGCTGGGTAACCCGGCGATCGAACTGTCGGGCAGCCGTATCGTGGCGATGCTCTGTCTGGCGCTGGCGCTGGTGTTCATGTACCGCAGCAATACCCGTCAGGCCGATTAATGTGCTGAACCTTGCTGCGTTGCCGGGAGTCATTGCTTAAGGTGTTGCGTTCGCAGCACTTGGACGACCATGAAAAGGAGTCTGACCATGCCAGATGAAACCTGTGCTTGCCCACACTGCAAATGTGTACTGGGCGCCGACGCGGTAATGAAGGACGGTAAAGGCTATTGCTGCCAAGGCTGTGCCGAGCACCATGCCCATGGTGAGCCGTGTATGGCGCCAACGGGCTGTGAGTGCGCCAAGTCGGCTCACGGCTAAGCGTGTCAGCGAGAGGCCGGTGTTACCGGCCTCTTTTTATTGGGGGTTGAGTTCGAACCTGACGCTGTGGTCGGCCATGCGCTGACGACCTTTGACCACCGCACTGATCCGCCGCCCCTCCAGCGCAAATACCACGGTTTGCGCCGCGTGCAGATCCTCCGGCAGCGGCTGGAACACCCGCAACACGGTGCGTTCCGGTGTGCGCTGAACACTCACTTGGCACTCGGCATGCTTGGCCATCGGGCCGAATAATGTGTCCTGGGTGTAGTCAATGCGCGCCTTGCCATTGACCGGTTCTGATCCGTCCATTGTTAGAGCTCCCTACTCTCAAGGTCTAAGCAAGTGATCGTTGCGGGCAGTAAAAATTCACTCGGATTGTGGCGCGGCGGTCATTACCATGGCGGCTCACCCTTGATGATGTGTAGCCCATGGCCCTGGCCGCGCCCCCCGACCTCAGTGATCACGCCGTGCCCGTGCAACCCTTGGCGCGCACCTACCCGCGTGGGTTGTATGTAGAACCGCACAGCCACGACTGGGGCCAGTTGCTGTACGCCATGAGCGGCGTGATGTGGGTCGAAACGCCTCGCGAAGCGCTGGTTGTGCCGCCCCAGCGTGCGGTGTGGCTGCCGCCGGGCGTGGAACATGGCATCCGCGTGGTCTCCGACCTGCAGATGCGCAATATCTACCTGCGCCCGGCCCTGGCGGCGACGCTGGACAGCCAGGTGCAGGTGATTGAAGTCGGCGGGCTGTTGCGCGAGCTGATCGTCACCTTGGTCGACCAGGGCGACAACGGCGATACGGCCTACTACGACGCCGTCGTCGGCCTGGCCCTGCTGGAATTGCAGCGGGCCCGTCGTTCGCAGATCCGCATCGCCATGCCGGTGGGCGCCGACCGTCGCTTGATCAACGCCTGCCAGGCGGTGATGGCGGCGCCGTCGCTGGAGATTCCGTTCGAGCAACACGCCGAGGCGGCCGGGGCCAGTGTGCGCACCCTGGCGCGGCTGTTCCAGAACCACTTGGGCATGGGCTTTGCCGAATGGCGCCGCCAGGTGCAACTGGCCACGGCGGTGGCGGAGTTGATCCAGGGCCAGTCGGTGAGTGGCATTGCGCGGTCTTTGGGCTATTCGCCGAGCAGCTTCAGCGATATGTTCCGGCGTGAGCTCGGCGTGGCGCCGTCGCACTACGCAGGTTGAGGGGTTGGCCGAAATCCTGAAGCACTTGGCCGATGCTTCAGGCAGGCGCTCACTACACTGAGCCCATCAACCTACAAGGCGCCGCCCCCATGAACTACCTGATTTCCCTCGCCATCGGCCTGTTTGTCGGCGTGATCTACGGCGCCTTGGACTTCCGCTCACCCGCGCCGCCTGCCATTGCCCTGGTGGGCCTGATGGGCATGTTGCTCGGCGAGAAACTCTGGCCCATGGGGCGCGAGTGGGTCAGCGGTTGGTTGTCCTGATTCCCTTTTTCCCTTCGATGGATATTGGCCATGAAAGCACTGCAATTTTCCGCCACCGGCGACCTCGCCGCCCTGGGTTTCGTTGACGTCGCCAAGCCGGTGCCGGCCGCCGGTGAAGTCCTGGTGCAGGTCAAAGCTGCCGGCCTGAACCCCAGCGACGTTAAGAACGTGCTCGGGCGTTTTCCCTACACCACGTTGCCACGGATTCCTGGTCGGGATTTCGCCGGGGTTGTGGTCGAGGGGCCGCAGGCACTGGTCGGTCAGGAGGTCTGGGGCACCGGGCGCGACCTGGGCTTTTTCGCCGATGGCTCCCACGCTCAATACCTCACCGTGTCGGCCAAAGGCGTGGCGCATAAGCCATCCCACTTGAGCTTCGCCCAGGCCGCCAGCCTTGGCGTGCCATACACCACCGCGTGGGATGCCCTGGAGCGCAGCGGTGTCGCCAAAGGCACGCGGTTGTTGGTGATCGGTGCCAATGGCGCCGTGGGCAGCGCGGCCTTGGCATTGGCGAAAATCCGCGGTGCGCAGGTGCTGGCGGCGGTGCGCAAGGCTGATCAGGCGGAGGTGCTGCAGGCTCAAGGGTTTGACGCGATTACCCTGGGCAAACCGGAAGAATTGGGTGCGCAGGTTAATGCCGTGTTCAAGGGCGGCGCGGATGTGATCTTCGACACCACCGGTTTCTGGTTGCCGGCGGCGGTCGCCGGTCTGGCGCCGTTCGGCCGCATTGCAATCATCGCCGCCCCGGTGGATGGGCATGTGCAACTGCCGGCGTTGGCGTTGTATCGCAAAGGCGGTTCGGTGGTGGGCATCAACTCGTTGCTCTACAACTGCGAGCAGTGTGCGGTGATGCTGGAGCAGTTTGGGCGCTTCTTTGATGAGGGTTCGTTGCCGCTGCCCACCGGCTTGCGCGAAGTAGCGTTGGCGGATGGCGTGCAGTGCTACGAAGAAGTGAACAAGGGCAGTGCGGACAAGATCATCTTCCTGCCTTAATGCGCTGATAAAGGGTGGGAGCTGGCTTGCCTGCGATGGCATCAATTGGTTATGGCTGATGTACCGAGTTGTCTGCATCGCAGGCAAGCCAGCTCCCACATTTGACCGAGTACACACATTTACCTGATGTGCTGAGCTCCAAATGTGGGAGCGGGCTTGCTCGCGAATGCGGTGGGCCAGTGACAAATAAGCTGACTGACGCACCGCCATCGCGGGCAAGCCCGCTCCCACAGTTTGATCTTCATCAGGCTTTGGGAACGGGTTTGGTTCGGACGTTTCCCACAAGGGTTTCAGGTTGTCGCTCGGAAGGGCGCTGACTAACCTCACTGCCGTCGCTGCCAATTCAGCGACCGGATTTGACCGTCCGACCTTGTTAACGAAACGCTACGCCCTGTACCTATCTCAGGCGTTTTTTTTATGCCTGAGGTATTGTGTCGCGGCAGTTGTGCGCGGGATACCTTTGGGTATGCCGGGTTCGTTGACAACCGGTCGGTCAACCCGCGTACAGCTGCCACCTTAACTCGCTTGACCGCGAGCGTTGGCAGCTCCACTTGTCGACGGAGTTCCACCATGATCAAAGACAGCCCAAATCCCCCCGGCCAACCCGACTTCGATACCAGCACCCTGCACGAAGTGGCCTACCGCGCGATCAACCACTACCTCAACCCCGCAAAACCCATCCCCGAACCCACCGACGGGCTCTTCACCGTGCGCGCCGACCTGGGCACGGAAACCTTGCTGGTCAATGCTTCCCAGGATTTGGCGTCCATCAGCCAGATTGCTAACCATATGGCGTTTGAAATCGAAGGGTCGCAACGTAATGTCGCGCTGGGCATCTGCCGAATGCTGGAAGGGGTGCAACTGTTGGTGGATAAGGCGCTGAATGTGGCCCATCCGGCGGCATAAGGATTGTTAACACGGTCAAAAAATGTGGGAGCTGGCTTGCCTGCGATGGCGGCGGATCAGTCAATAACTCGCTGACTGACAGATCGCTATCGCGGGCAAGCCCGCTCCCACAGTTTGATTTTCACTAGGCTTCGGGGACGCCTTTTTCCCAGGCGGACCAGTTTTTCAGGATCGCTTGAACCAGCGGATTGCCGGTGCGATACAGGTTCTCCAACGCCGGCACGAACCCGCCTTGGTCAGCGTATTTCAGCAAATTGTCCACTTCGCTGTAGCCAGGGTACGGCCGGTCGAAATCGGACCCGGCACGCACCACCGCCAGGCGCTGGATATCCACCAACCCTTCGCGACTGGCGCGCAGCAGGGCTTCATAGGTGGAGTTGTCTTCCTGCTGGGTGGTGCAGTACTCGCCTTTGTTGTCGGTGAGCAGCTTGGTCCAGACTTCGGCGCGCTCGCTCAGGCGGGTGCCGGAGAACCAGGTGTTGCCCGCCAGGGTGTCACACTGGGTGACTTGCGGCGGCTGGTTGGCCGGGGCGGCCGGGTAGTGTTTGCGCCAGGCGCTGGATTCCTTGCTTTCGCTCAGCTCAACCTTGTGCGACAGGGCAAATGCCTTGGCTTGCAGCTTGGGGTTGAGCTCGAACACTTCGGTCTTGTAGTCCAGCGGCGGTTTTTCGTTGGGGCCTTTGGTGTTGATGCCGATGTAACCGGTCGGCCAGTCTTTAGGCGCATCGCGCGAATCCAGCTCCCACTGGGTGCCGAACTCCACCAGGTAATGCGCCCAGGCGGCGGTGCCGATGGTGCCGTGTTTGGGGCTGATGCCGGCAATCCCTGCAATCAGGAAATAGCTCTGGTGCAGGTCGAACTTGGGTGACAGGGCCAGGGCAAGGGTCGAGGCGGCAGCGTTGGTCTGGCCCATGCCGGTGACCAACAGGCACACGTCCTGGGTGTTGCAGCGAATCACCGGGTATTCGGCGGAAAGGCCGGGCACGCGTACTTCCTGCTTGAGTTCCAGGCGATCGATCCAGGTTTGCGCTTCGGGGGCGAACATGGTGATCAGCATCACTTTAGGCTTGATCGGCGCGGTGTCCGCGAGCACCACGTGGGGCAACACAGCCAGGCCGACGGCCAGCGAAAGACGGGTTAATACGTTCATCTAATACTCCTTGATCAGAATTGGTAGCCGACACCGGCGTAGTAGCCCCAGCCATCCGAGCGGGCGCGGAAGTTGCCTTCGCCGAAGTTCAGCTCGCTGCCGTCCTCCCAGTTGCCGCCGTTGTGAAAGTAACGGCCAACCAGGGTGAAACGCAGGTGGGTGAACGAGTACAGCAGCACGTTAGTGGCCACCACGGAATTGGCGGTGCGTGCCGGGTTGTCCTTGTGCAGGTCCGAGCCGAAGTCGTAGTTGGTAAAGCCGATGTAGGTCAGCGACGCGCCGTTGTCGAACTTGCTGATGGGCACGATGTACTTCATTTGCGCGCGGTAGCCGTCCCACTGGTATTCATTGCTCGCCCCATAGTTTTCCCACTGGTAACGCCCATAGAAGTTGGCCGACAGGTTGACCCGCGAGTGCGTGTCGATGTCGGTGCCCAAGCCGCTGTACAGGGTGTTGGCGCGGTTCGCCTTGTTGCTACCGTGGTCGTAGATCCAGTCAAACGCCACATACCATTCCTTGAACGGCCCGATGGCCAGGCTGCGACCGGCCAGGTAGTCGATGGAGATGCGCGGCTCGTGCTCCATGAACACCGGCGAGCCATGGTCCCACGCGCCTTTGTCATTACTGTTACCGATGCCGAGAATTTTCGGCACGTCGATATAGCCGTACAACTCGAACGGGCCTTTACGACCGAAGTACTCGTATTCCAGGTACACGTCATCTTGCGGCTTGGGGCCGAAGCTGATGTCTTTGCTGCCGATCAGCGTCAGGTCCTGGTTGAACCATTCCGACAGGTACGCGCCTTTTTTCGTCGGGCTGGCTTCCGGGGCCAGGGTTTCGCCCTGTGCTGAATCATCGGCGGGTTTTTCCTGCGCCAAAATGGGTGCGCTGAGTACTCCCGTAACGGCGGCCAGTAGCAAGGAAACACCAAGGGAAGCAGGACGCCTTGAGGTGGGGAGCATTGAAAATCCCTATTCGTACGCGGTTAGACCCGATTCCTCGGGTTAAGGAGAACTTGCCTACCAAGTTCGTTCCGCAAACGTTTGCACAGGCTGTACCAACTTTGCTCAATGGCTTGAATAAAAGGGAAAAAACCGAAATTAATCGACGGTTTGATCAAAAATGACTGGGTGTCATTTTCTCGATGCGGTTAAACAAATGCATCGCCGTCTCCCGCCGATACTCACTCGGCGTCTGGTTCATCTCGATCCGAAAATGCCGGTTGAAGTTGGACAGGTTGGCGTAGCCCACTTCAAAACAGATATCTGCCACCGACATGTCGCTTTGCAGCAACAGCCGGCAAGCGCGCTGTACGCGGAATTTGCGCATCAGGTCGATAAACCCATGACCGGTGTTGCGCTTGAAGAAGCGCGAGAAGCCCGGCTCGCTCATGTCCAGGCGTTGCGCGATGACCGACAGGCGCAGGTCGCCGGTCAGTTCCGTCATCAGGTAATCGAAGGCTTTGTTGATGCGCTCGGCACTGCGCGCATCCAGGGTGGGTGCGTAGCAGGGGCTGGCCAGCGCCTGCACGTTTGGCGTCGGGGCGTTTTTCAGGGTGTCGAGCAGTTGCAGGAACAGGATCAGCCGTTGCAGGCCATGGGCGTTGCCGATGTCTTCGAGCAAACGTGCGGCGTGCACGGCGGTGTCGCCGCTGAATTGCAGGCCGCGCCGGGCGTGTTCGAACAGCGGCTGCAAGTCGCCAAGTTCCGGCAGGGTTTTGCGCAGGGCGAGAAGGGCGGCGCCGTCGAATTGCAGCACCACGTCGCGCCCGGTCAGGTACTCGCCGGGGGCCAGCTCGCCGATCCAGTCGTGGGGCAAGTCCGGACCGATCAGCGCGACATGCCCGGCACTGAATGCGCCGATGTAGTCGCCGGCCACCAGCTTGCCGCTGCCCTGGCGGATCAGGTGGATTTCGAACTCGGGGTGGTGGTTCCAGCGCGCCAGGTCATACGGGTAATCGTGTTCGAACCAGCGGAAGCAGTGGTCCGGCTCAGGCAGGATGACTTCCAGTTCGGCAGGGCGATGCTCGAACAGCTTGGCGCGGTTGATGGGCATGGTGATGCCTCTTTTACTTATGGAATCTCTGCAAAATACGCCGGTTGACAACAGGCACGCTACCCCCGGTTTCGCTTGGCACTGATACTTTTTTGATCCGCGAGCCCAGGTTAAAAAAGTATCGGCCGAGCATTCGCCATGCGTTTGTGAGGGGCTGGCCAAGCTGCTGTAATCGGCGCTCTACAACAAAAACAACAGGTGGAAACCGCCATGTTCAAGCTTCCGCAAGCGCTTTTCCTGCTGTCCGGCCTGGCCTTGGCCCTGCCCAGCTATGCCGCCGACACTGTCACCATCGCCACCGTCAACAACAGCGACATGATCCGCATGCAACGCCTGTCCAAGGTCTTCGAGGCCCAGCACCCGGACATCAAGCTCAACTGGGTGGTACTGGAAGAAAACGTGCTGCGCCAGCGCCTCACCACCGATATCGCCACCCAGGGCGGCCAGTTCGACGTGCTGACCATCGGCACCTACGAGACGCCATTATGGGGCGCCAAGCACTGGCTTGAACCCCTGACCCAACTGCCGGCTGACTACGACGCCGAGGATATTTTCCCATCGGTGCGCCAGGGCCTGTCGGTCAATAACACCCTGTACGCCTTGCCGTTCTACGGCGAAAGCACGGTGACCTACTACCGCACCGACCTGTTCAAGCAAGCCGGGCTGAGCATGCCCGCGCACCCCACCTGGACCCAGCTCGGTGAGTTCGCCGCCAAACTCACGGCCAAAGACAAGGGCCAATACGGCATGTGCCTGCGCGGCAAGGCCGGCTGGGGCGAGAACATCGCGCTGCTCAGCACCATGGCCAACGCCTTCGGCGCGCGCTGGTTCGACGAACAGTGGAAGCCGGAACTGACCAGCCCCGAGTGGACCGCCGCCGCCAACTATTACGTCAACACCCTGAAAAATTACGGCCCGCCCGGTGTTTCCAGCAATGGCTTCAATGAAACCCTGGCGTTGTTCAACAGTGGCAAGTGCGCGATCTGGGTGGACGCCAGCGTCGCCGGCTCCTTCACCACCGACAAAAGCCAAAGCAAAGTCGCCGACGACGTAGGTTTTGCTGCGGCACCCACCGAGGTCACCGACAAAGGCTCCTCCTGGCTGTACGCCTGGTCCCTGGCGATCCCGGCGACCTCCAAGCACAAAGACGCTGCCAAGGCCTTCATCACCTGGGCAACGTCCAAGGACTACATCCAACTGGTCGCCGACAAAGAAGGCATCACCAACGTGCCGCCGGGTACCCGCCAGTCCACCTACAGCGAGGCTTACCTGAAGGCCGCGCCGTTTGCCCAGGTGACCCTGGAAATGATGAAGCACGCCGACCCCGCGCACCCGTCGGCCAAGCCGGTGCCGTACGTGGGCATTCAGTACGTGACCATTCCTGAGTTCCAGGCCATCGGCACCTCCGTCGGCAAGTTGTTTTCGGCGGCGCTTACCGGCGGTATGACGGTTGATCAGGCGCTGCTCGACGCTCAGTCCACCACCGAGCGCGAGATGAAACGCGCCGGCTACCCGAAATAATTTCTACAGGACAGCCCCATGAAACGACTCGAAGGTAAGAGCGCGCTGATCACCGGATCGGCGCGCGGCATCGGTCGCGCCTTTGCCCAGGCGTGTATCGCCGAAGGCGCAACGGTTGCCATCGCCGACATCAACCTGCAACGCGCCCAGGCCACCGCGGCTGAGTTGGGCCCACAGGCGTATGCCGTCGCGATGGACGTCACCGACCAAGCCTCAATCGACGCCGCGCTTGCCGCCGTGGTGTCCCATGCCGGCAAGCTCGATATCCTGATCAATAACGCTGCACTGTTCGACCTGGCGCCCATCGTCGACATTACCCGCGACAGCTACGAGCGGCTGTTCTCGATCAACGTCGCCGGCACGCTGTTCACCCTGCAGGCCGCCGCCCGGCAGATGATCAGCCAGGGCCACGGCGGCAAGATCATCAACATGGCCAGCCAGGCCGGGCGGCGAGGCGAGCCGTTGGTGGCGATCTATTGTGCGACCAAGGCGGCGGTGATCAGCCTCACCCAATCGGCGGGGCTGAACCTGATCAAGCAGGGCATCAACGTCAACGCCATCGCCCCCGGCGTGGTGGACGGCGAGCACTGGGATGGCGTGGACGCGTTGTTTGCCCAGCATGAGGGCTTGGCGCCGGGCGAGAAGAAGAAGCGGGTGGGAGCCGAAGTGCCGTTTGGGCGAATGGGCACGGCGGAGGACTTGACCGGGATGGCTATCTTCCTGGCTTCCAAAGACGCCGACTATGTGGTCGCCCAGACCTATAACGTCGATGGCGGTAATTGGATGAACTAAAGCCCTACACAAATTAAAAATGTGGGAGCGGGCTTGCTCGCGAAAGCAGTGTGTCAGTCGCCGGATGTACTGGCTGACCCACCGCATTCGCGAGCAAGCCCGCTCCCACATGGGATCTTCATTGTTGGTAAATACCGGTCACTCAGCAAAACTGCGATCAAAAAAATACACTTCCCCAGGCTTCAGGTTCTCCACCGTCGCCTGGGGCCGGCCGCCTTCGCCATTCTTCTTGCGCCCCGTCTCACGCAAATACCCCGCCTCAGTCAGCTTCAACAAACGCTGGCGGATACTGGTCTTCAACACCGGCCGCGCCAGCACCAGCGAAAAGATCGTGGTCGCTTGAGGCGCGCTGAATTCGTTGCCCAAAAACATCAACGGCAAGTTGCTGTACAGCGACTTGGAAAACAGCCGCTCCTGCACGGCGGCGACGATCAGGTTGTGATCGAAGGGCAGTTTGATACTGCCATCGGCCACTGCATTCAGCGAAAACCAGGCCTGATGCTCACCCAACGCCACGTCATCGGCCACGATCGCCAGGTAGTAGGTGGACGACGACCAGCAGCGCGGGTCGCGAAACGCATCGCCCACCGTGCCGACCTGCTCACTCCAGGCCAAATCAAAACCGACCTTGTCGCTCGCCCGCAAGCGCTCCACGGCATCCTTGAGGCTCAGATCTTGCACGCCGCCATTGACCACCACGCCCGGTAACGCCCAATGGCCGGCAAAGGGCTCGGCTTCGCGCTTGTTCAGCAGCAGCTTCAATTCTCCGGCGGCACGGCAATAGAACAACACGCACAGGTCGACGGTGTGGAGGTAGGCACTGAGTGGCATGGGAAATCCTTCTGAACAGCGGTGGGGCACAGTCTAACGGATCGAACAGCTATGTCATGTACTTGCTCCAGCATAGATAACTAAATGTTTCTTGCAATGAAAGTACATGACGTGTACTTTTGTTTCCAGGCCACCGGAGAATCACTATGACCCTCGTGAAAACTGCCATTGCTTCATTCGACGTCGACGCCCAGAAGAGCTTCACGCCGCTGTGCCCCAACGAATTGCCGGTGGTTGGCGGAGACCAGATCGGTGCCGAACTCAACTACATGGCCAGCCTTGCCGGCCACCGTGTCGGCAGCAAAGACGCGCACACCCCGCACGCCCCGTGGGTGGTCACGCAGCACAGTGAGATGCTGCAACCCACCGGCCTGGCCCACGCCGACGTCACCTGGGTCAGCCACTGCGTGCCGGGCACCGAGGGTTTTACGCTGCTGGACGAACTGCCCACGCCGTATGACTACGACTACTTCATCTGGAAAGGCGTCGAACCCGACCTGCACCCCTACGGTGCCTGCTACCACGACCTGCACGACAAACTGTCCACTGGCGTCATCGAGTATTTGAAAGCCCAAGGCGTGCGCCGCGTGATCGTCGGTGGCCTGGCTCTGGACTACTGCGTCAAGACCACCGCGCTGCAACTGCTCAAGGCCGGGCTGGAGGTGGTCCTGCACTTGCCGGCCTGCCGAGGTATCAGCCAGGAGGGCGGCGTTCAGGCGGTGAATGAGTTGCTCAAGGCCGGTGCTGTCATCAGCAGCACCCGCGAAGAACTGGCCGCGATGGCCACGCGCTAAGGAGAAACACCATGGAAAGTGCCTACGACTACGAATCCCCGGTCATCCAGGGCTTGCTCGACACCGACTACTACACCTTCACCATGATGCAGGCCGTGCTGCACCAGCACCCGAATGTCGACGTGGAGTACAACTTCATCGTCCGTTCCAAAGAAAAACTCGGCCACCTGATCCCGCAATTGCGCGACGAGCTGGAGAAACTCGCCGGCCTGCAGATGCGCGAAGGCGAACTGCGCTTTTTGTTCAACCCACGCTTTCGCGAATACCTGACCCCGGACTACGAGCGCTTCCTGGGCCTGTTCCGCTTCAACCTGCGCTACATCCACGTCAGCGAAGTCGACGGCCAACTGAACATCCGCGTGGTCGGGCCGATGCTGCACTGCATCATGTTCGAACAGCCGGTGCTGGCGTTGGTCAGTGAGCTGCGCAACCGCGACAAATACCCCGACGTGAGCCTGGAAGATGTCACCCGCAAGCTCTACCAGAAGTTCGACTGGCTGGAGAAAAACCTCAGCCGTGAAGAGCTGGCCGACCTGCGCGTCTCGGACTTTTCCACACGCCGGCGCCTGTCGTTCAAGGCCCAGCGCGAAGTGGTGGACATCATGCGCCGCGACTTCCCCGGGCAGTTCATCGGCACCAGCAACGCGCACCTGGCCTACGAATTCGACTTGCCGCTGATCGGCACCATGGCCCACCAATGGCTGATGGTGCACCAGCAACTGGGGCGCCTGCGCGAGAGCCAGAACGCCGCATTGGAAAACTGGGTGCGCGAATACCGCGGCCGCCTCGGCATCGCCTTGACCGACTGCATCAGCACCGATTTTTTCCTCAAGGATTTCGACCTGTACTTCGCCAAGCTCTACGACGGCCTGCGTCAGGACTCGGGTGACCCTATCGCCTGGGCCGACAAAGTCCTGGCCCGCTACAAACAGCTGGGCATCGACCCGATGACCAAGGACCTGATGTTCTCCGACGGCCTGAATTTCGAAAAATGCCTGCCGATCCTGCGGCACATCCGTGGCAAGGCCAAGTTCGGTTTCGGCATGGGCACCAGCCTGGCCTGCGACGTGGAGGGTGTGGAACCGCTGAGCATCGTGATGAAGCTGGTGCGCGTACACGGCGAGCCGGTGGTGAAGTTTTCCGATGACCCGATCAAGAACGTCTGTGAAGACGCCTCGTTTTTGCAGTACGCGGCAAAAGTGTTTTCGGTGGGAGGGGGCTTGCTTCCGAAAGCGGTTGATCAGCACTGACGGTGTTGACTGACACGCCGTCTTCGCGGGCAAGCCCGCCCCCACAGGTCAATCCAAGTCATAGAGAGAGGTGTGATATGCAAACCCAGGCACGTATCGCCCAGGAACTGAACATCAACCGCGCGCTGGTCAAGGGCGGCGAACCGCAGGAGATTCAGCGGCGCATCAATTTCATCAAAAGCACCTTGCGTAGCTCCGGCTGCCAGGCGCTGGTGTTGGGCATCAGCGGCGGTGTCGATTCCCTGACGGCGGGGCGCTTGTGCCAATTGGCGGTGGAGCAGTTACGCAGCGAAGACTACGCTGCGCGCTTTATCGCCATGCGCCTGCCGTACAAAACCCAGGCCGATGAAAGCGATGCTCAGGCCTCCCTGGATTTCATCAAGCCGGACCACATCGACACCTTGAATATCGCCGCCAGCGTCGACGGCCTGATGGCCAGCCTGACCGCGACTGAAGCCAGCGCGGCGCATGTCGACTTCATCAAGGGCAACGTCAAGGCCCGCACGCGGATGATCGCGCAATACGCCGTGGCCAACCTGCACAACGGCCTGGTGGTCGGTACCGACCATGGTGCCGAAGCGTTGATGGGGTTCTTCACCAAATTCGGCGACGGCGCCTGCGACCTCGCGCCACTGTCGGGCCTGACCAAGACCCAGGTGCGTCTGCTGGCCAACGCCCTCGGCGCGCCGGGCAACCTGGTGCACAAATTACCGACCGCCGACCTCGAAGAATTGGCGCCGGGCAAGGCGGATGAGCAGGCCTACGGCTGCACTTATGAAGAAATCGACGCCTACCTGATGGGCGAGCCGGTGAGTGAGCGGGTGCGCGCGATTGTTGAAGGGGCCTACCGCAAGACAGCGCACAAACGTGCGCTGCCCGTGATCCCCGACTAAGTCGGGGATTACTCGTTATCTAGATTTTGATATTTTCGCGAATGTTCCAGCCGAACCGGACAGGTCCACCCTCCTTGCCGCCATCGGCGTTCTGCGGCTGGTAACTGACTTCAACCTTGGCAAAGTTAAGGCTGATTTCCTCTGTCAGTACATCATTGGTTGCTGCTGCGCGCGTCTCATAGGAGGCCACCATGACGTCCCTCAAGGTGATCACCAGATACTCCACATTGCTGGCGCCTCCCGCTTTGCGCACCACAATTCGGGCTCCCGGATAGTGCTTGCCCGTTGCGCAGGCCATCATCAGATTCGGCGTGGATTTATCCAGGGGCTTTTCGATAGCGATATTGCCCATATCAACCTTGCCGGCTCCGCCGCCAGTTCCGCTGTGCATCGACCCTGCTTGCGTGATCCTCCAACCCCAGCGCGATATATCGATTTCATCACGATGCGCCTGGTCGTTGGACTCGCCCTTGATATCGCCAAGCTTTAAAAACATATCCGTTGCCATGCTCGCCCCATGTCTGATCATTCGCCGGAACTGGCGCGGGCGTACTTTTCCGATTCCTACGATTGTCCACAAGGCTCCAAGGTGACAACAGGAAGCGGCCTTCTGGAAAAAGGAAACTTTCCGACATTCTTGGCAGATACGCTCTGCGCTCTTGCGAAATCAGGAGCAAAAACGGAATGGCTTCCAGTGTATTCAAGGACGGTTTCCCCAGCGCCCACCGCACCACCCGTGAGCGGGTAGAAAGCAGCATGGACCTGCGTCGGCTGTTTGCCGCCATTGATGCCGACCCGGCGATTGCCGGGGCAGGGGTGGTGTATCTCGATTCACAGTTGTGGCCGGTGACGTTGCGTGAGTTTCAGCCGATTTGCAGTGTGCTGCCCAAGCGCGTGATTTTGCGCGAGATGCCGGCGTCGATGGCACGCTTAGATTTTGTGCGGCGGTTGGAGCATGAGCCGCGGGAGTCGCAGCTGGTATTTGAAGCGATCAATGCATCCTTGTCTTGCGGTGCTGCAGTGTTGGGCTGGCTTGTTGTACTGAGTGGCTCAGTGGGCAGTGCGTTGGGGCTGATTGGGAGCTATCGAAATGGCCATGGCAGCACGACGACCATTGCTGTGGGCTTATACGAAGAAGTTGCAGAATGAGTGAGTCAGTTGCCGGTTTTCTCATCCGTTACTTTCCAGTGTTCATGGGCACAATATTCATGGGCCTCTTCGCAGGCGCTATGGTCACTGTCCTGGTGGACACAATCTATTTGCGTAGCCTGGAGCCATCGCTGCAAGCTGAAGTGTCTGGTTGGAGTCTACTGTCGATGACTGTTTTTTTAGTGTTTGCCAACTTCATGATTGCGAGAGGTCGCAAATGGGCCGCTAGCGTGTTGATGGGCTATTTCGCGTTCTCCCTGATGCTGGTGCTACCAATGATTCAATACCGTCCGCACACCGTGGCGTTTTCTCTGGGGGTCGCGTTTCCGCTTTTCGGGTTGCTGCTGCTCAATACGCACCGCCATCGAGAGATGCGGCAAAAGCTTTTTGAAATCCACATCCAACGGAATGCGGCGAGAGCGATCTACGAAACATACTCAAATCAGCTCAAGGCCAAGGCACGCGGGGCCAGGGCTAAGTGACGTTAGCTCCCACACAAATGCGTGGGAGCAATCCGCTATTTCAGGTTAGCGCTCAATCGAGCGACTCCACCGCGCATTCCACTCCGGCCGCGCCTGGTTCACCTGGTCCCAATCAATCGAAATCGCCGTCTGCAAGTAACCCTGCATGGCCTCCACCCGCGCGCGGGTTTTATCGGTGGTCGGCGTGGTTGGGTTCGACGGAATCTGGTCACCTTCCTCCAACGCCGGTGCCTGGGCTTGCGCGGTCAGCAAGAAGGCTGCGAGTTTCTGCGCCAGCTCCGGCTGGTCGTTACGCGCGATCACGCACTCGGCCACGTTCAACACCACCGCGCCTTCCTTGGGTTGCGCGTATTCCATCGGGATGCCGAGCAATTTCTGCGTGGTGACCTGGGTTGGGGTCAAGGGGAAAATCGCAGCCTCGTCGGTTTGCACCATCTCGGAGATCTTCGCCGAGCTGGCGATGTATTCCAGCACGTTGGGGCCGATGGTTTTTGGCCAGGCCTTGAAGCCCGGTTCCACATCTGTTTCGGAGCCGCCCTGGATGCGGTTGAACATCAGGAAACCGTGCAGGCCGAAGGTGGAGGAGGCCAGGGACTGGAACACCACCTTGTCTTTGAAGCGCGGGTCGGCCAGGTCCATCCACGAGGTGGGCGCGGCCCAGCCTTTTTCCTTGAACATCTTGGCGTTATAGCCAAGGCCCGTCACGCCCAGGGTCACGGCCACGGCTTCGTCCTTGATTTTGGCCTTGGCCGGGATCTGGTCCAGAGGCGCGCTCGGTGCGAGTTTGTCGCACAGGCCCATGGAGATGGCGCGGTACATGATGCCGTCATCGAGGAACATCACGTGCATTTGCGGGTTGTCTTTGTTGGCCTGGACCTTGGCAAGGATGTCCGACGAGGTGCCGGGCACGATCACCACCTTGACGTTGTTGGCCTTTTCGAACGCGGGCAGCACCTTGTCGGCGTACACCCGTTCCATGGTGCCGCCGTTCATGCCCAGGTACAGCGTGGGCGCGGCATGCGCGGTGGAGGCGAGCAACGCGAGGGACAAGCAGGACAGCGCGATACGTGTGTGCATGGGTGTTTTTCCTCTCAGGCTTGGAAACGACGGATGGAAAACGCTTCGATGGGCTGCCGGCTGGCCCCGCTGCAGACGATCTCTGCCAGGGCTTCACCGACCGCAGGGCCGAGCTGGAACCCGGCGCCGGCAAAGCCGAAACCGTGGAGCAGGCCAGGTTGGGTGCTGCTGGGGCCGATCACCGGTTCGTGATCGGGTAAGTAACCTTCGGTGCCGCTCCAGGTACGTATCGCCTGGGCACCTTTGAGAAACGGGTACAGTTCGCCTGCGTTGCGCAAAATCTCCAGCACCGCCGCCTGCCCCGGACGCGCCGTCAGCGGGCCGAGGGCAAAGCCCCGGCCGCCGCCAAGAATGCAATTGCCACGGGCGACCTGGCGCGCATAAATGCCGCCGCCTTCAACGCCGGTACTCACGTTCATCACCACCGGCAACGGTTCGGTGACCAGCATCGCCGGGTGCGCCGACGTCATCGGCACCGGTTCGCCGAATTGCGCGGCGACGGCCCCGGCCCAAGCGCCGGCGCAGTTGAGCAGCCACGGTGCTTGCAGGTGCAGACCGTTGGCACAGTGCACCTGGAACTGCTGGCCAGCGTGTTCGATGCGCATCACTTCGGCCTGCTCGTATACCTCAGCACCCTGGCGCTGCGCGGCGCTGGCAAACGCGGGCGAAACCAGGCGCGGGTTGGCGTGCCCGTCTTCAGGGCACAGCGAAGCGCCGACCGCGATATCGCCGACCCAAGGGAACCGCGCGCGCAGTTCAGCGTGATCCAACACCTGCAAACCCAATCCAAAGCCACGAGTTTGCTCGGCGTAGGCCTGCAGCGCGTCGAGGTCCGCATGACTGCGCGCCAACTTCAAATGCCCGGAGCGCACGTACTCGCCGTCGATGCCGATCAGCCCCGGCAAGTCGGCCCACAACTGATGGGCGCGCTGCGACAGCGGCAACTGATGCAACGGCCGCCCCTGACGGCGCACGCCACCGTAGTTCACACCGCTGGAATGCGAGCCGCAAAAATCGCGCTCTACCAACGCCACGCGCTGACCTTTTTGCGCCAGCATCAAGGCCGCCGAAGCACCGACGATACCGCCGCCCAACACGATCACGTCGATCATGGCTGCACCTCGACGCCAAACGGCAGCGGCTTGATCGGCGCCTGGCCGCGCAGGCGGCCGACGTGTTCAATCCCGCGACCACTGCGCTCGGCGACAATTTCCGCGGCTGCCAGCCCGCACATGCGGCCCTGGCAGCGGCCCATGCCGACGCGGCAATGCGCCTTGACCCGATTGATTTCCCAGTGGCCTTCATCCACCACCGCGCGCACTTCGCCGACGCTGACTTCTTCGCAGCGGCACAGCATCAGTTCATCCGGCGCCTGCGCGGCCCAGTGTTCGGGGAAGGGGAATGCGGTTTCCAGGCCGTGGCGAAAGCGCTGGATGCTCGCCAGTTGCTGTTCCAGGACGGCCGTGCGGCGAGGGTCGACGGCAATGCCTGAGTCTTCCAGCACCGCCAGCGCCGCGCGCTCGCCGGCCATGTGCGCCGCGTCGGCGCCTATGATCCCGGCGCCATCGCCTGCCAGGTACACGCCGTGCACACTGCTGCGCCCGGCGCGGTCGCGCGCGGGCAACCAGGCGCGGTTCAAGCTGTTCCAGGCAAACTCGCAGCCGAGCAAATCCGCCAGCTGTGTCTCGCTGCGCAAGGCATGGGCGAAGGCCACGGCATCGCAGTCCAGCGTGTGCTCGCCCCAACGAATACCGTTGACCCGTTGTTCGCCGTCGATCTGCGTGAGCGTCGCGCCCTGGTGTACGGGAATGCCATGCGCCGTGAGCCAGGCGCGGTAATACACACCCTTGGCCAGCGTCGCCGGTTGCCTGAGCAATGCAGGCAAGGCGCGGCATTGCGCGCTGAACGGCGCGCTGTCGAGCACCGCCACCACCTTGGCCCCAGCCTTGGCGTATTGATAAGCCACCAGATACAGCAACGGCCCGCTGCCGCAAAACGCCACGCGCTCACCGATGGCGCAGCCTTGATACTTCAAGGCGATCTGCGCCGCGCCCAGGCTGTAGACGCCGGGCAAGGTCCAGCCGGGCACCGGCAGAATGCGGTCGGTGGCGCCGGTGGCGACGATGAGCTGCGCGTACTCGATGCTCTCGGCGTGGCCGCGATTCAACAGGTCCAGGCGACGGTCCTCGGCGTTCCACACCAGGGTTTCCGGCCGATAGTCGACCAAAGGCGCCAGCTCATCCATGGTGCGGTGCACGGCCTCGGCCTTGCTGGCTTCAAACCCGTAAAGCTGCTTGGCCGAGCGCTGAAAGTTGGCCGGTTGGCGCCGGTAAATCTGCCCGCCGCCGCGCAGGCTTTCATCCACCAGGCACGGCGTGACGCCGTGGTCGAGCAGGGTGCGCGCCGCACTGATGCCGGCCGGGCCTGCGCCCACAATCACTGTTGGCTTCATGCTTGGCGCCCCGGGTCACGGCTGATCGCCTGGCCTTCTTCCAATAACGTCGCACAGGCGCGTACGCGGCGCCCATCTGCCAGGCGCACCCAGCAATCCTGGCAGGCGCCCATCAGGCAGAACCCGGCCCGGCGTTCGGCGCTGAAATCGCTGCCGCGCAGGTGCTCGGCACAGGTCAGCACGGCGGTCAGTAACGTGTCGCCGAGCAAGCCCGTAGCGGGTTGCCCATCCAGGGTGAAGGCCACAGCCGGGCGCTGGGTTTCGGCCAATCGTTTGAACAACGCCATCAATGTTTCCCCACCAGCACGCGGTCCAGGCCGTAGACCCGGTCGAGCAGAATCATGGTTGCTGCGGTCAGTGCAATCACCAGCGCCGACACCGCCGCCATCATCGGGTCGATGGACTCGGTGGCGTACACGTACATGCGCACCGGCAGGGTTTGCGTGGCCGGCGAGCTGACGAAGATCGACAGGGTCACCTCATCGAAACTGTTGATGAACGCCAACAACCAGCCGCCGGCCACACCGGGCAGAATCATCGGCAAGGTGATCTGGCGAAACAGCGTAAAGCGGCCGGCCCCCAGCGACTCCGCCGCCTGTTCGGCGCTGCGGTCAATGCCGATTGCCGCCGCCAGCACCAGGCGCAGCACGTACGGGGTGATGATCACCACGTGGGCGAGCATCAGCCAGGTGAAGCTGCCATTTACGCCCATCAGCGCGAACAAACGCAGCATCGCCACGCCCAGCACCAGGTGCGGGATGATGATTGGCGAGAGGAACAACGCACTGAAAAAGTTGCGCCCCGGGAACTGATAACGGCTGATCGCCAAGGCCGCCGGCACCGCGATCAGCGTGGCCAAGGTGGCGGCGGTAAACGCCAGGATCAGGCTGTTATAGAACGCCTGGATAAAGTCGGCACGCTCGAACACTGCGCGAAACCAGCGCAGGGAGAAGCCCGATGTGGGCAGGCTCAAGGTGTTTTCCGGGGTGAAGGCCACCAGGCACACCACCACCAGCGGCGCCATCATGAACAGCACCACCAGGCCGTGAAAGCCGAGGGCCAAAGGACCGTTTCTGGACATGCGCTTAAACCCCCAGGGACTTTTTGTAGCGGCTTTCAACCATGCGGTTCCAGCTCAGCATGATCAGCAGGTTGACCAACAGCAGCACCACCGCGATGGTCGCGCCCATGGGCCAGTTGAGTTCCGAGAGGTACTGGTCGTACACCACCGTGGCGACCATTTTCAGGCGGCGCCCGCCGAGCAGGCCGGGGATCGCAAACGAGCTGGCCGCCAGCCCGAACACAATCAACGTGCCCGACAGCACGCCGGGCATGACCTGCGGCAACACGATCTTGCGCATCACCGTGGCCTGGCTGGCGCCGAGTGACAGCGCCGCCTGTTCTGCCGACGGGTCGAGTTTTTGCAGCGAGGTCCACACCGGAATGATCATGAACGGCAGCATCACGTGCACCAGTGCGATGATCACCGCAAACGGCGTATACAGCAGCTTTACCGGACGCCCGCCGAGGGCCTGGATCACCTGGTTGACCAGCCCGTCGGCGCCGAGCAACAGGCTCCAGCCGAAGGCGCGCACCACCACCGAAATCAGTAGCGGCGTGAGGATCAGGATCAGGAAGATCGAGCGCCACGGTGTACCCATGCGGCTCAAAATGTAAGCCTCGGGCACGCCGATCACGACGCACAGCAAGGTCACCAGCGCGCTGATCCAGAAGGTGCGCCAGAAGATTTCATAGAAGTACGCATCACTGAACAGCGACAGGTAATGGGCGAAGGTCCACTCATCCGCCTTCACGCCCACCTGGTAGTCGAACACGTTGAACGACAGCACCAGCGTCATGATCAGCGGCAAAATCAACAGCCCGGTGAACAGCGCCAGGGCCGGCAACGACAACAGATAACCGCGACTCATGCGTGCACCTCATCTGCCGCCAACACGCGCAGCAAGCCGGCGTGCCAGTCCAGGCCGACGGCCGCGCCGCAACCGAGCGGCGCGCTGCCATCGTTGCTGCGCACCACGGTAATGTCGCCAAGCGAGGTATGGACGCGGTACAGCCACTGGCTGCCGAAGAAGTAGCTGTCGAGCACCTTGCCTTGCACGCGCCCGCTGCCTGCGGCCACCAAGGTGATTTTTTCCGGGCGCAGGCTCAGGGTCAGCTCGCCGTCGCCGCTGGCGTGGCGCACTTGTGGGATGCCAAGTTCGTCGTAGTCGCCCGGCAGCAGGTTGGCCTTGCCGACGAAGTCCGAGATGAAGCGCGTGCGCGGGTGTTCGTAGAGCGTGTACGGTGCGTCGATCTGCGTGACGCGTCCGGCCTGCATCACCACCACGCGGTCGCTGATCGACAGTGCTTCGGCCTGGTCGTGGGTGACCATCAAAGTGGTGATGCCCACCGCGCACTGGATGCGGCGGATTTCAAACTGCATCTCTTCGCGCAGGTTGGCGTCGAGGTTGGACAACGGTTCATCGAGCAGCAGCACCGGCGGCTCGATCACCAGCGCGCGGGCCAGCGCTACACGCTGGCGCTGGCCGCCGGAGAGTTCACGCGGGTAGCGCTCGGCGTGCGGCGCCAGGCGCACCAGTTCCAGCACGGTTTTGACCTGGCTGGCGATTTCGGCGGCCGGCACTTTGCGCATCTTCAAGCCGAAGGCGACGTTGTCGCGCACGGTCATGTGCGGGAACAGCGCGTAGCTCTGGAACACCACGCCCAGGCCACGGCTGGCAGGTTTGGCGTGGGTGATGTCGCGGCCATCGAGCAGGATCTGCCCGCCGCTCACGTCGACGAAGCCGGCGATCATTTGCAGGGTGGTGGTTTTGCCGCAGCCCGAGGGACCGAGCAGGGAAACGAACTCGCCTTTTTCTACCGCAAGGTCAGTGGCGACCACCGCATCGACGGCGCCGTAGCGTTTGCTCAAGGCGTTGAGTTGGAGAAAAGCCATGTCTGCGTTCCACCTTTTTGAGTCGCGTCGAAACGCGCTTTTTTGTTTTGGGCAGATGCGAAAAGAGTGCTGCGGGTGCGGTGGCGCTCGATCTCGAGTCGGCTGCCGTTTGTTGTTCATTTCGCCCCTGTGGACGCAGATTAGGACGAAGACTAGGATGGGCGTAAGATAGAATTTCACTCAACGAACTATTATTTTCCAATTTATTCATTCAGCAGAATTTACGCCGAGATTATGTGATATGGATTCCACTGATCGGAATGGCAGCGACAAAGAAGTGGGTTCGGGCAGCGTGTCGCGGGTGTTCGCGCTGTTGCGTGCTTTGGGCGAGGTGCCCGAAGGCGGCGAACGCGTGACGCAACTGGCGCAGCAGGTGGGGCTGTCGCAGCCCACCACCCACCGCCTGTTGCGCAGCTTGATGGACGAGGGGATGGTCGAGCAGGACGCGCGCAGCAAGCGCTATCGCCTGAGCCTGGAGTTCTTCGCGCTGGCGGCGAACGCGGGCAAGACCGGCAACCTGCGCGACCTGGTGCGGCCGAGCATGTTGCGCTTGAGTGCGTCGTTGGGTGATTCGTTGTTTTTGCTGGCACGCAGTGGTTTTGATGCGATCTGCCTGGACCGCAGCGAGGGGCCGTACCCGATCCGCACCTTTACCGGGGATATTGGCGGGCGTGTGGCGTTGGGTGTGGGGCAGGGCAGTTTGGCGATTCTGGCGTTCTTGCCGGAGGAGGAGCGTGAGACGGTGATTCGCTACAACTTGCCTCGGCTCAAGGATTTTCACCTGTATGACGAGGTGCTGCTGCGGTCGGAAGTGGAAAATGTGCGCAGCCTGGGGTATGCCGCGCGCAACACCGGAGTGCTGGAAGGCATGGCGGGGTTGGCGGTGCCGATTTTGAATCGGGAGGGGGTTGCGGTGGCGGCGTTGAGTGTGGCGACTATCAGTGATCGATTGGGGCCGAGCCGGTTGCCGATGGTGGTGGAGTTGCTCAAGCGTGAGGCGGCGGCGATCGGGCCGAGGATCAATCCGTTTGATCCGACGTTGCGTCGGCCTTCGCAGGCTTTTGGTGGGTAGCTTGTGTGCTGTTGCGCTATGGCCGTCTTTGGACGGGCGCTTCTGTTGGTAGATTTGAGTACATATCCGTTGCTGCGGTAACGGCGGCTGGCGGTTCCGCTCTTACAGCGGGTCACTTTTGGCAAACGCCCCAAAAGTAACCAAAAGGTCTTTGCCCCACCACTCGGTGCCTCGCTTAGGCTCGGCATGCCCTCACTCCGGCTTGAATCCGTGGGCCGCCGCGACGGGCCATCCATGGCCCAACGCGGCTAACCCGGCGTCCTGCCGGGTTACCCACGGATTCAAGCCTGCGTTCGGCCAGCGTGGTTGACGGGGCCTGTCAGATCAAAAGCAAGATCAAGAGCACGGCGGCCTGAAAGCCGACCTGAGTGGTAGAAGCAAAAGCGGATCAAAAACACAGCAACACACCTCTATCTGATGCACTGAGCTCCAAATGTGGGAGCTGGCTTGCCTGCGATTCAGGCACCTCGGTGTGTCAGGCATAACCAGTTGATGCCTTCGCGGGCAAGCCCGCTCCCACAAGTTGACCGCGTTCAGCCGCCAGCACCGCGCCGCTTTGCTTTTCTGTGGGAGCTGGCTTGCCTGCGATGCAGGCACCTCGGTGTGTCAGGCATAACCAGTCGATGCCATCGCAGGCAAGCCAGCTCCCACATTGACCGAGTACAGCCTGAGGTTTCAGGGCAATGCAGATCTGCACAGTCTCTACTTGATGTATTGAGACCCATACAAGCACCACACACATTCAGATCGCGGCCAGTGCAACTGAGGTCGCGGCTGTTCGAGTCTCCACGCCGAGCTTCACATACACATGCTCCAGATGCTTGTTTACCGTCCTGGGGCTCAGCCCCAGAATGTCGCCGATGTCCCGATTGGTTTTCCCACACGCCACCCAACGCAGCACTTCCACCTCACGCTCGGTCAGTTGAAACCGCGCGGATAACAGTCGTTGCGCCGGGGCGTCCTCCAGGGTCAGCACGCTCGGCTGCGTGGCGGCACGCGCCGAGAGCAGGATTCGTGAGGTGCGTAAATGCGCTGCCACCCGCGCCAACACCTCATCCGTCTGGATCGGCTTGGTCACGTAGTCGCTGCCACCCACCTCAAAACCCTGCACCACGTGCTTGCTGTCGGTCAGCCCGGTCATGAACACCACCGGGATGTCCGCACTGGCCGGTTGCGCCTTGAGCCGGCGACAGGTTTCGAAACCGTCCAGCCCCGGCATCATTGCGTCCAGCAGAATCAGGTCCGGGCGCAGGCGTTGCACGCGGTTCAACGCGCTGAGGCCGTCCAGCGCCACCAGCACCATGTAGCCCGCGTCATCAAGGGCGTCGGACAGCATGGCGAGGTTGTCCGGGGTGTCATCGAC
This sequence comes from Pseudomonas sp. TWRC1-2, assembly GCF_049896685.1. Classification (NCBI taxonomy): domain Bacteria; kingdom Pseudomonadati; phylum Pseudomonadota; class Gammaproteobacteria; order Pseudomonadales; family Pseudomonadaceae; genus Pseudomonas; species Pseudomonas sp. TWRC1-2. Next base: position 925,265 of record NZ_JAFCUU010000001.1, on the reverse strand, counting down.
GATCAGCACCACGCCAGGTTCAGTGCTGCGGGTGAGCGCATTCATCTTCGGCCTCCTTTAAGGTTCGGTTGAGTTCATCCAGGCGGAAACCCTTGAGCAGCCCGCGCACTTTGGTGATAAAAGGCGCGGCGTCCGGGCGATGTTCCAGGATGGTGTCGAGTTTTTCATGCAAGCCGCGCACGTAGCCGATGGCGCTGAGTTCGGCGAGGGCGGCGAGGTCTTCGGGGCAGGGCAATACGCTGGGCGGTGCAGGCGGCGTGGACGTTCGGGTGCGCCGCAACCACTGCAGATCCAGGTGCTGTTGCAGGCGCCCGAGCAGTTCCGGGGTGCGCACCGGTTTGGCCAGGTAGTCGTTGCAGGCGGCGGCGATGCTGCGTTCACGGTCGTCGGTAAAGGCGTTGGCCGAGATCACGATGATCGGCGCGCTGGACAGCGCATTGCGGCGGATCAGGCGGCTGGTTTCCCAGCCATCCAGGGTCGGCATCGACAGGTCCATCAGGATCAGGTCCGGCGCCAGCAGCGCCACCTGGCGGATCGCGTCCTGGCCATTGCTGGCCTGGATCACCTCAAACCCCAGCGGTGTGAGCATGCCACTGAGCACCTTGCGATGGTCCACATGGTCGTCCACCACCAGGATGCGTCGGCGCACACCGTGATAACCGATGATGTCGTGCTCCACGTGCACCACCGCCTGCGGCGCGCGCACCTGGGAGAGGAACAGCCGCACCTGGAAACACGTGCCCTTGTCCAGCTCACTGGTGACGCGCAACTCGCCGCCCATCAGCGAGGTGAGCATGCGCGTGATGGTCAGCCCCAGGCCCACGCCCTTGTCCTGGCGCATCAGATCGCCGCGCTCGAACGGCTGGAATATCCGCTCGATTTGCCCAGGGTCAATGCCGATGCCGGTGTCGATGATTTCAAAATTGGCGGTTTCGCGCATGTAGCTGACCCGCAGGCGCACCTCGCCGCTGTCGGTGAAATTCACCGCGTTGCCGAGCAGGTTGATCAGGATCTGACGCACGCGCTTTTCATCGCCACGCACCACGGCCGGGATCTTGCCCACGCAGTCCAGGCGAAAGCGCAGGCCCTTGTCCTGGGCTTGTGGGGTGAACATCTGTTCCAGGTCGTGGAGCAACTCGGGGAAGGGGATTTCCGTGAGTTCCAGGCGCAGTTTGCCCGCCTCGATCTTGGCCACGTCGAGCAGGCCATCGATCAGCGACAGCAGGTGCGAGCCGCTGCGCAGGATGGTCGCCAGCGCGTCCTGATGCTGCTCGGGCATGGCGTTGTCGCGCTGCAGGATCTGGGTAAAACCAAGGATGCTGTTCAGCGGCGTGCGCAGCTCGTGAGACAGTCCGGTGACGTAACGGCTTTTGGCGGCGTTCGCGGCTTCGGAGGCCTCTTTGGCTTGTTGCAGGGCTTGGTCGGTGAGGCTGTGGGCGTCGATTTCCTGCATTAAAAGCAGGGTCTGGCGGTCGGATTCTTCCTGGGCGACGCGGCGGCTTTCGCGGGTCAGCACCACCCACCACGCGAGCACGGCGGCCAGCACCGACAGGGTCAGGAAAGCCTTGAAGAACGCCTGATACAAGGTCTCGGAATGCGGCAACCCTTGGGCGGCCTGCACGTAAATCAACGCCAGCGCGCCTGCGAGCAGCAGCACCAGCACCAATAACAATCCCAGGTAATGCGCCAGCCGCGTATGCAGGCGCGGCATCAGGGTGGTGGGCAGCAGCCAGCGCAATACGCCTTCGAACTGCGTGACCAGGCGCGCATGGTCACCGCAACGCGCATCCAGCGAGCAGCACAGCGAACAGATGGGCGTGCTGTAGGCCGGACAAAACGCCATGTCGGCGGTTTCGAACGGGTTGCTGCACAGCCCGCACACCGTATGGGTGGCGGGGGCCACCGGGTGAATCAGGGTCACGTCGCTGGTACGCGCGATGTAGTACTTGCCTTGGGTCAGCCAGGCCAACAGTGGCGCCATGATCAGCGCTGTGCCCAGCGCGACAAAGGGCGGCGCGGCCTGGGCCAGGGCACCGAACAGGCCGAAGTGGGCGAGGATCGACAGCAACGAGGCAATCAGCATCGAGCCGACGCCCACCGGGTTGATGTCGTAAAGGTGCGCGCGCTTGAACTCGATGTGTCTGGGCGACAGGCCCAGCGGCTTGTTGATCACCAGGTCGGCCACCAGCGTGCCGATCCAGGCAATCGCGATATTCGCGTAGAGCCCCAGCACCTGGTCGATCACATCAAATACGCCCAGCTCCATCAACATCAGCGCGATGGCCACGTTGAACACCAGCCACACCACGCGGCCGGGGTGGCTGTGGGTCACGCGGGCAAAGAAGTTCGACCAGGCCAGGGAGCCGGCGTAGGCGTTGGTCAGGTTGATTTTCATCTGTGAGATGAACACGAACAGCACCATCGCGCCGAGCGCCCATTCCGGCGAGCTGAACACATAGCGGAATGCAACGAGGTACATCTGCGTGGGCTCGGCGGCGCGCTCCATGGGGATTTCATGTTGCAGGGCGAGAAACGCCAGAAACGCCCCGGCGAACATTTTCAACGCGCCGGGGATGATCCAGCCGGGCCCCGCGCAGAGCAGGGCGGCCCACCAGCGTTTGCGGTTGGCGGCGGTCTTTTCCGGCAGGAAGCGCAGGTAGTCGACCTGTTCGCCGATCTGCGTGACCAGCGACAGCGCCACGGTGCAGGCGGCGCAGAACGACAGCAAATTAAACCCGCCGCCGTCGCCACTGCGTCCGACAAAGCTGGTCCAGTCGCTGAAGACGTCGGGGTTTTTCCACCAGACAAAGCCGTAGGGCAGCACCAGCAACAGCAGCCAGAGCGGTTGCGTCCACAATTGCAGGCGGCTGATCAGGGTCACGCCGTAGGCCACCAGCGGAATCACCAGCAATGAGCAGATCACATAGGCGATGGCCAGCGGAATGTGGAAATACAGCTCCAGGGCCAAGGCCATGATTGCCGCTTCCAGCGCGAAGAACAGGAACGTGAAGCTGGCATAAATCAACGAGGTGATGGTCGAGCCGATGTAGCCAAAGCCGGCGCCGCGGGTCAGCAGGTCCATGTCCACGCCATAACGGGCGGCGTAATAACTGATGGGCAGGCCGGTGAGGAAAATCACCAGGCTGATCGCCAGGATCGCCCAGAACGTGTTGGTGAAGCCGTAGCTCAAGGCGAGCACGCCGCCGATGGCTTCCAGCGCCAAAAAGGACACGGCGCCCAGGGCGGTGTTGGCGATGCGCAGTTCCGACCATTTGCGAAAGGATTTGGGCGTGTAGCGCAGGGCGTAGTCTTCCATGGTCTCGTCGGCGACCCAGGTGTTGTAGTCGCGGCGAATCTTGACGATGCGCTGGGTGCCGGATGTGGGGTGCACGGTGGAGGACTCCGCAGAAGGGCGAGATTGAATGAGCAACTTCCATGCCCTGACAGGTGCCGCAGGTCCAAATGCGGGAGCGGGCTTGCTGTGGCGAGCGGGCTTGCCCCGCGTTGGGCTGCGTAGCCGCCCTGAAACCAGACAACACTATTTAATTTACCTGGAAAAATGCGCTGTTCTTAACAGGGCCGCTTCGCAGCCCAACGCGGGGCAAGCCCGCTCGCCACAACTTGCCCTGAAACAGTGCGCAACGGCATACGTCAAATGACGTACACCGTTACGTCAGGCTGCGTATACCCGCGATGGCTCGCTGCCGCCATGCTGAACCCCTCATTGCAGAGGAGTCGCCCCATGGCACCACGATTGATCCGCTCCACACCGTTGTTGGCCTTGTCCTTACTGGCGGCCGCTCTGTTCAGCCAGGGCGTGCTGGCCGATAACGAAGGCCTGGCCGTGACCCCTACCGAAGTCACCGTCGGCCAGTTGCACTCGGCCACCGGCACCATGGCGATTTCCGAGACCGGCTCGATCCAGGCTGAGCGCCTGGCCATCGAACAGATCAACGCTTCGGGCGGGATCCTGGGACGCCAGATCAAAGTGATCCAGGAAGACGGCGCCTCCGACTGGCCGACCTTTGCCGAAAAAGCCAAGAAGCTGCTGGTCAACGACAAGGTCGCCGCCGTGTTCGGCTGCTGGACGTCGGCTTCACGCAAAGCCGTGCTGCCGATCTTCGAGAAAGAAAACGGCTTGCTCTACTACCCGACCTTCTATGAAGGCCTGGAACAGTCGAAAAACGTCATCTACACCGGCCAGGAGGCTACCCAGCAAATCCTCGCCAGCCTCGACTGGATCGCCAAGACCAAGGGCGCCAAGACCTTCTACCTGGTCGGCTCGGACTACATCTGGCCACGCACCTCAATGAAGATCGCGCGCAAGCACATTGAAAACGTGCTGCACGGCACCGTGGTTGGCGAAGACTACTACCCGCTGGGCAACACTCAGTTCGGCTCGTTGATCAACAAGGTCAAGCTGAAGAAGCCGGACGTGGTGTTTGCGGCCGTGGTCGGCGGCTCCAACGTGGCGTTCTACAAGCAACTCAATGCGGCGGGTGTGAATTCGTCCAAACAAACCCTGCTGACCTTGTCGGTCACCGAAGACGAGCTGCTCGGCATCGGCGGCGAAAACATGGCCGGTTTCTACGCCTCGATGAAGTACTTCCAGAGCCTGGACAACCCGAACAACAAAGCCTTCGTCGAAGCCTTCAAGGCCAAGTACGGCAAGGACGCGGTGATCGGCGATGTGACCCAGGCGGCGTACCTCGGCCCTTGGTTGTGGAAAGCGGCGGTGGAGAAAGCCGGCAGTTTCGACGTGGATAAAGTCGTGGCGGCAAGCCCTGGCATCGAGCTGAAAAACGCGCCGGAAGGCTACGTGAAGATCCACGAGAACCATCACCTGTGGAGCAAGTCGCGCATCGGCGAAGTGCAGCCCAACGGGCAGTTCAAGGTGATCTACGAGTCGGATCTGATCGAGCCGAACCCGTTTCCAAAGGGTTACCAATAACCCCCAGGCACACGGAGTTTCAAACTGTGGGAGGCGGCTTGCCCCCGATAGCCGTGGGTCAGTCACAGCTTTATAAGCTGACCCACCCTCATCGCGGCAAGCCCCTTCCCACATAAGGCAAAACGGCACAAGCCTGCATTTCATCTCTCTGTAGGAGACCATCATCATGGAATGGCTATCGGAATTTGGAGCCATCGCGGCGATGCAGGGGTTCAACGGTTTGTCCGTGTTCTGCGTGCTGTTGCTGATGGCATTGGGGCTGGCGATCATCTTTGGCCAGATGGGCGTGATCAACATGGCCCACGGCGAGTTCCTGACCATCGGTGCCTACACCACCTACGTGTGTTCCAGCCTTACCGCGCACTTTGCGCCAAGCTTTCAACCCTATTACTTCTTCGTTGCCATTGCCCTGTCATTCCTCGTTGCCGGTGCCATTGGCTGGCTGGTGGAGTGGGCGATGATCAGCCGTTTGTACAAGCGTCCGTTGGACACCTTGCTCGCCACCTGGGGGTTGTCCCTGGTGATGCAGCAAACCTTTCGCTCGGTGTTCGGGGCACGTGAAGTCAGCGCCGAACCGCCGGCTTGGCTGATGGGCTCGGTGAACTTCACCGATGCCATCGAGATCCCGCGCAACGGCCTGTTCATGATGGGCCTGACCCTGCTGCTGACCGCCGCGATCTTCCTGATGCTGTACCGCTCGCGCTGGGGCCTGCAGGTGCGCGCCACGGTGCAGAACCGCCTGATGAGCCGCGCGGTGGGCATCAATACGCGCAAGGTCGACCGCATGACCTTCGCCCTCGGCTGCGGCGTGGCCGGTGTCGCGGGCGCGGCGTTTACCACCATTGGCTCCACCGGGCCGACGGCGGGTTCGCAGTACATCGTCGATACCTTCCTGGTGGTGGTATTCGGCGGCGCGCAGAGCCTGTTCGGCACCATCGCCTCGGCGTTCGTGATCGCCCAGACCCAATCGCTGTCGGAGTTTTTCCTCAGTGGCTCGATGGCCAAGGTACTCACGTTGTCCTCGGTCATTCTGATCCTGATGCTGCGCCCGCAAGGGTTGTTCTCCATCAAAGTGCGCAAGTAGAGGCGAGCAGATGAAGGCTTTAGACAAGCTGCTGGGCGGCCAGCAAAACCTGATCGGTATCGTGTTGTTGGCGTTGCTGGTACTGGTGGTATTTCCCCTGACCCTGGACGCGTTCCGCCTGAACATGGTCGGCAAATACCTGACCTACGCGTTCGTCGCCGTGGGCCTGGTGCTGTGCTGGGGCTATGGCGGCATTCTCAGCCTGGGGCAGGGCGTGTTCTTCGGCGTCGGCGGTTACTGCATGGCGATGTTCCTCAAGCTGGAAGCCTCCGACCCCGAGAGCACCAAGATCCAATCCACACCGGGCATCCCGGACTTCATGGACTGGAACCAGATCACCGAATTGCCCTGGCTGTGGCAGCCGTTTCACAGTTTCAGCTTCACGCTGGTAGCGGTGATTGCGGTGCCGGTGCTGCTGGCGTTCATCATCGGTATGGCGCTGTTCAAGCGGCGCGTGGGCGATGTGTATTTCTCCATCGTCACCCAGGCGATTGCGCTGATCCTTACCGTGCTGATCGTCGGCCAGCAAGGGCTGACCGGTGGCGTCAACGGCATCACCGACCTCAAGACCCTGCTGGGCTGGGACCTGCGCACCGACAGCGCGAAAATGATCCTGTACTTCATCAACGCCGGCTTGCTGTTCGGCTGCATCTTTATCGGCCGTTTTATTCTCGCGTCCAAGCTGGGCCGGCTGCTGATGGCGATGCGCGACAAAGAAGAGCGCGTGCGGTTTTCCGGCTACGACGTGGCCAGTTTCAAGATCTTTGTGTTCTGCGTAGCCGCCGCGTTTTCGGCGATTGGCGGGGCGATGTTTGCCTTGCAGGTGGGCTTTATGTCGCCGTCGTTCGTGGGCATCGTGCCGTCAATCGAGATGGTGATTTTCGCCGCGGTGGGCGGGCGCATGTCACTGCTCGGCGCGGTGTATGGCGCGCTGCTGGTGAACTACGGCAAGACCTACTTTTCCGAGTCCTTTCCTGAATTATGGCTGTACCTGATGGGCGGGCTGTTTATTGCCGTGGTCATGTATTTCCCCAATGGCCTGGCCGGGTTGTGGGACAGCCACGGTCGCCAGGCATTGGCCAGACTGCTGCGGCGCAAACCCGTGGCGGCGCCCCCGGTGAGTCCGGCGGTTAAACCCAAGGCTAAAAGCAACATCCTGGAGACCCAGCCATGAGCGCCGTCGGCTTTGAAATGAAAAAACCGGTGTTGGCCATTGAAGGCCTCACCGTGTCGTTCGACGGCTTCAAGGCGGTCGACAACCTCAACCTGTACATCGACCGCAATGAAGTGCGCGTGGTGATCGGTCCCAATGGCGCCGGCAAGACCACGGTGCTCGACCTGATCTGCGGCAAAACCCGCGCTACCAGCGGCAGCATCCAGTTCGACGGCCAGGAACTGACCAAGATGCGCGAGTACAACATCGTGCGCGCCGGCGTGGGGCGCAAGTTCCAGAACCCGTCGATCTACGAAAACCTCACGGTGTTTGAAAACCTCGAGATGTCTTATCCCGCCGGGCGCAAGGTGTGGGGCGCGCTGTTTTTCAAGCGCAGCGCTCAGGTGGTTGCGCGGGTGGAAGAGGTGGCGCGGGAAATCTTCCTGGGTGATTTGCTGCAACAGCAGGCCGACCTGCTGTCCCACGGGCAAAAGCAGTGGCTGGAAATCGGCATGCTGCTGATGCAGGACCCGGAGTTGCTGATGCTCGACGAGCCGGTGGCAGGCATGAGCGTGAATGAGCGCGCGCAAACCGCCGAATTGCTCAACCGCATCAGCCAGGGCCGCTCGGTGCTGGTGATCGAGCACGACATGGAGTTCGTCAAAAGCATCGCGCATAAAGTCACGGTGCTGCACCAGGGCAAGGTGCTGGCCGAGGGCAGCATGGAGTCGGTGCAAAGCAACCCGAAAGTCATTGAAGTGTATTTGGGCCACTGAGGAATCCGGCATGTTCAAGATCGACCAGTTGTCCTGTGGTTACGGGCAGAGCCAGATCCTGCACGATCTGCAACTGAACGTGGCCAAGCGCGAGATCGTCGCGGTGATGGGCCGCAATGGCATGGGCAAGACCACGCTGTTCAAGAGCCTGATGGGCATTCTGCCGCAGTGGCAAGGCCAGGTCAGTGTGGACGGGCACGATGTGTCGGCGCTGGAAACCCATGAGCGGGTGGCGCGCGGGATTGCCTATGTGCCCCAGGGCCGCATGATTTTCCCGAGCATGACGGTGCTGGAAAATATCCAGACCGGGTTACCGGCGTCGGCCCGCGGCAAGGTGCCGGAGGATTTGTATGCGCTGTTTCCGGTGCTGCATGACATGCAGTCGCGCAAGGGCGGCAACCTGTCCGGCGGGCAGCAACAGCAACTGGCGATTGCCCGGGCGCTGGCGACCAACCCCAAGGTGTTGTTGCTCGACGAGCCGACGGAGGGCATCCAGCCGTCGATCATCAAGGACATTGCGCGCACGCTCAAAGAGATTCGCAACCTGCGCGATTTGACCATCGTGGTGTCCGAACAGGTGCTGTCGTTCACCCTGGAGATTGCCGACCGCTTTCTGGTGATCGAGAAGGGCCGCTTCGTGATCGAAGAGACCCGCGACCGCGTGGATGAAGCGACCATCAGCCGCTACCTGTCCGTCTAAAACAACACAGTTCTAATGTGGGAGCGGGCTTGCTCGCGAAAGCGGTGTACCAGTCGACTTATCTGTTAACTGACACACCGCTTTCGCGAGCAAGCCCGCTCCCACAGTTGTTTTGTGTCTGCTTTGAAAATCTCATACGTCATCCAACGTATTTCCGGTTTTCCCTGGCTCCCCGAGACTGGATTCCACGCACCAGACCATCCGCCCAGGAGCCAGTCCATGACCGAAACGCTGATCAAAGTCGACCTCAACCAGCCCGTCACTGAAAACGAAAATATCCATAACCGCTGGCACCCGGATATCCCGATGGCGTGCTGGGTGAAGCCCGGCGATGACTTCATTCTGGAAACCTACGACTGGACCGCCGGCGCGATCAAGAACAACGATGACGCCAGTGACGTGCGCGACGTGGACCTGTCCACCGTGCATTACCTGTCAGGCCCGGTGGGTGTGCACGGCGCCGAGCCGGGTGATTTGTTGGTGGTGGACTTGCTCGATATCGGCGCCAAGGCGGATTCGCAGTGGGGCTTCAACGGCTTCTTCTCACGGCAGAACGGCGGCGGCTTTCTCACCGATCATTTCCCCAGCGCACAAAAAGCCATCTGGGATTTCAAAGGCATGTTCACCCGTTCTCGGCACATTCCGGGGGTTAACTTTGCCGGCCTGATCCACCCCGGCCTGATCGGCTGCCTGCCCGACCCGGTGATGCTCGCCGACTGGAACCGCCGCGAGCAGGAACTGATCGACACCAACCCGACCCGCGTGCCACCGCTGGCCAATGCGCCACTGGCCGCCACCGCGCACATGGGCAAGCTCAAGGGCCAGGCCCGTGACGATGCGGCTGCGACCGGCGCGCGCACGGTGCCGCCGCGTGAGCATGGCGGTAACTGCGATATCAAGGACCTGTCGCGCGGTTCGAAGATTTTTTTCCCGGTCTATGTCAACGGTGCCGGGTTGTCGGTGGGTGACCTGCACTTCAGCCAGGGCGACGGCGAGATCACCTTTTGCGGCGCCATCGAAATGGCCGGCTGGGTGCACATGAAGGTCGAGCTGATCAAGGGCGGCATGGCCAAGTATGGGATCAAGAACCCGGTGTTCAAGCCCAGCCCGATCACACCGAACTACAAGAATTACCTGATCTTCGAAGGCATCTCGGTGGACGAACAGGGCCAGCAGCACTACCTGGACGTCAACGTCGCCTACCGCCAGGCCTGCCTGAATGCGATCAACTACCTGACCAAGTTTGGCTACTCGCCGGCCCAGGGCTATGCCTTGCTCGGCTCGGCGCCGGTGCAGGGGCATATCAGCGGTGTGGTGGATATTCCGAATGCCTGCGCGACCTTGTGGCTGCCGACGGAAATCTTCGAGTTCGACATCAACCCCAATGCCAACGGCCCCACCCAGTTCCTCGACGGCAGCGTCGACCTGCCCATTGCCCCGGACCTGTAGCCATGCCGACTTACGAATATGCCTGTGACACCTGCGGCACGTTCACGATGTTGCGGCCCATCGCCCAACGCAACGAGCCCAGCCAGTGCCCGTACTGCGAAGGGCCGGGCGGCCCGCTCAGGGTCTCGGCCCCGGCACTGCAAACGCTGTCGGCCAACCAGCGCAAGGCTATCGCCGGCAACGAGCGCAGCGCCCATGCGCCGCAAACCGTCGGCGAATACCAGCAAAGCCGCAAACATCCGGCCGGTTGCAGCTGCTGCGGCACCCGCAAAAAAGTCGAGCCGAGCAAGGCCAACCCCTTGGGCCTCAAGACCAGGACCGGGCCACGGCCGTGGATGATCAGTCACTAGACCAGGAGTGATGTTATGCGTCATGGCGATATTTCCAGCAGCCCAGACACCGTCGGTGTCGCGGTGGTGAACTACAAGATGCCGCGCCTGCATTCCAAGGCCGAGGTCATCGACAACGCGAAGAAAATCGCCGGGATTATCCTCGGCATGAAGCAGGGCTTGCCCGGCATGGACCTGGTGGTGTTCCCCGAATACAGCACCATGGGCATCATGTACGACCACGACGAGATGATGGCCACGGCCGCGAGCATCCCCGGCGAAGAGACGGCGATCTTCTCGGCAGCGTGCCGCCAGGCCAACACCTGGGGCGTATTTTCCCTGACCGGCGAGCGCCACGAGGAGCACCCGCACAAGGCGCCGTACAACACGCTGGTGCTGATCAATAACCTCGGCGAAATCGTGCAGCGCTACCGCAAGTGCATCCCGTGGTGCCCCATCGAGGGTTGGTATCCGGGTGACCGCACCTATGTGTGCGATGGGCCCAAGGGCATGAAGATCAGCCTGATTATCTGCGACGACGGCAATTACCCGGAGATCTGGCGCGACTGCGCGATGAAGGGCGCCGAGTTGATCGTGCGCTGTCAGGGTTATATGTACCCGGCCAAAGAGCAGCAGGTGCAGATGTCCAAGAGCATGGCCTGGGCGAATAACTGCTATGTGGCAGTGGCCAACGCGGCGGGGTTCGATGGGGTGTATTCGTACTTCGGCCACTCGGCGATCATCGGCTTTGACGGGCGCACCCTGGGTGAGTGCGGCGAGGAAGAGATGGGCATCCAGTACGCGCAACTGTCGGTGTCGCAGATTCGCGATGCGCGGGCCAACGACCAGTCGCAGAACCACCTGTTCAAGTTGCTGCACCGTGGCTATACCGGCATGCATGCCTCGGGCGATGGCGACAAGGGCGTGGCGGACTGCCCGTTCGAGTTCTACCGCACCTGGGTGCTGGACGCGCAAAAGGCTCAGGAGAATGTCGAAAAAATCACCCGCAGCACCGTGGGTGTCGCCGAGTGCCCGGTGGGGCAACTGCCCCATGGCGGCAAAGAAAAAGGGGTGGAGTAGGGCATGCGGTTTACCTTTGAACCGGCGCAGGTGATGGCGCTGTTGCGCAGTCGCATCGTTGGCCAGGAGGCGGCGCTGGCGCAGGTGGAGCGGCTGCTCAAGGTGGTCAAGGCCGACATCGGCGAGCGCGATCGGCCATTGAGCGTCAACCTGTTCATGGGCCCGACCGGCGTTGGCAAAACCGAAATCGTGCGCCTGCTGGCCCAGGCGCTGCATGGCCGGGCCGACGGGTTTTGCCGCATCGACATGCACACCCTGGCCCAGGAGCATTACGCCGCCGCGCTGACCGGCGCGCCGCCGGGGTACGTGGGCAGCAAGGAAGGCATCAGCCTGTTCAACAGCGAATTGATCCAGGGCAGCTACAGCCGCCCTGGCATCGTGTTGTTCGATGAACTGGAAAAAGCCAGCCAGGAGGTGGTGTGCAGCCTGCTGGGCATTCTTGAAAACGGCCAACTGACCCTGGCGGGTGGCACGCGCACCCTGGATTTTCGTAACAGCCTGATTTTCATGACCAGCAACATCGGCGCGCACCAGGCGCGTCGTCATCGCCAACGCTTCGCTCAGGGCTGGCGGCGGCTGCTGCGGGTATTTGTGCGGGGCGAAGCGGCGGTGTTGGAAGAGGCGTTGCACGGGCATTTCGAGCCGGAGTTTCTCAACCGCATCGACCGTATCCTGATGTTCGAACCCCTCGACAAGCGCTGGCTTGATGCGCTGCTGGACGTGGAGCTGGAGAAGCTCAACCAGCGTCTGGCGGCGCACCAGCGCTCATTAAGCATGGATGCGTCGGCGCGGGCATGGTTGTGTCGCCAGCACGACGCACGGTTTGGCGCGCGTGCGCTGGGCCGCCGTGTACGGGTGGAGCTGGAGCCGGCGATCGCGGAGTGCTTGCTGCGCGATCCTGCTGTGCAAGGGATGCGAGTAACGGTGCGGGGTGAACACTTGGACGTTTCGCGACAATAGCCTTGCATGCTCACCAATTAGGGCTAATATGATCCGGGTAAAACAAATAACATCCGGGTAATAAGCCATGTCTACGCAACACACACCGCTGTGCACTGCCTTCTTCCGTCACCAGCGCGTGGCGGCCGGCGCCTATTCGGCGGTGGCCGAAACCCTGGCAGGGCTGGACCTGACAGCCGGCACCTTCCTGGTCTTTGATGACGCCACCGGCGCCCAAGTCGATTACCCATGGCCTGGCGGTTATGTGCCCGAGCAACCCGCAGACACAGCAATCGACGAAGAGCTTCCCGCAGCCCCAACGGTGGGCCGCCCGAAGCTGGGTGTGGTCGCGCGGGAAGTCACGCTGCTGCCGCGCCACTGGGAATGGCTGGGCCAACAACCCGGCGGCGCCTCGGCGGCCTTGCGCCGGTTGGTGGATGAAGCGCGAAATGCCAGCGCTGGCCGTGATCAGGCGCGCCAGGCCAAGGAAGCCAGCTATCGTTTCATGAGTGCCATCGGCGGCGACCTGCCTGGGTTTGAAGACGCCTCGCGGGCATTGTTCGCTGAAGATGCGGCGGCCTTTGCGAGCAAGATCGGGCACTGGCCGAGGGATGTGCAGACGTACCTGGCCTGGCTGTCGCGCAATGCTTTCCCCGTCTAACAATAATTCCGGGACTCGAACGACCATGGAAGTCACTCAGCAACGGCCGTTGTGGCAGATCTACCTGATTTTTTTGGCACCGATGGTGCTGTCCAATTTTCTGCAAAGCTTTTCCGGCACCCTCAACGGCATCTATGTCGGGCAAATGCTCGGCACCCAGGCGCTGGCGGCGGTGTCGGGGATGTTTCCCATCGTGTTTTTCTTTATTGCCCTGGTGATCGGCCTGGGGGCGGGCGCTTCGGTGCTGATCGGCCAGGCCTGGGGCGCGCAGGAAACCGGCATGGTGAAGGTGATCACCGGTGCGACGCTGACCCTTGGCGCGCTGGTAGGCCTGATCGCGGCGGTGCTCGGCAGCCTGTTCGCGCGCCCGGCCCTGCAGGCGCTGGGCACCCCGATGGATGTGCTCGACGATGCCGTGGGTTATGCCCAGGTGATGATGCTGATCATGCCGCTGCTGTTGGTCTTCATCCTCTATACCCAATTGCTGCGCGGCGTCAGTGACACGATCTCGCCGCTGCTGGCGCTGATGGTCTCGACCCTGATCGGCCTGTTGCTGACGCCGGCGCTGATTCGCGGCTGGATCGGCCTGCCGCCCATGGGCATCCAGAGCGCGGTGTACGCGGGGCTGGTCGGTAATGCCTCGGCGATGCTGTTTTTGATCCTGCGCCTGCGCCACAAGAACCATGTGATGGCGCCGGACCGTGAATTGCTGGCTGCCTTGCGCCTGGACCGGGCGATCCTCGGCAAAGTGCTGCGCATCGGCTTGCCGACCGGCTTGCAGATGGTGGTGTTGTCGCTGTCCGAATTGGTCATTCTTGCGCTGGTCAACAGCCACGGTTCCCAGGCCACGGCGGCGTATGGCGCGGTGACGCAGATCGTCAATTACGTGCAGTTCCCGGCGCTGTCGATTGCCATTACCGCTTCGATCCTCGGTGCCCAGGCGATTGGCGCCGGGCGCCTGGAGCGAATCGGGCCGATCCTGCGCACCGGCCTGTTGATCAACACCTGCCTGACCGGTGGATTGATTGTGCTCGGCTACCTGTTGTCGCACTGGCTGCTGGGGCTGTTCATCACCGACGACGCCGCGCGGCTTAATGCCGAGCACCTGCTGCACATTATGCTCTGGAGCGTTTTGGTCTTCGGCTTTCAGGCGGTGGTGGGCGGCATCATGCGCGCCAGCGGCGTGGTGCTGATGCCGGTCGCCATCTCGATTTTCTGCGTGCTGTGTGTGGAGCTGCCGATGGCGTATGTGCTCAATGCGCACTTCGGCCTGCAAGGTGTGTGGATGGCGTTTCCGGTGACCTACCTGGCGATGCTGGCGCTGCAGACTGCGTATTACCGGCTGGTGTGGCGGCATAAGCAGATCAAGCGGCTGGTGTAGCGCGGGCTTATTGCTTCAAGCCGCGCAGCAGTAACTCCAGACCCTGCAAGCCTTGCTCCAGACGGTCGCCCGGGTGTTCATCGCGGGCGATCCACAGCGCGGTGTTGACCAGGCTGCCATTGATCAACTGCGCCAGCGCGACGCTGGGGCCCTGTTCGATGGCACCGGCCTGCATCAAGCCCTCAAGCAACTGGCACAGCGACGCGACGCAGTGTTGCTGCGACCCGGTATCGCCGAGCACGGCTGGCGCATCCTGCAAAACGATGCGTTGGATTTCGTCGTCCTGGGCCATGCGCAAATACGTTCGGCAGCGTTCGCGAAAACCTTCCCACGGGTCCTGGGCCTGATCGGTGATGTGCTGCAGTCGCGCGTCCATTTCGCTGTCGAGTTGGGCGACCACGGCGGCCAACAGGCCTTTCTTGTCACCAAAGTGATGGTACAACGCACCACGGGTCAGGCCGGCGCGCGCGGTGAAGTCGTCCATCGACGTGTTGGCATAGCCCTGTGTGGCGAAGGCTTGGCGGGCGCTGGCGATCAGGCGGGCGCGGGTTTCTTCGATTATTTCGGCACGGGCTCGGCTCATGGGGTGGGCTCGCGAGGGTGTTTGAGGGTTTGACATACGCTGCGTATGTTACGCATGATTTGCCACATACGCACCGTATGTATATTGCCTTGATGCCTGCCGATAGCAAGCTTCAAGGTCTTGAGGAAGAGGTCAAGCAGGATGGCAAATCCCTACGCCGAGTTGTTCCACGCCCCTGGCAGCCGGGCTTTTGTACTGGCCGGCATGCTTGCGCGCATGCCGATATCGATGACCGGTATCGGCCTGATCACCATGCTGTCGCAAGTGCATGGCGGCTTTGGCCTGGCGGGCGCGGTGGCGGCGGTGTTTGCCTTGGCCACGGCGTTTTGTGCGCCGCAGGTTTCGCGGTTAGTGGACCGCTACAGCCAGGGCAGGGTGCTGCCGATAGCGGCGCTGATTGGCGGTGGGGCGTTGTTGCTGTTGCTGTTGTGCACCTGGTTGCAGGCGCCAAGCTGGACGTTGTTTGTGTTCGCCGGCCTGGCCGGTTGCATGCCCAATATGTCGGCCATGGTGCGGGCGCGCTGGACCGAGTTGTACCGCGGCCAGCCCAAGTTGCAGACCGCGTTTGCCCTTGAATCGGTGCTCGACGAGGTGTGTTTCATCATCGGCCCGCCGATCTCGGTGGGCCTGAGTGTGGTGCTGTTCCCGGAAGCCGGGCCCTTGGTGGCAGCGCTGCTGTTGGCGGTGGGGGTGACCACCTTCGTGCTGCAACGCGCAACTGAGCCGCCGGTGCATGAACATCAGGACCATCACGGCCGCTGGCTGATCGCCTCACCGTCGGTACTGATCCTGATGATCCTGTTGCTGGCCATGGGCGTGATTGTCGGCGTGGTGGACGTGGTCAGCGTCGCGTTCGCCCAGCATCAAGGCCAACCGGCGGCGGCGAGCATCGTGCTTTCGGTGTATGCCATTGGCTCGTGCCTGGCGGGGTTGGCGTTCGGCACGCTCAAGCTCAAGGCGCCGTTGCCCCGCCAGTTTCTGTTCTGCGGCGTGGCGACGGCGTTGACCACCTTGCCGTTGTTGCTGGTGACAAATATCCCCGGGCTGGCCGTGGCCATCTTCATCTCAGGCTTGTTCTTTGCCCCGACGCTGATCGTGTCCATGGCCCTGGTGGAGCGGATCGTCCCGCCCAGCCGCCTGACCGAAGGCATGACCTGGTTGATCACCGGCCTGAGTATCGGGGTGGCCATTGGGGCCGCCAGCTCGGGTTGGATGATCGACCATTTCGGCGCCACCAGCGGGTTCTGGGTGGCGCTGGTGGCGGGTGCGGTGGTGCTGGGCTCAGCGCTGCTGGGCTATCGAAGGTTGGGCTGATCAGCCGATCGCCGGAGAAGGTTCTGCGCAATGATGTTGCAAAAACTCATTCAGCGCCTGGCGCGTCAGGTCATTGAGCGTCACTTTCTTACGGGTCGCTGCCAGGGCTGCGGCCAGATGCAGGTCATGGCCGACCCGCACGTTGAAGGAACCCTTGCACGGTTTCTCCGGTGTTTGCCCGAGGGTGTGGCACGTCGCGAGGTAGTCTTCCACGGCCTCTCGAAAGGCCACGTCCAGCTCCGCGACGGTTTTGCCCTCATAGCTGACCAGCGCCTTGATAAACAGCACTTTGCCAAACAGGCAATTGTCTTCGAGGCTGGCTTCGATAGAGCCGATGTAGCCGTTGTGTTTCAGTTGGTTGTTCACTGAATCAGTTCTCCTGATTTCAATTGTTCGATGATCTGGCGCCGAATGTAGTGTTTCAGTTCGTTGCCGGGGTGAGGCTTGTGCAAGGTGATCATTGCACTGGGGTCGCCGATGTCGAATTTGACGCGGCTTCCAGCCCCTTCAATCTGTGTGTAGCCAAGACGCTTGAGTAGCGTTTCGAGCTCTGGCCAGGTAAAGGCCATGCGCTCGTTGAGCAGTTTGGCGAGCAGCTTTTCATTTTTGGACACGGCGTTCCCTGCGTGTAACTAAATGTAGTTGCAAAAAGTGGTGTTCGTCAATGCTAGCCCGGCTTCGTGTGTCTTTGCTGAGATTGATGTAACCCTTGATGACACCGCGCCTCACGCCCTTCATCCCCCGCTAATTTTTCCCCGCCCGGTTCGTTTTATAGGGACGACGTGCCTTTGTGCTTCCTGCCTATTGCTCCGGACTCCAAGAAATGAATGCTGAAGACTCCTTGAAACTTGCTCGCCGGTTTATCGGGTTGCCCCTGGAAAAACGCCAAGTATTCCTGCAGGCCTTGCAGAAAGAGGGCGTGGATTTTTCCCGGTTTCCGATTCCGGCGAGTGTGGAGGCAGAGGATCGCCAGGCGCTCTCGTACGCGCAGCAGCGCATGTGGTTTCTGTGGCAATTGGACCCGGCCAGCGGCGCCTACAACCTGCCCGGCGCGGTGCGGCTCAAGGGCGCGCTCAGCCTGCGTGCGCTGGAGCAAGCCTTCGCCAGCCTGGTGGCGCGGCATGAAACCTTGCGCACAGTCTTCCAGCGCCAGGCCGATGAACGCCTGACCCAGGTTTCGATAGAGCCCTCGCTTGTCGTCGAGCACCTGGACTTCAGCGCCATGGCCGCCGTTGAGCAGGAGCAGGCCGTCAACGACGCGGCGACGCGTCAATCGCTGTTGCCGTTCGATTTGGAACACGGCCCTTTGCTGCGCGTGCAGTTGCTCAAGCTCAACGCGCAGGAGCATGTGCTGCTGCTGACCCTGCACCACATCGTCTCCGACGGCTGGTCGATGAACGTGCTGATCGACGAGTTCATCCGCTGCTACGACGCCCATGAGCGCAACGAGGCGCCGCAATTGCCGGCGCTGCCGATCCAGTACAGCGACTACGCTCTGTGGCAGCGCCGCTGGTTGGAAGCAGGGGAGCAGGCACGTCAGCTCGCGTACTGGCAGGCGCGTCTGGGCGACGAGCATCCGGTGCTGGAACTGCCAACCGATCACCCGCGTCCAGCGATGCCGAGTTATCAGGGCACTCGCCATCATTTCGCGATTGACCCAAGCCTGGCCGCGCAACTGCGAACCTGCGCGCAAAAGCACAACGTCACGCTGTTCATGCTGTTGCTGGGTGCTTTCAATGTGCTGCTGCACCGTTACACCGGGCAGGCAGACATTCGCGTCGGCGTGCCGATCGCCAATCGCAACCGTACCGAAGTCGAAGGGCTGATCGGCTTTTTCGTCAACACGCAAGTCCTGCGCACCGAACTGACCGGGCAAACCCGCGTTGGCGAACTGCTGCAAGGCATCAAGGAACACGCGCTGGGCGCCCAGGCTCATCAGGAGTTGCCCTTTGAGCGCCTGGTGGAGGCCCTCAAGGTCGAGCGCAGCCTGAGCCATACGCCGCTGTTTCAGGTGATGTACAACCACCAGCCGGTGGTGGCCGACATCGCCAGCGTCAGCACCGCTTCAGGCCTTGAGCTTTCGCTGGTGGAATGGCAAGGGCGCACCACCCAATTCGACCTGACCCTCGATACCTATGAGAAGTCCGGCACCCTGCATGCTGCGCTGACCTATGCCAATGACCTGTTCGAGGCGCCTTCCATTGCGCGCATGGCCCGTCACTGGATCAGCCTGTTACAGGCCATGGTGGCCGACGGCGAACAGCGCATTGGCGAATTGCCGATGCTCGGAGCCGATGAGCAGCACGTACTGACCCATGCGTGGAACCAGACTGACGAAGCCTACCCAACCGAGCGCGGTATCCATCAACTGATCGAGGACCAGGTGCAGCGCACGCCGGATGCACCCGCGCTGGTATTCGGCGAAACCGCGTTGACCTACGCCCAACTCAACGCCCGCGCCAACCAACTGGCGCATGCTTTGCGCGAGCAGGGCGTAGGCCCGGACGTGCTGGTGGGGCTGTGCGTCGAGCGCTCCGTCGAAATGGTCGTGGGTCTGCTGGCGGTCCTCAAGGCCGGTGGCGCCTACGTGCCGCTGGACCCGGAATATCCTCAGGAACGCCTGGCCTACATGATCGAAGACAGTGGCATCACGCTGCTGCTCAGCCAGCAAAGCCTGCTGGCCATCTTGCCTGTCGAAGGTATTCAGGTGATTGCCCTCGACCAGCCGGCCAGTTGGCTGGATGGCTACAGCAGTGCCTCGCCCGACAGCGGCGTTCACGCACTCAACCTGGCCTACGTGATTTACACCTCCGGCTCGACCGGCAAGCCCAAGGGCGCAGGCAACAGCCATCGCGCCTTGGTCAACCGCTTGTGCTGGATGCAGCAAGCCTACGAATTGACGGCCAGTGATGCGGTGCTGCAGAAAACCCCGTTCAGTTTTGACGTGTCCGTGTGGGAATTTTTCTGGCCGCTGATGACCGGCGCGCGCCTGGTGGTCGCGGCCCCCGGCGAACACCGCGAGCCGGCCCGGCTGATCGAAACCATTGGCCGCCACGCCATCACCACGTTGCACTTCGTGCCGTCGATGTTGCAGGCGTTTATCCATGAGCCGGGCGTGCAAGCCTGTGCCAGCCTCACACGCATCGTGTGCAGCGGTGAAGCCTTGCCGCTGGATGCGCAACGGCAGGTCTTTGCCAAGCTGCCAGCAGCCGGGTTGTTCAACCTCTACGGCCCGACCGAAGCGGCCATCGACGTGACCCACTGGACCTGCATCGATGAAGGCGCCGACAGCGTGCCCATCGGGCGGCCCATCGCTAACCTCGCCACCTATGTGCTCGACGCTCAACTCAACCCGGTGCCCGCCGGTGTGTCCGGCGAGTTGTACCTGGGCGGCACTGGCCTGGCGCGCAGTTATCATCGGCGCCCGGCGCTGACTGCCGAGCGTTTTGTGCCGAGCCCGTTCGTCAACGGCGAGCGCCTTTATCGCACCGGCGACCGCGTGCGTCAGCGCACTGACGGCGTGATCGAATACCTCGGCCGTCTTGATCACCAGGTTAAATTGCGCGGCTTGCGCATTGAGCTGGGCGAAATCGAAACGCGCCTGCTCCAACACCCTTCGGTGCGCGAGGCGGTGGTGCTGGTGCAGGGTGGCAAGCAGTTGGTCGCCTACCTGGTGCTCGACAGCGAGGAGCCAGCGGACCTCAAGGCCTGGCTGCTCAGCAGCTTGCCGGAATACATGGTGCCGACCCATTTCGTCGTGCTCGCCCAGTTGCCGGTCACCGCCAACGGCAAGCTCGATCGCAAAGCCTTGCCACTGCCGGAGGCTGCGCCGCAACAGGCATTTATCGCGCCTTCGAGCGACCTGCAAAAAGCCCTTGCGGCGATCTGGAGTGATGTACTGGGCGTTCCACACGTGGGTGTGGACGACAACTTTTTCGAGCTGGGCGGCGATTCGATCATCTCCATCCAGGTGGTCAGCCGTGCCCGTCAGGCAGGCATTCGCCTGAGCCCGCGGGACTTGTTCCAATACCAGAGCGTGCGCAGCCTGGCGCTGGTGGCGAGCTTTGAGCAGGCAGTGGTTATGGATCAGGGGCCGGTCTCCGGTGAGGTGATTCTGACCCCGGTGCAACAGGCGTTTTTCAGCCAGGCAATTGCTGCGCGCCACCACTGGAACCAATCACTGTTGCTGACCCCGCGCGAGGCGCTGGAACCTGCGCAGTTGGACGCCGCCCTCACACAGTTGATCAACCACCACGACGCCCTGCGCCTGAGATTCACCCGGCAGGCCGATGGCTGGCAGCAAGCCCACGCCGCGCCGGCCGCTGAATCTGTGCTGTGGCAATTCAGCGTCGGCACCGAGGCTGAATTGGCCGCGTTGTGCGATGAAGCCCAGCGCAGCCTGAACCTGGAACAAGGCCCGATGCTGCGCGCAGCGTTGGTCACCCTGGCTGACGGCGCCCAGCGCCTGCTGCTGGTGGTCCATCACCTCGTGGTCGATGGCGTGTCCTGGCGCGTGCTGCTTGAGGATCTGCAACAGGCTTACCGCCAGGTCGCATTGCCCGCCAAAACCAGCAGCTACCAACAGTGGGCGCAGCAGTTGCAGGCTCACGCGCATACGCTGGAAGCGCAACTGCCTTTTTGGCTGGCGCAGTCCAGCGACGCCGAGCTGCCGTGCGACAACCCCCACGGCGGCCTGCAAAACCGCCTGGGCACGAAGCTCGAAACCCGCCTCGATGCCGAGCTGACCCGCCAACTGCTGCAAGACGCGCCAGCGGCTTATCGCACCCAGGTCAACGACCTGCTGCTGACGGCGCTGACGCGCGTGATCAGCCGCTGGAGCGGCCAGGCCGCCGCACTGATCCAGCTGGAGGGCCATGGTCGCGAAGACTTGTTCGACAGCCTCGATCTGAGCCGCACCGTCGGTTGGTTCACCAGCCTGTTTCCGGTGCGTTTACAGGCCGCAGGCGAACTGTCGGATGCAATCAAGTCGATCAAGGAGCAACTGCGCGCGGTTCCGCAAAAGGGCCTGGGCTACGGCCTGCTGCGCTATCTGGGCCAACCGCAATCGCGTGAAGCCCTGGCCGATTTGGCTGCGCCGCGTATCACCTTCAACTACCTGGGGCAGTTCGACCGCCAGTTCAACGAGGCAGCGCTTTTCGTCCCGGCCAGCGAAGGCGGCAGCCAGGCGCAGGACCCTCAAGCACCGTTGGCCAACTGGTTGACGGTGGAAGGGCAGGTGTATGGCGGTGAGTTGTCGCTGCAATGGGGTTTCAGTCGCGAGATGTTCAACGCTGCAACTATTCAGCGCCTGGCGGATGACTACGCTACGGAACTCAAGGCGTTGATCGAGCATTGCTGTGCAACGCCTGCCGGGCAGGTCACGCCATCGGACTTCCCGCTGGCGCGTATCACCCAGCAGCAACTGGATGCACTGCCCGTGGCCGGGCCGGACATCGCCGATCTCTACCCGCTGTCGCCGATGCAGCAGGGCATGTTGTTCCACACCCTGTACGCGCCCCAGGGCCAGGCCTATATCAACCAACTGCGCCTTGATATTGAAGGCCTTGACCTGCTGATTTTCGGCCGCGCCTGGCAAGCGGCACTGGACCGCCACGACATCTTGCGCAGCAGCTTCCACTGGCTGGGCCTGGACAGCGCCCATCAGGTAATCAGGCGTCAGGTCGACGTGCAGTTGCAGGTGATCGAAGACGTGAATGCCGACCTCGATGCGCTGGCCGATGCCGAGCGCTCACGCGGCTTTGAACTCAATGCCGCACCGCTGTTTCGCCTGATGCTGGTGCGCAGCACCGGTTCGGCCTGGCACTTCATCTTCACCAGCCACCACATCCTGATGGATGGCTGGAGTAACGCGCAGTTGCTCGGCGAAGTGCTTGCCCATTACGCAGGCCAGGCCGTGCCGGCGCCGCTGGGGCAGTTCCGCGATTACCTGGGCTGGCTGCAACAGCAATCGTCGGGCGAGGGCTACTGGAAAAATGCCCTGGCGCCGTTGCAAGCGCCAACCTTGCTGGCGCAGGCACTGCGTGCGCCGGTTGGCGGCGTGGGCATGGCTGACCATCAAGTGCTGCTGGACAACGACTTTACCCAGGCCCTCGGCGAATTTGCCCGCCAACAAAAAGTCACGCTCAATACTGTGCTGCAAGGCGCCTGGAGCCTGTTGCTGCAACGCTACAGCGGCCAGGCTTGCGTGGTGTTCGGCGCGACCGTCGCCGGGCGTTCAGCGCCGCTGCCGGGGATTGAGCAGCAGTTGGGCTTGTTCATCAACACCTTGCCGTTGATCAGTGCCGCGTCGCCCGCCCAATCGGCCGGCGCCTGGCTCAGCGAGCTGCAAGCCTTGAACCTCAGCTTGCGTGACCATGAACACGTGCCGCTGTACGACATCCAGGCGTGGGCCGGCCAGCAAGGTGCGGCGTTGTTCGACACCTTGCTGGTGTTCGAAAACTTCCCGGTGGCCGAAGCATTGAAGCAAGGTGCGCCCGCAGGCCTGACCTTCGGCCGCATGCACAACCATGAACGCACCAACTACCCGCTGACCCTGGGCGTCGAACTCGGTGCCGGCCTGCGCCTGGACTTCAGCTATGACCGCGCCCATTTCAGCGAGCAGCAGGTGAAGCGGCTGGGCGCCAACGTGCGTCACCTGTTGGCGCAAATGATGGCGGACGCCGGTGTGCCGCTGGGTAACCTGCAACTGCTTGACGCCGCCGCGCAGCACGAGGTACTCGCGCTCAGCCAGTCTGCCGGTGCCGCCCAGCGTCCTCAGCGCGTGCATGAGCGCATCGCTGCCCGGGCCCACGCCACACCTGATGCGCTGGCGGTTCAGGCTGGCAGTGAGCGGCTGAGCTACGCCCAGCTCAACGCCCGGGCCAACCGCTTGGCCCATCATCTGTTGGCGCTCGGCGTGGGGCCGGGCCAGCGTGTAGGCCTGGCCAGTCGGCGTGGTCCGCAGCTGATCGTCAGCCTGCTGGCGGTGCTCAAAAGCGGTGCTGCCTATGTGCCGCTGGACCCGAAATACCCGGCCGAACGTTTGGCCTACATGCTGGCAGACAGTCGTTTGAACGTGCTGCTCAGCGAAACCGGGTTGCTCGCGGATCTGCCGCTGCCGCAAGGTTTGGTCCGTGTGGATTTCAGTACGTCTGGTGAAGAACTGGACGGCTACCCGGCGACCAATCCGCCCAACACGGCGGCGGCGGCCGACCTGGCGTATGTGATCTACACCTCCGGTTCCACCGGCCTGCCCAAAGGCGTGGCCATCGATCATGCCGCGCTCGGCCAGTTCTGCGACAGCGCAGAGGCCTACAGCCGGCTCAGTGCGCAAGACCGCGTACTGCAATTTGCGACCTTCAGCTTCGACGGCTTTGTCGAGCAGTGCTACCCGCCGCTGTGCGTGGGTGCTGCCTTGATTATGCGTGGCGACGAGCTGTGGGACGCCGGCCAACTGGCGCGCGAGATCGTCGAACAGGGCGTGACCCTGGCCGACTTGCCGGCCGCTTACTGGTATTTGCTGGCCAAGGAGTGCGCCGTCGACCGCCGCACCTTGGGCAACCTGCGCCAGGTGCACGTGGGCGGTGAAGCCATGTCGGTGGAAGGCATCCGTGCCTGGCATGCGGCGGGGCTGGGCGCTGTGCGCCTGGTCAACACCTACGGGCCGACCGAGGCGACGGTGGTGTCCAGCGTGCACGATTGCCAACTGGCGGATGCCAGTGATGCGTTCGGCGTGCCGATTGGCCGCGCCATCGCAGGCCGTTCGTTGTATGTGCTCGACAGTGGTTTCGAACTGCTCGCCACCGACGGCGTCGGCGAACTGTGCATCGGCGCCGAAGCGGGCCTGGCCCAGCGCTATTTCGACCGCCCGGCCTTGACCGCCGAACGCTTCCTGCCGGACCCGTTTTCTGCTGTGCCCGGTGCACGCCTCTACCGCAGTGGCGACCTGGCGCGTTACAACGAAGCCGGTGCGTTGGAGTACGTCGGGCGTATCGACCATCAGGTAAAAATTCGTGGCTACCGCATCGAAATGGGCGAAATCGAGGCCGGCCTGCAAGCTTTGCCGCAGGTGCGTGAAGCCGCGGTGATCGCTCAGCCGAGTGCGGTTGGCATGCAACTGGTCGCCTATGTGGTACCCGCCCATGGTCACACCCTGGACGCTCAGGACCTGGCGGCCACCTTGCGCCAGTCTCTGCCCGATTACATGGTGCCGGGGCATTGGCTGGTACTTGACGCTCTGCCACTGAACAACAACGGCAAGCTTGACCGCCGTGCGCTGCCGGCGCCTGACCTGAACCTGCGTCAACAGGCGTATGTGGCCCCGCAAAGCCCGCTCCAAGTGCAATTGGCGGCGATCTGGCAAGCGGTGTTGCAGGTCGAGCAGGTCGGCCTGACGGATCACTTCTTCGAGCTGGGCGGCCATTCGTTGTTGGCCACCCAAGTGATTTCCCGCGTGCGTCATGAGTTGAAACTGGAAGTGCCGCTGCGCGCACTGTTTGAGCAGCCGACGCTGCAAGGGTTTGCCACCGCTTGCGTGGGCGCGCAGGGGCACACGGCGCTGCCGCTGACTGCCGTAGGGCGTGACCAGCCCTTGGCATTGTCTTACGCCCAGGAGCGCCAGTGGTTCCTCTGGCAACTGGACCCTGAGAGCGCCGCCTACCACGTGCCCACCGCATTACGCCTGAAGGGTCACCTGAACAAAGCGGCATTGCAGCGCGCCTTCGATACGTTGGTGGCGCGTCACGAAAGCCTGCGCACTCACCTGCACCAGGATGGCGAGCGTACCGTGCAAGTGATCAGCCCGCAGGCGCAGGTCGAGCTGACCTTGGCCGATACGGACGAGGCGGGCCTTAAAGCCCAGGTGGAAGCGCGGATCACCCAACCATTCGACTTGCGCAGGGGCCCGTTGATGCGTGTCAGCCTGCTGCGTCTGGCCGAGGATGAACACGTGTTGGTGCTGGTGCAGCACCACATCATCTCCGACGGTTGGTCGATGCAAGTGATGGTCGACGAGTTGGTCCAACTCTACGCCGCTTACAGTCAGGGCCAACTGCCGCAGCTGCCGGCCCTGCCGATTCAATACGCCGACTATGCCCAGTGGCAGCGCGATTGGATGGACGCCGGTGAGAAAAACCGACAGCTCGACTACTGGCGTGACGTGCTCGGCGGCGAGCAGCCGGTGCTTGAATTGCCGTTCGATCATCAGCGCCCAGCGGTGCCGACGCATCGCGGTGCGCGCCTGAGTATTGCATTGCCGGCGCCGTTGCTTGATGGCCTCAAGGGACTGGCGCAGCGTGAGGGCGTGACCTTGTTCATGCTGTTGTTGGCGTCTTACCAGGTCTTGCTGCACCGCTACAGTGGCCAGCAAGACATCCGCGTCGGCGTGCCGGTTGCCAACCGTCATCGAGTCGAGACCGAGCGTCTTATCGGTTTCTTCGTCAACACCCAGGTGCTCAAGGCCGAGATCGACGGGCACACCACCGTCAGCCAATTGCTCGCTCAGGTCAAACAGCGTGCCCTCCAGGCTCAGGCCCATCAGGACTTACCATTCGAACAGCTGGTTGAGGCACTGCACCCCGAGCGCAGCCTCAGTTTGAGCCCGTTGTTCCAGGTCGCGTTCAACCACCACATCAGCCTGTCAGGCCAGCACTTGCAGCGCCTGGGCGAGTTGCAAATGAGCCCGGTCAGCTGGGACGAAGCCGTTGCACAATTTGACCTGACCCTGGACATCGAGGAGTCGAAGGACCAACTGGGCGCATCGTTGAGTTACGCCACCGATCTATTTGATGCCAGCACCATTGAGCGCATGGCGCGTCACTGGCAAAACCTGTTGCAGGCGATGGTTGCCGATGTGCAGCAGAACATTGGCCAATTGAACCTGTTGGACAGCGACGAGCAGCAACACATTCTGAACCTGTGGGATCAGACCGATGCAGGCTTCGCGAACCAGCGGCTGGTGCATGAGTTGGTAGCTGACCGTGCGCGCGAAACTGCCGATGCCGTGGCAGTGAAATTTGATGCGCAAACCCTGACTTACGCTCAGCTCGATGCTCAGGCCAATCGCCTGGCGCATGCGCTGATCGCCCGCGGTGTCGGCCCGGAAGTGCGCGTGGCCATCGCCATGCCGCGCAGTGCCGAGATCATGGTCGCGTTCCTCGCGGTCATGAAAGCCGGTGGTGTGTATGTACCGCTGGATATCGAATACCCACGTGATCGCCTGCTGTACATGATGCAAGACAGCCGCGCGAAGTTGTTGCTGACGCACACCAGTGCCTTGCAGCAACTACCGATACCGCAAGGCCTGGACAGCCTGGCGATTGATCGCACCGAATTGTGGTGTGATTACAGCGATACCGCGCCCGAGGTGCAGTTGGACGGCGACAACCTCGCGTACGTGATCTACACCTCAGGCTCCACCGGCATGCCCAAGGGCGTTGCCGTTTCCCACGGCCCGTTGGTGGCGCATATCATCGCCACCGGCGAACGCTATGAAACGTCCCCCGCCGATTGCGAACTGCACTTCATGTCCTTCGCGTTCGACGGCGCCCACGAAGGCTGGATGCACCCGCTGATCAATGGCGCCAGTGTGCTGATCCGCGACGATAGCCTGTGGCTGCCGGAATACACCTACGCACAAATGCACCGCCATAACGTGACCATGGCCGTGTTCCCGCCGGTGTACCTGCAACAGCTGGCTGAACATGCCGAGCGCGACGGTAACCCACCGCCAGTGCGTGTTTACTGCTTCGGCGGTGACGCAGTGGCGCAGGCCAGCTACGACCTGGCGTGGCGTGCGCTGAAACCGACGTACCTGTTCAACGGCTACGGCCCGACGGAAACCGTGGTCACGCCGCTGCTATGGAAAGCCCATCGTGGCGACCCCTGCGGCGCCGTCTACGCACCGATTGGCACACTGCTGGGCAACCGCAGCGGCTATGTGCTGGATTCGCAACTGAACCTGCAACCGATCGGCGTGGCAGGTGAGTTGTACCTGGGCGGGGAGGGCGTGGCTCGCGGTTATCTGGAGCGTCCGGCACTGACTGCCGAGCGCTTTGTGCCGGACCCGTTCGGCAAACCTGGCAGCCGTGTGTATCGCAGCGGTGACCTCACCCGTGGTCGCCCTGATGGTGTGGTGGATTACCTCGGCCGCGTCGACCATCAGGTAAAAATCCGTGGGTTCCGTATCGAGCTGGGCGAAATCGAAGCACGTCTGCGCGAACAGGACAGCGTCGGTGAAACCGTGGTTGTGGCCCAGGACGGCCCGACCGGCAAACAGCTGGTGGCGTATGTCGTGCCGGCCGATGCAAGCCTGGCGAACGCAGCCGAGTTCCGCGACAGCTTGCGCCGTGCCCTGAAAACCCGCTTGCCGGACTACATGGTGCCCGCGCATTTCATGTTCCTGGCGCAGATGCCGCTGACCCCCAACGGCAAGCTTGACCGCAAGGGCTTGCCCGAACCGGATGCGAGCCAGATGCAGCAACAGTATGTGGCCCCCGAAACCGAACTGGAGCAGCAGATCGCCGCGATCTGGGCCCAAGTGTTGCGTCTGCCGCACGTGGGCTTGAACGACAACTTCTTCGAAGTCGGCGGCCATTCCCTGCTGGCGATCCAGATCACTTCACGGGTCCAGGCCGAACTGGGCCTGGAGGTGCCGCTGGTGGAAGTGTTCCAGACCGAATCGTTGCGCGCCTATGCCCAGGCGGCTGCCACCTTCCGCGCCGGCACGGCGGAAGACTTTGATGATCTTCGTGACTTTTTGAGCGAACTAGAGGCGATTTGAACCATGCTTTCCAACCCTAATATCGACCTGGTGTCGCGTTTTCTTCGCCTGCCTCTGGAACAGCGCCAGCAGTTTTACCAGCGCCTGCAAAGCCGGGGCATGAGTTTCGCTCAATTGCCGATTGCCTCGATTCGCGACGCCGGGCAACCCTTGCCGCTGTCTTACGCCCAAGAGCGGCAGTGGTTCCTCTGGCAACTGGACCCGCACAGCGCGGCCTATCACGTGCCAGGCGCCTTGCGCTTGAAAGGGCACCTGGACAAGCCGGCCCTGCAACGCAGTTTCGACACCCTGGTGGCGCGTCATGAAAGCCTGCGCACCCGTCTGCATTTGGACGACGAGCAGCGTACGCAGCAAGTGCTGGAGCACGCGGTGATTGAAATCGCCGAAAGCACCGTCGACGAAGCACACCTCAAAGCACGCGTGGAAGAGGAGATTGCGCGCCCCTTTGATTTGCAGCGAGGCCCGCTGCTGCGGGTCAGCCTGCTGGCACTGAGTGCGGATGAGCACGTGCTGGTGCTGGTGCAGCACCATATCGTCTCCGACGGCTGGTCGATGGCCGTGATGGTGCAGGAATTGATGCAGCTTTATGCCGCCTACAGCCAGGGTCAGGATTGCACGCTGGCGCCGCTGCCGATTCAGTACGCCGACTACGCGCTGTGGCAGCGCAGTTGGATGGAAGCCGGGGAGAAGGCGCGTCAGTTGGGCTACTGGCGTGAGCTGCTCGGTGGTACGCAACCGGTGCTGGAATTGCCGTTCGATCAGCCACGTCCGGCGCAGCAGAGTTTCCTTGGCGCCCGTCAGGATATTGCGTTGGAGCCGGCGCTGGTGGCGGGCTTGAAGGCCTTGGCCCAGCGTGAAGGTGTCACGCTGTTCATGCTTTTGCTGGCTTCGTTCCAGACATTTTTGTACCGCTACAGCGGCCAGCAGGACATTCGGGTCGGCGTGCCGATTGCCAACCGTAACCGGGTCGAAACCGAGTCGCTGATCGGTTTCTTTGTCAACACCCAAGTGCTCAAGGCCGACCTCGACGGGCAGATGACCTTTGTGCAGTTGCTCCAGCACACCAAGCGCCGTGCGCTGGAAGCTCAGGCCCATCAGGATTTGCCGTTCGAGCAACTGGTGGAAGCGTTGCAACCGGAGCGCAGCCTGAGCCATAACCCGTTGTTCCAAGTGATGTTCAACCACCAGGCGAGCGCGCAAAAAACGCAACAGCAATTGCCGGGGCTGGTGGTGGCCAATCTGGAGTGGGACACCCAAAGCGCTCAGTTCGATTTGAGCCTGGATACTCAGGAAACCGACGACGGTATCTGGGCATCCCTGACCTATGCCACCGACCTGTTCGGTGCTGCCACCGCGTCGCGCATGCTGGGGCAATGGTTGGGCCTGTTGCAGGCGGCGGTGGCCTACCCTGCATCGCCGTTGCAGGACCTGGCGATCATGTGCGCTGAAGAGCGCCAACGGCTCGTTTATCAATGCAATGCCACCGAGCGCGACTACCCGCAAGGGCAGTGGGTGCATCAACTGTTCGAAACACAGGTGCTGGCGCAACCGCAGGCCCTTGCTGTGTGCTTTGGCGATACGGCCTTAAGTTATGCCGAGCTGAACCGCCAAGCCAACCGCCTGGCCCATCGCTTGACGGAAGCGGGCGTCGGCCCCGACGTGCTGGTTGGCTTGGCCGTCGAGCGCTCCATAGAGATGGTCATCGGTTTGCTGGCAGTGCTCAAGGCCGGCGGGGCGTATGTACCGCTGGACCCGGAATACCCGCGTGAACGCCTGGCCTATATGCTCCAAGACAGCGGCGTGAAACTGCTGCTGACACAGGCGCACCTGCTCGGCCAACTGCCGGTTCCACAAGGTCTGGAAACGCTGGTGCTGGACGAGTCGCGGTTGGAAGGCTACAGCGAGGCGAACCCAGAGATCGTGCTGGACGGTGAAAACCTCGCCTACGTGATCTACACCTCGGGTTCCACCGGGCAGCCAAAAGGCGCCGGCAACCGGCACTCGGCGTTGCTCAACCGCCTGCAATGGATGCAGGAGGCCTATGGTCTGGACAGCGATGACACAGTGCTGCAGAAGACCCCCTTCAGTTTCGACGTGTCGGTGTGGGAGTTCTTCTGGCCGTTGATGAGCGGTTCGCGCCTGGTGGTCGCCGCGCCGGGTGATCATCGCGACCCTGCCAAGCTGATCAAGCTAATCAATCAGGAGAAAATCACCACACTGCACTTCGTACCGTCGATGTTGCAGGCGTTCCTGCAAGACCCGGCGGTGTCCACGTCCCACAGCCTGCAACGTATTGTGTGCAGCGGCGAAGCGTTGCCGGTGGATGCGCAGCAACAAGTGTTGGCCAAACTGCCGCAAGCCGGGCTTTACAACCTGTACGGCCCCACCGAAGCGGCCATCGACGTGACCCACTGGACCTGCATTGAGGAAGGCCGCGACGCAGTGCCGATCGGTCGTCCGATTGCCAACCTCGGCTGCTACATTCTCGACAGCAATTTTGAACCGGTGCCGGTTGGCGTGCTCGGTGAGTTGTACCTGGGCGGCATCGGCCTGGCGCGGGGTTATCACCGCCGCCCGGCGCTGACTGCCGAGCGTTTTATCGCTCACCCGTTTGTCACAGGCGAGCGCTTGTATCGCACCGGCGACCTGGCGCGTTATCGCGAAGACGGTGTGATCGAATACGCCGGGCGGATCGACCATCAGGTCAAGTTGCGCGGTTTGCGTATTGAGCTGGGTGAAATCGAAGCGCGCCTGCTGGAACACGAGCACGTTCGCGAAGCTGCGGTGGTGGCGGTGGAGGGCAAATACCTGGTTGGCTACGTGGTGTTGCACACCGCTGCCGAGGGCTGGCGCGAAGTGCTTGGTGCCCACCTCGCGCAGCATCTGCCGGATTACATGGTACCGGCGCAGTGGGTCCCGGTTGAGCAGATGCCGTTGAGCCCCAACGGCAAGCTGGACCGCAAGGCCCTGCCCAAGCCCGAAGCCGCACAGCACTATGAAGCCCCGCAAAGCGCGCTGGAACAACGGATCGCTGCGATTTGGGCCGACGTGCTCGGTATTGAGCAGGTGGGCCTGAACGACAACTTCTTCGAGCGCGGTGGCGACTCGATCATTTCGATCCAGGTGGTCAGTCGCGCCCGCGCCGCCGGTATTCACTTCACCGCCAAGGCGCTGTTCCAGCATCAGACCGTACGCAGCCTGGCGCGAGTGGCGCAGTTGCAGGCCGCCCGCGTGATCGATCAGGGGCCGGTGCAGGGCGAGACGCCGCTGCTGCCTTTCCAACAGCTATTTTTCGCGATGCCGTTGCCGGACCGGCATCACTGGAATCAGTCCTTGCTACTGAGGCCACGCCAACCGCTGCACGCAGACCGGTTGCAAGTGGCCCTGCAATTGCTCGTCCAGCATCATGATGTGCTGCGCTTGAGTTTCAGCCAGCAGGCCGACCGTTGGACCGCTCGCCATGACGCGCCAATGGCGACCTTGCTGTGGCAGGAGACCGTGCAAGACGATGCCGAACTGCTGGCCCTCTGCGAGCGCGCCCAGAGCAGTCTCGACCTGCAACAAGGTCAGTTGTTGCGTGCGGTACTTGCCGACTTGGCTGACGGTTCGCAGCGTCTGTTGCTGGTCATGCACCATCTGGTGGTGGACGGGGTTTCCTGGCGCGTATTTCTCGAAGACCTGCAGAGCCTGTATCGCCAACACGCACTGCCGGCGAAGACCTCATCGTTCAAAGCGTGGGCTGAACGCTTGCAGGCCCATGCACGCAGTGAAGCGATGACACGCGAGAAGCAATTCTGGCTGCAACAGCTTCAAGGCATAGACACCGACTTGCCATGCCGCGACCCGCACGCCGCGCGCCCCGGTCGTTTGGCGCAGACGGTGGTCAGCCAGCTGGATGCCGAACGCACCCGGCAGCTGCTGCAACAAGCGCCCACGGCTTATCGTACTCAGATCAACGACCTGCTGTTGACCGCCCTGGCGCGGGTGATCTGCCAATGGACCGGGCAGGCATCAAGCCTGATCCAGCTGGAAGGCCATGGCCGTGAAGACCTGTTTGACGACATCGACCTGACCCGCACCCTGGGCTGGTTCACCAGCCTGTTCCCGGTACGGCTGACGCCGACCGCAACCCTGGCCGGCTCGATCAAGCAGATCAAAGAGCAATTACGCGCCGTACCCGACAAAGGCTTGGGTTTTGGCGCGCTGCGCTACCTGGGCGATGACGCTACACGCCAAGCGTTGAGCCAGCTGCCGGTGCCGCGTATCACCTTCAACTACCTCGGCCAGCTCGACGCCAGCCTTGATCAGCCGGACGCCTTGTTCGCCTCCGCCACGGAAAGTACCGGTGCCGAACAAAGCCCCGACGCGCCGCTGGGCAACTGGTTGACGCTCAACGG
Source organism: Pseudomonas sp. TWRC1-2 (assembly GCF_049896685.1). NCBI lineage: Bacteria > Pseudomonadati > Pseudomonadota > Gammaproteobacteria > Pseudomonadales > Pseudomonadaceae > Pseudomonas > Pseudomonas sp. TWRC1-2. Next base: position 892,689 of record NZ_JAFCUU010000001.1, on the reverse strand, counting down.
TCAAGTGTATGGCGGTGAACTGCAGGTGAGCTGGACGTTCAGCCCGCTGATGTTCGACTCCCACGTCATCGAAGCCCTGGGCGCTGCCTTTACCCGCGAACTCAGCGACCTGGTGGAGCATTGCTGCACACCTGGCAACAGCGGGGTTACCGCTTCCGACTTCCCGTTGGCGCGCCTGAACCAGCAACAACTCGAATCGCTGCCGTTGGCCGCCGATGCCGTGGAAGACATCTACACCTTGTCGCCGATGCAGCAAGGCATGCTGTTCCACACCCTCTATGAGCACGCAGCGGGGGATTACATCAGCCAGATCCGCGTTACGGCTGAAGGCCTGGATGTGCCGCGCTTCGAGCAGGCGTGGCAGGCCACCGTGCAGGCCCATGAGGTATTGCGCAGCGGGTTCTTCTGGGAGGGCCAGCTGGAATGGCCGTGCCAGGTCGTTTACCGCGAGGCGCCGTTAATGGTCGAGGAGCTCGACTGGCGCGCCATGCCCGAGCGTGAGCTTGAGTTGCACCATTTGCAGTTGGCCCAGCGTCGCCAGGGTTTTGATGTGACCAAGGCGCCGTTGGTGCGGTTACTGCTGGTGCGCACCGAAGACCAGCGCCATGAGCTGATTTACACCAGCCACCACATTCTGATGGACGGCTGGAGCAACTCGCGGCTGTTTGGTGAAGTGCTGCAACGCTATGCCGGTGTGGCAGTACCGCCCGCCATCGGACGCTATCGCGACTACATTGGCTGGCTGCAACAGCGTGATGCGGGCGCGACCGAAGCGTTCTGGCGCGAGCAGTTGAGCGCATTGCAAACGCCGACTCGCTTGGGCAGCAACCTGGCGCAGGCCGGTGAAGGGTATGGCGAGTATCAGTACAGCCTCGACCGCCCGTTGACGGCGCAGCTGGAAGCCTGTGCGCGCAGCAATAAGGTCACCCTGAATACATTGGTCCAGGCCGCCTGGCTGGTTCTGTTGCAACGGCACAGCGGGCAGTCGGTGGTGTCCTTCGGTGCCACCGTGGCCGGGCGCCCGGCGGAACTGGTGGGAGTGGAGCAACAAATCGGCCTGTTCATCAATACCTTGCCGGTGATCTGTGCGGTAGACGGGCAGCAGTCGGTGGCGCACTGGTTGCAGGCGGTGCAGGCGCAGAACCTGGCCTTGCGCGAGCATGAACATACTGCCCTTTACGATATTCAACGCTGGGCCGGGCAGGGTGGTGCGGCGTTGTTCGACAACATCCTGGTGTTCGAGAACTACCCGGTATCCAAAGCCCTGGAGCAGAGCGGCGGCAGTGGCATTCGGTTTGGCGAGCCCAAGGCGCATGAACAAACCAGCTACCCGCTGACCGTGCTGGTGGATATGGGCGAGACGCTGTCGCTGCAATTGAGTTTCGCCCATGCGCACTTCAATGCCTTGACCGTGCAAGGTTATGCCCGTCATCTGGTCAACCTGCTGCAGGCCATGGCCAATGACCAGGGGCAACGCCTGGCTGATTTGCCAATGCTCGACGCCGCCGAGCATCAGCGGGTGGTCCATGACTGGAATGCCACGGCACGCGATTACCCGTTGCAGCGTTGCGTGCACGCATTAATCGAAGAACAGGTCGCCCGTACACCGCAGGCGCCGGCATTGGCCTTTGGTCAACAGCGCCTGAGCTACACCGAACTGAATTGCCGTGCCAACCGCTTGGCTCATCGCCTGATAGCGGCCGGTGTGGGCCCGGATGTACTGGTGGGCCTGGCTGTGGAGCGCTCAATCGAAATGGTCGTCGGCCTGCTGGCGGTACTCAAGGCCGGCGGCGCCTATGTGCCGCTGGACCCGGAGTACCCGCGCGAGCGCCTGGCCTACATGCTCGAAGACAGTGGCGTTAAGCTGTTGCTGACCCAGGCGCATCTGTTGGAGCAGTTGCCGGTTCCATCCGCACTGGACACCCTGGTCCTGGGCGAGTCCTGGTTCGAGGGCTATAGCGAAGCGAATCCCGGTGTCGCATTGGAGGGCGAAAACCTCGCCTATGTGATCTACACCTCGGGCTCCACCGGCCAGCCCAAAGGCGCCGGCAACCGCCATTCGGCCCTGACCAATCGCTTGCAATGGATGCAGGACGCTTATGCCCTGGATGTCAGTGACACCGTGCTGCAAAAGACTCCGTTCAGCTTTGACGTGTCGGTGTGGGAGTTCTTCTGGCCCCTGATGACTGGCTCACGCCTGGTGGTTGCCGCACCTGGGGATCACCGCGACCCTGCCAAGCTGGTCAAGCTGATCAATGCCGAGCAGATCACCACAGTGCACTTTGTGCCGTCGATGTTGCAGACGTTCCTGCAAGACCCCATGGTTGCAACCTGTCATACCTTGCACCGCATCGTGTGCAGCGGCGAGGCGCTTGCAGTGGACGCGCAGCAGCAAGTGTTCGCCAAGCTGCCGCAGGCCGGGCTCTACAATTTGTACGGCCCGACCGAAGCGGCTATTGATGTGACCCACTGGACCTGCGTCGATGAAGGCCGCGATGCGGTGCCGATCGGGCGCCCGATCGCCAACCTGGGTTGCTACATTCTCGACAGCCACTTCGAACCCGTCCCGGTGGGCGTGTTGGGCGAGTTGTACCTGGGTGGCGTCGGCCTGGCCCGCGGTTACCACCGTCGCCCCGGCTTGACTGCCGAGCGCTTTATTGCCCATCCGTTTGTCGCCGGTGAGCGGCTGTACCGCACCGGCGACCTGGCCCGCTATCGTGCGGACGGCGTGATCGAATACGCCGGCCGCATCGATCATCAGGTCAAGTTGCGCGGTCTGCGTATTGAGCTGGGTGAAATCGAGGCGCGCCTGCTGGAACACGAGGCGGTGCGTGAAGCCGCGGTGTTGGCCGTTGATGGCAACTACCTGGTGGGCTACCTGGTGCTGCAACACGCCACTGACGACTGGCGTGACGTACTCAGCGCGCATCTGGCCCAACACCTGCCGGACTACATGGTGCCCGCACAGTGGATGCTGCTCGACCACATGCCCCTGAGCCCCAACGGCAAACTGGATCGTAAAGCCTTGCCCAAAGCGGATGCTCACCTGCAGGTGCGCGAATACGTCGCGCCGTCCAGCGAACTGGAACGGCAGATCGCCGCGATCTGGGCCGAGGTGCTGGACATGGAGCGAGTGGGTTTGAACGACAACTTCTTCGAGTTGGGCGGGCATTCGTTGCTGGCGACGCAGGTGGTTGTGCGGCTGCGCGAGCAATTGCACGCCGAATTCGACGTCAAATCGATTTTCACCACGCCCACCTTGGCAGACTTCAGCGCCTACGTGGCGGCCCAACAGGCAAATAATTCGCCTGTGCAGGACGCATTGGCTAAATCCTTGGAGGCCCTCAAACGTCTATCAGCAGAAGATTTGGATAAATTGATTTCCTGAGGGGCGTGGCGTGCAAGCATTAATCGAGTCGGTAGGTTCACTTTCGGCGCAACAAAAGAAAGCGTTGGCGGTAATGCTCAAGCAACAAGGCATCAACCTGTTTGAGATTGCCCCGGTTTTCAAGCGTCAGGAAGGCGAGCCGCTGCGACTCTCTTATGCCCAGGAACGGCAGTGGTTTTTGTGGCAACTGGAGCCGCAGAGCCCTGCCTACCATTTGCCACGGGCGCTGCGTTTGAAAGGCCAACTTGATCGGGCGGCCTTGCAGCGCAGCTTCGATGCCTTGGTTGCCCGCCATGAAAGCCTGCGCACCCATCTGTATCAGGATGTTGACCGAGTGTTGCAGGTGGTCCGCCCGGAACTTCACGTTGACGTTGCTTACGAAACCGCCGATGCGTTGCCGCTTGAGGCATGGGTGCAAGCGCAGGTCGCCCAACCTTTCGACCTGGAGCAAGGCCCCTTGCTGCGGGTGAAGGTCCTGCAATTGGCACCGGATGAGCACGTGCTGGTACTGGTGCTGCACCATATCGTGTCTGATGGCTGGTCGATGCAGGTTATGGTCGATGAGCTGGTGCAGTTGTACGTTGCCTACAGTCAGGGCAAAGACGTGCGGCTGCCCGAGTTGCCGATTCAATACCCGGACTACGCGCTGTGGCAGCGCAGTTGGATGGAGGCAGGGGAGAAGGAGCGCCAGCTGGGTTACTGGCGTGAGCGCTTGGGCGGTGAGCAGCCAGTGCTGGAGTTGCCGTTGGACCACCCACGGCCGGCGGTTCAGAGCTACCGTGGCGCGCGTCTGGATATCAGCCTGAATGCGGCGCTGGTCAATGGTCTCAAGGCGTTGGCGCAGCGCGAGGGGGTGACCCTGTTCATGCTGTTGCTGGCGTCGTTTCAGACGCTGTTGTATCGCTACAGCGGCCAGTCGGATATCCGTGTTGGTGTGCCGATCGCCAACCGCAACCGCGCAGAAACCGAACGTCTGATCGGGTTTTTCGTCAACACCCAGGTTTTGAAGGCTGATATCGACGGGCAAATGACCTTCAGCCAAGTGCTGGCCCAGGTCAAGCAGCGAGCTCTGGAAGCCCAGAGTCATCAGGACTTGCCCTTTGAACAATTGGTCGAGGCTTTGCAGCCCGAGCGCAGCCTGAGCCACAACCCGCTGTTTCAAGTGATGTTCAACCACCAGACCGAAGGCCATAAAGCGCAGGCCGCACAGCAATTGCCGGGGCTTGCGTTGGAGGCGTTGGCGTGGGGCGATCAGAGCGCGCAGTTTGACCTCAGCCTGGATACTCAGGAGACACCCGAAGGCCTGGCGGCGTCGTTGACCTATGCCACCGACCTGTTCAACGCGGCCACTGTTGAGCGCATGGCGCAGCATTGGCAGGCACTGTTGCGGGCCGTAGTTGCAGGCGCTGGCGATCGCGTCGCGCAACTGCCGATGTTGACCGATGATGAGCAGTGCGGCCTCTTGCAGGACTGGAATCACAGTGCTGCGGCGTTCGTGGAACCCGCAGGCGTGCACGGCCTGTTTGAGGCGCAGGCGCGGCAACAGCCTGAGGCTATCGCCTTGTGCCTGGGCGAGCAGTCCATCAGCTATGCCGAGCTGAACCGGCAAGCGAACCGCCTGGCCCATTACCTGATCAACCAGGGCGTTGGCGCCGAGGTGATGGTGGGCGTGGCGGTGGAGCGCTCGTTTGCCATGGTGGTCAGCCTGCTGGCGGTGCTCAAGGCCGGGGGCGCTTATGTGCCCCTGGATCCGCAATACCCGCGCGAACGCCTGTTGCACATGCTTGAAGACAGCGCCGTGCGCCTGGTGCTGTGTCAATCGTCAGTGCCATTGCCGCTTCCGGAGCAGATTGCGCGGCTGGATATCGATCGCATCGATGGCGTGCTGCACGGCACCTCCGAGGTCAACCCCCGGGTCTGGGTCGATCCACAGAGCCTGGCCTACGTGATCTACACCTCCGGTTCCACCGGCAAGCCCAAGGGCGTGGCGATCAACCACGCGGCACTCACGGAATTCTCGAGTATTGCCGCCGGCTATTCGCAGTTGTCCCCAGCGGATCGCGTGTTGCAGTTTGCAACCCTGAACTTCGATGGGTTCGTGGAGCAGTTGTACCCGGCGCTGACCCACGGCGCCACGGTAATCCTGCGTGGCCCCGAGTTGTGGGACAGTGCTCGGTTGTATGAGGAAATTATCAAGCAGGGCATTACCCTGGCCGACTTGCCGACCGCCTACTGGAACCTGTTTCTGCTCGATTGCCTGGCGGCCGGGCCGCGCGCTTACGGCGCGCTTCGCCAGGTCCATATCGGCGGTGAAGCCATGCCGCTGGAGGGGCCGGCGCAATGGCTGAAAGCCGGCCTGGGCCATGTACGATTGCTCAATACCTACGGGCCGACCGAAGCGACGGTGGTGTCGAGTGTGCTGGACTGCACCTGCAGCAGTGAAGTCATCGGTGCCACGGCCAGCCCCATTGGCAGCTCATTGCCGGGCCGCGCTTTGTACGTGTTGGACCGCGACCTGAACCTGGCGCCGTTGGGGGCGGTCGGCGAACTGTACATCGCCAGCCGCTGTGGCTTGGCACGTGCCTATTTGAACCGCGCACTGCTTACGGCTGAGCGCTTTGTGCCGGACCCGTTCGGTGCAGTCGGCGAGCGTCTCTACCGCACCGGCGACTTGGCACGCTACCGCGCCGACGGCGTGATTGAGTATGTGGGGCGGGTCGACCACCAGGTCAAAATCCGCGGTTTCCGTATCGAACTGGGCGAAATCGAAGCGCTGTTGCTCGCCCAGCACGGGGTGCGCGAAACATTGGTGCTGGCGGCCGACAATCAACTGGTTGCCTACCTGGTCGCCGAGCAGCACGACGCCGAAGCGCTCAAGGCCAGGCTGCGTGAACAGCTGCCGGACTACATGGTGCCGGCCCACCTGGTCTTCCTTGACCGCATGCCGTTGAACCCTAATGGCAAGCTGGACCGTCAGGCGCTGCCCAAACCCGACGCCAGCCAATCGCTGCAGGCCTGGGTTGCACCGGTCACCGAGCTGGAGCAGCAGATAGCCGCCGTGTGGGCGCAAATCCTCGGCGCAGAGCGGGTCGGGCTGACCGACCACTTCTTTGAAATGGGTGGCCATTCGTTGTTGGCGATGCAGGTGGTTTCACGCCTGCGCCATGAATTGGGACGTGAAGTGCCACTCAAACTGGTATTCGAACAACCGCGTCTTGAAGGCTTCGCCGCAGCGTTGCACGCATTGGAAGCGGTCGAGGGTGAACAGGCGCCGGCACTTGTGCAGGTCGGACGCGATCAACCGTTACCGCTGTCTTATGCCCAGGAGCGCCAGTGGTTCCTCTGGCAGCTGGACCCAGGCAGTGCCGCGTACCATATCCCCAGTGCCCTGCGCCTCAAGGGGCCGCTGGATACGTCGGCGTTGCAGCGCAGTTTCGATGTGCTGGTCGCTCGCCATGAAAGCCTACGCACTTACGTCGAACCGCAACCGGACGGTGCACGGCAAGCTATTCGCCCGCAGATGGCGTTGCCCATCCAGTGCGTAGACGTGCACGAGCACGACGTGCAGGCGCAGGTAGAAGCCGAAATCGCGCGTCCGTTCGACCTGCAAGCAGGGCCTTTGCTGCGCGTGACGTTGCTGCGTGTGGCACAGGATGACCACGTACTGGTGCTGGTGCAGCACCATATCGTCTCCGACGGTTGGTCGATGCAGGTAATGGTTGATGAGCTGGTGCAGCTCTACCAGGCGTTCAGTCAGGGGCAATTGTTGCAATTGCCGGCGATGCCGATTCAATACGCCGACTTTGCCGTATGGCAGCGTAACTGGATGGACGCTGGTGAGAGGGCGCGCCAACTGGCCTACTGGCGCGAACTGCTGGGTGGCGAGCAACCGGTATTGGAATTGCCGTTCGACCACCAACGCCCCGCGCAACAGAGCCATCGCGGCGCGCGCCTCGATGTGCCGTTGCCCGCCGGCCTGGTCGACAGTCTTAAAGCCCTGGCCCAGGCTCAGGGCGTGACGATGTTTATGCTATTGCTGGCCTCGTTCCAGGCGTTGCTGCACCGCTACAGCGGCCAGCAAGACATCCGCGTCGGTGTGCCGATTGCCAACCGCAACCGCGTTGAAACCGAGCGCCTGATTGGCTTCTTCGTCAACACTCAGGTACTCAAGGTCGACCTCGACGGGCCTATCACTGTTGCCGAGCTTCTGGCCCAGGTCAAACAGCGTGCGCTAGATGCCCAGGCCCACCAGGACCTGCCGTTCGAACAGCTGGTGGAGGCCCTGCAGCCGGAACGCAGCCTGAGCCTCAACCCGTTATTCCAAGTGATGTTCAACTATCAAAGCGAAGGGCGCTTGGGCGCGCAGTCGCAGACGCTGTCCAATTTGCGCATTGAAGGCCTGGAGTGGGAGCGCCGTACCGCGCACTTTGACCTCGATCTAGATGTGCATGAAAGCTCCGAGGGGCTGTGGGCTTCGCTGGGCTACGCTACCGACTTGTTCGAGCCTGCGACCCTCGAGCGCATGGCGCGTCACTGGCAAAACCTGTTGCAGGCGATGGTTGCCGATGTGCAGCAGAACATTGGCCAATTGAACCTGTTGGACAGCGACGAGCAGCAACACATTCTGAACCTGTGGGATCAGACCGATGCAGGCTTCTCGGCCGAGCGTCTGGTGCATGAGTTGTTCGCTGATCACGCGCGGGGAAACCCGCATGCAGTGGCGGTCAAGTTCGACGCGCAGACCTTGTCCTATGGGGAATTGGACCGCCAAGCCAACCGCCTGGCTCACGCGCTGATCGCCCGTGGTGTCGGCCCGGAAGTGCGCGTGGCCATCGCCATGCCGCGCAGTGCCGAGATCATGGTCGCGTTTCTCGCGGTCATGAAAGCCGGTGGTGTGTATGTACCGCTGGATATTGAATACCCACGTGATCGGCTGCTGTACATGATGCAAGACAGCCGCGCGAAGTTGTTGCTGACGCACACCAGTGCCTTGCAGCAACTACCGATACCGCAAGGCCTGGACAGCCTGGCGATTGATCGCACCGAATTGTGGTGTGATTACAGCGATACCGCGCCCGAGGTGCAGTTGGACGGCGACAACCTTGCGTACGTGATCTACACCTCAGGCTCTACCGGCATGCCCAAGGGCGTTGCCGTTTCCCACGGCCCGTTGGTGGCGCATATCATCGCCACCGGCGAACGCTATGAAACGTCCCCCGCCGATTGCGAACTGCACTTCATGTCCTTCGCGTTCGACGGCGCCCACGAAGGCTGGATGCACCCGCTGATCAATGGCGCCAGTGTGCTGATACGCGACGATAGCCTGTGGCTGCCGGAATACACCTACGCGCAAATGCACCGCCATAACGTGACCATGGCCGTGTTCCCGCCGGTGTATCTGCAACAGCTGGCTGAACATGCCGAGCGCGACGGTAACCCACCACCAGTGCGTGTTTACTGCTTCGGCGGTGACGCAGTGGCGCAGGCCAGCTACGACCTGGCGTGGCGTGCGCTCAAGCCGACCTACCTGTTCAACGGCTACGGCCCGACGGAAACCGTGGTTACGCCGTTGCTATGGAAAGCCCATCGTGGCGACCCCTGCGGCGCCGTCTACGCACCGATTGGCACACTGCTGGGCAACCGCAGCGGCTATGTACTGGATTCGCAACTGAACCTGCAACCGATCGGCGTGGCAGGTGAGTTGTACCTGGGCGGGGAGGGCGTGGCTCGCGGTTATCTGGAGCGTCCGGCACTGACCGCCGAGCGCTTTGTGCCGGACCCGTTCGGCAAACCTGGCAGCCGTGTGTATCGCAGCGGCGACCTCACCCGTGGTCGCCCTGATGGTGTGGTGAATTACCTCGGCCGTGTCGATCATCAAGTAAAAATCCGTGGGTTCCGTATCGAGCTGGGCGAAATCGAAGCACGTCTGCGCGAACAGGACAGCGTCGGTGAAACCGTGGTTGTGGCCCAGGACGGTCCGACCGGCAAACAGCTGGTGGCGTATGTGGTCCCCGCTGACCCTGCGTTGATCAACGCGGTCGAATTTCGCGAAGCCCTGCGCAGAGCGCTCAAAGCCTGCCTGCCGGACTACATGGTCCCGGCGCACTTTGTGTTTTTGACGCAAATGCCATTGACCCCCAACGGCAAGCTTGATCGCAAAGGCCTGCCGCAGCCGGATACAGCGCAGTCGCAGGGCGTGTGGATTGAACCGGTCACGCCATTGCAGCAGCAGGTGGCGGCGATCTGGGCTCAGGTGTTGGGGGCCGAGCGTATTGGTCTGACGGACCACTTTTTCGAGCTGGGCGGGCACTCGTTGCTGGCCATGCAGGTGATCTCCCGAGTGCGTCAACTGCTTGAGCGCGAAGTGGCGCTGCGTACCTTGTTTGAACAGCCGCAACTGGAAGGGTTTGTGCTGGCACTGCAGGCCGCTGATCGTGACTTGGCGCCGCCGATGGTGGCGATCGAGCGGGACCAGCCGTTGGTGCTGTCATTTGCGCAGGAGCGCCAGTGGTTCCTATGGCAACTGGACCCTCACAGCGCTGCCTACCATATTCCGAGTATTTTGCGCCTGAGCGGTCAGCTTGATCAGCAGGCCTTGCAATGCAGTTTTGACGCGCTGGTCGCACGGCATGAGAGCTTGCGCACCCGTATCGACCAGCAGCATGAGGCTGTGGTGCAAGTGATTCACCCGGCCGAACCGGTGCTGATTACGCGTGTAGATGCCCTTCAAAGCACGCTGCAGCAACAGGTGGAGGCCGAAATTGCCCGGCCTTTCGACCTGCAGCAAGGGCCACTGCTGCGCGTCACGCTGATGCGTCTGGCCGAAGACCTGCATGTGCTGGTATTGGTGCAGCACCATATCGTCTGCGATGGTTGGTCGATGCAGGTTATGGTCGATGAACTGGTGCAGTTGTATGGTGCTTATCGCCAGGGCGAGGTGGCGCAGTTACCGGCGTTGCCGTTGCAGTATGCCGATTACGCGCACTGGCAACGCCAGTGGATGGCGGCCGGGGAGCGTGAGCGCCAATTGACCTATTGGCGCGAGCTGCTGGGTGGCGAGCAACCCGTATTGGAGCTGCCGACGGCGCGTGCGCGCCCGGCGGTGCAAAGCTATCGTGGCGCGAGCCTGGACGTCGAGTTGCCAGCGCAACTGGCCGCCGGGCTCAACGCCTTGGCGCAGCGCGAAGGTGTGACGGTGTTTATGCTGTTGCTCGCGTCATTCCAGAGCCTGTTGTATCGCTACAGCGGCCAGCAGGACATTCGCGTGGGTGTGCCGATTGCCAACCGCAACCGTGTCGACGTCGAACGTCTAGTGGGTTTTTTCGTCAATACCCAGGTGCTCAAGGCCGACCTCGACGAGCAAATCACCGTTCGCCAGTTGCTGCAGCAGGTCAAGCGCCGCAGCCTGGATGCCCAGAGCCACCAGGACCTGCCGCTCGAGCAATTGGTCGAAGCGCTGCAGCCGGAGCGCAACCTGAGCCATAACCCTTTGTTCCAAGTATTGTTCAACCACCAGAGCGATGCAGGCCTGGCCACTCAAGGCCGATACTTGCCTGACTTGCGTGTGGAAGGCCTGGACTGGGGCAGCCAGACCGCGCAGTTCGACCTGAGCCTGGACACCCAGGCATCGGCGGATGGCATCTGGGCCACACTTACTTATGCAACTGACTTGTTCGAGCCTGCCATGCTTCAGCGCATGCTTAAGCATTGGCAGAATATCCTGCAAGGCATGCTCGACGACCCGCAGCAGCGGGTCAGCCAGCTGCCGTTGCTGGACCGCACAGAGCAACGGGTGGCGCTGCAAGACTGGAACGCTACCGAGCAGGACTATACGCAGCAGCCCGTTCATCAATTGATCGAAGCACAGGTCGAGCGTGCCCCGCATGCACCGGCTTTGATCTTTGCCGAACAACGCCTGACCTACGCCGAGCTCAACCGCCGTGCCAACCGCCTGGCCCATCGTTTGATGGAGGCGGGTGTCGGACCGGATGTATTGGTTGGGGTAGCCGTAGAGCGTTCGATTGAAATGGTCGTCAGCCTGCTGGCGGTGCTCAAGGCCGGTGGCGCTTACGTACCGCTCGACCCTGAATACCCGCGCGAGCGTTTGGCCTACATGCTGCAAGACAGTGGCGTGAAGCTGTTACTCACGCAGGCGCATCTTTTGGAACAGCTGCCGATTTCCCCAGGGCTGGACTGCCTGGTGGTAGGGGAATCCTGGTTCGAGGGTTACAGCGATGCCAACCCTGGCATCGCGCTGTATGACGAAAACCTCGCTTATATGATTTACACCTCAGGCTCCACCGGCCAGCCCAAAGGCGCTGGTAACCGTCACTCGGCGCTGACCAACCGCTTGTGCTGGATGCAGGACGCGTACGCGTTGAGTGCCAGTGACACAGTCTTGCAAAAGACGCCGTTCAGCTTTGATGTATCGGTGTGGGAGTTCTTCTGGCCGCTGATGACTGGCGCGCGCCTGGTGGTGGCCGCACCCGGTGATCATCGCGACCCCGCCAGGTTGGTGGCGTTGATTAACGCCGAACGCGTCACCACGCTGCACTTCGTGCCGTCGATGTTGCAGGCTTTTCTGCAAGACACCGCGGTTGACACCTGCCATACCTTGCAGCGCATCGTGTGCAGTGGCGAAGCGTTGCCGGTGGACGCGCAACAGCAGGTTTTCTCCAAACTGCCGCAGGCCGCGTTGTATAACCTGTATGGGCCAACTGAAGCGGCTATCGACGTGACCCACTGGGTGTGCGTCGACGAAGGGCGTGACACGGTGCCCATTGGACAGCCAATCGCCAACCTGCGTACCTACGTGCTGGACGCGGATCTGCAGGCGGTTGCCGTGGGCGTGGCGGGCGAGCTGTACTTGGGCGGTGTCGGGTTGGCGCGCGGTTACCATCGACGTGCGGGGCTCACGGCTGAGCGGTTTGTCGCTTCGCCTTTCCAGCCGGGTGAGCGTTTGTACCGCACCGGCGACCGCGTGTGCCAACGAGCCGACGGGGTTATCGAATACCTTGGGCGACTGGATCATCAGGTCAAGCTGCGAGGCCTGCGTATCGAGTTGGGCGAGATTGAGGCGCGCATCCTCGAACACCCACAAGTGCAAGAGGCCTCGGTGCAGGTCATCGACGGCAAGCAGCTTGTGGGCTATCTGGTGTTGCAGGCCCCGAGCGAGCGCTGGCGCGAATCCCTCAGTGCGTATCTTCTGGCGCATTTGCCTGACTACATGGTGCCGGCGCAATGGGTGCTGCTGGCGCAGATGCCTCTGAGCCCGAATGGCAAGCTGGATCGCAAGGCATTGCCGGCGCCCGGTGCGGATCAGCATGATCGCGTCTACCAGGCGCCGCAGACTCCACTGGAACAACGCCTCGCGGTTATCTGGCGCGAGGTACTGGGCGTTGAGCGAGTGGGGTTGAATGACAACTTCTTTGAACTGGGTGGGCACTCGTTGCTGGTGCTGATGCTCAAGGAGCGCATTCGCAAGGCCACCGGAACAGTGCTGTCAGTCAGCCAATTGATGCTCAACCCGACAGTGGCGGGGCAGGTGGCTTGCCTGGGAGGCGAGACCCGCCACTCGCTGATCGTCAACCTCAACAGTCAGACCCAAGGCACGCCATTGTTTCTGTTCCACCCCAGCTACGGTTCGGTGCATTGCTATAAGGCCATTGGCCTGGCGCTGCGCGATCAGCGGCCGGTGCTTGGTGTGATCAGTCGGGCCTTGGTTGAAGAGGGCAGTGACGTGCCCGGCTGGCAGGCCATGGTTGAGGACTACACCGCCCAGCTGCTCGACGCCGTGCCGCAAGGCCCGTATCGCCTGGCCGGCTGGTCGCTGGGCGGCAATCTGGCCATGGAGGTCGCGTATGCGCTGGAGCAGGCCGGGCGCGTGGTGGAGGTTGTTGGTTGGATCGACGCATCGCCGCCGTATTGGCTCAAGGCGTATTGGGAAACGGCGGTGGTGGCTGATGACAGTGAGTTGCCGGTAAATCAGCGGCGTGTCGAGCTGTTACAGGTCATGTTCCCGGAGTCGAGCCAATCGATCCAGGCTGCCTGGTTGCAAAGCCAGACGCTTGCGGGCGAAGAGACTCAGCAATGGCAGGCCTTCAGTACCTGGGCCGAAGGTGCGCTGGGTGACACTTTCCTGGAGATCAAGAGCACCTTGCTTGAAGGGGATGAAGCGCAGATCTCCTGGGAGCTGGACCGCACTTTGGGCCAGCGTCTCAAGGACGCTGATTTCAAGCCGATCAACGCGCCGATCAGTTGCTGGTGGGCTGCCGCAAGCCGGGCTGGCCAGCATCGTCAGTTGATAGAGGCAAGCATGGAGCAGGTCATGGGCCGGCCGTGCATTCAGCAGTCAATACTGATCGACTCTACCCATGATCGAATCATCGATAACGCCGCGTTCGTGCAGAGCTTTGCTGATGCAATGAAGTAACGCTCTGGACAAAAAGCAACGCCCCTGGACCTTTGCCCAGGGGCGTTTTTTATGGGCGTTATTCAACACAGCGTCTTTTTCAACGGGCAATAAAAAACCCCTGGTCATCGGCGATGACCAGGGGCTCGTGCTGGATCAGAAGTTCCAGCGGGTACTGAGCATCACATTACGCGGGTCACCGTAGTAAGCCGAGTTATAGAAGCCGATGTTGGTGTAGTACTTCTTGTCGAAGATGTTGTTGACGTTGAGGGTTGCCGACACGTTCTCGGTCACCTGGTAGCGGGCCATCGCGTCCACTACCCATAGCGGGTCCTGGGAGAAGTTTTCCTGGGTGCCTTTAGCGTAGTTGTTCAGCAACTTCCAGCCGGTACCCTGCCAACGTACGCCGCTGCCCAGGGTCAGCTTGTCCAGTGGGCCGGTGAGCTTGTAACTGGTGTAGAGATTGACCTGGTCTTCCGGTTCCCAGGTGGAGAGCTTCTCACCCTGTTTGTCGCGCATGATCTTGTGGGTATAACCCGCTTGCAACTGCCAGCCTGGCGCCAGTTCGCCGGAGATTTCCGCTTCGTAGCCCTTGGTTTTGGCTTCGGTACCTTTGGACGCGTAATCCAGCCCAGGGTAGCTGTTGGGGATGTAGTCGTCGTCATCGATTGCGCGGTTTTTCTCATGGACTTCGAAATAAGCCAGGCTCGAATTCAGGCGGCCATCGAAGAACTCACCTTTGATGCCGATCTCGTAGTTCTTGCCTTCGTCCGGTTCGAGCGGCTTGTCGTTGCGGTCGCGGTAGTCGTCTTGCGGCAGGTAAATCTCGGTGAAGCTGGCATAGGCCGAGAAGTTGTCGTTGAGGTCGTAAGTGATACCCGCGTAAGGCACGACCTTGCCGGTGTCCTTGACCTGGCTGGTGCCGCTGACTTCGTAGTTGTTGACCCGGGTGCCGAGGATCAGGTGCAGGTCATCCGCCAGACTGAAACGCCCGGTGATGTAGCCGGCGCTCTGGCGGGTCAGCTCGTCGTTCTTTTTGGTTCGGGGGCCACGGTCCGGTTTGGGCGCGTCGCCGTCCCAGTTGAAGTAGTCGTGGCTGTTGTTGTAGTTGGTGGCGTTGGTGTAGTCGTTGCCCAGCCAGCGCGAGCGCGAGACCGAGGTGCCGACGACCAGCTCGTGTTCACGCCCGAACAGGCTGAACGGGCCAGTGGCATACAGGTCGCCGGTGTCACTGGTGGTTTCACCGATGTAGGTGCGGGTCAGCAGTGAGGCTTTGCCCGTAACTGCGTCTGGCGACAGCAGGGCCGACAGCGGTGCTTTATAGCCGTTGATCTGGTGGTTGTACTGCGCCTTTCCGACCCAGCCGTTGTCGAACGTGTGTTCCAGGGTTGCGAAGCCCGTGCGTGTGTACTGCTTCCACTTGCTGTACTTGGCGCCGTTGTTGAAGGAGCGAGGCGTGCTGATACGATTACCGGCTGAGTCAAATAACGAGGCCGCACCGGACCAGCTGGAACCCTGCGGGTCGCTGTCCTGATAGTCGCCACCGATGGTCAGCAACGTGTCCGGCGCCAGGTCGAATTCGAGGATGCCGTAGTAGACGTTGGTCTGGCGCTGATAGTGATCGAGGAACGTATGTTTGTCCTGGTAGGCCGCGACAGCGCGGCCGCGCACATTGCCGGACTCGGTCAACGGGCCGCTGACATCGATTTCGGAACGATAGTTATCCCAGGAGCCCGCCCCCAGGTCGACATAGCCTTTGAATTCCGATGTCGGTTTTTTACGCACCATATTGATGGTGCCACCCGGGCCGCCGGCGCCGGTGAGCAGGCCGGTGGCGCCCTTGAGAATTTCGACGCGGTCGTAGATCACAGTGTCGGTCAGGGTGTGACCCGACGAGTATTGGGCATCCTGCAGGATCGGGATGCCGTCGTACTGAAAGTTCTGGATGGCGAAGCCACGCGAGAAGTAGCTGGTGCGCTCGCTGTCGTAGGTCGACACGGTGATGCCCGGCGTGTGTCGCATGACGTCGTCGATCGACTTGAGGTTGAAGTCGTCCATGGCCTGACGGGTCACCACGGAGATCGACTGCGGCGTCTCGCGCGGGCTCAATACCATGCGGGTCGCGGTGGCAATGGTGCCGGGGGTGTAGGAGCCGGAACCTTCAGTGATGGTCCCCAACTGGTTGGCCGTGACCTGGGTCGCGCCCAGCTCCAGCGCCGACGTTTTCGCAGCGCTGATGGTAAACGAGTTGCCTTGCAGGTCGTAACTGACGCCCGTGCCCGTCAGCAAGGTGGTCATGGCCTGATTGGGTTGCAACTTACCCTTGATCGGGTGGCTTTGTTTGCCTTCTACGTCGGTCGGGCTGTACAGCACCTGCAAATTGGTCTGACGGCCGAATTCCTGAAGCGCGCTCCCCAGCGGCTGCGCAGGTACGTTCAGTTCGATTTCCTGAGCCTGCACGTAACCCGCGACCGGCAATGCCATTGCAAAGGCAATGGTGCTTGGCAGGATAGGGATGTTCAAGAGGCGGCGCATGGAGAGTGCCTTGCTCAAGGGACTCAGACCGAACGTTGCTGGCATGGATGCATTCTCTTCTAGATTTTAAGTGGGCAGTTCTAAGTGTTTATTGAGGTCAATTCTCATTACCACTAGTGAGACGTTCCTATCCCAAGAAACCGGAAAAAAACTTCATGCCGGTTCCAGCTCGGGCACCACTTTGCCCGCGCGCAGGCGCACCAACTGGTCGGCGACGTCGAAATAGCGGTCGTCGTGGCTGATCACAATGATGGTTTTTCCCAGGCGTTTGAGGTCTGGCAGCAGCTCGGTGTAGAACACGCGACGGAACGCCGGGTCTTGATCGGCAGCCCATTCGTCGAACACCAGCACAGGGCGCTCTTCGAGCCAGGCATTGACCAGCGCCAGCCGTTTGCGCTGGCCGGTAGAAAGGTCGGTGGTACTGAATACGCCGTCTTTGACGCTGACCTTGTGCGCGATTTCCAGGCGCTCCAGGTACTTGGCCGCGCTGTCCAGCGATTGAGTAGCGCTGCCCTGAACCAGATCGTCGAACAGGTAATAATCGGCAAACACGGTGGTGAACAATTGGCGATAGTCATCGCGCACGGGGTCGGTCACGGTTTCGCCGTTGAGCCGGATTTCCCCTGTCTGCGGTTGATACAGGCCTAGTAACAGCTTGATCAGTGTGGTCTTGCCGCAGCCGTTCTCGCCGACGATAAACACGATATCGCCCTGCTTGATGCTCAGGTTGATCGGCCCCAGGTGGAACGGCTCGCTGCCTTCCACCGGCGGTGGGCTGTAGCTGACGCCGCGCAGTTCTAGGCTGTTGACCACCGGTGTTGGCGCCTCGCTGCCGTCCATCAGCAAGTGCGGTTCGGGGGACGAGAAGCGATCAGACAGCTCGGTAATTCGCGCAAAGGCAATCCGCGCCTTGCCGATGATCGGCAGGTACCCGACCACGTGTTCGAGCGGGCCTTTCATGTACAGCAACACCAGCACGAAGCCGGTGATCACCGCAGGGTCAGGGTTGGGGCTGTAGGCTTGCATGGCTAGGGCCAGGCCGATGACCACGAAAAACAGCATCGAGCCGAAGGTTTTCGCCACGATGTAAATATTCACGGAGCGCACCTGGATATCGCTGATCTGGTCGGCGGTTTCCTGAATGCGGTGGGTGTTCATGCGGTAGCGTCGCGGCCGGTGGATGCGCAGCTCTTTGGCGCCCGAGGCAATTGCCGAATAGTAGCGTTGCAGTTCGTCTTCCAGATCACGGGCTTCGTCGAAGCCGCGTATGCCTTTGTGGCCGGCAATGAACTGCACGCTGCTGCCGATGACAATGGCAACGATCATCATCAGGAACATCGGCACCGACAGATAGGCCAGGTAACCCAGGCAGCCAAGGGTCACCGTGGTAGCGATGGCCAGCGGCGTGAACGCAAAGGAGAAATCGCTGATGGTGTCGACGTCGTGGGTGAGTACCGGAATCAGGCGGTGGGCTCGGTAGCGCTCGATCTGCTCGATGGGTGCCGACAGCACTTTCTCGCCCAGATCCTTGCGCAACGCGGCGATGATCCGTTGGCCCACATAGTTGGTGCCGATATCCGAGACGATAGAGCTGGTCAGCGCCAACAGGCACAGCGCAGCAAAGGTCAGGATCACGCCCTGGGTCATGCCGGTGGTGGAGTGCAGGGCATTATTGATAGTCGCCAGCAGCAACGTGATGGCCAGCCCCCCCGCCATGCCGAGGGCGACGGAGACCGTCACGATAGTGCGAAAAGGCCTGAGCAATGCGAGCAAACCGTTGAAGGCGCCGCGCTTGGGGTCGGTCATAAGTACTTCCCGGAAAGTGAAAAAAGGGGGGCTGGGCACACAGACCCTTACCCGTGACAAACGAAGTTCCGTCGCGACTATTTAGCTCGGCAGGCCGGGCGATGACGCGGTGGGATAAATCGGCCGTGTCCTGGTTCGTTCTTGTTCTGTAGGCGCACGTGCATCGACGCCGCGCGCAGTCCATTCAGCGAGAGCGAAACAATGACGAAAAAGAACCTGGTGTATGTGTGGTCCCTGCGAAATGCCGCAGCCGACAAGGCCGGGCAGCCGGTGGCCTACAAGGACCACGAGCGCTACATGAAGTCGGTGCTGGAGTTTTTGGTGGGCTCGTTGAACGACACCCCATTGGGCGAGGCGTACAACCTGGTTGGCGTGGTGTACGACGATGACGAACAGAACCCGCGCGACCAGCAACTGGTCAGCGATTACGGCTTTGCCTACAAACCAGGCCGCCAGTGGCTGTACCCGGTTGATTTGCGGGTGCAGGGCCGGTTGGTTAACGATTTGTTGCTGAGCGTGCCGTCCACCTATCGCCGTCTGCCACGCGGCAGCGCCGAGCACATCGCCGGCAAGCAGGATTTCGAGCGCCGCCTGCACGACACGCTGGTGGAATTGAAAGCCGATATCGTCGTGCTGGATGGTTTGCTGGTGATTCTGGATGAGTTGGTGCGGCCAGGCGCGCCGTTTGCGCGGCGCATCATGAACATTCACCCAGGCATTACGCGCATCGAATCGCCTTACGAACGCCGCGGCGCGTACGCCACCTGGAATGCGTTGTATGGTGCGCGCGGGCAAACCGTGGTGGATTGGGCGACCAAGGCCACCACGCCGTCCGAGCCGCTGTACCTCACCGGCGCGTCGTTCCACTACGTGGATAACGGCATTGATTCGGGTGAAGTGTTTCACGACGTGCTGAAAACCGAGATTTCGCCCGAGGACACCATCCTCGAACTGCGCTGGAACAACTTCAACAACAGCCTGTTCCCGGCGTTGCACGAAGGCTTGGAGTTGTTGGCCAAGCAGGCCTGAACACAGCCCTATGGGTACCTGCAGAACCAAAATGTGGGAGCGGGCTTGCCCGCGAAGGCGGCGGTCCCGTCGATACAGGGGTGACTGACACACCGCTATCGCAGGCAAGCCAGCTCCCACATTTGAATGGTGGCGGTCTTGACGGCTTGCGCACGACCCTAAGCCCAGTCGCCCCAACAGGTACCGCGAATTTTTACCTGATGTACGCAAAGCAAAATGTGGGAGCGGGCTTGCCCGCGAAGGCGGCGGCCCCGTCGATACAGGGGTGACTGACACACCGCTATCGCAGGCAAGCCAGCTCCCACATTTGAATGGTGGTGGTCTTGACGGCTTGCGCACGACCCTAAGCCCAGCCGCCCCCAACAGGTATCGCGAATTTCTACCTGATGTACGCAAGGCAAAATGTGGGAGCGGGCTTGCCCGCGAAGGCGGCGGCCCTGTCGATACAGGGGTGACTGACACACCGCTATCGCAGGCAAGCCAGCTCCCACATTTGAATGGTGGCGGTCTTGACGGCTTGCGCACGACCCTAAGCCCAGCCGCTCCCAGCCATTGCCGCGAAATGTTGCCTGACATATGCAAGGCAAAATGTGGGAGCGGGCTTGCCCGCGAAGGCGGCGGCTCTGTCGATAAAGGGATGATTGACACACCGCTATCTCAGGCAAACCAGCTCCCACATTTTGAACGGCGCCGCGCTTAAAGCTCGCGCACTACCCGAAAGCCAATCCAGTCGCCGCGCGTTTGCGGGTAAATATTGTTGCGGTTGCCCGAGCGTGAAAACACGGGCGCTTCGCCCCAGTCATTGCCGCGGATCTGGTAGCTCTCGCAGTTCGGTTCGACCCAGGCGCTGCCGTCGGTGGGCGCACCGACGTAGTTGGGGTGCTCGCAGTCGGCAACCCGCTCATAGACATTGCCATGCATGTCGTACATGCCAAACGCATTCGGCGGGTAGCTGCCCACCGGCGAGGAATAGCTGTAGCCATCCGCCGGGCCGTAGGTGTTGGCATGTTCGGCGATGCTGTAACCCTTGCCCTCATCGAAAGGAAACGGAAACGGCCCGGTGGTGCCCGCACGCGCCGCATATTCACGTTGCGCTTCGCTGACCATCTGGTACTTCTGCCCGGTCTTTTTCGACAGCCAGGCCACATAGTTCTTGATGTCGTCCATGTCCATGCACACCGCCGGCTGGCGCGGGCCTTGTGGGTAGCGTGGCTTGCTGGCGATGCATTCGCGCCCTGGGCGGGTGTCGCCGTCGGCGATCTTGACGCCGGTCTGGCGGATATAGCTGTCCCATTCACCGGCGGTGATATGGAAGCGGCTCATGGCAAAGGGTTTGGCGAAGGTCACCTCATGCATCGGGCCTTCGTCGGGCTCGCGGCCGACTTCGTCTTCCGGGGTGCCCATGGTAAAGGTGCCGGCCGGCAGCACGACCATTTCCGGGCAGTCCTTGCAGTCTTTGAATACTTTGCCCGGTTGCGCGGTGGCGGCCTGGGCCAGGCCTGGCAACAGCGCGCCGCACAGGGCGGTCAGCGCCAGGGCAGTGAGGGGCTTGAGTCGGGATGGAGTCATGTGGGCATCTCGTTCAAAGGAAAAAGGGTTCACAGCCGTTGGCTCAGCAAGCCCATGAAGCGCTGGATTTCATCCGAGCTGTTAAGCAGGCCGGGGGAGGTGCGAATCACGGGGCCGACATCGCGGTCTACCGCATCGATCACCACGCGGTTTTTCATCATGTGGGCGACCACGGCCTCGCTGTCCTGGCCCTTGACGCGGAAGAAGGTAAAACCGGCGGAGAGATCAGGGCTGCGCGGCGTCACCAGTTCGATCTGCGAGTGAGCCAGCAAACGGCTTTTCAATTCGCTGTTGAGCGCGTGAATGCGCGCCTGCACTTGCGGCTTGCCCAACTGCAAATGCAGCTTGAAGGCTTCGTCCACCGCCCAGCGATGCTCAAAAGCGTGGTAACCGCCGGGCGTCATGGTGGTGGCGAAATTGGTGTCTTCGGAGAAGGTCGGCACCATCGGCGTCACATATTTGTTTTCGGCGTCACGGGCGCACACCAGGCCGGTACCGCGCGGGCCGAACATCCATTTATGTGTGCCGGCGATAAAGAAGTCGCAGTGCATGTCGGGGAAGTCGAGGTTTTCCACGCCAAAGCCATGCACGCCGTCCACCACGTAGAGAATGCGGTCGTTTTCATCGCGGTGACGGTTGAGTGCGTCCACCAGCCTGCCGATCTCGCCAATCGGTAGTTTCACGCCGCTGCCCGACTGCACCCAGGTCATGCCCAGCACGCGGGTGTTGGGGCGGATACTGCGCTGGATATTGCCAAGGATTTCGTCGGCAGACACGCGATTGGCGTCTTCGAACAGCCTGAACCGGCGCACCTGCGTGCCTTGCTTGAGCACGCGAAAATCCAGGACGTTCTGGGTGGCGTAATGCTCGTGCACGGTGGTGAGGATTTCCTGGTCGGGCCGCAGCTTTATCCCGCCGTAGATCATCGCCAGCCCTTCGGAGGTGCTGCCGGTGAGGGCAATTTGCGCCGGCTTGGCATTCAAGTAGCGACCGGCCCATTCCCGTACCTGGCCTTCGCGTTTCCAGGTTTCCTCAAGACCCCAATCCATCGCCAGCCCTGGGTTGCGGTCGATCTGCTGGCGGTAACGGTCGATCGCCTCGCGCACCGGCCTGGGGTGCGAGGCCACCAGGAAGTTGGAGAAGTGCAGGTAGTTCGGGTCCTGGTTGAACAGCTGTTTCAATCCCGTCCATGGGTCGTTCGCAGCGGGTGCCGGGTTGTCGGCCAATGCTTGAGGTATCAGCGCAGCGCCCAGCGGCAGGCTGGCGGCGAAGACACCGGCCTGTTTGAGAAATGTACGGCGATCAGTCATGGACGTGCTTCTAGGTGGTTAGCGGTTGGCCAAGGGCTTGGCGGCTTTTTGTACCTGGTCCCACACCCGAAGGAAGTTGCCTCCCCACAGCTTGGCGATGTCGGCTTCGGAGTAGCCACGCTGGATCAGCTCAGCGGTGACGTTGCGCACCTCGCCGACGTTCTCCCAGCCCTGGATGCCGCCGCCGTCGTTGAAGTCCGACGAGATGCCGACGTGATCGATGCCGATCTTGCGCACGGTGTAGTCGATGGCGTCGCCCCAATCCTTGAGGGTGGCCTTGGGTTCTTCTTCGAGAATGCCGTACAGGCCTTGGGCGTACTGGCCGAACTTCTGCTCGGGCCAGGCGGCAATGATTGCGTCGCCGGGCATCAGGGCCATGGCCAGGTTGGGCAGCGGCGGCAGGTCGAACCGCGCGCGCAGGGCGTTGAGTTTGTCCTGGGTTGGCTGGCTCAGCGGACGCAAATAGGCCGGGAAGCCCACCACTTGAACCACGCCGCCGCTGTTCTTGATCAGTTGCAACTCCTTGTCGCTGAGGTTGCGCGGGATATCCACCGAGGCGCGCGGCGCCGAGTGGGACGCCACCATCGGCGTGCGGCTCAATTGCGCCACCTGCTCCAGGGCTTTGGTCGACATTTGCGACACGTCGATGATCACGCCCAGGTCATTGAGGCGATGCACTGCCTGTTGGCCGATGGGCGACAGCCCTTCGAGGGCGTCGGTCGAATCATTGAAAAACGGCAGTGGGCGCGACGAGTCGGACCAGGCGTTATTGCCGATATAACTGAAGCCGAACATGCGCATGCCGCGCGCCGCCCACAGGTCCAGTTGGTTCAGGTCATCGCCCAGCGGGTAGGCGTTGAGCATGCTGATAAACACCGCAAATTTGCCCTCACCGTGCAGGCGGCGCAAATCGTCCGGGGTGTAGGCGATACCAACCTGGTTGGGAAAGTCGCGCACCATGCCGGAGATGATCTTGTAGCGCACCTCTTGCTCGTGGCGAGCCTCCTCGACAAAACCGTCGGTGGGCTTATGCGGCGCGTTAGGGCCGTTCCAGATTTCCGGCCAGCCGAAAATCGTCAGGGCTGCGCCCGACAAGCGCCCGCGCGCCGCCTTGGCCAGGTCGAACTGGCCGCTGCCATCTTTGTCGGCCTCATTGCCGGCCGTGCCGAAATCCATCGGCACCGTGATGTGGCTGTCGAACGACAGCAAGCGGTCCTGCATTTCATTGGCTTGCTTGATCACCTCCAGCGGGTAACCGGCATTGCCGCGAAACCAGTGGTCCCAGACCAGAAAGCCGGCCCCGGCGCCGATGGCCAATGCCAGCGGCAGGCCGATCAACAGCGCCTTTTTCGAACGTGGTTTTGTCATTGCCATCTCAGTCAGTTGAGGCCTTTGCTATCAGGGAAGAACGAGCCATCGCCGGGGAAATTTAGGCCCGCTTCGCGCGGCGGTAAATTTGCGAAGGCTGCAAACGTTCTAGCTCTGATTAAGCCGTTTCCTAAGGTAGACAATGACGATCTCTCGACGTGGGTTCATCGCAGGCCTGGCGCTGACGGGCGCTGCCGTGCCGGCGGCCTTTTATGCCCATCGCGAGCTGACGCGTGAAGAAGAATTCCCCATTACCCCGGGCGAGGCCACGGTGGATTTGGCCGACACCGAAGGCCAGCATTTGGCGAACATTTTGCGCGGTGTGTGGAGCCTGCGCCTGGAAGGCCGCGACGCCGGGCTAAAGGGCTTGCCACTGCAAGGCCTGGAACTGCTGCTGGACATCGCCCCGCGTGGCCGTGGCCTGCGCGGCTACCTGGACACCGCTGAAGCCCTGCGCGCCGAAGGTGAGCCGCGTTACCGCGTACTCGGTGACGTGCTGACAGGCGAGGGCGCCTTGCTTTACTGGCGCCTGATCGACCGCGAGGCGGCCGACGGCGCACCGGCCTATGAATTCAAGATGACCCTCGATGAAGTCTGGGCCGACTTCGCTAATGCCGGCAGCAGCACCCTCAGCGGGCAGATCCTCAACCTTGATCGCCCCTTGGCATTGACCGAGCGTGACAACCGCTTTATCGCCCACAAACAGCTGTTTCCCGAAGCCCGCCAACGCATCGGCCTGAACCCGACGCTGCTGGCCTGGCTGATTTCGCCGGAGCACCGCCTGTTTCACCAACTCTGGCACGCCACCCGCGACCAGTGGCACAAGCTCTCGGAAGAAAAGCGCGACGCCTTGCGCGGCATCGGCTGGCAGCCCGGCCCGCGCGGCCAGGAACGCGACGCACGTGGCAAACGCAAAGATCGCAACGGCTCGGGCATCGACTTCTTTTTCATGCACCGCCATATGCTCGGCACTGCGCGTTCCATGCAAGATTTGCCGTCGTGGCCGCAATTCCCCGAGCCACAGCCGGCGCTGGAACGTGACCGTCTGGGCTTTGTGCGTTACTTCGATAACCACGACGGCTTCGCGCTGCCGCCCTGTTGGTCGGCGCCGGATGACAGCGAATACACCCAGTGGGTCAGCGATATCAAGGCGGCCCAGACTTACCACAGCAACTTTCAGGTCTGGGAATCCCAATACCGCGACCCACGTTACCTGGCAAAGCTGACCCTAGGCCAGTTGGGTTCGGAAATGGAGCTGGGCCTGCACGACTGGTTGCACATGCGCTGGGCCTCGGTGCCGCGTGACCCGTCCAACGGCGCGCCGGTGCCGTTCGCCCGCGACCCGTCGGACTTTGCCGCGCGTTGGTATGCGGCGGAGAACGATTTTCTCGGTGATCCGTTTTCATCCCATGTAAACCCGGTGTTCTGGCATTTTCACGGCTGGATCGATGACCGCATCGAGGATTGGTTTCGCGCCCACGAGCGCTTCAACCCCGGTGAGGTCAGCCGGCTTGAGGTCAATGGCGTGAACTGGTTCGCGCAGGGGCGTTGGGTGGAAGTGGGCGATCCGTGGCTGGGGCCGGACACTCACGGCTGCAGCACCACGCCGGGGTTGCAGATGGGCAGGTCGATGGAGATGGACCCGGAGACCATGAAGCTGGCGCTGCGTATTACCTTTGCCGCTGAGGACGAAGGCTTGCAGGCATTGTTCAAGCGTGTGCCGAGGCGGCCCTGGTACGCACGGCACTTGAAGGTCAAGTAACGCCTGGGACGTTGGGCCAGAGGTCGGCCACCAGGAACAGGCGTTCGGCTTCTTCCCAATCCTCGCCATTTTGCACAAGGCGCACCAACAACTGCGCGGGTGCCATCGGGTCCAGTGCTGCCAGCCAGCCTTGCATCTGCTGCTCACTCCACACCTCGTCCTGCGGGTAATGCGCCGGCGCAAGCCAGGCATGCCTGGGCAGCGGTTGCCAGCGCCCCGGCGGGCTGGCACTGACCAGCGCCGGCCAATCGCGCTGATGCAGCCAGCGCCCCCGCAGATGCTGCGGATGGGCACCGTGAGGGGGTTCGGCCTGGCCGGGCCAGGGATAGAGCAAATACCCGCCGAGCCACAAATGCGCATCGAACTGCTGGATATCCAGCGCCGCCAATGCCTCGCGGCTTTCCGCACGCGCTGAAATCGGCAGTTGATGCTGAGCGAGGTGTGCCAGTTTGCGGTCCAGCCGATCATGGCACCCCGGCCCCAGCCATTGCGCGGCGTCCAGGCCGTTGCCGTCCTGCGGCCCGAGATACAGTTTGATCGCCAGTTCCAGGTGGTGCACGCCATCGCGGTCGCGCAGCAGCATGTCCAGCTCGCCCAAGGTATGCCCGGCGCGGCGGATCGGCAGGTTGGCGGCGAGCAATTCCACGCCCGGCGCATGCTGCACGGCAAATTGCCATAGGCGCTCGTAGTAAAGGCCCAGGCGCCGTGTGCGGGCAAGGCTTAGCCAGTGCTGCAAGGCGCTGCTGTCTTGATCGAGCGCGCGTAACCATCGCTCCAGCAGATGCGGTGCCTGCACCCACTCGCTGCCCGCCAGCGGGTGGCGCTGCGGCCAGGGTGTTTGCGCGAGCATCGGCGGGGCAAGCATCACCCACGCCAAATCGCGCACTTCGGGGTGGCGCAGTTGGCGGGGCAGGTTGTGCAAATCCGGGAACACAGTCATGGTCCGAGCATAGCCGTTTAACGTCTGTACAGGTGGCTGAGAACCATTGTCATCAAGGGTTCACGGCGACAAAGGATTTTGCCTGACGCGGCCTTTCGCCCATAATCGTTGTTTTTCGCCACACCCCAAACCCCGCAGGAGCCCCATGGAGCAATTTCGCAATATCGGCATTATCGGTCGCTTGGGCAGTACCCAGGTGCTGGACACCGTCCGCCGACTGAAAAAGTTTCTGCTCGAGCGCCACCTGCACGTGATCCTCGAAGACACCATCGCCGAAATCCTGCCGGGCCATGGCCTGCAAACCTCGTCGCGCAAAATGCTCGGCGAAGTCTGCGACATGGTGATTGTGGTCGGCGGTGACGGCAGCCTGCTCGGCGCAGCCCGGGCGTTGGCGCGGCATAACGTGCCGGTGCTGGGGATCAACCGCGGCAGTTTGGGGTTCCTGACCGATATCCGCCCCGATGACCTGGAAGTCGAAGTGGCCAAGGTGCTCGATGGCCATTACTTGGTCGAAAACCGCTTCCTGCTGCAGGCCGAAGTACGCCGCCACGGCGAAGCCATCGGCCAGGGCGACGCGCTCAACGACGTGGTGCTGCACCCCGGCAAGTCGACGCGGATGATCGAGTTCGAGCTGTATATCGACGGCCAGTTCGTGTGCAGCCAGAAGGCCGACGGCCTGATCGTGGCCACGCCGACCGGTTCCACGGCGTATGCGCTGTCGGCCGGCGGGCCGATCATGCACCCCAAGCTGGATGCCATTGTGATCGTGCCGATGTACCCCCATATGTTGTCCAGCCGGCCAATTGTGGTCGATGGCAACAGTGAGCTGAAAATCGTGGTGTCCAAAGACATGCAGATCTACCCGCAAGTCTCCTGTGACGGGCAGAACCATTTCACCTGCGCCCCCGGTGACACCATCACCGTGAGCAAGAAGGCGCAGAAGTTGCGGTTGATCCACCCGCTGGACCACAACTATTACGAAGTGTGCCGGACCAAGTTGGGCTGGGGCAGCCGCTTGGGGGGTGGAGGCGACTGATGCTCGATCCCGCGCGTAGCTACGACCTGATTGGTGACGTGCACGGTTGCGCTCATACTCTTGAGCATTTGCTCGACCGGTTGGGCTACCACAAACAGGGCGGCACCTGGCGCCATCCGACGCGAATGGCGGTGTTCCTCGGCGATATCATCGACCGTGGCCCACGCATTCGCGAGGCGCTGCATATTGTCCACGACATGGCCGAGGCCGGTCAGGCGCTGTGCATCATGGGCAACCACGAGTTCAACGCGCTGGGCTGGAGCACACCCGCGCCGCCGGGCAGCGGCAAGCAGTTCGTGCGCGAGCACAACCCACGCCACGCGCGGTTGATCCACGAGACCCTGACCCAGTTCGAGCACCACCCGGCCGACTGGCACGACTTTCTCGGCTGGTTCTATGACATGCCGCTGTTTGTCGACGCCGGGCGTTTCCGTGTGGTGCACGCGTGTTGGGACGAGGGCTTTATCCAGCCGCTGCGCGCGACGTTCCCGGATGGCTGCATCGACCAGCACTTTCTGCAGGCCGCCGCCGTACCGGGCAGTTTTGCCTGCAACGCCTTCGACCGCCTGCTGCGCGGCACCGACATGCGCCTGCCGGATGGCCTGACGCTGACCGGTGGCGATGGGCTGACGCGCTCGTTCTTTCGCACCAAATTCTGGGAAGACGACCCGAAAACCTATGGCGACATCGTGTTCCAGCCCGATGCGCTGCCGGAGCCGGTGGCGCGTACGCCGCTGTCGTCCAGTGAAAAAAATTCGCTGCTGCGTTATGGCGTCGACGAGCCTTTGCTGTTCGTCGGGCATTACTGGCGCAGCGGCAAACCGGCACCGATCCGCCCGAACCTGGCCTGCCTGGATTACAGCGCTGTGCTGTACGGCAAGCTGGTGGCGTATCGGCTGGACCAGGAAACCCAGCTGGATCCGCGTAAATTTGTCTGGGTCGACGTTGAGCGCCCTGAGGTTATTTCATGAGCACCGTAGCTGTTTTGCGCTTGCCGCTGAGTGTCGACCTGGCGGGTTTCGTCAAGTTGCTGCAACGCATGCAAGTGCCCCATCGTGTCAGCGAAGAGGCCGGCGAGCAGGTGCTGTGGGTGCCCGAAACCATCAGCGACGACGTGCGCGTGTTGTACCAACGCTTTCCCGACGGTGATCCGGACCAGCAACTGGACATCCCCGAGCGGGCGCCCGTTACGCGTCCCAGCTTTGTTCAGCAGGTACGCCACAGCCCGGTGACGGCGCTGGTGCTGCTGGCGAGCATCATTGTCGGCGCGGTGACGTTGCTGGGTGAAAACCTGCAAACCATGAGCTGGCTGACGTTTCTGCCGTTCCATGTGACGGGCGAGTACCTTCAGTTCACGCCCTTTGCCGAGACCATGGCGTCGGGGCAATGGTGGCGGTTGGTCACGCCGATGCTGATCCACTTCGGCATCCTGCATTTGGCCATGAACGGCATGTGGTACTGGGAACTCGGCCGTCGCATTGAAGTGCGCCAGGGCAGTATCAACCTGCTGGGCCTGACCCTGCTGTTCAGCCTGGTTTCCAATTACGCGCAATACGCCTATGGCGGCCCGAGCCTGTTTGGCGGCCTGTCCGGCGTGTTGTATGGCTTGCTCGGGCATTGCTGGATTTTCCAGTTGCTGTCGCCCAACCCGGCTTATCGCCTGCCTCGCGGGGTGCTGGCGATGATGCTGATATGGCTGGTGCTCTGCATGTCGGGGCTGATCTCGATGATCGGCTTCGGCGAAATCGCCAACGCGGCTCATCTGAGCGGCTTGGTCATCGGTTGCCTGACGGGCTTGCTGGGTGGGTTGTACAACCGCCGCAAAGCCTCCATTTGATAAGGAAGAGCCTTATGTCCTCTTTTGCTGAAATGATCGAAAACATCACCCCGGACATTTACGAGAGCCTCAAGCTCGCCGTGGAAATCGGCAAGTGGTCCGACGGCCGCAAGCTCACCGCCGAGCAGCGTGAGCTGTCGCTGCAAGCGGTGATCGCCTGGGAAATCCAGAACCTGCCCGAAGAGCAGCGCACCGGCTACATGGGCCCGCAGGAATGCGCGTCGAAATCGACACCGGTGCCGAACATTCTGTTCAAGTCGGATGCGATCCATTGATTGAAATTGGTCGCGGTGCAGTCAGCAAAATGTCGGCGCAACTCGGTGAGCCGATCGTTCAATACGCGTTTCGCCTGGGCGATACCGAGGTGCCGGTCAATCCGTTGATCGGCACGCACGTGCGCCTGGAATACCTCGGCGCCATCCATTGCAGCCATTGCGGCCGCAAGACCAAAACCAGTTTCAGCCAGGGTTATTGCTACCCGTGCATGACCAAACTGGCGCAGTGCGACCTGTGCATCATGAGCCCCGAGCGTTGCCATTACGACGCCGGCACCTGCCGTGATCCGGGCTGGGGCGAGCAATTCTGCATGACCGACCACGTGGTCTACCTGGCCAATTCGTCAGGCATCAAGGTCGGCATCACCCGCGCCACCCAGCTGCCGACACGCTGGCTGGACCAGGGCGCCAGCCAGGCGCTGCCGATCATGCGCGTGGCGACCCGCCAGCAATCGGGCTTCGTCGAAGACCTGTTTCGCAGCCAGGTGGCCGACAAGACCAACTGGCGCGCACTGCTCAAGGGCGATGCGGTGGCGGTGAACCTGACCGAAGTGCGCGATGCGCTGTTTGCCTCGTGCGCCGAAGGCCTGCTGAGTTTGCAGGAACGCTTTGGCCTGCAGGCCATCCAAACGATTGCCGACATTGAGCCGATCGAAATCCGCTACCCGGTCGAGCAGTATCCGACCAAGATCGTCAGCTTCAACCTGGACAAGAACCCGATTGCCGAAGGCACGTTGTTGGGGATCAAGGGCCAATACCTGATCTTCGACACCGGCGTTATCAACATTCGTAAGTACACGGCCTACCAGCTCGCCGTGCATCAGTAAAAGGATGCCACCCATGCGCACCGAACAACCGAAGATGATTTACCTGAAGGACTATCAGGCGCCGGACTACCTGATCGAAGAGACGCACCTGACCTTCGAGTTGTTCGAGGACCACAGCCTGGTCCACGCGCAGCTGGTGATGCGCCGCAACCCCGAGCGTGGTGCGGGCCTGCCGCCGCTGGTGCTCGATGGCCAGCAGCTTGAACTGCTGACCGTCAACCTGGGCGACCGTGAGCTGAGCGAAGCCGACTACCAGTTGACCGACAGCCACCTGACCCTGCACCCGACCAGCGAGACCTTCACGGTCGACACCAGCGTGCGCATCCACCCGGAAACCAACACCGCGCTGGAAGGCCTGTACAAATCCAGCGGCATGTTCTGCACCCAGTGCGAGGCCGAAGGCTTCCGCAAGATCACTTACTACCTCGACCGCCCGGACGTGATGAGCACCTTCACCACCACGGTGATCGCCGAGCAACACAGCTACCCGGTGCTGCTGTCGAACGGCAACCCGATTGCCAGCGGCCCGGGTGAAGACGGGCGCCACTGGGCGACCTGGGAAGACCCGTTCAAGAAACCGGCCTACCTGTTCGCGCTGGTGGCCGGTGATTTGTGGTGCGTCGAAGACACCTTCACCACCATGACCAGCCGTGAAGTGGCGCTGCGCATCTACGTCGAGCCGGAAAACATCGACAAATGCCAGCACGCCATGAACAGCCTGAAAAAATCCATGCGCTGGGACGAAGAGACCTACGGCCGCGAGTACGACCTCGACATTTTCATGATCGTGGCGGTCAACGACTTCAACATGGGCGCCATGGAGAACAAGGGCCTCAATATCTTCAACTCCAGCGCCGTGCTGGCGCGTGCCGAAACCGCCACTGACGCCGCGCACCAGCGGGTTGAGGCGATCGTGGCCCACGAATACTTCCACAACTGGTCGGGTAACCGCGTGACCTGCCGCGACTGGTTCCAGCTGTCGTTGAAGGAAGGCTTCACGGTGTTCCGTGATTCCGGCTTCTCCGCCGACATGAACTCGGCCACGGTCAAGCGCATCCAGGACGTGGCGTACCTGCGCACTCACCAGTTCGCTGAAGACGCAGGCCCCATGGCCCACGCCGTGCGCCCGGACAGCTTCATCGAAATCTCCAACTTCTACACCCTGACCGTGTACGAAAAGGGCTCGGAAGTGGTCGGCATGATCCACACCTTGCTCGGCGCTGAAGGCTTCCGTAAGGGCAGTGACCTCTATTTCGAGCGCCACGACGGCCAGGCCGTGACGTGCGACGACTTCATCAAGGCCATGGAAGACGCCAACGGCGCGGACCTGAGCCAGTTCAAACGCTGGTACAGCCAGGCCGGTACACCGCGTCTGGCGGTGAGCGAGTCCTACGACGCCGCTGCCAAGACCTACAGCCTGACCTTCCGTCAAAGCTGCCCGCAAACCCCGGACAAAGTTGAAAAACTGCCGTTCGTGATCCCGGTGGCGCTGGGCCTGCTGGACGCCAACGGCGCCGGTATTGCTTTGCGCCTGGCCGGTGAGGCCAGCGCTGGCGCTACGTCCCGAGTGATTTCGGTGACCGAAGCCGAGCAGACCTTCACCTTCGTCGATATCGCCGAACAGCCGCTGCCGTCGTTGCTGCGCGGCTTCTCGGCGCCGGTGAAACTGAGCTTCCCGTACAACCGCGACCAGCTGATGTTCCTGATGCAGCACGACAGCGACGGGTTCAATCGCTGGGATGCCGGCCAGCAACTGTCGGTGCAAGTGTTGCAGGAGCTGATCGGTCAGCATCAAGCGGGTCAGCCGCTGAAGCTGGATCAACGGCTGATCGACGCGCTGCGCACGGTGTTGAGCGATGAAAGCCTGGACCAGGCGATGGTCGCCGAGATGCTCTCGCTGCCAAGCGAGGCCTACCTGACTGAAATCAGTGAAGTGGCGGATGTGGACGCGATTCACGCCGCCCGTGAGTATGCGCGCAAGCAGCTGGCCGACAACCTCTACGAATCGCTGTGGCTGCGCTACCAGGCGAACCGTGAGCTGTCCAAGCAGACACCTTACGTGGCCGCGGCCGAGCACTTTGCCCGTCGCGCCCTGCAGAACATTGCGCTGTCGTACCTGATGCTCAGCGGCAAGCAGGAAGTGCTGGCGGCAACGCTGGACCAGTTCGACACCAGCGACAACATGACGGAGCGCCTGACGGCGCTGGCCGTGTTGGTCAACTCGCCGTTCGAGGCGGAAAAGGCGCAGGCGTTGGCGGTGTTTGCCGAGAACTTCAAGGACAACCCGCTGGTCATGGACCAGTGGTTCAGCGTGCAGGCCGGCAGCACCTTGCCGGGCGGCTTGGCGCGCGTCAGGGCGTTGATGGAGCACCCGGCGTTCACCCTCAAGAACCCGAACAAGGTGCGGGCGCTGGTCGGCGCGTTTGCCGGGCAGAACCTGATCAACTTCCACGCCGCCGATGGCTCGGGCTATCGTTTCCTGGCCGATTTGGTGATCCAGTTGAACGGGTTCAACCCGCAAATCGCTTCGCGCCAGTTGGCGCCGCTGACCCGCTGGCGCAAATACGACGGCGCGCGCCAGGCGCTGATGAAGGCGGAGCTGGAGCGCATTCGTGCCTCCGGTGAGCTGTCCAGCGACGTATTCGAGGTGGTCAGCAAGAGCCTTGCGTAAGGTCTGCGATTAAAAAAAACGGCCTAAGCAGGCCGTTTTTTTTCGCCTCAGATAACGGGTGGGCGAGGGGCGTCCAAGCCG
Source organism: Pseudomonas sp. TWRC1-2 (assembly GCF_049896685.1). Taxonomy (NCBI): domain Bacteria; kingdom Pseudomonadati; phylum Pseudomonadota; class Gammaproteobacteria; order Pseudomonadales; family Pseudomonadaceae; genus Pseudomonas; species Pseudomonas sp. TWRC1-2. The sequence goes on along the minus strand of NZ_JAFCUU010000001.1, from coordinate 859,844 downwards.
GTGTCGGTAGGGAAACGCTCGGCAATAATTGCGTGCGGAACGCCCAGCGGTAGGGCGCTGGCGCCATCCAGGCGGGTCACTTGTTCGGCCGAAAGTTGCACGTTCAGCGCACCCAGGGTTGCATCGAGCTGCGCGCGGGTGCGAGAGCCGAGGATCGGGATCAGCGCGGTGGTCGAGCGTCGGGCTTTTTCGCGCAGCCAGGCAATGGCGACGTGGGTTGGGCTGGCGTTGAGTTCGCCGGCGACTGCCAGCAGGGTGTCGAGTACGGCGGTTTCGCGGGCGCTCTTTTCCGAGTGGATCAGCATGCCCAGTTTGTTGGCGCGGTTGTCGTCCTGCGTTTCACGGTATTTGCCGGTGAGGAAACCACCGCCCAACGGCGACCACAGCGTGGCGCCCAGGCCCAACGCTTCGGCCATCGGCAGCAACTCGCGGTCGGCGCTGCGCTCGGCCAGGCTGTATTCCACCTGGACGCCGATGATCGGCGCGAAGCTGCGCACTTCGGCCAACAGATCCGCGCGGGCGATACGCCAGGCGGGAAAGTTGGAGAGGCCGGCGTAGTGGATCTTGCCGGCACGCACCAAGTCATCGAAGCCGCGCAGGATCTCTTCCATCGGCGTGACGTTATCGCTCATGTGCGCCCAGAGCAGGTCGATGCGGTCGGTGTTCAAGCGCTTGAGACTCTCCTCGACGGCACGCACCATGTTTTTGCGGTTGTTACCGAGCTTGAGCGTGCCTTCATCGGACGGCTGGGTGCGCAGGCTGTATTTGGTGGCGACCACCAGGTTGTCGCGCTCGGCGGCGATAAATTCCCCCAGCAGCTTTTCGGCCTGGCCGAACTGGTAGCCGTTGGCGGTATCCAGGAAGTTGCCTCCTGCTTCGAGGTAGCCATCGAAGATCTGCCTGGCTTCTTCGCGCTCGGCGCCATGGCCCCAACCTGTGCCGAAATTACCGGTGCCCAGGGCCAGTTCCGATACCTGCAGGCCGCTGCGGCGACCAAAGACTTTACTGCGCATACAAAGACTCCTGTGGGGTGATTTTTACATGTTCTGAAACATGTATTTAATATGATCTTCGTAATTTATTCGGTCAAGGGGCTTTTTTACTGCTGACGTTTTCTGACAGGAGGCTCTGTTAAGCTTCGGTACTTGTTCCTTTCTCGATGGGTTTGACGTGTCGCGTACCACACGATTGCTGACCTTGTTGCAGGCCCTGCGGGGCAAGAAACGCCCGGTGACGGCCGCCGTACTGGCGGCGCAACTGGAGGTGTCCGAGCGCACGCTGTATCGCGATATCGCTGAATTGACAGCGCTGGGGGCACCGATTTTTGGCGAGGCCGGAGTAGGGTACGTGTTGCGCAGCGGGCTGTTTCTGCCGCCATTAATGCTGAACGCCGAGGAAACCGAAGCGATCGTGCTGGGCCTGCGTTATGTCGATCAACGTGGCGACGACGTGCTGAGCCGCGCCGCGGCCAATGCGTTGGCGAAAATCGCCGATGTGCTTGATCCCGCCGCCCAGGAAGCATTGCGCAACCCCACGCTGTTGCCCGGCCCTCCGGGGTTCGGTTACCCGGAAAATCGCGTGCCGCTGAACGTGTTTCGCGAGGCGATCCGCAACCAGGCCAAGCTGCAAATCGATTACGCCGACGCCAGCCAAACCCAGAGCCAGCGCCTGATCTGGCCGCTGGCCCTGGGTTTTCTCAATGACGTGCGCGTGATTGTGGCGTGGTGCGAGTTGCGCGGCGCTTATCGCACCTTTCGCACTGACCGAGTGGCCGCAGCCGAAGCTCAGGGTGATCGCTACCCTGGCCGACGCAGTGACCTGTTGCGAGCCTGGCGCAAGCTGATGGAGCAGAACGAGTCCGCGCCGTTTACTCCTGACAAAAACTGACACAACCCTGGCTTAGCATGGCGTCATAAATCATTAAAAAGGAGCTGCGCCATGTCCATTCCTGAGTTGGCACCCGCGATTGTGGCCTACATCGCCGCGACCAATACTCGCAACACCTCAACCATTGCCGAATGTTTTGCCGACGATGCCAATGTGTTTGATGAGGGTGAGCATCAAGTCGGCACCGCCGCGATTGCGCGCTGGATGGAAGACACCGGGCGTCGTTATCAGCCTCGGGTTGAAGTGCTGAACGTGCAGCATCGCACCGGCAAAGTGTTGGTCAGCAATGTGGTTTCCGGTAATTTCCCCGGCAGCCCGCTGGAGCTGCGCTACACCTTTCGACTGAACGAGCAGGGCAAGATTTCGCGGCTGGATATCTCTGTGTAAGTCATACTGGCGCGCATGACTTTCGACTCGCCTCTCGCCGCTTATCAATACGCCACTACCCAGCCCGGTTTCGTGCCAGACGAGGCCCAGCGCCGGGCGGTTGAAGCCCTGCAACACTGCCACGAAGCCCTGCACCAGGGCCGCTCGCCAGTGACCGGTGTGTACCTATGGGGGCCGGTGGGGCGGGGCAAGACCTGGTTGATGGACCAGTTCTATCAAAGCTTGCGGGTGCCAGCACGCCGTCAGCATTTTCATCATTTCATGGGGTGGGTGCATCAGCGTCTGTTTCAACTCACGGGTATCCAGGACCCTCTGCAGGCGTTGGCCCGCGAGCTCAGTCAGCAAGTGCGCGTGCTGTGTTTTGACGAACTGTTCGTCAATGACATTGGCGATGCGATCATTCTCGGCCGTTTGTTCCAGGTCATGTTTGATCAGGGTGTGGTGATGGTCAGCACGTCCAATCAGCCGCCCGATCAGCTCTACGCCGACGGCTTCAACCGCGAGCGGTTTGTGCCCGGCATCGAGGCGATCAAACAGCACATGCAGGTGGTAGCGGTAGACGGTGGCGAAGATCATCGTTTGCATCCCGGCGTGGGGCTGCAGCGCTACTGGGTGAACCAGCCGGATGCGCTCGCGACGCTGTTCAAGCAATTAAGCGCAGGGCAGGCGGTGCGCAGCGGGCCAATCAGTGTCGGCTTGCGCTCGATTGTGGCGGTGCAATCCTGCGACACGGTGCTCTGGTGTCGTTACGCCGAGCTGTGCGAGCGGCCGCTGGCCGCCATGGACTTCATGCTGCTGTGTGATCGCTTCACGGCCATCCTGTTGGGTGACGTCCCCTGCTTGAGCGCGCAACAACGCCCGGCCCGAATCGCCCGTGGCACCGAAGACGCAGCCCAACGTGTGGTGGCCGGTGACCGCGAGCTGCCGCAGTTGTCGGTGCACGATGACAGTGTGCGACGTTTTATCGCCCTGGTGGACGAGTGCTATGACCGCAAGGTGCCCTTGTACATCGAAGCCCAGGTGCCGCTGGAAAGCCTCTACACCGAAGGCTACCTGGAGTTTCCGTTCCGCCGCACGCTCAGTCGCTTGCAGGAGATGCAACTGCAGCGCTTCGGGACCTAGGAGTTTTTTCGGAGTCTTTTCGCGCACGGCGCATCATCGAGGAAGCAAACGGACATCCCAGACACGCTGGTGCTGCAAGCCAGCTACACCAATGCGGTGCACGCCGACGCCTGGGCCTGAGTCAGAAAATGCTGCGAAAGGTCAGGGAAATCGCCCGGCAGCGTGGTTGCTGCAAGATCACCCTTGAAGTGCTCGAGGGTAATGACGTGGAACAGGCGGCGTATCGCAAGTTTGGTTTTGATGAATCGGATCTTTGATCCGGCACAGGGGCGCAGGCTGTTGTGGAACAAAGCGCTTTGATAAATAACGTGCAAAAAAAAGGCGCCATTAAATGGCGCCAAGTTAACCTTTGCCAACGGAGCGGGATGGCACAGGGCAATGCGGATTAACTAAGTATTAAATCAGCTATTGGGTTGCGGCTCTTCACTGGATTGTTCAACCGTGTGGGTCTTTACATTCTTGCCATCGGCAATCGCTGTTTGGTCTGTGGTGCCATGAGTCTTCTGTTGCATGAAGGTGAAGTTGTTATAGAACTCCTTCGATCGCTCTGAACCGCCTTCTGCGAAGGCTGCTACGGAAGTCAGGGTCATCAGGCTGGCAAGCATCAAGGTCGAAAGTTTCATAAGAGGTATCCCCATTAAGTGTGATCGGTATCCGCCTCGTCCGTGATCAGATTCATGGGGCGATTGTGGGGCGATCTTATTAAGTGGGAATTAACGGCTTGGGGCCCCGAAGTTAACGATTTTGTTAACTTCGGGTCAGCGATTTAAAGCTTCCAGTCCAGTGCAAGCGTGACGGATCGCGGGTCGCCCCAATACACACCATTATAAAAGCCGACACGTTCGTAATACTTTTTATCAAATAGATTGTTAATGTTAAGCGACGCTGAAACATGTTCGTCAAATTGGTAGCGCGACATCAGGTTGACCACGGTGTAGGCCTGTTGGGTGATTTTGGTGCTCTCAGTGTTCAGGTAGCCGTTCTCGTCGCGGCCGCCTGTTGGTCGGTCAGCGAAATCGTAAAAATCGCTCTGCCAATTAACCGCGCCGCCCACCGTCAACCCGCGCCACTCACCCGGCAGGCGATAGGCCGTCGAGATTTTCAGCAGATTGAGCGGCAGGTTGGTGTTGTTGCGCTGCTTGTCACCATTCGTCGAGTGGGTATAGGTATAACCCGCAGACAGATTCCAGTCCGGCATGACTTCACCTGACACCTCAACTTCAAAGCCCTGCACCTTGTTGCCTTTGCCGCTGGCGGTGTAGAACTGCTCGCGGCTGATCGGGTCCGGCGCGGCGTTGTTGTCCAGTTCGGCCACGTTATCCTGGGTGCTCCAGAAATACGCCGTCGCCAGGTTCAGGCGTTCGTTCAACAGGCTGCCTTTGAGGCCTATTTCATAGTTGCTGCCCACCACCGGCTCCAAATACTTCTTGCTGGAATCCCGCGCGGTTTGCGGGTTGAAAATATCGGTGTAGCTGGCGTACACGGTGTATTCGGGTGTGAGGTCGTAAAGCAGGCCAGCGTAAGGCGTCCACATGTCGTTGTGGGTCTGGCGGGTTTTAGTGGATTGGGTCAGTTGGTTATCGGTGTTGTATTCAGGTGAGACGCTTTCGATTTCCCAACTCCCATAGCGGCTGCCCAATACGGCATGCAGCCGGTCGGTCAGGCTCAGGCGTGTGGCGAGGTAACCCGCCTTCTGTTTTCGGCTGCTGTGCTCGCCCTTGAGGTCAGTGGTGCGGTCCGGGAACTTGGCGATGCCACTCATGTGTCGCCAATCTTTGATGTCCGTGTAGCCCTGGGGATTATTGACGCGCTGAAAAGGCGCCGTATCGCGCTGTTCGGATTCGCCGTACCCAACCATCAATTCATGCTCGCGCCCCAGCAGTGAATAAGAACCGGCGATATTCAAATCCACCACGTCCATTTTCGATGTGCCGACCATCTGGTTGGTCCAGGCCGTCATGCCGCTGCCATCCGGATTGGGAAAGCCGGCGCCGCCGTAATACACCTTGCCGTCCGTGTCGCTTTGGCGATGGGTGTAGGCAGCTTTCAGGTGCCAGTCTGCAGACAGCTTATGCTCGATGGAGGCAAAGGTGGTTTTGTCTTTAAGCGGCCAGGAGCTCCAGTCGGTCGCCAGGTTGGCGGAGCGCGACAGCCGAGCCTTGCTGCCATCGCTGTTCCAATAGGGCAGGGTGCCCCAGGAGCTGCCCTGCACATGCTTGTTCTGGTAGTCCAAACCCACGGCGACAACGGTGTTGTCCGTCAGGTCGGCTTCGAGGATGCCGTAGCCCACTTCCCGTTGCATCGCATAGCTGTCGCGAAAGGACTGGCTGTCACGGTACGCCAGCACGGTGCGGCCACGCAGTCGCCCGTCAAACGCCAGTGGGCCGCCTACATCGATATAGCTGTAGTAGTTGTCATGGCTGGCACCGCTGACGCCGGTTTTGGCTTGCCACTCAGTGGTGGGGCGCTTGCGGATCATGTTCACGGTGGCAGAAGGGTCGCCCGCCCCGGTCGTCAGGCCGGTGGCGCCGCGCACAACCTCGATGCGGTCGTAGATGATGGTGTCGGCGTCGGACTTCATGCGGCCAAAGGTATTGAGCATGCCGTCGATCTGGAAGTTACTGATCGAGTAGCCGCGGGAAGAGTAACTCGCCCGGTCCGAATCCAGGTGCTGCACCGTAACGCCGGTGGTCTGGCGCAAGGCATCGGTGAGGGTATTGAGATTGAAGTCATCCATCTGCTGGCGGCTGATCACCGAAATGGATTGCGGGGTTTCCTTGATGGACAGGTTCAGCTTGGTGGCGGTGCTCATCGAGCCGGTGGTGTAAGCCCCGGTGTGCTCGGTAGTGGTGCCCAGGCCTTCGGCGGTAATGCTGGTCGCACCCAGTTCGTAGGCTTTGGCCGGCAGGTGTTCGGGGTCGGTATCAGCCATCAGCTCCGGGCTTGCAACGGCGCCGAACAGGCCAAAGGTGAGGGTCATGGAACGGGTAAAAGGCGCGAACATCGCAGCAGACTCCTTGTCGTCTTCGATGCCACCCCGGAAAGGGAAGGCATGGCTCAAAGACGAAAGGAGCGGGGGAACTTTAGGCTCAAACGAGAATGATTGTTATCTTTGTGTTACAAAGCCGGTGACTACTTGACCACCACTTCGGCGGCATCGACCTTCTTCGGCTTGATCAAGCTGAAATCGATAAGGCCTTTTTTCTGTCCTATATACGGGTCGCCAATCATCCGCGGGCGCGCCTTGAAGCTGTCATTGACCAGGCTTTTGCTGCGGTCCCATTCATCAAAGCTCAGCCCGGCCATGTCCGCCCAGGTGTGAATCAGTTGCGAGCTGCTGTAAGGGCGTTGCAGGTCGCTGGCGAAACTCCAGTCGTGGGTTTCGCGCCACTTCGGCGAGGCGTACGCCATGAACGGAATGGTGTACATCGGTGCCGTCGGCTTGCCTTCGTTGCGCCCCAGCGTGCCATGGCCGGCCGAGTCGAATACGTCTTCGCCGTGGTCCGACAGGTACAGCAGGAAGCCGTTGGGGTCGGTCTTGGCGTAGTCCTTGATCAGGCTCGACACCACGAAGTCGTTGTAAAGCACCGCGTTGTCGTAGCTGTTGTAAGTGGGCAACTGTTGGTCGCTGATGCCTAGCGGTACGCCCTGACGATCGGTGAATTTGTCAAAGGTCGGCGGATAACGGTACTGGTAGCTCATGTGGGTGCCCAGCAGGTGGACCACGATGAACTTACGCTCGGTGGGGTCGGCCAGGGCCTTGGCGAACGGTGCCAGCACGTCGCCGTCGTACTGGCGGGCGTTCTGGTTGCGGTTGTTATTGAGGTACACCTGCTCGTCGGCCTGTTCGGAAAAGGTCGTGAGCATGGTGTTGCGCTTGGTCATCGTCTGCTGGTTGGTGATCCAGTAGGTTTTGTAGCCAGCCTGTTTCATCACGCTGACAATCGACGGTGTCTTGAGGTACAGGTCAGGGTTTTCTTCGTCGGCAAAGGTTAGCACCTGTTGCAGCGCTTCAATCGTATAGGGGCGCGGCGTGATGACGTTATCGAAGACCGCCAGTTGGTCGCGCAGCTTGTCCAGTTCCGGCGTGGTATTGCGCGGGTAGCCGTAAAGGCTCATGCGCTGGCGGTTGGTGGACTCACCGATTACCAGGACCAGGGTCGACGGCTGGCCGGCCATGCTGTCCTTGAGGTTCTTCAAGGGCGGGATCTGACTGGCGCTCGTGAGCATGCCTTGCATGCTGTTCAGCTGCTCGGTGTAGCGTCGATAGGCGACGATCATCTGCCACGGCACAGCGGGCTCGACCCGCGACTCGAAGCCATCGATGGCCAGTTCCATGGTGGGGTTGGTTGCAATCTGTTTCACCAACGGATAACCGACCACCGCCAGGACAATCGCGGTGGCCGCGAGAATCGACTGACCGCGCGGCAGGTAAACCGGGCGCAGGCGGGTCCACAGGAAAATCGCCAGGGCAGTGTGGGCAATGAACGCCAGCACGATCCACCAGGCAAAGTATTGAGTGGCGTATTCGCCAGCTTCAGAGATGTTCGACTCGAACATGATGAAGATGACGCTTTGGGAAAATTCCTGCTGGTAAATGAAGAAATAACCCAGGCTGGCCATGGAGCAAGCCCACAGCACAACGCCGATCAAGGCGGCGAGCAGGCGCGTACGGCGCGGGAACAGCAGCATGGGCGCGAGCCAGAACGCACTCAGGAAGAAGGCTTGGCGAAAACCGCTGAAGCCGGAAGTGCCGGTCAGCTGGATCAGCAGTTGGGTAATACCCGAGAAATACCAGAAAAACAGAAACAACCAGCCAAGGCCGGCCCAATCAAAGCCTTTCGCAGACTTCGTGCTGCGTTTGAACATCGCCATCCAGCGCTCCAACCCGATAATTGCCAGTTGCCGCGCAGGAATACGCGCAGCAGAGGGCTACCGCATGTGGGTGGCCCTATTCGGCGGGAGTATCGGGAGGAGGATGTGAAAACTTCGTGAGTTATTCCTGAACGCTTCGTTCAGCCCACGTTCAGCAAAGTGCGGGCTGAGGCCCGGACGTTTGATTGATTTGCGCCTGAAGGTGTGAGCGCAGGCGCAGGACTTCCTGCTGCAGCTGATCGCGCTCGTCTTTCAACTGGCGCAGTTCGTCGCGACGGACGGTGACATAGAGGGTCTGTGGCGGGCGCATCGTCTGTGCTGTGCTCATTGCTTACCTCGCAAATAGCCGGTAGATCGCGGTGCCGGAACGCTTAATCGAGGTCCTCGGCAACAGTCGCAGCGATTCTGAATTCTTTTTTGAATCAATGGAACTTTTTTATTTTTGATGGTCGCTGTGACTTTTGCGGCCGTGATGCTGAAACGATGGCCTTTTTTTGTCATGAAACTACAAGGATCCGCTCTGGACTAACCCTCATTAGCCTCATTGCGCTATAAACTATGTCACACATTTATTTAGCAGTTAGGAGCATCAGCACATGCAACTGGGGATTATCGGACTAGGCCGCATGGGCGGTAACATTGCGCGGCGCCTGATGCTCAATGGGCATACCACCGTTGTATACGACCGTAACGAAGCATTCGTCAAAGGCTTGAGCGAGGAGGGCGCCACAGGCGTTGCCGACTTGAAGGCCTTGGTAGCCGGGCTGCAAAAGCCTCGCGCCATCTGGGTCATGCTGCCTGCAGGCGACCCGACCGAAAACACCATCAATGAACTCAGTGAGCTGCTTGAAGACGGTGACGTGATCATCGACGGCGGCAACACCAACTATAAAGACGACGTACGTCGCGCTAAAGCCCTGTCGGAAAAAGGCCTGCACTATGTCGACGTCGGCACCTCCGGCGGCGTCTGGGGCCTGGAGCGTGGCTACTGCATGATGATCGGTGGCGACGCCGAGACTGTACAGCGCCTCGACCCGATCTTCGCCAGCCTGGCCCCGGGCCTGGGCAATATCCCTCGCACCAAGGACCGTTCCGCCTCGGCTGACAGCCGTGCCGAGCATGGCTATATCCATGCGGGTCCAGCGGGCTCCGGGCACTTTGTGAAGATGATTCACAACGGCATCGAGTACGGAATGATGCAGGCCTTCGCCGAAGGCTTCGACATCCTCAAGACCAAAAACTCGGAAAACCTGCCGGAAGATCAGCGCTTTGATCTCAACGTTGCTGACATCGCCGAAGTCTGGCGCCGTGGCAGCGTGGTCTCGTCCTGGTTGCTGGACCTGACCGCCGACGCCCTGGCCACCGATCCAAAGCTGGACGGCTACTCAGGTTCCGTGGCCGACAGTGGCGAAGGCCGCTGGACCATCGAAGCGGCCATGGAGCAAGCGGTGCCGGTACCGGTGCTGTCCACCTCGCTGTTCGCTCGCTTCCGTTCCCGTCAGCAGAGCACCTACGGTGACAAAATGCTGTCTGCCATGCGCTTCGGCTTTGGCGGCCATGTGGAGACTTCCAAAAAATGACCGCCAACGGCAAGAAACCCAAGGCCGAACCTGCTCCGCCCACCACGCTCTTTCTGTTTGGCGCCCATGGCGACCTGGTCAAGCGCCTGCTCATGCCGGCGCTGTACAACCTGAGTCGTGACGGGCTGCTGGGCGAAGGCCTGCGCATTGTGGGCGTTGATCACAACGCCATCAGTGATGCCGACTTCGCCAAGAAACTCGAGGACTTCATCCGCACCGAGGCCGCAAGCAAGGTCAAGGGCAATGCCGAAAACGCCCTCGACCCAGAGTTGTGGGCTCAGTTGGCCAAGGGCATCAGCTACGTCGAGGGCGATTTCCTCGACGACAGCACCTACGCCGACATCGGCAAGAAGATCGCCGACAGCGGCACCGGTAATGCGGTGTTCTACCTGGCGACTGCGCCGCGCTTCTTCAGTGAAGTGGTGCAGCGCCTGGGCAGCGCCGGCTTGCTTAATGAAACCGACGACGGCTTCCGTCGTGTCGTGATCGAAAAACCCTTCGGTTCCGACCTCGCCACCGCCGAAGCGCTGAACGCGTGCCTGCTCAAGGTAATGAGCGAGAAGCAGATCTACCGCATCGACCATTACCTGGGCAAGGAAACGGTGCAGAACATTCTGATCAGCCGTTTCTCCAACGTGCTGTTTGAAGCGTTCTGGAACAACCATTACATCGACCACGTGCAAATCACCGCGGCCGAGACCGTCGGCGTAGAAACCCGCGGAAATTTCTTCGAAAAAACCGGCACCCTGCGCGACATGGTGCCCAACCACCTGTTCCAGTTGCTCGCAATGGTAGCCATGGAGCCGCCGGCGGCGTTTGGTGCCGATGCGGTGCGTGGTGAAAAAGCCAAGGTCGTCGGCGCCATCCGGCCCTGGTCGTTGGAAGACGCGCGGGCCAACTCGGTACGCGGTCAGTACACCGCTGGCGAGATCGCCGGCAAGGCGCTTCCCGGCTACCGCGAAGAAGCCAACGTCGCGCCCGACAGCAGCACCGAGACGTTCGTTGCCCTCAAGGTGATGATCGACAACTGGCGCTGGGTCGGCGTGCCGTTCTACTTGCGCACCGGCAAGCGCATGAGCATTCGCGACACCGAAATCGTGATCTGCTTCAAGCACGCGCCGTATGCGCAGTTCCGCGATACCGAAGTGGATGAGCTCAAGCCCACCTACCTTAAAATCCAGATCCAGCCCAATGAAGGCATGTGGTTCGACCTGCTGGCCAAAAAGCCTGGGCCAACCCTGGAGATGGCCAATATCGAATTGGGTTTTGACTACAAAGACTTTTTCGAGATGCAGCCGTCGACGGGTTACGAAACCCTGATCTACGACTGCATGACCGGTGACCAGACCCTGTTCCAGCGCGCTGACAACATCGAAAACGGCTGGCGTGCGGTGCAGCCGTTCCTTGACGCCTGGAAAGAGGACGATGGCATCCAGGCTTATAAGGCCGGTGAAGATGGTCCGGCAGCGGCCGATGCCTTGCTGGCCCGCGATGGCCGTACCTGGCATAGCCTGGGATGAATGATGCCGCGATCCATCCCATCCGATTTGTCCTGAGCGATATGGACGGGACGCTGTTGCGTCCCGACCACACGCCCAGTCAGCGCACCATTGATACAGTGCGCGCCATGCGCGACGCCGGCGTGTTCTTCAGCCTGGCCAGCGGGCGGCCGCCCAAGGCCATGATGCAGATGATCGAAACGTTCGGCATCGATGTGCCGGTGGCAGGCTTTAACGGCGGCACGTTGATCAACCCCGATGGCAGCGTGCTGCTGGCCCACCATCTGCCGGCGGAGGCGGCGCTGGTCACGTTGGCGCTGTTCTCCGGGCAGCCGGACGTCGAAGTCTGGCTGTTTGCCGATGGCGAATGGCTGCGGCGTGATCCGCCCGGGCCGATGGTAGCGGTTGAAGCCGCTGGCCTGGGGTATGGGCCACTGGTCGTGGAGAGTTTTGAGCCGTACCTGGATCGGGTCGACAAGATTGTCGCGGCCAGTCGCAATGCTGAGTTGCTGATAGAGCTGGAAGCGCAGTTGCAGCCCAAGGTTCAGGGGCTGGCCCATGTGTCGCGTTCGCAACCGATTTACCTGGACGTAACAGCGATGCAGGCCAACAAGGGTGATGCCTTGAAAGCCCTGGCTGCACACCTGGGTGTACCGCTTGAGCAGACAGCCGCCATTGGCGACGGCGGCAACGACCCGGCGATGTTTCACGTCGCCGGTTTGTCGATTGCCATGGGCCAGGCAGAAGAGGCCGTCAAACGTCAGGCCAGCGTCGTCACCGGCAGCAATGTCGAGGATGGTGCTGCACAAGCGTTAGAGCGGTTTATTCTGGCGGCGCGATAAGCGCCGTCACTGGCCAACGCAGATGCACTGAACTTCCGATCATTGTTTTTACATGAGGGCAATGATCGGAAGTTGCTGTGTTGTCTTACTTGGGCATTGCCCAGGACTGCAACTTATAACCATCTTTGTCGAGTTCGGCGCGAGCCTGTAACAACAAATCTTCCAACTGAGCCGGGTCGGTATAGGCGCTCGAGGACAGCTGTTTGCTGCCAATACGCGTGTTGGTGCGGTCGATGACGCTCAGGCTGAGGGCGCCATTGCCATCGTGCCAGGCCACGCACTGAAAGGGCTGAAAAGCACGGTCTGCGATCAAAAGAGCTTCGTTGATGCGGAGCGGGGCGTTCATGTGAGTCTTCTCTCTAATGCCCATTCAAGTGAGTGCCGTCGGTTGGGCGAGCCAGACGGCGAGTTACTTGTACTGATGCTCGACGGCGGGGTACGGGTCACATGCTAGAGCAAGAAATTTTAACTTTCCGTGATCAACGTCAGATAAGCGGCTGTTTTGAAAGCTGAATGAACGTCTCTGTGCGCGGCGATTTTTTACTTGGAAACCTTCAGCAGTGGCTTTCTGCCAACACTTATAGCGAAATGGTACAAGGCGCGCGTCAATACCTTGCTAGTGTTAGCGCCAGGCCTCACAAACCTTTGTTTCTAAATAACTTTAAGAATATTGGCGCCAAGGAATAGTCATGGTTGTTACACCTGTCCAGCGTCGTCTGCTTGTGGTCGATCCGTGTGATGACTGCCACGGACTGCTGCCCGGTCTGCGCACCGCCGGATGGGAAGTGGACAGCTGCGCCCTTGGAACCGTCGGCGATCGGTCTTGCGATGTTGGCCTGCTGCGCTTGCAGCCCTATCACCTTGAGCGCCCGGAAGCGGTCAAGGAGTTGATCAGCCGCAGCGGCACCGAGTGGATCGCGGTGCTTAGCCAGGACGTTTTGCGCCTGCAAAACGTCGGAGATTTCGTCTGCGAGTGGTTTTTCGACTTCCACACCTTGCCGTTTGACGTGGCGCGCGTGCAGGTCACGCTGGGGCGTGCGTTCGGCATGGCCCGCCTGCGTGGCAAGGGCCACACGCTGATAGATGAGCCCGGGCATGAATTGCTGGGTGACAGCCGGCCGATTCGTGAACTGCGCAAGCTTTTGGCCAAGCTGGCACCGACGGAATCGCCGGTGTTGATTCGCGGTGACAGCGGCACCGGTAAAGAGCTGGTGGCCAAGACCTTGCACCGCAAATCCCAGCGCCACGCCAAGCCGTTTGTGGCCATCAACTGCGGTGCAATTCCCGAACACCTGATTCAGTCCGAACTCTTCGGCCATGAAAAAGGTGCGTTTACCGGCGCGCATCAGCGCAAGGTCGGACGCATCGAGGCGGCTCACGGTGGCACGCTGTTTCTGGATGAAATCGGTGATTTGCCGATGGAACTGCAAGCCAACCTCTTGCGCTTTTTGCAAGAGAAGCAAATCGAACGTGTCGGCGGCAGCCAACCCATCCCCGTGGATGTAAGGGTATTGGCGGCAACCCACGTCGACCTGGAAACCGCGGTTGAGAAGGGCACCTTTCGTGAAGACCTGTATTACCGCCTGAATGTGCTGCAGGTGGTCACCGCGCCCTTGCGTGAGCGCCACGGCGATGTAGCGATGCTGGCCAACCACTTTTCACGCTTCTACAGTCAGGAAACCGGGCGCCGCCCGCGCAGCTTCAGCGAGGATGCACTGGTAGCCATGGGGCAACACCCATGGCCTGGCAACGTGCGCGAGTTGGCCAATCGCGTGCGCCGCGGCCTGGTGCTGGCCGAAGGGCGACAGATCGAAGCGGCGGACCTGGGTTTGCTGGGCGAGCAGGCAATTGCGCCACCGATGGCTACACTGGAAGATTACAAGCACCGCGCCGAACGCCAAGCGCTGTGCGATGTGCTCAATCGGCACAGCGACAACCTGAGTGTCGCAGCCCGTGTGCTGGGGATTTCCCGGCCGACGTTCTACCGATTGCTGCACAAGCACCAGATCCGCTAGGGCGGGTAAAACGAAAGCCCCGCAACGACCCTTATCGTTGCGGGGCTTTTCCTTGCGCGGCTTAAAAGTAGTACGGGAATTTCAAGCTGAACGTAAAGTCCGGCGCATCGTCCGTCATACCGATCGACAGGTTCGGCACGATGGTCAGGTTTTCTGAGGCGGCAATGGTCATGCCCACGTTGAAGTAACCGGCGTTGGCATCGCTGGACACCACCGACTGCCAGTCCTGGCCGTTTTGTTTGATCTTGCTCTTGCGCTGCACCAGGTCCGACACGGAAAATGACATGCTCATTTTCTCGTTGAGGGCGAAGGCGACCCCCAGGCCAAGTTGGAAGCTGTCGCCCAGGCTGATTTTGCCGGGGACTTTCTGGTTGACGTTAGGGCTGATATCGCCGAATGACTCTTCGAAGTTATGCGTATACGACAGCGAGCCGAACAGCACCGCCGGATCGAAGGTTTTCACCAGGGAAATGCCTGGCGTTACCGACCACACACCGTTGCCCGTCGGCAGGCTTTCCGGCACGGCAAGGTTATTGTTATTGGCTTGCTCGATCAGCTTGATGCCGTAGGGCTCCTGGCCGGTCGGGGCCTTGACGCGCACTGACACCACTGCATCCGGCAGGTTGGCGCTTTCATCCAGGAACTTGTAAGCAATGCCGAAGTTGACATCGCCGATGGTCGGGTCTCGGGTCACCGACGCTTCGGACGTGGCGTTGGAGTCGCCGTTGGCACCGCCCGACTGATAAGTCGACTCGCGGTACACCACCGGCACGTTCAAGTCGAACTGCCAGCGATTGTCCAGGTTGTAGCGCCCGGTCAGGTCCAGGGTCCAACTGTCGGATTTGATTCGGTCCAGGTTAATGTTGCCCAGGAAGATGGAGTCCAGGGCCAAAAAGCCGTTGAGGGAAAGCTGGCGAGCATCGTAGCGGGCATAGGTAAGGCCGGTTTCGAAGCTGAACTTGCCGTTACCGAAAAAGCCGCTGGCTTCGTTGTACAGGTTGCTCACGCTTTGTGCCGGGGCCGAGTCGTCCTTGAGGCTTTGCCCGTAGGAACTGCCGCCGCCGGCGCCACCCGAAGCTGCCGCCGCACCTGTGCCAGGCGTATGACCGGCCACGGTGGTGCCGCCTTTCTGGAAGTCGGCGGGGGATTTGGCCAAGCGTTTGGGGGCGGGAGTTGCGGGTTGGTCTTCTACCTGTCGTACGCGTTGTTCCAGTACGGCCAGTGCTTTTTGCTGCACTTCATAGCGTTGTTTGAGTTCCAGCAGTTCCTGCTTCAAGGTCTCAATGTCGGCATCCGGCGCGGCGTATAGCATTGATGCAGGCAAGAGCGTACTCAAGCAAACCACGGCACGTAACGATAACGATCGATGCATGAAATAAGCCGTCCCTTTCTAATGCGTAAGTGTCGTGGCTCAGCGTAGTTCAATATCCGGAGGGGCGTAGGCCTTTGAGTTGATCAAGATTAAGGTTTTGCGTGAGGTTGTTCAGACCGTTGTTGCCCAGCACCACATTGAGTTGGGTCATGTTGTTCACAAAGTTGCTGTTGCCTTGAATGACCGTGCCTTGCAGGACGTTGCCGCCGCCGATTTGCTGCACCGCATTGCCCTGGTTGTTACTGGCCTGAAGCGCCATTTGCAGCCCGCCGTTATTGGCCGTGACCGTCACCTGGCCGGCAGCGGTGCCGCCGGTGATCGGCTGGCCAGCCATCAGCGCTTGCCCTGATTGTACGTAGTTGGCAGGCGCCAGGCCGTTTTGGGTGACGTTGATGTCCACGCCGTTGCTGGCGGTGTTGCCGTCGCCCGCCGCGCGCACGCTTTGCGTCACGCCCTGGCCCGTGCCCAGGCCTGCGCCGCCGATGACCGTGCCAGTGCCTTGTGGTTGCTTGGTGACGCCGGTGCCATCATTGCCGGTCACCTGCACGTAAAACTGAGGGGTCACGGTGGCTGAGCTGACCTGCATATTGGCCGTGCCGGTAACGGTTGCACCGGCGGCATTGGT
Organism: Pseudomonas sp. TWRC1-2; assembly: GCF_049896685.1. Lineage (NCBI taxonomy): Bacteria > Pseudomonadati > Pseudomonadota > Gammaproteobacteria > Pseudomonadales > Pseudomonadaceae > Pseudomonas > Pseudomonas sp. TWRC1-2. The sequence continues at coordinate 843,640 of NZ_JAFCUU010000001.1, read as the reverse complement.
CCAGGTGCTGCTCATGACGATCCCGAAGCTGATAATCCGCCCCGGCATGACATAACGCCCACGCAGCTCGGCCATTTCCGAGTCCTTGAGTTCGATCGGCTTGAACGCCGAGGAAGCATAGGCAGGTACTGAGGCTGCCAGGCACATGACCGTCAGCCAGCTTCGAGTGTTCATCGTGTGCTCCTGGAGCATCCTGCTCCTTATTGCGCTTCTACAAGAAGTCGCTCTGGATAAAACCGAAGTCCATCAATTCACTGTCGCGTACGGGGCTGAATTCGTTCAGTTGGCTCTTGGCGGTCAGTGGGTTGGGCGGCGTGAGCAGGGCGTTGGCCTTGTCGTAGCCCTCGCCGATAACCGCGAACACAATGCCGTTCCAGCCTTTGACGAAATCGTCTTTGGCATAGCGCTTGTTACCCAGCACGGGGTCGCCGATGTACACCCAGTCGTTGTCCGCCCGTTGCAACACCACGAAATGCTTGTAGCCACGAATATCCAGCAACACCACCACCGGCACTTTCACGGTGATCAGTACTTGCGGGGTGATCCGGTAGCCCTTGGCGCGCATGTGGATGCTTTCCAGGTAGCGCTTCATGTCCAGCATCGAAAAGCCCTGGGTGCGCACCAGGTTCTGGTCGGCGTTGACCAGCATGCCCTTGATGACGTGGTCTTCATCCACGTCCATCCAATAGGCTTGGCGCAGGATGGTCGCCAGTGCGGCCGCGCCGCAGCTGAAGTCGGTTTTCTGTTCCACCAGGTTGGCGAACTTGCGCTCACGGATGCTCTCGACCTTCTTGTAGACCACCGCGCCGTTAGGCATGACCACGGCCATTTGCGCCGCCCAGGTCGGGCCGGTGAGTGCCAGCAGCAGAAGGAGGGCTCCAAAGCGCATGATCGTAGGACCTGTTGGACACTGGAAATAAAAAGGGCCTTGTTGCCAAGGCCCTGTCTGCATCAGAAGCGAGTGATTGCGACGTTGTTCTGACCTTGGTTGTTGCTGCCCGACAGAACGTTGGAGTTCGACACGCCGGAGCTGAAGTTCATCGAGTTGTTCACGCTGGCGTTGTTGACCACCGGTTTGCTGCTCCAGCCGTGGCCGCTGCTCAGGTTCTGGGTCAGGTTACCCGACACGTCCTGCACGCCGGCGACGGTTGCGGCGCCGCTGTCGCCATTACCCGAGGCGATTGCAACACTGCTGCTGCCCTGGTTGGAGGTGCCCGATGCGGCGTTCAGTTGAATCACGCCCGAAGCGTGGTTACCGCTGTCGTTGAGGGATGCGTTGTTTTTGGTGCCGCTGTTGATCACCAGGTTGCCGGTGTTCGACTGTGCGGTGCCGGTGCTGGCGAATACGAAGTCGGCGTCGCCGGATACGATGGCGACATCGTTTTTGCCTTGGTTGTTGTCGCCGCTCAGCACGTTGCCGTTGGCCACGCCGCTGATGTTGTTGTAGGAGTCATTTGCCGAAGCGTTGTTCTTGGTTTTGTCATTGAGCACCACGTTGCCGTGGTTGCTTTGACCGTCTTGGGTGGTCGCCGCTGCGGTCGTTGGCGCAGACTGTGGATGATGGTTGGGTTGACCCGCTTGAGCAGCAACAGCCATGAGCGCAGCGAGAGCGAAAGCCAGTGGTTTGAGGGCCATTGTAGTTTTCATGGTGTATCTCCTTGCTTCTATTAGTTGGTTAAGTGTTGGTACGTTCCAGCTAGCGACTCAGCTCCATCAGTTGAGTCGTAAATTCAGGGTGTTAGCCACTCGGTTCCCCACCCCGGCGCTCTGGTTGACCTGAACCACTCCACGGCTGCCGGTGAAGGCCTGGTCGCTGGTCACGACCTGGCGGCTGCCAGTGGTAGAGGTCAATCCTGAGTCGGTTGCAAGCGCAACGTTCTGTTGCGACATGACGCTGTCGTCGATGCTCTGCGGGCCAGCGCTGACGCTGATTCGCACGGCATTGATCATCTGGTTCTGGGCCCCGGCCGACTGATTGACGCTCAGTGCACCGTTGCCATTGCTGAAAGCGTTGCCCTGGATCGTCGTCCTGGCGTTCAGCGCGCGGTCGGCCGCAGCGCCGCTGATTTTTTGCGTGACGGTCACCGTTGACTGGGCGTTGTGGCCCACAGCGATCGCAACGTTGTTGCTCAACTGTTGTTGATCGCCCGCAGCCTGGTTGATCGAGACCACGCCGTTGTACTGCGTGCCCGAGCTATCGATGTTGGCGTTGTTGTTGCTGTCGGCCATCGCCGCTGTGCAACCGAGCGCCGCCAGTAGCATCCAGGTGCGATTCATTTCATCGCCCCCCCGACCATGCCGCTGATGTTGTTCAGCGGGGCGAGGCCGCTGGATATCGCACCGTTGACCGTGCCCGAAATGCCGCCGCCACTGTGGCCGGCCGCGCTGCTGGCGCCCAGGCCTGGACCGCTGCCAATCGTGTTCAAACCAGTGATGTCGCCGTTGGGCATGATGCTGCGAGTAATGCTTGAGCCGCTGCTGATGCGCCCAATGTCGTTGTCGCTGAGTTCATTGGTGGAGGCGCGCAGCACTTGCGCTGACGGGTTGGCATTGACGGTGTTGGGGTAGGGGTCGACGCCGCGTGAGCGGCCGATGACATACGGTTGAACCTGGCGCTCAATCACGATCACGCCATCACCTGCCGCGAGCACTGGAAGGCTTGCGCCGGCACTCAATACGCAGCTGATCAGCAGGAGGCTCAGTGAGCCTGAAGTGTGTGTGTCCACGGCAGTGTTCCTTATTCTTAGCGCTGACCCTAAACAGCGCTGTAAGGGAGAGAGCAGAACGCGTGCCGCTTTTGATTTGTTTTTGAAATTCAGAGGGTTGGGATCAAAGCAAGGCGAAGTGATGGCCGTGCTGTATCAGCGTTGAGACAGTGCCCCTGTGGCCGCGCATAGGCGGCCCCGCCTCAAGGCTGTCTCATGGCTGAAACAGTCGGTGTGACAGAACGATGAATCCGCTCAGCACGGGCGGTTCAGGGCACACATGTGTTTCAAAAATGGACACTCAGGGCGCAAGCGGTCCCGTTGATGCAAAGGGCATCAGCCTTTGGGGGCTTTACGTGGAATCGAATTGAGCACGGGGTTGCCGTCCTGGTTCTGGGTCAGGTAGACCGGCAAAACCTTGGGCAGGGAGGGGACGAGGTTATTGACCTCGTTGATGTTGTAGATGCCGCCGATGCGAATGGTCCCGGTGGTGGTGTCTGCCAGCATCACGGGTTTATTCAGGTAGCGGTTGATCAGTGGCAATGCATCGGCCAGCGCCAGGTTGTCGAGCACCAGTTTGCCCTGGCGCCAGGCAAGCGCGGCGTCATTGGGGCTGATCGCGGCGATTTGCGGCGTAGCATCGCCCGTGTGGTAGCTCGCCTGCATGCCCGGAGTCAGCGGCACGCTGCCATGCACGGCGTCGCTGGAAATCTGTACCGAGCCCTCAAGCAGCACTACCCGCACCTGGTCCTCGTATTTCCAGACGTTGAATTGCGTGCCCGTGACGCGCACCTGGCCGTCGCCAGCCCGCACGATGAAGGGGTGATGGCTGTCGTGAGCGACCTTGAAAAACGCTTCTCCCTTTTTCAAGGTCGCCCGACGCTCGTCCTTGTAATGGCTGTAGACCAACTCGGTGCCCAGGTTCAGCTCCACCTGGCTGCCATCGCCGAGGGTGATCTTGCGCAGGCCCTGGGTGGCTTCGAAGTGTTCATACGAGCTGGGCAACCAGCCCGCTTCCCAGCCCGTGAGGGCGGCAAGCGGCAAGGCCGCCAGGCACACGGCTGCGGCAACGGCGTAGGCGCGCAGCCGCCTGCGCGGCTTGAACGCCAGCACCGCCGGCGCCGGCTCGCTGCGTGGCAGGTGATCGGCCACGTCCCAGATTTCCAGCATGGCCGCGTATTCGAAGGCGTGCAGGGGATGGGCGTCGTGCCAATCTGCAAAAGCCTGACGTTCGCCCGCCGTGCAGTCATCGGCATGCAGGCGCATGCACCAATGCGCGGCGGCGTCGGTGATGGCGTCATATTCGGCTTCTGAAAGGGACTTTTCGCTCATTAACTCATCCTGATTTCGCACATTCTAACCTCCCGAGGCGGATGGCGAGAACAGCCATCATGGCGATTGCACATCAATTGGAACTTATTCTCGTTTGAAAACATCAGAAAACCAGAGGACATGAGTCCGTCATTCCCCCCAATGGAGTACGAAAATGCTGAAGAAAACCTTAGTCGCCCTGTGTGCAACCACCGCGCTGCTCAGCGCTGGCGCAGCCCTGGCGGATAAACCAGGCGCGGGCTGGATCACCATCGAGAAGGCCATTGAAACCGCCAAGGCCAAGGCCGGGTATGTCGAAGTCTACAGCGCCGAAGCCGATGACAAAGGCTACTGGGAAGTCAAAGGGCGCAAGTCCGATGGCGTCGTCTATGAAGCGCGTATTGATGGCGCTTCGGGCAATATCCTGCGTGACCAGAAAGACTGACGTCCTGCCGGGAGCCTGCTCAGGCTCCCGCATCCAGCGCTCGGCCCAGTTGGCAGATCAAGTAAGTCACCGAGTCGGCATTCGCCAGAATGGTGTCGATGCGTTTGTCCGGGTCGCTCATGAAGATCGCCCGGGCGTCGTTGAGCGTCCGCGCACCGGTGGTGTTCAACACTTTATTCTTCAAGGCTCGGGTCCAGGGACGGTCACCAAAATCCTCCCATTGCTCGCTGAACACATCCCAGGTCTTGAACAGCATCGTCGCCGGCGTCAAGGTTGACAGCGCCGTGTCGCGCAGGTGAGCAAGGTCCATCAACATCAACGGCGCGCCGCTGACGTGTACATTGATCAGGTCTGTAAACGGTCGCATGGTGTCCAGGTAGGCCAGGTCTTCGGTCGCGGAAATCAAGTGCGTTATCTCGTGAATCAACGTCGTCGCGCGTGCGTGCGCCGAAATGTCGAACGGGACGATCAAGCGGTTCTGATAGATGTCCATGCGTGGGTCGAAGAACCGGTCCAGCAGGTAGATCTTCTTTTCGGCGTCGTTGGGCAAGACGAAGGCGAAGGTGTCGTGTGGGCTGTACCGGTGGATACCGCTGACAAAACGCATCGAGTCGGGGGCGGTCAGGGTGGGATTGACCAGTTCATCGAGCACTTCGTCGACTCGCCGTTCAACCCTGTGCATTTGTTCAGCGGTCATCGTGATGACGCCGAACAACTCACTTAAAAAACGTCCGACCCGACTGTTCGGGGCTCTCAGCACGGCAAAATTGACGATGTTGCGCTTGCAGGTGACCGCATAGTAGGTCGCAACGTTGAGCGCTTCGTCGATACAGTGCGCCTTCCAGCTGGACAGCGCGGCGATTTCCCGCAAACCCACGGCCTCGATATTGATGGCTTCCCGCTCGGCTGCCCGGGTGGAAAGCTTGCCTGCGTAGCGGCTCAAGGTTTTTCCAAAGCGCGGGTGATGCCGGTCAAGGTCCAGCACCCACTCGCCCAGGGCGTTGCGCTGCAAATAAGGGCCTTGCTGTGCACCGTTGCTGATGCGCCAGTGCTCACCGGCTTTTTTCACGGGGTAGACTTTGCCCGCCAGCGGCACCAGGCTGAGGGCGCCGATGTCATCGTGGTACACGTGGCTGTAGGCGCTTTTTGTCAGGTCGGCCAGGGCAGTGTCGTGGTGTTCAAAGGTTTGCAGGTGCGTACGCAGCGGCGCTGTCAGGTCCTGCTCGGCCAGGCTGGTCGCGGTGGGGGCAGGGGCCTTGAGCCATTGCTCCAGCGTCGGTTGCTCCGCGGGGGTTGGCGCATCGGGCAAAACCCTCTCCAGGCTTTTGCGCAAGGTGGCCATTTCGGCCACGCCTAGCGCGAAAGTTTTCAAGGCGTGCGCCCAGCGGTGTTGCTGCAAGTCTTCGGCAGACAGTTTGAACAGTTTGTAGCTGCGCCACACCACCAGCGGGTACGTGAGTTTGCCCGCCATCAACTGCAGGGTCTTGGGGATTTTGCTGGTCAGCAGGCGGGTGATCGCCTCCCACTGTGTTTTGCCCGCAAGCGTGAACTGGCAGCTCAGCATCCGCTTCAGCATCTCGCTGTTGTCGGCAAACAGACGGTTGAGCAGGTTACCGCTGATGGGTGATGAGCCCAGACGAATCTCCGCGTTCTGCTGACGCCCATGCGGCTGCAGCAGATGGCGGTAAGTCGCCTGATGGGCCGTTTCCAGCTGACCCACGATCCACTCCTGCAAGGCCCCGGGCGTAGTGAATTCATCGAGCAGGGCGGCTTCATTCGCGTATTCCCTCAACACATGTTGGGGGCTGTAGGGCGCGTACAAAACCACAGGGCCGGAGGCGTCGGCGTGCGGGCCGATCAGGTAGCAACCCAAGGCCTTGACCAGGGCTGCACCCTCGGTGGCCATCAGTTCCAGCGGGCGAATGGTTGCCGTCACGCCGCGCACGGCGGCGCGAGCCACGGCGTCGGGCATATCCAACACCTGCCGGATAAAACTCCAGGCCGAGCCGGACAGCCGCCCATCCAGTTTTTGTTCATGGGCGTATTGCAGCAGTTGCCAGGGCAACTGCCGACAGAACAGGTGACGGCGCTGGCGTGTGTCTTCGGTTTGACCGCCCAAGTGACTGGTCAGCAATGCTTGGTAGAGGCTTTTCAAGTCCAGCTGTCGAACCAGTTGCACCACGGCATTACCGTCCAGCGTGGACGGCAGCGGCGTGGCAGTACGTGAGGTCGGGCGGATCTGCTCGGCGCGCAACGCGGGCAGGTGCCGCAGGGCGAAGTCCGTCAGCGTTTGAATGGTGCCTTCGCGTTCGATACGCGCAGGAATCAGTATGTTGTCCGGGTTGACCACCTGCCCGGGAAAGCGCGCATTGAGCAGGGTTGAAAGCGTGCTCATGACCTGTTCGCGCAAGGGCGTGATGCTGTGCAGATAGTCACGCTCGTCCGGCGCACTGAGGCGATATTGTTCAAGCAGTTCGGCATGCAGGATCTGCTCTGACGGCTGCGCCATGCCCAGCCATACCGGCAGCGCCTGCTGGTTGACCAGGGCGCGGGTAAGCGTGACAGCTCTTTGCAGGTTGGACGGCGGCGCCCGCCGGATCAGCGCGTCCATGCAGTCCTGAAAGCGTTGTACGCTCACTGGCATCGACAGCAGGTGATCAACCTCGCCCGACAGGAACTGGTTGTAGGACTGTTGACGGTTGTTGAGCAAATGATCGTCGATGCGTTGCATCGGGCCCAATTGAAGGCGTTGATGAGGCACACGCCTCGACGCCGGCAGGTTTTCGACAAGGGGCAGGCGCGCCTGCTCATCTTGCAAGCGTTGCCCCAATTCATCGCGCAAGGCCTGGATCGAATCAAACGCCTCATAGCCGCGACTCACCGTCCATAGCAGCGCCGCACCGGAATGAAGAACGTCCAGGCCGCCGCGTTCCGACAGCACAAAACAATTGGCCAGGGGCTGCAGCGCGGTCTGCGTACCGACCTTCAAGGTCAGGCCATAGGCATCCGGTATAAAGCCGTTCAGGCCGTGGCGCGTCAGCCTGTCCATGCTGTCGGCATTGAGCACGCTGCCCAGCAGCCCGAGATGAGCCGGCGGCAAAGTCTTGGACAAGCGCCTCAGCTCAGCTTCGCCACTGAGGCCCTGAAACATCGCCTGGCCAAGATGCACAGGGTGAGTGTCCACCAGCAGATGCGGCAGCGCGCGCAAGCCTTGCGTAAACGAGCTCAAGACCCGCTCGATGACCGCGTTGAACGTGGCCACGGTCAAACTCGGCACCTGGTAGGCGACGCCTTTGCGCCGCTGGTAAAACCCGCTCCGGCTGGAGCCGGTCAAGGCGTTGGCCTGCCGGGCGAGCCGCGCGATGAAGTGTTCAACCATGTTCAACGAGGTCTGCGGTGGGCGCTCTTCGCGCTCCAGTGCTGTGGTGGCGTAGGTGTTGATCTCAATAGCGTCGGCACTCAGGGCCAGGTGCCTGCTGGCCAACTCTGCCTCCAGGGCGTGGGCTGCCAGCGCGCGAAGGGGCCTGTGTTTGCTGCGTTCGAGCACCAGTGCCGCATCGACTGCGTGCAGCCGCTGCAAGTGCGCCTTGGCCTTTTCCGCGATGACCGTGCCGGGCTGGCCACTGCCCGTGGTGATGGGGTGGACGCTCCAGCGCCCTTCGGTTTCCTGCTCCATCAAACGGCTGTCGAGCAGGGTGCGCACGTCCAGCGCACTGTCGAGCAGAGCGGCCAGGTCGATACTGCCCGCGCCGCGCCGATACACGCCCAACGCATGTTCCAGGTTGTTGAACTGTTTGGCCGCGATGTCTTCGATCATCTCCTCGAAGACATTGCCGACCACAGGATGGCCCGTGACGTGCAACGGGTCCGTGCCGACAAACAGACTGCGCTCATCCAGCGAGACGAAGTTAAGCAGCTCATCTTCATGCCCGGCGGTCCTGAGCATGACCCGCAGCGTGTCGTTAAGGGCATTCATGTCCTTGAGTACCTGCAGACCGCGCGACTGAGTGTAGAGATAAGCGTGGGTGTAGCTGATCAGCAAGGTGCTGGCCAGTTCCACCGTCTGATGATAGGGCGCGTGAACGCGCACTTTTTCCACGCTCAGGCTACTGGCGTAGGTGGCGCGGGCAGCCTGGTCCGAGAGAAACAGGGCGCGCAGCGCCTGGCTTTCTTCAGTGCTCAGGATCGTATTCTGGTGTTTGAACAACAGGTCGGCGCGAAACTTGTCACTCATCACCCGGGCAAAAAACCGCAGGCGTGATTGCCCGCCGTCGAAGTCTTCGTTCCAGTAGGTCTGGAGCAGGCTGTGCAACAGGCTCGAAAGGAGGCTGCCGGTTTGTTCGACGAGGCTGTCCCAGCGTTGCTGGTCCTCGGCCAGTTGCGCCTCGGTAAACGCGCGGGTGTCATGGCCGATGTTGAAGAACGTGTGGGTCTGCCCCGAGGGCCAGGCCTGCTTGACGTAAAACTGCAGCAGCGCATCGCGCAGTGGCATCGAGGCGACCCAGCGACGGTCTGCTGCCGTCGAGGCCTGGCTGAAAAAATTAACCCGCGTATCGCTCTGGTTGAGGCCGGGAAAGCAGGTCCGCGCCATGATGGTGAGCAATGTGTCGAGCATCCAGTGCAGGCTGGGGAGCTTGCGCAACTGCTCGAGCATCGCGGCCACATTTTTTTGTTGGCCGGCCAGGATGGCCTGCTCCTGGTCTTCCATGACCGCGCCCGGGATGACGGCGGTGCTCAGCGTCAGGTGCAGATTGACCGGCAGTGCATCACGCTCGCCGATGGCCACAAACTGCAGCCACTCTTCGCGCTTGGCCGGATGTGCCAGGCGCTCCTGCACGTCAATGAGCAGGTCGGCGCGGCTGTCGAACAGCTCCAGGCCGCCATAGGGGCTGTAGAGCACGGCCTTACTGGCATCGGGTGTGGGGCTCATCATAAACGCCCCGGCCAGCACGATGGCGGGCTTGCCCTCAGCGGTGGCCAGCAGTCTTTCCACCTTCATCGGGTAGCCGTGCAGCGCCTCATTCTGGCGCGCTGCATCAGTGGCGTAGTAGAGCGTGTGCAGCCAATCGAGGTCCTTGACCGAAAACCCCAGCGCGCGCTCTCGCGCAGTCGGGGCTTTGCGTTTGACGGTCTGTAGGAACTCATCGAAAAAGTACGGCGGTGTCACGTGCGTCATGGTGTGCTCTCCTTCCACGCGGCGGTCATCAAGCGCCAAAGTAGGAGGTCGCACAGCACGCTTGGCGGTAGATAACGCAAGCGCCCGTTGACAGCAGGCACAGGAGGCGTTGTTTAATCGGCGGTCTGGATTCTTGTTGTCTCTTCCAATTATAAAATCGGAGCTACAGATGTCTGCCCAGTCCCCGCTCGTTGACAGTCCTGCAGCATTCATCGGTTTCAATGACCTGGTGGGATTGCTGCAGGCGATATTCGTCAAGCACGGCACCTCACCGCAGGTCGCCTCGATCCTGGCGCGCAATTGCGCCAGCGCCGAGCGCGACGGTGCGCACAGCCACGGCATTTTCCGCATTCCCGGTTACCTCAGCACGCTGGCCAGCGGGTGGGTCGACGGCAAGGCCACGCCCGTGGTCACGGATGTGGCGTCCGGCTTCGTGCGCGTGGATGCCGGCAACGGGTTCGCCCAGCCGGCCCTTGAAGCGGCGCGCGCGCTGTTGGTAGACAAAGCTCGCAGCGCCGGCATCGCACTGCTGGCGATTCACAACTCACATCACTTTGCCGCGCTGTGGCCGGATGTCGAGCCCTTTGCCGAAGAAGGGCTGGTGGCGTTGAGCGTGGTCAACAGCATGACCTGCGTGGTGCCCCACGGCGCCGACCGGCCGCTGTTCGGCACCAACCCCATCGCCTTCGCCGCACCGCGCGCCGACGGCTCGCCCATCGTCTTCGACCTGGCCACCAGCGCCATCGCCCACGGCGACGTGCAGATTGCCGCGCGCAAGGGCGAGCGCTTGCCGCCGGGCATGGGCGTCGACAGCCTCGGCCAGCCGACCCAGGACCCCAAAGCCGTGCTCGAAGGCGGCGCGCTGTTGCCCTTTGGCGGGCACAAGGGCTCGGCCTTGTCGATGATGGTCGAGTTGCTGGCGGCGGCGTTGACGGGAGGCAATTTCTCGTTTGAATTCAACTGGGCCGATCATCCGGGCGCGCGGACACCCTGGACCGGGCAATTGCTGATCGTCATCGACCCGAGCAAGACGGCCGGGCAAAACTTCGCCGAACGCAGCCAGGAACTGGTGCGGCAGATGCATGCGGCGGGGTTGCGGCGCTTACCGGGGGATCGACGTCACCGCACACGGGCGAAATCGCAGCAACAAGGTATTGAGCTGGAAGCCCAAGAGCTGGCGCGCTTGCAGACCTTGCTGGAGACGTAAAAAAGGGGCTGCGCCAACGGCGCAGCCCCCCATGCATCAGGTACGGTGTATCAGTTACGGCGACCCAGCAACAACCCCACCACCAGGCCGAAACCTGCGGAGATGGCCACGGTCTGCCATGGATGGCCACCGATGTAGGTTTCGGTCGCGTCGACCACCGGCTTGCTGCGCTCGCGCACGTTGGAGACCGACTCCAGCGCTTGCTTGAGTTTGATGGCGACCTGTTCGCGCAGGGTTTCGCCTTCTTCGCCTACCAGGGAGGCGCTGCTCTTGAGCAGTTTGTCCGACTCTTCGATCAACGCCGTCAGTTCACTGAAAGCTTGATCCTTGATTTGATCTTCGACAGCTTGGGCGGCAGATTTGCGGGCCATTGTGTGACTCCTTGCAGGTGAATGTGACAGTGAACAATGGAGTGTCGGGCGGCAGCAAAAGTTGCAGTTTTTTTGCCGGGGCCTGTTTTTGGGCAAAATCCGAATCAGGAAATTTCGACCTACAGTGTAAGATGTCGCCTATTTATGCAGCAGGTAATTCCACATGAGCTTCAATCTCGCCAATAAAACCCTCGCCGAACGCGCCGAGCTGGAAGATGAAAAGTCACGCCTCTATGACCTGTGGCAGACCAACCTGGGCAAGGCCAAGGGCGAAGCGGCGCGTTTGTTCGGCGAGCGCGCCAAGCGCAAGGGCAAGTGGGCTGAATGGGTGCGGGCAGAACTCGACGGCATGTCGCCGCCGGAGTTTTCCAACATGGTGCGCAGCGAAGTCAACAAGCTGATGGCCGCGGCGAAATAAAGCACGCCACAATCGCCTCGCGGACCTTGAGCAACAGCGGATCAAGCTGCGCCTGGGTGCGCCAGCCCAGTTCTACCGGGTAAAACGGCAGCGCCAACGGGCAGGGCAGTACCCGCAAGCCGGTCATGTGCGCAATGGCCTGGGCCGCATGCCCGGGTATCGTCGCCACCGCCGTGCTGCCCTTGAGCAGAAATGGCAGCGCGGCAAAGTGGCTGGTGGACGCGCACACCTGGCGGCTCAACCCTTGCGCCGCCAACCCTTCATCGGTGATCCCGATAAACCCGCCCGACGACACCAGCACATGTTCGCGCGCGACGAACTCATCCAGGCTGATAGTGTGCTGGCTGGGCGCCAGGCTGTCCGGGTCGACCAGGCAGCGATAATCCCCTTCGCCCACGACCTGTCGACTCAGCCTGCGCTCGGCAAACCCGCCCGCGGTGATCGCCAGGTCCAGGCTGCGGTCGAGCAGCGCCGCGGCGACGATCTGGCTGTGGGTCTGGCGGAAGATCACCCGCAGCTTGGGCGCACAGCCGGCGATGGCCTCCATCAGCCGGCGGGCGTAGGCAATCTCGAAGTCATCGGATAACCCTAGGACCACTGAACGCCCGTGATAGTCGTGATTGTCCGGGTGGACCATGGCCAGGCTTTGTCGGCAGCGGTCCAGCGCTTCGCTGATCACCGGTTTGAGCTGATTGGCGCGCAACGTCGGCGCCAGGCCGCGGCCGGTGCGCACAAACAATTGGTCGCCATACACGTCGCGCAAACGCCGCAGGCCTGCGCTGATCGCCGACTGGGTAACGCCCAGGCGCAAGGCGGCGCGGCTGGCACTGGACTCGTCGTGCAGGGCTTCGAAGGTTTTCAGCAGGTTCAAGTCAACCTGGGCGATATTCATTTGGCTCATATCATTCAGCACTGAAGTGGGCTTTATTCATGATCGCGGCTGCCCGGAGAATGGGCAACCCCCCTTATCTGGAGTGATCGTGATGCCCGTTTCTACCGTGGCTGCCTTGCAAATCGGTGCCTTGCCGGAAGGCAAAGCGCAAACCCTGGCGCAAATCCTGAGCTATGAACACGAGATTAAGCGCAGCGGTGCGCAATTGGTGGTGATGCCTGAAGCCTTGCTGGGCGGCTATCCCAAGGGCGAGAGCTTCGGCACGCAGCTGGGTTATCGCCTGCCGGAGGGGCGCGAAGCCTTTGCACGCTATTTTGCCAATGCGATCGACGTGCCGGGCGTCGAGACGCAAGCGCTGGCCGGGTTGTCTGCCCGCACCGGTGCCAGCCTGGTACTCGGCGTGATCGAGCGTAGTGGCAGCACGTTGTATTGCACGGTGCTGTATTTCGAGCCCAACGGCGGGCTGGTTGCCAAACACCGCAAGCTGATGCCCACCGGGACCGAGCGGTTGATCTGGGGCACAGGCGATGGTTCGACCTTGCCGGTGATCGACACCGCCGTAGGCCGCATCGGGGGTGCGGTGTGCTGGGAAAACATGATGCCGCTGCTGCGCACCGCGATGTATGCCAAGGGCGTGGAGGTATGGTGCGCGCCGACCGTGGATGAGCGCGAAATGTGGCAGGTGAGCATGCGCCATGTTGCCCATGAAGGGCGTTGCTTTGTGGTCAGCGCCTGCCAGGTGCAGGCCTCGCCTGCGGCGCTTGGCGTGCAGGTGGCCAATTGGCCGTCAGACCGTGCGTTGATCGCGGGCGGCAGTGTGATTATCGGGCCGATGGGCGATGTTCTGGCCGGGCCGTTGGTGGGAGAGGCCGGGTTATTGACCGCGCAGATCAATACCGATGACCTCGTCCGGGCACGTTATGACTATGACGTGGTGGGGCATTACGCACGCCCGGATGTGTTTGAGCTGGTCGTGGATGAGCGCGCCAAACCGGGCGTGCGCACCCTCACCGAGTGAAGCCGGCCAAGGCGAAGGTGTCGGCAAGACCGGCGCCTACCGCGTGGCAGGTAGCGTGTTGAGCCACTCTTCGCGGGTCATTTCCCAAATATCCCGCGCGAAAGTGCCTTCCACAAACCGACCTTCCTGCGACCTGATCAAGCGCATGCCGGTGCGCTCGGATATCCGCCGCGAGCCTATATTGGGCGCGGCCTTGGGCACACGCAGCACCGGGCGCTTGAGTACCTCGAACCAATACTCGGTCACCGCCGCGCTGGCTTCGGTCATCAAGCCCTGGCCTTGCCATTGCGGGCCCAGCCAGAAACCGCGGTTATCGTCCTCTTCGTCCATCAGGCTGATAGTGCCGATCAACTGGTCCGGCGCACTTTTGAGGCGGATTGACCAATGCCACTGTTCGCCCCGTGCCATCGCCGGCAAGGCGACCTGTTCCAGGTAGCAACGCGCGCCATCGGCCGGGTAGGGCCAAGGCACGTCGGCGTTGAGGTAGCGCACCACGTCCCAATGCGCGAACTGCTGCTGGATAGCCTCGGCATCCGCGAGCACCAGCGGGCGCAGGATCAGTCGTTGGGTAAACAGTACCGGTTGGCGGGTCATCACCAGGTCGCCGTGTTCGGCAGGTCCAGCGTGCCGCGCTCGACAAAACGCAGGGTGCCAAACAGGCCACCCGCCAGTTTGCCGCGCAGCACATAAGGCAGGTTGTTCAAGCTCTGGGTCTGGCTCAGGCCCAGGGTCTGGCGCAACACGGAAAACGCCGAAACGCTCACCGGCACCATCAGCACGGTTTCAGAAAACCGTGGGATCGAGCCCGACTGGTCACTGACCCCCGACGCCAACGGCCGGCCATTGACGTCCAGGTCCAGGGCTATGCCGCTGTAGTCGATCGCCGCGTCATTGGGGTTTTGCACGCGCAGTTTCACGGCGAATCGTACTTCCAGGTCCTGGCTTTGCAGCGGCTCGATGCCGACCACGCTGATGTTGACCGGGTCGCGATTGGGGAACAGCGCGCAGGCGCTCAAGGTCAGCAGCAGTAACGATAGAACCATGAGCTTGCGCATAAAAGGTGCTCCTATTTCGTGACGTCCGGGTCCTGCATGACCTTGAGGGTAGAGGACTCCGGATCAAATTCATCTTCTTCCAGCTCTATGAACTCTTCGGGCAGGAAAATGTTCAGCAGGATTGCACAGAACGCGCCCACCGTGATCGGCGACTCGAAGATGTTGTGCAGCGCCTTGGGCAGGTCGCGCAGCACTTCCGGTACGGCGGCCACGCCCAGGCCCATGCCCAGGGAAATCGCCACGATCAGCACATTGCGTCGGTGCAGCCCGGCTTCGGCCAGAATCTTGATCCCGGCCACGGCCACCGTGCCGAACATGATCAGCGTGGCGCCGCCGAGCACCGGCTTGGGCATCAATTGCAGCACTGCGCCGATCATCGGGAACAACCCCAGCAGCACCAGCAGGCCGGCGATGAAGTACGCCACATAGCGGCTGGCCACGCCGGTCAACTGGATCACCCCGTTATTCTGCGCGAAGGTCACCATCGGCAGGCTGTTGAACGTGGCGGCCATGGCCGAGTTGAGGCCGTCGGCCAGCAGGCCCGACTTGATGCGTTTGATATACAGCGGGCCTTTGACCGGTTGTTGCGAAATCATCGAGTTGGCAGTCAAGTCGCCAGCGGCTTCCAAAGGCGAAATCAGGAAGATCACCGCCACCGGGATAAACGCCACCCAATCAAACGAGAACCCATACTTGAACGGCACCGGCACGCTGATCAGCGGCACGTGAGGCAGTGCTGACAGATCGACACGGCCCATGCACCAGGCCACTACAAAACCCAGCGTCAGGCCGATCACGATTGAACCCAGGCGCAGGAACGGGTTGCTGAAGCGGTTGAGGACCACAATGGTCAGCAGCACCAGCGCCGCCAGGCCCATGTTGCCGGCCGCGCCCAAATCGCTGGCGCCATAACCGCCGGCCATATCGGTGACCGCCACTTTGATCAGCGACAAGCCCATCAAGGTAATGATGGTGCCGGTCACCACCGGTGTGATCAGCTTGCGCAGCTTGCCGATGAACTGGCTCAGCACCACTTCGATAAAGGCTGCGAAAAAGCAGATACCAAAGAGCGTCGAGAGAATTTCATCGGTGCCGCCGCCCCGGGCCTTGACCATAAAACCGGCGCTGAGAATCACGCTGATAAACGAAAAGCTGGTGCCCTGCAGGCACAACAGACCCGAACCGACCGGGCCGAATGTGCGCGCCTGCACAAACGTGCCGAGCCCGGACACGAACAGCGCCATGCTCACCAGGTACGGCACTTCGCTTTCAAGGCCCAGCACGCCGCCGACGATCAAGGTGGGGGTGATGATGCCGACGAAACTGGCGAGCACATGCTGCAGTGCGGCAAAAATTGCCGCGGTTAAGTGCGGGCGATCTTCCAGGCCGTAGATCAGGTCGGATTTATAGCGGGGGCGAGGGGGTTGAGCGTCAGACACAATACAGGCCCGGTAGGGAAAGGGGGGCGCAGGATGCCAGAAAGTGCCGGCCGTCAGAAGTGTGTAAAAATTTTTCGAAACACCCTGCATTAGATCCCGGCACCTGCCGATACCGTATTCAAGCCCACACAACTCTTACAACAGTGGTGCCCAAAGATCAGAGCGGTGCGTTGACGCCCACTGATCGTGTCGCGGCAGGGACGCTCGCCCACTCTTTCTCGAGAGCAGCCCTATGTCCCTACGTAATCTGAATATTGCCCCGCGCGCGTTCCTCGGTTTTGCGTTCATTGCGTTGCTGGTCGTGATCCTCGGCGTATTTGCCGTTAACCGCATGACACAGATTCGCCAGTCTTCCCTGGACATGGGGACCATCCAATTACCCAGCATGAAATTTCTCGGCAACATGACGGAAAACGTCCTGCGCTTGCGCATCCTGTCGTTCCGGATATTGATCAACCGTGAGCCTGCGGCCCTTGAGGAGGCCAAGACCCGCGTAGCGGTGTTGGTCGACAAGGTCAAGCAGGCCCAGCGTGCTTACGCGGTCATGCCGGCAGGCCCGGAAGAGGCAGCCCTTTACAAAGCCTTCGCCGCGACCCTCGACAATTACTTCGCGGCGCAGGCCGAGATGATGTCGCTGTCGCAGCAGAACAAAGTCGAGGAAATGCGTAGCCTCATCAATACGCGGATCAAGGACGGTACGGATCTGATGGGCGAGCAGTTGAACAAACTGATCGCCATCAACAGCGCCGATGCCGACCAGGCCGGCCGGGACGCTGAAGGCAGCTACCAACAGGCCGTCAGCGGCATCATCATCGTTTCGGTGGTGGCGGCGTTGATGACGGTGTTACTCGCCTGGCTGCTGACCCGCAGCATCGTTGCGCCGCTGCGCAAAGCGGTGCAAGTGGCCGAAACCATCGCCAGCGGTAACCTGACCACGCTCGTCGAAGATGCTGGCAAGGATGAACCGGCCCGCCTGCTTGGCGCTTTGTCCGCGATGCAGACCAACCTGCGCCAGACCATCCAGCACATTGCCGGTTCGGCTACGCAACTGGCCTCTGCTGCCGAAGAATTGAGCGCCGTTACCGAGGAAGCCTCCAGAGGCCTGCAACAACAAAATAACGAAATCGACCAGGCCGCTACCGCCGTCAACGAAATGACCGCCGCCGTGGAGGAGGTGGCGCGCAATGCGGTGTCCACCTCTGAAGCGTCCAGCCAGTCCAACCAGGCGGCGCGCGAAGGCCGTGACCGTGTGGTGGAGACGGTCGGCGCGATTCAGACCATGACCCAGGACGTACAAACCACCTCGGTGATGATCGAAGGCCTGGCGACGCAGGGCCGTGACATCGGCAAGGTGCTGGACGTGATCCGCGCGATTGCCGAACAGACCAACCTGCTGGCGCTCAACGCAGCGATTGAGGCGGCACGCGCCGGTGAAGCCGGGCGTGGCTTTGCGGTGGTGGCCGATGAAGTGCGGGCGCTGGCGCATCGCACCGCGCAGTCGACTCAGGAAATCGAGAAAATGGTCGCCGGCATTCAGACGGGTACCGGCGAAGCGGTGCAGTCGATGCAACAAAGCAATCAGCGCACCCAAAGCACCCTGGAAATGGCCCGAGCCGCCGGTGTGGCGCTGGAGCAGATTACGCAGTCGATCAGTTTGATCAACGAGCGCAACCTGGTCATCGCCAGTGCTTCTGAAGAGCAGGCCCAAGTGTCCCGCGAGGTGGACCGCAACCTGATCAACATCCGCGACCTGGCGACTCAGTCGGCAGCCGGCGCCAACCAGACCAGCGCCGCCAGCCACGAACTATCGCGCCTGGCAGTGGATTTGAACGCGATGGTGGCGCGGTTCGTGATCTGATGATCGAGGCATGTTGGGTGTGCGTTGCTCCCTGTTTTCGCTCAGTTTTTGCCAATGCCCAGTAGCCGACTTGAGGGGGGCAAGCACAAGCAGAGCGGCTTTACAGTGGGAGCTGGCTTGCCTGCGATGCAGGCACCTAGGTCTATCAGGTACACCGGGTTGATGCTATCGCAGGCAAGCCAGCTCCCACCTTTGACCGAGTACACACGCCACCCCTCTACCTGATGCACAGAGATCCAACTGTGGGAGCGGGCTTGCCCGCGAAGGCGGTGGTTCAGTCAGCTCATGTATCACTGGCCCACCGCTTTCGCGAGCAAGCCCGCTCCCACAAGTTGACCGAGTGCAACTGCCAGCACCGCAGTGCTTTGCTTTTCTGTGGGAGCTGGCCGGGTACACACACCACCCCTCTACCTGACGCACAGAGATCCAACTGTGGGAGCGGGCTTGCCCGCGAAGGCGGTAGGTCAGTCAGCTCATGTATCACTGGCCGACCGCCTTCGCGAGCAAGCCCGCTCCCACAAGTTGACCGAGTGCAACTGCCAGCACCGCAGTGCTTTGCTTTTCTGTGGGAGCTGGCTTGCCTGCGATGCAGGCACCTCGGTGTATCAGGCACAACCAGTTGATGCCATCGCAGGCAAGCCAGCTCCCACCTTTGATTGAGTTCAGCCTTCAAGGTCAGGCCGCCTCGGCTTTGCTTTTGCTTCTACCACTCAGGTCGGCTACTAGGCCGCCGTGCTCTGCTTTTGATCTTGATATACACCCCCCGGCCAAACCAAGCCCCCGCGCTCACACCTCACCCACCACAACCCAACGCTCTTCACGGGCCGCCACACGAATCGCCGTTGCCAACTGCTCAACCGCCCATGCCGCTTCAAAGTCAGTGCCCGCCGCGCCTTGCCCCGCCAGCGCCATGATCAATTCGTGCACTTCCAGCGTCTTCAACTCGTTGTACCCCAGTTGATGCCCGGCCGCCGGGCTGAACGCGGCATAGCCGGGCAGGGCAGGGCCGGCCAGCAACCGTTGGAATCCGTCCTGGCCGAGCCGACACACCCGCAGTTCATTCAAGCGCTCCTGATCGAACGCCAGCGTGCCTCGCGTACCGCTGATTTCAAAACTCAGGTGGTTCTTGTAGCCGTGCTTGAGCCAGCTGCTGCTCACCGTGCCGCGCGCGCCATTGGCAAAGCGCAAGAGTGCGTGTACCTGGTCGTCCACCGCGATGGGTTTACAGTCGCTGCTGCCGTGGACGACCGGGCGTTGGGCATGGACGGTCTGGGTGTCGGCGCACACGCTGTGCACCTCACCCACCAGATAGCGCGCCATCGACAGCAAATGACTGCCCAAATCCGCCAGGGCGCCGCCGGCATGGGCCACGTCACAGCGCCACGACCACGGTGAGGCCGGGTCGGCCATGAAATCTTCGCTGAACTCGCCCTGGAAACTGATGATTTTGCCCAGTTCGCCATCGGCAATCATCTGCCGCGCCAGGCTGATCATCGGGTTGTGCTGGTAGTTGTAGCCCACCCGCGTGACCACGCCGGCCGCACTCGCGGCGCGGCGCATGGCCTCGGCCTGCGGCAGGCTGACGGCCAGCGGTTTTTCGCAATACACCGCCTTGCCCGCTGCAATCGCCGCCATGGCCATGGGGTAATGCAAGTGATTGGGCGTGGTGATGGCCACGACATCGACCTTGGGGTCATTGATCAGCGCCTGCCAGTCGCCGTGGGCCTGGGCAAACCCCCAGGCGGTCGCGCAACGCTGTGCGCGTTCGGTGTCGGCATCGGCCAGGGCGGCCAGGTTGAGGTGTACCGGCAGCTCGAATACCGCGCGGGCATTGTTGAACGCCAAGGCATGGGCGCGCCCCATGAAGCCCGTGCCGATCAGGCCGATTCCGAGTTCACGCATAGCGGTGGTCCTTTGGATTATTGTTTTCAGGACGTGTATTAATGGAATAAACATTCTCTAAATTCAATAGATGGAATAAATATTCATTAATCAGCCTGGCTAATGCACTCATATTCAGCCCATCGTCATCGCCCGCCAGTTAACAAAAGATAACGTAGCACCGATTGTCAGACGATTCGAAAGCCCGATAGGATGGCCCCTGCTTCCTTCAGGCGCTCTAGATTGCAGGTTTCAGAGGCCGGCAAGGCGAGACGACCTAACAATAATAAATCGGGAGAAAGGTCTATGAGTGAGCCTGTCATGGGTTGGGTTGTTTGCCGCCCGCGCGTCGCCCGCAAGGTTGCGATGCTGGCTACAGCGCTCTCGCTGCTGGGGGTGTTGTCGACACCCGTGCTGGCAGCCGATGAAACCGGCGCACCGCCGGCATTTGCGATTCAATCCCCCAAGGCCGCCAAAGGCCTGATGATCGACGTCGTGCACGCCGGCTCCCGCCTGGTGGCGGTCGGTGATCGCGGGCACATCCTCTATTCCGATGACCAGGGCAGCACCTGGACCCAAGCCCAAGTGCCGACTCGGCAACTGCTCACGGCGGTGTTTTTCATCGATGAAAAACACGGCTGGGCTGTCGGCCACGACGCACAGATTCTTGCAAGCGCCGATGGCGGCGCCACCTGGACCCAGCAATACCAAGACCTCAAACGCGAAGCCCCCTTGCTCGACATCTGGTTCAAGGATGCCGAGCACGGCCTGGCCGTGGGCGCCTACGGTGCGTTGATCGAAACCACCGACGGCGGCAAAACCTGGGAAGACGTCAGCGACCGCCTCGACAACGAAGACCAGTTCCACCTCAACGCCATCGCCTCTATCAAGGACGCCGGGCTGTTTATCGTCGGCGAGCAGGGCAGCATGTTCCGCTCCAGTGACGACGGCCAGACCTGGGAAAAGCTCGAAGGCCCGTATCAGGGCTCGCTGTTTGGCGTGATCAGTACCGCTCAACCCCACACCCTGTTGGCCTATGGCCTGCGCGGCAATCTCTACCGTTCCACGGATTTTGGCAGCACCTGGGAACAGGTTGAGCTGAACGCGGCACGGGGTGCCCTGGAATTCGGCTTGTCCGGCGCCACGTTGCTCGACGACGGTTCGCTGGTGGTGGTCGGCAACGGTGGCAGCGTGGTGATCAGCCATGACGACGGGCAGACCTTCAGCGTGTTCAACCGCCCGGACCGCATTTCACTCTCGGCGGTCACCGCGGCGGGCAACGGCAACTTGATTCTGGTCGGGCAGGGTGGCGTGCGTGTGGCCTCCGCCGCCGGTGCAGAGCTCTCAAAATAATAAGAAGGCGGGGTTTCAATGAGCAGTCATCACAACGATAAAGCGACCTTTCTTGAGCGCCTGATCTTCAACAATCGCCCGGCAGTGATCGTCATCTGCCTGCTGGTGAGCATTTTTCTGTTCTGGCAGGCGACGTTGATTCGCCCGTCCACCAGTTTTGAAAAGATGATCCCGCTCAAACACCCCTTCATCGAAAAGATGATGGAGCACCGCAACGACCTGGCCAACCTGGGCAACACGGTGCGCATCTCCGTGGAGGCCAAGGACGGTGACATCTTCACCAAGGAGTACATGGAGACCCTGCGCCAGATCAATGACGAGGTGTTCTACATCTCCGGCGTTGACCGCTCGGGCCTCAAGTCGCTGTGGAGCCCCAGCGTGCGCTGGACCGAGGTCACCGAGGAAGGTTTTGCCGGCGGCGAAGTCATCCCGCAGAGCTACAACGGCTCGCCGGAAAGCCTCGACCAGTTGCGCAACAACGTGCTCAAGTCCGGCCAGGTGGGGCGCCTGGTGGCCAACGACTTCAAGTCGAGCATTGTCGACATTCCGCTGCTGGAGTCCTACCCGGACCCGCAGGACCAGGGCAAGTTGCTGGCCCTGGACTACCGCAAGTTTTCCCACGAACTTGAAGACAAGATCCGCGACAAGTTCGAAGCACAAAACCCCAACGTCAAGATTCACATCGTCGGGTTTGCCAAGAAGGTCGGCGACCTGATCGACGGCCTGGTCATGGTGGTGATGTTCTTCGGCATCGCATTCGTCATCACCCTGATTCTGCTGCTGTGGTTCACCAACTGCCTGCGCAGCACCGTCGCGGTGTTGAGCACCACGCTGGTGGCGGTGGTGTGGCAGCTCGGCCTGATGCACTTCTTCGGTTTCGGCCTCGACCCGTATTCGATGCTGGTGCCGTTCCTGATCTTCGCCATCGGTATTTCCCACGGCGTGCAGAAGATCAACGGCATTGCCTTGCAATCCAGTGAGGCGGACAACGCGCTGACCGCCGCCCGACGCACGTTCCGGCAATTGTTTTTGCCGGGCATGATCGCGATTCTCGCCGACGCGGTGGGCTTTATCACCTTGCTGATCATCGACATCGGCGTGATCCGCGAGCTGGCCATCGGCGCCTCCATCGGCGTGGCGGTGATCGTGTTCACCAACCTGATCCTGCTGCCGGTGGCGATCTCCTACGTTGGCATCAGCAAACGCGCCATCGCCAAGAGCAAAAAGGACGCGCACCGCGAACACCCGTTCTGGCGCCTGCTGTCCAAATTCGCCAGCGCCAAAGTCGCGCCAGTGTCCATCGTGCTGGCGCTGATCGCCTTCGGTGGCGGCCTCTGGTACAGCCAGAACCTGAAAATCGGCGACCTCGACCAGGGCGCACCGGAACTGCGCCCGGACTCGCGCTACAACAAGGACAACAACTTCATCATCAACAACTACTCCACCAGCTCCGACGTGCTGGTGGTAATGGTCAAGACCCGTGCCGAAGGCTGCTCGCGCTATGAAGCCATGGCGCCCATCGACCAATTGATGTGGAAGATGCAGAACACCGAAGGCGTGCAATCAGCGATCTCGTTGGTGACCGTGTCCAAGCAGATGATCAAGGGCATGAACGAGGGCAACCTGAAATGGGAAACCCTGTCGCGCAACCCCGACGTGCTGAACAACTCCATCGCCCGCGCCGACGGCCTGTACAACAACAATTGCTCGCTCGCGCCGGTGCTGGTGTTCCTTAACGACCACAAGGCCGAAACCCTCGACCGCGCGGTGCATGCGGTGCAGGACTTCGCCAAGGAAAACAACAAGGACGGCCTGGAATTCATCCTCGCCGCCGGCAACGCCGGGATCGAAGCGGCGACCAACGAGGTGATCAAAGAGTCGGAACTGACCATCCTCATCCTGGTGTACCTGTGCGTGGCGACCATGTGCATGATCACCTTCCGCTCGTGGGCCGCCACCCTGTGCATCGTGCTGCCGCTGGTGCTGACCTCGGTGCTGGGCAACGCGTTGATGGCGTTCATGGGTATCGGCGTCAAGGTCGCGACCCTGCCGGTGGTGGCGCTGGGCGTGGGCATCGGCGTGGACTACGGCATTTACATCTACAGCCGTCTGGAAAGCTTCCTGCGCGCCGGCCTGCCACTGCAAGAGGCCTACTACCAAACCCTCAAGTCGACCGGCAAAGCCGTGCTGTTCACCGGCTTGTGCCTGGCTATCGGGGTGTGCACCTGGATTTTCTCGGCCATCAAGTTCCAGGCCGACATGGGCCTGATGCTGACCTTCATGCTGCTGTGGAACATGTTCGGTGCGTTGTGGCTGCTGCCGGCGCTGGCACGGTTCCTGATCAAGCCTGAAAAACTCGCGGGGCAGAAGGGCAACTCGCTGTTTGCACACTGAGCCCGACACCGTCGTGCAGTGCCGTATGGCAAGGGTGCAATGCCCTTGCCACACGGCATCTCAGGTTGTGAAGTCGCCCAGCGCAATGCTCAGGGCACGGCGTCAGCGAAGGGCCCGTGGCATTGGCGCGATTGCCAGGAACAACTGATCCACGGGCGGCGTAATCAGCACATACAGAATGTGGGTCAGCGGTTCGCCGCCGGGTTCCGTGCGGGTATGAAGGTCGGCCTGGACATGTTGCTTGAGCAGGTCCTTCTGTGTGTACTTGCGCTGTTCCGGCAGCTTCAGGTGGGCCCGCGTGTAGTCGGCGGGCAGGGCGTCGGCATTGGCGTAATGAAAGTGCGCATACCACAGCACCACCGGCGGTTTTTTGGCCTTGTCGTACACCGCGTACTCAGTGAAGAAGTCGCCGCTGAGGGTCGGGCACTGCGGGTCGGCCAAGCTGGTCAGGTTGATGTCGATCTGTTTATGTTCCCACAGGTAATTGAGGCCCTCCTGGGTCGGCCATTGCCGTTTGTACGCCTCACTGCACACGCGCTGCGCCAGCCGGCCGATGTCCCGGGCGTGTGCCCGGTATTCATCGATCAGGCGTTGCACCGCGGTCTTTTGCGCCAAATGGTCGCGTGCCAACTCATCGGCCAAGGCCGTGAGCTTTCCGGCGTGGCCCATCAGCAATTCATTCCAGCCACTCGGGTCGACATGTTGACGGGTCAGCGGCGCGTCGAGTTTTTGCTGCTCGGCCGTGATCAGCTGTTCAATGCCTTTGCGTTGTTCGATCAGCGCTTGGGCCAGGCCTTTGAGGGTTGCCAGTGAGCGACCTTGGGCTGTGCCTGCCGGGGCAGCCGCCGGGTCCTTGGCGGTGTTGGCCCACCCGTCTTCGTGCCGGCTGAACGAGGCAATGGTTTCGCCGGTCAAGGCGTCGGTGAGGGTGAGTTGCTCCTGGCTGTTCTGGGCATCGGCAGGCTTGAGCTCACCGATGAAGTACGCCTTTTTGCGGGTTTTGAACACGCGCTTGGCCGGGTTTTTGGGACGCAGGGTTTTCGATAAGGGCAGCTCGACGTCCAGCTCTTCCTGTTTGCGTACCACCGCTTCAAGTTCGCTTTGCGCAAGCGCCTGGGCAAATTCAAGGCCAGTCAGCAGGCGTTCGGCCTCCGGGCGCAGGCGCCCAGGGTTGAGGGCTTTGAGGGCGCGAATCGCATCCTCATGACGGCGGTACCGGTAAAGGACCGTCTCATACACATTACGTTGCTCGGCCAGCGGGTACTCGGCACCGCTGCGCACTTCCACATGAGACTGCAGGGCTTGGGCCAGGTCGCTCTGTTCGAGGCGGTTGAGGTAAAACTCCTCCAGGGGTGGCAGTCGTCGGTCGGCCGTCGCCAGGGTGGCGGCGGCGAGGTAATTGAGCGCACTGAGCCTCAGGTTGTTGGCGAAAAAATTCTGCGGGTATTGGATCAGCGTCAGGCATTCCTGGCGGATCACACGGCCCGCCACCGAGTCATCTTCCAGTTGTTCGAGCGTATGCTCCATGGCCGCCGCGACCTCGGCCATGTGCTCGCGAATATTGGCCGATTCAACCGTGTTGCGGATGTATTCGTCGTAGACGGCGGTGTTTCCCAGCAGGTTGTCGACAAACATCCTGCGCGCCATCTGCCCCATGGGCTCGCCCGCGCTGGAAAAACGCATGGCGTTCAACCGGTCCACCAACAACGTCTGGATGGCCGACTGCTGGTTCCAAATGGTCCCCAGGATTTTTGCCCGATCAAGCACGTGCACGCCGGCGCCGCCGACCTTTTCCAGTTCCTGGCCCACCTTGACCATTTCCAGGCGTGGGGGCAGGGACTGGGCAAATTGGTCTTCGAGGTTCTGCAGCAGAATCTGAAACTCGGTGCGTCGTTGCTGGTGGTTCAGGGTCTCCTGCTGATGCCGCACCGCCAGGGCGGGCCGCTGCTCGGGCGTCGCTTTTTGCAGAAGATTCCAGACCAATTGCACGGTTTTGCGTTGGTTTTTCAAGGCGGTGGCGGCGGACCACATGCGCTCCATCGATGCCAGGAAGGGCGCCATCAAGGGGGTTATTTGCGTATCGAGTGCCTGCGCGCGTGCGAGCAGCTCGTTTTTTCTACGCTGGTTTTCCTCGCGCAAGGCCGCCATCCGCTTGGGGCCACCGCCCACCAGCTTAAGGCCGCGGTCCAGTGTCCAATGGCCCTTTCCATCGGTGCGAAGCTTGATGCCGGGGTGGTCGGTTTTTTCGGGATGCACGATATACACGTCGCCAAAACCGGGAACGATGCTGGCCCTGAACAGCAAACCACCGACCGAGGCATGCCAGACCCCGTTGAGGTTGTACAAACCCAGGTGACGCCCGAGGCGGACCTGTGCAGGTGCGGGCTGTGGCCAGGGCACGCTGAATGCCCGCAGTTTTTCCAGCAGCGCTGCCGATGCAGCGTCGCTGGCCAGCGAATGATCGAAATCCAGCAGCGTGCGGCCACCGCCGGGCGGTTCGGAAGGCAGGCCGACCGTGCCACGTTCAATGATCGCCGGCGGGCTGCTTGCCGGGCCGAAAACTGCTCGCCGCAACGCCGGCTGCGTGGGCAAGGCTTCCTCACGTGCAGCGTGCACCGGCGCTGCCGTGGGCGAGCCCTGATGCACCAGCAGCAGGGCGATGTTTTGCAGCAAATCAACCCACGCCAGCGCCCGCGTCTGAGGGTCGTCACTTTCCAGCGCTGGCACATCGTGCGTGAGGCCCTGCACCAGTTGCATCAGCCAGCCGATTGCCGCCAGTGGTCCGCGCACGGCCATGAGCAGGGTGTTGAAGCCCAGCTGCATACCTTCCAGGATCAACGCCCAGCGGCTCTCGCTATTGGACGTGGACTCGCGCTCAGCCTGCGCCAGCAGTTGCTGAGTTTCGCAGCCAAACAGGTACTCCATGAGGCTGCCATTGTTCAGGGCCTGGAGGATTTCGTCGCTGCTCTGGTCGCCCGCGGCGGCCAACTGCGCCGGTTCAGGCACGCGTGGCAGCGGGTCGAATTCCGAGCCCAGGCCGACCCGCACGTAGTGGGGCTGGGTAAACCCACCGTTGCTGTAGATGGCCCTGGCCGAGTCCGGCAACCAGGTCAAGACGCTGTCCTGCAACGCGCCGGGCCGTACGAGGGCGGCCAGCAGGCTGTCGCGACTGGCAAACTCCAGCAGCGAGTCGCGATAGGCGGGCCGATACAGCAGATGCGGGCCTCGTTGCGTATCAAGGGGCTCGATGATGAACATGTTTTGCACCACGTCCGCCGTGGCGCCGGGCTTGCGCACCAAGGCCAGCACCCGCATGACGAGGCTTTCGCCGCCAACCTGGCGCCCCGTGGGGGCTGGGTTCAGCACGGCCTCCACCCACTGAACGCCGCGCGATGTCAGGCCTGCTTCGCCTTTTAGCTTGTGCTCCAGCGCTTGGGTTTTCAGCTGCACCGGCCGTTGCTGTTCGAACAGTCGTGTGCGTTTTTGTGCGGCCTCGGTATCGCTGAGCAGCGCCTGGCGCAGGTAATGAGGGTAATTGTTGCCGATGTCGACACGCTGGACCAGTTGGCGAAGGCCGTCGGCTGTCAGCCAGGGTTCAATTACCCGGCCGGTGCGGTGGCTGAGTGTCATGCGGCCTTTGGGCGCGCCCGAGAGGTTTTTAAGGGCCAGATCGACCAGGCTCAGGGTCACCGGTTCGACATAACCGCCGGCCAGAGTGCCCACCGCCACGTGAAAGGTCAGTTGCAAATCGTCGGCGTGGTAGCCGCTCGACCGAGCGGCATCGTCGCAGGCGCGTTGGCCACCCAGGGCGACGCTGCGATCCAGGCACAGTTGCTGATTCAAATGTTCGGTTGCATAGCTGCGCAGGGTTTCCAGGCTGTCGACGTCTGAATCGCCAAGGGTCAAGCGGCGGATTGCGGCCTGTTCAAGCAGGCACTGACGGTAGGCAAGGCGCTCGGCCGCGCCGGCGTGCTGCAGCCAGGCGGGCAGGGCTGCGCGGATCGAATTCAGGGTCGCCAGCGGTGTGGTAGTCGAGGAGCTGAAGACCTGCGCCGGGTTTGTAGCGCCAGCAAACCGCAGCTCCAGGGCCTGCACGCTGGACCCGGCCGGGAGCTCAATGGCCGCGAGAGTGTCCAGTTGCCCCTCGAGTATGAGCGCGGCTTGTACCTCGAAAATATTGCCGTCGGGCTCGTACTGCTTCCAGGTCATCCGCTGCGCGCGAAAACGCTGCTGCAGGTGCATTCCCCAGGCCTGGCCGAAGGCATCGAGGTCAGCGTACGCCTCGATCTGCCCCGATACGCGGCACAGCAACACCTGCGCAGGGGCGACCACCAGCACATCGCAGGCTTGCAGGGTAAGTCGGCTGCCTGCCTGCTCCAGAACGGTTTCCAGGGTATAGGCACGCACGGCCTTCTGCGGCCAAGGGCGCTGGGCGCGCGTACGGCGGTCGGGGTAACGGGCCAGTGTGACGAGGGTATCGAGCTGTCGTGCCAGGTTCCCCGGTTGGCGAATGGCCGAGTCGAGCAGCGCGCCTTGCAGCACGTGGGCCAGCCACTGCCAGCGGCTGCCGCCGGCATCCGTGTCCTGGCTCCAGTAGGCAGCCAGGGCGTCTTGAAAGGCGATGCTCAGAATCAGCGGCAATTCTCTGATAACGGCTTCGATCACTGCCAGATCGTAGTCGTGCCGGCCATTGGCCTCAAAGGTCAGCCGGGTACCCGTGGCGTCGCCCAGGTAACAGTCCAGGTCGTAGCGCATGGACACATCGGGAAAGCTGCCATCGGCCAGGTGACTGAGCGCCACCTCCAGCAGCGGGAACAGGCTGCGTCCGCCGCCGTCACGGGGTATGGCCAGGCGCAGGTCCGCAAGCGGATAGCTCAGCGGCGGGTATTTTTCCTTCAAGTGGTCGGCCAGCAACTGCGCGGTGACGGAGCGCAGTGTCGGGCGAGTGAGAAACCGGGCTTCAACCGCTTGTCGGGCCGGGTGTGCAGCAGGGGCGGTGTTCGGGTCTGTCATGGGTATTCCTTTACAGGGGATCAAAACGCGCCCTTGCAAAGTAATGCGCTGCGTCGCCCGGCGGCGGTAGCCCGTTATGGCTTTAGGTGCGGGCAGCAAACTGGCCTATCATTAGCGCTTTGAACCTGATGAAAGACTGTGATGACCGATAATTTGCCTGCCGTCCTGAAGACTTCCGACATGCTTGAAATCGACGGGCTGCATGCCTTTGATTTCACCTTTGATGAACAGGCCTTGCTGATCACCGCCATGGACGGCCGTGCTGAAAAACGCTGGCGTTTCAGCCTGGAGCAGGTACAGGCCGCCACCTTCGATGACACCTTGCAAAGCTGGACCCTTACCGGTGATTCGGGCGAGCACCGCCTGATCTGCATGAGCGCGTTCACCGGCAACAATAACGACGAGGATGAAGCGGATGATGATGCGTAAATTCTGGCCCCTGCTGATGGCGGGCAGTGTCGGTGCCATGTCGGTGCAAGCCGCACCGGCAGACACCTATGAACTGCTGGTGGGCAGCTATACCGCCGGTACCAGCGAGGGTATCTACCGCCTGCAGTTTGACAGCCGTACCGGCCAATTCAGCGGCAAGCCGGTACTGGCCGCGAAGGCAGCCAACCCGTCGTGGCTGACGATCTCCAAAGACCAGAAGCATTTGTTCGTGGTCAACGAGAACGGCCCGGGCCAGAAAGACCCGGTCGGCCGCGTCAGCAGCTACAGCATTGACCCGCAGAACCATCAGTTGACCCTGATCAACCAGGTGCAGAGCCTGGGCAATGAACCCACCCATTCCAGCCTCGCCGCTGATGGACGTTACCTGTTCGTTGCCAACTATTCGGTACTCGAAGATCCGGGTGGCAGCCTCGCGGTGCTGCCGGTTGACGCCGCTGGCAAGCTGTCGGCGCCGGTGCAACTGAGCGGGCATCCCTCCAGCCGGGTGAACCCGGAGCGCCAGGCCTCCAACCATGTGCATTCGGTGGTGTCATCGCCGGACGGCAAATACGTGTTTGTTCAGGACCTGGGGGCCGACAAGGTGTTTGCCTACCACTACGACCCCAAGGCCAACCCTGAACTGCCGCTGACCCCGGCCAACCCTGCCGCCGTGCCAATGCCACCGGGCAGCGGCCCGCGTCACTTGCTGTTCAGCGCGGATGGCAAGCATGCCTGGCTGACCACCGAGATGAGCGCCCAGGTTGCCGTGTTCGATTACAACGACGGCAAGCTCAGCCAGACTCAACTGGTGGACTTTGCTGGCGGGCAGCCGGTGGCCGACAAGGCCGGCGCGGCGCTGCACGCCTCCAGCGACGGCAAATTCCTGTACGTGAGCAACCGCGGCACCGCCAACCAGATGCTGGTGTTCAGCATCGACCCGGCCACCGCGCACCTCAAGGAACTGCAGCGCCGCTCCGTGGAAGGCGACCACCCGCGCGAGTTCAGCCTGGACCCGAGCGGCAAGTTTTTGCTGATCGCCAACCAGAAAAGCAACGAAATCGTGGTCGTCGAACGCGACCCCAAGACCGGCCTGCTGGGTAAAACCGTGCAGAAATTGCCGATCGATGCGCCCAGTGACCTGAAGTTCCTGGTGCGTCAATAAGCCACAGGCCCCGCCATGCGGGGCCTGACTCGGTGTATTAATTCTATTAATAGCGGCTACTGTTTCAAAACATTACCAAGGTTCAGCCCTCGGGCGTAAGTTGGGTTCCAAGGCCTCTACCGGCCACCTAAACCAACGAACACAAGGGTTACCGACATGAACTTGAACCTCTTCTCCATCATCGCCGCTTCCGCTGTTTCCGCCACCGTGGCATTGCCTGCCGCCGCCAGCGTGGAAGTTTCCGGCAAAAAATCCAGCACCAGCGCCTACACCCAGAAATACCTGCAGCAAAGCGCCAACTTCTACGCCGCACTGGATCACAAGACCCAGCACTGAGCGTGAGCTGAGCGACGGTCACCTGTGGGCGCTGGCTTGCCTGCGATGAAAGCAACTCGGTGTGTCAGTTGCACCGAGTTGTCGGTATCGCAGGCAAGCCAGCGCCCACATGTGATTGTGTTGGGTTCAGGGTTTTGCCATTACCGCTGCAAACAGCGGTGATTCCAGAAAACGCTGTAGCCAGGCCTGCAACCGGTGATACTCCGTGCCGGCAAACCACTCGCGATCCACGTGCGCGAACTGACGCACAAACGGCGCCAGCGCCACATCGGCCAGGCTCAAATGGTCGGCCAACAAGTATTCATTCCCCGCCAGCAAACCTTCCAGCTTGTGCAAAAACACTTCACCCTCGGCCCGATAATGTTCCATCGGCTGCTCCGGATAGCGCTCGGCGTACTTGTATCGATTCAAGTGATGTTTGAAAGCCTGGTCGTTCTCGGCGATCAGGTCCAGCACCCGCGGGTCGCCCTTGAGCAACCAGTCATCAGGGTCGTGCCGCGCCAGGGCCCAGTGCATGATCTCCAGGCTTTCCTCAATCACCCGACCGTCCACGCTCAATACCGGCACCGTGCCCTTGGGCGACAGCGCGAGCATGTCGGCCGGCTTGGCTTTCAGGCTCACCTCGACGATCTGCACGGGCACGCCCGCGTAGTGCAACGCCATGCGCGCGCGCATCGCATACGGGCAGCGCCGGAACGAATACAGCAGCGCCTCGCTCACTTGACCTCCAGCGTGCTCAAGCCATTGCCCTGACGCTTGACCTGGATCTGCACCGGGATGCGCTCGTGCATTTCCTGTACATGGGAAATCACCGCCACCTTGCGGCCCTGGGCCTGCAGACCGTCCAGGGCGTCCATCGCCAATTGCAGCGACTCTGGATCAAGGCTGCCAAAACCTTCGTCGATAAACAGCGACTCGATCTTCAACGTGCTGGACGCCATCGACGCCAGGCCCAATGCCAGCGCCAGCGACACCAGGAAGGTTTCGCCCCCGGACAACGAGTGCACCGAGCGCAGTTCATCGCCCATTTCCGTGTCCATCACCAACAGCCCGAGCATGCTGCCACCGCGTTTGAGGCGGTAGCGGCGCACCAGTTGACGCAATTGCACGTTGGCGTGATGCACGAGCAAGTCCAGGTTGTAGGCCTGGGCGATCTTGCGGAACGTGTCGCCGGTGGCCGAACCGATCAGCGCATTCAGGCGCGCCCAGCGTTGCCATTCTTCATAAGCCTGGGTGATCTGTTCGGCCAGCGCGTGGTTGGCGTCCTGGCGGCGCTGGTCTTCGGCCTGGCGCGCGCGCAACTCGGCGCAGTGTTTTTCGCCCTCGGCCAATTGCTGGTTGAGCGTGGCCAGGCTGCCATCGAGTTGCTCGGCGTCCAGGTTGCCGTTGTGCAAGGCCTGATGCTCGGCGAGGCGTTGCTCGCGTTCGTGCAGCAGCACCTTGGCTTGTCCGACGGCTTTTTCGCTGTGTTGCACCTGCTGGCGCAGCGCGCTGATCTGGCTGTCATCAAAGGCCAGCAAGCGCGCGAGCCCGGCGTCATCCAGCTCGGGGTGCAGCGCCCGCCATTCGCCCAGGCGCTCGTCGAGGCTGTGCTGCTCAGCAGTCAGTGCCTGTTGGCGTTCCTGCTGCGCCTTGAGGTCGGCAGCCAGTTGAATAAGCGCATTACGCAGGTCTTGCAGCTGTTGATTGGCGTCGGTTTCGCGCTGACGTGCCTGCGCCACCGCCTGGTCCAGTTGCTGCTGCCACTGTTCAGCGCTGGCGTGATCGCCCAGCAGCGCCGTGAGTTGTTCCTGCGCGGCCTGTCGCTGCGTAGACAACTCGGTGACGTGCTGATGCAAGACGTCCAGTTGCTGCTGGCGATGCTGCTGATGGGTCTGTTCTTTCTCGATGGCCTGTTGACGTTCCTGCTGCTCGGCCAGTTCATCGCGCTGATGGCCCAGCTGCTCCAGACGCTGGCTGACCTGCTGGTCGAGCTGCATAAAGGTCGCGGCCGGTTCGCGGCGCAAGCCTTCGAGGGTTTCGGCGGGCAGCAGGCTGGCGAAGGCATGCAGCTCTTCGTCGAGACGTTCGCGGTCGTTGGAGAGCTCGCGTTGCTGGTCCACCAGCAACTGCCGGGCTTGTTGGCTCGCATCCTGGGCGGCTTGCAACTGCTGCTGCAAACGCCCGGCATTTTGTTGCAGGTTGAGCAGGGCGCCCTGGCGTTGTTCGTCCTGGGTGATGCTTTGCGTCAGCTGCGCCAGTTGCTGGGCCAGCCAGGTGCTGCGCTTGGCGGCGTCCTGGTTGAACAGCGAGGCCGACAGCGGGTGTGCATCCAGGCTGGGTTTGAGCGCCTGTTGCTGCGTCGCCATGTGCTCCTGCTGTTGCAGGAACTCCTTTTGTTGCGCGATCAAACCGCCCACTTCGCCGCGCAGCTCGGTGAGTTTTTCCTTGAGCACGTCGACGGCTTTCTGCGCCGTGGCTTCTTCGTTCTCATCATGCCGGCCGAGGCTTTGCAGCAAGGCTTCAGGCTGGTGATAGGGATGCTCATGGCTGCCGCACACCGGGCAGGGCTGGTCGTCCTGCAACTGCTCGCGCAATTCCTCGACGCTGGCGCTGCGGGCCAGGCGTTGACGTTCGAGCAGTTGCTTGGTCACCGTCAAGGTTTGTTCGGCGACGGCCAGCTCGGCCTTGGTTTGCAGACCGGTCTGGTTCAGTTGTTCGCGCCGTTGCTGCGCGTCCGCAAGTTTCTGCGTCAGGCTGGCGGCCTGTTGATCCAGCTGCTGCTGGTTGTCCCACAGGCGCGTCAGGTCTTCAAAGGCGCGTTGCTGTTTGCGGTTGTCTTGCAGGAGGCTCGCCAGTAGCTGGATCTGCTCGGCGACCGCGTGTGGCTCGGCGCCGGCTTCCTGATACAACAGGTCCAACGCGTCACGCTGCTGAGCGAACTTTTCGGCGGCGGTGGTGGCGCGTTGTTCCAGCTGCGGCAGTTCGCTCTGGCCTTTGTTCAAGCGATTGCCGATCAGCATCAGCTGTTGCAGACGGTCGCGGTAAGCGCTCCAGGCATCGCTCAGCGGCGCCAGGGCGGCGCTGCGCTCCAGCTCGGCAGCCAGGCGTTGCAGGCGTTCGGCAACGTGGGTGTGCTTGTCCTGCAAGCCCTTCAACAATGTCTGGCCTTGGGTGCAGGCGACTTCGTGTTGCTGTTGGTCCTCGGTGCGTTTGGCCAGGTCCTTGGTCAAGTGGGCGAGGGTGCTTTGTGCTTCAAAGGCCTGGCGCAACAAGGGCACGGCGTCGGCCTGGTGCTTCAGCGCCTCAGCCAGTGCCGCCTGGGCCGCCGCTTGCTGGGCTTGCGCCTGCTCCTGACGCATGTGCAGTGCGGTTTGCTGCTCGCTGTGTTGCTGAATCTGCGCGGCGAGCGGCGTCAGCAACGCGCCGAGTTCAGCCTGTCGAGCAAACTGATGGCGTTGTGGCGCCAAGTGCTCCAGGCGGCTCAGGTCCTGGCGTTGCTGGCCTTGGCCCTCCCAATCGGCCTGCGCGCGTTGCAGTTGCTCAGTCGCGCTTTGTTGGCGCTCCTGCCATTCGCGCAACTCCTTGAGCCAGGTGTGCTGCAACTCCAACTGCTTGAGCTGGGCCTGCTGGGTCTTGAGCTGCTGCTGCGCCGTGGCGAGCTGTTGATCCAGTTCGGCGCGGGCCTCGGCGGCCAATGGCACCACGCCGGTGGCCTGGTCTTGCAGCTGTTTGTGCGCGTCCTTGGCGTCCTTGGCCTTGTCGAAGGCGCGGCGGCCAAGCTGGGTGTAGAGCGCGGTGTCGGTGAGCTTTTCCAGCAGTTCGCTGCGCTCATTGTCGTTGGCCTTGAGGAACGCGCTGAATTCACTTTGCGCCAGCAACACCGCGCGGGTGAACTGCTCGAAATTCAGGCCCAGGGCCAGTTCCAGCTGGGTCTTGTATTCGGTCTTCTGGCTGGCCAGCAGTTGGTCGCTGTCCAGGTCGATCAGGCTTTGCCGGCTGTTCTGCAACTTGCCGCTGGCCTTGTCGCGGGCGCGGTTGGCTTCCCAGCGCGCACGGTAGCGACGGCCGCTGACGCCGACAAAGTCCACCTCGGCGTAACCGCCGCCGGTGCCGCGGCGCAGCAGGGTGCGTGGGTCGCCGATGGAAATGTCGCTGTCGGCATCCGGCATCTTGGCCTGGCCGGTATCGCCCAGGCGTGGCACCGCGCCAAACAGCGCCAGGCACAAGGCATCGAGCAAGGTACTTTTGCCCGCGCCGGTCGGCCCGGTGATGGCAAACAACCCGGCGCTGGCCAGGGGCTCGGCGGTAAAGTCGATTTCAAACGGGCCGGCCAGTGAGGCAAGGTTTTTCAGGCGGATGGCAAGGATCTTCATGGCTGTTCACCCGCCTGTTGCACTTCCTGGAGCAGCACGGCGAAATCCTTCAAGGTCTGTTCATCCACTTCACTGCCGTAGTTGTCCTGCCAGGCGCGGCTGAACAGCTCCTGGGGCGTGAGCTGGTCAAGTTCGACCAGGCGCTCGTCGTCGGTGGCGTCGCTGCCGCGCTTGCCGGCATATTCGGCGGCGATGCGCACCAGGCGCACGGCCTTGCCTTGCAGGGCGGTTTCGATTTGCTGGCGCAGGTCTGGTTGCGGCTCGTCCAGGCGCACCCGCACTTCCAGCCACGGGTGGCGTTGAGTCTCGGCGAGCAGGTCGATGTCGGGCAGATCCGCCAGTTGCTTGAGGATCTCCGCCAGCGGCGCAGCGTCCAGGCGTTGCAGGTTGACCGAACGCGGAATCAGGCGCGGCTCGACGCTGACCAGGCGTTGGCCCTGGAAGATCACGTCGAGAATCTGATGCTTGTAGCCGATTTCGGAAAACGACAGGGGAATTGGCGAGCCGCTGTAGCGAATGCGTTCTTCGCCGTTCACCTTTTGCGGCTTGTGCAAATGGCCCAGGGCCACATAGCTCACGCTGGCATCGAACAGGCTGGCGGGCAGTGCCTCGGCATTGCCGATGATCAGGCTGCGCTCGGAGTCTTCCGACACCGAACCACCGGCCATATGCGCATGGCTGATGGCAATCAGCGCCTGGCCTTTTTTGCGTTTGGCATTGGCGGCGGCAATCAGCCATTTATGCACCTGGCCGATGCCGCGCAGGTAGTCGTCGCCCAAGTGCGCGCCGGTGACTTCCGCCGGGCGCAAAAACGGCAGCGCCAGGCACCAGGCGGCGATCTTGCCTTTGGCGTCAGGCAGCGGAATCAGCAGGCGCTCGGCATCCAGCTGGCCGTCATCCAGCCACAGCACGCGGCCCAAGGCATGCGTGCGCAGGCGGCGCATCAACGGCGCGGGCAATTCGATGCGCGAGCCGGAGTCGTGGTTGCCGGCGATCATCACAATCGTGAGTTTCGGGTTGTGTTCGTGGGCGCTGATGATGAAGTCGTACAGCCGCTCCTGGGCCTTGAGCGGCGGGTTGACCGTGTCGAAGATATCGCCGGCGATCAGCAGCGCATCGGGCTGCTCGGCTTTTAATTGGCCCAGCAGCCACTCGAGGAAACAGGCGTGTTCGAAGTCGCGTTCCTGGCCATGCAGGTTTTGGCCGAGGTGCCAGTCGGAGGTGTGGAACAGACGCAAGGCGAACTCCGGGGAGAAGATGAAAAGGAGGGGAGTTTACCTGTAAAAGCAGGTTCGGTGCCCGCGGCTGGCCCAGATCAACTGTGGGAGCTGGCTTGCCTGCGATGGTATCGCCTCGGTTGACTGAAAGACCGAGGTGCCTGTATCGCAGGCACGCCAGCGCCCACAGGGGTTATGCGGCGTGCAGGCAGTTCAGCGCGCGGTCGGCCAAGGTTTTGGCGTTGTTGATCAGGTGTTCGGTGGCGCTCGCCATGTCGCGTTCATGGCCGAGCAGCGTTTGCGTGGTGCCGGCCGCGGTGGCGGCGGCGCAGCGCAGCAGGTCGCAGATTTGGGCCAGGGCGTCTTCGAAGCTGAGGTCGTGATGCGCGACGAAGGACGGCAGTGAGTCGGGTTGCAAGTAATGGCGCAGGGCGCGCTCAAAAATTTCGCGGGGTGGGTCGGGGACGATTTTGTTCATGAATGAAACTCCTAGAAGGTTGGGAGCCATTCTTTTGCAGATCTCACTCGACAAAAGGTGGCAGCTATGTGCGGGGTGAGATAACCGGTAGGAGCACCCGGCCAGACCGAAGTCTGCCCGCACACAGCCGCCATAGAGCATATCGCTCGCGGTTGTGACACTTGGCGCCTACACAGGATCTCACCCCTGATCGCTGATATGCAGCGACGGAGCGAAGGCTAGCCAGTGGGGTGGGCAGGCGCAAGGCCGAAGGATTGTCTAGGAAACTTCCCGCAAATTAAAGGGATGTGGATTGCTGGCCTTTAACAATGCGTGTCGATCAGGCGGCACTGATCTACCGTGGGGGCGGGGGTGGGGGAGTACATATCCGTTGCTGCGGTCACGGCGGCTGGCGGTTCCGCTCTTACAGCGGGTCACTTTTGGCAAACGCCCCAAAAGTAACCAAAAGGTCTTTGCCCCACCACTCGGTGCCTCGCCTAGGCTCGGCATGCCCTCACTCCGGCTTGAATCCGTGGGCCGCCGCGATGGGCCATCCATGGCCCAACACGGCTAACCCGGCGTCCTGCCGGGTTACCCACGGATTCAAGCCTGCGTTCGGCCAGCGTGGTTGACGGGGCCAGTCAGATCAAAATCAAAAGCAAAAGCACGGCGGCCTAGTAGCCGACCTGAGTGGTAGAAGCAAAAGCAGGGCAATAGCACAGCAACACATCTCTATCTGATGCACTGAGCTCCAAATGTGGGAGCGGGCTTGCTCGCGAATGCGGTGTGTCAGTCAGCTCATGTGTAACTGACCCACCGCCTTCGCGAGCAAGCCCGCTCCCACAATTTGACCGAGTTCAGCCTCCAGCACCGCACTGCTTTGCTTTTCTGTGGGAGCTGGCTTGCCTGCGATGCAGGCACCTCGGTGTATCAGGCATAACCAGTTGATGCCATCGCAGGCAAGCCAGCTCCCACATTAAATTGAGTTCAGTTTCAAGGATCAGGTCGGCTGTCAGGCCGCCTCGCTTTGCTTTTGATCTAACCACTCAGGTCGGCTACTAGGCCGCCGTGCTCTGCTTTTGATCTTGATCTGCTTTTGACGTTGATCTTAGGCGCCCCGTTAAACCACGCTGGCCTCACGCAGGCTTGAATCCGAGGGTAACCCGGCAGGACGCCGGGTTAGCCGCGTTGGGCCATGGATGGCCCGTCGCGGCGGCCCACGGATTCAAGTCTGCGTGAGGGCACACCGAGCCTAGGCGAGGTGCCGAGTGGTGGGGCAAGAGCCTTTTGGTTACTTTTGGGCTCTTTTCAAAAGTGACCCGCTGTAAGAGCGGAACCGATATCAGCCATCACCCAAATAACGGATATACACCCAGCGACCCCGCGCCAACCACCGTCCAAACAGTATGGGTAAATACACCGCACACCCAGGGCCTACTTGGGATACAACGGCGGCAAGCTGGTGCTATCCGTCGCCGGGTCTTGCTCTCGCTCAGCAACCGGGATGGCCTTGACCGCACGCCAAAGGTCTTCACCCAACCAGAAATGACCACTTTCGCTGTAGAGCGCACCATTCAACCCGTCCAGCGCATCCGACAACGGCACAAACCGCGCCGCCATGTCGGCCAAGGTCTCCGGCTGTTGCCGTGCCCAGGCATCCAGCGCCTGACGCGTGGCCTGCGGGTCGTTGGCCTGGGTAGCGCGCTTGAGGTCGTCGAGCAGTGAACGCGGGCTCGGACCAGTCTGAGCGGCCCGTTGCACGGCCGGTTGCCGACGCGCACGCCACCACAGGCCGAAGCCCAGCAGCGTGGTGCAGGCAAAGATCAACGTGCTGAGCTGCCACAGCCACAGGCGGTCATCGTCTGGTGCGGTGATCACGGTCGGCGTGGCGGGCGTGTCGACCACCAGGCTCGGGTTGGTCGCCACCTGCAGCGTGCGGGCAGGCAGGCTGGTGCGTTCGAGGTGGTCTTCGTGGGTGTTCCACCACACCACCTCGACGGCAGGCAGTTCGATGGCGCCGGCGCGGGTCGGCACCAGGGCTTCGCGGTCTTCGCGGCTGCCGGTCAGGCCGTGGTCGTTGTTCTGATTGCCCAGTACCGGCTGGTCGGGGTAGCGGCGCAGGCCATTGATGTCGGTACTGGGCAGGGCCGGCAGCTGTGCGCTGGACAACCCTTCGGCCTTGACCGTGAGGCTGCGCGTCAGCGAGTCACCGACTTGCACGTGCTCAGGCTCTGGGTTCCAGGCTTGCGTCAGGCTGAGGCTGCGGGCCGGTATCCACGGCGCGTCGGCCGGGTACAGCGCCGGCTTGGGTTTGACCGTCAGCGCAATTTCGGCTGAGCTGACGTGAATCAGCTTGCCCGGCTTGGTGCCCTGCAGCGTGTTTTCCTGCGGCGGGCGCGATTCCACCAGCGTGGCGCTGAAGGTCTGCCCTGGAATCACCAGGGCGCCGCTGTGTTGCGGGTAGATCGCATAGCGGGTTTCGATCACGCCATGGCGAATGCTGTTGATGACTTTTTCATAGGTGCGCGACTCGCCCAATTGCTCGATGCGCGCATCGGGAATCTGCAACGGCGTGAGGCTGCTGTCGTCGTACAGCGACACCGAGTGGTACACGCGCACGGTCAGCAGCGCCTGGGCCTGGACGTACACGCTGCTCTGGTCGAGGTTGGCCTCGATGAACACCGGGGCCAGTTCGGCGCTGGTGTTCTGGCTCGCGGTTTCGACCACTTGCAGGCTGATCGGCTGGGTCTTGAGTTCGCCCACTTGCAGCGGCGGAATCACCACGGTGCCGTTTTCCTTGGGCAGCAGGGTGATGATCCAGCGCGTGGTGGCGTGATTGTCGCCGCCCAGGGTGGTCAGTTGGTTGATCTGGCGGGTGCCGCTGACTTCAAACTGCGCATCCAGCGGCGCCAGGTCCGGCTTGCCGAATTGGGTAACGTCGCTGGACTCGACCGTCAGCTCCACCGTTTCCCCGGAATTGAGGCGGCTGCGGTCGACGCTGGCGACCAGGTTTGCCGCCTGGGCGTGGCCTGCCGTAAACGCGAGCAGGAGCAGAAGGGTGGTGCGGCGGCTCATCGAGTCTTGTCCTGATGTTGTTGCTGTTCGTACCAGAATTTGCGCCGCAGCAGTTCGCCGGGGTTGTCCGGGATCTCCCGCAGCCATTGCTCCAGGGCCTGGCGATGCTCACCGTCGATGTTGGCATCGGCGGGGCGCAGCGGCGGGGTGGTGGTGTGTTCGTCACCCAGTTCGCTGCCCGGTACGTCGTTGCCGCCAGCTTTGGGCGTGCCGCCGGTCTGGGTATCGCCGGTGCCTGCCTCGCCCTGGCCTTGGGGCGATTGTTCGCCACCCGTGGCACTTTGCCCGCTGGTGCCCGGTTGTGCAGTTTGGCCGGGTTGGGTGGTTTCGTCATCTTCCTTTTTTGCCGGCTTGGCGGGCTCGGGCTGGGCCTTTTCCTGAATCAGGGTTTCGACCAGCGCTTTGTTTTTCAACGCCGGTTGCAGGTCAGGTTGGGCTTCCAACGCCTGTTCGTAGGCATCAATCGCGGCTTCCAGTTCGCCGGACTTGGCCAGGGCATTGCCGCGGTTGTAGTGGGAATAGGCGTCATTGCTCAGCGCAAAACGCTTGATCGCCTCGGCGTAATTACCCGCCTCGTACAAGGCAACGCCCTGCCATTGCGGGTTTTCGAAGTGTTCGGCGGCTTCGGCCGGGCGTTTTTTCTTCAGCAGGTACTGGCCCTGTTGGTCGGGACGCAGCCACAGGTCCTGGAAATCGAAGGCATAGCTGGGCTGCGGCGCGCCCATTAACAGCAACGGCAGGCAGAACAGCCAGCCGCGGCGGCCGGCGCAGGCCGCGAGCAGCAACAGTGGCAGCAGCAGCCAATAACCCTGGTCGGCCCAGGCATCGAGGTGCAGCAGTTGGCCGTCGTTGCGCAGGTTCTGCGGGCCATCGAGCAGGTTGAGTTGGCGCAGGTCCTTGTCGTCCAGGCGCGCGGCGCGGTAGCGGCCGCCCATTTCGCTGGCAAACGCCTTGAGGGTCGGGCTGTCGAGGCGCGGCACCAGAATCGCGCCCTGGTCGTCCTTGAGGAACTCGCCGCTTTCCTGGGTCACCGGCGTGCCTTCACGGCTGCCGATGCCGAGGATCGACAAGCTCGGCGCCTGGGCCCCTTGCAGTTGCAGCCGAATGCCTTGGCGCTCCTGCTTGGACAGCGATGAGCCCACCAACAACAGGCGCCCTTGGCCCAGACCGCCTTGCTTGAGCAAGCCCTGGGCCTTCTCCACGGCGAGGTCGGCGCGATGGCCGGGCTCGGGCATGATCGAGGGGCGCAGGGCTTCGAGCAGGTTGCGGCTGGTGGCCAAGTCATCCGACAGCGGCACCAGCGTGTGGGCGCTGCCGGCATACACGACGATGGCAGTCGGTGCATCGGCGCGTACTTGCAGCAAGTCATACAGCTTGCGTCGAGCTTGTTCGAGGCGATTGGGCGGGCTGTCGGTGGCGAGCATTTCCGGGGTCAATTCCAGCAGCACCACCAGCGGGTCGGCGGGTTTCTGGCTGGACTGTTCAACCCGTTGCCAGCTGGGGCCGAGCAACGCCAATACGGCCAGCAGCCAGGCGATGCCCAGCACCACCCACGGCGATTTGCTCTCGCGGCCATTGCCGCCACTGAGCAGCACCGCATGAAACGCCGGCGGCAAAATGATCTGCCAGCGCCCGGCGCGCTTTTGCCGATGCCACAGCTGCCACAGCAGCCAGCCGAGCAACGGCAACAGCACTACACACCAAGGGCGGAACCAGTGCGGCCAGAGGTCGATCATCGACGCCTCCGCAATCGCAGGCGTTTGAGGCGCTGGCGCCATTCTGGGTGCTGTTGCAGGAAATTGCCCTTGGTCGAGAGTTTATGCCAGGCGCGTTGCAGCGCGTTGTTGGGCCAGCGTTCCTGGATCACCAGCAACAGGCTCAGAACCAGCGCAAGGGCCAACGGCGCGCTGTACAGCGCCAGGGCCGGACGCGCCTGGGTCGGTTGCTGGGCAACCGGCTCAAGCTGGTCGAGGGTTTGCTTGATCTTGAGCAACTCGTCGCCGTCGCGGGCGCGGAAATAGCGGCCACCGGTGGCGTCGGCGATGGCCTTCAACGCGGGCTCGTCGAGGTCCAGGCTCGGGTTGACGCCCAGAATGCCCAGGGAACCGGTTTGCGCCGGATCGGCGCCGATGCCGATCGGGTAAATCTTCACGCCTTCTTCAGCGGCCAGGCGCGCGGCGGTCAGCGGGTCGATCTGCCCGGCGTTATTGGCGCCGTCGGTGACCAGAATCAGCACGCGGCTTTGCGCCGGGCGCTGGCGCAGGCGTTTCAGGGCCAGACCGATCGCGTCGCCGATGGCGGTGTTCTTGCCGGCGATGCCGATGCGCGCTTCGTCGAGCCAGGCGCGCACGGTACGCCGGTCAAAGGTCAGCGGCGCTTGCAGGTAGGCCTGGCTGCCAAACAGGATCAGGCCGACGCGGTCGCCTTCACGGCTTTCAAGGAAGTCGCCGAGCAAGTGTTGCACCAGGCTCAAGCGGCTGACGTCCTCGTCCTGCCAGTGCATGTCGGGGAAGTCCATCGAGCCGGACACGTCCACCGCCACCAGCAGGTCGCGGCCGCTGGCGGCAATCGGCAGCGGCTCGCCGAGCCATTCCGGGCGCGCGGCGGCGGTCAACAGCAGCAACCACATCACCACAAACGGCGCCTGTTGGCGCCAGCCGGGCAGGTTGACGCGTGCGCGGCGGCGGGCCAGGCCTTCGAGGTCGGCGAGGTAGCTGACCTTTAACGCCGGCTCACCGCTGTCGGCCACCGGCAAGACCAGCCGCATCAACCAGGGCAATGGCAACAGGGCGAAGATCCACGGCCAGGCGAACTCAAACATGTTTTCGAATCCAGGTGTCGACGGCTTGGGTCAGGCCGGCGATGGCCTTGTCGTCGAGTTTGCATTCGGGTTTGTAAGCGCCTTCCACCAGTACCATCCAGCGCGTGAGGCCGGCAGCCGGGCAGCGGTTGTCGAGGAACGCCAGCCATTTGCGGCCATTGAGGGTGTGGCTCTGGCTGTAGGGGTAATCGTTGCGGCACAGGCGCTTGAGCAGGCCGTTGAGTTGCTGCAGCCAGGCACCGGCGGGCGCGCCGTCGTAGGGTTTGGGCATCAACGCCAGCTCAGCGAGGGCGGCGATGCGCAGTGGGTCCAGCGGTTGTTCGGCGCGGGCCACCGGGCGGCGCTTGGGCAGCAAACGGCGCAGCGACCACAGCCCCCAGCCGAGCAGCGGAATCACCAGCAGCAACAGCCACCACCCTGGCGCAGGCGGCCAGAAACCGATCGCCGGCGGGGCGATCAAGGGTTGCAGTTGGTCGAGGCTGCTCATTGCTTTTTAACCGGGCGTTGCGGGTTGAGGTATTCGCGCAGTTGCTCGACCATTTCGCTTTGTGTGCTCAATGGCATCAGCAGGATTCGCAGCTTTTGCGCCAGCAACTCCCAACGTGCGATGCGGGCTTCGGCCTGTGCTTTGTAAGCCTGGCGCAAGTCGAAGTTCAGCGTGTCGAGTTCCAGTTGTGCGCCTCGCTCGGCAAAACGTAAGAGCCCGGCGGCGGGCAGGGCGTGGTCCAGCGGGTCTGAAATCGGCAACAGCAGCAGGTCGCAGTGCCGAGACAGCAGGCTGAGTTGTTGCTCTGCGCCTTCGGTCAGCGCGCGCTCGTCGCAGATCACAATCACCAAGCTGCCTGGGCGCAGCACTTCGCGGCCACGGCGCAGCGCCATGCCCAGCGCGTCGGCTTCGGGGCGGCTCTCGGTGTTCAGGCTCTGGTTGACGCGCACCAGGCGGTTGAG
Source organism: Pseudomonas sp. TWRC1-2 (assembly GCF_049896685.1). Taxonomy (NCBI): domain Bacteria; kingdom Pseudomonadati; phylum Pseudomonadota; class Gammaproteobacteria; order Pseudomonadales; family Pseudomonadaceae; genus Pseudomonas; species Pseudomonas sp. TWRC1-2. The sequence goes on along the minus strand of NZ_JAFCUU010000001.1, from coordinate 800,304 downwards.
CAGTTGCAGCAGGCTTTGTTTGCTGCGCCGGGGTTTGATTTCGTAGTGTTCGTTGTCGCCAAACACCAGCCCGCCGACGCGGTCGTTATGCCCCAGCGCTGCCCAGCCAATCAGGCTGGCGGCTTGCGCGGCGAGCACTGACTTGAACATCTGGCCAGAGCCGAAAAACAGCCGGCAACTTTGCTCAACCATGATGAAAATCGGGCGTTCGCGCTCTTCGTGGAACAGTTTGGTGTGCGGCTCCTGGGTGCGCGCCGTGACGCGCCAGTCGATGGTGCGCACGTCGTCGCCGGCCTGGTACACGCGCACCTGGTCGAAGTCGACGCCACGCCCACGCAGCTTGGAATGGTGCAGGCCGATCAGCGGGCTGCGCTGGCTCGGCGTGGAAAACAGCTGCACTTCGCGCACGCGGTGGCGCATCTCAATCAATTCGCTGAGTGTGACGCGGATGCCATCGCTTGCATTCATGGAGTTCAAGCGACGGCAACGACGTCGAGAATGCGTTGCACCACACGGTCCTGGTCGATGCCGGCCGCTTCCGCTTCGAACGACAGGATGATGCGATGGCGCAGCACGTCGAACAGCACCGCCTGGATGTCTTCCGGGCTGACAAAGTCGCGCCCGGCCAGCCAGGCGTGGGCACGCGCGCAGCGGTCCAGGGCGATGGAGCCACGCGGGCTGGCGCCGTAGGCGATCCACTCGGCCATCTCCGCGTCGAACTTGGCCGGGGTGCGGGTGGCCATGACCAGCTGCACCAGGTATTCCTCCACCGCGTCGGCCATGTACAGGCCGAGGATTTCCTTGCGCGCCGCGAAGATTGCCTGTTGGCTGACGCGGCGCTCGGGCTTGGTTTCACCGTTGAGGGCTTCGCCGCGGGCTTGTTGCAGGATGCGCCGTTCGACGGCAGCGTCCGGGAAGCCGATCTTGACGTGCATCAGGAAACGGTCGAGCTGGGCTTCGGGCAGCGGGTAGGTGCCTTCCTGCTCGATGGGGTTTTGCGTGGCCATTACCAGAAACAGCGGCGACAGGTCGTACGTGCTGCGGCCCACGCTGACCTGGCGCTCGGCCATGGCTTCGAGCAATGCCGACTGCACCTTGGCCGGCGCGCGGTTGATTTCGTCGGCCAGCACCAGGTTGTGGAAAATCGGCCCCTGCTGGAACACGAAACTGCCGGTTTCCGGGCGATAGATCTCGGTGCCCGTGATGTCGGCGGGCAGCAGGTCGGGGGTGAACTGGATACGATGGAACTGCGCTTCGATGCCTTCAGCCAACTCTTTGATGGCCTTGGTCTTGGCCAGGCCCGGTGCGCCTTCGACCAGCATGTGGCCGTCGGCCAGCAGGGCGATCAGCAGGCGATCGATGAGTTTTTCCTGGCCGAGAATCTGCGTAGAAAGAAAAGTTCGCAGCGCGAGCAGCGCTTCACGATGTTCCATCGATGACGGTTCCTGGAGAGATTGACCGGGCGTTGATAACAAGCGCCGGGCCTGGGGCGCTTACTTTAATGCATCGAGGGGGGTGGCGACTAACGGCGTGACGGGTATTTTTGGCAAATCTTGTAGGAAATTTGTATGGGAACAGGGTCAATGTGGGAGGGGGCTTGCCCCCGATAGCGGTGGATCAGTTTTCACATCTGCGACTGAGCGACTGCTATCGGGGGCGAGCCGCCTCCCACATTTGATCGTTGGTGCAGCTTAGATTCGGGTGAACGTACCAGTGCCCTTAAGAATGTTCTGCAAGGTTTCCTCAACTTCAGCCAGATCCGACGCGGCAGTGGCGTGGGTAATTTCCAGCTGATCCTTGCCCCCCAGCGCATCGGCATCGCCGGCGGCCAGCTCAATCAGCAACGTCGTGTCGCTCAAGGTGACTTTCAGGCCATCCAGGGTCGACGGCTCGTAATCCCAGGTCAGTTCGACTTCCTCTTCATCCGGGTACCGGGTGAGCATGAACATCTCGCCGTTTTTGCCGTGGCAGCAGAGCATGGCCATGTTGTCTTCTTCGTCGTCGCACGGGGTGGCCATCAGTGCGTCAGTGTTCAGTTGCAGCATGGGAAATCCTGTCTGGGGGAGGGCGCAGCGCGCCAATTGTGCCATTGCGGCGAATTTTGTGCTGCATCGTGTGTCAGACGCAGTGCATGACCTGACGGGCAATACCAGTCACTTTCGGTACTCGCGAGCTTGAAAACAGGAGGTTTTTCCTCGGAAAAATCCGGGTTGCTCAAGTCGCAACCCCAAGCCTGCGTACCGATGACCGAATATGTCGCAGCGTCGCAAGCAGCTGTCTTCCTACACTCGTTAAGCTGCGCAACGGATGTGCCCTGTGCCGGGAGTCTGACCTGCCCGTCGTACCGTCGCCCTGCACGGTGTACATCTTATGGAAGTTGTATGTGACCTCATTGTCTTGTCCAGCTTCACCCACCTGTCACTCTGAATTCGTTACTGTAGACCGCGAACAGAGCTGACGGTCTCCCCGCAAGGGGATAACACGCGACGCTTCCATCAATAACAAGCCCAAGCGGAGTACCACAGATGGCGTTCTTCACCGCAGCCAGCAAGGCCGACTTCCAGCATCAACTGCAAGCGGCACTGGCGCAGCACATCAGTGAACAGGCACTGCCACAAGTGGCGCTGTTTGCTGAACAATTTTTCGGCATCATTTCCCTGGACGAACTGACCCAACGTCGCCTTTCCGACCTGGCCGGTTGCACCTTGTCTGCCTGGCGCCTGCTTGAGCGCTTTGATCACACCCAACCGCAGGTGCGGGTCTACAACCCCGATTACGAACGTCATGGCTGGCAATCGACGCACACCGCGGTCGAAGTGCTGCACCATGACTTGCCCTTCCTGGTCGACTCGGTGCGTACCGAGCTGAACCGTCGTGGCTACAGCATCCACACCCTGCAAACCACCGTGCTCAGCGTGCGCCGTGGCAACAAGGGCGAGTTGCTGGAAATCCTGCCTAAAGGCACCCAGGGCGAAGGCATTCAGCAAGAATCGCTGATGTACCTGGAAATCGACCGCTGCGCCAATGCCGCCGAACTCAACGTGCTGAGCAAAGAGCTTGAGCAGGTGCTGGGCGAAGTGCGCGTGGCCGTGGCTGATTTCGAACCGATGAAAGCCAAGGTTCAGGACCTGCTGGCCGGTATCGACGCCAGCCAGTTCAGCATCGACGGCGAAGAAAAAGCCGAGATCAAGAACTTCCTCGAATGGCTGGTGGGCAACCACTTCACCTTCCTGGGCTATGAAGAGTTTGTGGTACGTGACGAGGCGGACGGCGGGCATATTGAATATGACGCCAATTCCTTCCTCGGTCTGACCAAGCTGCTGCGCGCCGGCCTCACCGCCGAAGACCTGCGCATCGAAGACTACGCCGTGGCTTACCTGCGTGAGCCGACCGTGCTGTCGTTCGCCAAGGCCGCGCACCCAAGCCGCGTGCATCGCCCGGCTTACCCGGACTACGTGTCGATCCGCGAGATCGACGCTGACGGCAAGGTCATCAAGGAACACCGCTTCATGGGCCTCTACACCTCCTCGGTGTACGGCGAAAGCGTGCGAGTGATTCCGTACATTCGCCGCAAGGTCGCGGAAATCGAACGCCGTTCGGGTTTCCAACCCAAGGCTCACCTGGGCAAAGAGCTTGCTCAAGTGGTTGAAGTGCTGCCGCGTGACGACCTGTTCCAGACCCCGGTCGACGAGCTGTTCAGCACCGTGATGTCGATCGTGCAGATCCAGGAACGCAACAAGATCCGCGTGTTCCTGCGCAAAGACCCGTACGGTCGTTTCTGCTACTGCCTGGCCTACGTGCCGCGCGACATCTATTCCACCGAAGTGCGCCAGAAGATCCAGCAAGTGCTGATGGATCGCTTGAAAGCCTCGGACTGCGAATTCTGGACCTTCTTCTCTGAATCGGTGTTGGCCCGTGTTCAGCTGATTCTGCGGGTTGACCCCAAGAACCGCCTGGACATCGACCCGCTGCAACTGGAAAAAGAAGTGGTGCAGGCCTGCCGCAGCTGGCAGGACGACTACTCCAGCCTCGTGGTCGAAAGCTTCGGCGAAGCCCAGGGCACCAACGTGCTGGCGGACTTCCCGAAAGGCTTCCCGGCCGGCTACCGCGAGCGTTTTGCCGCGCATTCGGCCGTGGTCGACATGCAGCACCTGAACAGCCTGACCGAAGCCAACCCGCTGGTGATGAGCTTCTACCAGCCGCTGGGCCAGGTTTCCGGCCAGCGCGAGCTGCATTGCAAGCTCTACCACGCGGATACGCCGCTGGCACTGTCCGACGTGCTGCCGATCCTGGAAAACCTCGGCCTGCGCGTGCTGGGTGAATTCCCGTACCGCCTGCGTCACGCCAATGGCCGCGAGTTCTGGATTCACGATTTCGCCTTCATCGCCGCCGAAGGCGTGAACCTCGATATCCAGCAGCTCAACGACACCCTGCAGGACGCGTTTGTGCACATCGTGCATGGCGATGCCGAAAACGATGCGTTCAACCGCCTGGTACTGACTGCCGGCCTGCCATGGCGCGACGTGGCGCTGCTGCGTGCCTATGCGCGTTACTTGAAGCAGATCCGCCTGGGCTTTGACCTGGGTTACATCGCCAGCACCCTGAACAACCACACCGACATTGCCCGCGAGTTGACCCGGTTGTTCAAGACGCGCTTCTACCTGGCGCGCAAGCTCACCGCCGATGACTTGGAAGACAAGCAGCAACGCCTGGAACAAGCGATCCTCACCGCCCTGGACGACGTTCAGGTGCTCAACGAAGACCGCATCCTGCGTCGCTACCTGGACCTGATCAAGGCCACCCTGCGGACCAACTTCTACCAGACCGACGCCAACGGCCACAACAAGTCGTACTTCAGCTTCAAGTTCGACCCGCGCGCGATTCCTGAGCTGCCCAAGCCGGTGCCGAAGTTTGAAATCTTCGTCTACTCGCCGCGTGTTGAAGGCGTGCACCTGCGCTTTGGCAACGTGGCACGTGGAGGCCTGCGCTGGTCCGACCGTGAAGAAGACTTCCGTACCGAAGTGCTCGGCCTGGTAAAAGCCCAGCAAGTGAAAAACTCGGTGATCGTGCCCGTGGGCGCGAAGGGCGGCTTCCTGCCGCGTCGCCTGCCATTGGGCGGCACCCGCGACGAAATCGCGGCCGAGGGCATCGCCTGCTACCGCATCTTCATCTCGGGTCTGTTGGACATCACCGACAACCTCAAAGACGGCGCCCTGGTGCCGCCGGCCAACGTCGTGCGTCATGACGACGATGACCCGTACCTGGTCGTGGCAGCGGACAAAGGCACTGCAACCTTCTCCGACATCGCCAACGGCATCGCCATCGACTACGGCTTCTGGCTGGGCGACGCGTTCGCTTCCGGTGGTTCGGCCGGTTACGACCACAAGAAAATGGGCATCACCGCCAAGGGCGCGTGGGTGGGTGTGCAGCGTCACTTCCGTGAGCGCGGCATCAACGTGCAGGAAGACAGCATCACGGTGGTCGGCGTCGGCGACATGGCCGGTGACGTGTTCGGTAACGGCTTGCTGATGTCCGACACGCTGCAACTGGTCGCGGCCTTCAACCACCTGCACATCTTCATCGATCCCAACCCGAACCCGGCGACCAGCTTCGTCGAGCGCAAGCGTTTGTTCGAGCTGCCGCGTTCTGCCTGGACCGACTACGACACCAGCATCATGTCCGAAGGCGGCGGTATCTTCTCGCGCAGCGCGAAAAGCATTGCCATCTCGCCACAGATGAAAGAGCGCTTCGACATCCAGGCCGACAAGCTGACCCCGACCGAGCTGCTGAACGCCTTGCTCAAGGCGCCGGTAGACCTGCTGTGGAACGGCGGCATCGGTACGTACGTCAAGGCCAGCACCGAAAGCCATGCCGACGTGGGCGACAAGGCCAACGACGCGTTGCGTGTCAACGGCAACGAGCTGCGCTGCAAGGTGGTGGGCGAGGGCGGTAACCTCGGCATGACCCAATTGGGTCGCGTGGAATTCGGCCTCAATGGCGGCGGTTCCAACACCGACTTCATCGACAACGCCGGTGGCGTGGACTGCTCCGACCACGAAGTGAACATCAAGATCCTGCTCAACGAAGTGGTGCAGGCCGGTGACATGACCGACAAGCAGCGCAACCAGCTGCTGGCGAGCATGACCGACGAAGTCGGCAACCTGGTGTTGGGCAACAACTACAAGCAGACCCAAGCCCTGTCCCTGGCTGCGCGCCGTGCCTACGAGCGTGCCGCCGAGTACAAACGTCTGATGAGCGACCTGGAAGGCCGTGGCAAGCTGGACCGCGCCATCGAGTACCTGCCAACCGAGGAGCAGCTCACCGAGCGCGCCTCCAGCGGTAAGGGCCTGACCCGTCCGGAGCTGTCGGTGTTGATCTCCTACAGCAAGATCGACCTCAAGGAAGCCCTGCTCAAGTCGCTGGTACCGGATGACGACTACCTGACCCGTGACATGGAGACCGCGTTCCCACCGAGCCTGGTCGCCAAGTTCGGCGAAGCCATGCGTCGCCATCGCCTCAAGCGCGAGATCGTCAGCACCCAGATCGCCAACGACCTGGTCAACCACATGGGCATCACCTTCGTGCAGCGACTCAAAGAGTCGACCGGCATGAGCCCGGCGAACGTGGCCGGCGCCTACGTGATCGTGCGTGACATTTTCCATCTCCCGCACTGGTTCCGTCAGATCGAAGCCCTGGACCACCAGGTTTCCGCTGACGTGCAACTGGAGCTGATGGACGAGCTGATGCGTCTGGGCCGCCGTGCCACGCGCTGGTTCCTGCGCAGCCGTCGTAACGAGCAGGATGCTGGCCGTGACACCGCGCACTTCGGTCCGCACCTGGCAGCGCTGGGCCTCAAGCTCGACGAACTGCTGGAAGGCCCGACCCGCGAAGGCTGGCAGAACCGCTACCAGGCCTACACCGAAGCGGGTGTGCCAGAGTTGTTGGCGCGCATGGTTGCAGGCACGACTCACCTGTACACCCTGCTGCCAATCATCGAAGCCGCCGACGTGACCGGGCATGACGCCGCCGAAGTGGCCAAGGCCTACTTCGCCGTCGGCAGCGCCCTGGACTTGCCATGGTACTTGCAGCAGATCAGCGATCTGCCGGTGGCCAACAACTGGCAGGCCGCGGCCCGCGAAGCCTTCCGCGATGACGTGGACTGGCAGCAGCGCGCGATCACCATCTCTGTTCTGCAAATGGCCGACGCGCCACACGACATGGAAGCCCGTGTGGCCCTGTGGCTTGAGCAGCATCAGGACATGGCTGATCGCTGGCGCGCCATGATGGTCGAAATCCGTGCTGCGGTCGGCACGGACTACGCCATGTATGCAGTCGCCAACCGTGAACTGCTGGACCTGGCGTTGAGCGGTCAGTCGGTGCTGCAACCGGCTTGATCCTGCGGTAAAACAAAAGCCCCCGTATCGTGAGATGCGGGGGCTTTTTGTTTCGCCACGATTGACCAGACACCCTTGGCCACGTGTAGGAGCTGGCTTGCCTGCGATGGCGGTCTTTGAGTGAAAGATGTGCGAACCGACCCACCGCGATCGCAGGCAAGCCAGCTCCCACAATTGGATCTTTGTACGATCGATCTACGAAGTAATGCTTAAAGGTGGCCGGTAGGCTAATTCTGCTCGTTGGACCTGGCATGGTTAAATGGGGGCTGTGCTCAACACAATCAGATCAAGCGAGGGTGTATGCGACTTTGTATTTTCTCGGGTTCAAGCGCGGGCCGATTGCCGGTGTATGCGCAAATGGCGGCTCAATTGGGTGAGGCGCTGGCCAAGGCGGGTATCGGCCTGGTCTACGGTGGCGCCTCGGTCGGCTTGATGGGGGCGGTGGCTGACGCCGCGCTGGCCCATGGCGGTGAAGTGATCGGGGTAATGCCAGAGTTTCTGGCCGAAAAAGAACTGGCGCACACCGGCCTCAAAGACTTGCGCATCGTCAGCTCCATGCACGAGCGCAAAGCGCTGATGGCCGAGCTTTCCGACGGCTTTATCGCGTTGCCCGGCGGCCTCGGTACGTTTGAAGAGTTGTTTGAGGTGTGGACCTGGGCGCAACTCGGCCAGCACGCAAAACCTTGCGCTCTGCTGAACATCAACGGCTTTTACGACGGCCTGGCCACGTTTCTCGACTCGGTTGTCAGTGAGGCGTTTCTAAAACCCGTGCACCGCAACATGCTGATCGTGGAACCGAACGTCGAGCGTTTGCTGGCTGCCGTGTTGAGTTATCAGGCGCCCAACGTGCCCAAGTGGATCACGCGAGAAGACACCTGATGCCGCAGGCAACCGACGCGGTGGCGAGCGTCAGTTGAGCGTGAGCAATTTCGCCTCCAGATGATCCAGGTGCTGGGTCATCAGGCCGATCGCGCGGTTCACATCGCGTTGTTCCAGCGCATCCACAATCGCCACATGCTCCTGCCACGCGCAGTACGTGCAGGCGTGTGCCTCGTATTGGGCAATGATCAATGAGGTCAACGGCACCAGGCTGTTGAGGAACTGCGCCAGGGGCGCGTTGTGTGCCATCGCGGCCAATTGCAGGTGGAACTCCCCGGACAGGCGAATCGCCGTGGCGCGCTGGTCGCGGTCAATGCAGTCACGTTCACCGGCGATCAACTCACGTAACTGCCGAATGTGCGCGGGCGTGGCCTGGGCACAGGCCAGCTGCACCACGGTCACTTCCGTCATTCGCCGGGCTTCCAGAATCTGCCGCGTCTGCTGGGCGTCCGGCGCAGCCACTTGGGCACGCTGGTTGGGACGCAGGATGATCACTTGCTGATGGGACAGTTTGGCCAGTACGCGTCGAATCACGCTGCGGCTTACACCAAAGGTTTCGCCCAGACCTTCTTCGGTAAACCGGCTGGCGGGGGCGATGCGTTGTTCGAGGATGGCATCGAACAAGCGCGGGTAGATGTCGTCCACCGAGGGCTTTTTACCGGCCACAAGGCGCAGGGCCGGGAGAATGGGATCGCGTTGCAGCGCGTGGGCGGTCATGGCCGGTCTCCAAAAATTCAGCTGCCCAGATGGTCGTCCGGGATGTTCAAGCGAATGCCCATGCGCAGACCTTCCTGGAGGATGTGCCGACGCATCTCGGCACTGGCCAGTGCACTGTTCTTGTTGCGGATGGCGCGCACCACGGCTTCGTTCTCTTGCAGACGCTCGGCAAGATGTTCCGGCGAATTGCGCAAGACTTGCGCGCTTAGCTTGAGGGCGTTGCTGGTTTGCTGCACCACGTTCTGGAAGATCGGGTTGGACGTCAGCGCGAACAGTTCTTCGTGAAAGCCGATGTAGGCGTTCATCCCGGCTTCGGCGTCACCGGCATCCAGGGCTTCGCGCATGTCCATCAAGGTCAGGCGCAGCTGGCCGACCTCCTTGCTGCTGATGGATTGGGCGACCAGGCCGACGATGAAGGGCTCGAGGGTGTAGCGCAGTTGCAGGATATCTTCGAGGCTGGCGTCGGCCACGGCGTCGCTGGCCTGCGGTTCGCTGACGCTGTTTTCCAATACCACCACGCCCTTGCCGGGCATCGAGCGCACCAGGCCAAGGGTCTCCAGCACGATGACCGCTTCGCGCAGGCTCGGGCGGCTGATGCCCATCTGTTCGGCCAGTTCACGCTGGCCGGGCAGCATTTCTCCACGCCGCCACTGGCCACGCTTGAGTGCGGCGCGCAGTTTTTCTACGACTGAATTGACGACGGTTGAGGTGCTGATCACGTCTACGTCTCCTTGGATGTTTCCAATAGGGTCACGATTCCAGTGGGAGCTGGCTTGCCTGCGATGACTGACTGTCAGTCACATCTTTATGGCTGACCCACCGCTATCGCAGGCAAGCCAGCTCCCACAGTTGGATCGCGTTGCTAGAACTCCTGATGCGCCGGCAGCACCGGCTTCTTGGCCTGGAAGGCATAGCCTTGCTGACCGTCGAGCACCTTGTTGGCGCGTTGGATATCGATGTCTTTTTCCCAGCGGGCAATGGCCACCGTGGCGACGCAGTTGCCGATCAGGTTGGTCAATGCACGCCCAATGCCCATGAACCAGTCGACCGCCAACACCAGCACCAGCCCGACCACTGGGATCGCCGGAATAGCGGTGAGGGTCGCCGCCAGAATCACCAGTGCCGAGCCCGGAATCCCATGGGCGCCCTTGGAGGTGATCAGCGACACCAGCAGGATGGTCAGCAAGTCGGTCATCGACAGCGGCGTGCCGGTGGCGTTGGCGATAAACACGATGGCCAGGGTCAGGTAGATCGAGAAGCCGTCGAGGTTGAACGAATAGCCCGTCGGAATCACCAGGCCTACAGTCGAGCTGCCAATACCCAGGTGCTCGAGTTTGCGCATGATCTGCGGCAGTACCGCATCGGAGGAGGCGGTGCCCATCACGATCAGCAGTTCTTCGCGCAGGTACTTGAGCAGCGGCAACATGCGCAGGCCGGACACACGCATCACCAGGCCAAGCACCACCGCGACAAAGACAAAGCAGGTCAGGTAGAACAACCCTACCAGGCTGCCCAGGTGTTGCAGCGAATCCAGGCCATAGGTGCTGGTGGTGAACGCAATGGCGCCGAACACGCCGATCGGCGCCAGGCGCACGATCATGCCCATGATGCGGAATATCACGTGGCTCAGCTCGTTGATCAACCGCGAAATGCCCGAGGCGGCTTCGCCCACCAGGTTCAGCGCGCTGCCGAACAGCACCGAGAACAGCAACACTTGCAGCACGTTGTTGTCGGCGAAGGCGCCGATCACCGAGTTGGGAATCAGGTCCATCAGGAACTGGCTGGTGCCGCGGATGTGCTGGCCTTTGTCGGCCAGCTCATTCAGGCCGGCGGAGGACAGCTGCTCAAGGTGAATATTGGCGCCGGTGCCGATGCCGGTGCTGAACGCCATGATCAGGCCGATCACCAGTGCGACGGTGGTCAGCACTTCAAAATAGATCACTGACTTGAGGCCGATGCGCCCGACCTTCTTCAAGTCGCCGGCACCGGAAATACCGCTGACCACCACGCAGAATACGATCAGGCCAATCAGCATTTTGATCAGCTTGATAAAGCCGTCACCCAGGGGTTTGAGTTGCGAGGAGAATTCGGGAAGGGCCAGGCCGCAGACAATGCCCAGCATCAGGCCAATCACGACTTGCAGGAAAATCGAACGCGAGCACCATCTGAGCATGGGAGGGATCTCTATTCGGTGCCCTGGTGGTTCCAGGGCTTAATTTTTGTGGTCTTACCGGTAAGTCCAGTGCGCGGCCAGTCTACGCCGGGTTTTTTTGAAATCACAAGTAAATAATCGGCGGTTGACAGTTCCCGGTCTGACCAGTTGGTCGGCAAGCGTGATGCTTGAGCGGTTGGCGGGCTGGAAAAAAATTCGCTTATCATCGCGGCTTGATTCGCGAGGTGATTGATGGACGCACCAGGACTGACCACGGACGCCACAGGGCAGACCCATTGCACCTGGCGCACGGCGGCGCCGGAATACCCGCGCTATCACGACCACGAGTGGGGCGTGCCGGTGGCGGATGATATTCAACTGTACGAGAAGATTTGCCTGGAAGGCTTTCAGGCCGGCATGGCGTGGATCACCATCCTGCGCAAGCGCGAGCAGTTTCGGGCAGCTTTCGATGGCTTTGATTTTCGCCGCGTGGCGCAGTACGGCGAGGCGGATATCGACCGCCTGATGAATGACCCCGGCATCGTGCGCAATCGGGCCAAGATCGTCTCCACCCTCAACAACGCGCGCAGGGCGTGCGAACTGGTGGATGAAACCGGCTCGTTGGCCCATTGGATATGGGCGTTCGAGCCAGCCGAGGAGGAGCGCCCGGCCGTGGTGGACATGGCTTACTGGACCGGCAACCCAACGTCGCCGGCGTCGGTGCGCTTATCCAAAGCCTTGAAAAAACGCGGCTGGACCTTTGTCGGCCCCACCACCATGTATGCGTTGATGCAGGCGATGGGCATGGTCAATGATCACCTGGAAGGCTGCGCTTGCCGACCGCAGATCGAAGACCTTCGCCGACAATTCAAACGCCCCTGAATCCTCGGATCAAACACCCTTCAAACTGTGGGAGCTGGCTTGCCTGCGATGGCGTTGAGTCAGCCAACACATCTGTTTCTGATGTACCGCTATCGCAGGCAAGCCAGCTCCCACAATTCAGTTTTGTGGTGTGGCTGGTTACTGCGGCAGCGGCGTCAGCACCTCAGCCTTGTCATCCAGCACCATCACCACCAGCAGCTTGGCCGGCTGGGTCTGGCTGGCGTTGCTTGATTCAAAGTGTCGCGAGCCGGCCGCTTCATAGAACGACTCACCGACCTTGTAGGTAATCGCCTTTTCATCGTTGACCCGCGAGGTGATCTCACCCTCCAGCACATACGCCACGGCAGTGCCGGTGTGGCTGTGCGGCACGGTGGCCTGGCCGGGTGCGTAATCGACGGTGAGCATGATGGTTTTCTTGCCGGGCACATTGGTCAAGGCGTGTTCCTGCAGCACCTTGATGGATTCCTGGTTGTAAACCGGCTCGTGGGCGAGGGCGCTGAGCGAGGCGAGCATCAGGGTGGCAGCGAGCAGTCGTTTCATGATGAGGTTTCCGAGAAGTTCGAGACCTCTTCACCCTACGCCGCCGAGTGCACCGGACCAATGACCAATGCGCGGGAAAACCCGCTAGCCAATCTGCTGCAGAATATCGCGCAGCCGGTCCAGCGCCGGGTCGATGTCGAGCAATTCGATGGCGCCGAAGCCGATGATCAACCCTTGGCGCACGGGGGCGTCATGGAAGAACACATCCACCGGGTACACGCCCACTTCCACGCGCCGCGCCAGCTCCATCAGCAACGGGATATCCACCGGCACCTTGCACAGCGCCGCCATGTGAAACCCCGCCACGCTGGGCACCGCTTCAAACCAGGGCGCCAAGTCACCTGCCAGGCGCTGCAGGATGCGTTCGCGGCGCCCGGCGTACACCGTGTGGCAGCGGCGAATATGCTTGAGCAAGTAGCCTTCGCTGATGAACTTGGCCAGTGCCCATTGCGGCAGGGTAGAACTGTGCTGGTCGGTCAGTTGCTTGGCCTTGAGCACCGCGCCGTAAATGGCCGGCGGCAGCACCGCATAGCCCAGGCGCAACTCCGGCAGCAGGGTTTTCGAGAAGGTCCCGACGTACGTGACCACGCCACGGCTGTCCATGCTTTGCAGGGAATCGGTGGGGCGGCCTTCGTAGCGAAATTCGCTGTCGTAGTCGTCTTCAATGATGATCGCGCCCAGCTCGAACGCGCGCGCCAGCAAGGCTTCGCGGCGCGCCAGGCTCATGGGCATGCCCAAAGGGAATTGGTGGGACGGGGTCACGTAGATCAGCCGTGTGCCGTCCGGGATCAGGTCGACCTGAATGCCTTGCGCGTCGACCGGCACGCCGGCAACGTGGGCGCCCATGGCCATGAACAGCTGGCGCGCGGGGCTGTAGCCGGGGTCTTCCATGGCGACCGTGGTGCCCGGTTCGAGGACGACGCGGGCGATCAGGTCCAGCGCCTGCTGCGCGCCATTGGTGACCACAATGTCGTCGGCGCGGCATTTCACCCCGCGCGAAAACGCGACGTGCCCGGCGATGGCCTCACGCAGCGCGGGCAAACCTTCCGGTTGACTGTAAAAGCCGCTGTCTCGGGCGATACGCCGCAGCGCATCCTGGGTACAGCGCCGCCATTCATCCTGGGGGAACTGATTGCGGGTGGTGGCGCCTCCGATAAATTCATAGCGCAGGGTGCTGTCGCGCGTGGGATGGCGCATGGGCGAGGGCAGCGCCGCCCATTTGCCCAGGTTGGCGGCACAAGCCAGGTCGGCGGCGGTTTGCACGCGCTCGGTTTGCACCGTATGGGCGTTGACGAAAGTGCCGCGGCCGGTCTTGCCCACCAGCAGGCCTTCGTATGTCAGGGTGGCGTAGGTGTCGGACACGGTTTTGCGCGACACGCCGATTTGCTCGGCCAACAAGCGGCTGGGCGGCAGTTGCGCGCCGACCGCCAGGCGTCCGGACGCAATGGCTTCACGCAACTGCCGGTACAGCTGTTCGGCCAGGTCTTTGCGGCCGTTGATCACCACGTGCAGTTCCATGTTTCATCCCAAGGCATTCACTCTGGGCCAAGACTACTCGCTCGCGCAGCGCGCTCAAAATGGTCTGCGCATAAACCGCCCGATTGGCTATAGGGCTTATGGAACGCGGGCTCTAGGCTAGCGCACACTGACTTGCCCGCCCGAGAACCGCCCATGGAACGCCGTCTGGATTACTACACCGCCTCACCGCAAGCGCTTAAAGGTATGTTGATGCTGGAGGCGGCGACCTTTGAACTGTCCATCGAAAAACCGCTGCTGGAGTTGATCAAGATCCGCGTCTCGCAGCTCAACCACTGCGGGTTTTGCACCGACATGCATTCGATGGCAGCGCGCCTGCGAGGTGAGAGTGAGCGACGCCTGTTTGCACTGTGCGTATGGCGTGATTCGCCGTTTTTCAGCGCGCGGGAAAAGGCCGCGTTGGCCTGGAGCGAGTCGGTGGCGACGCTGCCGACATCAAGTGTCTCGGATGAACTCTACACGGCAGTGCGCGTGGAGTTCAGCGAGCAGGAATTGGTGGACCTGACCATGGCGGTGTCCAGCATCAGTGGCTGGAACCGCCTGGCGGTGAGCTTTCGCCAGCAACCGCCGAATGCATGATCAGGACAGGAAACCGCCGTCCACGTTCAGTGACACGCCGGTGGTGTAGCTGGAGGCGTCGCTGGCCAGAAACAGCACCGCGCCGGCCATTTCGCTCGGGTCGGCCACGCGTTTGAGCGGGATCTGCGCCAGCGCCATTTTCAGGATCGAATCGTTCTTCACCAGCGCCGAGGCGAACTTGGTGTCGGTCAGGCCCGGCAGCAGGGCGTTGCAACGAATGCCGAACGCTGCGCATTCCTTGGCGAACACCTTGGTCATGTTGATCACAGCGGCCTTGGTCACCGAGTAGATGCCCTGGAACACGCCAGGGGAAATGCCGTTGATCGACGCCACGTTGATGATGCTGCCGCCACCGTTCTCGCGCATCAGCTTGCCGGCTTCCACCGACATGAAGAAGTAGCCGCGAATGTTTACGTCCACAGTCTTCTGGAAGGCGCCGAGGTCGGTGTCCAGCACGTTGCAGAACTGCGGGTTGGTGGCGGCGTTGTTGACCAGAATATCCAGGCGGCCGAACTGTTCACGGATACCGGCAAACACCTGGGTGATCTGCTCCATTTCACCAATGTGGCAGGCCACGGCGGTGGCTTTGCCGCCGTCGGCGATGATTGCATCTGCCACGTGCTGGCAGCCTTCCGGCTTGCGGCTGGAGACGATCACGTGGGCGCCTTGCTGGGCCAGCAGCTTGGCGATGGCTTCACCGATACCGCGGCTGGCGCCGGACACAAAAGCAATCTTGCCGTCGAGGTCGAACAGGTGGGTCTTGGACATGAAGGGTTCCTTGTTCTTGCAGTCAGAGGGCTGATTTGGCGATGACGTTCAGGCTCATTTGCTCCAGCAGCGTGTTCATGTGGATGAACTGCGCAAAGCGTTTGTCCTGGGTCTGGCCGTGGAAGAAGCGGTAGTAGATCTGTTGCACGATGCCGGCCAGGCGGAACAGGCCATAGGTGTAGTAGAAGTCGAAATTGTCGATCTGTAGGCCCGAGCGCTCGGCGTAATAATCGACGAACTGGCGGCGGGTCAGCATGCCGGGGGCGTTGCTTGGCTGGCGACGCATCAGTTGCACCGGTGCCGGGTCGGCGGCTTCGATCCAGTAGGCGAGGGTGTTGCCCAAGTCCATCAGCGGGTCGCCCAGGGTGGTGAGTTCCCAGTCCAGCACGCCAATGATCTGCATCGGGTTTTGCGGGTCGAGGATCACGTTGTCGAAGCGGTAGTCGTTGTGCACGATGCTGGAGGTCGGGTGGTCGGCCGGCATCTTGTCGTTGAGCCAGGCGCGCACTTTCTCCCAGCTCGGGGCATCTGGGGTCAGGGCTTTCTCGTAGCGATCACTCCAGCCGCGAATCTGACGCTCTACATACCCTTCAGGCTTGCCCAGATCGGCCAGGCCGCAGGCCGCGTAATCCACCTGGTGCAGTTCGACGAACTTGTCGATAAAGCTTTTGCACAGCGCCTCGGTCTTGGTGGCGTCCAAGCCCAGTTCGGACGGCAGGTCGGAGCGCAGGATGATGCCGTTGACGCGCTCCATCACATAGAACTCGGCGCCGATCACCGACTCATCGGTGCAATGCACATAGGCCTTGGGGCAGTACGGGAAGCCATCTTTCAACTGGTTGAGAATGCGGTATTCGCGGCCCATGTCGTGGGCGGACTTGGCCTTGTGGCCAAAGGGCGGGCGGCGCAGCACGAATTCCCGGTCCGGGTATTCGAGCAAGTAAGTCAGGTTGGACGCGCCACCGGGGAACTGGCTGATCTTGACCGCGCCGTGCAGGCCCGCAATATGCGCCTTGAGGTAGGGATCGATGAGGCTGGCATCAAGTTCTTCGCCTGGGCGAATCTGGGTCGATTGGTCGTTAAGCGCCATGCTTATCCCTTCTGCTTATTCTAAAGGCCTTGGACTATTGGCTAATCTAATGCGCACCGCCGTCCAGCGACAAGGTTGGGGCGGCTTAATAGGTTAGCGTGTTGGATGATGATCAGCGGGCCTGATGCGCTCAAATCACCAGCATTGCCCGGCCACCGGGGTTGCAGGACAGGTTGGCACCGATTTCGACTTTTGCCAGGTCAATGCCAAGGCCGGCGAGCAGGTTGTTGACGATGGGATCGAGAAGCGGGCCGAGTACCCCGCCAATCACGCCCCCAAGCAATGAAAGCAAGCCATTGAGCAGGCCCGTGACCAGGCCCAGCACAGCGCCCAACAGGCTGGCGATTTTTGGCGGGTGGTTGATCAGTTGGATGCCGGTGAGTGTTTCCTTGAGGCTGCTGACGACGTTCGAGGCGGCGAATTGATAATACGTCGGGGGCAGATTGACCGCCGGCGGGTTGGTGTAGGTGTGCGCGCGTTCGGTCCGGGCCACATCGCTGTCGACGCGCACGCCCAGCCCGCCTGCCGCGAAGGCTTGCCGGTCGCCACAGACGCCGGTGCCGCGCTTGCAGGTCTTGGTACCGATATCCACCACCGGGTACTCGTCGACGTGCAGCGTTTGGGTGGATGAAAACAGGTTTTTGGGGTCAACCTGCCCAATCATCGCGTGCAGGGCCGAGGTTTCGCCAAGCACCGACAATGATTTTTTGCCACTGTCGCAACTGTAATCCGTAACCTTGGCGCTGCCACCGGCGGCCTCCAGGGCAATGTCGAGTGTGTCGCCGATCTCAAGGCTGGTGACCAGGCAACAATTGGGGTCAAGCAGCCCCAGCAAGCCGCTCAGTACTTCATTGAGCGCCTGCACCACGCCCCCCAGCGCGTTATTGACCAGCGTGACGATCGGCAGCTTGACCGAAATCAAGGTGCGCACTTGCGCGGTTCGCACATAGATGGGCTGCGTGGCGATGTTCTTCGGGTCGCCGATGCTTGAGAGTTGCCCAGGCTCGATCACTTTGGTCGAGACGGTGACGCCGAGCAGCCCCAGCACATCCACCGGCAGCTCCACGGCAACGGCGCTGGCCTTGTTCGACAACTGCACAAGGCCCTGGATCAGGTTGAACAGCTGCAGTTTCACATCCAGCGCACTTTTTTCCGTGCCGTTCTGGATATTGATCAGGTCGCCCAAGTGCAGGATTTGCGTGCCCGGCGCAATCAGCTTGATGGCTTCGAGGTTGTTGATGACGAGCGTGACCGCATCGCCACCGAGCTTGAGCACGTCGATGGCGGCCTGGACCAGTTGGCCGACGGTGGCGTCGGTCTTGAGCAACTGATCGTAATTGCCGGCGCTGACGTTCAAGCGGATCGCCAGGGCATCCAGGTACTTGAGCAAACTGATATCGGTGTTGATCAAACCGTTCCAGCCCACCGCGTCGAGCTGCAACTTGCCGCCCAGCAAACCGCCGATCAAGGCGTTGAGGGCCAAGGATTTGGTGCTGTCGACGGTCAACAAGGTGCTGCGCACGGTGAGTGACGCCACTGTCGGGGCTGGCGCGGCAGCGACCGCCGTGGCGCTCAAGAGCGTCATCATGTTGAGGGGTTGAGCCGAGAACAGCGTGAGTAATCCATGGGCGAGGCTGGTGTGCACACGGTGGGTGGCGATGACCCGGATAGCATCGGTTTTGGCCGGGTCGGCGCTGAAGGTGCGCATGAAGTCAGCACCCGTGGCCAGGGTGCCGCAGGCAACTGCCAGGGTGCGATTGTCGTCAATGTTGAAGTGGTTGCGCGCGGCGCTTTGAGTCGCAAACAGGGCCGCATTGTTATTGGGCGCCGCGCACGTGCCGCTGCGGCTGACCGCTTCGAGCGCTGCTGTGTCGACCACACGCTGTAACTTGCGCTTCTCCAGGTACAAGCGACCGCTGTCGACCACCAGCAATAGAAACAACAGCGCAACCCCAAGGGTCACCGCGCCGATCAAGCCGATGGCGCCGCGCTGGCGGGCCGGGCCGAGTCCGTGGCCAAACATTCTGCGTTCCTTCGCCGGTCATGCACCGACGTCCTGAGCATCCCCGCAAAGCAGTGTAGTCAGGTTTCACGTCGGCGCTGGCTATTCGCTACTAGTTGCGCGGCGGCAGCGTCACCGGGGTAAGCACCGGGCGGCCGGCAAAGTACTCCACCAGGTTATCGGCCACGCGCTGCACCGTATCGTGGGCGGCTTCGGGAGATAGGCCGGCCACGTGGGAGGTGAGTACGGTATTGCTCAGGCGCTTGAGGGCGTCCGGCACTTTGGGTTCGTCGTCGAACACATCCAGTGCCGCGCCGCCGATTCGCCGTTGCTCGAGGGCCGCCACCAGGTCCGCCGTGACTACCACGCTGCCGCGTCCGATGTTCACCAGGTAGCCGTTCGGCCCCAGCGCATCCAGGGCGTGGCGATCAATCAGGTGACGGGTGCTTGCACCGCCGGGCGTGGCCAGAATTAGGAAATCCGAGGTGCGCGCCAGCTCAACGGCGGTGGCGCAATAGGTGTAGTCCACGTCATCGCGGGGCTGGCGGTTGTGATAACTCACCTCCATGCCGAACCCGAGCGCCGCGCGCCTGGCGATCTCCATGCCAACGGCGCCGAGCCCGAGAATCCCCAGCTGCTTGCCGCCCAGGGACGGACGCATCACCTTCGGCCATTCGCCGCGCCGCACGGCCGCGTCGGTCTGGGGGACGCCGCGCACCAGCGACAGCAGCAACGCCATGGCGTGGTCGGCCACCGACGGCGCATTCACCCCGGCGCCGTTGGTGACGACAATCCCGCGATTGCTCGCCGCCTGCAGGTCCACATGCTCGTAACCGGCACCGATCACGCAGATGATCTCGAGCAAGGGCAATGCGGCGATTTCCTCGGCATACAGCCCCAGCGGGCCACGGGTCAGCACGGCCTTGATCTGCCCGCCATGCGCCTTGATCGCCTGGGCGCGTTCGGCCGGCGTCGGCGCCAGAATCACGTGAAAGTCGTTGCTCTCGATGATTTGCAGGTATTCGTTGATGGTTTCAACCAGGACCAGAACAGTGGTGGACATCGGAAGGCGCTTCCTGAAGGGTTTGAAGAGTGAGTATGCGGGATTTGTAAGACAGAACGTTTTGTTCCGCCAGAAAAATCCCGCATAGACGCCGTTAGAACGCGATGCTGTGCGCTTTCACCCGCTTCACAAACGCCCCGGCCAGGGTTTCGTTGTGATGCTCGATGATCGCCTCGGCAGGCAACGCGTTGGTGTTCATGCAGGTATGGCCGTCCTCGGGCAATGTCACCGAAAACCCAAGTTCGACTGCGACTCGGCAGGTAGTGTCGATGCAGAACTGGGTTTTCATCCCCACAATCACCAGTTCATCGACCTGCGCCGCCGCCAGTTGCTGCGCCAGATCAGTTCCCAGGAAACAGCTGGGGCGGGTCTTGTTGAAGACATGGTCGCGAGCGGCGTCGACCTGCAGGTCCGGCCACAACTGCCACAACGGGCTGCCGGCTTCAATCGCAGAGCCTGTGGGGCCGGTGTGTTGGGCCACGAAGATCGGCACGTGGGCGCTGCGCGCGCGTTGAATGAGTTGATTGATGGTGCCCAGCACGCGTTCGCGCTCGAAGGGTTTGTCGGGCCCGTTGTACAAGCCGGTTTGCATATCGATGATCAGCAGGGCGTTTGCCATGGTCTTGCTCCTTGCAGTGGCCAGATGGCGGGGCAATAAAAAGGCCCCGTCCATTGCTGGCGGGGCCTTGGGTTGAATCCGGGGTGTTTTAGTTCAAGCACCCACAGCCACCGCACGACCCGCCATAAGCGGTCGTGGTGGTGGTGCGGGTGAGGTGCAGCTCAATAGGCTTCATGGCCCGATCATGCTGGGACGGGCGCTGGGCTGTCAACGGGCGCGTCCGATTTCGCCTCGGGTAGCAGCGTATTTCGTGCAGCCTCCAGGAATTCGTCTGACAGGCTACTGCCGCGTGTCGCACGAGCAAGCGTGACGGCGCCGATCATCATCGCGTAGTTGGCCAGCATGGCCTGACGGTCTTGGGCCTGCAACTGCGCAAAAATCTCCAGCGACCGTTCAACACCGGCGACGAAGGTGCGCTGTAATTCCGTTTTGGCGGGCTCATGGCACATGTCCGGAGTAAAGGCCGATATCGGGCAGCCGTCGCCGGGATTGTCGCGGTGGGTGGCCGAAAAGTAGTGGCGCAAGATGGTCTCGCATGCCGATTGCGGGTCTTCACTGCGCTCGATTTTTTCCTGCCAGCCCTGGTTCGAATGCTCAAAGGCCTGCTGGCAAGCCTCGGTGGCCAGGGCTTCCTTGGACGCAAAGTGCCCGTAGAAACCACCATGGGTCAGGCCGGCGGCGGCCATCACGTCCGCCAGGCTGATGCCATGCAGCCCGCGCTCACGAAACAGGTGCGTGGCGGCCTCCACGATGATTTCACGGTTGAGTTCGGCTTGTTTGCGGGACACGCGAGGCATGACAGGGCTCTCAGAATAAAGGCGGGCATTGCCTGAAAAGTACAGCAAAGCCCGCGATTCCAAAATAGATTTGTTTGGGCATGTATTACTTCGACGCTGCTGCAGCCCTCTGGAACCGCTGCCTGCAGCGACCCCGACTGATCTGCACCGGGGCACCGTTCCTCAGCTAAGTCTTTGCTTATTCAGGAGAATCCCGGACAATCGCGCGCTTGTTATGGTCGGGGCGCTGCCTGTCAGGTTTTTCTGACTCGTCCCGGCTGTGGAAATGCGGAGATCCGACCGGATGAATGATCAGGCCAATAGCGTCGACGAACGCTATGCAACGACACCTGCAACCCTCACAGGCTGGAGCCGCCAGGACACCACCTGGATGCTCGGGCTGTTCGGCACCGCCATCGGCGCCGGTACTTTGTTTTTGCCCATCAACGCAGGTCTTGGTGGCTTCTGGCCGCTGGTGATCCTGGCACTGCTGGCATTCCCGATGACGTTCTTTGCCCACCGTGGCCTGACCCGTTTTGTCCTGTCCGGCCGTGAAGGTTCTGACATTACCGACGTGGTCGAAGAGCATTTCGGTCTCAAGGCCGGCGCACTGATCACTTTGCTGTACTTCTTCGCGATCTTCCCGATCCTGCTGATCTACAGCGTGGCCCTGACCAACACGGTCAGCAGCTTCATGGAGCACCAGCTGCACATCATGCCGCCGCCGCGCGCGATCCTGGCGTTTGTGCTGATCCTCGGCCTGTTGGCCGTGGTGCGCTGCGGCGAGCAGGTGATCGTCAAGGCCATGAGCCTGATGGTGTATCCGTTTATCGTCGCGTTGCTGTTTCTGGCCGTGTACCTGATCCCGCACTGGACCGGCGGCATTCTCAGCACCGCCCGTGAAGTCCCGGCGCCGTCGGCGTTGCTCAACACGCTGTGGCTGGCGATTCCGGTGATGGTGTTCTCGTTCAACCATTCGCCGATCATCTCGGCCTTTGCGGTGGACCAGAAGCGCCAGTACGGCGCCAACGCGGATGAGCGCAGCTCGCAGATCCTGTGCCGCGCGCACCTGTTGATGGTGGTGATGGTGCTGTTCTTCGTGTTCAGCTGTGTGCTGACCCTGACGCCGGCGCAACTGGCCGAAGCGAAAGCGCAGAACCTGTCGATCCTGTCGTACCTGGCCAACCACTTCGACAACCCGACCATCGCCTTCGCCGCGCCGTTGATTGCGTTCGTGGCGATTGCCAAGTCGTTCCTGGGCCACTACATCGGCGCCAGCGAAGGCCTCAAGGGCCTGGTGCTCAAGACCGGTCGCCGCCCGGCGCCCAAGTCCCTGGACCGCATGACCGCCGCCTTCATGCTGGTGGTGTGCTGGCTCGTCGCCACGCTGAACCCGAGCATTCTCGGCATGATCGAGACGCTGGGCGGCCCGATCATCGCGTCGATCCTGTTCCTGATGCCGATGTATGCGATCCGCAAGGTACCGGCCATGGCCAAGTACCGCGGGCAGGCGTCCAATGTGTTTGTTACCGCAGTTGGTCTGGTCGCGATTACCGCGCTGATCTACTCGCTGCTGTCCTGACACCGAGCTGTACACCCAAGGCCGATTCGCGCATTGCGTGAATCGGCTTTTTTTGTGCCTGGAAACCCTGTCCTGGCTCAACCGCTGACGGGCAATGGAGGCTAAGCTGACGCAGGTTTTATTTGCCAGGATGGGCTGATTGAAAATTGCAATTGATGTGACGTCGTCCAGTCGTACCCAGGACCTACTCGCCGGGTTATCCATTGCCGGATTGCTGCTGCCGGAGGCTGTGGCCTATTCCAGCATCGCCGCGCTGCCGCCCCAGGCCGGGGTGATTGCGCTGTTTGCCGGGCTGGTGTGTTACGGCCTGTTCGGCACCAGCCGCTTTGCGATCGTCTCGGCCACCTCGTCTTCGGCAGCAGTACTGGCCGCCGCCACCGCCAGCCAGCCTGGCGGGCGGTGACTCGGCGCTGAGGCTGGCGCTGGCGTTCGGGTTGGTGTTGATCACCGGGGTGTTGTTCCTGCTGGCCGGGCTGTTCAAGCTTGGCGGTGTTACTTCGTTTATCGCTAAACCGGTGTTGCGCGGGTTTGCCTTGGGCCTGGCGCTGACCATCATTCTCAAGCAGCTGGCCAACGTGGTCGGTGTGCACTTGACCGACAACAACTTGATCCGTTTCCTGCCGCAACTGATGGAGCAGCTGCCCCGGTGGAACTGGCCGGCTGCGCTGGTCGCGGCGATTGCGTTGGGGGTGCTTTGGTTGTGCGCGCGGATTCCGCGCCTGCCGGGCGGGCTGCTGGTGGTGATCCTGGGCATTGTTGCCGGGCAGTACCTGGATTTACAGGCCCATGGTGTTGCGTTGATCGGTCTGATCGACTTGCGCTTGGAGTTCGGGCATTTGCCGGTGCTACCATTCGCCGATTGGCTGCGCCTGGGTGAGCTGGCGTTTGCCTTGGTCATGATCCTGTATGCGGAGTCCTATGGCTCTATCAGCTCGTTCGCGCTTAAACACGGCGACCGCGTGACATCCAACCGCGACTTGCTTGCGCTGGGTGCGGCCAACCTGATCTCCGGGCTGTTTCACGGCATGCCGGCCGGTGCCGGCTATTCCGCAACCTCGGCCAATGAGGCCGCCGGTGCCGGTTCACGCCTGGCCGGAATCGTTGCCGCGCTGGTGGTGCTGTTGATCGTGCTGACCGTGCTGCCCTATGTCGCGCTAACCCCGGAACCGGTGCTTGCCGCCATCGTCATCTACGCACTGGGCCGTGGTTTGAGCCTGCAGCCGCTGGGGCGTTACTTTCTCTGGCGGCGCGATCGTCTGCTGGTGATCTGTGCCGTGGCGGCGGTGCTGGTGCTAGGCGTGCTGGATGGCTTGCTGGTGTCGGTAGCGATCAGCGTGGTGCTGATGCTGCGCCAGATGTCATCGGCTGATATCCAGGTGCTGGGGCGCTTGGGTGACAGCCATGATTTTGTCGATCGTCAACACCACGCCGATGCGGTGGAAGTGCCGGGCCTGTTGATCGTACGGCCCAGCGAGGCGCTGTTTTTTGCCAATGCCGAACGCATTCTTGGCGCGGCGTTGCGCCTGATGCGCCAATCGCCGGTTGAGGCGGTGGTGCTGAGCCTGGAAGAATCTCCGGATCTGGATGGCACCAGTATCGAGGCGCTGGCGGCGTTTTTCGCGCAGGTGCGCGGGGAGGGCAAGCGCTTGGTGCTGGCGCGCGTGCGGCATGAGGCGTTGGACGTGCTGCAAGCCTTGCCGGAGGCGCTTGCGCCACAGGTCTTGCTCAGTGGCTTGAGCGTTGACGGTGCGGTGCAGTTGGCGCTGCGGCACCAGTCCTGAGTGTGTAACACGTCAACTGTGGGAGCTGGCTTGCCTGCGATAGCGGTAGATCAGCCAAAGATGCATCAACTGACGGACAGCTATCGCAGGCAAGCCAGCTCCCACAGGTATTTTGTGGTGATGTCGAGGTTGTATTCCAGGCATAAAAAAACGCCGCGTACCTTGCGATACGCGGCGTCCTTTATGTCAACACACCTTAGGCTTGAATCACCGGGATGTTGGCGCTTGCTGCGATTTTGCGGAACTCGGCGATCTGGTCGAAGTTCAGGTAGCGGTAGACGTCACTGGCCATGGTGTCCAGTTTGGCCGCGTAGCCCATGTACTCTTCGACGGTCGGCAGGCGACCCAGCGTGGAGGCCACTGCCGCCAGCTCAGCCGAGGCCAGGTAGACGTTGGCACCATCACCCAGACGGTTCGGGAAGTTACGGGTCGAGGTCGACACAACGGTCGAGTTCGGTTCTACGCGTGCCTGGTTACCCATGCACAGCGAGCAGCCCGGCATTTCCATGCGCGCGCCAGCCTTGCCGTAGATGCCGTAGTAGCCTTCTTCGGTCAGTTGGTGAGCGTCCATCTTGGTCGGCGGCGACAGCCACAGACGGGTTGGCAGCTGACCCTTGACCTGTTCCAGCAACTTACCGGCAGCGCGGAAGTGACCGATGTTGGTCATGCACGAACCGATGAACACTTCGTCGATCTTCTCGCCGGCAACGCTGGACAACAGACGGGCATCGTCCGGGTCGTTGGGTGCGCAGAGGATCGGCTCGTTGATTTCAGCCAGGTCGATTTCGATGATTTCGGCGTATTCCGCGTCGGCATCGGCTTCCATCAGCTCAGGGTTGGCAACCCAGGCTTCCATCGCTTGGGCGCGACGTTCCAGGGTACGTGCATCGCCGTAGCCTTCGCCGATCATCCAGCGCAGCAGGGTGATGTTGGAGTTCAGGTACTCGGTGACGGAGTCTTTCGACAGCTTGATGGTGCAACCGGCAGCCGAACGTTCGGCCGAGGCGTCGGACAGCTCGAAAGCCTGTTCCAGCGTCAGGTCGTTCAGGCCTTCGATCTCCAGGATGCGGCCGGAGAAGGCGTTCTTCTTGCCTTTCTTCTCTACGGTCAACAGGCCAGCCTGGATCGCGTAGTAAGGAATGGCGTGAACCAGGTCACGCAGGGTGATGCCCGGTTGCATTTTGCCTTTGAAGCGCACCAGGATCGATTCCGGCATGTCCAGCGGCATGACACCAGTGGCTGCGGCGAACGCGACCAGACCGGAACCGGCCGGGAACGAGATGCCCATCGGGAAACGGGTGTGGGAGTCGCCACCGGTGCCGACGGTGTCCGGCAGCAGCATGCGGTTCAGCCAGCTGTGGATGATGCCGTCGCCAGGACGCAGCGATACACCGCCACGGGTCATGATGAAGTCAGGCAGGGTGTGGTGGGTGGTCACGTCGATCGGCTTGGGGTAAGCCGCGGTGTGGCAGAACGACTGCATCACCAGATCGGTCGAGAAGCCCAGGCACGCCAGGTCTTTGAGTTCGTCACGGGTCATGGGACCGGTGGTGTCCTGGGAACCCACGGTGGTCATCTTCGGTTCGCAGTAGGTGCCAGGACGAACGCCTTTGCCTTCTGCCAGACCGCAGGCGCGACCGACCATTTTTTGCGCCAGGGTGAAGCCCTTGTCGCTTTCAGCCGGCGCTTCCGGCAGTTTGAACAGGGTCGAAGGCGGCAGGCCGAGTTCGGCGCGTGCCTTCTCGGTCAGGCCACGGCCGATGATCAGCGGGATACGGCCGCCGGCACGGACTTCATCCAACAGCACCGGGGTCTTCATTTCGAAGGTGGTCAGGACTTCATCGGTGCCGTGTTTGCAGACTTTGCCAGCATGCGGGTACAGGTCGATCACGTCGCCCATGTTCATGTTGGTGACGTCGAATTCGATTGGCAGTGCGCCGGCATCTTCCATGGTGTTGTAGAAGATGGGAGCGATCTTGCTGCCGAAGCAGAAGCCGCCAGCGCGCTTGTTCGGCACGTAAGGAACGTCGTCGCCGAAGAACCACAGTACGGAGTTGGTCGCCGATTTACGCGATGAACCGGTACCGACTACGTCACCGACGTAGGCGATCGGGAAGCCTTGGCCACGCATCTCTTCGATCTGCTTCATCGGGCCGGTCTTGCCTTGCTCGTCCGGCACGATGCCTTCGCGAGCCATTTTCAGCATGGCCAGGGCGTGCAGCGGGATGTCAGGGCGGGACCAGGCGTCCGGGGCAGGGGACAGGTCGTCGGTGTTGGTTTCGCCGGTGACCTTGAACACGCGCAGGCTGATCTTGTCGGCCAGGGTAGGGCGGTTCTTGAACCACTCGCCATCAGCCCAGGATTGCAGCACGGCTTTGGCGTGCTCGTTGCCGTTCTTGGCTTTTTCAGCCACGTCGTGGAACGCATCGAACATCAGCAGGGTGTGCTTGAGCTGGGCGGCAGCGACAGGCGCCAACTCGGCGTCGTCCAGCAGCTCGACCAACGTCACGATGTTGTAGCCGCCTTGCATGGTGCCAAGCAGTTCAACAGCGCGTTTTTTGTCGATCAGGGGAGAAGTGGCTTCGCCCTTGGCCAGGGCAGACAGGAAACCGGCCTTGACGTAGGCAGCTTCGTCAACGCCTGGTGGAATGCGGTTGGTGATCAGGTCAACGAGGAATTCTTCTTCGCCAGCCGGGGGATTTTTCAGCAGCTCGACCAGGCCTGCGGTTTGTTCGGCGTTAAGCGGCTGGGGAACGATACCCAGTGCTGCACGCTCTTCGATATGTTTGCGGTAGGCTTCAAGCACAGTTATTACCCTCATCAGTGGTCCCACGGGACGCTCATCCAGAAATGAACGGCACGCATGCGCTCGGGGGCTTTTTGGGCCGCAAAGCCAGCGCTGCCGGCATTCCTCACAGAAGCTGCTTTCAAAGTTTTACGCCTGCAGAACGGAGCTGATGAGGGTTGGCGCTGGCATTTACCTACCGGGTAATAACCATCGCCAACACCGTTCTGAAGGAACGACTGTGCTCGTGACGCTTTGAAAACAGCTTCCAGCGGATTATTGGCGCCTTACAAGGCCGGATGATTCTACGGCAAAAAAAATCTAAAGGTAAGTTGCCTAACCAAGTTTGCTGGGTGATCAACCTTAGACAAAGGGCTAACATGCGGCATTGTTTCGCGGATTTGTGTGTCGTTGCCTATGCCCAACCAAACCATCAAGACCCCCTGCGTCGGCCTGTGCTCCACGGTTTACGGCGACCTCGTGTGCCGTGGCTGCAAGCGCTTCCACCACGAAGTGATCCTGTGGAATGGCTATAACGAGGAAGAAAAACGCGCGGTATGGCTGCGGCTCGAGCAACTGCTGGTGCAGGTGATGGCCGGTAAACTTGAAGTGTTCGACCCCAAGATGCTGCGCGGGCAGTTGGAGCAGCGCAAGATTCGCTTTGTGCCGCACCAGTCCGAGTATTGCTGGGCCTACCAATTGATCGCCCGTGGCGCGCGGGTGATTTCCAACCTGGAAGCCTATGGCATGGTGCTGCTGCCAGAGTTTCGCGACTGGGCGTTGCCGGAGCTGCGCGATGCGATTGATCGGGAGTTTTTTATCCTCTCGGAGGCGCACTACCAGCGCTATATCGCCCCGGGTTTCCTGAAAGACGCGTTGGGGCACTGACGGTAGCGGGCAATGTGGGAGCTGGCTTGCCTGCGATGGCGACCTGTCAGTCGATACACCGTTGTCTGATCTACCGCTATCGCAGGCAAGCCAGCTCCCACCATGATCTTGGTCGCCTGAAGGGTTTGGGTCAGGCCTTGGTCGCCAGTTCTTCCAGGTGATCCATCAGTTCCTGCGGCTTGAGCACCAGCACATCGCTTTCCACCGCATCCAGCACCACTTCCGCCGTATTGCCAATAAGCGCCCCGGAAATCCCGGTGCGCGCCACGGTGCCGATAATCGTCACCGCCGCCTGCCACTTATGCGCCGCATGGGGAATCAGCACATCCGCCGGGCCTTCTTCGATGTGCAGATGGGTGTCGTCGATATCGAACTCGGCCTGGAACGCCTTGCACTGCTCGCGATAGCGCGCCTCGATGGTTTCCTTGAGCTGAAACGTCGGGTCACTGGCCGACAGCATCGGCGAGGGATGGGCGCTGATGACGTGCAATTGCGCGTTGGCCAGGCTCGCAATTTCGAAGCCGTGATCAATGATGGTGTTGTGCAGCGCCTGATGTTCACTGTCGTGGTTGCCCACATCGATTGCCGCCAGCACCACCTTGTCGGCCCACGGCGTCGAGGTTTTCACCAGCAGCACAGGCGTTGGGCAATAGCGCAGCAGCTTCCAGTCGGCCGGCGTCAACAAGGCCTTTTTCAGCGGGCTGTCGGCGAAGTGCTGCTTGATCACCAGCCCACAGCCCTCGGCTTGCTGCACATCGATGATGGTTTCATGCAGGCTCTCATTCCACGCCTGCTCGGTGGTCACGCTGTAGCCGTCTTCATGCAGGCCGGACTTGAGCAGGCTCAGCAGCGCCGAATGCTCATGTTTCTTGTCGCAGACCAGCAAATGCAGGTGCGCGCCGGTGACCCCGGCGATCAGCTTGGCGCGCTTGAGCGCCAGGCTTTCCGAGTGCTCGGGCTCGATGACCACCAGGATGCTGCGGATAGCTTGCATGGACGGATCTCCAGAGACGCAAAAAAGGGGCCTTGCACAACTATAGTTGCTGCCCGCCAGACGTCATGTTGATGCACATCAAAGCCAGTGGCTGGTGGTCTGCGGCGGGGTCGGTATAATCGGCGCCCTTTTGTGATCCTTTTGCCCGTGAGCCCGATGAACCTGCCCGAAATCCACGAATTCCTCGGCTGCCGCACCCCCGACGCCTGGGTCCAGGCTGCCTTGGCCGATCAGGCAACCCTGCTGATCGACCACAAGAACTGCGAATTCAAAGCCGCCAGCACCGCCTTGAGCCTGATTGCCAAGTACCACGCGCATGTTGACCTGATCAATATGATGTCGCGCTTGGCGCGCGAAGAGCTGGTGCACCACGAGCAAGTCATGCGCCTGATCAAAAAGCGCAAAGTCGAGCTGCGCCAACTGCACGCCGGCCGTTATGCCTCGGGTTTGCGCAAAGTGGTGCGCAGCCATGAACCGGTCAAACTGGTGGACACCCTGGTGGTCGGCGCCTTCATTGAAGCGCGCAGTTGCGAGCGTTTCGAAGCGCTGGTGCCGCATTTGGACGAAGAACTCGGCAAGTTCTATTTCGGTCTGCTCAAAAGCGAGGCGCGGCACTTCCAGGGTTACTTGAAACTGGCCTACCAGTATGGCGACGCCAAAGACATCGCCCAGGTGATCGAGCGGGTCAGGGCGACCGAGCAGGAACTGATCGAATCACCCGACATCGAGTTCCGCTTTCACAGTGGCGTGCCAGCCTGAGGCGACGGCCACGCCCAGCAGTGCGGTGATCCCGGTCAGCAGCAGGATCACCGTTTGTGTGCCCAGCGGCGCCGCCAGCACGCCAATCAACAAACCCGCCAACGGCTGCGACAGGTTGTTGAGCAGCGTGATCACGCCCACGGTTTTGCCAAAATCCTGTACCGGAATCACGCGCTGACGGGTGCTGCGCAGGTACAGGTTAAACATCTTGTCGAAGCCGGTGATCAGCAGGAACCCGAAGGTGTAGGCCCACACGTTGGGGCTGATGGCCGTGATCAGCGCACCCACGCCGATCATCGAATACGACAGGCCGCCCAGTACCTTCAACGGCAAGGTTGCGCGCGCCAGGTAAAACAGAATCCCGATCGTCACCACCGCGCCCGCAGCTTGCAGCAGGGCGTACGTATCCTTGCCGGCGCCATAGTGGCCGGTGACCATCGCCGCCGACGTGGCCAGCGTCACGCCAATAATCAGGTTCACGCCCACCGCCAGGGTGATGATCCGCTTCAATTCGGCGAGCGTGCGGATATGCCCGAAGGCAATGCGCAGCGGTTGCAGCCAGATGTCCCGGTGCTGCTCGAAGGTTGGCAGGCTCACCGCGCTGGTGCGCTGCCACAGCAGCATGGCCAGGTCCGCCAGCACAAACAGCCCGGCAACCCCCAGCACCACCCAATGCCAGGCCCACACTTCAAGCA
The DNA here is from genome assembly GCF_049896685.1 of Pseudomonas sp. TWRC1-2. Lineage (NCBI taxonomy): Bacteria > Pseudomonadati > Pseudomonadota > Gammaproteobacteria > Pseudomonadales > Pseudomonadaceae > Pseudomonas > Pseudomonas sp. TWRC1-2. The sequence goes on along the minus strand of NZ_JAFCUU010000001.1, from coordinate 769,823 downwards.
TCAGCGCCGCCAGCAGCGGGCCGAGCACCAGGCCACTCTGGTCGGCGATTTGTGAATAGGAAAGGGTCTTGGCGTAGGTGTACTGCTTGAAAATATGCGGCATCAACACTTCACGCGCCATGATGCCCTGGGTGGTCAGCACGCCGCACAGCGCCGAGAGCATGACGATCCAGTAAATGCCGTCGAACACGCCGTACAAGGCCACGGCCACCACGCAGGCCAGCGCCCGGTAAACCTGGCTGATATGCAGGATGCGCACTGGTGAAATTTTGTCGCACACCGCGCCACACACCGGGAAGGCCAGGTAACGCGGCAGTGACTCGACAAAAAACGCCAGGCCGGCCCAGGACACACTCTGGGTGGTCTGGAACACGATCAGTGGCACGATAAACAACAGAATCTGGTCCGCCAGCCGCGACAGAAACAGCGAAACAAAGAACGCCAGGTAATCCTTGCGCATACAACTCCCTGTGAATGGCGTTAAAGATTGCAGGCTATTTGTTAAAAACTCTTAAAAGCATGAAGCTTGGTCGGCCACTGATGGCCAGCGGCTTCTGTTGAGCAGCTTGCCACCTATAATGCCCGCACTTCAATCCGCGCAGCCACACTGAGAATTTATGGAAAACCTGGGTCTGGGCAAGGTCTTGCTCGTTGAGGACGATGAAAAGCTGGCAGGGCTGATCGCGCACTTCCTGTCGCAACACGGTTTCGAGGTGCGGGTGGTGCACCGCGGTGACGAAGCCCTGGCGGCGTTTCTCGACTTCAAGCCGAAAATCGTCGTGCTCGACCTGATGCTGCCCGGCCAGAGCGGCCTGCACGTGTGTCGCGGGATTCGTAACCTGTCCGACACGCCCATCGTGATCCTGACCGCCAAGGAAGACGACCTGGACCATATCCTCGGCCTTGAGTCCGGTGCCGACGACTACGTCATCAAACCCATAAAACCTCCGGTGCTGCTGGCGCGATTGCGTGCGCTGCAACGTCGCCAGGTGCCCGAACCCACCGTGCGCGGCTCGCTGGAGTTTGGCCGGCTGGCGATTGACCGCAGTTGCCGGGTGGTCAGCCTGGGCGGTGAGAAGATCGACCTCACCACCATGGAATTCGAACTGCTCTGGCTGCTGGCCAGCAGCGCGGGCAAGATCCTCTCGCGCGACGACATTCTCAACCGCATGCGCGGCATTGCCTTCGATGGCCTGAACCGCAGCGTCGACGTGTACATCAGCAAACTGCGCAGCAAACTCAATGACAACCCGCGTGAGCCGGTGTGCATCAAGACCATCTGGGGCAAGGGCTATCTGTTCAATCCATTTGCGTGGGAGGTTTAGATGCTGCGGCTGTTTCTGCGCCTGTATGTGATCCTGGCGCTGGGGTTGGCGGGCGCGATCTGGCTGGTCAACTACACCTTCGACGAGTTACTGCCCGAGGCCAACGAAACCTATAACCGCGAGGCGCTGCGCGGTCCGGCCTATGGCTTGGTGGAGCAGTTGCGGCCCTTGCAAGGCGAGGCCCGGCAGGCGCGCCTGGCCCAACTGCAGCCTCATTATGGTTTGCGCCTCAAGCTGGTGCAGAGCGACACCCAGGCGCTGACCGAGCGCGAACAGCAGCTGTTGGCCGACGGCTTGCTGGTGGTGCGCGGGGATTTCATGGAGTTCCTGACCAATATCGACGGCGGGCCGCAACTGCTGGAAATCAAACTGCCGGAAGAGCCCAAGTGGCTGTACCTGTGGGCCTATGGTTTTCTCGGCTTGTGCCTGGCCATCGTCCTGTATTTCTGGGTTCGCCCGCACTGGCGCGACCTGGAGCATATCCGGCTGGCCGCGCAACGCTTTGGCGACAACGACCTGGCGTCGCGCATCCTGCTGCCGCGCCGTTCCACCGTGCGTGAGCTGGCCGGGCACTTCAACCAGATGGCCGAGCGCATCGAAAGCCTGATCGCCAACCAGCGCGAACTGACCAACGCCGTTTCCCACGAACTGCGCACACCGATTGCGCGCTTGTCGTTCGAGCTTGATCAACTCAGGCAGCAGGCCGACCCGCGCCAGAGCCGTGAACTGATCGCCGACATGTACGCCGACCTGGGCGAACTGGAGGAAATGGTTTCCGAACTGTTGACCTACGCCAGCCTGGAGCGCGGCGCCACCCAGGTTACCCGTGAAAACATCGAGGCCCACAGTTGGCTCGACAGCGTGATCGGCAGCGTGGCCCTGGAGGCTGAAGCGGCGGGTGTGCAGCTGTCGCTGCGTACCTGTGAGGTCGACTTTATCCAAATCGAACCGCGCTTTATGGCGCGCGCCGTGATCAATCTGCTGCGCAACGCCATTCGCTACGCCGAGCGCCGTGTTGAAGTGTCGTTGATCAGTTTTGGCAGCGGTTACGAAGTGCGCGTCAATGACGACGGCCCCGGTGTGCCGATGGAAGGGCGGGCAAAGATCTTCGAACCCTTCCTGCGCCTCGACGCCAGCCGCGACCGCCGCACAGGCGGCTTCGGCCTGGGCCTGGCCTTGGTAAAACGGGTCAGCCAGTGGCATGGCGGACACGTGGAAGTGCTGGATTCGGAGTGGGGCGGAGCGTCGTTTCGAATGACCTGGGCGTATGCCGAGTAAGGCTTGGCGTGGATTCAGCAATGCCCATGTGGGAAAGGCCTTGCCAGCTCCCACATTTGACCGAGTACAAACGAACAGCACACCCATCTACCTGATGCACAGAGATCCAACTGTGGGAGCGGGCTTGCTCGCGAAGGCGGTGGTTCAGTCAGCTCATGTGTCACTGACATACCGCTTTCGCGAGCAAGCCCGCTCCCACAATTTGACCGAGTTCAGTTGCCAGCACCGCACGGCTTTGCTTTTGTGTGGGAGCTGGCTTGCCTGCGATGCAGGCAACTCGGCGTACCAGTGAAACCGAGTCGATGCCATCGCAGGCAAGCCAGCTCCCACCTTTGACCATCTACCTGATGCACTTCGAATGCTAGGGCTGCGCGGGCCAACAATCTTTGGGCGCTTTGTCGGAAAACGGTCAAAGACTGTTAACGGGTCAACCCGAGGCGTTCATGCCATTGGGCGATGGATTCTTCGGGGTATTCGTCGAACTGCAGGTCGCCTTTGCGCACGCTGACTTCAACCCAGGGCGCCCTGGAGCCGAGCATCAAGTGCGTGTGTTCCGGCGGCACCGGCAATGGCGTGTCGATGGCTGAGGCGAACGGATGAATCAGCTCCGGCCACTGCGGGCTGAACAGCCACAATGCGCTGCCGCATTGCGAGCAGAAATGCCGTTCGGCGGTGCTCGCATGTGCACGGCTGGCGCCCTCGGGCTTGAGCCTGGCGTGGTAGATCGAAATCTGTTTGCGCCCCTGAACCTTCAGGCTTTGCGTATCACCGGCAAGGTTGATCGCATAACCGCCGCCGCCTTGGGTTTTGCGGCAGATCGAGCAGTAGCAGCGCTGGTAGGGGTACGGGTGCTGGCTGGTCAGACTGAACGTTACGGCGCCGCAATGGCAGGATCCTTCGAGTTGCATGGCAGTCTCCTCTGGCAAGGTGACTGTTCAGCTTAGGCGCTTTGCGGCATCAGGGTAGCAATCAGCGCCCGAATGGTGCCCGGCAGTGCTTCCAGTTCGCGCACCAGAATACTGCGCTCGCGAATGGCCCAGGGTTCATCCAGTTTGACCGCCACCAACTGCATGGTCCGGCTGTGCCGCACGGCCGCAGACTCGGGAATGATGCCGATGCCCACGCCAGCCTCGACCATCCGGCAGATCGCCTCAAAGCTCGACACCTGGATACGCAGCGACAAATGCTTGCCAAGCCGTTCCACGTGCTCGCGCAAAAAGGTTAACAGCGTGCTGCCTTCGTGCAGGCCGATATGTTGGTAGGCAAGGGTTTGTTCCAGCGTCACCGACGGCTGGTCGGCCAAGGGGTGGCCGACGGGCACCATCAGCACCAGTTCATCGGTGCTGAAATGCAGCACCTGCAAACCTGCCGCTTCAACCGGCCCGGCGATGATGCCCATGTCGCTGGTGCCATCGAGCACACCGCGCACGATATCGCGGGACAGCCGCTCTTGCAGGTCGACGGTCACGCCAGGGCGCTGGGACAGGAAGCCCGCCAGCACCTCCGGCAAAAACTCAGTGACCGCCGTGGTGTTGGCGAAGATGCGGATATGCCCGGCCGAATCCACGCCGTATTGGGTGAACTCGCTCTTGAGGTAATCCACCTGGCGCATGATCAGCCGCGCATGGTGCAGCAAGCGTTCGCCCGCCGGGGTGATCTCCACGCCCCGACTGTCGCGGTACAGCAGGCGCGTGTCGAGCTGGCCTTCCAGCGCCTTGATCCGCGCACTGGCGGCAGCGGGCGAGAGAAACGCGCGTTTCGCGCCTTGGGTCAGGCTGGGGGATTCGGCGATATGGATAAACAGGCGCAGGTCGGCGAGATCGAAGTGCATGCAAAACACCTATTCGGCAACGGTGAAGATCAATTGTGGGCGCAGGCAAGCCAGCTCCCACAGGGATAGGGGTGTGCATCAAATTGTCGGCGTTCAGCATAACCGAACGCTGGTTTATTGAAATGCAAATTCTCAGAACGGGCACGCGCTTGCATGATCCGGGGCAGACCACCACTGCCAGAGGATGTGTACCCGATGAGCGCCACCGATTGGATCGGCCGAAGTGAAACCGCCCACGACCACCTGAGCCATAACCTGCTCAAGCGTATTGCCGCGACCTTCGGCGAAGCGGTGCCCCAGGATGGCGAGGCCGTTCCACCGTTGTGGCAGTGGTGTTTTTTTCAAGACCCGCTGCCCGAACCGGCCCTGGGCACCGACGGCCACCCGGCGCGTGGCGGCTTCCTGCCACCGGCGGACAACCGCAATCGCATGTGGGCCGGTGGGCGCATCGAGTTCCTGCACGCCTTGCGCGCCGGTGAGGCGGCCACCCGCGAATCGACCATCACTCAGGTCGAAGAAAAGACCGGCCGCACCGGTTCGCTGCTGTTTGTCACCGTGCGCCATGACTATTCCCAAGGCGGTCGCCTGGCGATTCGCGAAGAACAGGACATTGTCTACCGCGAACCCACGCCACCCAAGCAGGGCAGCGGCGAGGCACTGGCCCAGGGTGAATGGCAGGAGACGGTCGACCCCACGCCAACCCTGCTGTTTCGCTACAGCGCCGTGACCTTCAACGGCCACCGCATCCATTACGACTACCCCTACGTCACCGGCACCGAAGGCTACTCGGGCCTGGTGGTGCATGGGCCGTTGATCGCCACCTTGAGCCTGCGCGCGTTTTGCCGCGCCCATCCGCAAGCCAGCCTGCGCCGGTTTGCCTATCGCGGCGTGCGCCCGTTGATCGCGCCGCAGCCGTTTGCGCTGAGCGGGCGCGTGACGGCACCCGGCGTGGCGCAGTTGTGGGCCGGCAATGCCGAGGGCGTGGCGCAAACAGCCGAACTGCATTTCGAATAACACCAGAACAACAGGCGGAGAGCCGTTAATGAACCCCAATGACAACGAAGAACTCAATGCCATCCGCGAAGGCGTGCGCGCCCTGTGCGCCGAATTCGATGCCGCTTACTGGCGCAGGATCGACGAACAAAAAGGCTTCCCCGAAGCCTTCGTCAAAGCGCTGACCGACGCCGGCTGGCTGTCGGCGATGATCCCGGAAGAATACGGCGGCTCCGGCCTGGGCCTGGCCGAAGCCTCGGTGATTCTTGAAGAAGTGAACCGCTGCGGCGGCAATTCCGGCACCGTTCACGGCCAGATGTACAACATGTTCACCTTGCTGCGCCATGGCAGCGACGCGCAGAAAAGCTTCTACCTGCCCAAGCTCGCCAGCGGCGAACTGCGTCTGCAATCGATGGGTGTCACCGAGCCCACCACCGGCACCGACACCACCAAGATCAAGACCACCGCGATTCAGCGTGGCGACAAATACGTGATCAATGGCCAGAAAGTCTGGATCTCGCGCGTACAGCATTCCGACCTGATGATTCTGCTGGCGCGCACCACGCCACTGGCCGAGGTGAAGAAAAAGTCCGAGGGCATGTCGATCTTCCTGGTGGACCTGCGCGAAGCCATCGGCAACGGCCTGACCGTGCAGCCCATCGCCAACATGGTCAACCACGAAACCAACGAGCTGTTCTTCGACAACCTGGAGCTGCCCAAGGGCAGCCTGATCGGCGAGGAGGGCAAGGGCTTCAAATACATCCTCGACGGCCTGAATGCCGAGCGCACGCTGATAGCCGCCGAATGCATTGGCGACGGCCGCTGGTTTATCGAAAAGGCCAGCGCTTATGCCCGCGACCGCGTGGTATTTGGCCGACCTATCGGGCAGAACCAGGGCGTGCAGTTCCCGATTGCCGAAGCGCACATCGAGATTGAGGCAGCGGACCTGATGCGCTGGCGCGCATGCGCGGAGTACGACAGCGGCCAGAATGCCGGGGCCAGCGCCAACATGGCCAAGTACCTGGCAGCCAAGGCATCGTGGGAAGCGGCCAACGCGTGCCTGCAAACCCACGGCGGTTTCGGGTTTGCCTGCGAGTACGACGTGGAGCGCAAATTCCGCGAAACCCGCCTGTACCAGGTGGCGCCGATCTCCACCAACCTGATCCTGTCCTACGTGGCCGAGCATTTGCTCGAACTGCCACGCAGCTTCTGAGGGCCTGACCATGAGCCATACCCAAGCCCTGTGTCGGTTCCTCGCCGAGTTGAACTACGAACACTTGCCCGAAAACGTGCTGGCGCGCACCGAAGACCTGTATCTGGATTGGCTCGCCTCTGCATTGGCGAGCAAAGGCGCGCACCCGATTCCTTTGTTCGAGCGCTATGCGCACAAGATGGGCCCGAGCAGCGGCCCGGCGCAGATCATCGTCAGTGGCGCCAGCAGCAGCGCGTATTTCGCCGCGCTGGTCAACGGCGCCGCGTCCCATCTGGTGGAGCAGGATGACCTGCACAACAGCTCCGTGCTGCACCCGGCCACGGTGGTGTTTCCGGCTGCCTTGGCCGCCGCGCAAGACCTCGGCAAATCCGGCCGCGAGTTGCTGCTGGCGTCGGTGGCGGGCTATGAGGCCGGGATTCGCATCGGCGAATTCATGGGGCGTTCTCACTACCGTATCTTCCACACCACGGCGACTGTCGGCACCCTGGCCGCGGCCGTTGCGGTGGGCAAGCTGCTGGATTTCAACGAAGAACAATTCATCAACCTGCTCGGCAGCGCCGGCACCCAGGCCGCCGGCCTTTGGGAGTTCCTGCGCGATGCCGCCGACTCCAAGCAACTGCACACCGCCAAGGCTGCCGCCGATGGCTTGCTCGCCGCGTACCTGACCGCAGACGGCCTGACCGGCGCGCGCAATATTCTTGAAGGCGACCAAGGGTTGGCGGCGGGCATGTCCAGTGACGCGCAGCCGAGCAAATTGTCGGCCGACCTGGGCACGCGCTGGGCGCTGCTGGAAACCTCGTTCAAGTTTCACGCCTCGTGCCGCCATACCCATCCTGCCGCCGATGCGCTGTTGGATTTGATGCAGCGCGAAGGGCTGGGCGCTGAGCAGATCGCCCGCGTGCAAACCCGTGTGCACCAGGGCGCCATCGATGTTCTGGGCCGCGTGGCAGTGCCCGCGACCGTGCACCAGGCCAAGTTTTCCATGGGTACGGTGCTCGGCCTGATCGCCGTGCATGGCAAGGCCGGGCTCACCGAGTTTCACCAACTGGCGCTGACCGATCCTGCCGTTGCGAGCTTTCGCGACAAGGTCAGCATGACGCTGGACCCTGAAGTGGACGACGCCTACCCGCAACGCTGGATGGGCCGCGTCACCGTCACCACCACCGACGGGCGCACGCTGCACGGCGCCATCGATGAGCCCAAGGGCGACCCGGGCAACACCTTGAGCCGTGAGGCGCTGGCGGACAAGTTCCAGCGCCTGACCCACTTCAGCGGCGCCCGCTCACCGGCCCAGGCGGATGCACTGATCGACAAGGCCTGGAACCTGCGTAACGCCGCGTCCATGGCCCACTGGCTTTGAGGATTTGTGATGAATAATCAACGACCGCTGGACGGCATCACTGTCGTCAGCTTGGAACACGCGATTGCCGCGCCATTCTGCACGCGTCAATTGGCCGATTTGGGCGCCCGCGTCATCAAGATCGAACGCCCTGGCGCCGGTGATTTTGCCCGCGGCTACGACGAGCGCGTGCGCGGCCTGGCCTCGCATTTCGTGTGGACCAACCGCTCCAAGGAAAGCCTGACCCTGGACCTCAAGCAGGACGAGGCGGGCGCCATCCTCGACACCCTGCTGGCCGACGCCGATGTACTGGTGCAGAACCTCGCACCCGGCGCGGCGGCGCGCATGGGCTTGTCGTTTGAAGCGCTGCACGCGCGTTTCCCACGGCTGATCGTCTGCGATATTTCCGGCTATGGCGAAGGCGGGCCTTACGAGAAGAAAAAGGCCTATGACTTGCTGATCCAGAGCGAGGGCGGCTTTCTGTCGGTGACCGGCGGCCCCGGTGACGACCAGATGGCCAAGGCCGGTTGCTCCATCGCCGATATCTCTGCGGGCATGTACGCCTACAGCGGCATCCTCTCGGCGCTGCTGCTGCGCGGCAAAACGGGCAAGGGCAGCCGCATCGATGTGAGCATGCTCGAAAGCCTGGTGGAGTGGATGGGCTACCCGATGTATTACGCGTTCGACGGCGCGCCGCAACCCCCGCGCGCCGGGGCGGCGCACTCGACGATTTACCCGTATGGGCCGTTTCCCACCGGCGACGGCGGCACGGTGATGCTTGGTTTGCAGAACGAACGCGAGTGGGCGGCGTTCTGCGACAAGGTGCTGCTCACGCCGCGATTGGCCACCGATGAGCGTTTCTCGGCCAACTTCAAGCGTTCGGCCAACCGTGAAGTGCTGCGCCAGATCATTGTCGATAGCTTTGCGCAGCTGGACGCCGAGGCGGTGATCGAGCGTTTGGAAGACGCGCAGATTGCCAGTGCGCGTGTCAACGACATGCAGGGCGTGTGGGACCACCCGCAGCTCAAGGCGCGCGACAGCTGGCGTGAAGTCCAGAGCCCGGCCGGGCCGTTGCCGTCGCTGCTGCCACCGGCGCGCAATGCCGCGTTTACCCCACGGATGGATGCAGTGCCGGCACTCGGGCAGCACAGCCAGAGCATCCTTGATCAGCTCGGCTATTCGGGTGAAGCCATCGACACTCTGCGTGCACGCGGCGTTATCTAATAAGGAATTCAAGTGATGCCAAAGCCTTTGGTTCGTTCGGCCTTGTTTGTGCCCGGCAGTCGCCCGGAGCGGTTTGCCAAAGCGTTGGCCAGTGGCGCCGATGCGGTGATTGTCGATTTTGAAGACGCGGTCGAAGAGCCGCTCAAACGCCAGGCGCGGGATAACCTCGGGGCGTTTCTGCAAGGCCATCCCGAGGCCCAGGTGTGGGTGCGTATCAACGCGCCGGAGCATGCCGAGCATTTTGAAGACGTGGCGTTCTGCAAAGCCCATGCAAATGTGGCAGGCGTGCTGTTGCCCAAAGTCGAGAGCGCGGCGCAGGTCGCCGTGGTGGCGACCACCGGCAAAATGATCTGGCCGATTATCGAAAGTGCGCGGGGTTTGTTGGCAGTGGCTGAAATCGCTCGGGCGCCGCAGGTGGAGCGCCTGTCGTTCGGGGGCCTGGACCTGGCGCTGGACTTGAACCTGAGCAGCCATTCCGCGGCCGCGCAGTTCGCCCTAGACCAGGCACGCATGGCGTTGATCGTGCATTCGCGTGCGGCAGGGCTGGTCGCGCCGCTGGATGGCGTGCACCCGGCTATCGATGACCCTGAAGGTTTACGGCGTTCGATCCGGCACGCCTACGAGATGGGCTTTGCCGGCGCGCTGTGTATTCATCCCAGGCAGGTGGCGGTGATCCACGAGGCCCTGGCGCCGAGCGCCGATGATTTGGCCTGGGCCAAACGCGTGGTGGATGCCGGCGCACACGGGGCAGGGGCCTATCAGATTGATGGGCAGATGGTGGATGCGCCGGTGCTGCTGCGCGCGCAGAGGTTGCTGGCGGCCAAGATATAGCTGACGAAACCGAATCAAAAACTGTGGGAGCTGGCTTGCCTGCGATTGCGGTGGTTCAGCTAACAAATCTACTGCCTGACACACCGCTATCGCAGGCAAGCCAGCTCCCACACTTGATCTTTATTGTTCTGAAGATTGGCGTTCGTCCTAGCCGAACGCAGGTATCTAAAATTCGAAATTCACTACACACGTGACATCAGGCACCTTGCCCTACAACACAACAATAAGAAGGTGATTGTCCATGCTCAAGCTTTCTCGGGCGCTGCTGTGCGCCGCCACGTTGTTTGCCGCGGGCCTGGCCCAGGCGGCGGACCCGATTGTGATCAAGTTCGCCCACGTGGTCGCCGAAAACACCCCCAAAGGTCAGGGCGCGCTGCTGTTCAAGAAGCTCGCCGAAGAGCGCCTGCCGGGCCGCGTCAAGGTTGAGGTGTACCCCAACTCGTCGCTGTTCGGCGACGGCAAGGAGATGGAAGCGCTGCTGCTGGGCGATGTGCAGATGCTGGCGCCGTCGCTGGCCAAGTTCGAGCAGTACACCAAGCAAGTGCAGATTTACGACCTGCCGTTTTTGTTCAACGACCTGGCCGCCGTCGACCGCTTCCAGGCCGCTCAGGGCAAAGCCCTGCTGACCTCGATGCAAGACAAAAACATCCTCGGCCTGGCCTATTGGCACAACGGCCTCAAGCAACTTTCCTCCAACAAAGCCCTGCACGAACCCAAGGACGCTCGTGGCCTGAAGTTCCGTGTGCAAGCCTCCAGCGTGCTTGAGGAGCAGTTCAAGGCGATCCGCGCCAACCCGCGCAAGATGAGCTTTGCCGAGGTCTACCAAGGCCTGCAGACCGGCACCGTGAATGGCACCGAGAACACCTGGTCGAACTATGAAAGCCAGAAGGTCAACGAGGTGCAGAAGTACTTCACCGAGTCCAACCACGGCCTGATCGACTACATGGTGATCACCAACGCCACGTTCTGGAACGGCCTGCCGCCGGACATCCGCACCACCCTGGACCAGATCATGCTCGAGGTCACTGTGGAGGTGAACAAGCAGGCCGAGGCGCTGAACCAGTCGGCCAAGCAGAAGATCATCGACGCCAAGACCAGTGAAATCATCGAACTGACCCCCGAGCAACGCCAGCTCTGGCGCGAAGCCATGCGCCCGGTGTGGCAGAAATTCGAAGGCGAGATTGGCGCCGACCTGATCAAGGCGGCGGACGCGTCCAACCAGTAATTGGGCGAGCACCCAAACCTGCTTTGGAAACGGCTTTAGGTGGGCGCTGGCTTGCCTGCGATGCAGGCAACTCGGTGTATCTGCAGAACCGAGCTGCTCCCATCGCGGGCAAGCCCGGCTCCCACAGGTTGAGCCGATTTCCACCCCGACATCATTCCCGCTTCGCGAGGTTTTGCCATGCAAACGCTAAGGCGCGTCTGGGAGCACCTGGAGGAAGGTTTTATCGCCTTCCTGCTGGCCGCCATGACCCTGGTGACATTTGTCTACGTCATGCTCAACAACATCTACACGCTGTTCTTTTCCCTGGCGGACAAGTGGGCGTGGAGCAGCAACTTCTTCAACGCCCTGGGCGACCACACCATGACCTGGGCCCAGGACATGACCTGGAGCGTGGCGCTGACCAAGGCCATGTTCGGCTGGCTGATTTTCTTCGGCATCTCCTACGGTGTGCGCACCGCCGGCCACCTTGGCGTGGACGCGCTGGTCAAGCTGACCAGGCGGCCGGTGCAACGCTTGCTCGGCATGCTCGCGTGCCTGTGCTGCCTGGCCTACGCGGGGCTGTTCATGGTCGCCAGCTACAAGTGGGTGAGCGCGGTAATGACCGCGCATATTGGCGCCGAAGACCTCGACCAATACGGCGTGGACGTCGGCGACATCGTGATCATCGTACCCATCGGTTTTGCCCTGGTGTTCATCCGCTACCTGGAAATTTTCTACCGCATCTTTACCCACCGTCAGGTCGGGTTGGGCCTGGCCGACGAAGCCGGCGAGGCCAGCAAGTTGGCCGGCAGCCATGAGGAGCGTCACTGATGGCCGTGCTCTGTCTGTTTTTGCTGCTGTTCGTGTTCATGTTCCTCGGCGTGCCGATTGCGATTTCCCTCGGACTGTCCGGCGCGGTGTCGATCCTGATGTTCAGCCAGGACTCGGTGAGTTCGCTGGCGATCAAACTGTTTGAAACCTCTGACGCCTACACCTTTCTGGCGATTCCGTTCTTCCTGTTGTCCGGTGCGTTCATGACCACCGGCGGCGTGGCGCAGCGTTTGATCGACTTCGCCAACGCCTGTGTCGGCCACATCCGTGGCGGCCTGGCGATTGCGGCGGTGTTGGCGTGCATGCTGTTTGCCGCGCTGTCGGGCTCATCGCCGGCGACGGTGGCAGCGGTGGGTTCGATTGCCGTGGCGGGCATGGTGCGCTCCGGTTACCCGAAGGAATTCGGCGCGGGGATCATCTGTAACGCCGGGACCCTGGGCATTCTGATTCCGCCCTCGATTGTGATGGTGGTGTACTCGGCGGCCACCGAAACCTCGGTGGGCAAGCTGTTTATGGCCGGTGTGATTCCGGGCTTGCTGCTGGGCTTGATGTTGATGGTCGCGATCTACATCGTTGCGCGCATCAAAAAACTGCCGGCTCAACCGCGTGCGACCTTTCGTGAATGGCTGACCTGTGCGCGTCGGGCGTTCTGGGGCTTGCTGTTGCTGGTGATCATCCTCGGCGGCATCTACAGCGGCATGTTCACCCCGACCGAAGCAGCAGCGGTGGCGGCGGTGTACTCGGCGTTCGTGGCGTTGTTCATCTACAAGGACATGAAATTTCGCGACTGCCCCAAGGTGTTGCTGGAGTCCGGGCGCCTGGCGATCATGCTGATGTTTATCATCGCCAACGCCATGCTGTTCGCCCACGTGCTGACCACCGAGCAGATCCCGCAGGAAATCACCGCCTGGGTGATCTCTGAAGGCCTCACGCCGATCGGCTTTCTGATCATGGTCAATATCGTGTTGCTGGTGGCGGGCAGCTTTATGGAGCCCTCGGCCATCGTGTTGATCCTGGCGCCGATCTTCTTCCCGATTGCCATGAAGTTGGGCATCGACCCGATTCACCTGGGGATCGTGATGGTGGTGAATATGGAAATCGGCCTGGTGCACCCGCCGGTGGGGTTGAACCTGTTCGTGACCTCGGCGGTGACCGGCCTGACCCTGGGGCAGACCATCCGCGCGGCGTTGCCGTGGCTGATGATCCTGCTGGTGTTCCTGATTATGGTGACTTACTTGCCGTTTATTTCGCTGGCGTTGCCGCACTGGCTGGGGATGTAACACTCAACAACGCAGTAATACTTTGTGGGAGCCGGGCTTGCCCGCGATGAGGGCGTGCCAGACGCTGCATATGGCGACTGACACACCGCTATCGCGGGCAAGCCCGCTCCCACAGTTGATGTGTGCGAGGCTTTAGTGATCTATCGCGCTCAAGATCGCGTGTGCCACCTTGACCCGTTCAGCGTTGGGGTAATTCTTGTTCGCCAGCATCACCACGCCCATGTCCTTGCTCGGCACGTACACCACGTACGCCCCGAAACCGCCGGTCGAGCCGGTTTTGTTGTACAGCACATTGGCCGGTTGCGGCTGTGCGGGCGTCAGCCAGTTGACCTTGTGCGGCTCCATTGCCATAGGCGTGGAGTTGCCCTCCAGCAAGGCTTGCAGCGTGACCGGGTAAGGGTAGCGCTCCCAGCCCAGGCCCTGGGTCATGCCGTTCACGGTGTAATAGCCCGCGTGGGTGGTGGCAATCGCCTGTTGCAGCGGCTTTTCCAGGGTTTGCGGGTGCATGTTCACCATCACGTAGTGAGCCAGGTCCTGGGCGCTGGTCTTGATGCCGTAGGCTTCGCTGTCCAGCGCGCCGGGGCTGACGCGTACGGGCTTCTGGTTGTTGTCGTAGCCTTGGGCGTACAGCGCGGATTTGTCCGCGGGCACGCTGACGTGGGTGTTGGTCAAGCCCAGCTTGGGCAGCAGGGTTTTTTCCATGGCCACGTTGAACGGCTGGCCCAGGCTTTGCGCCGCCAGATAGCCGAACAGCCCGATGCTCGGGTTGGAATACAGGCGTTGTGCGCCCGGTGCGTAAGCCGGTTTCCAGTGCAGGAAGTAGCCGAGCATGGTCTCGGCACTGTCGGCAGCGTCGGGAAATTGCAGGGGCAGGCCGCCGGCGGTGTAGGTTGCCAGCTGCAGCAGGCTGATCTTGTCGAAGGCGCTGCCGGCCAATGCGGGCAAGTGCTGGCTGGCGGTGTCGGAGAGCTTGAGCTTGCCGGTCGCCTGGGCGTAACCGCCGAGGGTGGCGGTAAAGGTTTTACTCACCGAGCCGACTTCAAACAGGGTGTTTTCGCTGACCGGCTGCTGGGTCTCTTTTGAGGCCGTGCCGTAGTTAAAGTATTGCACCTTGCCGTTCTGGACCACGGCGACCGCCAGGCCCGGAATGGCCTGTTGTTGCATCAACGGTTTTACGCGGGCGTCTACCACGGCCTGCAGATCAGTTGCCGCCACGCAGTTGCCGGCAGCGATGAATACGGCCAGGGCGGTTAAATTACGCACTCCAAACAGAGAAAGTTGGGGCATGATGTCGCTTCCATGAGGTGATCGATTAAATAGAAAGCCTGCGCAGGCGGGGCAAATGTAGGCAGTTTGCCGGCCGCGATCAAACGATCATATCTCGCACCAGCCATTAGAAAATCTGGGGTCAAGCATGCTGCGTTCCCATCTGCCGCTCAATGCCTTGCGCGCCTTCGAGGCGTCGGCCCGCCACTTGAGTTTTACCCGGGCCGCCATTGAGCTGTGTGTGACCCAGGCGGCGGTCAGCCATCAGGTGAAAAGCCTTGAAGTTCAACTCAATGTCACCTTGTTCAAGCGCCTGCCACGCGGCTTGATGCTCACCCGTGAGGGCGAGACCTTGCTGCCAGTGGTGCGCGAATCGTTTGACCGCATTGCCCAGACGCTCAGCCAGTTCGAAGGCGGGCATTACCGCGAAGTGCTCACCGTAGGCGCGGTGGGCACCTTTACCGTGGGTTGGCTGCTGCCACGCCTGCCGGACTTTCAGGCGCGCTACCCGTTTATCGACCTGCGCCTGTCCACCCACAACAACCGTGTCGACGTGGCCGCCGAAGGCCTGGATTACGCGATCCGCTTCGGCGCTGGCGCCTGGCACGGCACCGACGCCTGTGAATTGCTGGCGGCGCCGTTGACCGTGCTGTGTACGCCCAGCATTGCCGAGCAGTTGCGCACGCCCGTGGATTTGTTGAAACACACCTTACTGCGCTCCTACCGCGCCGATGAATGGAGCCTGTGGCTCCAGGCCGTCGGTTTGCCCGCCGATACCCTGATACCGCGCAGCATTGTGTTCGACTCTTCACTGGCAATGATGGAGGCGGCGCTGCAAGGCATCGGCGTTGCGCTGGCGCCGGCGATGATGTTTTCGCGGCAACTGGAAAGCGATGTGATCCGCCAGCCGTTCGACATCGGCATCACCACCGGCAGTTATTGGCTGACGCGCTTGCAGTCGCGGGCCGAAACCTCGGCGATGCTGGCGTTCAAGGCGTGGCTGCAGGACGTGTGTGCACAGCCGGGAAAACTGTCTTAATGCCACTATCTTGATACAAAATGAAACATCTCTTGGCGGCGAAGCTCTACTGTATCTCCCGTACTGAGTTCATCCATGAAAACCCCGCGCCCCGCCGACCGCATGCCCCACCTCACGCAACTGCGCAACTTGAAGATGGCGCGCTCCGCCCACGCCTATGTGCGCGGCAGCACGGTGCAGTTTTACGAATGGCTGCACAGCCAGCCAGGCCGCCGCTTGCCGCACGGCCCGGCGATCTGGATCTGCGGCGATTGCCACGCCGGCAACCTGGGCCCGACCGGCGATATCAAGGGCCGTATCGACATGCACATCCGCGACCTTGACCAGACCGTGATCGGCAACCCGGCCCACGATCTGGTGCGCCTGGCCTTGTCGTTGGCCACCGCCGCACGCGGCTCGGACCTGCCCGGAGTGACCACCGCGCGCATGCTTGAAGAGATGATCGGCGGCTACGAACAAGCCTTCAAAGACAAGCCCGACGAAGTGCCGCCACGCCCATCCCAGGTCAAGGCCGGCATGCGCAGCGCGGTGGAGCGCACCTGGAAAAACCTGGCGCGTGAACGCATTGAAAACGTGCGGCCGACGATTCCACTGGGCAAGCACTTCTGGGCATTGTCGCGGGCAGAAAAGGGCGCCCTGCAAACCCTCTGCGCCTCGGATGAAATCCACCAGTTGGTCACCTCGCTCAAAGGCCGGCCCAAAGACGCCAAGGTTGAACTGCTGGACTCAGCCTATTGGGTCAAGGGCTGCAGTTCCCTCGGCTTGCTGCGCTATGCGGCACTGCTGGGCGTGGGCGACAAGGATGATCAGGAATATTGCCTGATCGATATCAAGGAAGCCGTCGGCGCCGCTGCACCGCGTACACCGCGCGCGAAGATGCCCCGCGACAATGGGCGACGGGTGGTGGAAGGCGCGCGCCAGCTGTCACCGGGCTTGGGTGAGCGCATGCTGGCGACGCGCTTTTTGGATCACGGATTCTTCATCCGCGAGCTGCTGCCCCAGGACATGAAGCTGGAGCTGGATGAACTCAGCGAAACCGACGCCATGCACGCCGCCGGCTACCTGGCCCGCGTGGTCGGCATCGCCCATGCCCGGCAAATGGACCGCGACACGCGCAAGCAGTGGATGGCGGTGCTGCAGGAAAACCGCTCGAAACAGCTGGATGCGCCGTCGTGGTTATGGACCAGTGTGGTGCAGTTAGTGGGGAGCCATGAGCAGGGTTATCTCAACCATTGTCGGCGGTATGCGTTGGAGCATTGATCTGGAAATCAGCGAAGAGCCAATGTGGGAGCTGGCTTGCTTGCGATAACGGTGGGTCAGCCAGCCTATTGGTTACTGACAGACCACCATCGCAGGCAAGCCAGCTCCCACAGTTTTTTACTGTAAAAATTGAAAATCGGGGTCAGACCACGGTTTTGGATTAAGCGTGGTCTGCCCCTTATTTCTAAGCTGAGAGCCGGCTTGTTGTGGTGAGCGGGCTTGCCCCGCGTTGGGCTGCGCAGCAGCCCCAGAAGCGTCAACGCGGTTTTCCAGATGTATCGCGTCGTCA
Source organism: Pseudomonas sp. TWRC1-2 (assembly GCF_049896685.1). Taxonomy (NCBI): domain Bacteria; kingdom Pseudomonadati; phylum Pseudomonadota; class Gammaproteobacteria; order Pseudomonadales; family Pseudomonadaceae; genus Pseudomonas; species Pseudomonas sp. TWRC1-2. Next base: position 752,620 of record NZ_JAFCUU010000001.1, on the reverse strand, counting down.
GGTTTCAGGGCCGCTTCGCGCCCCAACGCGGGGCAAGCCCGCTCGCCACGGCAAGACAGCTTCCACATTTTAGAGTGGGGTCAGGCCAGGTATTTGTGGAACCAGCCGAGGGTTCTTTCCCACGCCAGATTCGCCGCCGCCTCGTCATACCTGGGTGTTGAGTCATTGTGAAACCCGTGGTTGGCGCCCTTGTAGATGTACGCCTCGTACGTCGTGCCCGCCGACTTCAAGGCCTTCTCATACGCCGGCCAACCTTCGTTGATCCGCGTATCCAGCTCGCCGTAGTGCAGCATGATCGGCGCCTTGATGCGCGGCACATCTTTTGCCTCCGGCTGCTTGCCGTAAAACGATACCGCCGCGCCCAATTCGGGGTAAGCCACCGCCGCGGCATTGGTCACGCCGCCGCCATAGCAGAAGCCGGTAATCCCGACTTTGCCGGTGCTGTTGTCGTGGTGCATCAGCCATTCGATGGCGGCGAAGAAGTCGTTCATGAGTTTTTCCGGGTCGACTTTCTGTTGCAGTTCCACGCCTTTTTCATCGTTGCCGGGGTAGCCGCCCATGGAGGTGAGGCCGTCCGGCGCCAGGGCGATGAAGCCGGCTTTGGCCAGGCGGCGGGCGACGTCTTCGATGTAGGGGTTCAGGCCACGGTTTTCGTGAACCACCACCACGGCCGGCACCTTGCCGTTGGCCTTGGCCGGGCGTACCAGGTAGCCGCGCACCGTGCCGTTGCCTTTGGGCGAGGGGTAGGTGATGTAGTCGGCGATGATCTCCGGGTCGGTGAACTTGACCTGTTCGGCCAGCGCATAGTTGGGGCTCAGGGCCGTCAGCAGCGCAGAGGCGGTGAGGCCGCCGAAGGTGAACAGCGCGGCGCGGTCGAGAAATTCGCGGCGGTTGAGCTTGCCGTGGGCGTAGCCGTCGTAGAGTTCCAGCAGTTCGGGGGCAAAGTCTTTCGCGGTGAGACGAGTCATCGGTGCATTCCTCGATTAGCGGTGGCAATCAATGTAGACCAGGATCAGTCCGCGCGACCATGCGCGGCAGCGGCCAGTTGCCCAGTGTCGACGCGCACGAACACCGAGTCACCGATGGCAGTGAGCACGTCACCTGCGTACACCTCGCAGACCACGCGGCTTTTGCGTCCCACCTCGCCCTCAACCCGCGCGCGCAGGCTCAGCGTGACGCCCATGGGCGTGGGTTTGATGAATTTGATGCCGAGGTTGCCGGTGACGCAATCGATGCGCGGCAAGCTGCCGGGTGCACGTTGCTCGGCGCGGTAGTGATAAGCCATGGCCGTCCAGTTGGAGTGGCAGTCCACCAGCATGGCGATCAGGCCGCCGTAGACCAGGTCGGGCCAGCCGCTGTATTTGGCCTCGGGTTGATGCTCGGCGATGACATGGATGCCATCGGCGTCCCAACGGCTTTTGATGTGCAGGCCATGCGGGTTGCTGCCGCCACAGCCGTAGCAGATGCCTTCGGGGGCGGTGATGTCCTGCAGAGAAGGGGTGGGCATGAAAAGTCCTTATTGTTTTTCGCGACTACTCTGTTTAGCAGGACGCGCGCCCGATGGGAATAAATCCATGCCATGGCGTGTTAGCTCAGCACGTGTGTCCTTTTTTCTCGCGGAGCGTTTCATGAAGCGTCGAATGTCCAAGGTGTTTTTGCTGGCCCTCGTCTTCGGTTGGTTTTCCAGCGCGCAGGCCGTGGAATACAAAGACGTCAACCGCACCGCCAGCCAGATCAGCTTTACTTTCCAGCAGTTCGGGCAGCGGGTGTATGGCACCTTCAGCGACTTTGAAGGCACCCTGACGTTCGATACGCAAAAGCCCGAGGCGGCGCATGCGTTGCTCAAGATCCAGCTCGCCAGCATCGACGCCGGCAGCCCGGACGCCAATACCCAGTTGCAACAACCGGCGTGGTTCGACACCACGGCCTATCCGGTCGGCGTGTATGAATCCAGCGGTGCCACCGCGCTGGGCGACAACCGCTACACGATCACCGGCAACCTGACGATCAAGGGCACCACGCGGCCGGTGGACATCACTGTGCAGCTAAAGGAGCAAAGCGGCATCGGCGTGTTCGACGGTGAGTTCGTGCTCAAGCGCGACGACTTCAAGATTGGCGAAGGTGAGTGGGCGGGCAACAGCGTGGTGTCCAACGACATCACCATCAAGTTCAAGATGGTTGCGCCGCAGCGTTAGCGCGCGAAGCGCTTCGCGCCGGCCACGCAGCCGATCACCGCAACCGTCACCAGCACCATGCCGAGGCTGACCTGCTCATGCAGCAGGCCCGCCGCCAGCGCTAGGCCGAAGAAGGGTTGCAGCAACTGCAACTGGCCGACGGCGGCGATGCCCCCCTGGGCCAGGCCGCGGTACCAGAACACAAAGCCGATGAGCATGCTGAACAACGCCACATAGCCCAGGCTCAGCCAGGCCGGCAGGCTGATGCCGCTCAAGGTCGCGGGGGCGAGGATCAGACTCAGCGGCGCCACCACTGGCAGCGACACCACCAGCGCCCAGCAGATCACCTGCCACCCGCCCAAGGTGCGCGACAATGTGGCGCCCTCGGCATAGCCCAAACCGCATGCCAGCACTGCCAACAGCATCAGTACGTCACCCACGGGCGCGGCGCTCAAGCCTTGGGCGACGGCGTAGCCCATCACCAACAGGCTGCCGAGCATCGAAAACAGCCAGAACACCGGGCGCGGCCGCTCGCCGCCACGCAGCACGCCGAATACCGCCGTGGCCAGCGGCAGCAGGCCGATGAAGACAATGGAGTGCGCCGAGGTCACGTATTGCAACGCCAGTGCCGTCAGCAGCGGGAAGCCAATCACCACACCGAGCGCGACGACTGCCAGCGGCATCCACTGCGCGCGTGTGGGGCGTGTCTCCTTGAACACACCGAGCAGGCACAGCCCCAGCGCGGCGGCGAGGGTGGCGCGGATCATGGTCAGAAATACCGGGTCGAACTCCATCACCGCCAGGCGCGTCGCCGGCAGTGAGCCGCTGAAAATGAGCACGCCAATAAAGCCGTTGATCCAACCTTGAGTGCTGCTGTCGAGGCTGTTGAGGCGAAGGGTGCGTTCCATGAGGGCGTGCCTGAAAAGGTTAGGTTGCGTTCGGCCATCCTAGGATCGAAGATTAAGACAATCAAAAAATTGTCATGGATACATCACCTATGCCACGTGCTCGCTACAAGTCGCTGGTCGATGCTTTTGCCGCGGATATCCGCAGCGGTGCGCTGCCACCCGGCACGCGTCTGCCCACCCACCGGCAATTGGCCGCCGACCATGGCCTGGCGCTGGTCACGGCCAGCCGGGTGTACAGCGAGCTTGAGGCGATGGGCCTGGTCAGTGGCGAAACCGGGCGCGGCACTTTCGTGCGCGAGATTTCATTGCCGCCGGGGCAGGGCAGTGGGCAGATGACGGTGGCGACGGGCATGCTCGACCTCAATTTCAACTACCCGTCGCTGCCAGGCCAGGCCGATTTGCTGCGCACGGCGTTGCGCCAACTGGCGCTGTCGGGCGACCTGGAGGCGCTGCTGCGCTACCAGCCCCATGCCGGCCGCCTGCACGAGCGCGCGGCCGTGGCGCGGCACCTGTTGAGCCGAGGGCTGGTGGTGGAGGCCGAGCAAGTACTGGTGGTCAGCGGTGCCCAGCACGGCTTGGCGGTGACGATGATGGCATTGCTCAAACCGGGGGATGTGATTGCCGTCGATGCCCTGACGTATTCAGGCTTTAAAGTGCTGGCCGAAACCCTGCACCTGGAAATCGTCGCGATCCCGGTCACTGCCAGTGGCCCGGATCTGGACGCCCTGCAACGCCTGTGCAGCAAACGCCCGGTGCGCGCGGTGTACAGCATTCCGACCTTGCATAACCCGTTGGGTTGGGTGATGAGCCTGGAACAGCGTGAGGAATTAGTCGGCATTGCCCGACAACACAACCTGATGATCATCGAGGACGCGGCCTACGCGTTTCTGGCAGCAGAAGCGCCGCCACCATTGGCAACCCTGGCGCCTGAGCGCACGGTGTACGTCGGCGGGTTTTCCAAGAGCGTCGCGACCGGGTTGCGGGTCGGCTTTATTGCCGCGCCACCGGCCTGGGTAAAGAAACTGGAACGCACCATCATGGCCACCACCTGGAACGTGCCCGGTGTCATGAGTGCGATGGCCGTGGCCTGGATCGAGGACGGCACGGTCGACCAGCTGGAAGCGCAAAAGCGCCAGGATGCCAGCGCGCGACAGGCCTTGGCGGCGCACGTGCTCAAGGGCGTGCATTACATCAGCCACCCGTCATCGTATTTTCTGTGGCTGCCGCTGGGTGAAGAGGCCAGGGCCGATCAGATCGCCATGGCCTTGCAGCGCGAGGGTATTTCGGTGTCGACCGCCGAGCCGTTTGCGGTCTCGGCAACCGTGCCCCACGCGCTGCGTTTGGCGTTGGGCTCGGTGAGCATGTCGGCGCTGCGCGAGGCGCTGGCGAAGGTTCGCGAGGTGGTGCAATGGTGAGCTGAGGCGCGCCAGCTCACCGCCAGCCATCAGTATTTGTAAGCCTGACGCCCGATCAGCAGCCATTTGCCTTTTTGCTTCTGCCAGACCTGGAAGTTGTCGATGTCGGTTGGCGTGTCTACGCCGCTGTTCACCGCCAGTGCGTGAAAGTGATTGCGCACCAGGGCGGTGTCGCCGTCGAGGGTAATGGTCTGGTTCTGCATTTCGAGGGTCTTAAACGCGCTGGTGTGGGTTTCCAGATCAGCAATGAATTGCTCTTTGTTCTGCACCTTGCCGCTGGAGTGGCCGTAGGTGAGTTTGTCGGAGGTCAGCGCATGAAGCTGCTTGAGGTCCAGGTGCAACATGGCTTGGGTCAGTTGGTCGACCGCTTGGGCCACATCCTTTTCGGCGGGGGCAGGCGCAGCTGCGACGTAGCCGGTGAACAGGCACAGAAAACCGATCAGCACTTTGACGTTTTGCATGGGTGTTTCCTTATTGTTGTTGGGGGCGGGCACGATGATTTAAGTCGTCGTACAACCATGCAATATTTGTGATGGGGAAGGAAAGTGAAATTTCGAAATATCTTGAAAGGGTTAGTCTTCGTCTCGTTATGAACGCAGCGAGGTCTTGTACGACATCCCAACACAAGAGCTGGTGGTGCGAGTTTTGCCTTGCCGCTTCCTGCTCAAGTAGCACATCGCTATGCTACTGCCGACACACCATAAGCGCCCGAGGGGAAAATGGATTTTAACTGGCACAGCGACGTCATTACTCGCGCTACCCCCGTCACCCCCCACTACAAAAACACCCAGAACGTTCGCCGTTTCATGCTTGAACACTGCGGTCCGGGGTTCAAGTTCGACCGGCCTTTCATGGCCTGGATTCGCAGCGACATCCCCAAGACCCTGGGCGATGTGGTGGATGAGTGGCAACGTCGCAACGAGGTTTGACGAGCATGACAGCAGACGAAAAATACCAGGCGGCCCAGCAGCGTCTCGGCTATCAACTGAATGAGTTCAAAATCGGCGGCAACTACACACCCTTGGTGCGCGATGGTCACCACCTGTACATCAGCGGCCAGATCCCGCGGGTTGGCGACACGATCGTGCTGCCCGGCAAAGTCGGCGAAAGCCTGACCCTGGCCCAGGCACAAATCGCCGCCGGCATCAGCGCGCTGCGTTGCCTGGGCTTGCTCAAGCAGGCATTGGGCTCGCTGGATCAAGTCAAGGCCATCGCACGTATCACCGTGTACGTGCGCAGCGCCGAAGACTTTGATCAGCAAAGCGAGGTGGCCAACGGTGCGTCGGACCTGCTACATGAAATTCTCGGCAGCGCCGGCACGCACACCCGCACCTCGGTGGGGGTGATGCAGTTGCCGAAATCGGCAGCGGTCGAGATCGACATGATTGCCGTCGCCCAGGGTTGAAGCCGGCATGATCAGCCAAGGCATGGGCGTACTGATCAACTACGGCATTCACCTGGCGCCGGGGCTGGTGCTGTTTGGGCTGTGGTTTGCGCTGACGCCCAGGGCAATGCAGGCGATGCGCATCCTGATCCTGCTGACGGCATTTGTGTTGATGCGTGACGCGATGACGCCGCTGGGGATGTGGTCGCTCAGCAGCGAGGTGCAGATTGCGTTCAGCGCGAATGCCTTTGTGTTGGCGGCGCTGGGCGGGGTGTCAGTGCTGCTGATCATGTTGCTTGCACGCACGGCGCCGCAGTTATGGCAGCTGATGCGCTGGACCATCGGCAATCCTGCGCTGGGCCTGGCCGTGGGGCTTGTGGTGGGCTGTTTGCTCGGTGTGCCGCTGCGGGTTTACCAGGGCATCGAGGCGTTCAAGATTCACGGCTACTGGGTCTGGCTGCCGGGTATGGTGGTCCTGGCTTATGGCGCGAATGCGTTGGAAGAGGTGCTGTTTCGCGGGTTTTTGCAGGGCTACCTCGAACAGCAAGTGACGCCATGGCGCGCGGCATTGATCAGCGGCGTAGCCTTTGCGGCCTGCCATGCGTTCCTGGCCTTGAGTGTCACCCAGCTGGGCTGGCCGGTATTGCTGTTCACCCTGATCGAAGGGCTGGCCTGCGCACTGGTGCGCATGCGCTACGGCGTGTTGCCGGCGACCGTGGCCCATGGCACGGCCATCCTGCTGATTGCCGTGCCCTACCTGGCTTGATGTGAAATACAGTAAAACTTGTGGGAGCGGGCTTGCCCGCGAAGGCGGCCTTTCAGTGACAAATAGGCTGGCTGATCCACCGCTATCGCAGGCAAGCCAGCTCCCACAATTGGAGCGTGTGTAGGCGGTTGCTGATCGGCGCGGCCTGAAATGCAGTCAAAAACTGTGGGAGCGGGCTTGCCCGCGATAACGGCCTGTCAGTGACAAATGGGCAGGCTGATCCACCGCTATCGCAGGCCAGCCAGTTCCCACAGGTTGAACGTGTTTAGGCTGCTGCTGATCGGCGTGGCCTGAAATGCAGTTAAAACTGTGGGAGCGGGCTTGCCCGCGAAGGCGGTCTGTCAGTGGCAAATAGGCTGGCTGATCCACCGTTATCGCAGGCAAGCCAGCTCCCACAGGTTGACCGTGTTTAGGCTGCTGCTGATTGGCGTGGCCTGAAATGCAGTCAAAAACTGTGGGAGCGGGCTTGCCCGCGAAGGCGGTCTTTCAGTGACAAATGGGCTGGCTGACCCACCGCTATCGCAGGCAAGCCAGCTCCCACAATCGGACCGTGTTTAGCCAGCTGCCAGCGGCGGCGTACGCGGCGGGATCAGGCGTTTGCTGCCGGTGGCTTCATACGCCGAAGCAAAGCGCAGCAGCGCCGAATCGTCATAGGCACGCCCGGCGAAGGTCAACCCCACTGGCATGCCGATGTCCGCCATCACGCCCATCGGCACGGTGACGGTCGGCACGCCCAGGTGGCGGATCGCGAGGTTGCCGTTAGCCACCCAGACGCCGTTGCTCCAGGCGATATCCGCCGAGGCTTCGTTTACGTCGGCATCGGCCGGGCCGACATCGGCCACGGTCGGGAACAACACCGCGTCCAGACCCCGTGCGTCCATCCAGTCTTCCAGGTCGATGCGCCGGGTCTGTTCCAGCCCGCGCAGGCCATCCGGCACGGTGCTGATTTCGTTCCACGGTGTGATGCCGCGCTCGGCCATGCGCACGTATTCGTCCATGCCGGCGGCCAAATCGTCTTCACGGTTGGGCAGGGTGCCAGGGTCGTGCGGGAAGATTTTCGGCCCGTCGACATCCGCCAGGCGGTTGAGTGCCGGGTCGTCGTTGGCGCGCAGGAAATCATCGAACGCCCAGGCCGACAGCTCCCACAATTCGTCGTGCAAAAACTCCTTGGAGACCAAGCCACGGGTAAACACCGTCGGCGCGCCAGGGCGGTCGCCTTCACAGTTGGAGACCAGTGGGAAGTCGACTTCAATCACTTCGGCGCCAGCCGCTTCCAACGCCTGGCGCGCGGCGTGCCACAGGTCGATCACGCTGGCGCGGGTGTTGATCTTTTGCCCGGTCGGCCCGCCGATCCCGGGTTTCTCGCTGGTGCCGGCCTCGGGGTCGGCATTGATGTACATGCGCGGCACGCCGAAACGCTTGCCGGCCAGGGATTCGCTGCCCACAGCCAGGTCAGCGTAAGAGGCCGGGCGCACCGACGCCACGCTCGGAATCGGCACCCACGGTTGCAGGCGCCAGAGGTCGCCGCGCGTGTCGGTGTCTTCGGCGACCACGACGTCGAGCACTTCGAGCAGGTCGGCCATGGTGCGTGCGTACGGCACCACCACGTCCATGGTTGGCGTCAGCGGCCAGTTGCCGCGTACGGAAATAATCCCGCGCGACGGCGTGTAGGCACACAAGCCATTGTTGGACGCCGGGCCGCGCCCGCTCGACCAGGTTTCCTCGGCCAACCCGAAGGCGGCGAAGCTGGCTGCCGTTGCGGTGCCCGCGCCGTTGGACGAGCCGGAGGCAAACGGCGCCGTCAGGTAGTCAGCGTTGTACGGGCTTTCTGCACGGCCATAAACGCCGCGCTGCATCCCGCCATTGGCCATCGGCGGCATGTTGGTCTTGCCCAGGCAGATAGCGCCGCCGGCGCGCAGGCGCTCGATGGTGAAGGCGTCGCGCTGCGCCACCAGCGTGGCGAAGGCCGGGCTGCCGGAGGCTGCCGTCAGGCCTTTGACCAGGTAGCTGTCCTTGGCGGTGTAGGGAATGCCGTCCAATGGCCCCAAGGTTTCGCCCTTGGCCCGGCGCGCATCGGCGGCCTGGGCTTCTTCAAGCGCTTGCGGGTTGCGCACCACCACGGCGTTCAACTGGGTCGCGGTCTGCGGGCCGTCATAGGCCTCGATGCGTGCCAGGTAAGCCTTAACCAGTTCAACGGCAGTGGTCTGGCCGCTTTCAAGCGCAGCGCGCAATTGGGCAATGGAGACTTCGGTAACTTGCATCAGGTTTTTTTCGCCGCCTTCAGGTGGGGGGTATGGCGGCAGTCTACGTACAGATATTTCACAAAACCAGCGCCGCATATTCCGCGTAAGCGGCGCGCATCACTTGCCACGTGGGCGCGTCAGCAGGAATCAGATGTTCGATGCGCAGTGACGTGAGGGTGATGTCCTGGGGCATGCCGAAGGTGGTGAAGGTCGACAGGAAATTCAGTTCACCGCGATGTGAGCGGATGCGCGTGAACACCAGCGGCGGCATTTCATTGGGCAACTCGGTGCTGCTCGGCACCGGCAAACGGGCCAGTAACCCCGCCAATGCAGGATTCCCCAGCGCTTCGCGGGTTGCGCGTTGCCAGGCGACGGTGCGGATTTCTTCGGCGTTGATCAGGTGATCGCCCAGGCCGCCGGTTTGCAACAGCGTGGTCAGCAGGTTCAGCCCATCGGCGGCATTCGGCTCAATCCCGACCAGCTCAAACAACAGGCCGGTGCTGGCGTTGGCGGCGAGCACTTGCCACTCGCTGCCCAGCAGAATCGCCGGGGCGGGGTTGTTGGCGTGCAGCACATGGCTGACGGCTTCACGGACGGCGGCCATGGCGGGTGCGGCGAGTGGGGTGGCGGTGTAACGCGGCGCGTAGCCGGCGGCGAGGAACACCTGGTTGCACTGCTCCAGCGGGGCCTCCAGCGCCGTCAGCAGAGTATGCAAAGTAACCGGGCCTGGCTTGGCGCGGCCGGTTTCGATGCAACTGAGGTGGCGCTGGGAAACGCCCGTGATCAAGGCCAGGTCCAGCTGGCTGAGCTTGGCGTGTCGACGCAATTGGCGCAGGTGCTGGCCGGCAGTTGAAGGGGTGTCCATGGCCTGATCATGACCTCCGAGGTCATTGCGAGAGGCGCAACCTTATCACTATGTTGAGCCTCGATCCTTTCAAGGAAGGCACCATGCGCAGACCTTATTTCGCCCTGGCCGGTTTGCTGGGTTTTTCGTTGTATACCTTGGCTACGATGCTCACGGCCGAGCAATCACTGTTGGCATTTGGGCGGGAATTGATGTCGCGGCCGGACACCGCGCAGGTAGTGATTGACCTGTACCTGATGGCGCTGCTTGCGTGCGCGTGGATGTACCGGGATGCGCGCGGGCGAGGGCGCTCGCTGGCTTCGCTGGTGCCGTATTTTTTGCTGACGGCGGTGTTTGTGTCGGTGGGGCCGTTGCTTTACATCGTCGTGAATGGGTTTGCACACCGTCACCACCAAACCTGAGGCAAGCGGATTTGATGTGGCGAGCGGGCTTGCCCCGCGTTGGGTTGCGCAGCAGCCCCAAAAAACTGCCGACGCGGTGTCCCTGAAACAATGCGGCGTCCTTTATGAGGCTGCTGCGCAGCCCAACGCGGGGCAAGCCCGCTCGCCACAACAAGCCATTAACCGTACGAACCGGTTCCCGTTCGGTCCACCAGCCGAATGCTGTCACGCCCGCCGCGTTTGCTTTCATAGAGCGTGGTGTCGCCTTGTTCGATCAGCGCCGTCAGACTCGGCGGTGGCTGGTCGAACAGGTTGGCGCCGATGCTCAGGGTGACCGGTGCCGGGGTGGTGAAGGTGTGTGCGGCCAACTGCCGGAACTGCTCACGCAAGCGGCTGCCCAGCTCGACAATCTGGGCGGTCGAGGCCTTGGTCAACAGGATCACAAACTCATCCCCGCCCAGGCGAGCCGCCAGCGCGCCTTCGGGCACCACGGTGCGGATCATTTCGCTCAAGGCAATCAGCAAACGGTCGCCGGCGGTATGCCCGTAGAGGTCGTTGACCAGTTTGAAGTTGTCGATATCGATCAACAGCAACGCGCCCGGCTGTTGCGGCGATACCTGCGCTAACAGCTGCGGCGCACGCACATCCAGGGCGCGGCGGTTGTACAGCGCCGTCAGCGGGTCGCGGGCCGCCAGCCGGGCAATCTGCTGTTCGCGCCGATAGCGCTCGGAGCCGGTCATCGACAACGCGATCAACATGATCGCCATTGCGCCCTCCACCAACGAAACCTGGATGATTTCGCCCTTGAACGCGGCAAGATCGATCAGCGTGCCGGGGATGATTACCGACAGCGCCTTGGCCACATAAAAGGTGCCGTGAAGCAGCAATACATAGCGCAATTGCACCGCGCCGATGCTCAGGGATTTACCGTGGGGGCGCAGCAGGAAACTGGCGCGCAAGGTCGGCAACGCGACCAGCAATGAGTTGACCATCAGCATGGCTTTGGACCACGCCTGGTCGCCGGGCAACAGCAGCATGCCGAGCCAGGCGACCAGCATCAGCAGCCAGGCGCGCGACAGGCGCACGTGGGTAAAGCGGGCCACGCCGAGCAAAAACAGCCAGTGCGCGCTCACCAGCAAGCCGTTGGCAAACCAGATACCGATCATCAACAGGCCGCTGCTGCGCAGCAGGGCCAGGGTGGAGCCGACGCTGATGATCGCGAAACCTGCCGCCCAGAACAGCAGCGACGGCTCGCGCACGCTGCGCCATTCCACCGCCAGATACAGGGCGGCAGCGGCGGCCAGCGCGATGGTCAATATCAGAATCGTAGGAGGGTCGAGCGTCATGTCGTGCCGGGTCTGCCTGGGTGTGCGCTTGAATATCCGGATTGTAAGCGCACACGCAGGTTTTTCAGAGCACTCCGTGTAATAGCATACGGCCAGCCGATGATTGGCCGGTCAGACGCCCTTGGTTGAAGGCAGCAGGATCGTCAGGATGCCCGCCAGTGGCAGGAACGAACAGATTTTGTAGACGTACTCAATGCCATGGTTGTCGGCGAGCAAGCCCAGCAGCGCGGCGCCAATCCCGCTGAAGCCGAACATCAGGCCGAAGAAGATCCCGGCGATCATCCCGACGTTGCCGGGCACCAGTTCCTGGGCGAAGACCACGATGGCCGAGAAGGCCGAGGCGATGATGAAGCCGATCACCACGCTGAGCACGGCCGTCCAGAACAGGTCGACGTAGGGCAAGGCCAGGGTGAAGGGCGCGGCGCCGAGGATCGAGAACCAGATGACTTTCTTGCGGCCGATCTTGTCGCCAATCGGGCCACCGGCAAAGGTGCCGACGGCCACAGCGCCGAGGAACAGGAACAGGTACATCTGCGAGCTGGCCACCGACAGGTGGAATTTCTCGATCAGGTAAAAGGTGAAGTAGCTGGTCAGGCTGGTCATGTAGAAGTATTTGGAGAACACCAGCAGCGCCAGTACCACCAGGGCAAACGTCACGCGGCCCTTGGACAAACCGTGGGTGGCCTTGCCGCCTTGCTTGAGCTTGAACAGGTTGAGGTGGTGGCGGTACCAGCGGCTCAAGCCATACAGCACCATGATCGCGAACACGGCGAACAGCCCGAACCAGGCGATATGGGTTTGGCCGTAGGGAATGATGATCGCCGCCGCCAGCAACGGGCCAAACGCGCTGCCGGTGTTGCCGCCAACCTGGAAGGTCGATTGTGCCAGGCCATAGCGCCCGCCCGAGGCAAGGCGTGCCACGCGTGAGGTTTCCGGGTGGAAGGTCGACGACCCGACCCCGACCAGCGCCGCCGCCAACAGGATCAACGGGAAGGTGCCGACAAACGCCAGCATCAGGATGCCGATCAGCGTGCACACCATGCCCGCCGGCAGCAGCCAGGGCTTGGGATGGCGGTCGGTGTGGTAGCCGATCCAGGGTTGCAGCAAGGACGCGGTCAACTGGAAGGTAAGGGTGATCAGGCCGACCTGGGTAAAGCTCAGCCCGTAGTTGGCCTTGAGCATCGGGTAGATCGACGGCAGCACGGCCTGAATCAGGTCGTTGATCATGTGCGCCAGGGCACAGGCGCCCAGGACACGCATGACCAAGGGGCTTATTTGCGGCGTAGCGGTTGCAGTGGCGGGTGGCGCGGTCAGGCTCGACATGCAGGCATTCCATACAAGGCAGCGAACAGGGGCAGTGCGTACTTTAGCGCGCTGCCCGTTTCTAAATGTTGCGACGTTTATGCTAGATTCGCTGAAAATGCCTGTCTCGCGTAATTCGGGCGCCAACCATCGCAAAAAGGGCGAAATCATCAAACCACTGGATGTATTTCTGCGGGAGATCGACGAGGGCGACTGGGCTGTCATCAGTTCTGCGACCGATTACCCCGAAAACTGGGTGATCCCCGACCACAGTCACGAAAAGCATCAACTGTTGTACGCCGTCGAAGGCGTGATGGTGGTGTATTCGGCGTTGAACCAATGGACGGTGCCGCCCAATCGCGGGTTCTGGATGCCCAGCGGGCAAGTGCATTCGCTGCGTTGCGTGGGCACGTTGAAGATGCGCAGCGTGTTTGTGCGCCCGGACTGTTTCCCCAACCTGCCGAGCGAGCCCAAGACCGTCAGTGTGTCGCCGTTGTTGAGCGAGCTGATCAAAGCCTCGGTGAGTTTGAAGCCGCCGTACGCCGAGGACTCGCGCGAGGCGAGGATCATGCACCTGATCCTCGACGAACTCGCGATCCTGCCGGCCTTGCCGCTGTCACTGCCCCAGCCGGCCGACCTGCGCATCAACCGTATCTGCCAGGCGCTGCAGCAGGAACCGGGTGATGCCTCGACGGTCGCCGATTGGGGTGATCGCCTGGACCTGGACCAGAAAACCATCCAGCGCCTGTTCCGCAAGGAAACCGGCCTGACCTTCGGCCAATGGCGCCAGCAGGCGCGGTTGCTGCTGGCGCTGGAGCGCATTGCGGTGGGGGAGAAGATCATCGATGTGGCCATCGAGCTGGGCTATGAAAGCCCAAGCGCGTTCACCAGCATGTTCAAGAAACAGTTTGGCAAAACCCCGAGTCAGTTTTTCAGGTAGCGCTGGGGGTACGTAGGTCGCTGTGGCACGCCGCGAGGTCAGGTAAGCCAAGAGGCTGGCGATACCCAGGGTGGCACACGAGGCGATTGCCAAATGAAAAGCCAAATCCACCAGCCTGCGGGCGCTGTGGGCTATGAAAGCACTTCACAGTTCAGCCGATTGTTTGGCATGCCGCCAAAGCGCGAGAGTGCTGCACGGCGGGGCAGGGCGGTGGTTACTGATCAGCTGTTGTCAGGTTAGCGAAGAAAATACAGCCAATCAGCCGCGCAAACAGGCTCAGGGTTTCCGGCAGGTTGGGGTCGTCAAACAGCATCGCCCGTGAGTCCAGTGCACACAGCGCGCCGAACAGGCGGCCATCGGGCAGAAAGATCGGCGCACCGGCGTAACTTTCGATGGCGTACTGCTTGACCACCGGGCGGGTGGCAAAGCGGCCATTCTGGCTGATTTGCGGAATGAACAGAGCCTGCGGGTCGACGCAGAATTCACTGCACAAGGTAGTTTCCAGGTCGAGTACGTCGTCGACATGAATCCCCATGTGCAGCGGGTCATAGGCCGAGCACACCACCCATTTCAGGTCAGTGAATTTGGCAATGCCGGCAAAGCGCATGCCGGTCAGGCGGGTTACCAGTTGCAGGATGCTGGTAGTGGCTTCGATTTCGGCGATGGCGGCGCGTTCGTCCGCGCTGAGTAACGAGTGGGCTGCGGTGACGCTTGGAACCATGCTTGGGCACTCCAGTGGCGTGGCGGCGGGGGCCAGCACGCATGGTCAGGTATCAGTTGATTCGCGGATGCTGTTGCACCAGGTTCTGGCGCTTGGCTTCCAGGGCGGCAATTTCGGCATCGATGTCTTCGATCTTCTGCTCGATATTGTCATGGTGCTCTTGCAGTATTTCCTTGGCTTCTTCCATATCGGACGCTGCTGGCGCCGCGCCGCGCAACGGCTTGTTCGCGGTTTCCTTCATGGTCAGGCCGGTAATCAGGCCGACCACCGCAAACACCATCAGGTAGTAAGCGGGCATGTACAGGTCGTTGGTGCTTTCCACCAGCCAGGCCACCGCGGTGGGTGTGAGGCCGGCGATCAGTACCGAGACGTTGAACGCGCTGGCCAACGCACTATAGCGAATGTGGGTCGGGAACATAGCCGGCAGCGTCGAGGCCATCACGCCGATGAAGAAGTTCAGCACCACGGCCAGAATCAACAGACCGGCGAAAATCAGGCCGATTTTACCGCTGGTAATCAACATAAACGCCGGGATAGACAGCAACAGCAGCCCGACGCTGCCGGCGATGATGAAGGGTTTACGGCCAATCTTGTCGCTGACAAAACCGATGAACGGCTGCACGAACAGCATGCCGACCATGATCGCGATGATGATCAGCACGCCGCTGTTTTCTTTGTAATGCAGGTTGTGCGACAGGTAGCTCGGCATATAGGTGAGCAACATGTAGTACGTCACGTTGGTGGCCGCGACGATACCGATGCAGGTCAGCAGGCTGCGCCAATGCTGGGTAGCCACCTCTTTGAACGACACCTTGGGACCGTGGGTCAGGCCCTGGCGGTCGCCTTGTTCAAGTTTGTCCATGTGCTGCTGGAACGCCGGGGTTTCTTCCAGCGCGTGACGCAGGTACAAACCGATGATGCCCAAAGGCAGGGCGAGGAAGAACGGCAGACGCCAGCCCCACGCCTCGAAATCGGCCTCACCGAGGATCGTCGAAATCAGCACCACCACACCGGCGCCGAGCACGAAACCGGCAATCGAACCAAAATCCAGCCAGCTGCCGAGGAACCCGCGTTTACGGTCCGGGGCGTACTCGGCGACGAAGATCGAGGCGCCGGTGTACTCACCGCCTACCGAGAACCCTTGGGCCATTTTGCACAGCAACAGCAGGATCGGTGCCCAGATGCCAATCGAGGCATACCCGGGAATCAGGCCGATGGCAAAGGTGCTCAAGGACATGATGACGATGGTTGCGGCGAGGACTTTCTGCCGTCCGTATTTGTCGCCCAGCGCACCGAAGAACAGGCCACCCAGCGGGCGAATCAGGAAGGGCACCGAGAAGGTGGCCAAGGCGGCAATCATTTGCACGCTCGGTGAGGCATCCGGGAAGAACACCTTGCCGAGCACATAGGCGACGAAACCGTAGACACCAAAGTCGAACCACTCCATGGCGTTACCCAGGGCGGCGGCGGTAATCGCCTTGCGCACCTTGGCATCGTCGACGATGGTGATGTCTTTCAATCCGATGGGTTTGACGCTTTTCTTACGTAATTTCATGCGGGCCACTCTAAAACAGAACAGGGGAGGTGCCATCGTTGCGATGGCACCGCTCTGTCAGTTCAGATACAAGCGGACATGAAATAATTCACCGCTATTTACCTTTTTTTGCAGATGAATTGAACTTCACGACCTGACCAGGGAATTATCAGAATGCCCGTCACCGCCTCACGCCTGATCTATCGCACGCCAGAGCCCAGCGATGTGCACCGATTGTTCGCGATCTTCGGCGACCCGCAGACAAACCTGTTCAACCCGAGTGGCCCAATGGCCAGCCTCGACGACGCACAGCGCCTGCTCAACCACTGGCTCGAACAATGGGCCAGCCAGGGCTACGGCTGGTGGACCATTGCCCGTCGCGAGGCGCCCG
The DNA here is from genome assembly GCF_049896685.1 of Pseudomonas sp. TWRC1-2. NCBI lineage: Bacteria > Pseudomonadati > Pseudomonadota > Gammaproteobacteria > Pseudomonadales > Pseudomonadaceae > Pseudomonas > Pseudomonas sp. TWRC1-2. Next base: position 736,251 of record NZ_JAFCUU010000001.1, on the reverse strand, counting down.
ATCACCTGATCGGCTTTGGCGGCGTGGCGCCGCTCAATTACCTGACCGAGCGGCGCATCAACCTGGGCTATCGCTTCGCGGTCGATGCCTGGGGGCAGGGCTATGCCACCGAGCTTGGCCTCGACGCGCTGACGATGGCGTTTCAAACGCTGGGATTGCCTCAGGTATTCGGGCTGGTGCGACCGGATCACGCCGCGTCGATCCGTGTGCTGGAGAAGCTCGGCATGCAGCCCTTCGGCCTGCTTGATGATGTGCCCGGCAAAGCACCCAGTCGGGTATTCAGGATTTGTCATCCTACAACTGCGCGTAGTTAAGCATTTTCAGATCTGCGTAATCCCTGGTTAAAAGGCAATTTTGGAGATTGACACCGGTTAGGCGGCCCGATATAAAAGTCAAAGTTGTACGACGACATATGACGTTACATATGTCTTATCTAACAAAAATAAAAAGTGATGCCATGAATTTGAATGAGCCCATCAACGCCCATCGCGTCGGCACGGCCGTCGGCAACTATCGCTGGACCATCTGCGCGATGTTGTTCTTTGCCACTACCGTCAACTACCTAGACCGCCAAGTCCTCAGCCTTCTGGCGCCGCAGTTGTCGACGCAATTTGGCTGGAGCAACACGGACTACGCCAACATCGCGGCGGTGTTCCAGTTTGTCTACGCGATTTCCATGCTGTTTGCCGGACGCTTTGTCGACAAGATCGGCACCAAGGCCGCCTACGTGGTGGCGATTGGCATTTGGTCCACCGGCGCCATCATGCATGCGTTCTCGGTGCCGATGGGTGAGGGCATCGCTGCGATGAGCGGCGCTATCGGCCTGGCGGTGATTCCGGTGTCGATTGCCGGTTTCATGCTGTCGCGCGCCGTGCTGGCGATTGGCGAGGCGGGCAACTTCCCCATCGCGATCAAGGCCACTGCCGAATACTTCCCGAAAAAAGAACGCTCGCTGGCCACCGGTATCTTCAACTCCGGGGCTAACGTGGGGGCTATCCTGGCACCGATTTGTGTGCCCTTGATTGCCGGCATCTGGGGCTGGGAAGCGGCCTTTATGGTCATCGGCATGTTGGGCTTTATCTGGGTGGCGGTGTGGGCGGCGGTTTACGAAAAACCGGAGCAGCAAAAACGCTTGTCGGCCGAAGAGTTGGCTTACATTCGCAGCGACCAGACGGTGCAGCCGTTCACGCCAGAACCTGCGGGTGCTGTTGCGAAAAAAGTCTCGTGGTTCAAACTGCTGACCTACCGCCAGACCTGGGCATTTGCCTTCGGCAAGTTCATGACTGACGGCGTGTGGTGGTTCTTCCTGTTCTGGCTGCCCACTTACCTGTCGGCGCAATACGGCATGAAAGGCGCGGACATCGTGATGCCGCTGGCCGTGCTGTACAGCATGACCATGGTCGGCAGTATCGGCGGCGGCTGGTTTCCCAGCTACTTCATGGCCCGTGGCGATGCTCCCTACGACGGGCGCATGAAAGCCATGCTGGTGATCGCGCTGTTCCCGCTGGTGGTGTTGCTGGCGCAGCCTTTCGGCTACCTGAGCTTCTGGGTGCCGGTGCTGCTGATCGGTGTGGGCGCCTCGGCGCACCAGGCGTGGTCGTGCAACATCTTTACTACGGTGTCCGATATGTTCCCGCAAAAAACCGTGGCCTCGGTGGTTGGCATCGGCGGTATGGCCGGGGGCTTGGGCGGTGTGGTGATGACCAAGATCGGTGGCTGGGTATTTGACTACTACAAGTCCATCAACGACATCCACACCGGTTACATGATCATGTTTGCGATCTGTGCCCTGGCCTACCTGGTGGCGTGGAGCGTGATGAAGGCGCTGGTACCGCGCCATAAGGAAATCACTGACCTGTAATCGCGCAGGCGCCCGCGCTGGCGACAGCGCGGGAACGCCTTACAGCTCGCGGGCCCAGGTTTCACTGATCAACGATTTGCCGAAGCTCACCGTGGCTTCTTGGTCTACCAGGCGGAACCCTGCTTTCTGATACAGCTTGCGCGCATCGGTCAGCGCGTCGACCGTCCACAACAGCATGCTTTTGTAACCGGCATTGCGCGCAAAACGCAGGCATTCTTCCACCAGCCGCTGACCGATGCCCATGCCCCGTGCACTGGCGTCCACGTAGAGCATGCGCAGCTTGGCGGTGGTTTCGTCATGGCGCACCACGAAGATTGACCCCACCACTTCACCGTCCTTTTCGGCGATCCAGCAGCGCTCGGCGCTCGGGTCGAATTCGCGCAAATACTTGGCGACAATCTCCGCCACCAACGCTTCAAACTCCCAATTCCAGTGGTACTCACGCGCATACAGCGCCGATTGCTGTTGCACCACCCGGCCCATGTCGCCGGGCTGCGGATCGCGAAGCAGGTAACTTGGCGTGCCGCCTTGCAACAGTGTCTGGATACGCTGCATCGACGCCGTGAGTTGCTGCTGTTGCTGCTCGGGCAAGGCTTCGAGCAAGGCGATGACTTCCTGTTGGGTCTGGTTTTCCAGCGGCGCCAGCACTGATCGACCGAGGCCGCTGAGGTGCAGTTGCACCGCCCGCGCATCGGTGACGGAGCGAACTTTCTGGACCAGACCTTTCTTTTCGAAGCCGCTGATCAGCCGGCTCAGGTAGCCCGCATCAAGGCCGAGCATCTGGCACAGGTCGGCGCTGGTCAGGTCGCCACGGGAGGAGAGTTCGTACATCACGCGGATTTCGGTCAGCGAGAAATCGCTTTGCAGCAAGTGTTCCTGCAGCACGCCGATCTGATGGGTGTAAAAACGGTTGAAACCGCAAATGATCGCGGCGCGTTCGACAAGGGTCGTGGTCATGGCAGTGCTCGGTTGGTTGCCTCAAGCAAATATATAGTTGCCTAAGGCAATCAAGTCAACCGTTTTAACGCCCGACGATCGCTCTTCGCTGCTTTCACCAGATAGCCAGGCCGTGACACTCAAAGGTCTCGGTGGGTGCAAGTGAGCCGATGCTGTGGGTCATCCTCGGCGCTCCCGTCAGTGTCGCGCGTTGCGGCAGGCTTTGTGCCTGTCAGGATAATACGCACCGCCATGACCACGCCGATCAGCACCGCCGCGAGGCCAGTGGCTTCCATCCACGAAGGGCCGCGACCGTGAAACCACAGGCCGAGCAGGGTCGCAAAGAGTGATTCGAGGGCAATCAATTGGCCGCTGAGCACCATCGGCAGTCGTCGGGTGGCAGCATTCCAGGCCCAAGCACCGACCACCGTGGACATCAGCGCGATGATCAGGCTCCAGGCATACAGCGCACCCGCCTGGGCGAGGCCAAATCCCAGGGTTGGCAGGCGCAGCAGGTTGAATACACAGAGCAATGGCAGCAGGCAAAGCGCAGTGCCGCCGGCCCCCACCAGCATCAACGCGGTCCAGAGGCCGGTGGCGGTTGCCGGAAGGGTTGTCAGGTGTTTTTGATTGATCACGCTGAATCCCAGCCACAAGGCAACGGCGCTGAACGAAAAAAACACACCGGCCAGCCACGAAACGGTACTCAACGCCGGTTGGTGCAGACTGCTGATGTTCGACAGCAAAAGCCCCAGCGTCAGGCACGCTAAAGGCGCCGCCAGCCGGCCCCACGCCATGGTCTTGTTCCGGGCATTGCCAACCAGGGCCAGTAGCACTGGCACCATGCCGACACAGGCGGGCGTCAATACCGGGCCGCCCAACATCACGCCTGCGCCGATGCACACGCCGTACGCCAGGCAACCTGCCGCGCCAAGCGCTGCGGCCAGCCAGCATTGCCTTGGGCTGAGCCATTTCAGTTGGGCCCGGCTCAGGATCACTCCGCCCACGCCAAGCACGCCGCCCCCCAGAAACCGTACCGCCATCAGGTCATAGAGGCTGTAGTCACCAGTGACATAAGGGGCGATGAAGTTCAGCGCCCAGCCCAATGTGGCGACACACGCGAGCAGCACGCCAACAAAAAAAGAGGTTCGTAGTGAGGTCATCCGAGGCATCCGTGAAGTCATGGATGAATGGTGCACACCCGCCGGGCTGTGCTACAAACGAGTTCTCGGCCCCGGATGCATAACCTCAGATTATGAATACGCTTGGTAAAAACCTGCCGCCGCTCGCCAGCCTGCTACCGTTTGAGGCCGCCGCCCGCCTGGAGAGTTTCTCCAGGGCGGCGGATGAGCTGCACATCACCCAGGCGGCGGTCAGCCGGCAAATTCGTGGGCTGGAAGACAACCTCGGGGTGAAGCTGTTTTATCGACGTAATCGTGCGGTTTTCCTGACACAGGAAGGGCGTGAATTGGGCCAGGTGGTCAGCCGGGCGCTGCACAGCATCAGTGACGGCGCTGCGGGTTTGCGCGCGTCCACGGCCCAGCGTCGTGTGGTGCTGCTCTGCCAGCTCTGCGAGGCGTTTTATTGGCTGATGCCACGTCTGTCGACGTTTCACCAGCAATACCCGCACATCGAAATCCAGGTGGTGACCTCGACTCGGCCCCTCACGGAGTTCAAGGACCACTTCGACGTGGCCCTGCAAAGTACCCGACGCCCCAGTGGCGCCCATCCGTTGATGCTCACCGCCTCTGACGAGGTATTTCCGGTCTGCAGTCCTGCATACCTGAACGCTGAACACCCCTTGCCACTCACCGAATTGCACGCCCATACGTTTTTGCACCACAGCGCCGCGCCACCGCATTTGATGGAGTGGGACGAGTGGTTGCAGGCATTTGGTCAGGTATTGGCCGCGGATGCGCGTGGCGCCACCTTCGATAGCTACCCGTTGATGTTGCAGGCCGCTGTGGAAGGGCACGGTATCGCCATGGGCTGGCGTCGCACCGCCAGCCGTTTGATTGAAAGTGGGGCGCTGGTAAGACCCTGCGCCGAGAGTGTGCAGCTACCCGAGGCGATTTCGGTCTACAGGCACCAAGGCGCAGGCCCGCGCAGCGAAGTTGCGGCGCTGCTGGCCTGGCTTGAAATGCAATTGCACGGTGAGGGCTGACAGGGGCGAATCGCCCCTGTCATACACGGGCTAGCGATTACGTGTTACGCGCCAAATGGTATTGGCCAGGTCGTCGGCGATGATCAGCGCACCTTTGGGGTCCACCGTCACACCCACTGGGCGCCCACGTGTCTTGCCGTCATCGCCACGAAAGCCGGTGGCAAAATCAATCGGTTCACCCGCCGGCTTGCCATTGCTGAAGGGCACGAAGATCACTTTGTAGCCCACCGGGTTATCGCGGTTCCAGCTGCCGTGCTCGCCGACAAACGCACCGTCGGCGAATTTCTCACCCATCGCAGGGATGGAAAAGTCCACACCCAACGCTGCAACGTGGGAGCCCAGGCTGTAATCAGGCTTGATGGCGGCGGCGACTTTCGCCGGGTTCTGCGGTTGCGCGCGTGGGTCGACGTCCTGGCCCCAGTAGCTGTAGGGCCAGCCATAGAAGGCGCCTTCACGCACCGAGGTCAGGTAGTCGGGCACCAAGTCCGGGCCGAGTTCATCGCGCTCGTTGGCCACCGCCCACAATTGCCCGGAGCCGGGTTGAATCGTGAGCGCGGTCGGGTTGCGAATGCCAGTGGCGTAGGGTTTGTGTGCGCCGGTGGCGGCATCGATTTGCCAGACCATCGCCCGGTCGATTTCCACTTCCATGCCGCGCTCGGTGATGTTGCTGTTGGAGCCGATGCCCACGTACAGCTGGCGCCCGTCCTCACTCACGGCCAGCGACTTGGTCCAGTGATGGTTGATCTGCGCCGGCAGGTCGGTGACCGTCGTCGGCGGGCCACTGGCTTTGGTCTGGCCGTCGGCGTAGTCAAAGCGCACCAGCGCGTCCTGGTTGGCGACGTAGAGTTTGCCGTCTGCGTAGGCCAGGCCATAAGGCGCATTGAGGTTGTCGGCAAATATCGTTTTCAGTTCATAGGTGCCGTCACCGTCCGCGTCGCGCAGCAGTGTCAGGCGGTTGCCGCCCTTGACCTTGGTGTTGCCCTCGGCCTTGATCACGCTGGCGATCACGTCCTTGGGCTTGAGCTTGGCCGCGCTGCCGCCACGGCCTTCGGCGACGAGGATGTCGCCGTTGGGCAATACCAGGGTTTGGCGCGGGATAGCCAGGTCGGTGGCGATGGCGGTAACGCTGTAGCCTTCGGGCACCTTGGGTTTCTGCTCGCCCCAGGGCGCGGGCTCGGCAATTTTCATGCTCGGCAACAGGCTGCTTTGTTGCTCGGGCAATTTCGGGTCGGGGCCGCGGGCCTGGGTTTTGTCGCCTTCGCCACCACAGGCGGTCAGCAACAGGGCGGCGCTCAATACGCTCAGGGTGTGGAATGGTTTCATTGGGCAACTCCCGAGCGCAGGTTAGTCAGGCCGATCCACGTTGCGGCGATGGCCAGCACCGTGACGATCACCGACAGGATCAGGCCGCCAGGCATCATCGCGTAGGCGTCCTTGGCGTGCTGAAAGGCGTTGACCAGCCCCAGCACCCACGTCGCCAGCAGCAGCAGGAAATAAGCCGCGGGGCGCCCGGCCTTGCGTTCGGCGCGCAGCAGGTTGACCAGCGCAAACAACAGCGCAAAGCCACTGAACACCAGCGCGCCGGCGATCAGCCAGGATGCAAAGTTGGCCCACTGGATCTGGTAGGTCTGGCCGTAGGCAATGTCACTGAGCAAGGCACCCAAAAACAATGGCACGGCGCCGGCCAGCAAGATCGAGTGCAGCGGGCCAGGTCTGACGGTGGGATAGGCGGGGAGGGTAGTCATGTCGGTGGCGGCTCCTTATCGTTCAGCACCCTGGGATCAGGGCACGGTGACTTCGCATAGGAAAGGAGCCTGGCATTTGTAAGAAAGTTCAGTGGGGCTTCGTGTCGAGATGTTTTTCAAACCACGCCGCATACGGCGTATTGGCCACCCGGTAACGGTTGTAGTCCGGGCTGCCATCACGCCACCACACCGGGCCACGCTCACCGAGTGCGACCTTGGCCTGCTGCACCTGCTGGCGCGCCGCGCGCAATTGGCTGGCGTCGCCGCTGGCCTTGGCCGACTTGACGGCGCGGCGTGCGTCCATCAAAGCGTTGACCCAGCGCTGTCGCGTGGCTTCATCCAGCTCGGGGTTGGTGCAACGCCACAGCTGACCCTTGACCACAAAGTAGCGCCCGTCGGGGGTGCTAAGCATGGTGCCAGCGCAGGACGCGCAACAGGCCCCACGTCATGGAAAACACAATTGCCATCCAGCCGGCAAACAGGCTGCAGAGTGTCATTGCAAGGTTCATCATCACCTCCATCGCGTTATCGTTCCTTATAGGTGACCGCCAGGCGAAACCGGGATTCAACTTGATTCACGCAGGACGCGGGTTGAATGAACCCCTGGCGGCGCCATGCGCCTAACATTCTGTTGTCCTCACGCTCACTCATTACCTGGCCTTTCCATGAACCATCCTCGCATCGGCTTTGCCTGCCAGTACAAGCACCCTGAACGCCTGCCGTCAGCCAGTGCGCTCAAGTTAATCGAAGGCCCCTACAACCCGCGTACCACCACTTTGCGCTGGATGGAGAGCGTCGAACCTCAGGTCGCGCGCAGCAAATTGGTCGAGGTGGTGACCCACAACCTCGCAGCGCAATTGCGCCTGCTGACGTATGTCGCCGAGCTGCCTGCGACGCTGCGCATGCTGCGCTTGAGCAGTGACCTGCTGCCGTTCTACAGCCACCCGAAAGTGGCGGATGTCTACAAAGACCCGGCCCTTGTGCGTCAGTTGAGCGAAGGGTTCGCCGCCATCGGCGACCTGGCTCGCGCCTCGGATATCCGGTTGTCCTTTCACCCTGGGCAATATTGCGTGCTGGGCTCGGACAACCCCGGCGTGGTGGAAAACAGCGTGGCCGAGTTCGAATACCACGCCGACATGATCCGCATGATGGGCTACGGCCGCCGCTTTCAGGACCTCAAGTGCAACGTCCACATCGCCGGCCGCTTGGGCGTTGAAGGCACCCGCGCGGTGTGGTCACGCTTGTCCGAGGTGGCGCGTAACTGCATCACCTTTGAAAACGACGAAAAAACCTACGGCCTGGACCACTGTCTGCAAGTCGCCGACCTGGCACCGGTGGTGCTGGACATTCATCACTGCTGGATCAACGAGGACGAATACATCGACCCCGATTCGCCACGGGTTGCCCGCGTCATCGAAAGCTGGCGCGGCGTACGCCCGACGATGCATTACTCCCAGCCCCAGGAAAGCCTGCAAGCGCTGGGGTTTGACGCCGAGCACAAGCTGGAAATGGACGCGCTCCTGAAGGTGGTGGCCAAGCGCGACCTGTACGCCCACAGCGCGCAAATGTGGAACCGCTGGACCAATGACTACGCGCTGCAGTTTCTCGAGCGCTTCGACATCATGCTGGAGGCCAAAGACAAGAACGTCGCGGCGCTGGCATTTTATGAGTATTGGCAACGTCGTTCGGCGTGAAAAATGGCATGCTGCGTGGCCCGACATAAGGAACCGTTCCATGCCAACCCTGCATCTGTTGTGCGGCAAGATTGCCTCCGGCAAATCCACCCTGGCTCAAACCCTGGCCGCCGAGCACGCCGCCCTTGTGCTCAGCGAAGACCAGTGGCTGGCGCAGCTCTATCCGGGTGAGATTCTGTCGATTGCCGATTACCTGCGCTGCGCCCAGCGTGTTCGCGCGGTGGTGGGGCCGTTGGTGATCAATCTGTTGAAATCAGGCATCAATGTGGTGCTTGATTTCCCGGCGAACACACTGGCCAACCGTGAATGGTTGCTGGGTTTGGCAAAAGCAGCTCAAGCGCCGCACCGCCTGCATTACCTGGAACTGGACGACGCCACCTGCCGCGCCCGCTTGCATGCGCGCAATGCTCAGGGCGAGCATGATTTTGCCGCCACGGACGCCGAGTTCGACCTGATCACGCGCCATTTCTGTGTGCCCAGTAAGTCGGAAGGCTTGGTGATTGAGGTGCATCGCCCATGAGCGCGCCTCCAGGTATCGATGCCAATGGCTGTGTGCTGACCATTGCCAATGCGCCCATTCAAACTCAATTCCAACCGCTGCTGGCCGACGTGTGCGAGTCTCTGGCAGGCGCAGGGCTGGGCTTGCACAGCCTTTACCTCTACGGCAGTGTCGCGAGGGGCGATGCCAGCCCAGGCGAGTCCGACCTTGATGTGACGCTGGTGCTGACTGATCCGCCGGATGCGCACGTACTCGAGGCGTTGGAGCAGCTGCGCCAGGCCCTGGAGCAACGGCACGAGGTGGTGAGCAAGATCGACTTCGACCGCTGGGGTTTCTGGCTCAAGCACCATTGCCGTTGCGTGTGGGGCGATGATCTGTCGCTGCGCTTCGAGCCGTTTCGGCCCTCACGTGACATCGCCTTGGCGCTCAATGGTGACTTCGAGCCGGAGTTGAGCGGCTACCTCACACGCATCGAACACGCCAGCTCGCCACCCGAGCGACTTCGCCTGCAACGCGAAGCGGCGCGCAAGTTGATTCGGGCGACGCACACGTTGCGCACGGCAGACACGTCAGGCTGGCCGCAAACCCTGGAAGAGCACGTGGCTTTGTTCGTGCAGCATTACCCGTCGATGCGTGTCCAGATCGCCTACTTCCTGTTTGAGGCGCGTAACCCGAGTGCCGAATGCGCGGCGTTTTCCACGCGCCTGCGGGCCTTTGTCAGCTGGATGGTTTCACCGCAGGCTTAGATAGGTGTATGGCGCTCAACCTCACTTTGCATACGCCGAGCCTATGATCAACTTTCGCCTGATTCGCCACCTCCGGCTGTTCCTTGCCGTTGCCGAAGAACAGCATTTCGGCCGCGCCGCCAAGCGCCCATGGCGTGCGGCCGGCGCTGATTGCCCAGTGCGGGCACTTCCCGATGTATTCCAACCCGGCGGCGATGTGGCACCAGATTGCGGACTTCCAGCGCCGCACGCTTTAGGACTTGAAGCGTCCCACCAAGGCGTTCAACTCATCCGACAAACCTGCCAATCGCCCCGAATCATCCTGGGCTGAGTTGGCCAGGCTTTCGACCAATCGCGCCTCGTCGTAAATCTGCTGGATGTGCCGGTTGATCTCTTCGGCGACGCTGTGTTGCTCCTCGGCGGCGGCGGAAATCTGCAGGTTCTGGTCGCGGATTTCATTCACCGACAGCTGAATGCCCTCAAAGCTGTCTCGCGCGTTTTCAATCGACGACACGCTGGCGCGTGACAGGTCCAGGCAACTGCTCATCTTCTGCGTGACTTCCTCGGTCTTGCTGCCCAGGGTGCCGAGCAGTTGCTCGATCTCGCCAGTGGAGTCCGAAGTGCGCTTGGCCAACGCGCGTACCTCATCGGCCACCACGGCAAACCCACGGCCTTGATCACCGGCGCAGGCCGCTTCGATCGCCGCGTTGAGCGCCAGCAGGTTGGTCTGTTCGGCGATGGCGCGAATGGTGCCGAGGATCTGGTTGATGCTGCGGCTACCGGCTTCCAGCTCGACCATCGCTTGGGACGACTCGGTCAGGCGGCGGCCCAGGCGATTGACGTTATCGGTGGTGACTTCGATCTGTTGCTTGCCCTCGGCCACGCGGCGATGGCCGTTCTCGGCAGACTCGGCAGCGCCACTGCAGGAGCGCGCGACCTCGTTGGCGGTGGCGACCATTTCGTTGAACGCGGTGGACACCAGTTCCACTGCCTCACGCTGGCGTCCAGCGGCGTCGTTCATGTTGTGCGCCACCTGGCTGTTGACCCGTGACGCGTCCTGCAAGTTGGTCGAGGCCGCGCCGATATGCTGGATCAGCTGACGGATAGCGGCGAGAAACTTATTGAACCAGCCAGCCAGTTCGGCGGTTTCATCCTTGCCCTGCACCTGCAATTCATGGCGCAGATCGCCTTCACCTTGGGCAATGGATTGCAAACCGGTGCTGACCTGGCCGATCGGCTTGACGATCACCTTGGAAAACGCCGCTGCAATCAGCCCGAAGATCAACACCAGCACCGCCACAATGGCTGCGGTCAGGTACGTCATGCGCGTGGCAGCCGCCATCACCTCGTTGTATTCGATCAGCCCGACGTAACGCCAGCCGAGGCCGGGCGAGGTCCAGACGTTGGCCATGTAGCGCACGCCGTCGATGACCACCTCGGTGGAACCCTGGGCCGTTTCGGCCAGATGCGCGTAAGGCGCGCCGAGCGCTTTGAGCGGCTTGAAGTTGTGCGCGGCATCGCGCGGGTCGACCAGCACCACGCCGTCTTCGATCAGCATCACGTAGCCGCTTTCACCCAGCTTGATGCTCTTGAGCAATTCGGTGAGGTTCTTCAGCGACACACTCACCACGAACACGCCCTTGGCCTTGCCGGTGGTGTCCAGCAGCGCGCGTGCGGTGCCCACCAGGGCCACGTCATCCTTGTCGTAATAGTAAGCGGGGGTGCGCACGGTTTTGTTGGGGCTGGCCATCGCGGCCTTGTACCAGGGGCGGGTACGCGGGTCGTACTGGGACAGTTGCGGGTCATCGGGCCATTTGGCGTAGGTGCCGTCTTCCAGGCCGATGGACAAAATGGCCGCCGAAGGGTGGGTGGCGCCGAAGCGCGCGAATTGGTCGATGACCTGCTGAGCCTGGGCCGGCAGCGGTTGGCTGGCCGCATTGGCAGGCCGGTAATCCTTGAGCGTGTTCAGCGAAGTGTATACAGGATCAGCGGACATCTGATCGACGTTCTGCAAGGTGCCATCGAAGAATTGCCGGATGTTGCCATCGATCTGGCGTATTTCACGGGTGCTGCCGTCGATGAATTGCTCCACCGCCTGGGTTCGTGTGTTCATCACGCAGATCAGCGCGACCAGGCTGACCGGGATAAAGGCCACGGAGACGAACGCGAGTACCAGCTTATTTTTTATCTTCATCGAGACGACCATCGGCAGGGAGGGCGACCAAATCATCGTCTCTATCAGCGAGACGGCGATTTGCTATCACTGCTTGTTTCGGCTCGGAGGCAGTAAATCTTTAGAAATATTTTGTGTACAACAAAAATAGCTTTTGTTCTGGGATTGCGAGCGGCAGCGCCCGCTCACTCGATTGATGGCGTGTAGCTATCTGCTGGCCGCGCCCGGAGGGGTGCGCACGCAAATGGGCGGCCCCGGCGCGCGGCTCGAAATCGGCGAAAGCAGCCCGCTGGTGGTGGACATCGTGGAAGCACGCCGGTGTGCCGGGCCTGACGTTCACGAATCGGCACGGCGTGACATTGCCCTGGTGACCCTTGCCCGTGGGGTGTCAGCGTAGACCTTTGGTGGCCCGTATCGAATCGTTCTTGATGTCCTCGGCGAATTTACGCATCAGGCGTACCAGGTTTTCGAAATCGCCTTCCTCCCAGGTCGAGAAGATCGACACGCCCATGCGCTCGCGGGCGTCATCCACGCGGTCGGTCATGGCCCTGCCTTTTTCGGTGATGACTGACTCGCGTACACGCCGGTCCACGGCGCTTTCCTGGCGCAGGATCAGGCCAAGGCTTTCCAGTTTCGCCACTTGGCGGCTCACGGTGGTGTAGTCGCGGCCCACGCGGTCGGCCAGTTCGACCACGCCAATCGGGCCCAACCGTTCAACCAGCACCAGCAGCGGAAACAGCGCGCGGTCCAGGGAAATCCCGGCCTCGCGCACCATTGCTTCGTCACGCTGGGGGCGGTTCATCACCCCAACGATCTCCACGAGCGAGCCGTGCAAGTCACGCAGTTGTGCGCTCATATGTGCGTTTTGCACGCTTTTTGTTGACACTGTGTTTCTCCGTCATAATATGTGCGTATTGCACATATAGGTGATCCGTATGAACAAGCGATGCGCTGTCGATGTAGTGATTTGCGGTGCCGGTGCGGCCGGCCTGACCCTGGCGATCGACTTGGCGCGACGGGGTATCACGTTCCGCCTGGTCGAGAAAAACGCCAAGCCTTTTCACGGCTCACGTGGCAAGGGCATTCAGCCGCGGTCACAGGAAATTTTCGAAGACCTCGGGATTCTAGATCGCCTGTTCGCTGTGGGTGGAGTCTATCCGACTGAGCGGCGCTACCGCGACGATGGCAGCTACACCGATGCCGATTCCATCGAGCGCAACGCCTCGACGGCGGCCGAGCCGTATCAACAACCGTTGATGGTGCCGCAATTTCTGACCGAACGCGTGATGCGCGAACGCTTGCTCGAGCTAGGGCACCGGCTGGAGTTTGGTTGCGAACTGGTGGGATTCGAGCAGGATGACGAGGGCGTCAGCGTACAGCTGGCCAGCGCGGCAGGTACGCAATCGGTGCGCGCGCGCTGGCTGGTGGGCGCCGATGGCGGCCGCAGTTTTGTGCGTCACGCCCTTGAAATCGGCTTTCCGGGTAAGACGCTGGGCGCGCGTGCGCTGGTCGCCGATGTGCAGTTGTCAGGGCTTACGCGCGACTGCTGGCACCGCTTCGGCGAAGGCGACCTGCTCCGGCAGGTCGCCGTGTGCCCTCTGGCGGGCACCGAGCTGTTCCAGATTCAGGCGCCGATTGCGCTCCAGGCTCAGGTCGACCTCAGCGCACAAGGGCTGACGGCATTCATCGCAAAGCGTACCGGGCGCGATGACATCCAGGTGCACGCCGTGTCTTGGGCGTCGGCCTACAGCATGAATGCCCGCTTGGCCGATCACTACCGCGTCGGGCAGGTGTTTTTGGTCGGCGACGCTGCGCACATTCATCCACCCACCGGCGGCCAGGGGCTCAATACCAGCGTGCAGGATGCCTACAACCTGGGCTGGAAACTGGCGGCTGTGGCCAACGGTGCACCTGAAACGTTGCTCGACACTTATGAACAAGAGCGGCGCCCGATAGCCGCTGCGGTGCTGGGCTTGTCGACCCAGTTGCTCCAGGGCATGCAACGCGGCGACATGCGCCGGGGCAGGGAAGTGCATCAACTCGACCTGGGCTACCCGCAATCGTCACTCGCGCTGGGGCACGCCGAACGCGTCGGCAACCGTGCGCCGGATGCGGGGCTTCGCGGCGCCGGTGGGCAATCACTGCGCCTGTTTGATATGTTCAAGGGGCCGCATTGGACGCTGCTGGGATACGGCGTTGCACCCGCCTTGGTGTCGCCTCGGGCCGGGCTGCATATCCACCTCATCGGCGCACACGGTGAGCTAATCGATGACCAAGGGCAGTTTCAAGACGCTTACGAACTGGCGCCTGGGGAGTGGGTGCTGGTGCGTCCGGATGGCTATATCGGCGCGATTGTTTCGTCAGGCAGTATCGAATCCTTGGAGGCGTACTTGTTGCAGGTCGGGCTTTCGCCGGTGCTGCTGGACAAGGCCTGCTAACCGCCGCGGGTTATCGACGCTTGAGGATGGTTTGCAGGGCGGCGCTCAGGACGGCGATATTGCCGCCTGCTGAACCGCCGCAAAGGCCAGTGCTTGGTCAGTTCGTAGAATGGCTGCGCTGCAATGTCCATCGGAGTCACTCCTCAGTCGGCATGCCGTGCGCCCGTTCGGTTGCTGGGCTGACAGGGTTAGCCCGGCCAATGTTTGCATGGATACGTCTGGTTCACATAGCCTGCTGCTTTCTTCCCCGCGTCATTAAGGACAATGCATGCCGCTGATTTCACACCGCGTAGAACTGGCCCGCAAGGGTGCCAACGACAAGGTTATCTGCCGCATGGCCTCGGGTTGGGCAGTCATGGGCGACGTACAGTTTTTGCCAGGTTACTGCCTGCTGCTGCCCGATCCCGTGGTCGCCAGCCTCAATGACCTGGACGCCAACGCCCGCGCTACCTACCTGCTCGACATGGCGCGCATCGGCGATGCCCTGTTGGCCGCCACCGATGCGTTGCGCATTAATTACGAGATTCTGGGAAACTCGGAACCGCAGTTGCACAGCCATATTTTCCCTCGCTACGCCACGGAGCCGGACGACAAACGCACGATGCCCGTATGGTTCTACGACTGGAAAACGGCACCGCCTTACGCTGAAGAGCAGCACGATGACCTGCGCAAGAAGCTCGCGCAGTTGCTGACCTCCACACTGGACGCAGGATGATGATGCAAAGAAATAAGCTGGTCCCGGAATTGATGGTCACTGACCTGAATGCCAGCCTCGAATTCTGGGTGTCATGGGTAGGCTTTAACGTGGCTTACCAACGTTTGGACGAAGGGTTTGCCTACCTTGACCTCAACGGCGCGCAGGTGATGCTCGAGCAAATCGACCCGCGCGCCAATCAATGGCAAACGGCGGCATTGGACCTGCCGTTGGGGCGCGGTATGAATCTGCAGATTGATGTCGCGGCGGTAGGTCCGGTGATTGAGCGGCTGGATGCTGCGGCGTATCCCATGTTCCAGCCCTGCAAGGATGTTTGGTACAGGGCCGGTGAGGTCGAGGTCGGGCAGCGTGAGTTTCTTGTGCAGGACCCGGACGGCTATTTGGTCAGGCTCGTCGAAAGACTTGGTGAAAGGGCACGCCGGCTCGATGACGGGGTGCCCACATAGCGCGTGGTTCAGTGCGCGATGGCATTCAGCTCAACGACAGTCTCATCGGTCAATTTAAGTTCGCCCACCGCCAGGTTTTCATGCAAGTGCGCCACTGACGAAGTGCCGGGAATCAGCAGAATGTTCGGTGAGCGGCGCAGCAGCCACGCCAGCGCCAGCTGCTTGGGCGTCACGCCCAGTCGCTCTGCAACACGCGTCAGTGTCGATGACTGCACCGGCGTAAAACCACCCAGTGGGAAGAACGGCACGTAGGCAATGCCTTGCTGTGCCAGCTCGTCGATCAGGGCGTTATCGTGCTGGTGCGCGATGTTGTACAGGTTCTGCACGCACACGAACTTGATGATGTTGCGCGCCTCGGCCACCTGCGTCGGCGTCACGTTGCTGATGCCGATATGGCGCACCAGGCCTTGCTGTTGCAGTTCTGCCAGCGCGGTCAGTGGCGCTTCGTTCGAGCCTTCGCCGGGGCCCATCAGGTTGTGGGACGCGCGGAAATTGACCACGTCCAGTACATCCAGGCCCAGGTTGCGCAGGTTGTCATGCACGGCCTGTATCAGCGCTTCCCTGGAAGGCGCGGCGTGCCAGCCACCTTCGCTGTCACGGCGGGCGCCGATCTTGGTGACGAGGGTGAGGTCATCGCGGTAAGGGTGCAGCGCCTCGCGAATCAGCTGATTGGTGATATGCGGCCCGTAGAAGTCGCTGGTGTCGATGTGGTTCACGCCGGCTTCGACGGCCTCGCGCAGTACAGCCAGCGCGGCCGCTCGGTCCTTGGGCGGGCCGAATACGCCCGGGCCTGCCAATTGCATCGCGCCGTAACCGATGCGGTTCACCTGGCGGTCGCCCAATGTGAATGTGCCGCTGTTTGCCAAGCCCGTCATAGCCGTCACCCTTGCTTCATCTGAGTAAGGCTCTAATATGAAGGATCCTTCAGATTTTGGAATTCGCATTCCATGAGCGCCGTCAAAGCCACCTTAAAGCCAAGAAAATCAGCGGTTCAGGCGCGCTCAGTCGCCACCGTCGAGGCACTGCACACCGCAACGCTTCAGGTTTTGACCCAGCAGGGCCTGATCCGCTGCACCACCACCCGAGTGGCTGAGCGCGCCGGCATGTCGGTGGGCAGCCTCTACCAGTACTACCCCAACCGCGACGCGCTGCTTGCCGCCGTACTGCAAAAACACCTCGAGTGGGTGGCCGAGGCGGTCGAGTTGGCGTGCGGCCGGCACCAGGGCAGGCCGGTGGCGGAAATGGCGTGCGGCCTGGTCAGCGCGCTGGTCACCGCCAAGTTGCGCGACCAGGGCATTTCCAAGGCGTTGTATGCCATTGCGGGCGAGCGGGGCGGTGCCGAATTGGTCGCCCGCATCAATAAGCGCATGGTAGCGGTGATCGCCGCCATGCTGGAGACGGCGCCGGATGCGCATTTCGAAGACCCGATCCTGACCGCCGGGATTTCCCTGAGCGCTATCGTCGGCCCGGTACGGACCCTGCTCGAAGGCAACGCATCGCCCGCGTTCGAAGCCGGACTTGAGCAGCAGACCACGCTGCTGTTGCGGGGCTATCTGCAAGCCCATCAGCACCCGGTTTCAAACAAGGAATAAAGCGAATGCGCGAGCGCAAGGCATCACGATTGTTGGTGATAAACCCGGCGGGCGAAGTCCTGCTGTTCAGGTTTGTGCATAAAGACGGCGCCCTGGCCGGCCGGGATTACTGGGCCACGCCCGGCGGCGGCGTCGAGGCGGGCGAAACCTTCCACGCGGCAGCCATCCGTGAACTGCGCGAGGAGACGGGCATTGTGGTCAGCGATGTTCAAGCGCCTGTGGCACAACGCAGCTTTGAGTTGATGCTGCCCAGCGGTGAAACGGTATTGGCGATTGAGCACTACTTTATCGTTCACGTCGCGAGCGAGGCGCTGTCCAGGGCAGAATGGACGCCGCAAGAGACGCAGGTGATGGCCGACCATCACTGGTGGTCCGCTCAGGCGTTGCGATCAACCGAGGACAGGGTATGGCCCCAGGGACTGGTTGAAATGCTGGTGAACGCGGGCATTTTTGCCGCTTAAGCAGCGGCAAGAATATCGAGTGTTTGCATGACCCTGGCGTAGTCCATCGCCAGGTTACTCAGCGAAAGCGCATGCACATCCTCGGCAGGCCAGAGCCGCCCAGACAAGTCGGTTTGATCGAATGTATAGCAAGCGTCTGCAGCCACGATCACGTCAAAACCCAGGTTGCCGGCGGACCGCGCCGTAGACTCGACGGAATTGTTGGTGATCACGCCGACGATCACCAACTGCCTGATCGCGCGCATCTGCAGCCAGCGCTCCAGGCCGGTGACCGCGAAAGCATCCGGCACGTTTTTCTCCAGCACCTGCTCATGCGCGAGCGGCGCCAGCGCTTCCTGGAATTCACAGCCTGGCTGGCCTGGCCAAAAGACCGAGCCGGGTGTGCGCGACATATGCCGGACATGCACGACCGGACGTTTCGACTGCCGCCAGGCGCCCAGAAGCTGCTGCATGTGCAACTCGGCCTCTGGGTTGTTGCGGCGCCCAAGCTTGGGATGGTGCATGCCCTGTTGCATGTCGATGATTACCAATGCTGCGTTTGTGGCTAACGGTTCCATGGCCCATCCTTTTGCTGATCTGGAGCGAACATATCAGCGATTGCCGGCATGCCAACAGGGATTTGTTCGAACCCGGCGCTGTTTGCCCTTACACTGCGGCCCCCAATTTCAGCAAGGATGCTCTGGATGCGCGCGCTACTGGCAGAAATCACCCTCACCCTCAAAGACACCGCGAGCGCAAAAGAGACCGCGACGGCGCACTATACGGTGCCGATGGAAACCGAAAACCTGATCATCGTGCGCGAGCCGCTGGCGTCGCAGCGCGTTGGTCCGTACCACATCCAACGGGTGAAAAACTTCGCGGTGATCGAACATAACTCGGCGCCGGACAGCCCCGACTACTTCACGGGCATGTACCGCAAACAGCCCTGATTCACCTGCCAACCACGGACCTGCGAGCATGCCTGTAAACATTCGCCCGGCGCTTGCCGAAGACGCGCCGCTATTGCCCAGCGTTGAGCTGAGCGCGGCTCAAGTATTCCGTCATATCGATGGCTTGAGCTGGCTGGCGGACACCACGACGATGAGCGTTGAACGCCATCGCCAACTGATCGGGCTATCGACCTGTTGGGTGGTCGTCGATGCTGACGCCCAGCCTCAGGGTTTCCTCAGCGCAGAACGCCAGGGCGATGCTTTGCATATCCATGAAGTGTCCGTCGCGCAAGTCATCCAAGGCCAGGGATGGGGGCGCAAACTGGTGGAAACGGCGATGGACTGCGCGCGTTCAAATCTACTGCGTGCGGTGACGCTGACGACGTTCAAGCATGTGCCGTGGAATGCGCCGTTTTACAGCCGCCTGGGTTTCCTGCCGGAAGCGGACAAGCGCCTGGCGGAGATCCTGGCCGACGAGTACGCCCACGGCTTTGAACCTGGCAGTCGGTGTGCAATGACGTGGTGGGTGCCATCCAGCAAAGGCGCTTGAACCGGCCCGCCTATAGCGCTTGCCCAAACCGAGTGTTTGCGGCGCATCGAGCGCATCCACTATTGCCCCCCAATCTCAGCAAGCAACCCGCTCAACCCTGAGTGGGTCAGCGCAGCTTCTCGAGCATCTGGTAGTACCACATGCCCACCGCCAGCATCGGGTTGCCGAACACATCGCCCAGCGGCACCTTGATGTGTTTGCAGCCGGCAAAGGTGTCGTACTTTTCCAGCGTGCCGGTCAGCGCTTCGGCCATGATCTCGCCCATGATGTGGCTGGTGGCGATGCCATGCCCCGAGTAACCCTGGCAGTACCAGACGTTGTCCGACAGCTTGCCTAGCTGCGGGATGCGATTGATCACAATGCCCATCGCACAACTCCACTGGAACTCGATGTCTACCCCCCTCAATGCGGGAAACGTACGCTCGATGCATGGGCGCAGTTCCGCGGCAATGTCGCGTGAGTCGCGCCCGGAATAGTTCGCGCCGCCACCGAACAGCAAGCGCCCATCACCCGTCAGGCGGTAGTAATCGAGCACGAACCGGCAGTCGTACACCGCCAGGTCCTGTGGGTTGATCTGCTGCGCCAGCGCGCCCAGCGGCGCGGTTGTGACAATGCCGCCCATGGCCGGGAAGATTTTGCCCTTGAGCTGTTTTGGTTCGAGCCTGTGGTAAACGTCGCCGGCCAGCAGCACCTGGCGCGCGTCGATGCGGCCAAGGGCGGTGATCACGGCAGGCCGGTCGCCATGCACGATTTCCAGCACTTCGGAATTCTCAAAAATCAACGCGCCCAGGTTGTGCGCCGCGCGGGCTTCGCCCAGGCATAGGTTCAGTGAATGCACGTGCAGATTGCGCGTGTTTTTCAGCGCACCGAGGTACAGCGGGCTGTCCAGATGCTCACGCATGGCGGCCTGATCGAGCAGACTGACCTGATCGCCCATGCCGCGCCGTTGTGCTTCATCGTGGAAAGCACGCAGTTCGCTCAGGTGCGAGGGCTTCATCGCCGCATGCAAGTGGCCGTGCTTGAGGTCGCAGTCGATTGCGTACCTGTTCACGCGTTGCTCGATGATCTCGTGGCCACGCCAGCGCAGGTGCCAGATGAAGTCGTCGACCTGCGTGCCCAGGCGGCTGCGCATTTGCTCGCGCATGGCCTCGTCGCCCGACAGGCTGCCGGTGACTTGCCCGCCATTGCGCCCACTGGCGCCCCAGCCGATCCGGTTAGTTTCGACAATCGCGACCTTGAGCCCGCGTTCAGCCAGCTCGACGGCACTGGCAACGCCGGTGAAGCCGCCGCCGATAATCACCACGTCAACGCTGACCTGGCCTTGCAGGGTCGGGTACTGGGTAGCGTCGTTGAGGCTGGCGGTGTAATACGAAGCGCTGCGCTGGGCAGCACCGATGACAGGGCGCATGGCTGCGGTCATGGAATGATCCTTCTGAAAAATGAATGCCGGTTAGGCGTTTCAACTTGATCAGAGGCGTGCATCGGGCGGACGCGCATGACGGCAATGCCACAGCGCCCAGAAGGCCAGGATGATATTGAACAGCGGGTTTTCGCAGGGACGCGCCTGCGCCTTCGGGAAGCAAGGTTGCAGGTGGCGAGAGAACACACGCAATAGCGAAATCATGGTTGCCGATGCTCCCACCACGCGCAGGTGCGTTAAATCGCCGTTTGTGTACCTTCAGTTATGGCTTCGTTAAACAATCGTCACGGCGGCGCAACGCCCCCTCATACCACGCTTTCGCGATACAAGGCGCTGGTATGCCCTACGCCAGCCGCGTTCAAACGCGCCACCAGGTCCTCTCGCGCCGCACGCCCACCTGTACGCACATACTCAAGCTCCGACGCGGTAATCAACACCACCGGCACCAGTCGCACTGGCGACAGCGGCATGTCTTCAAGGCGGGTAGGGAAGTCTGGTTGCGGCCCACCGAGCAGCACCCCGGTGGCGTCGTCTTCGGTGACGAACAGCTTGGGCACTTGATCGCTCATTTGATGTGACAGGCTGAATCCAGGCAGTTCCAAAGACAGTACGCCGTGAGTGTCCAGCTGGTGGGTAATGCCGCCCGCGTTGGCCACGGTCTTGGCGACGTGTTCGAGCAGTTCGAACGCCCAACTGCGGCGCAAAGGGTCGACATCACCCGGCTCGCCACGGGCGTCGTCGGGAATATCCGGCGTTTCCAGGAACAATTCCATCTCAAACCCATTGCCCAGGCCTTCTGCATCGTCGAAGGGATCGGACAGGCCTTCGGTGGCGAGGACGATGGATTCATCACGGCGCACCACACGGTACGCCTGGCGGGTGGAGGGCCAATGAGGACCGCCGGTAAAGCTTGGGCTGATCATGTACGTCAGCACGTCCTGCTCCACACGACCCACGGCATGCCAGTGACGGTCCAGGCATTCACCGCTGGCAAAGCGCGCTGCGATATTGGCTGCATCTGCTGCAGTTTCAACCGGTTCAACAGGTTCAGTCGGCGCGGACAGGGCCGCTTCGGCGTCGGTTTTTTTGGCGGTACCGAACAACTTCTTGAAGAAGTTCATGGGCATTCCTTTGCTGGAGATGACTGCTTTACAGCTGATTGAGTGCGTTTACATAGGCGCGAAACATATCAGCCATTCCATCGGCGTAAACAGATATTTCTGCCGCCGTACGTGGGCTGCCGGAAAAATCCTTACCCACCGAACTGAGCGTGGTCAGGATCAAATCGCAGGCCAGTGCACGGCGTTCAGCAGGCACGTCGGGTAGCAATTCAAGCATGAACGTCTCAAAGGCGCGCTGACCTGCCGCGCGCACTTCCACGGCTTCGGGCGCGTCGCGGTACAGCGGCGCGGCGTCGCTCAGGGCGACGCGCATCTGCGCTTCTTCGCATTCGGAATGGATAAACGCATGCACCAGGGTACGCAGGCGCTCAAGCGGCGCAACGTCGGTTTTATCCAGAATGTCGCGCAGCATCTGCGTGGTCTGCTGCCACTCATCGCTCTGCAGTCGGAACAGGATGGCCGCCTTGTTGGGGAAGTACTGGTACACCGAACCGACACTCACACCGGCCTTTTCCGCCACCCGCGCGGTGGTGAAACGCGTGGCGCCTTCCTTTGCCAAAACCTGAATAGCCGCTTCCAGGATCGCCGCCACCAGCTCGGTGGAACGCGCTTGTTGTGGCTGTTTGCGTGAGGAAATACGGGCGGTCTGGCGGGTTGTCATCTGGGGCTCCAGCAGCGGGGCTAACGCGAATAGCGAATGCGACGAATCACTCGCATACTTTTAATGCGACGAATTAGTCGCATCTTAGTCCCAACCTCACGGAAATCAATCATGTCGACCCTGACCACCGCGCCAATGGCGCCCCTGATCGAACGCCTCTACGCACAAGCCAACGCGGCCACCAGCCCTCTCATCAACAACGTATCGCGTGAAGAACGCGACCGTCTGATGCACAGCAAAACCGACTACCTTGCGCTCTACACGATGCTCAAAGACTTGTGGCTGCCGGTCTCCCGCGACACCGGCACCTTGCTGTACCTGTTGGCGCGCAGCACTAAGGCGCAGGCTATCGTGGAGTTTGGGACGTCGTTTGGCCTGTCCACCTTGTTCCTGGCCGCCGCGTTGCGCGACAACGGTGGCGGCGTGTTGATTGGCAGCGAGTTCGAGCCCTCGAAGATCGCCCTGGCACGCGAGCATTTCATTCAAGGCGGCGTGAGTGACCTGATTGAAATCCGCGAGGGCGATGCCTTGGTGACGTTGGCCACGGGCCTACCGGAAGCGGTCGACCTGCTGCTGCTTGATGGCGCCAAGAGCCTGTATGGCGACGTGCTGAACCTGGTGGAAAAACACCTGCGGCCCGGCGCGCTGGTGATAGCCGACAATACCGACTATTGCCCGCATTACCTGGCGCACGTACGCGAGCCTGCGAACGGCTACCTGTCTGTACCCTTTGCCGATGACATCGAACTCTCGATCCGCTTGCGCTAACAGGAGTCACCTCATGCATGTATTTGTCACGGGAGCCACCGGCTGGGTGGGCTCCGAAGTGGTCAAGGACCTGATCGGCGCCGGCTACCTGGTCACCGGTTTGGCCCGCAGCGATGAAAAGGCCCAGGCACTGGCGGCCACCGGCGCGAAAGTGCTGCGCGGCTCGCTGGATGACCTTGATGTTTTGCGCCGTGCGGCGTGGGGCGCGGACGCGGTCATCCATACCGCGTTCAACCATGACTTCACACGGTTCATCGAAAACTGCGCGCAGGATCGTCGCGTGATCGAGGCGCTGGAAAGTGTGCTCAAAGGTTCGGACACGCCGCTGATCGTGACCTCAGGCTTGTCGGGCCTGGCGCGCGGCGCGCTGGAGAGTGACTTGCCGAACGCCGGCGCCCCACGCCAATCCGAACCCGCCGCGCGGCTGTTGGCTGAGCGTGGCATACGGGCGGCAACCGTGCGGCTGGCGCCGTCGGTGCATGGGGTGGGCGACCATGGTTTTCTGCCGATTTTGATTCGGCTGGCGCGGCAGACGGGCGTGTCGGCCTATATTGGCGACGGCGAGAATTGCTGGTCTGGCGTATACCGCACCGACGCGGCGCGGGTCTACCGCCTGGCGCTGGAGGAGGGCGTCAGCCAAGCCGTGTACCACGCGGTGGCGGACGAGGCCGTGCCGTTCAAAGCCATCGCCGACGTCATCGGGCGCCGCCTGGGCGTGCCGGTGCAATCCCGGCCGCGTGAGCATTTCGGCTGGTTCGCGATGATGGCCGGGGCTGATATGGCCGTTTCCAGCGCGCATACCCGCGACCTGCTGGGCTGGGTGCCCAGCGGCCCGGACTTGCTCACAGACCTTGATCACGCCGACTACTTCACCCGCTGACGGAAGGTTTTCATGACTCAATATGTCTTGCTGAAAATGCTGCCGATCACCCTGGCGGTGTTCGTCGGTTTCCTGATCATCGGCCTGCAGTTGCCGGTGCTGCCGTTGCACCTGAACCACACGCTGGGCATGAGCACCTTGGTGGTCGGCATGGTGGTCGGTGCGCAGTTCGCCGCGGCGTTGCTGTCACGGGCCTGGGCCGGCAATTTTGCCGACATGCGTGGGCCCAAGCGCGCAATGTTGATTGGCATGCTGGTGGCGGCCAGTTCCGGCGTGCTGTACCTGGCGTCGCTGGCGTTTGTCGACACACCGGCGCTGTCAGTCTGGGTGCTGCTCGCCGGGCGCGTGGTGCTGGCCTTGGGTGAAAGCCTGATCATCACCGGCTCGATGGGCTGGGGCATGGGCCTGGTCGGGCCGCAAAACGCCGGCAAGGTCATGGCCTGGATCGGCATTGCGATCTATGCCGCATTTGCGCTCGGGGCACCGTTGGGGGTGGCGATCAATAGCCAGTGGGGGTTCAGTGGAATCAGTATCGCGACCCTGCTGTTGCCGCTGTGCGCCTTTGCCATCGTTGCGGGGGCCAAGGGCGTTGCGCCCACCAGCCAGCGGCGCACCTCGTTTTACAAAGTGCTGGGCACAGTGTGGTTGCCGGGCCTGGGGCTGGCGTTTTCCAGCATCGGTTTTGGGCTGATCACAGCGTTTATTGCGCTGCTGTTTGCGTCCAAGAACTGGGGCAACGCGTCGTTCGCTTTCACCGCGTTTGGCCTGGCATTTATTGGCGCGCGAATCTTCTTCGGGCACCTGCCGGACAAGCTCGGTGGCGCAGTCGTCGCGTTGGTTTGTGTGCTGATCGAAGCGGCGGGGCAGTTGTTGATCTGGGGCGCAGGCTCACCGCTGATGGCGTACCTGGGTGCAGCGCTGACCGGCTTCGGTTATTCGTTGGCGTTCCCGGGGTTTGGTGTCGAGGCGATCAAGCGTGCGCCCCCGCAAACGCGTGGGCTGGCCATGGGTGCCTATGTAGCCTTCCTCGATATTGCGTTAGGGATCAGCAGCCCGTTGGCCGGCGCTTTGGCCGGCGCCGCCGGGGTAGGGTCGGTGTACCTGGCCGGCGCCGTGGCGGTGGCGATGTCGGTGGTGGTGGCGTGGGTGTTGTTGGCTAAACAGCCGGCACTCAGCGCTTGCTGAACGCCAGGCGCGCGGCAAATACAACAAAGATCAAGCCAGTGGTGCGGTCCATCCACTGGATGACCTTTTCTCGGCGCAGGAAGCCAGACAGTGGCCGGGTGGCGCCAATCAACGCCAACGACCATGCCAGCCCCAATACCACGTGAATGCTCACCAGGCCGAAAGTCCAGGCAATCAACGAATGGCCTTGGGGAATGAACTGCGGCAGGAACGACACGTAGAAAATCCCCACCTTGGGGTTCAGCACATTGCCCAGCATGCCCTTGAAAAACCAGTTGCCGCCAGGCCTGGCGTCAGCGTTG
This sequence comes from Pseudomonas sp. TWRC1-2, assembly GCF_049896685.1. NCBI lineage: Bacteria > Pseudomonadati > Pseudomonadota > Gammaproteobacteria > Pseudomonadales > Pseudomonadaceae > Pseudomonas > Pseudomonas sp. TWRC1-2. Next base: position 710,986 of record NZ_JAFCUU010000001.1, on the reverse strand, counting down.
GCCGACGACAGTGAACGGCGCGGGCGCAGCAGCATGTTCACGCCCAACCAGGCCAGGTAAGCGGCGCCGCAGTACTTGAGCAGGTTGAACGCCAGCTCCGACACTGCAATCAACGCGCCCAGCCCAAAAGCCACGGCCGCGCCCCACACCAGGCAGCCCGCGTTGATGCCGAAGGCGGCGTGCAGCGCCTGGCGCTTGCCTTCTACCGTGGCGGTGCGCAGCACCAAAGCGGTGTCGAGCCCCGGCGTGAGCGTCAGCACAGTGGCGGCGAAGGTGAAGGCGAGGAGGTTGTCAGTGATGGACATGGGCTTTTCCGTTCAAGTAAGGCGTCAGATCCAATCCGGCCAGATATTCAAGGAGGCCAACGCTGACCTCGATTACCGCGTCGCAAAACTCTTTATTGCCGCGCCAGCGTAATGTGGGTCGGGGTCCAGCATAGCTTCGAATCAGCGCCAATACCGGATTTGCCCAAGGCGCTGGTCTAGGACTGCGCGTTGTCGACAAAGGCGCAACACTCGAAAGCGGCGTAAGTGGTTAGCCTTTAACGCCGGATTTCAGTTGGGCCAGCGCCGTCGCAACGGCGTGGTATGGACCGCTTGGCCAAGGATGAGCACTGATGATGAGGTGGATGGCATAATCCTTATCCTCGATGCCCAGGCACCGTGGACTTTCTTATCTCAACACCTGTGGTGATTAGTCATCCGCGTGTCGAAACGCTACTCTCGGCGCCCATTACCCATCCACCGACCGTCACAGTGAGTGACGGCCTTCATGAATCAGGACGATGAACGACTATTCTTCCAAGCTCGCAAATTATTGGCGTAATTCACTGGCCGATGCCGAAAACGGCAATGGCGCCTTATCGCCGAGCCAAGTCAAAACCTATACTGCTTTGCCCATTGACGCGTTAGCCAAGGGCTGTGTACCTGATGAGCAGCTCAGCTTGTTGTTTGCGGGCGAGCCTGCCCAACAGCTGCACGTTGAAGTCACCCTGCGCCCCTTTGTGTACAAGTCGCGCCTGGAACACCGTCAGGCGCGCAATGGTTTACCCGCGTGGATCACTCCAGTTCTGTGCCGCGTATCAGTGACCCGCGATGGGCGTATTTATCCGACTGCACAGGCGCTGGTGCCTCGCGACATCCTTGATCCATTGGATCGCGATAATTTCACCATCGGTGCTCAGTTCGACCTCGACACGTTTCTGTCAGCAGAACAAGCGCCACAGCTGGATCTGCCTGCGGCCGGTAGCGAGCTTAGTGCCGATCAATATCAAGAAAAGTGGATCAGCTATCTACGGTTCTGCAAGAAGATGTTCCACACGGTTTCCGACGGTTGGAATGGGGTCGATGATGGTTTTGATCCGGTCAATTATTGTTTTATTTTCAAGGAACAAAAGGCAGAAGGTTTTAGCCGCAATATCGTCGCGCTCTATGATCATCTGCGAGAGGCAAAACCCACGGCGCCCTTGTTTGATCGTTTCGCTCAACGTGAACCCACACCAGACGAACCCTGTTTACCCACCAATAGCCTGTTCGCCAGGCGGCTAGGGCATGCCGGTGACGAATACGCGTTAGCACCCGCCCAACGCGATAGCCTGGCGCACCTGCTTTGCGGCGAGAGCGGTGATGTGTTGGCCGTTAACGGGCCTCCTGGAACCGGTAAAACCACATTGCTCTTGTCCGTTGTTGCCTCGCTCTGGGCCAAGGCTGCGGTAGACGGTGATGAGCCGCCAGTGATTGTCGCCAGTTCTACGAACAACCAGGCTGTCACCAACATCATCAAGGCGTTCGGTAAAGATTTCTCAGAGGGCACCGGCCCCTTTGCGGGACGCTGGCTACCCGACATCAAGAGCTTCGGAGCGTACTTCCCCAAGTCCTCGGCAGAAGCGGAAATGGCCCGCACCTATCAAACCAAAAGCTTTTTCCAGGAACTTGAGTCGCAGGCCTATCTTGATAAAGCGCAGCAAGCTTATCTTGGCAAAGCCGCCATCGCATTTGCAGGTGAGCCGGTTCCTACCGTCAAGAATACAGTGAGTAAACTTCAGGCAGAGATACGAACGCGTCAGCACCAGCTCGCCGAGATTGAGAAAGGGTGGGCAACATTGGTGGCTGTCCGCAACGCTGTTCAACGGCTGCTGGGGAATGATCCACAGGCGGGGATCGCACGTCTTGAAGCCCAACTCACGAACCACGCCGAACAGCTTGCCAAAGCGCAAGCCCGCCTCAAGGATTTCAAGCATTACCTGGCTCATGAACCATTGATCTACTCGCTGTTTAGCTGGTTCGGTCCAGTCGCGGCTAAACGTCTTCGACTGGCGAAGTTGCGAGTTGATGAAGCTGATACCGCGCTGCAGGCAGCCGCCGATGTCAGCTCGATCGAACGTCAGTTGACCGCCGTTGTTGCTCTGGCCGCCCAGGCGTTGAAACCACTTGAAACGCAACTGGCGCAGGTCCGCGAGTTGATGCAGAGCGTGCAACGTGAGGTGTCGAATTGGCAGACGGTCATCGCGGTATTACCGAAGGCTGCTGGCAAAGCGGCCGCACAGGTGACATTTGATGATTGCGACAGTTGGGCGGATACCTCTTTGCGTTTCGAGATCTTCTTGCTCACTACGCATTACTGGGAAGGACGTTGGTTGATGGAAGTCGCTGACGAATTGCCAGACATTCTTAAAAGCCGTGGCAAAAAGGGTCGCAAGACCTTGGAGAAGAACTGGCGGCGCTGGATGAAGCTGACACCGTGCGTCGTGGCTACGTTTTTCAGGCTACCAGCAGAACTGCATTGCAAGCGCCACGATGGCAACGGTTTTGTTGATGATTACGCATTGAATTTTGTCGATTTGCTGATCGTCGACGAGGCTGGTCAGGTCTTGCCTGAGGTCGCAGCGCCATCATTCGCATTGGCCAAGCAGGCGTTGATCATTGGTGATACTCAGCAAATTGAACCTATTTGGTCTATTCCCGCTGCTGTCGACATCGGCAACCTGATCAGCGCGGGCCTGTTGTCTCGGGACAAGGTGGATGATGACTACGCTGCCTTCTGCGACAGCGGACGCAGTGCCGCCAACGGCAGTGTCATGTCAATTGCGCAGTCGACCAGCCGTTACCATTACGATCGCGACCTCGCCCGGGGTATGTACTTGTATGAACACCGTCGTTGCTATGACTCGATCATCGATTACTGCAATGCCCTTTGCTACAAAGGCAAGTTAGAACCGCGCCGGGGTGCAAAACCGCACGGTGGCTTGCCTGGGCTCGGCTATCTGCACATCGATGGCAGGTGCCAGCAGAAACAGGGCGGTAGCCGTCACAACCTGCTCGAAGCGCAGACGATTGCCGCGTGGATTAAGGCTAATGAACAGGAACTCACACAACGCTACAAGAAGGAACTGTGGGAGATTCTGGGTGTGATAACCCCCTTCGGCGCACAGACTCAGTCGATCATCGAGGCGTGCTCAGCGTTGGGTATCCGTACCGGCAAAGGCGACGGTGAAGTCACCATCGGCACTGTTCACTCCTTTCAGGGGGCAGAACGGCCAGTGGTGATTTTTTCGGCGGTTTACTCCAAACATGCCGATGGTCCTTTCATAGACCGCAGGGACAGCATGCTGAACGTTGCTGTTTCGCGGGCTAAAGATAGCTTCCTGGTGTTCGGTGATATGGACTTGTTCACCCAGGTGTCCGCCAGCAAACCGCGCGGACGCTTGGCCCTCTACCTGCTCAGTGACGCGGCGAATGAGCTGAAGTTTGATTTCCAGCCTAGGGTCGATTTGCTCACTACGCGCACCGGATTGAGCCATTTGCATGAGTTTGCCGAACATGATCGGTTCCTGTTGCGTACCTTGGAGATGGCCCGCCACCAGGTTCAGATAGTGACGCCGTGGGTTAAGTTACACAGGATGCATGAAAGCGGTGCTTTGGACGTCATGGGCGGGACGGTGAAGCGTGGTGTCGAAGTAACGGTCTATACCGACTTGCGCTTCAATACTGATATCAAGCGCGGTAAGCCCGATGGTGATACAGGCAAAGTAGCAGAATTCAAGGAGGCCATAGCTGCTTTGAAATCCCGTGATGTGCAGGTTCGTGTGGTCAACAAGGTGCATAGCAAGATTGTCATGGCCGATGAAGAATTGCTGTGTGTCGGGTCGTTCAATTGGCTGAGCGCGGATCGTTCGGGTGATTACATACACCATGAGACGTCCATGGTTTATAGAGGGCCCGATGTGCGAGACGAACTCATCGTTAACCGAACGAGCCTTGCGCAGCGCCTGAGTCCGCGAGCGTTATAGCCTGATGCATCGCTACGTCAGCTGAGGGCTGCAAGCAGCTGACGCAGCGATGCAAAGAGGCACCGATCGGCAGCCAATTCGGAAAACCCTGAGACTTCCCGGCGAAAATCTTCATAATGGCGGCCAATTTGTTTAGCTCGTTCTGGTGTGCCCGCATGGAAATTAAGGTCAACTTTCTCGACAACCTTCGGCTTGAAGCCAAGTTCGATGACTTCACGGTGATTGCCGACCAGCCTATTCGCTATAAAGGCGATGGTTCGGCCCCGGGTCCGTTCGATTACTTCCTGGCTTCGTCGGCGTTGTGTGCGGCGTACTTTGTGAAGCTGTACTGCGAAACGCGCAATATTCCCACCGAAAATATTCGCCTGTCGCAGAACAACATCGTTGATCCGGAAAACCGCTACAACCAGATCTTCAAGATCCAGGTCGAGTTGCCGGCGGATATCTCCGACAAGGACCGCCAGGGCATCCTGCGCTCCATCGACCGTTGCACCGTGAAGAAAGTCGTGCAGGCCGGGCCCGAGTTCGTGATTGAAGAGGTGGACAACCTCGACGCCGATGCCCAGGCGTTGCTGATGCCTGGTGCTAGTTCTGAGGCGGGCACCTACATTGCTGGCAAAGACCTGCCGCTGGAGCAGACCATCGCCAACATGTCCGGCATTCTCGCGGGCCTGGGCATGAAGATTGAAATCGCCTCGTGGCGCAATATCGTGCCCAACGTCTGGTCGCTGCATATCCGCGACGCCCACTCGCCGATGTGCTTCACAAACGGCAAGGGCGCGACCAAAGAGGGCGCACTGGCGTCGGCGTTGGGCGAGTTTATCGAGCGGCTTAACTGCAACTTTTTCTACAACGACCAGTTCTGGGGTGAGGAACTGGCCAACGCGCCGTTCGTGCATTACCCGGATGAGCGCTGGTTCCAGCCGGGCCGCAAAGACGAGTTGCCGCCTGAAATCCTCGACGCCTACTGCCTGAAAATCTACAACCGCGATGGCGAGCTGCGTGGCTCGCACCTGTTTGACACCAATTCGGGCAATGAAGAGCGCGGTATTGTTTCGCTGCCGTTCGTGCGTCAGTCCGATGGCGAGGTGGTGTACTTCCCGTCCAACCTGATCGAAAACCTTTACCTCAGCAACGGCATGAGCGCGGGCAATACCCTGGCCGAAGCGCAGGTGCAGTGCCTGTCGGAGATTTTCGAGCGCGCGGTCAAGCGCGAAATCATCGAAGGCGAATTCGCCCTGCCGGACGTACCGGCTGAAGTGCTCGCCAAGTACCCGGGAATTCTTGCCGGTATTCAAGGGCTGGAAGCCCAGGGTTTCCCGGTGCTGGTCAAGGACGCGTCCCTGGGCGGTGAATTCCCGGTGATGTGCGTGACCTTGATGAACCCGCGCACCGGCGGTGTCTTTGCCTCGTTCGGCGCCCACCCGAGCCTGGAAGTGGCGCTGGAACGCAGCCTCACCGAATTGCTTCAGGGCCGCAGCTTCGAAGGCTTGAACGACCTGCCGCAGCCGACCTTTGAAGGCCACGCGGTCACCGAACCGAACAACTTCGTCGAGCACTTTATCGACTCCAGCGGCGTGGTTTCGTGGCGCTTCTTCAGCGCCCAGTCGGACTACGAGTTCGTTGAATGGGATTTCTCGGGCCAGGGCGAAGACTCGAATGCTCAGGAAGCCGCGACCCTGTTCGGCATTCTCGAAGGCATGGGCAAAGAGTCCTACATGGCGGTGTACGAACACCTCGGCGCAACCGCCTGCCGCATCCTGGTGCCGGACTACTCGGAAATTTACCCGGTGGACGACCTGATCTGGGACAACACCAACAAGGCGCTGTTTTTCCGGGCCGACATCCTCAACCTGCACAGCCTCAGCGATGACGAGCTCAAAGCACTGGCTGAGCGCCTGGTGGAAAGCGAGCTGGACGATTACACCGACATCACCACCTTGATCGGCATCGAGTTCGACGACAACACCGCGTGGGGCCAACTGACCATTCTGGAGTTGAAGCTGCTGATCTACCTCGCCTTGCAGCAGTATGAGGAGGCGAAAGAGTGCGTGGAGATGTTCCTGCAGTACAACGACAACACCGTTGATCGCGGCCTGTTCTATCAGGCGGTGAATGCGGTGTTGGAGATGCACTTGGACGAGGACCTGGAACTCGCGGATTACGAGGCCAACTTCCGCCGCATGTTCGGCAATGAGCGCATGGACGCGGTGATCGGCTCGGTCAACGGCACGCTGCGTTTTTATGGCCTGACGCCGACCAGCATGAAGCTGGAAGGGCTGGATCGGCATTTGCGCTTGATCGACAGCTACAAAAAGCTGCACGCGGCGCGTGCGAATATCACCTCAGCCTGACGCGTAAACCCTGTGGGAGCGGGCTTGCCCGCGATGCAGACACCTCGGTGCTTCAGATGTACCGAGGTGATGCTATCGCAGGCAAGCCAGCTCCCACAGGTGGGGCTTTATTATTTGGGTGATTGGGTCAGATCAGAGCCAATGCCTGCGCCAGGTCGGCCCGCAGGTCTTCGACGTCCTCAACGCCCACCGACAAGCGCACCAAACCATCGCCAATGCCCAGCTGCGCCCGCGTTGCTGCCGGGATGCTGGCGTGGGTCATGATCGCCGGGTGTTCGATCAGGCTTTCGACGCCGCCCAGGCTTTCGGCCAAGGCAAAGATCTTCACGTTTTCCAGAAAGCGTGTGGCGCCGGCCAGGTCACTGTTCAAATCCACCGAAATCATCCCGCCAAACCCGCGCATCTGCTTGCGTGCCAGTGCGTGCTGGGGATGCGAGGCCAGGCCTGGGTAATAAACCCGTGAAACTTGCGGCTGTTGTTCCAGCCAGGTGGCCAACTCCAGGGCATTGCTGCAATGGCGCTCCATGCGCAGCGCCAGGGTTTTCACGCCGCGCAGCGTCAGGAATGCATCGAACGGGCCGGCAATCGCGCCGACCGAGTTCTGCAGGAAACCCAGGCGCTCGGCGAGCTCCGGGTTGTGGCCGACAATGGCGATGCCGCCGATCACGTCGGAGTGGCCGTTGAGGTATTTGGTGGTGGAGTGCACCACGATGTCGAAACCCAGCTCCAGCGGGCGCTGGATCCATGGGCTGGCAAAGGTGTTGTCGGCCACGCAGATGATGCCGCGGTCGCGGCAGATTCGCGCGATGGCACTCAGGTCAGTGAGGCTGAGCAGCGGGTTGCTCGGGGTCTCGACCCAGACCATGCGTGTGTCGTCTTGCAACGACGCTTCAAACGCTTGCAAGTCGCTCAAGTCGACAAAGCTGAAACGGTGGCCGGCGCTGCGCTGACGCACCTTGTCGAACAGGCGGAAGGTGCCGCCGTACAGGTCGTTGCCGGAGACGATATGCGCACCCGCATCGAGCAGTTCCAGCACGGTGGAAATCGCCGCCAGCCCGGAGGCAAAGGCAAACGCCTGGCTGCCGCCTTCAAGGTCGGCCACGCAGCGTTCCAGGGCAAAGCGCGTGGGGTTGTGGGAACGACCATAGTCAAAGCCCTTGTGCACACCGGGGCTGTCTTGCAGATAAGTGGAGTTGGCATAGATCGGCGGCATCAGCGCTCCCGTGGTCGGGTCGGGTGATTGCCCGGCGTGGATCACGCGGGTGGCAAAGGCGCTTTTATCGGGCTGACTCATGCAAGGGATCTCCGTAGGTGATTAAGCAGGTCGACGCGGGTGATCAGGCCATAAAACCCTGAGGCGTCAGCAATGATGGCAACCAGGCCGCGATCAAGTTCCGCCTGCAGTTCGGCCAGGCTGGCACTCGGGGCCAGGGTTTGCAAAGTGTCGGTCATGGCGCTGGCAACGATCATGGAGAAGTCGGCGGCGTCATGGTGCAACCCCAGCAGGATGTCGGACTCGTCGATCACGCCAACCAGTTCGCGGCCTTCGACCAGCACCGGCAGTTGCGAGACATCGGCCAGGCGCATGCGCTGGAAGGCTGTGAGCAGGGTATCGTCGGGGCTCACGCTGATCACGCGGCCGTCTTCGAAGCGGCGGGCGATCAGGTCGCGCAGGTCGCCGTAGTGTTTGTACTGGAGCAGGCCCGCGTCGTTCATCCATTGATCGTTGTAGACCTTGGACAGGTACCGCGTGCCCGTGTCGCAGACGAAGGTGACCACGCGTTTGGGCTCGGTCTGCTCGCGGCAATAACGCAGCGCTGCAGCGAGCAGGGTGCCGGTTGACGAACCGCCGAGAATACCTTCGGCTTTGAGCAGTTGGCGGGCGTGGTCGAAGCTTTCTTCATCGCTGATGGAATAGGCGTGGCGCACGCTGGAGAGGTCGGCGATCGAGGGGATGAAGTCTTCGCCGATGCCTTCCACGGCCCACGACCCCGGCGTTTCCATCCTGCCGCTGCGGCTGTATTCAGCCATCACCGAACCCACCGGATCGGCCAGCACCATGGCCAGTTCCGGCTGTACGCGTTTGAAGAAGCGGGTCAGGCCGGTGAGGGTGCCGGCCGAGCCGACGCCCACCACGATCGCGTCCACGTCATGCTGGGTTTGCGCCCAGATTTCCGGCGCGGTACTGGTTTCGTGAGCCAGCGGGTTGGCCGGGTTGTTGAACTGGTCGGCAAAAAATGAACCGGGAATGTCCTTGGCCAGGCGCGCAGCCACGTCCTGGTAATACTCGGGATGGCCCTTGCCGACGTCGGAGCGGGTGATATGCACCTCGGCGCCCATGGCCTTCAAGTGCAGGACTTTTTCGGTGGACATCTTGTCGGGCACCACCAGCACCACGCGGTAGCCCTTGGCCCGGCCGACCAGCGCAAGCCCCAGGCCGGTGTTGCCGGCGGTGGCTTCGATGATGGTACCGCCGGGGCGCAGGCGGCCGTCGCGTTCGGCGGCGTCGATCATTGCCAGGCCGATGCGGTCCTTGATGGAACCACCGGGGTTTTGGCATTCAAGCTTGAGGAACAGCGTGCACAGGCCGGTATCAAATCGGCTGACCTTGACCAGCGGCGTGTTGCCGATCAATTCGAGTACGGCGGGGCGGGAAAGCGTGGGCATGTCGTCACCTGGTACGGAAGAGGCGTAGGGGAGGGACAGCAAAAATGTAAAGCATGGCTTGGAACATAGGCCGGGATCGCGCCGGTCGCAACCGGGCGGTCCGTTGGATGTCTTTTTTTGGCGCATGAGCGCGTGTTGACGTTTAAACGCCGCGCATCAAAACCTGCTGCAACCGCTCTATAACGCCAGTGCTGGCGGTTTGCATCGGTGCGCGCAGCTCACTGGCGATCAAGCCTTGCATCGCCAGCGCAGCCTTTACCGGCGCGGGATTGGGCTCCATGAACAGGGTGTTGATCAGGGGCATTAACCTGAAAAAAGTCGCCCTGGCCTCGGTGAGCTGGTTGTCGCGTACCTGCTGGTACAGCGCCACGAAGTCTTCGGTGTGCACATGGGCCGAGGCTGCAATCGCACCACTGGCGCCCTGGCACAGCGCGTTGAAGATTTGAAGATCCTCGCCACACAACACCTCCACGTCGCCACTGGCGAGCAGCGCCAAGGTAGTCGCCAGGTTGCCGCCGCAGTCTTTGATCGCGACGATTCGCGTGTGCTTGACGATGTTCAGCAAAGTGGCCTGTTCGAAGGTCACGCCGGTGCGGTAGGGAATGTCATAGAGAATGATCGGCACACTGGAGGCGTCGGCCACCGTGCGGAAAAACGCTTCAAGGCCGGCCTGGGAGGGGCGGATATAGCTGGGCGCCGGCACCAGCAAGCCGGCCACCGGGCGTTTGAGGATTTCGCTCTGGAACTGCAGCAGTTCACGCTGGTTGTTGCCCGCCAGGCCCATCACCACGCGCTGCGCCGGCACGAGTTGCAGCACCGCATCCAGCACGGCCAGTTGTTCCTGGCGGCTCAGTGACGCGGCTTCCCCGGTGGTGGTGCAGACCATGATGCCGGCCACGTGCTTTTCCAGCAGGTGGCTGACCAGCCGGCGCAGGCCGATGAAGTCGATGGCGCCGTCATGAAACGGCGTGACCACGGGAACCCAGATACCTTGAAACGATGACATGCACTTTCTCCTGATGGTTGACCGCTGGAGTCACCGTCAGAAGGGCAGAGGGATTGTGCAAGGGAGGGAGGTCCGTCGCGCTCAATGTCCTGTCAGCTCATCTGACGGGACAGCGCGCCCCGGTCACATGAGCGACTGTTTCTTCGATTTGAGGGCGTGCGCCACGCAACCTTGCGCCTTAGCAATCAAGCCAATGGCACAAAGGTTAACGAAAGACGATGTAGACATGCGCTGACACACCCTGAATAAGGCCTCCATCTTCAGCGGACGTGACGGAATGTGTCAACCCCGCTTCAGCTGCTCACGCACAAATGCTGCGACCTCGGCGGCCAGCTCCGCATCTTCCGGTGCGCCCATGAAACCGCCGTGGGGCATGGCTTCGAACACATGCAGCTGCGCCGTTACCCGTGCCTGGCGCAAGGCGCGGTGCAGGCGCACGGTGTTGGACAGAAACAGATCACGGGTGCCGCTCTGCAGAAAAGTTGGCGGGAAACCCTGGGTGAAATCGCCAAACAGCGGTGACAGGTACGGGTGAGACAAATCCGCACCGTTGGCATACAACAGATTGACGTTCATCAGCGGATTGGGCAGCACCACGTCGACGGTGCGGTTGACCTGGAAGCTGTCGCCGGACTCGGTGAGGTCGACTTCCGGCGACAGCAACACCAGCGCGGCTGGCAATGGCAAACCTTCGTCACGCGCACGCAACACCATGGCGGCCGCAAGGTTGCCGCCCGCTGAGCGGCCACCGATCACGATCTGTTGCGGCGCGTGTTGCTTGAGAACGTGCCGATAGACAGCCAGGCAGTCATCCAGCGCTGCGGGGTAGGGATGATCGGGCGGCATGCGGTAGTCCACGCCATAGCAGATCACGTCGTGCAGGTCGGCTTGTCTGCCGGCCGCGAGGCGGCAGTTTTCGCCGCCGCCGAACACCAGCGCGCCGCCGTGCAGGTCAATGTAGGCAAAGGGCGTGGCAGACGCCGGTGTGGCGACATGCACGCTGGCGTTTTCAACCCTGATGGTGTGCAGGCTGGCCCGCAGCGACGCCGCTTGCCCCGCGTTGGTGCTGGCGTAGTTCTGGGCCACGGCGGCCTGCAGACGGCGCCAGCCGTCATGGTCCTCGGGCGTGGGCATCGCGTGCAGTGCATTGAGGGGCACACCGTCAGCCCCGACCAGGCGTTGCAGTGTGGCCTGCGCTTGAGGGCTGATGGACTGCGGGACGGGCAGTGTACGGGGTTCAAGTTTGACGCCGTGGCTCATGGGCTTGCTGCTCGCGTTCGACGACTTTGGAAGCGTCAGGATGCCAGAACGTGGGCCGGTGTGGCGAGCGGGCTTGCCCCGCGTTGGAGTGCGAAGCGCTCCCAATGAGGCCGCCTCGGTACCACCGGCATACCCCATTGGCAGGTTGCGGGGCTGCTGCGCAGCCCAACGCGGGGCTAGCCCGCTCGCCACTACGAGCCTGCGCTCACCGCTGGGCGGTGCTGTTACAGAATGCTGTAGTCCCTGACCACGCCATTGTTGAGGTGGATGTTCAGGCGGCGGCTCTGTTGCTGCGGTGCAAGGTTGTCGATGGCGGTGCGCCGGGTGTCGAGGGCATTGTCGTAGGTATTGCCGGGGATACGGTTGGAGACCAGCCCGAGCAAGTGGCGCATGGACGCGTTCTGGGTGGTGGAGGGCGCGTAGTTCCAGGTTTCGGTGCCGTCGGATGAAATCGACTGGTCCTGCGGTTCGCCATACAGGGCTTTGAGCTGTTGGGAGGTGGTCTTGCCAGAAATGATGTGCGTCCTGACATACGTGGTGTCGAACAGCGAAATATCCGGCCCGGCTTTGCCCTGAATACCCGGCAATGACAGGTTGTTCAAGCTGCTGAGTCCGTTGACGCCATTGGCGCAACCCGTCAGCAAGAGGGCGGTGGCAAACGTTGCGATAACAGTACGACGGGCCATGATTTTCTCCGTTTAGTCAGGGCTCTGGAACGTCGGCCAATGATAAAACGGTGAAAAACACGCGGAAAAAATGTTCCTGTCTGCGCGTCTCAATGACTTGCCTGGGTGTCTCAGACCGCGTTCATCTGCCCCAGGATGTTGCGTAACGAGAACCCGGTGTGGCGGCTCACGCGCTCCGGCGCCTGGGCAGCGGCGCTTAACTCCCGGGCCTCGCGCGGCGAATAGCCAAAGGCTTGCTTGAAGGTGCGGCTGAAGTGCGCATCACTCTTGAAGCCGAACTGGAAGGCCAGCCCCGACACCCGCTGCCGCGCGCCGGTATCACTCTGGATAATCACCCGCGCGCGGTTCAACCGGCGCTGCTGGATATACGCCGCCACGCCGGATTCCTGGCTGAACACCCGATACAGTTGCGCCCGCGAAATACCCAAGTGTTTGCACAGGAAAACCGGGGACAATTCCGGGCTGCGCAGGTGCTGTTCAATCAAGCGCCGGGCGCGGTTGAACAGGGTGTGGTCGATCGCTTGCTCGGCGGTTTGCAGGTTGACCACTGTCGGCGCCAAAGCTGCCGATACCATGGCCAGCGTCGCCTGTTGGGCGTGCGGAATTTCATCGGGTGTCAGGCGCGGCAGGCGCTGTTGCAACGCGCGCATATGGTCTGCGAGCAGCTCGCTCAAGCCGCCCTGCAGCACCTGGCCATGCACGTCTTTGTAGCCGAGGCTTTGCGCCAGCAAGTCGCGAGGAATGGTGAGGATCACGGTATCGCCAGCCGTGATCAGGCAATCGAGTTCACGGGCCAGGTCCAGCATGTAAATCTGCGCGTTACCCGCCGCCAGCGTGGTGCGGCCTGCTGTGCCATTAATCGTGTGAGTCAGGCCCAGGCAGAGGTAGTAGTGGTCGAGGCTGTCACGGCGAATCATTTGTGTGGAACGCTTGACCCGATACGGCACAGGCTCCCCGGCACCGTCCCAGGCACCGCAGCCCATCAATAACGAACCCAGGTAACCGGTGGCCAGGCGGTAATTGAAGGCGGCGGATTCAGGCTCGCTGATGGTGATATCGAAGATCGCATTCACTTCCTCACGCCACACTTCAAAGCGTTGGCGCGGTGGGTAGGGTTGGGTGGTAAAGGTGAAAAGCGGGTTCTCCACAAGCGGCTCCATCCATTAAAGCTGTTGTTTGATCGCCGCCTTATCGATCACGGACCACACGTGCGCGATCTTCCCGTCGACGAATTCGTAGAATACGTTCTCATCGAAGGTCACCGTCTTGCCGTTGATCGGCAAGCCGAAAAATTCACCTTTGGGCGTGACGTGGAAGTTCAACCGGCTGGCGACGGTGGGCGGATCCGCGACCAGCAGTTGGATGCGGAACACCAGGTCGGGGATCTCGCGAAAGTCCCGCTCCAGCATCGCGCGGTAGCCGGCAAGGCCGACGGGGGTGGCGTTGTAGGTCACCTGCGGGTGCACGAAATCGCCGAGGCGCTCCCAGCCCTGGCGGTTGAGGCAGTCGATATACCCTCGGTAAAGGTCGGCGAGCTGGTTTCGGGTCATGGCGTGTTCTCCTTTTTGAAAAGCACTCATCGACTTTGCCCTTGTGTGTGCCTACGGCGTGCTGGTTATATCACCCAGCAATTGCCCAAGCCCTTGCGGGGTTGAATAGAGGGCTTCCAGCGCCGCGACGTCGGCCAGTTGTTCTGCGGACAAGGCTTTTTCCTCACGCTCAAGCTGGCCGCGTAAATAGTCCTCGTACTCGGACAGCTTTTGATTCAGCGCCACGCGCACGAGGCCGCATGCCTTGAGCTTGTTAGGTTCAAAGCCCTTTCCCATATCCACATGCATGGCGAGGGTCGCCGTCGCGACAGCGTACCCTTGTGTCGCGGCCTTGAGCAGCCATCGGTTCGCCGTTGAATAGTCTGCCGGCACTGCACCGCTGCTGCTGTACAGATAACCAAGCATGTACTGCGCTTTGGCCCGGCCCGCGTCGCCAGCGCGGGTATACCACCCAATGGCGGCGGGTACGTCTTTGGGGGTGCCGATGCCATTCAGGTTGGCCATCCCGAGCCATTCGTATGCTTCGCTATTGCCTGAGTGGGCGGCCTGGGTCAGCAGCTGGATGCCTTGCTGAGGGTTTTTCGGCGTGCCTACGCCCGTGAAATAAAAGGTCGCCAACAGCGTTTGGCCCTCAGCATCGCCTCGCGCACTGGCTTTGCGCGCCCAGAAGAATGCCTTGCGGTCGCTTTGCTCAACGCCAATGCCTCTGAAATAGGCGTCAGCAAGCCGTTGCTGGGCGCGGGCATGACCTTGCTGCGCAGCCTTGCGATACCACACCGCGGCTTGAGCGCTATCGCGCGGCATTTCCACGCCGCCATAGTTTGCATCCCCCAAAAAAAACTGGGCTTCAGAGTTGCCTTTCTCGGCTGATAGCGTGATCCACTCCAGGCCCTTGCGGTGATCAACGGCCACACCGCGCCCGAAAAAGTAAAAAAAGCCGGTTTTGAACTGTGCGAAGGTCTCGCCTTTTTCCGCCGCGCGCAAATACCAGTCTGCGGCCTTGACCGGGTTTTTATCGACGATGATGCCTTCGTCGTAGAAGGCGCCAATCAACAGTGTGGGGCTGTGGGGGCTGCGCCACAGACTGATCGCCAAGGCGACCAAGCAATAGGCCAGCAGGCCAAAGCACAGTAAAGCGAGGGGTAGGGCGAAGCGGCGCAATGTCGAATCCATTCGTGAGGTGCAGGTGGGCAGTGTAGCGGCGCTTGCGAGCGATGGCATCACTCGCTGTTTCGCAGCGACCTCAAGCGCGACGCGCCATCAACAGCACCGTTGCCGCTGCCGACAACAACCCCGCGCAGCATCGATTGAAAATTCGTTTACCGCGCGGCTCGGCAAACCAGCGACGCATGTGCAGGCCCATGTAGGCATAGGCGCTGATGGCGATCCATTCCAGCACCAGGAACATCGCGCCCAGCAGCGCAAATTGTGGCGTGATCGGCTGGCCTGGCACCACGAACTGCGGCAGGAAGGCTGTGAAGATCAAGATAGCCTTTGGGTTGCTGTGGCCTAGCTTGAATTCACGGCAGGCTCGGTTTTGCGGCTAAGCCAGCCGTTCAAACCCTGTTAATCCGAGCCTCCAAACGAATATTAGGTTGTAAGAATTCAGCCCTAGGACTTTAGTGGCAATGGAATTTCTTTGGATAACGACGAGGCAACGCCGGACGCGGGCTTAAGCGGCATCGTACCTATGGTCTCCATCTGAGGCCTATTGGAGGTTAGGATTTCGCGTATCAGCCTATCAGGGTCCGCGATATCGCGTTTTAGGCGCTGCCATTCTTCCTTGAGGATGATCTTGGTGTATGCCGCAGCGCAGTCCAGAGTCAGCGCTATGGAGTCGAACAGTTTCTGATTCGAGTAAGATCCCCTGAGTGCAGCCGTCGCTAGGTCGCTCATGTGAGTGCGCAGCTCATCTAGCGTGGTTATTAGCCTCTGATGCGCTGCTTCATAGTTGTTCAGACGCAAAATGATGCGCATATAGAGTTGGTGGTGCTCGCTATCACGCGTTGCGTTCTCACTGAGGAATTTTATGCGTAGCGATTCGCAAACCTTGAGGACGTTCTGAGGATCATGATCCCAATGCTCTTCGTATTCGTTCCCACACACCCAGTAGAGCTGCTTCCAAGCCTCTGAAGTCTCCAACGACAACGACAGATATTTGGAAGCGTCAGTGCGCAGATCATCTATCCATTTCTGGCGCTTGTCGGCGATGAAGGTGGAGGCCGACCGCGCATTTGTCAGGCGCTGCACGTCTAGCGATCTCCGGGTGTTCCAGATGCTCACGATCGCGGCGATAAGAGCTGTTGCCAGTCCGCCAATCACGGTCCATCCGAGAACTGCCGGCAGCCTCGCGATGAATTCCCATGCAGTTGTGAAGAAATCAGTCATTGTTCAATTCCTAGGCGCGAAAGTGTTCACTTGGCATTACCGCAAAGGTTTATATTGGCAATCATTAGGATTGCTGCTGGCCAGCTTGATCCTCAGTCGCGGAATGGTCGCTTTCGACCCGTTGCCGTTCGAGTAAAAAACTAACGGCCAGAAGCAGCCTCTTAAATGAGTTTACGAAACTCGTTGCGATTCAAACTTTAGCTTCGTGTGCAGAGCATCTCATATCCAACCAGTAACTCTGGGTTGAAGGTGTCGAATTGCCAACGTGGCAGCTGGGATTGTGGACCCTTGAAGTTCAACAGCAGTTTCCCAACCTCCTCTTTATTAGCTACGCCAATAAGCGCTTTTATAGAGTCAAAGTATTTTTGGGACATTGATCGCGCAAAAATTTCGAAAGCCGTATATGAGTGGCTCGCGTACAGTAGGGTCTCTGGAAACCAACGCTCTCCACTCTGCGTTCCTCTCAAGAAGAGTACAAAGTCAGCTTGCATGAGCTGGTTGAAATCTAAGCCTGAAGTTTTCGACCGGTCTTTTAATAGATCTGCTGTAAGTGAAAGTCTACCTAAGCTTAAACGTTGGTTTCGGTGATCAAGTACCCTTGCGTAGTTTCGAAATACTGCATATCCAAAAGCGCCGCTCTGCGGGTAAGATATTCTTCCATGAACGTAATAAGGGGTGGAGAGTAGTGCTTGTGTCGTGTCAAATCGTTCACTCTTCAAGAAGATTGCCACGGCGTAAAGAAAAAGCTCATGAACTATGAATCTGAAATTATCGAAATCAGTTTCTCGGTAGTGCGTTAAATGTTGGGGGCGATCCATGTACGGCAATAATGACTCAAGAAATCGATGAGTTTTCAAGTCGATGTCGGGTAGGGAGCCATACTGCGCAATGGCAGTTAAAAGCTGAATGATTTCATTTCGACATGGTAGGAAAGCTTCAATATTCTCAAAAACCTGTTCATCATATTCTTTCTCAAGATCTATTTTAATCCTGAATTTTTCAAAGCCTTCAGATACAGCTTGGAAGTATTCATCAACTGCTCCTGCAGCGAAAGGTTTGCCTTGCTTTACCGCATCCAAGGCACGTCGATGTCTAGAGCTGGTGCCAAGCGAAACTGCAGAAGAGTTGGTCAAAAAAGCTGGTCGCTTACCTATCTCTGGCTTTAAATATAAAGGTTGATCATAGATCCATCGGAGCAGTTGTTCAAAATTTTGTGCATAGTTTTCAGATTCGCTGAGATCAATATAAATACGTTTTCCATAGAATGTAGGTAGCCAAGCCTTGCCATCCTCTTTCTCGGGAACTACGGCTACAAACTTTTCTTGCTTGGAAGTCTCATAGACTTTACTGGAAATAATTTGGCTTTCTGTACCTACCCCGCCCGCACGTCCGTCGGCTTTGGTTGCGTAGGTCTTATCTGAGACAATAATTACCTTGGTGACGCTTTCATCAGTCACCATTGACTCCATGAAACGTATGGAGTCGTGTCCTTCTTTAAGGTCCCATTTGTCAAGTATCACATCAACACCCGACTCTCTCAGCTCACTTGCTAGTGTCATCACCCACTGCTGATGGTCGTGGGAAGACCAGCTATAAGAAATAAAGAGTCTAGGCGGGTGATCGTTTTTGCTCATAAAATATTCCTAGTGATGGTGGCAGATTAGCTTGATTTCGTGATGAGCCGGATATCCGAATCTATCAGATAACTCTGAAAAATTGGGAGTTAATGCATCTCTTTTAATTCCTTGTCGGTAACATTGCGGCTGGCTGGCAAGGATAACTCTCACTTGTATTGGAGATCTGCCGTCGTTCCTCCTCAGCGAGTACAACGCGGTGTATGAACCTCGTTCTAATTAACACTGAAAAATGTACCTCGTTTGGCGCTGGATCGGTGTTACAGGATGGCTCTCCTTAACGCCTCAACCTCACTACAACCCAGCCCCGTAATGATGCGGGGACCTATTTAATTACCCCTAGATGGAGAAACCTTTGAGTAGCAGTTTCTGGCCGATAGCGGCTCGTAAAAAAACTTTATATTGCCCATCATAGGGCTTGCCCGCCGCCACCAGAAACTCCTGACGCGCCAACGCCCATAACCCCACCTTTTCCGTCGCCGATTCAGCCTCTGTCTGCGGATTAGCCCGCCACAACTGAAACGCCAGATAAAACAGATACGCCGCGCCCAGAATCTTGATCGCGTAAAACAACAACTCCGAGGTTTGCAGCACCACCGCCAGGCCCGCCGAGGCGAGGGCGATCATGCCGGCGAAGGCCAGTAAGCGGCCAACACCGGCGAGGCAAGACGTGCGATAGCCGTAGCGGGTGGCGTTGCTGACCGACAGCAAGTTGTTCGGGCCTGGCGCCATGTTCAGGGCGAAGCAGGCGGGGAGGAAGAGGGCGAGCGTGGCAAGGTCCATGGCGGCTCCGGGTTGGGCGGGGAGCGTTGAGGATAAGGGCAGTTGAGGCGGCTGGACAATCCGCGCGTTGCAGTGAAGGGCACAAGCGGACCGGCCTATGCCAGTAGCGGGCATTCCAATCCTAGTTCCTAGTGGTTGTCCCGGCAGGGCGCACACGTCACGGTGGCTGAAAGGGCACCGGCTTTTCGCGATGGCGGGCAGACTATCGACGTGCGGGGTGCGGGCCGTGTTGTCGTGCAGCGCATGGGCCTGGAGGAACCGATTCGGGCGAATACAACCCACGAACAAGGCATCGCCTTCGTTGACCGCCACGACCGGACAAAAGCTTTCATCGGCGTGAACGGCTTTGACGGCGCAGGGCCGATCGCTGAACTGGAGATGCTGCGTGGCGAACTCGCCAAGCTGTTGATCCAGCACAGCGAGGACCGGGTCACATGCCGGTTTGGCGACAGCGTTGAAACCCTGCACGACGATGGCCAGCAGGTGCATGTGCGCTTTGCACAAGGTACCGAGCAGGTTTTCGACCTGCCGCGTGAGCCAAGCGATGGCCATATCATGCGCTGGTACAACAGGCTCAAGCGCAAGGCGTGCCCCGGTTGGCGTCTGCTCACTCACGCGTTGCAATAGCGCTCGGCCACGCCGTGTTGCGGCTGGCGACAGCGTCTGGTTTTAAAAAGCGGCTCGGCAGGTTTCTTTCCCCCAACGCTGACGCCATTGACCTGTCGGACTATGCCCTGAAAGGTCAACTCAAATGAGTGACCTTCTTTGAGGTGTATAGGCGTATGGTGGTTTATACCCTCATGGCAGGCATTCAACATGGACAGCAGTTTAGGCGGGCGCTTAAAGGAAGAGCGCAAAAGGCTTTTACTCTCCCAGCACGATTTTGGTGTGATAGGGGGTGTGGCCGAAAACGCACAGGGCCACTATGAACGGGGCGAGAGGCTGCCCAAATCGGACTATCTGATGGCGATCCGTCGCAGAGGGGTCGATGTGCTGTATGTGCTGAGCGGCGAGCGTTCGCACATGAGCGCGGATGACCTCACGGTGGAAGAAACCGAAGTCGTCAATCAGTACCGCACGCTGCACGAGGCGGATCAGGGGGCGATTGCTCAGATCACCTCCTCATTGTCCCGAGACTCATGACTTCATTGATGAAACCTGCGCCCCAGGGCATCCAGGCGTACCGCAATCGGCGGTAACCGTTCACTGCTGCGGGCCAGCGTCTCCACATCATCCGCGGTGCTTTGCGCAATGCTCTGCACCGCTTGCAAGCGCCCGACAATCTCCAGGTTGGCCGTGGACTGCTCGCGCGTGGTGCTCACAATTCGCCCATTCAGTGCGTCGATGCGCGCGATATCGGCGCCTACCGCTTGCAGCATCTGTACCGCCAACTGGCTGTCTTGTACGCAACGCTCTACGCCTTGCTGGCTGTCATGCATTGCCTCAACGGCCTGACGGCTGCCGTGTTGCAAGCCTTCGATGATCTGTTTGATTTCCTGGGTGGACACCGCCGTGCGCTGAGCCAGGCTGCGTACTTCATCGGCGACCACGGCAAACCCTCGGCCTTGCTCGCCAGCGCGCGCAGCTTCGATGGCGGCGTTGAGCGCGAGCAGGTTGGTCTGGTTGGCGATGCTGCTGATCACTTCGAGCACCGAGCCGATCTGCTCGGCTTGCGCCGCGAGGTCTTGCACGGTGGAGTGGGTGCCGTGAATGCGTGAAGCCAGTTGGGTGATCTCATGCTGGGCGCGGCCGACGCTTTCCTGGCCGCGCACGATTTGTTGGCTGGCTTGGCCGGCGTGCTCGACAGCCTGTTCAACGTGCACGGTGATGTGGCCCATGGCGTCTTCCATGCGCTGCATCGAGCCGGTCATCTGGGTGATTTCTGCCAACTGATGGCGTGCGCCTTTTTCCAGGGTGCCGCTGGCACTGGCCAGTTCCTGGCCGAGTTGGCCAAGGCCCTGGGAGTCGCGGGTCACTCCGTCGATCAGGTGGGTGATTTGCTGCAGGAAGTGGTCGAAGCGCTTGGCCAGGGAAACGTGCACTTTGCCTTCACCTTGGGCGGTTTCGACGGTGAGCTGGGTGGTCACGGCGAGCATTTTCTCGAGCATTTCCTGGCTTTCGACCGCCTCACGCTGGCTGTGAATGGCCAGGTAGAGCAGGGCGACGGTCTCCATCACCACGTAAAAGGCGTGGACGAACACCATGCTCCAGCCGCCGTGGTGTTCCATCACAAACACCGGGAAGCCTTGATGTTGCAAGGCGTGGAAGACCACGTGATGCACGGCGATCGTTGCCGCCGCGACCAGGATCGGCAGCCAGTCGCGGTAGAACGTCAGCACCGCCAGCAACGCGAAAATGCCGAAGTGTGATTCGATCACGCCTTGCGCCTGGTTGATGTGCAGGGCGGCCATTACCATCAAGCCGGCGCCCAGCAGGCAGCGCATCAAACGTGTCCCGCCGAGGGCGCGATAGAGCACCGTCAGCACCACACTGGTGCCTGCGCCCACGGTCAATGCCTGAAGCCAGGTGTCGTGCCAGAACGCCAGCCCGAGTGAGAACAGAAACATCAGCCAGACCAACGCCAGCATGATGCGATCGGCCTTGCGGTAGTGCTCTAGAAAACGCGGGCGGGTGGGCATTCACTCTTACTCCATGTGTTCGGCGGGTAATAGGCAAGCATGCGGCGTGCCACGACGGGCCGCCGGTGGAGTGAAGCAGGTATTCGTGTGCTTTTTGATTCAGGGATGCCAGAACGTTATCGGCATCCTTGAACGGGACTTTAAGAACGGCTACCCGAACGGATAGCCGAGGCTGCGATGATGATCAGAAGGTGTACTTGGCGGTCAGCATCATGTTGCGTGGGTTGCCGTACGCGTCACCGCCGTAGCTCACCGAGTTGGCGATGGTCGAGTAGTAGCGACGGTCGAAGATGTTGTTGGCGTTGAGCTGCAGGTCCAGGTGCTGGTTGACCTGGTAGCCGGCCATCAGGTCGGTGACCGCATAGCTGCCCTGTTTGAGCCGGTATTTACTGCCGTCCGCGAGGGCAAGGTCGTTGTACATGCGGCTCTGCCAGGAGACGTTGCCGCCCACGCGGAATTTTTCCAGCGGGCCCTGAAGGTTGTAGCGCGTGGTCAGTTTGAACAGCTGTTCTGGCGTGTCGGTGTCGTACTGCTTGTTGACCTTCTGCGGGTTGGCCTCGTCCTTGATGGTGTGCGTACGGGCGTAGGTGTAGCCACCGCCAACCTGCCAATTCTCGGTTAACGCGCCTTGCAGTTCGACGTCGATACCCTCGCTGCGAATTTCGCCGGAGGCTTCGTTGCAGGAGGCCTGCGGGCAGTTTGGCACGAACACTTGCACCGCCCGGTTTTCCTGGTCGACGCGGAACAGCGCCAGGCTCGCATTCAGCGCGCCGCCCAGGTATTCGCCCTTGATGCCGACCTCGTAGTTCTTGCCGACAATCGGCTTGACCGGCTTACCGGACGTGTCCTTTTCACTTTGCGGCGTGAAGATGTCGCTGTAGCTGACGTAGACCGAGTGATGGTCGTCCAGCTCATAGATCAAACCTGCGTAGCGGGTGAGGTTGCGGGTGACATGATAGTCACCGTCGCCGTCACGGTTGTCGTAGTCATACCAGTCAAGGCGCCCGCCGAGGATCAGCTTTAACGGGTCGGCCAGGCTCAGGCGCGTGGTGACGTAGACGCCATCCTGAGTGGTGACTTCGCGCTGGTTGTCGGTGTGCACAAAGTCCGGCTTGCCGGCGGTGAGTGGCCAGTTGGTGTCGTACGGGCTGTAGCTGTGGGTGGTCAGGTCGTAGATGCGCTTGCTGGCGCCCACCACCAGTTCATGGGTACGCCCGAACGCCTGGAAAGGGCCGCTGGCAAAGGCGTCGATGCCGGCCTGGTTTTCATCGTAGGCCGCCTGGTAGACCGTGCGGGCTGGGGTGTTGTTGACCCAGCGCGACTGGTAAGAGCCTGAAAACAACGCGTTCTGTTCGGCGTAGTTGGCGTTGACTTGAAGGCTCCAGTCGTTGGCCAGGCGCTGACGCAGCTCGGCGAACACCGTGTTGATTTCCTGGTCCTTGTTCTCCCAGCGGGTGCCGGGGTTGTAGGAGCGCGGCAGGTCCAGGTGATGGCCGTCCTGACCGACCATCGCCGATCCCCAGAAGTAGTTGGTCTTGTCCTTCTGGTTGGAGAAACCCAGGGTCAGGGTGGTGTCTTCGCTCAAATCCGCTTCGGTGACGGCGTAGAACAGGCCGTGATCTTCCTGGACTTTATCGATGAAACTGTTGGCATCACCGTAAGAAGTGACCACCCGGCCGCGCAATGTGCCGCTGTCGTTGAGCGGGCTGGAAGCGTCCAGCTCGCCACGGTAATTGTCCCAGCTGCCGGCGGCGCCGGTGAGGGTGACTTTCTGCTCGTCCAGCGGTCGCTTGCGGATCAGGTTGATGGCGGCTGAAGGGTTGCCGGCACCGGTGACCAGACCTGTTGCGCCGCGCACTACCTCGACGCGGTCGAACATGGCCAGGTTCGGCTGGGCGCCGACCGTGACCCCGTTGTAGCCGCTGGGAATACCGTCATACATCAGGTTGTCGATGTCGAAACCGCGCGAGGTGTACGACTGCCGGCCAGGGCCGTTGGAGAAATTCAGGAACAACCCGGGCGTGGCCTTGACCACGTCGTTGATGCTGGTCATCGCCTGGTCATCCATACGCTGTCGCGTGATGACGGTGACGGCCTGTGGGGTTTCGCGCATCGTCAGTGGAAGTTTGGTTGCCGTGGCCATCGAGCCGGTGGTGTAGGACGGGCTGCCTTCGGTGGTCGCGCCGAGTTGCTGCTCGGTGTTGATCTGCGTTGCACCCAACTCGACGACGTCGGCTGGCGGCTGCGTGTCGGCGGCGAAGGCCGCTTGTGAGCTGGCAATACAGATGGCCATCGCGATCAAATTGGGTGAAAAACCTTTACCGCCGTGTTGTTGCACAGACATGAAACCGACTCTCCCGAAAGTGCCGTCCCTAGCGAATAACAAAGATGATGATAATTATTCGCATCAGTGTGTCAGATTGGATCCGAGCAAAAAAGCCTTTGACGTTAAATGCTTAACAAATTTTTCACATTGTCGATTCAGGCTTGTCGCCAGCTCGGGCGACAACAGGTAGCCAATACAGGTGCACAACGCCGGCAGACGGGACACTGGAGTTGTTGCCGTGGCACTGATCAAGGCGCCGTGGGTCATGTTGATGACTGGCGCGCAACTGCCTGGAAGGCACGGTACTGAGCGTCAACGACGGTGCGGTGAACGCCGAAGTGGTGCTCGAATTGGCCGGTGGTTCGAAGGTTTACGCCATCGTCACCCGCGACGCGGTGGGGAGTTGGGTTTGGCGCCAGGCGTCATCGCGACAGCGGTGATCAAGGCCTCGCACGCCATTCTCGGCGTGCCGGCCTGATCAACACACGGTGGCCCGAGTCCATTCGGACCACCGTGTTCAATTGGCAACACTGTTCAAGCCAGAGAGTGCCTTTCCCCTACAGCCGCGCGCTGAGCAGCAAAAACACGCCCCGCCCAAGGTCGGTACCCGCGCCAGGTCGTCGCAATAAGGTCACAGGTGATCGGCGTCGAACACGGCCTTGGCGAACGCTGCCGGGGCTTCCTGCGGCAGGTTGTGGCCGATTCCGCCATTGATCAGGCGAAATTCGTACTTGCCGGTGAAGCGCTTGGCGTAGTCCTCGGGTTGCGTGTGCGGTGCGCCGTTGGCGTCGCCTTCGAGGGTGATGGTCGGCACGCCGATGGTGGGCGACTGGGCCAGTCGCTGTTCCAGCGCGTCGTATTGCGCCTCGCCTTGCACCAAACCCAGGCGCCAACGGTAGTTGAAAACGGTAATAGCGACGTGATCAGGGTTATCCAGGCCTTTGGCGCTGCGTGCGAACGTGGCCTCGTCAAAGGTCCACTTCGGCGAAGCGGTTTGCCAGATCAGCCTGGCAAATTCGTGGGTGTTTTTCTGGTAGCCGGCGGCGCCGCGCTCGGTGGCGAAGTAGAACTGGTACCACCACTGCAATTCCGCCTTGGGCGGCAGCGGTTGCTGGCCGGCAGCCTGGTTGCCGATCAGGTAGCCGCTGACAGACACCAATGCCTTGACCCGCTCCGGCCACAGCGCCGAGACGATATCCGCCGAGCGCGCGCCCCAGTCGTACCCACCGAGTACCGCCTGCTTGATCTTCAGCGCGTCCATGAAGTCGATCACGTCCTGTGCCAACGCCGCCGGTTCACCGTTGCGCAGGGTTTTATCCGACACGAAACGCGTGGCGCCATAGCCGCGGGCATACGGGATCAACACGCGGTAGCCTTTGGCCGCCAGCCGCGGCGCGACGTTGGCGTAACTGTCGATGTCGTAGGGCCAGCCGTGCAGCAGGATCACCACCTGACCGTTGCCCGGGCCAATGTCGGCGTAGGCCACATCGAGCACCCCGGCCTTGACGTGCTTGAGCGCGCCGAAGGCGGACTGGTCATGGCTGGCCGGCGTTGACGGCTCGGGCATTTCAGCGTGCGCCACGCCCAGGGCGCCGAATGGCAACAAGGCCAATGCCAGAAAAAGCGGACGGTGTTTGGAGCGACGGGTCAACAGAGTGTGCAAGGCGAGCCTCCTGCGGCTGATGGGTGCCTGACACTCAGTTGACCGCTGCGCTGTATCGCGCATATTTCAGGAACGGTCTCGGGTTAAACGCTGTGTATCGCCACGCCTGCTGTACACACTGCGATACATATCCGCCCGCGCTACGCGAACACGATCTCATACGGCTCGCGCATGCGCTCCAGCAGTTCCTGGGCGAGCATCGGCGCGAGCCCGATGGCCGGGTCGCCGACCAATTGGCTGGCGTAGGCATGAGCGGCGTGAAGTTTGCGCGCGACGCTCCAGCTGTCCAGACGCACCTTATGCGCCCGCTGCCAAGGCATCATCGCCGCTTCACGCGCCGGACTGTGCCAGGCCCAGATGGGCAGTTCATAAAGCCGCGCTCCGATCAGGCTGCAGGCCTTGGCGCTGGCACGGCCGACGGCGTCGTGGTCGTCATTGCCGTCGTTGCGCCACGTGGTGAAGACCACGTCGCCCGGCTGCAGGTAACGCGCAATGAACTGGCTCATCGGCTGTTCACTGCTCGCCAGGGCGTCGTCACGAAAACCGCCGCGAATCCACTTCAAGCTGTGCAGCGGCATGCCCAACCGGCGCAACGCCTCGGCGCTTTCCTGGGGGCGAATCACACTCAGGCGGCTCGCCGGCCATGCGTGAGATCCCGGATGGCTGGCGCTGCCATCGGTGATCGAGATCAGCAGCAGCGGGTGCTCCAGAGTACTGAACAGTTGCAGCAGCCCTCCACACGCCAGCACTTCATCGCCAGGGTGCGGAGCAATCACCACCACGCGTGCACCGGGCGGCACCAGCGAAGAAGGAGAGATAGCGGGAATTTGCGCCAACTGTGGCGCGCTGTTCCAGATTTGCGCGGGACCGCGGCGGCCCTCGCTTAAGGAGGCAGGCTTCATGGGTGTCACATCCTTGTCGATTGATGCTGGGCCGTACCCCGTTGACGGGACGACGCTCTTTTTGTTCGCCGCAGACTCCGCTGCGGTGATGCGCGGTACTCCAACCCTGGAATACCGGCAAGGCGCTATCAGCATAGTCAAGGATTCATGGGTTTTACATCGTGAAATGTTGATTTTTTCAGCTGGTCTGCATGAGGCTCTTCAAATAGTCACCAAACCCGCCTTGGGCGCGGCAGTCGAGCCGGCCACTGGTAATCACCTGTGGCGTGTGACTCCAGGCGATTGACGCGCCGCAACGCTCCAGATTGCGCACCAGTTGCACATCTTCGTGGCACGCCAGGGGTTCGAACCCGCCGGCCTGCACATAGGCGCCAGCACTCACGCCCAGATTGGCGCCGTGAACATGGCGATGGCCGTCTCGGGCCTGGTAGGCCTGGGTGTAGCGAATTTTCGCCGCGGGGTCGAAGCCTTCACTCCAGGCGTCCACGGTCACGGTGCCGCACACCGCGTCGACACCCAGCGCCAATTGCGCCACCAGCCAGTCAGGGGCGACGCGGCTGTCGGCGTCCGTGCACGAAATCCAGCGTGCACCTTGATTCAGCAAGTGCCGCGCACCCACACCGCGCACTTGCCCGACATTGCGCGCCTGCACGTGCAGGCTGTGCACCGCATAGGCTTGCACGATTGCCGCACTGCCATCGTTGCAGCTGTCGAGCACGGTGAGGATCTGAACCGCTTCGCCGAGCAGCCCCGGATGGCGGGCAGCAACCAAGGCGGCCTTCAGGCATTCGCCCAGCAGCGCTTCTTCGTTATGCACCGGGATCAGAACGCCGATCATCGCAGCCCCTCCAGAGTCGCGACCGAGGTGCCGTCGCGGCTCCACAGGTCGAGCAGGAAATCACTTTCGTGATGCTGCACCACCGGCGGCATACCCAGCCGTTGCTGCAGCAGGGCATGCACCTGTTCAGCGGTCTGCGGGCAACCTTCAATGCGGGGGCGCCAGTGACAGGCAAGCAGTTGCCCATCTTCGGTCAAGGCGCCAAGGGCGCAGTCAACCAGGCGGTGCAAATCATCGGCATCCAGGTAGTAGCACAGCTCGCTCAACACGATCAGTTCGAACGAGCCGGTCGGCCACTGTTCCGGCAAACGACTTTGCTGCACCTCGGCATGGGGGAACCCCAGCAACCGGGTTTTCGCCAATGCCACTGCGGCACTGGCCGTGTCACAACACACCAGGCGGTCACAGCGCGGCGCCAGTTCGGCGCTCAGCTCGCCGTTGGCGCAACCGGGTTCGAATATCGACGCATAACGCGGGCGGGTCAGTGCCGCCAGGGTCAGCGCGCGTTTGCGCTGCTCGTACCAGCGTTGGCGAAATGCCCAAGGGTCGTCATTGCCGGCGAACAGTTGGTCGAAATACGGCGTGGCCACGCTCATACAAACACCACTTCAAAAGGCTGCAGCAGGCGTTCCACCACATAAGGCGCAAGCACAGGCGGCAGGCCGATCTGCGGGTCGCCCTCCAGCTGGCTGGCAAACGCGTGGATGGCATGACGCTTACGCGCCACCGTTTCGGGCGTCAGCAGGATTTTGCGCGCGCGGTGCCAGGGCACCTGGCTGTCTTCGGGGGTTGCCCAGTGCCAGGTCCATACCGGCAATTCATACAGGGTCGCGCCGACCGCATGCGCGGCCTTTGCACTGGCGCGGCCGACGGCCTCATGGTCGCAATGCCCATCTTCGCGCCACGTAGTGAAGACCACGTCCGTGGGTTTGAGGTAGCGTTGAATGAACGCGCTCAGCTGTGCTTCCTGCGCCGCCACCTGACTGTCGCTGAACCCTGCGCGCAGCCATTTGAGGCTGTGCAACGGCAAACCCAGGCGGTGCAATGCTTGGGCTGATTCCTGCGGGCGCACCACACTCAGGCGCTCCACCGGCCAGCGCTGAGAGCCCGGATGGCTGGCGCTGCCATCGGTCACCGAAATCAGCTGAATTGGCCGGCCGATGGCCGCCAGGCCTTGCAGCAGGCCACCGCAACCGAGCACTTCATCGTCCGGATGCGGGGCAATAATGACTGCCCGATGCCCTTCGGGTACCAACTGTTCGACGCTGATGTGCGGCAGTTCGGCCATGTGCGACGAGGCTTGCCACTGATGCAGTGGCGTGCCCTGGCCTACGATTGGGTTGGGTTTCATAACTGCCACCTCCCTGTGGGCTGCTCAGCCACCTGTTCGCCCAACGCCGCCAGGTCGCGTTCCGCATGGCTCTGGCGCACGTACACCGGCAGGTCGGCCATCAACTGGGCAAAGTGCGGGTCTTTGCAATAAGGCCCGGCACCTGCCGCACGGCCCACATGGTGGATGACCTGCTCGACGGTATCTTCGATGCAGGCGCGCACCTGCTGCGCCAGCAGCCGTGCATCCGCCCGTGGCGCGCGGTCAACCTGTTCTGCACTGTCACGCAACACACAGGCCGCACTGTTGAGCACGCTGTCCACTGCGCCCAGGTGGGCGAGGGCATGGGGCTCGGGGCGCTTGCTGCATTGCTCGCGCAACACCTCGGCCAGGCGTTGCGCGCCGCCGTACCAGCAGGCGGCAATACCAATCCCGCCTTGCCAGAAGCCAGGGCGGGACAGGTAATCACCCGGCCCGCCGACGGCAATACCCTTGGCCCCGTCGAACACAATCTCGACGCTGCCAGTGGCGGCCATGCCCACGGCGTTCCAGCCTTCATTGGTGACGGTAATGCCGGGCTGATCCATGTCCACGGCAACCAGTTGCTGACGGTCTTCGTCGTCCCAGGCGGTCAGCAAGCCATGACTGACCACCGCCGCCCCGGAACACCAGGCCTTGCGCCCCTCGACGATCAACCGATGGCCATCACGGTGCACGCGCACCTTGGCTGTCGGCGGTTCGGCCGCCCACATGCCCCACAAGCTGCCCAAAGGCGGCAGGGGGCTGTCGAGTTCGGCGATGATCGCCAGGGCGTCGGTGTGGCCTTCGAACAATTTGCACAGGCGCAGATCGTGGCCCGCCACCTGGGCCAGACGACTGAATCGCTCCAGCGTCTGGCCACTGCCGGGTAACGGCAGCTGGTCCAGGCCTTCTTCCTGAAGTGCCTTCAGGGCTTGGCCCAAAGCGTGCGTGTCCGCATAGCCCCGGTAGCTTTGAAGGAATCCATGCAACGCCATTTCACACCTCGTCGTGCTGCAGTTCAAACAGCAACAGCGAGCGGCCGGTGACCGCGTACTCGTGCTCGAAATCAAAGCGCTCCTGGCCGCGCACCGCCGGCTCATTGGTGTCGAGCATGCAGGTCCAGAATTCGCCTTCCGGCACCGGTGGCAGGCGGAAATTGACCATGTCGTGGTGGGCGTTGACCACCAGCAGCAAGGTCGCATCGCCACCCGGGCGGCGAATCCCGGTTTCCTGGGCGCGGCCATCCATCAGCATGCCCAGGCAGCGGCCATGGCTGTCTTGCCACTGTTCGGTGGTCATTTCGTTGCCATCCGGCGCCAGCCAGGTGACATCCTTCACCCCGATGTCTTCGTTGTAGTCACCCACCAGGAAGCGTCCACGGCGCAGGATCGGATACGCCAGGCGCAGCTTGATCAGGCGTTTTACAAACTTGAGCAGCGCCTTGCCGTCGTCGTCCAGCTCCCAGTTGACCCAGCCGATCTCGCTGTCCTGGCAGTAGGCATTGTTGTTGCCGTGCTGGGTGCGAGCGAATTCGTCACCGGCCACCAGCATCGGTGTGCCTTGGGCCAAGAGCAGGGTGGCAAAAAAGTTGCGCATCTGGCGCAGGCGCAGCGCGTTGATTTCCGGGTCTTCGGTAGGCCCTTCGACGCCATGGTTCCAGGACAGGTTGTTGTTGCTGCCGTCCTGGTTATTTTCGTCGTTGGCTTCGTTGTGCTTGTCGTTGTACGACACCAGGTCGTGCAAGGTGAAGCCGTCGTGGGCGGTGATGAAGTTCACCGAGCTGTACGGGCGTCGACCACGCTGGTTGAACATCTCGCCGGACGCCGTCATGCGTGCAGCGAAGTCTGCCAACTGGCCGTCGTCGCCTTTCCAGAACGCGCGCACGGTGTCGCGGAAACGGTCGTTCCATTCCACCCAGCCCGGTGGGAATTTGCCCACTTGGTAGCCACCGGGGCCGCAGTCCCAAGGTTCGGCGATCATTTTCACCTGGCGCAGCACCGGGTCCTGGCGGCAGGCCACGAGGAAGCTGTGGCGTTCGTCGAAGCCATCGCGGTAACGGCCCAGAATGGTCGCCAGGTCAAAGCGGAAACCGTCCACATGCATCTCGGTGGCCCAGTAACGCAAGGAGTCGGTGACCATTTGCAGCACGCACGGGTGGCTCAGGTCCAAGGTGTTGCCGGTGCCGGAATCGTTGATGTAGAAGCGCTTGTCGTCAGGCATCAGGCGATAGTAGGAGGCGTTGTCGATGCCGCGCATGGACAGGGTCGGGCCACGCTCGTTGCCTTCGGCGGTGTGGTTGTAGACCACATCGAGGATCACTTCCAGCTTGGCTTCGTGCAGGTGCGCGACCATTTCCTTGAATTCGGCGATCTTGCCGCTGGCCAAGTAGCGCGGGTCCGGGGCGAAGAAGGCGATGCTGTTGTAGCCCCAATAGTTGGTCATGCCTTTTTGCAGCAAGTGCTGGTCGTTGACGAATGCGTGCACGGGCAGCAATTCCACCGACGACACACCCAGCTGGCGGATGTGCTTGAGCACATCATCTTCCATCAGCCCGGCGCAGGTGCCGCGCACCGACTCGCCAACCGAAGGATGGCGCATGCTGATGCCGCGCAGGTGGGTTTCATAAATGATCGTGCGGTCCCATGGCACCCGCACCGGCTGGTCGTTGCCCCAGGTGTGCGCCGGGTCGATGACCTTGCACTTGGGCACGAAGGGCGCGCTGTCGCGTTCGTCGAAACTGAGGTCGTCGTCGGGGTGGCCGATGGTGTAGCCGAACAACGCCTCGGACCATTTGAGTTCGCCCACCAGCTGTTTGGCATAGGGGTCGATCAGCAATTTGTTGTGGTTGAAGCGGTGACCATTGGCCGGGTCATATGCACCGTATACGCGGTAGCCGTAAATCAGCCCAGGGTGGGCGTCGGGCAGGTAACCGTGGAAGGTTTCGTCGGTGTATTCGGGCAGTTCGATACGTTCCAGCTCAACTTCGCCGGTGTCGTCAAACAGGCACAGTTCAACTTTGGTGGCGTTGGCCGAGAACAGCGCAAAGTTGACGCCCAGGCCGTCCCAGGTGGCGCCGAGGGGGAAGGGCAAACCTTCACGAATCCGCGACGGCTCGTTTTCCGGCGTCGGTTGGTTTTTATCTGGTTTGCTCATTGAGTTGCTCCTGCAAGGGTCTTTTTTCGGGCCGAGCGCGACCGTGCTGGCGATCGTTCAGCTGACGCAGTGGATATTCAAAAGGGAACCTCCTGCCGGCAGCGCCGGGAGGAGGCCCGTAAGGTCGTGACGCTTAAGGCTTGGGTTTTTTCGGCGCTGCGGGCTTTTTCGCCGCAGGCGGCGCCGGTTTGCTCGCCGCCGGTGCTGGTGGCTTGGCTTTGGGCGCAGGCTTGGGCGCGGTTTTCGGCTTGGCAGCGGCCTTGGGCTTACTCGGCGTCAGCGCTTCGGCTTCGGCCAGCTTGCGCGCCATCTCCCAGTGGCGGGTGTCCTCTCCGTGGGGCTTGCCCTCGGATTCCCAGATCTGATGCGCCAACTCGCGAATACGTTTGTCTTCAGTACTCATCACAATGCTCCTCACAGAAAAGTTTCAGCTTTCTTGATCATCAGGATTGATAAAGACATTGACCGGGAAATCCCCCAGGGCAGCGCTGATCAACAGCTCCTTGTTTGGTGTGACTGCGCCTGTATGAAAAAGTCCCTTCCAGTTTTGCGTTGTCGCGGCGAACGGTAATTTCACCCGCGTATCGCCCCAAACCTGCGCGTTGATGTGGGGCCGCTCACCGTTTTCCAGCAGGCGATGAGGCCAGCGCGGCACCACCACCAGCAGGCGTTTGCCTTCATGTTCGCGACAGAATGCGACCACGTGTTCTGCGTGCGTGCCGGTGACCTCCAGCGGTGTGTAGCGGCCGCTGCGGAAGATCTCGGGGTGCGCCTTGCGCAACGCCAGCACTTGGGCAATCAGCGCTTGCTTGACGCGCCCGTCGCGCCAGTTGGACAACAGTTCAGGGATGTCCGGCGGTGTGTTCAGCGCTTGTTGCCGTGCGCTGAAGTCCACCGGACGACGGTTGTCCGGGTCCACCAGGCTGAAGTCCCAGAACTCATCGCCCTGATACAAGTCCGGCACACCCGGCACGGTGATCCGAAGCAAGGATTGCGCCAGGCTGTTGATTGCGCCCGCCGCGGCAATCGCGTGAGCGGCATTGCCCAGGGCGGTGCGCAACGCGCTGCCGGCCTCGCTGAGCAACAAGCGCGAGAGAAACGCCTCGACGCCTTGTTCATAGGCCTCGTTCGGCGCGCTCCAGCTGCTTTGCAACTTGGCTTCGCGCAGGGCCTTTTGCTGCCATTGCCAGAGGCGCTGCTGGTAGTTTTCGACGTCGAGGTGCAGGTCCAGCGGCCAACTGCCCAGCAATACTTGATACAGGATCAGCTCATCGCCGGCCGACGGGCTATTGGCATCCTCGCGCAAGGGGGCGGCGAGGGTGCGCCAGTGCTCGACCTGTTCGACGTACCACGGCGCGCATTCACTCAATACCGCCAGGCGTGCGCGGGTATCTTCGCCGCGCTTGTGGTCGTGGGTGGCGGTGGCCAGCAGGTTGTCGGGAAAGGTCTGCAAGCGCTGTTGGTTGACGGTATGAAACGCCGCCACCGGCGCACTGAACTGCTCGGTGCTGAAACCCACGTCATTGCGCGACAGCAGTACTGCCGAGCGATAGAACGCGGTGTCTTCCACGGCCTTGGCCGCGGCCGGAGAGGTCAGTTGCTGGAAGCGCACACAGGCATGCTTGAGTATCTTGCGCTCACGCCCGATCGGGCGATGGCGCCACGGCTGGCCGCCCAGCCATTTTTCCAGGTGGTCGAGCACCGGCCAGTCGCCTTCGCTCAAGGTGCTGCGGGCACCGGCCAGGGCTTGCAGGAAAAACACGTCATCGTTTTCGCTGCGGCCACGGGCGCTGATGTAAGTGCGGTACACCGGGAAGTGCACGATCAGTTCCTGCAAGGCGCGGCGGATCGCGCCCAGGGTCAGGTCGCGGGTCATCACATCGTCACGGGCCACTTGCAGCAGGGCCTGGGCCACGCTTTCGAAGTCACCGGCCAGCGAGCCATTCAGGATCTGCTGGCGCGCCAGCCAGGCTTCTTCGATAAACGCCGCTGGCCGTCCGCTGTGGCGGGTCCACAACTCGGCAAGCGGCTCGAAGCCTTGAGGATCGTGCTGCAGCAACGACAGCTGGTTCATGAATTCGTAGCCGGTGGTGCCGTCCACGTTCCAGTCTTCGCGCAGGGTTTCGCCTTCACCGAGGATTTTTTCCACGAAGATCGGCAAGTGCCGTTCGGGCGCCAGTGAATCAACCCGACGCCGCAGCTTACGGCAGTAACCGCGTGGGTCGGCCAGGCCGTCGATATGGTCGATGCGCAAGCCATCGATCAGGCCTTCGCTGATCAGCTCGAAGATCTTGCCGTGGGTGGCCTCGAACACCGCCTTGCGTTCGACGCGCAAGCCGCCCAACTCGTTGACATCAAAGAAGCGCCGCCAGTTGATATCGTCCGCCGCCGTGCGCCAGCTGGCGAGCCGGTAGACTTGTTCTTCGAGCAATTGATGCAGACGATTGAAACCCTCGGGCTGGCGCGCGTCGAACTCGCCCAGACGTTGCTCGATGGCCTGGCGCACGTCGCTTTCGGTCGCGCGTTCGGCCAGCGCCTGCTTGAGCCAGGCGGCTTCGTGGTAGGCATCATCCTGACAGGCCAGCGCGCTGAAACGCTCGGCCAGCGGCCGGAGCGGCTCGTCGGCGCCGAGGATCAATGCGTAGTCGCGCGGGCAGATCGGGAAGCGGTGTTCGTAATGCTCGACGTAAAAGGCCCCATGCTCGGCGTCGAAATGCAGCGTCAGCGTGCCGGTTTGCAGGGCCTCGCCGTAGTCGCTGCCCAAGAACGGCATCAGCAGTTGGCCTTTGAGCAACGGGTCTGGCGAGTGCCACTGAATATCGAAGAATTCGCTGTAGGGGCTCAGGCGTCCCCATTCGAGCAGGTCCAGCCACCACGGGTTGTCCGCGCCACCCACGGCCATATGGTTGGAGACGATATCGAGGATCAGACCCATCTGGTGTTCACGCAGCGCAGCAACCAGGCGGCGCAAGGCCGGCTCGCCGCCCAGTTCGGGGTTGACGGTCGTCGGGTCGACCACGTCGTAGCCGTGCATGGAGCCGGCGCGGGCACTGAGTATCGGTGAGGCGTACAAATGGCTGATGCCTAGCTGGGCGAAGTACGGCACCAGAGGCACCGCGTCGTCCAGGGTAAAACCTTTATGGAATTGCAGGCGCTGGGTAGCGCGCAGGGGCAGTGCTTTCATCGGTCACGCTCATAGGCTTGGTTACGCGCAACGGCCAGCAGTTCGAGGCGGCGGGCAGCGCCGGCGTTGTCGAGCAGACTGGCGGCTTCGCCCGGCAGGCGACGGCGCCAATTGGGATGGGTGTCGGTGGTGCCGGGCAAGTTGGCTTGTTCTTCGATGCCCAGCGCGTCTTCCAGCGGCAGCAATACCAGGGGCGCACGGGTATGGCCGAGGTAGCGCACGCTGGCGTCGATCATGTGGTCGGTGTCGTTGCGAATTTCATCGACAAAGTTCTGCGGGTCCTGGCTCAAGGCCTGGCGCAGTGCTTGACGTTCGTGCAGGCGGTGTTCGCTCCATTGCTCCACCGTCGGGGCGTCGATCAGGCCGAGCTGGATATTCCACTCGATGTCGCGGCTGTGCCACCAGCCGTTGAGGGTCGGCAAGTCGTGAGTGCTGGTGGTTGCCAAGGCGTTGTCCGGCCAGTCGAGGATCGGCCTGAACTGGCCATCGTGATTTTGTTCGAACAGCAGCACGCGCATGCCCAGAATCGAACGCGCGCTGAGTTTTTCGCGCAGGCCGTCGGGCACGGTGCCGAGGTCTTCACCCAGCACAATCGCCTTGTGGCGTTGGGATTCCAGCGCCAGCAGCCGCAGCAGGTCGTCCACCGGGTAATACAGGTACGCACCCTCGCGCGCGGAGGCATCCATGGGGATCACCCACAGGCGTTGCAGGCCCATCACATGGTCGATGCGCAGGCCGCCGGCATGGGCGAAGTTGGCTCGCAGCATCTCGATAAAGGCGCGGAAGCCATTGCGTTTGAGGCCCTCGGGGGAAAACGCCGAGATGCCCCAACCTTGACCGGCGCGGTTGAGAATATCGGGCGGCGCGCCCACGGTGAGGTTCGCCAGCAATTCATCCTGGCGGCTCCAGGCCTGGCTGCCGCCGCCGTCGGCGCCGACGGCCAGGTCGGCGATCAGGCCGACGCCCATGCCGCTGCCACGCGCCGCTTGCTGCGCACGCTCCAGGCAACGCGCGATCAGCCATTGGCTGAACGCGTAGAAGCCGATTTCGTCACGGTGCTCAGCGGCGAACTTAACCAGCTCAGGGCTTTGCGGCGTGCGCCAGGCTTCGGGCCAGTGCCGCCAGTCGAGGTCCTCACCCGCGGCGGCGCGAACGGCCTGCACGGCTTCGAAACGGCAATGGTTCTCCAGGGCTTCACCGCCATTCTGGCGAAAGCTCAGGAAATCGGCATGCTGCGGGTGTCCGCCGTGGCGGAAGTCTTCATAGAGGGCGCGCAACAGGCGCTGCTTGGCCTTGGCGGCGGCGGGCCAGTCGATCAGGGTGTGCTGTTCCAGCGTGTGCAGTTCTTCGGTCAAACCGCAGGCGTCGATGGCATTGCGCACTTCGCGCTCGCCCAGAATGCAGGCAGGCGAGGCGTACAGGCTGTTCAGAAACAGGCGGCTGGACGGCGAGTAGGGGCTGTAGCGCTCGGTGTCGGCGCTGAACATCGCGTGCATCGGGCTGATCGCCAAGGCATCGGCGCCGCGTTCGGCGGCGGCGCGGACCATGTGCTCTAACGCCTGCGTGTCGCCAAAACCGCCGTCGCCGAGGCGACGCAGCGCATACAGCTGGGCGCTCAGGCCCCAGGCGCGCGCGGGTTGGGCGTCAACCGCTTCGGCCACGCTGTAGCAATTGGCGGGCGCCACGGCCAGGGTGAAGGTCTGGTCGTCGATGTGCACCTGGTGATAGCCCAGCGCGATGACGCCTGGCAGCACGGCATCACCGTCGAGGCGCAGCTCCAGGGTTTCGCCGGTTTCCAGGCTGACGCGGCAGGGCGTGTCTGCGGCAAAGTAGCGTGCCAGGTCGAGGCCTTCGCCGCTGTCGACGGTCATCAACGGCGGCAGGTGCTTGTCTTGCTGCACCTGTTCGAGTTCGAGCAGGCTGGCGTTGATTTCGGCATCGGTATCGGCCGGGTGGCCCAGACCTTTGAGAACGGCGCGCAAGGCGCCGGGTTTTACATGTTGCGGGCGGCCGTTTGCGTCGATCCAATCGACGGCCAGGCCCGCTCGGCTGGCGAGTATTTCCAGGTTCGCTTCGCTCAAAGGTGCTCTCCAACAGGGGATAGGGCAACGCGTGCGCTGAAGGGTGCCAATTGCGCCCCTTCACCGGCAGGCGTTTCAAATAGCAGGTGCGGCGGCGCGGGGTGATCCAGCGGTTCTGCGCCCAGGTTCAAGTCGATCTGCAACACACTGCCGTTGCCCAGGCGCCAGCGCGCGCTGACGGCGCCTTGCCCCAGTACTTGCGCACCCAAGGCCACGCTGCCGGGCAAGTGAGGCACGATCCGCTGGTGGCGCAAGCTCAACAGTTGGCGGTAGAACTGAGCGTGCTGGTTTTCGGTGAAGGCGGGCGCTGATTGCACAAAGGTGGGCAGGGCGTTCGGGTCGGGAATGTGTTCGCGCCTTTGCGGGTCCTTGAATGCGGCAAAATCGGCAAACTCGTTGCGCCGGCCTTCGCGCACAGCTTCGGCAAGCTCGCCATGGTGATCGGTGAAAAACAGGAACGGTTCCTCGGCGTTCACTTCATCACCCATGAAGAGCAACGGAATCATCGGCGACAGCAGCAATAACGTCGTGGCTGCCTTGAGCGCCTGCGGCGAGCACAGCTGATGCAGGCGTTCGCCCAGTGCGCGGTTACCGATCTGGTCATGGTTCTGCAAAAACGCCACGAAGGCGCTGGGCGGCAAGTCCCCACTGGGTTCGCCGCGCTCATGGCCGTGGCGGGTGGTGTGGCCCTGATAGATGAACCCCTCACCCAGGCAGCGCGCCAGCTTTTCGGTAGGGTTTTTGGCAAAGTCGCTGTAATAGGCGTCGGTTTCGCCGGTGAGCAATACGTGCAGCACGTTGTGGAAATCATCGTTCCACTGCGCGTCGAAATCGTTTTTCAACAGGCTGGCCTGGTTCAGCTCGTTTTCCAGCACCAGCCAAACGTGCCGGCCTGTGTCTACCTGTTGGCGAACACGGTGGGCCAGCTCCTTGAGAAAATCGGGATTGTCGATCGCGTGCACCGCGTCCAGGCGCAGGCCGTCAAAGCGGTATTCGAGCAACCACATCAACGCGTTGTCGAGGAAGAAGTCGCGTACTTCGCGACGATCAAAATCAATGCCAGCGCCCCAGGGCGTGTGCACGTCTTCTTGAAAGAAGCCTTTGGCGTATTGGCCCAGGTAGTTGCCGTCCGGGCCGAAGTGGTTGTAAACCACATCGAGCATCACCGCCAGGCCGTGTTCGTGGGCGCTGTCGATCAATTGCTTGAGCTGTTCCGGCGAGCCATAAGAGGAGTGTGGCGCGTAGGGCAGAACCCCGTCGTAACCCCAATTGCGTTCGCCGGGAAATTGCGCCAACGGCATCAATTCAATCGCAGTGACGCCCAGTTCAGCCAGGCGTGGCAGTTGCGCTTGTACGGCGGCGTAGCCACCCAGCGCACCCACGTGCAGCTCGTAGATCACCGCTTCGTGCCATGGGCGGCCTTGCCATTGGCTGTGGCGCCACTGATAGGCGAGTGGATCGACAACCACGCTCCAACCATGAACATCCTGGGCTTGCGCCCTGGATGCCGGGTCGGGTACATCGTTTTCGCCGTCGATGTTGTAACGGTAGCGAGTGCCCGCCGGGCACTTTATCTCTACCTCAAACCAGCCATCTGCCTGAGGCAACATGGCGATGGACTTGCCGTCTTCCAATTCAACGCTGACATAAAACGCGTCTGGCGCCCACAGGGCAAAACGCGTGTGTTGCGCGTCCAGCATAATTGCGCCGTGGGGCCAGGTTTCCAGATTCCGTGACGGCATCTATGAAGCCCTCCCTTGATTATTTGTTCGATTTCCCCAGTGCTTTAGCCACAAGCTGTTCATACAGTTCGGCGTAGGGTTCCACTGCCTGGGACCAGTTGAACGGTTGTGTCATGGCGCGGCTGCGCATCGCATTGAGCAGGCCGGTATTGGCAAATACCCTGAAGGCGCGGCTCAGCGCTTCCTTGTAGCTGTCTACCGTGGACTCATTGAACAGGAACCCGGTGACGCCATTTTCAATGGTGTCGGCCAGGCCGCCGGTATTGCGTGCCACCGGCAGCGAGCCGAAGCGCTGGGCGTACATCTGGCTCAGGCCGCAGGGCTCATAGCGCGATGGCATCAACAGGAAGTCACTGCCGGCGAACATGCGGCGGGCGTCGGTTTCGTTGAAGCCGATGCGCACGCCCACCTGGCCCGGGAAGCGCAGGGCCAGCTCGCGCATGGCGTGCTCTTCTTCAGGTTCACCTCGGCCGATGATGGCAATCTGGCCACCGTTCTCGACGATAAAGCTGCTGACCGCCTCGGTGAGGTCCAGGCCTTTTTGGTAAACCAGGCGCGACACCACCGCAAACAGCGGGCCGGTGGAGTCGTGCAGGCCGAACAACTCGCGCACATGGGCGGCGTTGATGGCTTTGCCTTCCCAGTCACCAATGTTGAAGTTGTGGGTCAGGTGCGTGTCGGTGGAGGTCTCCCAGCTTTCATCGATACCGTTGGGGATACCACTGAGCAGGCCCTGTTGAGTCTTGCTCGCCAGGAAGCCATCAAGGCCGCAACCGAATTCCGGCGTGGTGATTTCCTGGGCGTACGTGGCGCTCACGGTGGTGATATGGCTGGAATACGCCATGCCGGCCTTGAGGAACGACATCTTGCCGTAGAACTCCATGCCTTCCTGTTGCAGGGCATGCGGCGGGATCCCCAGCTCAGGGGTGGAGGCCAGGCTGACCACGCCTTGGTAGGCGAGGTTATGAATGGTGAACAGCGTTGGCGTACGCGAACCACGCCAGTGCATATAAGCCGGAGCCAGGCCAGCGGGCCAGTCATGGGCGTGCACCAGGTCCGGGCACCAGTGGATCTGTGCGAGGTTGGCAGCCATGTCGGCGGCGGCCAGGCCCAGGCGTGCGAAGCGAATGTGGTTGTCCGGCCAGTCACGGCCATTGTTGGCGCCGTACGGCGTGCCTTCGCGCTCATACAGCTCGGGGCAGATCAGCACATAGATGACCAGGCCATCCTTGAGATCCATGCGCCCGATCTTGCACGGCGGCAGCGCTGCGTGGCCACCCAGTTCGCCGATGATATGGATCGGGTTGTCGCTTTCCATCACTTGCGGATAACCCGGAATCAGCACACGCACGTCGTGCAGATGCGCCATGGCGCGGGGCAGGGCGGCGGACACGTCGCCCAGGCCGCCGGTTTTCACCAGGTCGGCGAATTCGGAGGTGACAAACAGGACTTTCTTTCTATTAGGGTTCTGACTCACGATCGGCCGCACAGTGTTGGGCAGGTCGGTCAACGATGTTGGCCCCCCTACCGGCTGACTAAAACGCTCTCCCTGAGTTTCTACTGCAGCACTGATCATAGTTCTCTCCGACATATCTGGTTGGCTAATGGCCCGCTGCCATCGGCTCCGAAGACCGCATCCTGCGGCCAGGCGCACAAGCACTGTACAAACTGGCAAGGCGTATGCCAGTTGCACTCATTGCTAAAAAAGAGTGGATGGACGGGCATTTGGCGTGAACCGCGTGCACTCGCCTCCCTTAAAAACTGGACCTATGGCAGAGTTGGAAAGTTTCGATTTTTTGCGGGGTTTTTGTTTTGGAACGGACCCATCGGTCATGAGTCTAGGCCAGATCCCAGAGCCTGTATGGTTTATGCGGGAATTTTGTAGGACAAAAAACTTTTAACGATATGCAAGGTTGAAAGCTTGCGCTGATCGTCGGGGTTGTCGGGGAATGCGTGGCCTCAAGACGTGCTCGCGTTGAGCCGCACACTGCCCGGGGTTCTGCAGTCAAGCGCAGGGTCGCTTCGCGCGCCCCAGTGGGTGCACGCACCTCGCCAGAGCAGTGCGTACGCCCCTGATTGGTGCGCTACCCGAGCACTCGAATGGGCGTGCCGCCGGCCCAGGCCTGGATATCCTCGATCATCTGCTGGTAGAACTGCCGGTAATTCTGCTCGCTCACGTAACCCACATGCGGCGTGGCCAATACATTGGGCAAGCGCCGGAACGGGTGCTCCGCGGGTAGTGGCTCTTGGCTATACACGTCCAACGCCGCCCCGGCCAGGCGTCCGGTGGACAAGGCCTGCACCAGCGCCTGTTCGTCTACGATCGGCCCGCGTGCCGTATTCACCAGCCGTGCGGTTGGCTTCATCCAGCCCAGCGCCTGGGCATCCACCAGGCCGCGGCTGCGATCACTGAGTACCAGATGCACCGTCAGGATATCGGCCTGTTCAAACAGCTCGCGCTTGCTGACCCAGGTCACTCCCGACTCGGCCGCACGTTCTGGTGTGAGGTTTTCACTCCAGGCGATAACACGCATGCCGAACACCTGGGCAAATTGCGCGACCTTCTGACCAATGCTGCCCAGCCCCAGGATCCCCAGGGTCTTGCCGTACAGATCACCGCCCAGGCCAACCTGCCAGCCGCCGTCGCGCAACGCATTGGCCTCGACCAGCAGGTTGCGGGTCGAGGCCATGATCAGTGCCCAGGTCAATTCCGGCGCCGCCTGCTTATAGCTGTCGGTGCCACACACCTGGATTCCCAAGGCCTTGGCCGCCGCGATGTCGATGGCCGCGTTGCGCATGCCACCGGTCACCAGCAATTTCAACCTGGGCAGGCCCTGCAACAGCGCCTTGTCGAAGGTCGAGCGTTCGCGCATCACGCAAATCACTTCAAACCCCTTCAAGCGCTCAATCATCAACGCGGTGTCCGCCGGGTAGTCGTGCAGGAAATGCACCTGGCCCACCGACTGCAGCACCGACCAATCCACCACGCCACTGGCTACATCCTGCCAATCATCAATGACTGCGATCTGTACCGACATTCACGAGTGCCTCGAAAAAGGTTGGATTAAAGGGCGTTCAACCCCTGCAACAGCGTCTGATTAAACTTCACCGGCTCTTCCATCTGCGGCGCGTGCCCAAGGCCCGGGAATTCCACCAGGGTTGCGCGGGGAATCAACTTGGCCACTTGCTTGCCGAGCACGTCGTAATGACCGAGCCTGGCCTTGATCGCTGGCGGCGCGATATCGCTGCCGATGGCGGTGGTATCGGACGTGCCGATCAGCAGCAGCGTGGGCATCTGCAAATCCTTGAACTCGTAGTACACCGGCTGGGTGAAGATCATGTCGTAAATCAACGCCGAGTTCCATGCCACCTGGGTGTGCCCCGGGCCTTTGTTCAACCCGGCGAGCATGTCGACCCAACGGTCGTACTCAGGCTTCCAGCGCCCGACGTAGTAAGTGTTGAGTTCATACTGGCGAATGCCGTCGGCGCTCAGTTTCAGCTCGCGTGCATACCATTGGTCAACGCTGCGATAGGGCACGCCCAGCGCTTTCCAGTCTTCCAGGCCGATCGGGTTGACCAGCGCCAGCTGCTCGGTTTGCGCCGGGTACAGCAGCGCATAGCGGGTGGCAAGCATGCCGCCGGTGGAATGGCCGACGATGGTGGCCTTTTGAATGCCGAGTTTTTCCAGCAGTTGGTGAGTATTGAGCGCCAGTTGCTGGAAACTGTATTGGTAGTGGTCGGGCTTGCTGGACGTGCAGAAGCCGATCTGGTCGGGCGCGATCACCCGGTAACCGGCGCCGCTCAAGGCTTTAATCGATTCATCCCAGGTGGCGCCGCAAAAGTTCTTGCCATGCATCAGTACCACGCTGCGCCCGTTGGCCTTGCCTTGGGCGGGCACGTCCATATAACCCATCTGCAGGCTTTTGCCTTGCGACTGAAAGTTGAAATGCTCGACGGGATAGGGGTACTTGAAGCCTTGCAACTCGGGGCCATAGGCGGGGCCTTCAGTGGCGGCGAAGGCGGGGACGGCAGTGCTCAGCAACAGGCTGGCAGCGCACAGTGAGCGGATCAACGTCATGGGGCAGGCTCCGAAAACAGTGTCTCGGATGCTGTGGCGACGGGATTAAGCGAGGATTAACGGAGCGCTGCGTGACCAACCAGCGCCCCAGCGGTGATCGCTTCAAGGCGCGCTCAAACCCTGCAGCAGCGCTGCGTTGAACCGTTCAGGGTCTTCCACTTGCGGCGAGTGGCCCAGGCCGTCGAATTCCACCAGCGTGGCACGAGGGATCAACTGGGCGACTTGCTTGCCCAGCACCTTGTAGTTGCCGATTTTCGCCTGCACTTGTGGCGACGCCAGGTCACTGTTGAGGGCCGTGGTGTCCTCGGTGCCAATCAGCAGCAGCGTCGGCACCTGCAGGTTTTTGAACTCGTAGTACACCGGCTGGGTGAAGAGCATGTCGTACAGCGCCGCGGAATTGCGCACGACCTCTGTGTGGCCGGAGCCATTGGTGAGGCCGACCAGCATGTCCACCCAACGGTCGAAGGCCGGTTCCCAGCGCCCCGCGTAGTAATGGCGCTGTTGATAGGCGCGCACGCTTTGGTAGGTCAGCCGGCTCTCCGATTGAGCCCACTGGTCGACGGTACGGTAGGGCACGCCGAGGGCTTTCCAGTCCTCCAGCCCGATGGGGTTGACCATCACCAGTTGCTCGGTTTGCTGTGGGTAGAGCAAGGCGTAGCGGGTGGCGAGCATGCCGCCGGCGGAATGGCCGAGGACCGTGGCTTTTTGAATGCCGAGCTTTTGCAGCAATTGATGGGTGTTGATCGCCAGTTGCTGGAAGCTGTATTGGTAGTGATCAGGCTTGCTGGAGGTAC
This sequence comes from Pseudomonas sp. TWRC1-2, assembly GCF_049896685.1. Lineage (NCBI taxonomy): Bacteria > Pseudomonadati > Pseudomonadota > Gammaproteobacteria > Pseudomonadales > Pseudomonadaceae > Pseudomonas > Pseudomonas sp. TWRC1-2. The sequence goes on along the minus strand of NZ_JAFCUU010000001.1, from coordinate 667,619 downwards.
AAAAACCGATCTGGTCCGGCACCACCACTCGGTAACCGGCTTCGCTGAGCGGTTTGATCGAGCCCTCCCAGGTGGCGGCGCAGAAGTTCTTGCCGTGCATCAGCACAATGCTGCGGCCATTGGGCGTGCCTTTGGGGGCGACGTCCATGTAGCCCATTTGCACGGTTTGGCCTTGGGACACGAATTTGAACCGTGCCACCGGGTAGGGGTATTTGAACCCCTGCAGTTCGGGACCGTAGGTGTCGTGTTTGCCGGTGGCGCAGCCAGTCAGGGTTGCGGTGAGTAACAGGCCGGTGAGATAGAACATACGCTTGGCGTGCATGGTGGGCTCCGCAGTGAAAATCGGATGCTGTCGGCAAGCGATTAATCGAGGATTAACCCCTTGGACCGGCCGATGGGCACAGCTCAACGGCGCGGATAAACAGAAGATTCTTACGGGGAATGTCCGCATAACCGTGCGTATACGTAGGAAATTAAGGGCCGACCGGGCTCGCGTCTAGCTGTCAGATTTGACAGTGTCGACCAATGGTCCCGCGTTACCGGTGCGTGAGCTGGCTCAGCGTCACGAGCGCCAGCACCGCGTATCGCGCGCCCTTGGCCACGCTGACCAGCAGCAGAAAGCGCCAGAACGGTTCACGCATGACGCCAGCCACCAGGGTCAGCGGGTCGCCGATAATCGGCACCCAACTGAGCAACAACGACCAATGCCCCCAGCGTTGGTAGTGTGCGCGCGCCTTTTCCAGGTGCCGCGGGCTGACCGGAAACCAGCGCCGCGCCCTGAAACGCTCGACCGAGCGCCCCAGCCACCAATTCACCACCGAGCCCAGTACGTTGCCAACGGTGGCGAGCGCGAGCAGCCACCACAGGCTGTAATGGCCGCTGATCAACAGGCCCACCAGCACCGCCTCCGATTGCATCGGCAACAGCGTGGCGGCACCGAAGGCGGCGAAGAAGAGGCCCAGGTAACCGGTGAGCATGACTCAATGGGCCGGGTAGTCGGCCACCACCACGTCTTTGCCTTCGCGGGTCAGGCCGATGACCTGATAGGCGTCGCGTTTGCCGTCCATCTCCATCCCCGGTGACCCCATGGGCATGCCCGGCGCCGCGATGCCGAGCAAGTCGTCGCGTTTGCGCAAGGCCAGCACTTGTTCGGCGGGCACATGGCCTTCGACGAACTTGCCTTCGATCACGGCGGTGTGGCACGACCCCAGGCGCGGTGCCACGCCCAGGCGCTGCTTGACGGCACTCATGTCGGCTTCGACATGGTCGTTGACCTTGAACCCGTTGCTTTGCAGGTGACTGATCCACTTTTTGCAGCAACCGCAGTTGGCGTCGCGGTGCACGTCGATAGGGATCAGCTCGGCAGCCTGGGCCAGGCTGGAGGTGAGCAGGGCTGAAAGCAGGGCCAGTCGCAATGGGTTTTTCATGCGGGTCTCGTGAGCAAGAGGACGTCGTCGGGAATGGGGGCGATCATGACGACGTCATCGCAGGCAAGCCAGCGTCTACAGGTCGGAGGAGGTGCCAGTAATGTTTCCAAATTATACGAAGGGCGCGTTTTCCAGCCGATGCTTGAGCTGGTCCAGGGCAACGTCGGACAGCTCGACCATGCGCTCATGCAAGGTGGCCAGTTGCAGCTCGGTTTCGTAGGTCAATACGCGCTTGAACAGCGTGCCACCGTGATGGGGCTGCAAGAAATAGTGAATGGCGCCGTCCACGGCCAGGGAAGTGAACACGGTCTTGAACTCAGTCGGATGGCGGGCGATTTGCACGCGATAGCTCATGGGCACACGCACACCCAGCAGGTCGATGACTTCGGTAAAGCGGGTGCCGGCCGGGAGTGAGCCGGTGGTGCCGGTGTCGGCACTGAGGGAAGTGGGGTGCCACTCGTGCCAGCGGTCAGGCTGGGTCACGTAGTCGTAAACGACGTCAATGGGGGCTTGGATAAACCGTTCCTGAATGATCCGCTCCAAGCGGCTCGAATGCTCGACAGCGTGCATGACACACCTCCTGTGTGGCGAGACTTTGCACTAGGAGCTGTCAGGATAGTCCCACTCCCGTGTTTTGCACGGGAGTGTTTCATGCATTTATCAGCGCACCTTGAAGCGACTCATCAACGCAATCACTCGGCCATTGGCATCCAGCAGGCTCTGCGTATTGGTTTCAGTGGCGTGGCCACTTTCCACCAGTTCTTCGACCATATGTCGGATCTGCACCATGCTGCGGTTGATCTCCTCGGTCACCGCGCTTTGCTGCTCGGCGGCGGTGGCGATCTGAGTGCTGAGGTTGTTGATATGGCTGACCGAGCCAGCCATCTCGTCCAGGCCCGTGTTGACCCGCGCGGTAGCATCCGCGGCCGACTGACAACTGGCCTGGGTGTTTTCCATGGCGGTCACCGACGAACTGACCCCGGTGGTCAGGCGTGCGAGCATTTCGTTGATCTGCGAGGTGCTGGCCTGGGTGCGTGCCGCCAGCGCCCGAACTTCGTCGGCCACCACCGCAAAACCACGGCCTTGCTCACCGGCCCGCGCCGCTTCAATCGCGGCGTTCAACGCCAGAAGGTTGGTCTGGCCGGCAATTGCGCCGATCACACCGAGGGTTTCGGTGATGCGAGCAGCGTCCTGGCGCATGTTTTCCACGGTGTGGGTGGCGCTTGCCACTTCGCCGATCAACGCGCTGACGCTGGTGGAGGCTTCTCCGACCACCACCCGTGAGCGGTCCGCGTGTTCGTTGGCGCGCTGGGTGAAGGAGGCGGTTTCAGCGGCGTTCTGCGCCACGGTGTCGGCGGTGGAGCTCATTTCGGTGATGGCCGTGACCGTTTGATCGGTCTCCGACGCATGCCGCACCAGAATCCGGTTGGTGTGCGCCGAGGTCTGCTGCAATTGCTCAAGCCCCGTCGACATCGCGCCCGTGGCCTGGGTCACTTCGCCGATCATGTTTTGCAGGTAGATGATGAAGTGGTTCACCGAGTGGCCGATGGCGCCCATTTCATCTTCGGCACGGATGGTGATGCGGCGCGTCAGGTCGGCATCGCCGGCAGACAGCGCGTCGATATTGATGCTCAGCGACTTCATGCGCTGCACCAGTTGGCGGATGGCATAGAACGCCAGCAGCACCAGCAGCAACACCATGGGAATTTGCAACAGGGCCAGGCTGCCGAGCACATCATCACGCTGTGCGGTGATCAGCGAAGTCGGCAGGGCGGTGGCGAGGAACCAGGGCGTGCCCTCGATTGGGCGCATGTAGAAGGTGCTGGCCACGCCCTGGTTGTCGAATTCGGCGCGCTGGGCCTGGTCGCGGTGGGCGAGGGCCTTGCTGACCTGAGCGGCAAACGCCGAGGTGCCAGCCAATTCGCTGATGTTTTTCAACACCACCGGGCCGCTGAGGCGCGTGCTGTTGCTGATGATCTTGCCGTCGCCTTCGACGATCAGCATCTGCCCGCCGATGTCTTTCTCTTTGCTGGCGACCAGGTCATTGAAGAAACCCAGGGTTACGTCAATGGTGGCAACACCGTAGGCAGCACCGTCGCGCTGGATGGCCATGGCGCAGTTGGTGCGTGGCTCCTGGCTGGCGTCGTCTTTGTAAGCCGCCGCCCAGGCGCACTGGCCACGCGGTGAGGCGAGACCGCCTTTGTACCAGCTCTGATCGTAGTAATTGGGCGCCGCGTCGCTGTTCCAGAAGGTATTGACCGCCAGCTTGCCCGACGCATCGCGGTGCCAGAACGTGCTGTGCTTGTTGCGCCCCGGCGTGCGCTGATTCGGCAGTGGCCAGATGCCACCGCCGAAGACTTTCAGCTCGCCGTACTGGTCCACCAGGCCGGGCAGGACTTTGTCGATGGCATCGCTGTCGAGCAGGGGAATGGTCTGGGTGATGCTGCGTTGCTGGGCCTGAACCTTGTTCAGTTCGCCCTGAATCTGTTCGGCTACTTCCGCGATGCGGTTGAGCACCACCTGTTCTTCAGTGTGCCGCAGCTGGGGCGCGACCAACTGGCCGATCCCCACAACCGTCAACACAGATAACACCAGGACGAACAGCACCAGAAACAGGGTATAGCGGGTTTGGATGGAGCGCAGTGGGGGCATGAGGTCGTCCTTACGAAGCGTTTATTATTGACGCGGCTGTGTTAGAGCTTCATCGGGCTATCGGCTTGGCAAGGAGGAGCTTGAGGTACCATCGTGCAAGAAAAGTCAGGGCGCACCGTAAGCCGGTGCACCCACCACATGGGCTATTTATTCACCAGGCCCATTGATGCCTCGGTGTAGCGCAAACCCGCAGTAGCGCCCGACGGGAAGATCGACGTCAGCGCCGCCAATTCGGCAGGGCTCAAGCTGATATCCAGGGCCGCCACGTTTTCTTCCAGGTATTTGCGCTGCTTGGTGCCTGGAATCGGGATCAGGTAATCACCCTGCGCCAGCACCCAGGCCAGCGCCAGTTGCCCGGCTGTCACGCCTTTTTGCGCAGCCAGCGCTTTCACTTGCTCCACCAGCAGCAGGTTTTTGGCAAAGTTCTCACCTTGAAAGCGCGGGCTGGAGCGGCGGTAGTCGTCGGCGGCGAAGTCCTCCGGACTGTTCAGCGCGCCGGTGAGAAACCCGCGCCCCAGCGGGCTGTAAGGCACAAAGGCGATGCCCAGGCGCTGGCAGGCCGCCAGGCACCCATTGTCTTCCTGGTCGCGGCTCCACAGTGAATATTCACTTTGCAGGGCGCTGATCGGGTGCACCTTGTGCGCGCGCTCCAGGCTGGCCGCGGAGGCTTCACTCAGGCCCAGGTAACGCACCTTGCCTTGCTTGACCAGCTCGGCCATCGCGCCGACGCTTTCTTCGATTGCCACGTCGGGGTCAACGCGGTGCTGGTAGTAGAGGTCCAGCGTTTCGATGCCCAGACGTTTCAAGGTGCCGTCAATGGCCTCGCGAATGTACTCGGGGCGGCCATTCACACCGCGCGCCGACGGGTTGGCCGGGTCACGCACAAAGCCAAATTTGCTCGCCAGAAACACCTGGTCGCGTTTGCCGGCGATGGCGTTGCCGATCAGCGCCTCATTGGTGTGAGGGCCATACATGTCGGCGGTGTCGAGCAAGGTGACGCCCAACTCCAGGGCGCGGTGCAAGGTTGCAATCGCTTCCTGGGTATCGGTGCCGGTGGTGTAGAAATCAGTCATGCCCATGCAGCCCAGGCCGATGGCGCTGACGTGAGGGCCGTTTTTGCCGAGTTGACGAGTATGCATCGGGGCAGCTCCTTGGAGGGGAAAGGCCCCCATTGTTCTCCTCGACAACTGAGGGATAAAGCGGCTAAAACCGCTATCACTATTAGGATTTTCTAAACAATGCCCCGGGAGAACCTGGCTTTGGACCGATTTAACGCCATGCGCGTGTACCCGGATCGTCGAACTGGGTGGCTTTGCCAAGGCCGCCGACAGCCTGCAACTGCCACGCGCCTCGGTGACTATCCTGATCAAGCAACTGGAAGCGCACCTGGGCGTGCAGTTGTTGCAGCGCACCACCCGGCAAGTCAGCCCGACGCTGGATGGCGCCGCGTACTACCAGCGCTGCGTCAGCTTGCTGGCAGACCTTGAAGAGACCGAAGCGGTGTTCGCTACCCGAAGCAGCCCGCGTGGCACATTACGCATCGATATGCCCTCGGGCATCGGCCGATTTTTGGTCATACCCGCACTGCCGGAATTTTCCGCTTGCTACCCGAACATCGACCTGGAAATCGGCCTCAACGACCGCCCGGTCGACCTGATTCGCGAAGGTGTGGACTGCGTGCTGCGCGGTGGCCTGGCGCTGGACGACTCGCTGGTGGCGCGTCCGCTGGCAATGATGGATCAGGTGACCTGTGCCAGCCCCGCGTACCTGCAGCGTTTCGGCGTGCCCGCCAACCTTGAAGAGCTGGCCGGCCACCAGGTGGTGAAATACTTCTCCAGCAGCAGTGGCAAGCGCTATGGCCTGGAGTTTCAAGTAGGGCAGGCGCTGCGCCTGGTGGACCTGCCCAAGCAGGTTGCCGTCAACAGTGCCGATGGTTACCTCGCTGCCTGCGAAGCGGGCTATGGCCTGGTGCAGACGCCTTATTACCACGTCATGCAGCAACTGCGGGCGGGCAGCCTGGTGGAGGTATTGGCCGCGATCAAGCCGCCGCAACTACCGCTGACGGCGCTGTACCCGCCGCATCGCCAGCTGTCACCCCGGGTGCGGGTATTGGTCGATTGGCTGGTGGAGCTGTGCGCGCGGCCGGGCAACGGGTTGCAACGTCAGACTTGAGCCTTGCGGTAGGCGCCGGGTTGCTGCCCGGTGACTTTGTAAAACGCTCGGGTAAACGCCGCCACCGATTGATAACCCACGGCCAGTGCCACATCCGCCACGGTCTGGTCTTCCTTGAACAGCTGGCAGGCGTGGCGCATGCGCATCATCAACAGCACCTGCCCCGGCGACTGCCCGCACAACTCGTTAAACCGCTTGAAAAACGCCGAACGCGACAGCCCGGTGCAGGCGGCCATGCTTTCCAGCGTCCAGGCATCGGCGGGGTGTGCGATCAATTGTTCCAGCAGGTTGGCGAACGCCGGTTGCCGGCCCAGTGCGGCGAGGCCGCCCAATTCGGTGTTGTCGATGACCTGTTGACGCAGCACATACAGAAACAGCAGGTGGCAAAGACGTTCAAGCAAGGCCGAAGAGGGCGCCGGCGTACGCTCGCACTCTTGCAGGATCAGTTCGAACAGGTTGCGTGCGGCGATCAGGGACGGGTCGCCGGCACGCAGGATGATCCAGGCGGGCAGGGTGTCGACGATCATCGCCGACAAGCCCGAATGAAAATGAAAGAACCCGCAGACCAGGCCCACGCCATCGCTGGCCAGGCTGTCCAGTGGCAGCATCGGCCGGCGCGGGCACTCGCGCGCGCCGGCGGCCGTGGCCTCGCCCGACAGGCGATAGGCCAAATCGCGCAACAGAAACACCGCGTCGCCATTGTTCAGCAGCAGGGGGGTGGATTCGTCATCGATATGCAGCCAGCATTGGCCCTGAACGATCAGGTGAAAGCTCGCCCTCGCCAGCCCATGCGTGCTCGCATGCCAGTCACCGCAATAGCGGCCGACATGGAACAAACTGGTGTTGAGTTCGAGGCTGTCTAATAACCAATCGACAAGTGCACTGGACGAATTCATCTAACGGAAAGACTCAAGAGCAAGTAATCGCTACTTTAGCCTATTGAGGCGATTTTTTATAACCAACAGACTGGATACACGAATCCATCAGGAGACCACTCCATGTCCCGTGTACCGTTGCTCACCCCCGAAACCGCGCCGCAAGCCGCCAAACCTTTTCTCGAAAATGCCCTGAAGGCCTCGGGTTTCATCCCTAATCTGCTCGCCGTATTGGCCAACGCACCGGCTGCGCTGGAAACCTACATCACGGTTTCGGGCCTCAACGCCAAGGCAGAATTGAGCCTGGCCGACCGCGAAGTGGTGCAACTGATTGCCGCCACCACCCACGGGTGTGATTTTTGCGTTGCCGGCCACACTGCCGTGGCGCGCAACAAGGCCAAGCTGCCTGAAGACGTGATTGATGCCCTGCGCCAGCGCGGCGAACTGCCCAATGCCCGCTATGAGACACTCGCCGCCTTCACGCGCGAAGTGATCGCCACGCGCGGTGACGTCAGCGATGCAGGCTTCGAGGCGTTCCGTGCTGCCGGTTATTCCGAAGGCCAGGCCCTGGAAGTTATTTTGGGCGTGAGCCTGGCAACCCTGTGCAACTTCGCTAACGTGTTTGCCCGCACGCCGCTGAACCCGGAGCTGGCGCAATACCGTTGGGAAAAACCGGCAAGCTGAAGCGCGCATGCATCGGCGATGGTCCACCTGCTGTAACAAGGAGAAACATGAATGCTTGACCCAATCTTGAGCCGTTGGCTCGATGTTCAAGCGCAGGCCCTGGATGTGGGCAGTTGCGATCCACAGGAAGTGCTGCCAAGGCTGGCAGAGTCCAATGTCTTGCGTATCGGCGTGCCCAAAGCGCTGGGTGGCCTGGGCGGCGATGTCACCGGCGCGGTTGACGCCATCGCCAATGTCGCCAGCCATTCCCTGGCGGCGGCATTTGTCTGCTGGGGCCAGCGTTCCTTTATCGAATATTTGCTGCAAAGCCCCAACGAGCGGCTGCGCGAGCACCTGTTGCCGGACTTGCTCAGCGGCAAGCTGGCCGGGGCTACCGGCCTGTCGAATGCGATGAAGTTTTTGTCGGGCATCGAGACCCTGCAAATCAGCGCCGAGCCGACCGAAGACGGCTGGACCCTCAACGGCCGCCTGCATTGGGTGACCAATTTACGCAAGAACGGCTTTGTCGCGGCCGCCGCCATCGAGCATGCCGCCGGCGGTGCGCCGTTTATCCTGGCGATTCCCGATTCGGTTGCCGGCTTGCAACGCTCGCGCGACCTGGAACTGATGGGGTTGCAGTCGAGCAATACCGCAGCACTGGGGCTCGAAGGCGTCGAGCTGAGCCGTGAGTGGTTGTTGCATGAAGATGCGCGCAAGTTCCTGCCGGCCGTGCGCCCGGCGTTTCTGGGCTTGCAATGCGGCATGTCCATTGGCCTGGCCCGTCGTTCGCTGGCGGAGGTGGCCAACCACCTGGGGTCGAGTCGCACGGTGTTGCGCGATGAGTTGGAAGCGTTGCGGGTAACCCTGGATCACTTGGTCAACGACCTGAAAAAGGGCCTGCTCGCCGGGCGCTTTGCGGCCGAGCCCGTGCCGCTGTTCAAGCTGCGGATTGCCCTCGCAGAAACCGCCGCCAGTGCCGTGCAGCTTGAACTGCAAGCCAGCGGCGGCAAGGCCTACCTCACCGCCCACGGCAGCGGTTTTGCACGGCGTTGGCGTGAATCGGCCTTTGTGCCGATCGTGACGCCAAGCCTGGTGCAGTTGCGCACCGAGTTGCATCGCCAGGCCACTCTATGAACCAGGCGGTATTGACGGCCGAGGGCATTTGCCTTGGGTATGCCAGCGGCCCGGTGTTGCAAGGGTTTGATTTGCAGCTGCAACCAGGCGAGGTGGTATCGATCCTGGGCCCCAGCGGCGTCGGCAAATCCAGCCTGTTGCGTGTGCTTGCCGGTTTGCAGGCGCCCCAGGGCGGTAGCGTGCGCGTGCTGAGCGAGCCCTTGAATGGCCCGCATCCACGCGTTGCAGTGGCGTTTCAAGACCCCAGCCTGTTGCCCTGGCTGAGCCTGGAAAAGAACGTCGCATTTGGCCTGGATTTCGCCCGCCAGCCGCACTTGAGCACCGAGGAGCGGCGCCGTCGCGTTGACCACGCCATTGCTGCGGTGGGGCTGGAACACGCCCGCCAACAGTTTCCGGCGCAATTGTCCGGCGGCATGGCCCAGCGCACCGCGTTGGCCCGCTGCCTGGCACGCCAGCCACAGGTGCTGTTGCTGGATGAGCCGTTCGGCGCGTTGGATGAAGTCACCCGCGCCGATATGCAACACCTGCTGCTCAAGGTCAACCGCGAGCAAGGTTCGGCGGCGGTGCTGATCACCCACGACATCGATGAGGCGCTGCTGCTGTCCGACCGTATCCTGCTTCTGGGCAACCGCCCGGCGCGCACTTTGGGCGAGTGGCAGATTGACCTGCCACAGCCGCGTGAAGAACAGGTCGAGGCCATCGGCACGCTGCGTATCGACATTCTGAAAACCTTACGGCAGGCGAGCCGCCCTCAACCCAACCCTCTTGAACTGCTGGAGCCCAACCATGTGTCTGGATGACCTCACTCACTCGCGCCGTGACTTTCTCAAACTCTCGGCGGTGCTCAGTGCCGCCGGTGCCATGCCGTTGCTGAGCAGTTTGCAGGCGCGCGCCGCCAGCGAGCCGGACGCGCCGGTACGCATCGGTTACTTGCCGATCACCGACGCCACGCCGCTGTTGGTCGCACACAACAACGGCCTGTTCGAAGCCGAAGGCATCAAGGCCGAGCGCCCGGTGCTGCTGCGCAGTTGGGCCCAGGTGATCGAGGCGTTCATTTCGGGACAGGTCAACGTGATTCACCTGTTGTCGCCGATGACGGTGTGGGCGCGCTATGGCAGCAAGGTGCCTGCCAAGGTTGTGGCCTGGAACCACGTCGGCGGTTCCGGTCTGACCGTGTCGCCGGGCATTACCGACGTCAAGCAACTGGGCGGCAAGTCGGTGGCGATTCCATTCTGGTACTCGATCCACAACGTAGTCGTGCAGCAGTTGTTTCGTGATAACGGCTTGACGCCCGTGGCGCGCGCTGCCGGCAGCGCGATTGCCGCCAACGAGGTCAACCTCATCGTGTTGCCGCCTTCCGACATGCCGCCGGCCCTGGCCAGCAAACGCATCGACGGCTATATCGTCGCCGAGCCGTTCAACGCCCTGGCAGAAAACCTCAAGGTCGGCCGGGTGCAGCGCTTTACCGGCGACGTGTGGCGCAACCATGCGTGTTGCGTGGTGTTCATGCATGAACATGACCTGACCAACCGCCCCGAATGGTCGCAAAAGGTCGTGAATGCGATCGTCAAGGCCCAGGTCTGGACGCGCGACAACCGTGAAGAGGCGGTGAAGCTGCTGTCCAAAGACGGCCCGAATCGCTACACGCCACACGCTGAGCCGGTCTTGAGCAAAGTCCTCGCGCCGGCTGCCGCCGACCGTGCTGCCTATTTGGCCGACGGTGCGATCCAGCATGCCAATTGGGACGAACACCGCATCGACTTTCAGCCCTACCCATTCCCCAGCTACACCGAGGAACTGGTGCGGCGCTTGAAGGGCACGCTGATTGAAGGCGACAAAAAATTCCTCGCCGACCTCGATCCGGCGTTCGTTGCCAAAGACTTGGTCGACGACCGTTTTGTGCGTAACGCCATCGAATCGGTGGGCGGCATGAAGACCTTCGGTTTGCCGGATGGCTACGAACGGCACGAGGAGATTGGCGCTTGAGTAAAGGCAGAATCCCGGGCTGGTTGCTGGGGCTGAGTGGCTTGGCAGGCTTGCTGTTTTTGTGGTGGCTGGGCTTCAAGGTATTGGGCGACGCCGACGGGTTGTCGACGCGCTTTTCAGTGGCGGCGACCTTCAGCAGCTTGTGGGAACTGCTCGGGCGCAGCGAGCTTTACCTGCACATCGCGGTCAGCCTGAAGCGTATTTTCGTCGGCCTGTTTCTCGCGTTGTGGGTAGGCGTGCCACTGGGCCTGCTGGTGGGCAGCTCGCGCAATCTGGAGGCGGCTACCACGCCGGCCTTCCAGTTTCTGCGGATGATTTCACCGCTGTCGTGGATGCCTATCGTGGTGATGTTGATGGGCGTGGGCGACCAGCCGATCTATTTTCTGCTGGCCTTCGCGGCTGTGTGGCCGATCATGCTCAACACCGCTGCCGGCGTGCGTCAGCTGGACCCGCGTTGGCTGCAGTTGAGTAAGAGTTTGAGCGCTACGCGCTGGGAAACCTTGCGGCGGGTGATCATCCCCGGCGTGGTGGGGCATGTGCTGACCGGCGTGCGCCTGGCCATCGGTATCTTGTGGATCGTGCTGGTGCCGTGCGAAATGCTTGGGGTCAGTGCGGGGCTGGGGTACTACATCCTCGACACTCGGGACCGTCTGGCCTATTCGGAACTGATGGCCATGGTGCTGCTGATCGGGCTACTGGGGTTTGCCCTGGATGCGTTCGCGCGTTGGTTGCATCAGCGCTGGGTGCACGCTGGCTGAGCGCCCCGTTTTCCGGGCTGGAAAACGGGGCGCAGGCGCGATCAGCGGTGCTCGTAGCCTGGGCCGCCGTCGTAGCGATGATCGTGCCAGCCGCCACCGCCGCCGTGTGGGAAAAAGAAGCAGCCGCTCATGCTCAGCATGATCAGCAATGGAATCAGCAGTGTGATTCGACGTAACATTTGAAAATCCTCTAGGGTGCTCACAAGGTCAATCAGGCGTGGGACAAGCCAAACTTTTTCATCGCCTGTAACATACGACCCTGCCGACCCTCATCCATCCCCGTCACTGGGTATGTGCTTGGCATGTTAGGCGATACAAAGTGGATACATTTATCAGGTTCAGGAACCCCGTCATGACCCAAAAGCAACGTTTGAAATATTCGATTCTGATTTCCCTTGTGGTGCTGGGGACGATGTTCGGCCTGTCCTACCTGCAGAACACTGGGGTCATCAGCGAGAAAACGTTCCAGTACATCGCCATTGCCGTGGCGGTGACCGTGGTAGTGATCAACGGCATCATGCGCCGCAAGGTCAAGCCCAACTTCTGATCGCGCCAGTCAGGCGCGACCATCGAGCACTTTGGCAGCCTCTTCGTGGAGGCTGTAGCTTTTATCGGCATTGAGGGTGATCACGCCCTCGCTGCACAGGCGCTTGAGCACCTCACGCACGCTGAGAAACGACAACGGAATGCCCAGCTCCAGCAAATGGCTGTGCACGCCGCGCACCCCGAGGGTGCGCTGGTTGTCGGCAGCGGTGAGGAGGGCGTCGATGACTTTCAGCCGAATCAGGCTGGTGCGCAAACCGAAGCACTTGAGCAAATGGCGAATACGCTGGTTGCCTTGCTGTTCGGGCGCTTTGCCGAACGCGTGTGCGCCGCCGCTGCCGTAATTGGCGTCGGCGGCCGGTGAATGTCCGTCCGTGGGCAGTTGCGAGTTGTACATGCAGAAAACTCCTTATCAGAGCCTGATCAGGAAAATGATGGCGCTCTTACCTAATAAGACGAACGAGCGACAGAAATCATGAAGTGCTGGATGTAGAAATTTTGTCGGTATCGACTTTGTCACAGCGCGCACGCCTTAAATAAACGCGTCCGGCGGCTAAATTATTCCCGGTTCATTGCGTCCTTACGGTGGGGTAGCTGCCCCTTGTGAGGGTGTTCAATTTGACTGTGGAGCTTGCGTGATTATTTCCAACCGGTTATCCAGGGTGTGCGTGGCAGGGCTGTTGCTGGGGGCCAGTGTTGCCGCGTCGGCGCGCGAGCAAGTGACGCAGGCGTCGGCGGACATTCGCCGCACCACGTTTGGTGTGCCGCACATTCGCGCCAACGACGAACGCGGCCTGGGCTACGGCATCGGCTACGCGTATGCCCAGGACAACCTGTGCTTGCTGGCCAACGAAGTGGTCACGGTGAGCGGCGAGCGCGCCAAGTATTTCGGGCCCGAACAGGCGACCCTGGAAGAGCGCAACAACCTTGCCAGCGATGTGTTTTTCACCTGGCTGAATACACCCCAAGCGGTGAGCGCCTTCTGGAACGCCCAGACGCCACAGATACAGCAGCGGATTGAAGGCTACGTCGCGGGCTACAACCGCTACCTGAAAGAGCAGGGCGCGCCGGCACAATGCCAGGCGGCGTGGGTTCGACCGATGGTGGCGCAAGACGTGGTCAAGCTGACGCGCAGGCTGCTGGTGGAAGGCGGTGTCGGTCAATTCGCCGAAGCCCTGGTTGGCGCTACACCGCCTCAAGTCACTGCCAGTGTGAAGCCCGGTTTGAAAGCCTTTGAACAGGCGTCTGCCAACCAGCAACGTTTCAGCCTCGACCGCGGCAGTAACGCCGTCGCCGTAGGCCGTGATCGTTCGTTCAATGGCCGTGGCATGCTGTTGGCCAACCCGCATTTTCCGTGGGTGGGCGGCATGCGCTTTTATGAGATGCACCTGACTATCCCCGGCCAACTGGACGTGATGGGCGCCGCGCTGCCAGGCTTGCCGCTGATCAATATCGGCTTCAACCAGCATGTGGCCTGGACCCACACGGTCGACACGTCCAAGCATTTCACCCTCTACCGCCTGACGCTTGATCCCAAGGATTCGACGCGCTACCTGCTCGACGGTCAATCCATTCCCCTGGAGAAAACCTCCGTCACCGTGCAGGTCAAGCAGGCCGATGGCAGCCTGAGGCCGCAGGCGCATACCTTGTACAGCTCGCAATTCGGCCCGGTGGTGCAATGGCCCGGCAAGCTGGATTGGGACAGCCACTACGCCTTCAGCCTGCGCGACGCCAACCTGGGCAACGACCGCGTCCTGCAGCAGTGGGACGCCATGAACCGCGCTACCAGCCTCAAGGCGCTGCAAACCTCGGTGCACACCCTGCAAGGCATCCCGTGGGTCAACACCCTGGCCGCCGATGACCAGGGCCAGAGCCTGTACATGAACCTGTCAGTGGTGCCCAACGTCAGCGTGGCCAAACTTGCGCAATGCAGCGACCCGCGCGCCGGCCTGCAACTGATCGTGCTCGACGGATCCCGCAGCGCCTGCGCCTGGGACATCAACCCGCGTGCCGCCCAACCCGGCATCTTCGCCGCCGCCGACCTGCCGCAGCTGGAACGTACCGACTACGTGCAACACGCCAATGATTCGGCGTGGATGGCCAACCCCAAGGCGCCATTGACCGGGTTTTCGCCGGTGATCAGCCAGGATCACATCGGCCTTGGCCCACGCGCCCGATTCGCCCTGCAGCGCCTGCAATCGCTGGCCAAACAACCGATCAAGGTGACCGACCTGCAAAACATGGTCATGGACAACGAGGTCTACCTCGCCAGCCAAGTCATGCCCGACCTGCTCGCGTTCTGCGCCAACCACCTCGGCGCGGATGCGGCGACATTGCAGCCACTTTGCACCAGCCTTAAAAACTGGGACCAACACGCCAACCTCGACAGCGGCGTCGGCCTGGTGCACTTCATCAATCTGTTCGAACACCTGCAGGCACTCCCCGACGCCTGGCGCGTCGCCTTCGACCCGGCGCACCCCCTGACCACTCCGCGTGGGCTGGCCACCGAGCGCGAACCCGTGGCCAACGCCCTGCGCGAAGCCATGCTGGCCTCGACGGCAGCGGTGAGCCAGCTTGGGTCGACCCGCTGGGGCGACATCCAGGTCTCCGGCCAAACCCCGATGCACGGCGGCCCGCAGCAGTTGGGCATCTACAACGCCATGCAAACCGTGCCGCGCGCCGATGGCAAACGCGAAGTCGTCAGCGGCACCAGCTATTTGCAAATCGTCACCTTCGACGACCAAGGCCCGCAGGCCCTGGGCGTATTGGCATTCTCCGAATCCAGCAACCCCGCCTCCCAGTATTCGAAGGACCAGACCCGCGCCTTCTCCGAGAAAAAACTGCGCTCGCTGCCCTTCACCGACGCCCAGATCCAGGCTGACCCGCAGTATCAGCAACAGCTCATCAAGGAGTAGGGCAGGTGCGCAACCCCTTGATGCCAATACGAAATATTTTTGAAATCAAGGGGTTGCAGGTAAAAGCAAATGAGTACATAATGGCGCCCATCGAACGCAACGAAGCATTAAAAACTTCAATGTATTCAATAAGTTAGAGTAGAGGCAGGGTTCTATAGCCCACTCAAGTTTTTATGCGGTAAATGTCAGCGGTCAGGGCATTTGTCGTTTGAGGCCGAGTAGCAAAATGGTTATGCAGCGGATTGCAAATCCGCCTACGCCGGTTCGATTCCGACCTCGGCCTCCACTCTTAGAAGCCCCGTAGATTAACGTCTACGGGGTTTTTTATTTGCTGCGATATGCCTACCACTTCCGCATCTTTTCGAATCACTTCCGCAACAACCTGCACGGCATTGATGAATTTGGGCGTTTAGGGTACGGCTCAAGCGTTCAATTATTCTGCGGCTAGGCTTTCATAAATGGCTCAAAATTGAAGGAAATGAGCTTTTTCGCAAAAGAATGGATGACTTACTAGACGGTAATGAGTTGTCCTTTTAAGGCGCAACTGCTCAACTGTCAGCCGCATTTAATACTCAATCAGCCTGACTACTCTTGACACGGAAACATGCGTGCTACCTAGCTAGCCGGCATTAGAATGGAATTTTGGCCACGACAGGATTGCATTGGTCAGTGATGAGGGGGTTGCCCTCTATTTTCACTCGCAGTAGTGTGAACCTTCTGCGGTAAGACAAATCTCAATGACGGCTTAATCTCTCCACCTGCAGGGCGACGCAGTGAACTCTAATGACTAGTGAGTTTAGTGAAACCGATTATCTGAGATCTGAGAACGAGGCGCTTCGCTCGAGATTAGCTGCGGCCGATGCACAAATGGAACGTGACGCGCGCGCTCGTCAGGACTTAGAGCATCTGAGTGTCGCCTTAACGGCTGGTGGAGTTATTGGGACCTGGAATTGGATCCCAAAGCGAGACTGTTTCACCGGAGACGCAGGATTCGCCAAAGCGTTTGGACTTGATCTAGCCCTGGTCAACGTTGAAATCCCCCTCGGAAGAGTTCTTGAACACGTTCATCCTGAAGATAGGCCGAGCTTGGACGCTGCAATTGAAAGGGCCATCGTCCTAGGTGGTGCTTATTCTCATCAATATCGAGTGATGCGCTCAGACGGCAAATATTATTGGCTGCTCGCGAGCGGACGAGTTGATTACGATGAGCAAGGAGAACCCATAAGTTTCCCAGGATTTGTAATCGATGTAACAGAGCGACGGACAGCAGAGGAGCGTCTTCGCATTAGCGAAGCCCTTGCGCAAGAGAACGTGCAGAGGGTGCAGCTTGCATTAGATGCAGGTGCAATAATAGGAACGTGGAGCTGGGACCTGCAAACGGACCTTTTCAATGTTGACCAAGCGTTCGCTAGCGCATTTGGGCTTGACCCAGCACTTGGACGAGTGGGCATCCCTTTCGCTCAAATTGTGGCCACTGTTCATCCGGATGATCAGCAAGGTTTGGCATCTGCCATTCACGACGCCAGAACGCGTGGAGGCGCGTACGCACATCAGTATCGCGTGAAGCGTGATGACGGACGTTATTACTGGCTAGAGGCCAATGGTTTCGTGGAGCACTCGCCTGATGGTATACCTCTTCGTTTCCCAGGAGTTCTCATAGACGTTGAGAGTAGGCGGGCCATCGAAGCGGAACGTGATCGTGCAATAACGGAGCTGCGGGCTTTGAATGATACTCTCGAGCAGCGCGTCGCGGAGCGCACTGCTGAATTGATCAAGGCACAAGAGAGATTGCGCCAATCTCAAAAAATGGAGGCCGTTGGACAGCTGACTGGTGGCTTAGCACACGACTTTAATAACCTGCTAGCTGGCATTTCGGGCGCGTTGGAAATCATGCTGATACGACTACGCCAGGAGCGCTTTAACGATATAGGGCGTTATATAGCAATAGCTCAGGATGCATCAAAGCGTGCCGCCGCTTTAACCCATCGGCTACTTGCCTTTTCCCGTCGCCAGACACTCGACCCTAGACCAACAAATATCGGCCGGCTCGTTGATGGAATGCAGGACCTGATCCAGCGAACAGTTGGCCCTAGTATCACAGTGGAAGTCATCAGTGCGCCGGGGCTTTGGGTTACCTTGGTGGATCCCTCACAGTTAGAAAATGCACTTTTAAATCTTTGTATTAATGCACGTGATGCGATGCCTAGTGGTGGTCGAATAACCATTGAAACGGCTAATCAGTTCATTGAAGGGCAAGATTCACATCTACACCAGGTCTCGACTGGAGACTACCTTTCACTCCGTGTTATTGACACGGGTGTAGGCATGTCGCCTGAAGTAATATCCCGGGCCTTTGAGCCTTTCTTCACCACCAAGCCTCTCGGCGAAGGTACTGGTCTTGGGCTGTCCATGATTTATGGATTTGCTCAGCAATCAGGAGGGCAGGTTCGTATCAGTTCAGAGGAAGGGCATGGCACAGCGGTGGATATTTACCTTCCCCGTTATGATGACGAAACAGTAGTTGAAGCGCATACACCCGAGTCTCCCGGATTGCATCTCCAGGAGCTGATAAAGGGAGGGACGGTATTAGTTGTTGACGACGAGCCCTCTGTTCGTATGCTGGTTTCAGATATTCTGGACGATCTTGGCTACGTCTCGATCGAGGCAGTAGACAGCGTTGCTGGCCTTAAACTGCTGCAGTCTAACTTACGAATCGATCTGCTTATCACAGATGTTGGCTTGCCTGGCGGGCTAAATGGACGTCAGATGGCCGACGCTGCTCGCGTGTTTCGTTCGGATCTCAAGGTTTTGTTTATCACGGGCTATGCTGAGAGCTCGATAATAGGGAGCGAACAACTGCCTCTAGGGATGTCTGTGCTCACCAAGCCTTTTCAAGTCGATAACATGGTTTCGCATATCCTTTCACTTGTCGAAGGTCGCCCCGTTGAGTGAGTTAATGTTATTGGGCATCTTTAACAAGCGGTTACTTTAGCCAGATCAAAATGGATCGTGCGCGTTCATAGGTTTATTGTGTGCGATATCAGACTATTGTTTTTATTACTTTGAGTGATTTCTAGACAAACCTGAATTTACCTTTACTAAGTTCAAAATTATCTTGTTGGCTTAACTACCTCACCCACTCGCCTATAAACTCTCTTTGTTATCTCTTCAGTTGAGTGGCCCAGCAGACGGCTAGCATGAGCTAACTCGATTTCGCTAGCGGCTTTCGGCCTGATATCCTTGAACTGGAACTGCCTAATGCTAGTAGCCAGCGCGGGATCACCATCAGTGGCGGCTTTTATCGCAGCTTTCTCTCTTGCGTCGTCCCACCTGTTGCGCAACATCTGCTGGCTCATTCGAAGTCCAGACGCATTTGTTATCAAAGTTGACGTGCGGATTCCATTGACGGCTCTGCGTTCTTGCAGGTCGTCGATAAAGGTACTCAGGCCGGATTGAATACCGTCATCTTCCAAGCGCAGACGGAGACGTTTTTCGGTCTTGCCCTGACCAATCAGCAAAAAGCCATTGCTCAAGTCGGTGGCTGCAACCTTGAGCACATCAGCGGGACGTTGGCCGGTCAGGTAGGCCAGATCCATCGCGTCCTTGAGTTCCTGTACTGCTTCCGCGTATACCGCGTTCCATACGGTTTCACCGGCATAATAGTCACGTGGCTTTTCCTTGTTGCGGCGAACGCCAAAGCAAGGGTTTGCTTTGTCAGTCAGCCCCCATTCTCGTGCAATGGTAAATGCATGGGAGAGCAGGGCGATCTCACGATTGGCCCTCACCTTGGCTGTCCTAGCGTCACGATACTGCGCTACTACCTGAGGCGTGATCGACTCAATAGGGGCGCCCTCAAATGCTCTTCTTAGCTGCTTGAGTTCCTTGCGGTTGTCGGATTGGGTGCGTATCGACTTGCCTGGGATGATTTCCTTTTCGTAGCGATCAAATACATAGCTCATCAGATGGGTAGGCTTAGGCGGTGTTTTGCGCTCCAGTCTTGCCCATTCCACTTTGGCCTGATCGAGGTCTGTTCCGAGTGGTATTTCCTTCCGCTTCCCGTCGGTAGTTCTCCCGTCGTAGTAATACGATGTCCAAGTCTTTCCACTCTTACCCTTACGGGTGCGCCGTATCATCCGTGGTGGCAGGTCTCTATTGGCTTTACTTCTCTGGCGCATCAGTCAGCCCACCTTTGCAAGGTCGAGCGACCATGTTTCAGCCACGGTATTAACAGCGGATGGTTTGACTCCTGACAGTTTCATTCGGGCATAAATCCGGCCAACTATTGGGCGGCGAGCGCCTGTCAGAACAAATTCCCAGTGGTTTTCGGTCAACCACTGGATCTGCTTGGAGGGGATCTGATAGCCGGTGATGGTCGCCAGTTCTTCATCGGCAAGGGTTTCGCTTTGGACTTCCATCATCATGCCTCCGCATCCAGTTGCGCAGGGTAGGCCGCCAGCCACATCTTCGCCGCAAAGGCGCTAAGCTGCATGCGCTGTTTGTTCACCCTGCCGACCATGATTTCTGTGCCTTGGAACGCTTGCCAAGTTTCGACAGCGAGTCGCAGTGACGTTGTGACATTCGTCATCAGTTCGTGGTCTTCAAGGGTGCAGGCTGACGATGCGGCATTCTGCTCGCGGGCCAGGTTGGCGCCACGATCAAAGCCGCGCGCGAAGGCTTTCTTGCTTGCTTTAATAAGGAAAAACGCGGTCGCAATCCAACCTACGAGCAGGCCGGCGACGATGATGTAAGTTTCGATTTGCATGTGCTGTTGCCTCATTAGAGCCCGCCGCCGGACAGTTTTGGTGAGAGGACGGCGACGGGGTGTTGCATGGAGTTAGTTAGAACGTGGCTTCATAGAGCGGCACGTTGATGATGTCGCCTTCGATCTTGGCGCGCACGGTGTTGTAGGCTTCTTCGAGCACCTTGTCGGCGCGCACCAGTTCGTACCACATGACCAAGCGGCCTTCCTGAATGCGGTAGCGGAAGCGGGCGGGCACGCAGAAGGTATCGCCGCCGAGGAACGGCTTGAGCGCAATGAAGAACTCTTCGGGGATACGCAACTGGCCAGCTTCGCCTGCGCGCCCGTCGATCTCTTCGTTGTAGGTCAATTGCACCTGGCCGTTGTCAAGGCGAGTGCCTTGTCGGAACGTGATGTTCTTCTTGGCTTCCAGGGTGCGGCTGATTTCTAGCATGTCGGCAGCGCTTGGGGTGTTCTCATGCTCGGGGTGGTGAGTGATGTCTTTCACGTTGTCTTCGATGAATTCGGCGAAGGTAGCCTGGTCCATGCGCTTGCGATCCTTTTCCTTCCAGTTGCCCCATTCAACGGTAGTCGGGCAGCGATACGTCGCTTCATGATCGCGCCACGCGGGTGTGGCCGGATCGTGGTAGTCGATGACTGCCGTGAAAGTCCGGCCTTCGGGGCCGTTGCAAAACACTGCCGTGGCCTGAGTGGAAAAGCGATTCACGTAGCTGATGAACGACTCGGCATCGAGCACGGTGAGCTTCTGCTTGATGCGTGAAGGTGCGGGCAGCAGGTGTTCCAGGCTTTCGATGCTGACCCCGTTCGGTACGAGTGCCAGCGGCGCAGGTATGCCCGGGACCTCCATTGGTTTGCCGAGGGACTGAGCCAGGGTGACCAGGTGCTGTAGGGCTTGTTGCATTGGATGTGCTCCAGTGCGCGAAAATTTGGTGAGAGGTTGGTGGGGCGGGTGTTACTGACTGGCCTGGCGCAAAGCGCCAGGCCCGGGCTCCTCCACGACACTGCGCAGCGGGATTTCCTGCTGGCGTGGGTCGCGGCGGGTGATGTTGCCTTCGGGCGTAAGGAAGAACAGGGATGTGCCGCGAGCCAGAACGGGCTCTTTGGTCTTAACGTCGGCCTTCACGGTCATCTGGCCGCAGCCATCAGGCTTGTAGGTGAGCTTGATGGTTAGATCGCCGCCCTTGCCGGTCATACGGATGGCGTCGATCAGGCTGTGCTGGGCTTCGGTGAGTTCGTCCAGTAGGCCACCGGCCTCAATGTCGCGGAGGGTGTCCATAAAGGGACGTGCTTTGGTGTTCATGTGCTGTGCCTCATTGGTTGTGTCGCCCCTGATCGGCAGGGGCTACCGTTTGAATCAGGCCGCTTGCTTCGTTGCTTGGGCGTCGAGGTAATCGGCCAGGTCGTGGAGGTAAACAACTGGCTTGGCGCGGGCCGAGCAGTGCAGCCGCTTAACCACCAGCGCGATCCGACCGGCCTTGATTTCGCTCAGTAGGTAACGGTCGGTACGTATATGCGTGAAGTACTGTTCACGCACGGCGGTCAAGCTTGGGCACGGCGTGGCGAACTGGCGCCGGAGTTGTTCCAGAGTGGTTGTCACGCGGAATCCTCCCCTTGCCCCTCCTTTTGGGGCACCAACTTGAGGCGGATCAGTTCGGCGAGACCTTCTTTGCTTTTGCCCTTGGCCGCTGCCAGGACGTTGCCTTCGACGTCCGCAACGACGGCGCCGTAGGGATATTCCGGGCACTTCACCGGCGTCACATAAGCGACCTGGCCTTCGGAGATCACTGCATCGACACAGCGGAAAACTTCGGCCAGCTCGACCGACACGCAGGGCAATGCCTCCAGCAGTTCAACGGCTTCGGCTGAGGCGCCGATCAACGTGGCGCGGCTGATTACCGTTGGGTGGTTGAGGTACATCGGCACCAATTTCAGGGCGCCTACAGCGGAGTTGATGGCGTTCGGCGTCTTCATGCTGCTGCGTCCTTGTTGGTGATAGTGATGTCCAGCTTCTTGGCGATCCACTCAACTCCGGCTTCCTTGACCATCACTACGGCGTAATGCGCGGGCTTGCCGATCGTTGGATTCCAGCGCACGCGAGCGTCCGAAAACAGGTAGCCGCGCTCGCGGTGGGCGCTGGCCAGGTCGCCTGATGAGTTGATCACGCCAAGTTCCCGCAACCTGGTGCGGAAGGCGCGGGGCTTGAGCCCGAGCAAAGCTGCGGTTTGATCCAGGGTGCGGTTCATGGATGCGGCCTCAGGCTGTGAGATGTTCGGAGTGTTGCTGGATGCGGCGAACCATCAGGAACACCTCATCCAGCGAGCGCAGGAACTCCTCGACCGTGCCGTAGTTAGTCAGCGTTAGATCATCCTTATGAGCAGCTACCCCGGCCTCGCTGACGTGAGGGTTCACGGCTGGTGCATCGGCCCGAAAAATATGAATGACCGTGCCGCCGCGGCGACGAATGAGGTCCGCTTCGTTTTCAAAGCGCACGTCGCTGATGACGAAGCCCAGCACCTCGCCCAGCGCCTTCGTCATGTAATCGAGGTTTTGTTCAGCGAGCTTTACCCATACATCTGGGTGCACGGTGTTGCGTGCCCACTCAGTGCCCATCGACTGCATCAGCTGACGTGGCGAGCGGTCGAGCCAAGCCAGTGGCTGCTCCTTGCGATCGCCTTCGAAGTCGGTAGGGTCGAGGTTGAAGATCGCCATCAAGCCATCGCGGAGCGGATCAGCGAATGCGTAGTGCTCCAGAAGGTAAGTGCCAACCAGGTGTTCGGCGGCTGTCGACTTGCCGGAGCGGGCGCGGCCAGTGAGGCCAATCAGAATAGGCCTCATGCTGCGTCGCCTCCCCATGGGCCCAGGTCATCGCTGGCGGTGGCGGTGGGGGCGGGAGCAATCGTGGCGCGACCCAGATTGACGATGACCAGAAGGCCGGTGTTGCGCTGGATGCGTTCTACGGCGGCGGGGCTGGTTGCCGCCGCCGGGTGAAGGTAGACCGGGCAGCGGGTGTTGCTGTGCTGTGTCGTTTGCATGGTTCGTACTCTTTGGTGAGAGGTAACTATGCAAACGATACAAATACGTATTGATTCAGTCAATGCGTATTTGAATTGATTTTAGGCTGGGCATAAAAAAGGCACTCATCAAGCGTGCCTTCGTGCTGATAGCTACTTAAAAAATTTCGAGCTTGGAGAATACAACCCCGCAAATCGTGGCGTCTTGGCCCAGCTCAATAATTGGCTCCGGCCACGCAGGATTCAATGGTTTTAAAAAGCGTCTGCTTCCCTCCATTACCAGCTGCTTGAAGGTCGCTTCCTGGCTTTCGACTAGTTTTGCGATAACAAGCGATCCATTTTCAGCCTCCTTCGCCGGGTCGACGAAAATTATATCGCCGTCACGGAAAGAGCGGCGCTCGTGTTGGTTGAACATAGATAGCCCCCTCACACGCAAAGCGTAGCTTTGGTTACTGTGAGAGGCGGCGCAGGGAAGCCAGAGCTCTGCATCATCGAGCGTTTTAACGTCCGTGATTTCGCACCATGCCCCAGCTTGAACCCACGATATCAATGGTACATATCCCTTGATGGTTGGGCCCGGCTCAACATTATGCTCCTCGGCTGCGGCGCCATTAATTTGTTTGGCCCCCTGGTCTGATTGATCGCCCCCCTTCCACAGCCAGTTGCTGCTGACCTTGAGAGCCTTTGCAATCTTTTCGACGTTTTGGTGGCGTGGGCTGGCAACTGCGTTGGTCACAATCCTATGTATCGTCGGTTGGGGAACGCCAGAGCGCCGGCCAAGTTCGCCTTCGGACAAATTCATCTCATGCATACGCTGAGCAATGCGATCGCCAATCACTTTTTTCCTGCCTTGATTCAGAAACGTATCGTCAAGTGTATTGAATCGATCAATACGTTTGTGTATTGTGGCGGTCAATGCGAAAGCGCATCGGTGATTGATATGACTATTCAGCAAATGCTCGCGGAGTTACTGAGCACTGGTTTATCCCAGCGCGTCATTGCAGAGCGTGTGGGTACGACACAGCCAACAATTAATCGGGCAGCCAAGGGGGCGGATGTTCGGTATGTAACGGGAAAAGCTATTGAGAGCCTTTATTCCCAAGAAAAAGAAGCGGCTGGCTTGAAATTGGCAGCTTGAAAGGGTGCCGGACTGGGGCCTCTCACCAAAGATCCCCCAGCCCGGCTACGACGACACACAGCACATGCATATCGGTCGTGGTCGTAGGATAGGGCGTGCCCGTTTCTATGGCTAGACCGTAAAAGAGGTATTTACGGTTATGAGTCGAACAGATCAATCACCGGCCACTGGGCCGGTTCTTTCTCTGCGCAAAGCGATCTACCGCGCGGCCCATGATTACCGGGGCGGCGTGACTGCTTTGGCGCTGGACATGGTGCTCGATTACGACAGCCTGCAGAAGAAGGTCAAGCACGACGAAGAGCGGCGCTGGCTGGATCCTGACGAAATGGAAGAGGTGATCAGGCTGACCGCCGATCCTTGCCTGTTAGATGCCCTGGTAAGGCCGGCGGGTGCCGTTTGGTACAAGCCAATTCCGGTACCGGCAACTGCCGATGCGTTGAAGGCCGTCGGCAAGATGCTTGAGGAGTCAGGCCAGTTCGTGGCCTGCATGCACGACGGCGCCGCCGACAACATCTGGGAACCCCACGAAGTCCTCCTGCTGGAACAGCGCGGCATGGATGTTATCCGCGAGGTGCTGGGCATCATGGCTGGTGCGCGCAAGGCTATGGAGGGCACTGACAATGTCTGATGATATCGATATCGCCAACAATGCTGCTGAGCATTTCCGACAGCTCGCACTGGCGAGCCGTCCACGCCCAACGTGCTCCCTCAGCGCGCAATTCTGTGAGGATTGCGACGAGCCTATCCCGTTACTTCGTCAGCAGACGATCCAGGGTTGTGCTACCTGCGTCAGTTGCCAGGGGTTGCGGGAGCGGCGGCGATGAGCGAGCAATCCACCAGCACAGCGATATCGTCCTGGGCTCGCCGCTACATCGAAACCTTTAGCCTTGCCCTGGTCCCAATTGACCCTGGCGAAAAAGCGCCGAAGGGCATGGGCTGGAACAAGCCGGGCGGTTACATCACCGACCCGGTTGCCGCCGAAACATTCTGGCAGCGCAATCCAAATCACAACATGGGCGTAGTGCTCGGGCCTAGCCGTGTCTGCTCGTTGGACGTGGACGATGTGCAGTGGGCGCGGTTTGTATTGTTCGACCAGATGGGCCTCGATCTAGATGCCATGGCAGTTGTTTATCCGACCATCGTGGGCAACCCTTTGCGGTTCCGCGTGCTGTTTAAAATGCCGGATGACATTGAGCTGACGCGCCACTCGCTTTCTTGGCCCAATGAGAAAGACCCCGATGGGTCGATTCACAAGGGGTTGATGGCTCGCGCGAAAGCGGCAAAAGAGCAGGGGAATGCTGCAGGCGACGCTGCTGCGAAAGCCGAGGCTGAGGAATACAAACGCTTCACGGTGTTTGAACTTCGTGCGGGCCTGGTGCAGGACGTGTTCCCGCCATCGATTCACCCGGGCACTGGCAAGCCGTACACCTGGCGCACGCCGCCGAATGCTGCAGATGGTCTGCCGGTGCTTACCAACGAGTTGCTGAACATTTGGCAAAATTGGGATGTGTTCAAACGCAGCGCCGAGGCCGCGTGCCCTTGGGCACCGAAACCGAAGAAGCCCGCCGCGAAACCTATCAAGCGTGCTCCACCTGCTGACGGCAAACCCTCGGTGATTGATGAATTCAACCGATGCCACGATGTGGAAGAGCTGTTGCGTGCCCACGATTACATCAAGCGCGGTAACAAATGGCTGTATCCACACAGCAGCACCGGGCTACCTGGTGTGACGGTCACTGACCGCAAGGTCTATTCGCACCATGGCGCGGATCCGTTGGCCAACGGTCACCAGAATGACGCGTTTGAGGTGTTTTGCCTGCTGGATCACGATGGCGATCAGTCGAAGGCGGTGAAGGAAGCCGCCCGGATGTTGGGTATGCAGCATGCGTCGCGCCCAGCCACACAAGATGTTCCCCTGGCCCCATCGGCGGATGCCAGCGAGCAGGACTCCAGTGCGACGGCAAGTAAGGCAGCTCCTGCTGCTGATGGGGGGGCGGGGGAGGTGCTGACCTATGAACAAGTACTGCGGCGTTACGTGCTGGTCGAAGGCACCACGCAAGTGTGGGATCTCGACAAGGCGCGGGTGATGAAGAAAACCGCTTTTGAGGCTCGCGTCGGCAAGCCATTGGCGAAACAGTGGGTCGACGATACCAGCAAAAAGCTGATCTCGGATGACAAGGTCAAGGAGATCGAGCAAGCCCGCAAGATGGCTGGCAAGAAGGGTGGTGTACTGAACCTGGAGCCGATTGAACGGTACGTGTACATCGATGGTACCAAGGACGTTTGGGACCGGGAAAAGAAGCGGCGGGTTGCTGAAGGCGCGGTCAAGATGGCCCTCGGCGATATGTACGGTATGTGGTTGAACAGCCCGGAGCGGCGCGTGGTCGATGTGGAAAACATCGTGTTCGACCCGACGATGACCAAGGATCCAAACATTTACATCAACACGTTCGACGGTCTGCCAATGGAGCCGGCGCGCGATGATGCCGCGTGCGAGAACCTGCGGTGGTTGATTTCATTCCTGTGCAACCACGACCAGTCGTCACGAGATTGGCTGGTGAAGTGGTTGGCGTACCCGTTGCAGCACTTGGGCGCGAAGATGGATACGGCGGTGCTGGCGCACTCGACGATGGAGGGCTCGGGCAAAAGCCTGCTGTTCGCCGATGCCTTCGGATTGCTCTATGGGCAGTACGCGGCTACGGTCGGACAGACTCAGCTCGAAAGCAACTTCAACGCCTGGCAAAGCCGCAAGTTGTGGGCGGTGTTCGAAGAGGTCGTGAGCCGTGATCAGCGTTATAACCAGGTGGGCAAGATCAAGCACCTAGTGACCGGCAAGACGGTGCGCATGGAATCGAAGTTCATCAACGGTTGGGAGGAAGCCAACCACATGAACGCCGCGTTCCTCAGCAACGAGATTATGCCCTGGCCGATCGCGCCCAGTGACCGGCGAATGTTGGTGCTTTGGCCGATGAAAACACTTCCGGTTGAGCGCCAGAAGGCAGTAGGACGAGAGCTGGAGAATGGCGGCGTCGCGGCGCTGTACGCGTGGTTGTTGTCAGTTGACCTGGGCGGCTTCGACCAGCGCACCAGGCCGCCAAGCACTGATGCGCGTGAGCGGTTGGTGGCACTGAGTCGGGCCAGTTGGCAGACTTTCCTGTTCCTCTGGCAATACGGCGAGCTTGGGCGTGATATGTGGGGCGCCTGTTTGTCTACTGACCTTTACGCAATGTTCCTAGAGTGGTGCCACCGCAACAAAGAGCATGTGATGAGTCAGACGAAGTTCTCGTTGTTCATCAGCTCGGAGGTGGACAAGACCCGCGCCATCCCCTGGACGGATGGCAGTAATCGCAAGTTCGCGGCGTTCTTCTTTCCCCGCGATGAGCAGGCTTCCCTGCCCCCATCACTCAGCTCGGCCGACCTGGGCAAAGCGGTGGTTGCTTGGCGGGCTGCGGCGCGCCTGGCGGGATGGAGCGTCGACAACTGGGACCACATTAAGGCGGCTGCAGCATGAGTCCTTCTAAAAGTGTGTTGGGTGTGTCGGGTATGTGTTGGGTTGGTTTTAGATGCCCAACACAATTTCGTCCCTTCTATTTCGCGGCTTTCAGGTTTGTGTGCTGGGTGTGTTGGGTTTGGCGTCGCGCATGCGCATGGGCGACGTTATTTGAACAAACGGCAGCAATATTTTTTTCTTATGCGAGAACCCTTAAACCCAACACACCCAACACACTCGACACATTTGATTTAAGGCTATTGATTTCAAAGGGTTTTAGTTGTGTTGGGTTTGTGTGGGGTATAGCGTTTTTTGTGTCGGGTTCGGTTTTGGGTAGGGGAGCGGTGTGATGATCGAAGAAATTGAAGAGCTCATGCAGCATTGGGGTAACCAGTTCAACCAAGTAGGTGATGGCGTTGGACTGGGCAGCCCCATGGCGACGATCATGGAGTGGGGCGGCTCTGCTCCTCGCGGAACCCCGGGATCTCGCGATCTTATGATGGCCTCCGGTGGTGGGATGGACCACGCTGCAATGGAGGTCGCGGCTGCCCTCGCGGAGCTGGAGCGGCAGTCCGAAAAAGGGGCGTTGCTCGCTAAACTGGCGCGTAATCGCTATTTGCCTCGGCCTGCGTGGTCGGTACGCTCTCAGTTGCCATTGTTGGGCTTGGGAGATGACGCGGATCGGACGTATAGGAACTGGGTCCACGCTTTGCATCAGCAGGTACAGGTGATCTTAACCGTGCGTAGTGCGCCAGGTCGTGCACGGAATATGCGCGTTAAATCGCCGGAAACTGATCTGACTCGAGCGTCAACAGTTGTCCGCATGAGATCTTGCTGACTGCCGCTCGTCTGGAGGGATTGCCTCAAAGCTGCGTCAAAGTGAGTCAAAGGTGCGTCGAGCGTATCAACCGAAAAACACCACTTTTCGTTTTTTCCGGAGCAGGGTAAAAAGCCCCCACGATATGGAATTTGCGCCTTGGCGCTCCCCGAGCACGTGCTGTGCACTCCGTCCTGGCGTTTGTCATGACACTGAAACCCTGCCCCCCGGCGGGGTTTTCTTTTTTGTTTTCGGCACACTCCTTCACTTGAGGCACAACATGACAAATGAGCAGCAAGCGCTGGCAGAGATGCCGATCTGGTTAGTAATCGTTCTGGCCCTGGTCGGCGGTGTTTCGGGGGAGATGTGGCGAGCCGATAAGGACGGGGCGCGGGGCTGGGCATTGTTACGCCGCCTCGCGTTGCGATCCGGTGCCTGTATTGCCTGCGGTGTGACCGCGATGATGTTGATGATTGCCGCCGGCATGTCGATCTGGACGGCAGGCGCTTTGGGTTGCCTGACCGCGATGGCCGGCGCCGATGTCGCCATCGGCCTTTACGAACGCTGGGTCGCCAAGCGGCTGGGCGTCAGTGAAGTGTCCGCCGAATCGAATCGCTCTGAATAGCTCCCACCCCAGCCATTTATTAACCAGGTGTCCAGAAATGAATGTATCCAGGCAGCAGCAGATGCTTGCAGGGCAATCTTCTATTGCTCAAAAAATCTTTGGTTATGTACCGATCCAAACGAGCTGGAGCGTTCCCGCTATCCACGCCGCCGTTCAGGCAGCAAAAGCCACTGGTGCCACAGCCCCTGCAATACGCCGTGCTCTTGGCGAGCTCAAAGACGCCGGTCTTATCCGCGAGCCAGTAGCCGGAAAGTTTCAGCGTGATGCCGCCACCCCAAAACCAAAGAAGGAGCAAGTCGTGACTCAGGTAGCCAAGCAGACCATTGTTTCGATCAAGAAGCCTGAGGGCGCATTGGATGTGCTGGCGGCACTGTCTGGTGAGGTGGTGAGTCTTTCGGAAGAGTTCAGCAAGCGCATGAAGGCGTTGGCTGGCCGTATTGAAGAGGTAGCTCTATCGGTTGAGGCTGAGCGCGAAAGTAATGCTGAAGCCATCGTCAAAGCCAGACGCCTGCAAGAGGCACTCCGGGAATTTGCGTAAGCACTCGGTTTTGTGAACCCCGGACCTTCACGCGTGCTGGTGTCGACGAAGCGCCCCCCCTGTGGCGAGCAGGGATGATGCACCGTTTCGGGGCGCCGAAAATCGCCGGGGACCCTGGAGGCATCCGAGGGACACGGGGCATGAAACCCGCGGGAAAGCGTTAGCGGCAGGCCCGCCAGCTTACTGAAATTCAATCCATTGAAATTGAAAGGTTTCCATTGAAAAGCCGTTGAAAAGGAGGGCTTATGACAGATCCACTGTTCCTGTCTAAAAGCGCTTTCGCGGTTCGCATCGGCAGGACGCCGAGCTACATCACCTGGCTGAAAGACAACAACCGCTTGGTGCTGTCGCCGGATAGCAAGAAGGTCGACGTGCTGGCAACAGAAGCGCTGATCCTCGAAACCGCCGACCCCAGCAAGGCCGCAGTCGCGGCTCGACACCAGCAAGACCGGCTCCAGCGTGACGTTTACAGCCAATTGTCCCCCATGGTCGAGCCGACTAACACGGCTGCGCCGCCGCAGCCTGCTGGCGCGAAGAGCGGGCAGCCTGACTTCCAGAAGGCCCGCGCACACCGCGAGTACTACCTAGCCCAACTGGCCGAAGCCGAGTTTCACAAGGTGCAGGGTTCGCTGGTGGAGATGAAAGCAGTCACCACCGGGGCTTACAACGCCGGACGCATGCTGCGCGATCAGTTGCTCAGCATGCCCCCGCAACTAGCGCCCGAACTGGCGGCGATGTCCGACCCTTGGGAGATTGAGCAGCACCTGACCAAGGCGCTGCGGCTGTCCCTAGAAGAGGCCGAGCGCATGTCTTCGGCTGACCTTGAACGCGATCTGATCACTACGAGTTAACCCATGCAAACGGAAAAACCTGACGGCGCTGAGGTGTATCGTGAGGCGTATTTCCGTGGGCTGCGTCCAGACCCCAGCCTCTGGGTGGACGAGTGGGCCGACGAGTACATGCGCATTCCGCGTGATACAGGCGCCGCCGAGCCTGGTAAATACCGCACCGGGCGAACGCCCTACGCACGCGAGCCGATGCGCTGCCTGTCACCGGCTCACCCGTGCAAGCGCGTGGTTACCATGGTCGCCTCGCAGTTGATGAAAACCCAGATCGCCTTGAACTGGATCGGCGCGCTGATCCACATGGTGCCGTCGAACATTCTCACACTGCTGCCCAGCCTGGGCTTGGCAAAGCGGGTGTCGTCGCGGATCGGCAAGACCATCAAGGCCACCCCGGTGCTGCGCGAACGTGTGGCGGCGAGCCGCTCGCGGGATTCGCGCAATACCATGGACACCAAGGAGTTCGAGGGCGGCTCGCTGTACGTCACCACAGCCGGCTCTGCGGCCAACTTGGCCGAGCTGTCGGCGCGCTACGTGTACGGCGATGAGATTGACCGCTGGGAAGTCGACGTAGGCGAAGAGGGCGACCCCATCGAACTGGCGGAAACGCGGGGCAGTACCTTCGGGCGTAATGCCAAGTTCTACTTCTCCAGTTCGCCGACGATCAAAGGCGCCTCGCGCATCGACGATCTGTTCGAGGGTAGTGACCAGCGTTACTACTACGTGCCGTGCCCAACGTGCGGGCACATGCAAACCCTGGAGTGGGAGCGGTTGCATTACTCCCAGGACTTCAGCGTCGTGCATTATGAGTGCGCCGGGCCTGACTGCGACGTGCTTATCGAGGAGCATCACAAGGGCGACATGCTCGCCCGTGGTGAGTGGCGTGCCCACGCCAAGGGCGATGGAGAGACGGTCGGCTTCCACCTCAACGCACTGTATTCACCGTTGGGTTGGACAGGCTGGAAGTCGCTGGCGAAGCAATTCGAGAAGGCGAAAAAGGCACAGGCCAAGGGCGACCTTGAGCCCATGCAGGTGTTCTACAACACCCGTCTGGCTAAGGTGTGGGACAGCGCGCAAGAGCAAACCAAGGCATCGGTGCTGATCGAGCGGGCGCGCCGGGAAGGCTTCTCCCTCGGTGCGATGCCCGCAGCCGTGATGATGATCACGGGCGCTGTTGACGTGCAGGCTGATCGCTTGGAGTTCATGGCAATGGGCTGGGGCGTCGGCATGGAGCGCTGGGTCATCGATCACCGTGTGATCGCGGGCGACCCCTCGGACGAACGCACCTGGGCGGTGCTGGATGAGCTACTGAAAGAGCGGTACCGGCATCCGTGCGGTGTCGCCTTGGGCATTCTCGCGGTTGCGGTCGACTCCGGTGGTCATCACACCGACGAGGTCTACCAGTTCTGCCGCGTGCGGCGCTGGCGCAACATCTTCGCCATTAAGGGCGCGAGCAAGCCCGGTAAGCCGGTAATCGCTCAGCGGCCGTCCATGGTCGATGTGACCTGGAAGGGCCAGACCGAACGCGGCGGCGCCGAGCTGTGGTTTGTCGGTACCGACACTGCAAAGGATTGGATCTACAACCGCTACCCGTTTGAATCCGGACCCGGCGCACTGCACTTTGCCAACGATCTGCCGGACGAGTTTTTCGCCCAGTGCGTGGCCGAGCGCAAGGTCGCCAAGTACGTGCGGGGTCACAAGCGCATCGAGTGGATCAAGGGCAAGGCCGAGCGCAACGAAGCCCTCGATTTGATGGTGTATTGCCTGGCTATGGCGCATTACCTCGGAATCAACCGGTATCAGGAACACGACTGGGACCGGGTACGTAACTCGTTGGCCCAGGCCGGTTTGTTCGATGAAAAGGTGGTCGCCGCGGAACGTATCACGGTTGCTGAGCAGGCTCCCGCGACACCGCAAGTGACGCCGCAACCCGTTGCCCCTGTCGCCCAACCCCGACCCGCTGCACCCCCACAACGCCGCAGCTCCACCAGCGGTTACCTGAAGAGACGCTGATATGTCATTTACTCCCAAGCACCTCGAAGCCATCGAGCGCGCCATCGCACGCGGTGAAAAAACCGTGCGTTACAGCGACCGTACGGTGGAATACCGATCCATCGACGAACTGCTCAAGGCCCGCGACGAGATCCGCACGTCACTGACCAACGCTGCCGGACCTCGCTCTCGTGTGGTTCGCCTCATGCATGGAGGCAAAGGACTCTAATGGCACGACACTATCCGACGCTGACCCGTAATGGATTCTTGCTGCCGTCGAACATCAAGGCCAGTTACGAAGGCGCGGGTGAGGGCCGACGCTCGGCCAGTTGGGAAGCCACCGACAACGGCATCAACAGCATCAACACTCCGGCCCTGCGTAACTTGCGGGCGCGTTCACGGGCGGCGGTGCGCAATGACCCGTACGCCTTCAATGTCATCGACAAGCGCGTCAGCAACCTGATCGGCACCGGCATCACGCCCAGGCCGACCACGGATGACGCTGCACTGCGCAAACTCCAGCAGCAGTTGTGGGACGACTGGGTTGACGAAGCGGACGCCGATGAGCTGACCGACTTCTACGGCATGCAGGCCCTGGTAGCGCGCACCGTTGAAACGGCCGGTGAGTGCTTCGTGCGGTTGCGGCCGCGCAGCCTCAGTGAGGGCTTAGCGGTGCCGCTGCAGCTGCAGGCGCTGGCACCTGAGTTTGTCCCGCACGACAAGTTCGAAACAGCCAAAAACGGCAACGTGATTCGCGCCGGGATCGAGTTCAATCCGGGCGGCAAGCGTGTGGCGTACTGGATGTATTTGTCGCACCCACGTGATTCATCGTCGTTAAACGTCGGTTACAACCAGTTGGTGCGGGTACCGGCGGCGCAGGTGCTGCATATCTTCGAACCGATGGAGCCAGGGCAACTGCGCGGTGTACCGCGCTTGTCCCCGGTGTTGAAACGCCTGCGAAGTCTGGATAACTACGATGACGCGGTGTTGTTCCGCCAGGAAGTAGCAAACCTCTTTGCCGGCTTCATCAAGCGTCCTGCACCTGAGGCCGGACCGCAAGCGCGCAACCCGGTGACCGGAGAGCTGCTGGTCACAGACCGCGACGGCTTCACCCCAATGGTCGCGCTGGAGCCTGGCACCATGCAGGAGCTGGGACCAGGTGAAGAGGTGGAATTCTCCAAGCCACCGGACGCCGGCAACAACTACCCGGACTTCATGCGGCAGCAACTGATGGCGGCGGCGGCGGGTTCGGGCACGCCCTACGAGATCCTTACCGGTGATATGCGCGAGGTCAACGACCGGGCACTGCGGGTGGTGCTCAACGAGTTCCGGCGACGCCTGGAGCAGCTGCAATTCGGCGTTTACGTGCATCAGCTCTGTCGCCCGGTGCGTGCCGCCTGGATGGACATGGCAGTGCTGTCCGGCGCGCTGGTGCTGGAGGACTACGCGCAACGTCGGCGGGAATACCTGCGTACACGTTGGGTGCCTCAAGGCTGGGCCTACATTCAGCCGGTGCAGGACGTACAGGCGCGGCAGATGGAGGTACGAGCGGGCTTTGCCTCGCGTAGCGAGATGGTGCTGCGTACCGGCTACGACGCGGAAACGGTCGACACGGAAAACGCCGCTGATCTCGCCAGGGCCACGGACCTTGGACTCAACTATTCGACTCTTGAAGCCATCGAGGTCATCGATGACAAGGAACAACCATGAGCAAAAAAACGAAACCCCGCGTTTATGACAAGGCCGGTAAGCAGGTCAAGGTCGCCGATAAGAGCTGGTATACCTTCCAGGCCAGCGGAGAGGCTGAGCAACGCAGCATCGAGATCTTTGTTTACGGCGAGATCGGCGCCTGGGGCGTTACCGCCAATCAGTTCGTGCAGGATCTGCGCGCCATGGATGACGGGGTGTCGCCTGTGACCGTTGCGTTCAACAGCATCGGCGGCGATCTGTTCGACGGCTTGGCGATCCATAACGCATTGTCGCGACTGGGCGAGCGCTGTACCGGGCGCATTGATGCCCTGGCGGCGAGCGCGGCCAGTGTCGCAGTGTGCGGCGCTCACCGAGTGGTGATCGCAGCCAATGCCATGTTGATGATCCACAACCCCTACACCTTTACCGGTGGTGATGCCGAGGACTTCCGGCGTGTCGCCGACGTGCTGGACCAGACCCTGGAAGCGATCATCGCGGCCTACAAGGCCAAGGCGCCGGACATCGACGAAGCCGAGCTGCGGCGCATGGTCAATGCTGAAACCTGGCTCACGGCCAACGAAGCGGTGGCACTGGGCCTGGCTGATGAAGTCGGCGATGGCCTCAAGGTTAGCGCCTGTCTTGGACAGGGCAGTGTGTTGCAGCGCTACCAGAATGCCCCGGCTGAATTGCTGGCCCAGTTGGACGAAGAGCCGGATGTTGAGCCGACTGATCCTGTAAACCTTCCGGATCCAGAACCCGTACTGGACGCGGCCGGATTGGCGTTGATGGTCACCAAGGGTTGTGCGGCGGCAGGCATCAGCAACCTGGTGGACCCGATACTCGCTTCGACGAAGCTGGAAAGCGAAGCGGTAGTCACGGCGGCGCTGACCAAAGCGAAAGCACTGCACGGCCTCTGTGTCGCGGCACGATTGCCGGAACTGACCGGCGAGTTCCTGGCCGCTGGCCTGGATGAAGCTGCAGTCAGAGCGCGCCTGTTTGACAAGCTGGTAGGCAGCGGTGGCGGTTTTGAAATCAACAACAGCCTGCCGCTGGACAATGATCCTGCACCCACTGTAAAGGCCAAACAGGTCGACAGTAATTCAATCTGGGCAAGCCGGCAGGCAGCGCAGAACGGAACCTCGAAAGGAGTAAGAACGTGAAAATCGAATCGATGCACGCGGGCGAGTTCCTGCTTTCCGAAGGCCCCGGCACCATCTCACGCGAAGCGATCAACGTCGCCGCCGGGCCGGCGTTGGAGCCGGGCCAGATCCTTGGGCGGGTGACCGCTACGGGCGAGTTTGCACCCTATCAGCCGACAGCTGAGGACGGATCTGAAAACGCCATCGCGATCCTCTACGGCCCGCTGGGGCAGTCTGATGTGGTTCGTCGCGGCCGCGCCATCGTGCGTCAGGCCGAAGTCAGCGAAGTCCATTTGACCGGCCTCGACCCCGCAGCCGAAAAGGCCTTGGCCGCCCATTTCGTGATCGTCCGTTAAGACGTTCACCTCATTTATCCATCCCGCCGAGTGCGGGATTTTTCGTTTCTGGAGAGTACCCCATTGCCGATATCGCCATTTTTGAAGACGATGCATTCAGCGTCTCCTCGCTGACCGCTGCAATCAATGAGCAGGAATACCTGCCGGGCCGCATCAGCAGTCTTGGCCTGTTCCGCGAAGAGGGCATCAGCACGCTGACCGTGCAGATCGAGAAAGATGGCGACACCCTTGCGCTGGTGCCAGCCGGCGAGCGTGGTACCTCGGGCCTGGTAGTGGCTGGATCCAAGCGTCACATGATCCCGTTTAACACCGTGCACTTGCCACAGCGCTTCACTATCAAGGCCGACGAGATTCAAGGTATTCGCGCCTTCGGTACCCGAAGTGAACTGCAGGCGGTGCAAGATGTGGTCAACAAGCGCCTGGCAAAAGCACGCCGCCAGTTAGACGCCACTCACGAATTTCAACGCATGGGCGCTCTGAACGGTCAGGTGCTTGATGCAGACGGTAAGACTGTTCTGCTGGATATCTACAAGACGTTTGGCGTCACCCGCAAAAGGCTGTCGATGGGGTTGAACGATCCTAAGACAGAGCTGCGAGTCCGTGCCGGAGAGGCTCTCGATCTGCAGGAAGACGCGCTGGGTAGTATCACCAGTTCCGGCTCCCGTGCGCTCTGCGGGAAAAACTTCTGGAACTCGCTGGTCTCCCACGAATCGGTAAAATTAACGTACCTCAACACCATTCAAGCCGCTTCTCTGCGCGGCGATGCCCGTGAAAGCTTCGAGTTCGGCGGGATTGTCTGGGAGCGATATCGCGGCAAGGTGGCCGGTGTTTCTTTCATCCACGATGACAAGGCATTGTTGATTCCCGAAGGCGTGCCAGATCTGTACATCTCGACGTTCGCGCCGGCCGACTACATGGAAACGGTCAACACCGAAGGCATTCCGTACTACAGCAAGATCGAGCCGCTGCCCTTCAACAAGGGGGTAGCTGGGGAAGCGCAGTCCAACCCGTTGCATATTTGCACGCGGCCGTTGGCGCAGATTCTGCTGGAAATGTGACCGTGGCCTTCCGCGATCTGATTGACGACATCGACGAGGTGGTCTTCGAAACACTGGGCGATAGCGCACGGATTGAGGGCCGCGAAGAGCCGGTGCTTGGTATGTTTGCCGCGCCTTGGTTGCAGCCGAAGCTCGGCAAGCTCAACACCGGCTTGCGTGAGCCTCGGTTTGAGATCCGCGTCAGCGATTCGGAAGGCTTGAAACGCGGGCTGCTGGTCAGCGTCGACTTGCCCGCCTTGGACGGCGGCGGCGATTACGACTTGCTGCAGCTGGAACCGAGCGGCGACGGCCTGGTTGCCTTGATCTTGAGGTTACGCCCATGAGTATCGGTAGCTACTTAAAACCCTCGTCTGGTGGCGGGATGATCTCCATCCAGTCATCGGCCGCCGATCTGCAAGCGTTTCAGGACTTCGCCAAGGTGGTGCCGAAGGCGGCGGCCACAGCGCAACGTCGAGCAATCAACAAGACCCTCGGTTGGCTGCGCACGCACATCGCCCGGGCGGTCAGTCGTCAGGAGCGCATTGCCGTCGCGGCGGTGCGTCAGCGGTTGCGTAGTTACCCGGTGTCCGGTGGGGCTGCAAGCGGCAAGCTGTGGTTCGGTTTGAATGCCATCGAATCCAGCCGGATCGGCCGCGCAAGGCAGACCGGTACCGGCGTTTCGGTCGCCGGCCGGCGTTACCAGGGCGCCTTCTTGAAAAAGGTCTACGGCGACAAAGCCGACATCTGGATTCGTACCGCGAGCAAGCATTTCAACGCGGATGACTATCCCGATAGCACGGTGTCACCCGGTCGCGGTGCGAGTTCGGGATGGGTCGCCGAACATGGCAGCCGCTTTCCGTTGGCCAAGGCAAAAGTGTCATTGGAGCAAGCCCGTCCCCACTTTGAAAGTTGGGTACAAAAGGCCGATGAACGCTTACTGGAGATACTGAGACAGGAACTCAACTTTGAGATACAAAAATACCTCAAGAGGAGCGGGTAATGGCTGACGAACCTTTTAGCCTGAGCCACTTGTACCAAGCGGTCGAGCAACACCTGGCTACCCATTTGGCCGGGGTTCAGGCTGTAAGCGTCTGGCCGAATATTCAAGACCGGGTCTCGTTGCCAGCGGTGTTCCTAGAGCTGGCTGAGATTGAGCCAGGTGCAGATATCGGCACTGGCGAAACCACTTTGGTGTGCAAGTTTGAGGCACGCATCATTGTTGACCCGATCAGTCCTCGTCATCAGCAGCAAGCGGTGCATCTGGCAACCCAGCTCGCCGTTCTACTGCGGGCGCAGACCTGGGGGCTAGAAGTCGAACCGGCCGAGTTCGTCCAGGCCGTGCAAGATTGGACTCAGCCCATGCTGGATGGTTACACGGTCTGGCTGGTGGAGTGGACGCAGCAGGTGTACCTCGGCCCCGAGGAATGGCCTTGGCCTGATCAGCCCCCGGGTTCGCTGTTGTTCGGGTTTAACGACGATTTCAAAGAGGACTTTGTGCCGGCGGCGGCCATATGAGTAGCTATGCCAGCGCCCAGCATGACCGCATGCTCGCGGGAGTGGTCAAAGATTGTTTTGTGGTGGCGGTCGACTTGACTGCATCTCCGCCGGTATGTCGGGTTTCCGACGGCGAATGGACTAGCGCCTGGGTGCGTTGGCACAGCATCGCTGCCGGCAAGGCCAGGCATTGGAGGGCTCCGTCTCTGGGCGAGCAGGGGACATTGGTCAGTGCCAGCGGTGATGTGTCACAGGGCACGTTCATTTCGGGCTTGTACGGCAATGCCGGCCCTCCGCCGGATAACCGCGATCATGTGGAAGTCTGGCGGTTTGATGATGGCGGTTCGCTGATCTACGACTGGCAAGCCAAGAGCTACAGCATCAATCTGCCCACCGGCACGGTAACCATAAAAGTCGCCAGCACCGAGGCGGTCATCACGGACAGCGCCGTGAACGTGACCACCGGCAACATCAACCTCAAAGCGGCGGTGACCATCGACGGTGCGTTACACGTTACGAAGGGCATCACCAGTGCCGGCGCGATTATCGACGCGGGTGGCAACAGCAACCACCACACGCATTAATCTCAACTTACAAGAGCCCACCCAGTGTGGGCTTTTTCATATCTGGAGTTTGCCTTATGAGTAAGTCAAGGGTTGACGGCGAATCTGCGGCCGTCAGCGAAGTTGTTGTAGTGCCGGAATTGAAAGCAGCGCCGGTGGCTCTTCCTGTTCCTGCTGGCTCGGTTGAATCCATTGGCCCCGCGCGCGTTTTTCGCGACAAGGTTTTCACCTCGCGCACCTTGATCATGCCAAGCGGCATTCAGCTGCCTGTCGTTGCCAGTCGTGTTACCGCTTGCGGCGATGATCAATATGCGTTTTTGAAAGCGCATCCAGAGCTTGAGCAATTGCAGGAGTAATTCAATGATCGGAATGGACCGCCATACCGGCCAACCCATTTCCGGCATCGCGCATTTGCGCCAAAGCGTACCCGATATTTTGGGCACGCCATTGGGCAGTCGCCGGCATCGGCCGGACTACGGCAGCCATCTCCGGCGGTTCGTTGACTTGCCCGTTAATGAAGGCTGGAAAAGCGCTGTACAGGCCGAGGTCGCCCGCGCCTTGGGGCGCTGGGAGCCGCGCATGAAACTGGATCAGGTACGAGTCATTTCCGTTGTCGGCGGGCAAATCAACCTGAAAGTCGTCGGGCAGTACCTGGGCGATGGCGTCACGCTGGAGGTGGCCGCATGAGTATCGTGGATCTGTCGTCGTTGCCGGCGCCGACCGTGTTGGAGCCGCTGGACTTCGAAGAGGTTTATCAGGAAGGGCTGGCGGTGTTTCGCGGTTATATGGGCGGCAACTGGACTGCCGCGCTTGAAAGCGATCCGGTGGTCAAGGTGCTGGAGGTTGGCGCATACATCAAGGTTGGCAACCGTGCCCGGGTTAATGACGCTGGCAAAGCGGTGTTGCTGGCACATGCCATACGCGGCGACCTCGATCACCTGGGGGCCAACGTCAATGTAAAGCGCCTGGTCATTCAGGCCGAGGATCTGCTGGCGGTGCCACCGGTGCCTGAGGTCATGGAGGATGACGACCCGTTTCGTGAGCGCATCCAGTTGGCCTATGAGGGGCTGACCACGGCCGGCCCGCGAAACAGCTACATCCTGCATGCGCGTAACGCCTCGGGGTTGGTCGCGGACGCCACGGCCGAAAGTCCGGCGCCTTGTTACGTTACCGTAACGGTGCTGGGTTTGGAGGGGCAGGGCGTGGCGCCACCGGAGCTGCTGGCCACCGTGGCCGCCGCACTGAATGACGACAATGTGCGGCCGGTGTGTGATCGGGTGACCGTGCAGAGCGCCCAGGTGATCCCTTACCAAATTCAGGCAATTCTGCACATGACCGGCGCCGGTCCCGAAGCGGATGCCAGTTTGGCCGAGGCAAAGAGTCGGTTGGCGGCCTGGATCAACCCGCGCAAACGGCTGGGCGTTGAGGTCGCACGCTCCGGCGTAGACGCTCAGTTGCACGTTGCCGGCGTTTCCCGGGTTGAGCTAGTCGGCTGGCAGGACTTGTCCCCGACCAAGGCTCAGGCGGCGTACTGCACGGGCTACACCGTGACGCTGGCGGGCTGATATGAAAAGCCTACTGCCGATCAACAGCACGCAACTGGAACGCGCCATGGAGGCGACGTTTTTTGAGAAAACGATTGTCCCGCTGCGCGACCTCTACAACGCGGATACCTGCCCGGTGCATTTGCTGCCGCACCTGGCCTGGGCGTGGTCGGTGGATCGCTGGGACTACCGATGGCCGGAGGCGGTCAAGCGGGCGGCCATTAAGGCCTCTTACTACATCCATGCCCACAAGGGGACCATCGGCGCGCTGCGCCGCGTGGTCGAGCCCCTGGGTTACCTGATCGAGATTATCGAGTGGTTCAACATGAAGCCCGAAGGGGTGCCAGGCACCTTTGCGCTGAAGGTTGGTGTGTTGGACACCGGTATCACCGAGGAAATGTATCAGGAGCTGGAGCGGCTTATTGATGACGCCAAGCCCGTCAGCCGGAAACTGACGGGGCTGGCCATCAGCCTGGAAACCACCGGCGGCATCAATGTTTTTGCCGGTGTGTATGACGGCGACGAGATTGATGTTTATCCGCCTGTATTGCAGGACATTGAAGTCACAGGCGTTATCGGCGGCGCAGGGCGTGAGCATTCCATTGACGCGCTGGATATTTACCCGCCTTCAAGCGGCGTTATCTCGGTTGACTGCGTTACCGGGGTATCTGCCCGCGAACATTCCATAGACTTTTTGGACGTATATCCATGATTGATGCCAATTCAAAGTTCTACGCCATCCTGACTGCGGCCGGGGAGGCCAAGCAGGTCAAGGCCGATGCAGGTTTGCTGACGTGGAAAATCACCCACATGGCGGTGGGTGATGCCAATGGCCTCGATCCATTGCCAGACCGCATGCAAAAGGTGTTGATCAACGAGCGGCGCCGCGCTCCTTTGAACTCGCTGGCTCCCGATCCTGCTAACCCGGCCATCTTGGTCGCCGAGCAGGTTATTCCTGCCGACGAGGGCGGTTTCTGGGTGCGGGAGCTGGGGCTGTTTGATGCAGACGGTGACCTGGTGGCCATTGCCAACTGTGCCCCTAGCTTCAAGCCAAAGCTCTCCCAAGGCTCAGGGCGCACGCAAACGCTGCGCATGAATTTTGTGGTGAGCAGCGCAAGTAACATCGTGCTGACCATTGACCCGGCCGTGGTCCTGGCGACACGCAAATACGTCGACGACTCGGTCAGCAATGCAGTCAACCGGCTGGACACCAAGCAATCAGTGTTGGTGGCCACGACGGGGCCAATGGTGCTGGCCGGTGTGCAAGTGATTGATGGCTTGGCCGCTCCCGCTGGCTCTCGCGTGCTGGTGAAGAATCAAGACCAGCCGAAGGATAACGGCCTGTACCTGGTCAGCGCTGATAGTTGGGTTCGCACTGTCGACGCTGATACCAGCGACAAAGTAACGCCGGCATTGCTGGTCAGCGTTGAGCGGGGCACGGTCAATGCTGACACTCAGTGGCAGTTAGTGACGGATGCGCCAATTGTGCTGGGCAATACCGCGTTGAGCTTTCGTAACATCCTGGCTGGCTTGATGGGCAATTTTGCCGGTAGCCGCACCGTGGCGCAGAGTCGCGCCCTGACAGTTGATGAACGGGGGATGCGTATTGAGTTGGCGGCCGGGGTGGTGGCCACGTTGCCGCTGACAACCTCTGTGCCAGAAGGCACGGCCTATTTGCTGTCAGCAGGTCCGACGTCGACCACCTCTAAGCTCGCTACTGCCAATGGCGATCAGTTCGCCATGAACAACCTCGCGGTGCCGACCCCTTACACGTTCTCGCCAGGCGGCGACGTGATTGTGGTTCGCGAGGGCAGCGTCTGGCGTGGGCACTGCGGCAGTGAAACGCTGAAGACTTCAAAGATGTTCAGCGCTTCGCTGGCAACGCCTGGGTACCAGTTTCTGCCAAGTGGTTTGATTGAGCAATGGGGGGAAATCACCACGACGGGGGCTAACGAACCGGTCACGGTGACTTTTCCGCTGGCGTTCCCCACTGCGTGTTTTCACTTCATCGCGGCCGCCTCTAGTAGTCCGGTAGGGTACGTGGGGGGGGAGGCGCGAGGTAAAGAGCGGGGTGTAGTCACCAGCTCAGCAACCGTGCCACAAGTCTTGTACTGGCGCGCACTCGGAAAATAAGGATGGCACCATGCTTTATTACTCAGCCCAAACCGGCGGCTTTTACGACGATGAAATTCACCGGTCGATACCAGCCGATGCAGTCAACATTACGCAGGATCAGCACACGGCGTTGTTAACAGGGGAGGCAGCGGGCCGGATAATTTTTGCCGGTGAAAAGGGCTTCCCGGTCTTGGTCGATCCTGAGCCGCTTTCTGACGAAGCTTTGAGTGCGCAGGCAAGGCAATGGCGAGATAGCGAGATTGATAGCCTCAAATGGTTGCGCGAGCGTCACCGTGATGAAGTCGACGCGGGCCGTGCCACAACCTTGACCGCCGCTCAGTCCGGCGAATTGATTGATTACGTTCAACAGTTGCGCGACTGGCCAGCCGTTGAAGGGTTTCCGGCGAGCAAGACCAAGCCGCTACGGCCCAACTGGATCGACCAGCAAACTCAATAACGCCCCGCCTTGTCGGGGCGTTTTGCATTCCCGTTACGCGTAACACAAACACCCCTCCCAGCCTCGCTTAAGCGGGGCTTTTTCGTTCTTGGAGATTGAACGATATGAGTTTCTATCACGGCGTCACCACGACTTCGGTTGATACCGGCGCACGCACTATCTCGCTGCCCTCGTCGTCGATCATTGGGTTGTGCAGCACCTTCACCCCGGGCGTCCTCGGCGGCGGCACCGCCAAGGCCGGCGAGCTGAAGTTGATCACCACCGAGCGCGAAGCCATTGCCGCCTTCGGCGCTGACTCGGCTATTACCAAGGCCTGTAAGGCGATCTATGCCAAAGCCAAGGCGGTGATCGTGGCCATCGGCGTGCCGAAGATGGAAGACGCGGCGCTGCAAACCTCGGCGATCATTGGTGGCGTTCTGGTCTCTGGTCAGCGTACCGGCTTGCAAGCTTTGCTCGATGGCAAAAGTCTGTTCAACGCGCAGCCGCGGCTGCTGATCGCGCCAGGCCACACGGCCACTCAGGCGGTGGCCACCGCGCTCGATAGCCTGGCGCAGAAGCTGCGCGCTATCGGCATTATCGACGGGCCTGGCACCACGGACGAGGCCGCCATGGCGTACGCGAAGAACTTCGGCAGCCGTAACCTGTTCATGGTTGACCCTGGTGTGCAGTACTGGGACACCGAACTCAGCAAGACCGTGGATGCCCCGGGTTCAGCTTGGGCGGCGGGTTTGTTTGCCTGGACCGATGCGGAGTACGGCTTTTGGGCTTCGCCGTCGAACAAGGAGTTTACCGGCATCACCGGCACGACCCGGGCCGTGGAGTATCTGGACGGTGACGCGACGTGCCGGGCCAACCTGCTGAATAACGCCAATATCACGACGATCATCCGCGACGACGGTTATCGCTTGTGGGGTAACCGCACGCTGTCGAGCGATCCTAAGTGGGCGTTCGTCACACGCGTTCGTACGCTGTTCATCCTCATGGATGCGGTGCAGGCCGGCCACAAGTGGGCCGTAGACCGCTCGATCACCAAGACCTACGTAACGGATGTCACCAATGGCCTGGAAGCGTTCATGCGCGACCTCAAGGCCCAGGGCGCAATTATCAACTTCGAAGTGTTCCCGGACACCGAGCTGAACACGGCCAGCCAAATTGCCCAGGGCAAGGTGTATTGGCGCATCCGTTTTACCGACGTGCCGCCGGCTGAAAACCCGAATTTCCTTTTCGAAGTCACCGATCAGTGGATGACCGAAGTTCTTGAAGCAGCCTAAGAGACCACGCAGATGATTCCTCAAACTTTGTACAACACGAACCTGTTTGTTGACGGCGTTAACTTCTCCGGTGACGTGCCCAGCTTGACGCTGCCCAAGCTGACCAGCAAGACCGACGAGTATCGCGGTGGCGGTATG
Source organism: Pseudomonas sp. TWRC1-2 (assembly GCF_049896685.1). Lineage (NCBI taxonomy): Bacteria > Pseudomonadati > Pseudomonadota > Gammaproteobacteria > Pseudomonadales > Pseudomonadaceae > Pseudomonas > Pseudomonas sp. TWRC1-2. The sequence continues at coordinate 623,479 of NZ_JAFCUU010000001.1, read as the reverse complement.
GCCGGTGCCATTGAGATGGACCAAGGCCTGGAAAAAATGGAAGCGTCCTTTATTACCAAAGGCGTGCGCCGTGAGTCGCTGAAGTACTTCGGCCTGGCCGATGGCACTGCATTCAATTCGACGTTCCGGGGCGCCTTCAGGGGGCAAAAAGGTGCGGTGACGGCGGTTATCGCCACCTTGCGTGGTCGGCTCAAAGAGGTCGACCCGGGCGACTGGAAAGCGGGTGATTCGGCCGAGATCAAACACGCCATCGCGGTTGCTTACTACAAGCTCGAAATCGACGGGCGCCTCATGTACGAAATCGACATGGTCGCTGGCGTTCAGGTGATCGACGGCAAAGACCAACTCCTCGAAGTGCGCACCGCGCTCGGCCTGTAAGGGAAGAAATCTAGATGAATCAAGCAACTAAGAAAGTACCGGCCTGGCTGTCGCTCAGCGCTCTCGCTGCGGTCGTTACGCTCACACGCCCAAGCAATGCCAACGGCGTGCTGGTCGAGACATTTACCTTGCGTGCCCCGGCCGTACGCGAAGTGCGGGCAGCCGATAAGGCGTCGAATGGCGACGAGGAACAACGTGAGCTGATGCTGTTCGCTGGCTTGGCCGAGGTGGGCGTCAAAGATCTTGAAGGCCTCAAGTTAGCGGACTATCGCCGTGTTCAGGCCGCTTACTCGCACTTGGTGCCCGATACCGATTACTCAGCGTTGATGCCATCGTGGCTGTCTGTGACCACTGATCAGGCCTTGGTAACGCTTTCTTGCCCGAGCGAAATCAACGGGGTGTTGGTTGATAAGTTGGCTCTTCGCTCCCCGACAGTGGGCGATGTGCGAGCGGCTAATCGTGACGCTGCTGGGAATGACGAGCAGCGCGAGTTGGTGCTGTTTGCCGCGTTGGCTGGTGCTCCAGTCGCAGACCTGGAGGGCCTGAAACTGGTGGATTTTAACCGCCTGCAGGCCGGCTATTTTCGCATGGACCAAGACGACGGGATTTAACCCCGGCGTTATAAAGATGGCGGCGAAGCGTCTGGCGGCGGAAACCGGATTTTCCGCCGCTGAGATTCAGTCGATGCCGTTTGCTGAGATGGTTTGGTGGCTCACGGATTGAGCCTCTTTCGGTGAGGCTGTGCAAATGGGGGCCATGACATGGCGAACAAAATCGCTCTCGGGCTGGTCATCGGCGGCGCCGTCAGCTCGACTGTCGGCGCTGCGTTCAAAGATGTAACGGGGCGCATCAAGCGTCTTGAGGCCGAAGGTAACAAGGCGCGCGTTCTGCAGCGCACTATCGGCGACACCATTCGCTTGCGCGAGGAATGGAAGAAAGCCCACGACAGCGGCTCTGCTGGGGCGTCGAAGTTGCTGGGCCGGTTGAATTCAAATCTGGACATGCTTAAAAAGCAGGGTATTGAAGTCGGCCGGCTAGAGAAGGCCTATCGGTCCCTGGGGCAGACCGCGAACAAGGCAGAGCTTAAAGCCAAAGGACACCAGCAAATTAATGCCGGCAAGGACGGCATGAAAAGCGCGGTCGGCGCAGCTGTAGTCGGGGTCGGCATGCTGGCAATTCCGACGAAGGTGAGCGCTGACTTCGGTGCCATTGTTCGTGATATTGCGATCAAGGCTGGCATTGCCAACAAGCCGCAAGAGCAGGAGGTTTCGCGAAAAATCATTGATACGTCGCGCGACACCGGCATGGCACGTAACGAAGTCGCCGACGTGGTCAATCAGTTGGTCGGCGCCGGTATGGATTTGAGCAAGGCGTTGGAATATGCGCCGGTCGCGGCCAAGTTCGTTGTGGGGCAGGGATCAAGTGGCGTAGACACGGCCAAGATGATCAACGCCTTAGGGCAGAACGCCAAGATCACCGACCCCAAGCAGATGCAGCAAGCGCTGGAGGCGATTGCCTACCAAGGGCAGGCGGGCAGCTTTGAAGCCGCCGACATGGCCAAGTGGTTCCCTGAACTGTTGGCCAACATGGGTAGCCTGGGTATTACCGGCATGGATGCGGTGACTCAGTTGGGCGCCATGCTGCAAGTGCAGATGAAGTCTGCCGGCGGCGCCGATGAGGCTGCGAACAACCTCAAAAACTGGATGGGCAAAATAGGCTCGACCGACACGGTCAAAGCCTACCAAAACGCTGGCATTGACTATAAAGGCTCGATGCAAACCGGTTTGCAGAACGGTATGTCCACGCTCGAAACGAGCATGGCGTTAGCTCAGAAGTACATTCAGGCCACCGATCCGAAGCGTGCGGCGGCGATGGCCGAGGCAACGGCAAAGATCAGCAAGGAATCTGACCCGGAGAAAGCCAAGGCCATGATGGCCTCGCTGGAAGAGTCATTGCGCACCGGCGACCTGTTCGCCGACATGCAGGTAAAGGCAGCGCTTTCTGCTTACATGCAGAACAAGGCGCTGTACAGCCAGCTCAAAAACGATTCGCGCGACGCAACCGGCATTCTCGACAAAAACCTCAGCGAGCGCCGCGAGTCGTCGTCACAAAAGTGGGCCGAGATGGCCCAGTCGATGGACGACGCAATGCGCAGCGTTGGGGACGCGCTACGCCCGGTCACGGATACCGTGGCCGAAACGCTCACCAAAGTCACCAAGGGCATTACCTCGCTGGCAGACAGCGCGCCTGGGGTGGTGACGGGGATCGCGGCGGTTGGCGGCGGCCTTATTGCGCTTAAGGGCTTGCTCAGTTCGTTCAAAATCGCCAAAGGGTTGCTCAATCTCGCGCGCGGCTCGCTGGGCGGAAAGTCTGGCGAAGTGCAAAAAGTCTTTGTCACCAACGCCAGGGACAGCGACGGCGAGGGCAGTGGGAAAGGCGCAGAGCCCAAGGGAAAGGCCGGTAAAGCGCTGTCGCTGGTCGAGACAGGACTTAAGGCGGTGGCCGCTTTCAAAGGGGAGCCCGCCGATGGTGACGACGATAGCGAAGGTAAAGACGACAAGAAGCCGGGCAAGTTCGACCTGGTGGCGACTGGCCTCAAGGTGGTTTCGCTAGCGCAGGAGGCGGTATCTGGCGGCGACGAAGGCGCTGAAGGTGGTGCTGCGGGTGGAGGCGACGACGGCGTCAAAAGGGTTTTCGTTGTAAATGCGAGTGATATAGGCGCAGCTGCTGGAGGGGCCGGCGAAGCACGTCGACGTGGTCGCGGTGCAAGGCGCACGCCTTCGCGTCGTCGGCCGAGACCACCTCGGGCGGGCGGCCCGCCACGGCCGCCAGTGCCAAGGCCGGGACCGCCAGTACCTCGGCCGCCTGGTCCGAATCCGCTCCCACCGAGACCACCATTGCCTCGGCCGCCTGGTCCGAATCCGCTCCCGCCGAGACCGCCAGTGCCTCGGCCGCCGGTGCCGATTCCCCGCCCGCCGATTCCACCGGTTCCGCCGGTGCCGGTTCCCAGCGGGGCGTTGGCCAAGTTAAGTGGCGTTGTGCAGGTGGCTGGCAAGGTCGGCAAAGCCGCCAAGATGATACCGGGCGCCTCGGTGATGGAAGCCGGCGCGATGGCGTTCGACACGTTTGAGAATGCCACGACCCAGAATGAAAAGGCTGAAGGCTATGGCGCGGCCGCTGGCAATTTGGCCGGGGCCATGGCTGGCGCGGCGGCGGGTGCGGCGATTGGTTCAGTGGTGCCGATTATTGGTACTGCCATCGGCAGTTTGATTGGCGCTTATGTCGGCAGTCAGGGCGGCTCGGTGTTGGGTGGGTCGTTGGGCAAATCGCTGTTTGGTGGCGATGATGAACAGCCCGAGGAAAAACCGGAAGCCAAGCCGGCGCCAATGATAACGCCATTACTGATGGGGCCGCGCCCTGGTCCGGCGGTTCCCAGCCTGGCCACCTTGACCCAGCCGCTCAGTCGGTCGGCTGATCAGGACAAGGCGAACGGTTCCGGCGCGTTGCTGATGGCTCATGCCCCAGCCCCGCAAGGCCCGGCGCTGGGCGACGTCGCGCGCGCAATGGCTGTACAGGCACCGGTTAAGGCGGCGGCCGTGGCCATTGAGCCCAAGGCGCCAGAAAAGCCGGTCCCGGCCAAAGTGGATCAGCAGTTTCAGTACTCGCTGAACATGCCAGTCACGGTGCAGGGCGATGTCAAAGACCCACAACGCTTTGCACAGGATCTGATGCCGCACATGCAGCGGATGATGGCCGACGCGGCGAAGCAGAACGCCACCAAGCTGTATGACGAACCTCACTTATAAGGGGGCTTTATGGCCTATATGGAACAGTTGCAATCGGGCCTCAAGTATCTGGTAGACGCGGGTGAGGCCGGGCGGCGCAGTGTTGACGGCATGCTCGGGCCGGTTAATGGTGCCATCAGTGAAATAACCGGCGCCGCGTCCGCACTGGAAAGCATCCCGTTTGTGGGGCCAGCCATCGGGGCCAAGCTGCAACGGGTCATGCGGGGGGTGAATGCGGCGCAGGCCAAGGTCGGCCAGGTGGCGGCGGTGTACGGCCGTGCCACGCGTGCCGCCGCCGAGGTACAGGAACGACTGGGCACGCTGAAGGAACAAGCGGGCAAAGCGGCGACGGCGATCAACAACATTGCCGGCAAAATCAGTCCGTCACTGGCGAACATCGTACCCACCAGCTCTTTTGCAGTGGACGCCACGCCGGCACCGGAAGCGGTGAAGCCGTTCCCGCACTTGCTGATCATCCAGCCACGAGACCCCAAGGTGCAGCCTTATTACTTCAACTTGGACACGGCGGCCTTCGACGAGCTATCCCGCTCGACTGAATTCCGCTGGGCTTCACAGGAACGCTTATCGCGGCGTCCTGCGCAGCAGGCCGTGGGCCAGGGTGATGAAAAGCTAACCCTTAAGGGGACGATTTACCCGGGCTTCAAAGGTGGTCTCAAGCAGCTCGACACGTTGCGCACCATCGGCGGCAGGCTACAGCCGCTAACCCTAACCACGGGCTATGGCGAGGTAATCGGTACCTGGTGTCTGAAGACTATCAACGAGGAACAGGGCGCGCTGTTGCACGGCGGGATTCCTCGTAAACAAGGGTTTAGTTTGGAGTTCGTGCGTTATGGCGACGATATGCAGAACGTCTGATGGGGACATGCTCGATGTCATTTGCCATAACGTTTATGGCCATCTGAACGGAACCACCGAGGCGGTGCTCGATGCCAATCAGGGATTGGCTGACGAGCCCCAGCCTTACCGCGCAGGGGTGGTGATCGTGCTGCCGGATCTGCCCAGCCCGACCGAAGAAGGGATTAGCTTGTGGGATTGACCCCGCGCTACACGGCCGCCGGCAACTCGTTGCGTTACGCGTAATGGCACTCTGTTTTGACCCGCCTGGTGCGGGCTTTTTTTTGGATAAAATCCATGACACCCACCTTTCGAATCGTGGCCGATGGTTCCGACATCACGGCCCTGATCAACGATCGACTGTTGTTGCTGCGCACCTCTGACAAGCCTGGCATGGAGTCCGACGAGTTTGAGTTGCGTATCGATGACCGGGACGGCCAGGTGCAACTGCCTTCGCGTGGCAGTTCAATTGAGATTTATCTGGGCTACGTCGAAACGGCCCTGACCCGCCTGGGGCGTTACGCGGTCGACACGGTTGAAGTGTCCGGCCCGCCGGACACGATTGTGATCAAGGGCAAGGCCAGCGACATGCGTGGCAGTGGCAAGACCATCCGTAGCGGCAGTTGGGAGGACGTGCCGCTGTCGAAGATCGTGAGCGACATCGCCGCGCGCAACGGTTGGCAGTCGGGGTGCCCGGTGTCCACGAAAGTTGCCCGGGTGGATCAACTCAACGAGTCGGATTTTAATTTCATCACGCGCTTGGCGAAGCAATATGACTGCACGGCCAAGGTCGCTGACGGCAAGCTGTTGGTCATGCCGCGTCAAGGTGGCCAGACCGCGAGCGGCAAGACGTTCGGCGCGATCACCCTGACACGCAGCGACGTCAGCCGCTGGCAGTTCAGCTTAGGCGACCGCAACTCGCACAAGGCCGTGGCGACCAAACATCAGAACAAGAAGGACGGCAAGCTGTCCGTGGTCACCATTGATAACGATGACGCGCCGGATGGTTTGCCGGCGGTGCATACCGACCGGCATATCTACCCGAACAAGACCGCTGCCGAATCTGCGGCCAAGGCGCGCTTGGCGGCGTTCAATCGCTCGACCGCTGACGTGCGATTTGAGATGCCTGGCCGGACAGACATTTTTGCCGAGCGGTCGATCAATGCTCAGGGCTTCAAGGTCGGGCTTGATGGTGAGTACTTGGCGGATTCGGTTGAGCAGGTGTTTACGCAAGCGGGCTGGTCCACCACGGTCGAGTGCAATGCGGGCAAGAAGGGCAAATCCAAATCGGCGAAGAAAAAGAAAGCAACGGCGCCGCTCAAGGTAGTGAACGTCGAAAAACAGTAACGAATCCCCTGGCCGCCCAAGTGCGGTTTTTTTATGTTTGGAGTTTTTATGCCCATCACTGAGCAACAACTACAACGCATCATGCCGAACGCCCGCCGCCAAGCGGGCGTTTTTGTATCCGCCCTCAACGTGGCGATGGTCAATCGCCAGATCAACACGCCGAAACGCCAGGCCGCGTTCCTGGCGCAGGTCGGTCACGAGTCGGGTCAACTGCAGTACGTCCGCGAGCTGGGCGGCGATCAGTACCTGAGCAAATACGACACCGGCAAACTGGCCGCAAATTTGGGTAACACACCTGCAGCAGATGGGGATGGCCAACGCTATCGCGGTCGCGGTCTGATTCAGATTACTGGGCGCAACAATTACCTGCGCTGCAGCTTGGCCTTATTTGGCGACGAGCGGTTGCTGCGCACCCCCGAGCTGCTCGAGCTGCCGCAATGGGCCGCCGAGTCGGCCGCATGGTTCTGGTGGGTGCGCGAATTGAATGCCCTGGCAGATCGAGACGAGTTCGAGTCCATCACCCGCAAGATCAATGGCGGTCTCAACGGATTAGCGGATCGGCTGGAGCTGTGGGAGCGGGCGAGGGCGGTGCTATGAGCCTCGTAGGCTTTATCCATACGCCGTATCGGCTGCTGGCCAACGCTGTGTTGCTGGCCGTGTTGGCTGGCAGTTCTGGCGCGCTAGCCTGGCAAGTTCAGGCTTGGCGCTACGGTCAGCAGCTGGAGCGGCAAGCCCGCCTGCATGTCGACGGTCTGAACCAACAGGCCCAGGCAGCGGCTGCTCTGCAGCGAGCCGAACAGGATAAGCGCTTGGCGTTGGAGAAGCGGCTTTCCGCCAGTGAACAAACCCACTACCGAGTTTTGAACGATGTCCAACGTGATCAAAGTCGTTTGCGCGACCGCCTTGCCACTGCTGATTTGCGCTTGTCAGTCCTACTCGACGCCACCGCTACCCCCGGCAACGGCTCAGTGCCTGCCACCGCCGCCGCCGGCAGCGTGGTTCATGGAGGCACAAGAGCCCAACTTGACCCGGCGCATGCTCAACGAATTATCAGCATCACCGATGCCGGTGACCAAGGACTGATCGCCCTGGCGGCCTGTCAGGCCTACGCCAAAGAAGTCTCAAAACCGAAGTGAAATCACCAAACTGTCGCTCTCGTGGCAATCCGGTTCTGGGTGAGCCTGAGCGAGCGCGCCACAGAACATGGGGTTCTGACTCTTTAAGCTAATGAAGTAAGGCTGTTTTGGCGTCGTCAAGTCACTCGCTTTCTCAAGTCCTCCCGCACCCAATCTCGGTGTAATCTGCAAAAAATAGATAACTAGATTTTTCCGGGCCTTTCAAGCGTCGATGCATGTATCGTTCAAGTCTGTTCCGTTCAATTTCCATAGGCACTCAGGACGGTGGCGCTCACGACTGTACTCAAGCTACACTTTTTGGGTGTTGAAAAGTCGGGTGACCGTGACGGGCCAATTTGTAAAGTTCCTCAGGAGCAGCGCTCATGATTCCTCGTATCATCATAGCCGACGATCACCCCGTCATCGTGCACGGTTGCCAGGTTGTACTGCTGAATGACAGCAGTTTTGCCAAAATTCAGGCGACCGCCACAAGCATTCCGGAACTCTTTATCGCGCTGGAAAACCATGAGTGCGACGTGCTGATCGTGGACTATTCGATGCCCGGCGCGGACATGGACGGTCTGCGCATGCTGGGTGTGCTCAACAGACGCTATCCGAACTTGCCGGTGCTAGTGCTGACGGGTGAAGAGAACATCGGCATTCTTAGGCTGATTATGGAGGCGAAAGTCCGTGGCATCATTCAAAAAAACAGCGACATTCTCTGCTTGCCAAAAGCCGTGCGCACCGTGCTGCGTCGAGGTATCTATTTAAATGAGTCTTTAAAAAAGGCGCTAGCTGAATCCCCCCGCAACACGGCAGGAGAACCGCAGCTTAGCCCCAGAGAGCTGGAGATCGTGCGGCTGCTGGCGTCGGGCAAGTCGCCCGAGGACATTGCAGAGACGCTGCATCGCAGCATCAAGACAGTGAGCTGGGGCAAGAACTCGGCCAAGCGAAAGTTAGGTATACAATCCGACGCGCAGCTGTACCAGTATTACGCCTCACTGGCCAAATCCACCGTCGAGCACACCGGGTGATAATCGCCCTGCGCAGGTTTTTGTGGCTGATACCGCTGGTGTCTAGCCTATGCGCGGCGTCAACACAAGCTCCGGCGGCTTCTGGCAACCGCGTGGTAGTGGTCGGCCTGCCCGTGCAGGCCACTGCTCCCTTGGGCTTCTGGGTCGGCGACAGTCCGGCCGGGTTCAGTATCGACTACCTGCGTTACCTGGCTGACCGACTGAATCTGAAACTGGAGTTTCGCCAGTTCGCCACCTTTGAACAAGTCACCACCGCACTGTGCGAAGGCCGCATCGACGTGGTGCCAGATTTGCAAACCAACGCCGAGCGGCAACGCTGCATGGACTTTTCCAGCCCCTATCTTCTTTCCCCCCTTGTGTTGGTTGTACGGCAGGGCAGCGCGGCGATCACTCCTGCAGACTTATCATCACATTCATTTGTCGCCGAGCAAAGCTACACAACCGCTCAATGGCTGAGCCAACGCCTGCCGCCCTCTCAGCTGCGAATCTACGCGGACACCAAGGCAGCCCTGGACGCCTTGCAGCATGGCGAAGGTGACGCCTACCTAGGCGAGCCTTACCAGCTCGAAGCGCTGTTCAGCAGCGGACATTACAAGTCCCTTGAGGTCAGGCAGCAGGATCTGTACGACAACGCCGGTCTGCACTTCGGTATTAGTTCACTGAGGCCCGACTTGCGCGACGCCCTTGCAGCAACCATGGCCCGCACGCCATCCGACTTTCTCAACGAACTGCAGTTGCGCTGGCTGGACAAGCATTCGATCAATCAACGCATGCAGCCTTCCTCTCACCTGACCACCGCGCAGCGCCAATGGTTGGATGACTTGCCGATGCTTCGCGTGAGTTATGAAGCCACCTTCCGCCCCATGTCGTTCCTCGACGAACACGGTCGCCCCAGTGGCCTGAGCTACAGCTACCTAAAGTACCTGGTAAATGCGCTACGGCTCAAAGTGGTTGAGATACCCGCGCCAAGTAGCACAGTTGCGCCTTCCGACGAGATTGACCTGCGTATCCCGGTTGACGCATCCACCGAACACTTGCCCGGCTGGCGCTACACGCAGCCGTTTGTGAAGATTCCAAATGTGTTAGTGACACGCCTCGGAGAACCCGCCAAAACCGCCATCGAAGAGCTCAATGGCGCGACCCTGGTTGTGCCGGACAATCCGAAGTTCGCGCAACGTCTCCAGCGACGGGTGCCCGACAGCTTGCTGCTGCGGGTAACCGACCCGGCAGATGGCTTTGAGCTGGTGCGCACAGGCAAGGCCGATGGTTACGTTGGCAACCTGATAACCGTGGACCGATTACTGGAGAAAGGCTGGTCGGACAGCCTCAAGATTGCCGCAGCCACCGATCTGCCGCTGGAATTGTCCATCGCTGTAACCGAACGTCATGCGCAACTGGCAGCACTACTGGATCAGTTGATCCAGAGCATTCCGATAGAACAGCGCGACTTGTTTGCCCAACAGTGGCTGCGCAATACCTATGAAATCGGCGTCTCCCCGCAACGCCTCTGGCGCATCGTCGGCAGCATAGGGTTTGCAGCCCTGCTGATCATTGGCGTATTGCTCTACGCACACCTGTCGCTCAAAACCCGCCAACGCACCCTAGGGGAAACGCAACAGCGGCTGTCCGCGCAACTGCGCTTCAGCCGGGAGCTGCTTGAATCGTATCCGTACCCGGTGGCAATCAAGGACCGTCAGCGCCGATACCTGATGCTCAACAAGGCCTATGAGCGAACCTTTAACGTCGAATCGGCCCAAGTGCTGGGGCGCTCTGTTGACGAAATCAGCTACTACCCCATGCAGGTGCGCCAGCGTATCTCGAAGATGGTCGATAGGGCGCTACGCGACGATGAGCGCCAACAAGGTGAGCATATTTTGGTAGGCGAGGATGGCAGCGATCAGCACTGGCTGTACATCGTCACACCCTACCGACTTGATGACGCCGAACCCCAGGGCGTGCTCACCACGTTCATCGACGTCACAAGCATTCGCGCAGCCGAGCAACTGGCTGAACAGGCGGCCGAGGCCAAGGCAGCGTTTCTGGCCACCATGAGCCATGAAATTCGCACGCCGATGAATGGCATTCTCGGCCTGCTCGAACTGATGAGCGATCTGCATCTGCCCACGGATGCCCAAGAAATGCTGACGATGGTGAACGAATCGACCCGCTCGCTCCTGCAGGTACTTGACGACACACTGGATTATTCACGGATCGACTCCGGCATGTTGGTTATTGCGCCTGAGCCTACTGATCTGCGTCAATTGCTCGACGGTGTGCTGCGCCTCATCGGCCATCAAGCACACAGCAAAGGCCTTGGGCTGCACAGCCTGATTGATCATCGCATCGCCGGACTGCTGGAGGTCGACGGCAGCCGCCTGCGCCAGGTACTGCTCAACCTGCTCAGCAACGCCACCAAGTTCACCCAAAGCGGTCATGTGCGCGTGGAGCTGAGTGTGAAGCGAGATGATGGCGAGCAGCACTTGGAATTTCTGGTTACGGACACCGGCATCGGCATCAGTCAGGAGCAGCAGGAGCGTCTGTTTCAACCCTTTATGCAGGCAGATAGCTCCATTACCCGCCGTTATGGAGGCTCGGGCCTGGGGCTGATGATTTCGCGTCGACTCGTGCAACTGATGGGTGGCGAACTTTACCTGCACAGCTGCCTCAATAAAGGCACACGCATCACCTTCACGCTGAGTCTGCCCGTCGTAGCTGCACTTAAAAAACCTTACTCATCGCACTCGGTAAAGCTCGCGTCCGATCTTGCGCCCTGTCGGGAAGCCCTTGCAGAGCATCTGCTGGCGCTGGGCTTTCACTTTACGCCGGATCAGCAGGACTTGCTGATCACCGCCGATGAGGCATCCGCTGGCAAGGCGGGGACTCTGCTGATCACCACCGAGGACTTGCCTGCCGGCTATGTGGTCGGGCCTTCGGCCACCCGTTTGAGCGTCAACCCGCTGACTTGGGGCGGTTTGCAGGCAGCGCTTGAACAACTGCTGCTGGGGCGCAACAGCAGCCGCCGGATTCCGTTGCCCCGCTCCAGCTACACCAAGGGTCATAAAGTGTTGATCGTGGAGGATCACCCCACCAATCGACTGCTGCTAAAAAGGCAGATGGAGCATCTGCAATGCGCATTCGACCTAGTGGAAAATGGCCTGCAAGCGCTCGAGCGTCTGCAAACGCAGCAGTACACGCTGATCCTGACCGATTGCTATATGCCGGAGCTTGACGGCTACGCCATGACCCATCAATTACGCCACTCACAGCTCGACGCCGCGATGATCCCTATCATCGGCATGACAGCAAGCATTCACTCGCAGGAGCAGCAGCGTGCCCGAGCGGCCGGCATGGACGAACTTATCCTTAAGCCCATCGTCCTCAGCGCGTTGATTAGCCTATTCGAGCGTTACCTGCGCGCGCCGCCTGTAAACTCGGCAGTCACCAGCATGGGCGATCTCAAGGCCGTGATGTGGGACAGTTTTTGCGAAGAGAGTCGCAAGGACCTGCTGGCCATAGAGGCCGCGCTGATCAGCGACGATGCCGAAACCCTCGGCGATCTGCTGCACAAGCTCGCCGGAGCGTTGCAGTTGGTCGAACTGACCGACCTGTCACGTAAGGCGCAGCATTTGCATCGTGAAGCAAAGGGCGACCGGGTCGTACACACGGCTATCCGCGACTTCGCTTACCAACTTCGCGCAGCCGGTATCTGACGGTTCGCACGTAACTCCCGTATACACGTCCCAGCTGTGCTCGCTAACAGCAGAACTAGAATAATCTAGGCAACTACCGTTTCTTGCGCTCCTATAATTTCGCCGCTCTTGAATGGTGTCGATTTCACTATCGACTTTGCTATCTCGACGCGTCTTTAATTATTCATAGGAGTATGACTTTGAAATTTTTCAAACTGGGTACCACATTGTCCGTCGCGGGCTTCGCTGCCTTCGCCCCCTTTATCGCTCATGCCGCCAGCGACATTAACGTTAAAGGCGTGATTGGTCCGAGCGCCTGCGTGGTTGATATTCCAAGTGGTACTGATCTGGACTGGGGCACCATTAGCTGGGACTCACTTAATAAATCCGATTTCACCACGCTCAGTGCTAAAACAGCCACGATCACAATTAACTGCCCGGAAGGTACAACCACGAAAACCGCCATGTGGATTGTCGACGCAGACCCTTCCAGCGCCATGGTCGGCAGGAACAACAGCGGGCGTGCTGACCACGGTGATTCGGGCCGTATCTTCGGCATCGGCATTGACGCGGTGACTAAGAACAAGATCGGTAACTTTGTACTCAACCCAGTTAGCACCACGGTCGACGGCACCGCCAACGTCACTAACTTCGGTTATAACCGCGACGCCGCCACCCACTCTACTATTCCGGGCAGTGTTGCTTTGATGTCCAAGTGGGCTTATTACACCGCAGAAGAGTGGAGCCCGTTGGATGCCAGTAACAAACCGGCCAGCGGCACTTCGTTTACCTGGACCTTTGATGTGGAACCGCAAATAAACAAGGCCAGCCAAATCAGCGCGACCACTCAAGTTCCATGGAGCGGAACAGCGCAAGTCAACGTTCGTTACTTCTAATTTATTGTAGGTTCGCAAATGTCCTGCCTGAGGGTGGGACATTTTTATTGCCATGAAACCTATCCACTTCCTACTGCTGATCTTTTTCATGTCCATGAACGCTCAAGCACAGCTCAAGTTTGACAACAAGTTGCTCGGTATCAGTGGCATCAGTGATCAGCAAGTTGAGGACGCGCTTCACGACAAGGAACTTTATGCCGGCGAGAACTCGGTACATCTATACGTCAATGATCGCTTCATCGCCAAGACCGTGGTTTATGCTACGGCGGGAGGACAGGCGGGTTACACGGCGCATGACCTGCAAACGTTTGGCCTGAAGAAAGAAGCTTGGGGGCAGCGCATTAAAAAAGGCGCGGCGACCTACGTGCAACTGACTGATAGGGTAAAGTCCAATTTCAGCCGCAGCGACCGTAGCCTGAAACTCACGGTGCCGCGCGCGCTGCTGGAAAACCCCGATTTCATTCAAAAACAAAAAGGCGGCACCGGCGCCTTCGTCAACTACAACACTTACTATTCTACGTTCACCTCCTCCGATTCAAGCAGCGAGTCACTGAGCACAACCTATCAGGTCGGCGCCAATTCCGATAACGCGTTGCTGCGTGCCAACGGCACCTTCAGCAGTTTCACTTCCAAAACCCAGCGCTACTCCAACAACAACGTTCAGTCGTTTTATCTGGATCGCGATTTTGACGTGGGTCGCCTCAAAGCCGGTCGCCTGAACTCGCCCGATGGCGGCTTCGGTGTGGGTTATGTGGATGGCGTGGTCTACAATTCCAAAGACGCGCCCTCAGGCATCGGCAGCGTTGCCTTAACGTACGACAGCGATGCGCCGGCGGTGATCGAGTTCTATCAGCGAGACCAACTGGTCTACACCCTGAATGTCAACCGCGGTCACAACAACCTTGCCGCCATACCGGTGACATCACTCACGTCGGATGTGGTGGTGGTGATCAAACGCGATGGCCAGGTCATAGATACCCGCCAGATTTCCCGTGCCCGCATCAGCCGCGCGACCACCCAAAGCAGTGGGCTTTACGCCTTTGCGGGGCGCTCGAACACAGACGCGCACGCAGTGACAGCAGGCGCTGGTTACTCAAAACGCTACAGCGATGCCGTGAATCCCACCGTCGCGGTGGTCGCTCAGCAACGTTATCAAGGCGTTTCGCTGAGCAACACCTTCGACAAAGGCGGCCTGCAGATGACCACGTATGGCCTGTTATCGAGGAATGAGCGTAATAAGCTGGGGGTCAACTTAAACGCCACCCTCAGTTACGGTGGTACCGATCTTACGTACCAGGCCATCAGCCGCAATTTCTCCTACGTCGGCCAAGCGCTTTATGATAATCAGGCTGATATTAAAAGTACCTTGGGAATCACGCACAGTTTTGTGGTGGGTGACCATAATGCGCTCAGTGTTTCGCTCAATCGTTATAACTTTTATAACCGTGCCAGTTATTCGACCTGGTCGGCAGGCTATTCTACAAACATCAAAAGAGCCTTGTTTACCTTGAGTGCCGGGTATGCCCCGCAAGCGCCGGGAGACACCCCGCGCGATAAAATGACCTTGAATGCCAGCCTGTCGGTTCCGTTTGAAGTGGGCGGTCGCCCTGTTTACTACCGGTCGCAATACAACACTTACAGTAATAGCCAGCGCCTGGATAACTATCTGACCACTCGGGTCAATAGTGATTACAGCGTGACCGCTGGCCATGTGCGGCGCACTGCAAATCGCAGTGAGACCACAGAGAACTATATAAGTAACGACTTCAATACACCTTACACCCATGCGGGCCTGACTGTTTCTAAGTCCGAAAACGACAGCCGCAGTGCAACGTCAAACAGCCTGAGCCTTTCGGGTTCCATCGCCGCCAATCGCAAAGGCGTGGTATTTACTCCCGAACAACTCAAAGACACCTACGCCATTGTCGACACTCATCTCAAGGGCTTCGTCAAGGTCAGCAGCCGACGCAGCTCAGCCAGAACGAACTATAACGGCAAAGTGGTGCTTGCCAATATCTCTGATGACAAGCCTGACTTTGTTAAAGTTAATCCCAAGGGACTGGACGACGGCGTGTATTTCCAAAATAACCAGGTGGACTTTATCAGCGACCGTGGGGCGGTTTCCTATTTCGACTTCGAGCCCACGCATAACAAGAATGTGCTGCTGCATTGGACAAACAAGCCTAAAGCACTCGGCTCTCGCGCGGTGTTTTATGACCAAGACGGCAACCTGATCGCTAACTTCATTGACCAAGACGTGCTGCTGGTAAAACAGGACAATATTAAACAACTGCAAACGTCAGGCATGTTCGATGCGTCCGACAGCACCTTGATGTGCAAACTTCCCACTCAACTGGAGATCTCCAATGAACAGATTATCGATACAACCTTTGACTGCTCTAGGCAAAAAATGCCTCTGGCTGGTCTGCCTGACAGCCATACCCCTGCTGGCTGAAGCCCAGGTGCAACCCAGCGCCTCTGCGGTGCTGATTGAAAAAGGACAGAAAGAGGCCACTATTGACCTTAAAAACAATAGTGACGAGGCTGTGCTCCTCTACAGCAAAGTTAGCAAACTGCCGGATGACGACCTCGACGGTGGCGTGCTGTACACCGTGCCGCAAACCGTGGTGGTCGCGCCGGGCAAAAACCAGACCGTGCGCGTGATCTACCGAGGCAACAAGCCCCTCGATAGGGAACATATCGCACGAGTGTTGTTTTCTGGTCTGCCCCCACAAGAGCAAGCTGCAGGCAAGGTGAAATTCGTCATAGGCCAGGATCTGCCTGTGGTTATCGGCGTCGACCCTAACGTGTCCGAAGTCGATACCTGGAAACTGATTACCTTCAAACAGGCGCAGGGAAAGCTCTGTATGAGCAACCCTTCACGCAAGGTATTTCGCTTTGACCCGAACATGTCGAATGTGCAGACCAAGGCGGACATTACCTTCAACAAGGCTTACGTCTTACCGGGCGAGACGCTGTGCCAGTCGCTGAAATCACCGCTGGCCGCCAACGCTTCGTTGACTTTCAACAGCGTGTCCAGTTTCAACTTCATGCTGCAAACCCATATCATCCAGTTATCCAGTCAGACAACAGAAAATTGACTATCCAACTGAGTGAGCGTCCCAATCGAGGCGCGCAACAGCAAACTTCGACGTGTTCATCTTGAAAAAATACCTCTGGACGGTTAAAGGCTTTCCTGCATGCGAACAGAGGGGGTTGGAAACGCGTCATTAGGCGTTTCCAAATCAAAAGTTCAGGCTCTTTAGAGTGCGCCCTGTAAGTTGTCAGATGAGTGCGAGTACTGGAGCGCCGACTGAATTTCAGGCCGCAGTCATCTTGAATTTGCATCGCGATCCTCAAAACCGACGACGGTGAGCACGCTCCTAGGGTGGATCTGTGTTTTTCAGCCAGATCGATCTGGCCTTCAGTGCAAAACATTAAGGGTGTGGTGGGGTAGTGAGGTGTCCAAGGTAAGTTCCGCAACTCAGCGCGGACTGCTTGGCCTGCTTGGGTTGCGCCCGATTGAAAATAGCGGTTTTGCGGAATCAATATCGATTCAACCTACTGATTTATAAGTAAAATGTTGTGGATTGCAAATCCGCCTACGCCGGTTCGATTCCGACCTCGGCCTCCACTCTTAGAAACCCCGTAGATTAACGTCTACGGGGTTTTTTATTGCCTTCAAATTGACTGCGCTCAGCCTTGAGCGGTTTCGCGAGCGATAGCCCGGTATTCCCTTGCAGGTGGCGACCGGCTTGAGCGTGGTGCTTTCGCTGTCAGCCGTGCTGGGCCTCAACGGCGGTTTTCCGTCTTCCGCCGGGCTGTATAGGCCCCAGCTACTTGCGAACGCCGAGGCGTATCTGGATGAATTGCGCCGCGCAGGCGCGGTTATTCGCGAAGACATTGAGTAACCGTCACCTGGTGACAACACGAGGCAACTTTCAAAGTAAAAAAGGAACGGCTCTATTCAACTAAATAGATCCGTTCCTTTCTCAGTTACAGAAGAAATTAACGCGATTTATACCGACGCTGCACTATTAAAAGACTGACAGCGAAAGCAGATTTGATCACGCCCTCGCCGTTGGCGTGACAGTTATCCCCCAAACGGCCCGCTCTTTATCTGCTCGCCTTTTTTCGCGCAAGAGGGTGGGTTGGACATGCCGAAGGTCAAGATATTGCCGCCGTTGATAATGCAGTTGAATTGCTTGTTATCGTTGGTTTTCAGCAATACGTAGGTATTGGTGCCCTGGGTTTGACGATTGACAATAGTCAGGTCCGCAGGGGCGTAGCCCAGTGCGCCGGCGCTTTGCGACTTCACGTCATCATCGCTCAACATGTTGGTCTTGCCTGCGAGCGCATTGCAGCCGCCCAACAATGCCACAGTGATGACCAGTGCAAATAACTTGTGCAGTGACATGTTCCTTATCCTTTTGCCTATAACACGTGAATTAAGCGCTTATGCGGTTCAGCTATCGTCAAATAACAGCGCAAGTGATAAACCTGCGCTGCTGTTTCGCGATGGCTGTTAACAAGCGTCAATTATAAAATGTTACAAAAAGTTCCAGAGAGAAATCTCTTGTCTCTCCGTCTCCATTGCTTGTCTGTGTGTCTCGCCGGTGACCCCCTCACTGTCATCGCCTGCGAACCCTCGCAGTTGAACCTGTAAGAAAATGTAACCGTTCGTCGGAACCCACGCACTATCAAAGGGATACAGAGGTCGATCTACAGAACAAATAAGACAGGTAGCTATGCGATCTCTAATTTTGGATATGCCTAACGGGCGCCAGCTCGTAGAAGAACTGGACCTGGCAACGGAGCAGATGATGGCGACGCCCGTTGAGCAAATTGGCGGTGAACAATGGCAGGCGGCATTTGCCAGGCAGCAACGGGCGTTCAGGCTGTGGAGCGATTATCTGCATTGCAAGGCTGACGGCAGGGGGCTGGACTGTCCTCGTAAGGTTGCTTAGGCGTTTGACTGTCAGTTACAAGAAGGGCATGCCTTGCTCTGCAGACGGGCGGGCCTGGCACCACGCATCCTTGGAGTAGCGAGCCCATGTCAAACGCCGCCAGCATGTTTACGCGACAGTTCTTTCACGGCACTCGGGCTGACCTCGAGCCGGGAGACATGATCCGCGTCGGTTATCCGTCCAATTTCACCGAAGGGCGTGCGCTGTCCTGGGTCTATTTTGCGGGCACGTTGGACGCCGCTATCTGGGGGGCCGAACTGGCACTTGGCGATGAGCGCGAACGCATTTATGTCGTAGAGCCCACGGGCCCGATCGTGGACGATCCCAACGTCACGGATAAGAAGTTTCCCGGCAATCCGACGCTGTCCTATCGCTCCCGCGATCCACTGCGGGTCGTTGCCGAAGTGACCCAATGGCAAGGGCATTCGCCAGAGCGGTTGCAGCAAATGAAGGACAATCTTGCCCGTTTAAGGGCCGAGGGCGGCGATGTCATCCTCGACTGATGGACCGGTACCTGCGCGTTGAATAGCGACTAAGCCTGGGCCTCGGACCTGGTGATACGCTGCGCTTTGACCTCATCTGCATACAGGCCAATTTTCCCTTGCTGAGCTGTCAGCAACGTGCATATTTTCATCAACGCCACCGCTTCGTCCGGCGTCCTGCCAGTGCCGGCCATGGCCGTCAGTTCAACCACTGACCAGCCGATAACAGCCGCCGCATCTTCAAGGTCATAAAACAGTTCTTGCTGCGCAGTCCTGAGCCCATCGAGCCCCTGCATCAATTCTTCCATCTGCTACCTACCTGACATTGGTTGAAGTCCAATCCATTCACCCCATCCCTCTTTCAGCCAGGTCTGGGAATTACCAAATACCTCATGAAATCCCGGGCGTCCTGCCCTCACTTGCCCCCGGTGACGTCAAGAAACGTCCCGGTAATGAACGACGCTTCATCGCTCGCCAGCCACAGGATAGCCCGCGCAACTTCTTCGGGTTGTCCGCCGCGGCCCATGGGGATTGAGTCCTTGACCCGATCCACCCGACCCGGCTCTCCGCCACTGGCGTGCATGTCGGTGTAGATATGGCCGGGGCGGATGCAGTTGACGCGGATGCCGTCTCGCGCAACTTCTTTGGCGAAGCCGATGGTGAACGTCTCCAGGGCGCCTTTTGAGGCAGCGTAGTCGATATATTCGTTCGGACTGCCGAGCCGGGCCGCGCCCGAGGATACGTTGATTACAACGCCGCCGCGGCCGTTATGGCGATGGGACATGCGTTTGACCGCTTGTTGCGCGCACAGCATCGGGCCGATGGCATTGACCGCGAAGATGCGCTGCATGCGTGCAAAGCCGAGGTCTTCGAGGCGCGATTGTGGTCCGAGTATGCCCGCGTTGTTGACCAGCACATCGATGCGGCCAAACTCGCGGTCAATCGCGGCGAATAACGCCGCGACCTGCTCCGGCTCTGCGCTATCGGCGCGGACCGCCAGCGCTCGCCGTCCGGCGGCTTTCACGTCATTCGCCACGACCAGGGCGGCGGCCTCGTCGGACACGTAGCTGATCGCGACATCGTAGCCGCGCGCGGCGGCCAGTCGCGCGGTGGCCGCACCGACGCCGCGGCTGCCACCGGTAATCAGGATGACAGAGGCCTGGGGAAGGGTGCTCATAACGCGTAAACCTCACTGTGTGACAGCAACGGACGGCCTCAGCCGATAAGTACAGTGCCGAGCGCAATCACCGCGCAGGCCAGAAACTTGCGCAGCGTGAATGCCTCGCCGAGAAACCAATAACCGATCAGCGCGGCAAACAACACGCTGGTTTCGCGCAATGCAGACACCGCGCCCATGGGCGCAGTGGACATGGCGTAGATGATGATCCCGTAGGCCAGCAGCGAGACCAGTCCGCCGCCCAAAGCCGTTGCGACACCGGGCCGCCAGCTGAACAAACTGCGCGTCCCACGTAAACCGATATACACCAGAGGCATCAACACGCCCCACAACGCGCACATCCACACGGTATACGCCAAAGGCGCGCCAGACAGCCGGGCGCCAATGCCGTCGGTCACGCTGTAAGCCGCAATAAAAACCCCAGTACCCAATGCGTACGGCAGGCTGGGAACGGCAAGCCTGCGTTTATTGAACGCCAGGGAAATGATGCCGCCAGACACCAGCGCAATGCCCAGCAGCGCAGCGCCGGTGACTGTTTCCCCGACAAAAAAAGCAGCGCTGAGGGCGATCAGGATAGGCGAGGAACCGCGGGAAATCGGATAGGTTTGCCCCAGGTCGCCAACCTTGTAGCTGCGTACCAGAAACAGGTTATAGCCCACATGCAGTACCGCCGACAGCCCGGCGTAGCACCAACTGGCCCGGGCGGGCGGCGCCAGGAACGGCGCGATGAGCACGCTGGCAGTGGCCACCGCCAGGCACATCACCGTCATCGCCCACAACCTGTCGGCGCCGCCACGCAGTAGCGCGTTCCAGCTGGCGTGCAGGAGGGCGGCGAACAGAATGAGCAAAACGATATGAAAAGGCATGCGCCATCCTAAGCAACGGCGCGCCTGCACTAAAGCGAAGTCCCCTCATCCTGGCATGAGCAAACGTTCATGCTTTAGCGGTAACTCAGCTGAGCCTGCTGTGACGCTTCCATCAGCCAGTGACGAAAACTGACGACGTGGGGCTGCGATTCGATGCCTTTTGGGCAGACAAAATAGTAGGCCACCGGGGAGTCGAACGGCACATCAAACAGCCTGACCAAACTGCCGTCGCGGATCTGCGCTTCGACATGCCCGCTGCGCGCAAGCGCGACGCCCTGGCCCAGCAGCGCAGCCTCGATGGTCATGTTGGTGTCTGCAAACCGCACACTTTCCTTGAGCGCCGCGATGCCCGTGCCGACATGCTGGAACCAGGCCTCCCACTTCGGCACCAGGTCTGCGCCGTCGCGCGTCAGCAATGGGTAACGCAATAACTGCGCAGGCGTTTGTGGCATGCCAAAGCGGTGCAGGAGATCGGGGCTGGCCACGGGGAAAATCTGTTCCCTGAGCAGAAACTCCGAGTGCAGGCCCGGATAATTGCCATTGCCCAGGCGGATCGCCACGTCAGATTCAATGCTGGAAAAGGTGATGGCTTTGTCGCTGGTCTCCAGCGTGATCAGAATTTCCGGGTGCTGCTGCGACAAACTCGGCAACCTGGGAAGCAGCCATTTGAGCGCAAAGGAGTAAGTGGTACTGACCTTGAGGCGCACCCGGCCTTTGTGCTCCCGAAGGTCAGACAGGGTGGCTTGCAGGTTCATGAAAAACTCACGCACGATCGGCGCTAGCGCGGCGCCGGCGGGTGTCAACGTCAACGACTTGCCGCGCTGAAAAAGCTCCAAACCCCAAATCGCTTCGAGGTGTTTTAACTGATGGCTGACAGCGCTTTGGGTGACATGCAATTCCTGCGACGCCGAGGTGAAGGTGGCATGCCGTGTGGCAACCTCAAAGGCGCGCAAGGTGGCGGTGGGCGGTAAGTCTCTCATCGGATGCAAGCCGGTAGCCATGAATGAAGGCTCATGGTAGTTGATTTGCCGCCAATCGACTGTTCACCGTGTCCATCCCAGCCCCAGCGCCTTGTGCAGCGACGCAAAATCCTTCAGCAACTCTGCGTCCGCGGAGATCCGGCTTTCTTGTGCCTGATAGCGCGTGCGCTCCGCATCCAGCCAATCCAGCGTACTCGCGGTACCTGCACGGTAACGCTGACGCGTCAGGTCGGCTGCACGTACTGCGGAAGATTCCACCGTGCGCAACAGCAGCACGTTCTGGCGCTGGTGCCCATAACGCGCCAACGCCACGTCGGCATCGCGCAAGGCACTCAACACCACGCTTTTATAGTTGGCCAGGGCCTCGTCACGTCCAGCCTCTGCCCCTTTGACGCTGGCGGCAACACGGCCGAAATCCAGCGCGTTCCAGGTGATCCGAGGCAGGATCAACCAGGTGCCGTTGTCCTTGCGTGCAAGGTGCCCAGGGTCACCGGCCGAGAACGACAGGTCACCCATCAAGCTCAGTTTGGGAAACCAGTCTGCGGTCTTCTCGCCAATCTGGGCATTGCTCGATGCCAGTTTGCGTTCGGCGATGCGGATGTCCGGGCGGGCCTTCAATAGCGCGGCCGGGTCGGCGACCGGCACCGCCTCCGGGATAGCGGGCAGCGGCCGCGCGGTGGCCAGTTGGCTGTCCAGCTCGCCGGGTTCCAGACCGCAGAGCAGGCCAAGCTGGTCGAGCGATTCGACGATGGCCGCTTGCAGCGGCAGGCGTTGGGCCTGGGTGTTTTGGGCCTGTGTCAGTACCTGCTCCAGTTGCAGTTGCGAGGCCACGCCGCGTTCGCGCCGTTGCTGGGTGAGGTCCAGGGCCTGGTTTTCGATGCCGACGCTGGCGTCGACCAATGCCAGGCGTGCTTGCTGGTCGCGCAGGTCGGTGTAGGCCTGCACTATTTCCGCAGCCAATTGCACTTGGGCGTCAGCCAGCTGGGCTTGGGAGGCGTCGGCCTCTGCCTGGGCGGCTTCGACTGCACGGCGTGTGCCGCCAAACAGGTCGGCCTCCCAGCTGGCATCGAAACCGGCGAGGTACAGGCTCAACGGGCCGCGGCCACCACCATTGTTGCCACCCAGCGCGGAGGTGTCCGGGGAGCGCAGTTTGAGCATCGCGGCATCCCCAGTGACCTTGGGCATCGCGTTGGCTTGCGCGCCGCTGAGGCTTGCGCGGGACTGCTTGAGGCGCGCCTGGGCCGTGGCAATGTCCGGGCTGTTTTGCAGGGCTTGCTCCACCAGCTGGTTCAATTGCGCGTCGCCCAGGGTTCGCCACCACTGCGCGACACCGGGAGCGCTTGCCGATGCGCTGTCAGCGTGCGGCAGGTGCCCGGCCGCCAGGGTCTTTGGCGCGACGTCGGGGGCATCGTGGTAGTCCGGGCCGACGGTGCAAGCCGACAACAGGCCGACAGTCAGCAAGAGGGGAAGGGTGCGAGGAATCATCGTTGTACCGTGCGCTTTTTCAGGATGAAGATCAGGGGCAGGCACGCCAGCATCGCGAGGCCCAGTACATAAAACGAGTCGTTGTAGGCCATCACCGAGGCTTGTTGCGCAATGTCATTGGCCAGTTGTGCGAACGCCTGCACCTGCGCCGTCGATGCATCGCCGGTTTGCGCGAGGTAGCTGGCGGTGTGGCTGGCCATGTGGTCCTGCGCCAACTGGCTGTTGGCCTGGATGCCTTCGCGCAGCCTGTCGTCATGAAAATGGCTGCGCCGGTCCATCAGCACGCCGAGCAGGGCCAGGCCGATGGTGCCGCCCAGGTTGCGCGACATGTTGTAAAGCCCAGCGGCGTCCCCGGCGTCACGGGTCTCGACCGAGCGCATCGACAGTTGGCTGAGTGGCATCATCACCAGAATCTGCCCAAAACCACGCAACAGCTGCGACCAGACAAAGTCGTGCCCGACACTCTCGGTGGTGAGTTGGGTGTCGACAAAGCAGCTGGCCCAATACAGCAACAGGCCGGCACCGACCATCCAGCGAAGGTCATAGCGGCCGAGCATGCGCGGCAAAATGGGCATCAGCAAAAACGCCGGTATGCCCGACAGCAACATGATCGCGCCGGACTGCTGCGCGTTGTAGCCCGAGAGGATGCCCAGGAACTGCGGCACCAGATACGCCGTGCCATAAATCCCGGCGCCCACGGCGGTACCGATCAACAGCACGCTGCCAAAGCTTTTGTTCAGCACCAGTTGCAGTCGCACGATCGGCGTACTCGAGCGCAACTGCCCGACCGCAATCAGGAAAAAGCCGATCACCGTGGCGATGCTCAGCCACGTGATCAGCAGCGAGTCGAACCAATGCTCACGCTGGCCTTCTTCAAGCACCACCGTCAGCGAACTCAGGCCCATGGCCAGGCCGAGGATGCCCAACCAGTCGGCACTGATGAAGCGTTGCAGGTTCATGCGCTCGCTTGGCAGGCCGGTGATCAGCAGCGTGATCAGGGCGATGCTGATGGGCAGATTGAGAAAGAAGCACCAGCGCCAGTTGATGTTTTCCGTGAGCCAGCCGCCGATGACAGGGCCGAGCAAGGGGCCGAGGATCACGGTCATGCCAAACATCGTGGTGCCGATGGCCAACTGGTGCGGCGGCAGGCGCGTGCGCACGATGGTTTGCGCGGTGGGAATCATCGCGCCGCCGGCGAACCCCTGGCCGATGCGCCCGGCGATCATGGCGCCGAGGCTTGAGGACAGGCCACAGAACATCGAAAACGCAGTGAACATCAAGGCCGTGCCGATCAGGAACCGGCGCAGGCCGAACACCCGGGTCAGCCAGGCGGCGAGGGGGATCATGACGATTTCCGACATCAGATAGCCCGTGGCGATCCACGTGCCTTCGGTGCCGGTCGCGCCGATTTGCCCTTGAATCTGTGGCAGCGCCGAGTTGGTGATCGACACGTCCAGCGTCGCCAGCAGGGCGCCGAGTGCGCCGGCAGCCACGGCGATCCAGTCGGTCAGCGAGGCGTTGCGCGGTTTTTCTGTGGCCTCGGCCATCAGCGCTTCAGCCATGATTGGCGTCCGCGGCATGGGTGCGGGTGTCGACGTCAACGGTTGCCGACAGGCCAGGCATCAACGCCGCGCGCACCTCATCGGGTATGTCCAGCGAGATGCGCACCGGTACGCGTTGCACGATTTTGGTGAAGTTGCCGGTGGCATTCGACGGCGGCAGCAGCGCGAACTGCGCGCCGGTGCCTGGGGAGAGGCTGTCGATATGGCCTTGCAGATCACGCCCTGGCAGCGCGTCCACGTGCACGCTGACGGATTGGCCGGGACGCATGTCGCCGATCTGGGTTTCCTTGTAGTTGGCGGTCAGATAAATCGCGCTGATCGGTACCACTGTCAGCAAGCGAGTGCCGGGCTGCACGTACTGACCGACACGCACGCCGCGGTCGGCCACGCGCCCGTCCAGCGGGCTGCGAATCACTGCATCATCCACGTCCAGCTGGCTTTGCGCCTCGCTGGCCTTGGCCACGCCGAGTTGCGCCTGGGCTTGTTTGAGTTGTGCTTCAAGCGTGCCATAGCGGGTCTGACTGGAGCGCAAGGCAGCCTGTTTGGCCGCCACGGTGCTGCGGGCCTGGGCCAATTGGTTATTCAACTGCGCCAGGCGCTCTTCGGGCTCGGCACCTGAACGCGCCAGCGGGGCGTAGCGCGCGACTTCGGTCTGTGCGTGTTTTGCATCGGCCTCGGCGCCTTGCAACTGCGCGCGGGCTTCGGCGATGGTCGAGTCCTGCTGCACCAGGTCGGCCTGGGCCTTGGCGTAGTCGGCCGTGCGCGCGGCAATGGTTGCCGAGGCTTCATCGCTGACGGCCTGGTATTTGCGCGCATCCAGGCGCACCAGCACATCGCCGCGCTTTACGTCCTGGTTGTCGCTGACCAGCACTTGGGCCACGTAGCCATTGATCTTGGGCGCCACACTGATGCTGTCGGCTTGCAGGTAGGCGTCGTCGGTGGTCTGGATGAAACGTCCGGTGAGCCACCACCAGGCAGCCCAACCCACAGCACCCACAAGTGCGACGGTGGCGATGGTCAGCAGTATCCGTCGAGCCTTGCCGCGTTGACGGTTGACGGTGTCTTCAGGAATGACCTGAGGCGAGGGAGGTGCAGCAGACATCGGGTCACTCCAGATTTATAACGGATGGAATAAATTCTATTTTTCGCGAATTTTTGTCAACTGGTATATTTTGGTCCGGTATTCGAAAGGAGCTGCACATGGCACGACATAAACCTGCCGCCGAGGGTGGTTATCAGCGTGGTGAAGAAACCCGCGCGCGTATTGTCGACGCGGCGGTCGTGGTCTTTGGCGAGCGCGGCTACGACGGTGCGTCGACCCGCGACATCGCCACGGCCGCGGGCGTCAACGCCCCGGCGATTCAGTATTATTTTGACGGCAAGGAAGGCATCTATCTGGAGTGTGTCGAGCACTTGATCACACTGCTGTGGCGCAAGATGGCGACGTGCGTGGAGGCCGCCGAATGCGCGTTGGCTGATGAGGCCTCGGACGATAAAACCCTGATCGACGTGTCGCTGGGCATCCTCGGTACGGTGGTTTCCACCATCCAGGACAGCCCGCAAACCACCGCCTGGCGTGCGTTTCTTGACCGCCACCAGGCCGGCCTGTGTCCAGAAAGCGCGACAACCGCCTTTGAGGATCGCTTCAAGGCGCGCATTGGCCGGGTTATCCGCCAACTGATCGCGCGCCTGGCCGGTTTTGCGGTGGAGGACGAGCGCACCGTGATTCACTCGATGGCACTGTTCACCCAGGGCCTGGCATTCCGGGTGCAAAAACCCAAGCTGCTTGAGGCGTTGAAGTGGGCCGAGGTCAACCAGAAGGAAATGGAACTGGTGCGCGACGTGGTGCTGATGCAGGCCCGGTTTACCCTCGAAGGCCTGGTCAAGCAACGCGGCGTGATCGCTACGTGATGTGATGTTCAACCCCAGACAAGGACGCAACGATGTCGCTCTATACCGTTACCATTCCCTGCTTCGCCCAGATGCTGAACTCGCTCAAAGGCCTGCTCGCCAAAGGTGAGGCTCACGCTGCAGCGCTGGCTTTCGACCCGCAAGTTCTTCTCGATTCACGCCTGGCACCCGACATGCACCCCCTGGCGACTCAGGTTCGCTACGCCTGCACCCAGGCGCGCGAGGCGGTTGAGCGGCTAAGCGGGCAGCCGCTGTCGACGCTGCAGGCGCCGACTTCGATGGCTGAGGCGCTCGCACTGATCGACCAAACGCTGGCAGTGCTCGCCGGCGCTGATCGCAGCGTGATTGAGCGTCGGGCGGATGAATCCATCGCCATCGAACTCCCCGGTGGTATCGCCTTCCAGATGACCGGCAACGAATACGCCGTCAATTGGGCCACGCCGCAGTTCTATTTTCACCTGATGACCGCCTACAACATCCTGCGCCATAACGGCGTGCCGCTGGGCAAAGCGGACTATGTGCCGCACATGTTTGCGTATGTGCGTCAGGGCTGAACGCAGCACTAAGGGCGGCGGCGATTGGGGGTCTGCGCAGTGTCGACACGTGCTGTGCGAGTGGTCTGCCGCCGCGCTTTTTTGCGGATGACCTGCGTCCAGATGCTGCGAAAATCGGCCAGCCGTTGTGAAATGTTGTGAAGCATGGGGAATGGCCCTTTGCCCATGCTAACGTCCGCATCGGGGTATCGTCAGCACGACGATTTCATTCGTTCCATTGAGGGAGCAGCGCCGATGTCTACTACCGTAACGCCCGCGTCTGGCGGGTCGAACACGCCAAAGTCCTCGCCATCGTCTTTCGACGACAAGTTGAACATTGCCAAGTCCAGCAAGGTCATTGCCGATTACATGCGCCAGACGGGCAAGTCGGCCGTCACCAAGCAGGAGCTGTCGCAACTGGCCAGCAATGCCTCGGGCAAGGTGCCAGCGAACGTTTCCGACGCTGCCAAGTACATGGAAAAACACCCGGATGTATTCACCGCCATCGAAACCCACGACGTGGCCGGCGCCGACAACCTGTCCGGCGTGTGGAACTTCGACTGGGCAGCCAATGGCGGGCTGAAGGGCACGGCGACCGATGCCATCGCCACCATGCAGGACACGTTTGACATGGCCATCGCCAAGTCTGCGCAGATCACTGAAATTTCCACCGCTAAAAAAGCCGAACTGGATTCGACCAAACAACGGCCGCAGAACTGAGGCCGCAGGTTGTCAGCCACGCCCAAAACGGTTCCCGGCGCTTCAGTGGGGGCCGTTTTCTGCCTGACCGGCGGTCAGTCTCACTCAATATCCGCAACTCAATCACGGCGCTGTGCCGACACTCATCGTTTGGCCTTTTTTGATGCGTTCAGCGCAGATTCAAGCAGCGTGAGCAACTATACCGGTCAGTGAAAGCAATCCACTCGCCACTGCCGGAGAAACCTTGATGCTTGTGATCGTCGGCGTACTTGCCAGCGTGGCCGTGTGGATCTGGTGGACCTATCCCCCGCGAGTTTCTCGACAACGCCAAAGTGTATTCCTCGATCCGACCCTAGCTGTACGGGGCAGCCAGGGCTGCAACCGATTACTGTCGCAGGCAACCACCGCCGTCTGGATGCCGCGCCATGTTCATGTCTACCAGCCTGCTCTCAGCCTTCGTGCTGTTTGCCTTCGTGTCCTCGATCACACCTGGCCCCAACAACACGATGCTGCTGGCCTCGGGTGTGAACTTCGGGTTTCGCCGGTCGATGCCCCACGCGTTGGGAATCAGCATCGGCTTTATGCTGTTGGTGATTTCGGTGGGGCTCGGTCTGGGCGAAGTGTTCAAGGTATTTCCGTGGGCCTACACCCTGTTGCGGTATGTGGGCGCGGCTTACTTGTTGTACCTGGCGTGGAAGATTGCAACCTCCGGCGGCATGTCCGAGAGCGAAAACGAACACGCCAAACCCATGACCTTCCTCGGGGCGGCGGCGTTTCAATGGGTCAATCCCAAGGCGTGGATCATGGCGTTAGGGGCGATCACCACCTACACGCCGGCCGAGGGCTATGTGACCAACGTGCTGGTGATTGCCCTAGTGTTTGCGGTGGTCAACTTGCCCAGCGTGTGTGTCTGGGTGGTTTGCGGCACTGGCCTGCGCACTGTGCTGCGTGAACCGCGTTGGTTGCGTCTGTTCAACGTGTCGATGGCCGGGCTGCTGGTGGTGTCGCTGTACCCGATGCTCTTTGCGAGTTGATAAAGTTCGAGACGGTGACGCACTCACACGGGCGAGATGGTCGCCAGCAAGCCGATGCCGATGGTCAACACCAAAAAGCCGAACAGGAAAAGTGCCATCTTGGTCATAAGGCCTCCGAAGGGAAGGGAGCGACAGGAATGTCGGGTTGGCGCCATTGTCCGCCTCGAGGCGTTTTCGATACAGACGCAGATAGCAAAGAAAAAACCGTATCAGATGGCCCCGCAACTGCCCGGCAGCTGGCCTGGAAGGCGGGCGGGTTTCTAAAGATCAGGCACTCGGCTGGCGTTCAACAGCGCCGCCGGGGCAACCGCACGCCCAGGCACCACGCCTGGGGAATGCCGAGGGACAGCGCCTGCATTTGCCCCTAAGATAGCGCCCACTGCATCAACAATAAGCGTGGGCCAACCCTCGATGGAAAGACGCCAATTCAGCGGTGGCATGCAAGGCAAGAACCTGCGCTACCTGAATGACTCCCCCCAGCAGCGGCCGCCGGTTACCCGTGTGGGCTTCCTGCTGCTCGAACACTTCTCCCTGCCCGCATTCACCCAGACCCTCGACACGCTGATCACCGCCAACCTGCTGCGTCCCGAACTGTTTGCCACCCGTACGTTCGGTTGCGGCGACGGCGAGGTGATCAGCGACCTGGGCCTGGTGATCCGTCCCGATGCGCGCCTGGACGTGTCGGCATTGCCGCAGTTGGACCTGTTGGTGGTGTGCGGCGGCTTTCGTACCGAACTCAAGGCCGATGACGAATTCAGCCAGCTGTTACGCAGCGCCGCCGAACAGGCTGTCGCCCTTGCCGGGTTGTGGAACGGCGCCTGGTTTCTCGGCCGCGCCGGACTGCTGCAGGGCTATCGCTGCGCCATCCACCCGGAACATCGCCCGGCGCTGGCGGAGGTCTCCAAGGCCGCCCAAGTGACCAGCGAGCCCTATGTGATCGACCGTGACCGCCTGACGGCCTCCAGCCCCTCAGGCGCGTTTCACATGGCCCTGGACTGGATCAAGGGCCTGCACGGCAAGGCGCTGGTCGAGGGCATTGAAGACATTCTGGCGTTCGAGGAGTCGCGTTACCGACGCATCAAACCCACGGAAAATGTCTGCGTCAGTGCGCCGCTGCGTGAAGTGGTGAAGCTGATGGACGCCAACCTTGAAGAACCGCTGGAACTCGACCAGTTGGCCGTCTACGCCGGTCGTTCACGCCGTCAGCTGGAGCGGCTGTTCAAGGAACAATTGGGCACCACGCCGCAGCGCTATTACATGGAACTGCGGGTCACCGAGGCGCGGCGCTTGTTGCAGCACACCGAACTGTCCCAAGTGGACGTGCTGGTGGCGTGCGGTTTTGTCTCGCCGAGCCATTTCAGCAAATGTTACAGCGCGTATTTCGGCTATCGCCCCTCCAAGGAGAAGCGGCTGGTCAAGTAGTCTGCGCGCGTTGAATTTCTATCTGGACGACGTTTTATCAAGGAGTACCGATGCCTATAACACTGTCAGACCGCTACCGTGGCAGCCTGCTTGGGCTGGCCTGTGGCGACGCGGTCGGCACCACGGTTGAGTTCATGCCCCGAGGCACATTTGCCGCCGTGACGGACATGGTCGGAGGCGGGCCGTTCAGCCTGAAGCCTGGCCAGTGGACCGACGACACATCGATGGCCCTGTGCCTGGCCGAAAGCTTGCTGAGCAAGGGCGGCTTTGATGCGAAGGATCAGATGGGCCGTTACCTGAACTGGTGGCAATGGGGCTATTTGAGTGCCACGGGAGACTGCTTTGATATCGGCATGACCGTGCGCGAGGCCTTGACGGCTTTCCAACAGCATGGCGACCCATTTGCCGGTTCTACACACCCGTATTCGGCCGGCAATGGCTCGATGATGCGCCTCGCGCCTGTGGTGTTGTTCTTTTTCCCGAACCTGCAACGTGTGCGCACCTTTGCCATCGACAGCTCACGCACAACCCACGCGGCTCCAGAGGCCATCGAGTGTTGTGTGGTGCTCGCGCAGGCGCTTTGCAAAGCCTTGAGCGGCATGCCCAAAGACGAGGTGTTGTGCGTCTCGGACGGTGCGCTGACGGCGCCCAAAGTGCTGGCTATCGCTGCCGGCGAATACCGTAACAAGGCGCGTGGCGAGATTGCCGGTTCCGGCTATTCGGTTGCCTCGCTGGAAGCCGCGTTATGGTGCTTCCACCACACCGACAGCTTTGCCGATGCCGTGCTCGCCGCTGCAAACCTGGGTGACGATGCGGACACCACGGCTGCCATCGTGGGCCAGTTGGCGGGCGCCTATTATGGCGTCCAAGGCATCCCCGCCGGCTGGCTGGAAAAATTATGGATGCGCGAGGAGATTCAACAAATGGCGGATGCCTTATCGGACGCCTCCAGGGCCGGCCACTGAGGCCCGCACCCGGCAGCGTTGCTCAGAATCGCCCCAGTCGATAGGGCGCAAGCGTGGGCAGCCCGGACAGCGAGGGGGGTGCGGCGGCCAGTTGCGCGACGATCTCCGCCGTCACCGCTGCTTGCGTCAAGCCCAAATGCTGGTGCCCGAACGCAAGCAGCACCTTGCCGTCGCACAGCCGATCAATGATCGGCAATGAGTCGGGCAGGGAAGGGCGAAACCCCATCCAGGCGGTCGCGTCCTGTGCGTTCAGTTCCTGACGGAACAACCCTTGGCTCAGCCGGTGCAATTGCCAGGCACGCTGCATATTCGCCGGGCGCTCGAGCCCTGCGAACTCGACGGTGCCGGCCAGGCGCAAGCCATCGGTCATGGGCGTCATGATGAACTTGCGCTCAAACGAGGTGACGGCAAACGGCAGGCGGTGCTGCTCCCTTGGCAGCATCAAGTGATAGCCGCGCTCGGTGTCCAACGGCACTGTTTTACCCGTGAGTGCCGCGGTGAGTCTGGCCGAGTGAGCACCGCAGGCGATCAGCACCTGGCGCGCGGCGACGACGCCTTGATCGGTCATCAGCGACACGCCGGCGCCATCCAGCCGCCCATCCAGCACGCGCTGTTGCACAAACTGCACGCCACTGGCCTGGGCGGCGCTCACCAGTGCGCAGACCACGGTGTACGGGTCAATAAAGTGCCCGGTGCCGGGGAAAAACAGGCCGCCTCGGATAGCCTCGCTCAGTTGCGGCGCCACCTGGCGTATCGCCTCGCCTGGCCAGAATTCCACCGCCACGTTCTGCTGCTGCATGCGCAGGCGCAATGCATCGATCGCCTCAGCTGACGCGGCGCGCTCAAACACCAGCAAGGAACCGTCTGGGCGCAACAACTGTGGCCGGTCGATGCTCTGCAACAACCGTTGCCAGGCCGCCAGGCTGGCTTCATTCAGCGCGCGAATACCTGCCACCGTGCGCCGGTAGCGCGCCGGGCGCAGGTTCAGCAGCAGGCGCGCAAACCAGGGCAGGGCGCGCGGCAGGTATTTCCAGTCCAGGCGCAGCGGGCCCATGGGGTCCATCAGCATCGCCGGCAGGCGCTTGAGGATCGACACGTCGGCAATCGGAAACACCTGCTCGGTCGCCAAGTGCCCGGCATTGCCATAGGAGGCGCCCATACCGGGCTGCTGCGGGTCGATGACCACCACGCGCCGGCCTTGACGCGACAATTGCAACGCGCAGGCCACGCCGATGATCCCGGCGCCGATGACGACGGTGTCTGCAGTGTTGGAATCGGACATGGCCTAGGCCTCTCTCTGACCGTCGAGCAAACGCCTTAACTGCAACGGGTTGCCCTGTTGCAGCGCGCAAGGCAACAAACCATCGGGGAAGTCCTGGTAGCACACCGGGCGCAAAAACCGCAGGATCGCCGCTGTGCCCACCGAGGTGCTGCGTGAGTCCGAGGTGGCAGGGAAGGGCCCGCCGTGGACCATGGCGTCACACACTTCTACACCCGTGGGCCAGCCGTTGACCAGCAGGCGCCCGGCCTTGCGTTCAAGCACGGGCAGCAAGGCTTTGGCACGTGCCACGTCCGCATCGTCCAGGTGGAGTGTGGCAGTCAGTTGGCCTTCCAAGTGTTCCGTGACTTGGCGGACTTCATCTTCGCTGGCGCACACCACCACCAGCGATGCGGCGCCGAAGACTTCTGCTTGCAGGTGCTGATTGCGCAAAAAGTCGTGGGCCGGGGCGACGAACAGGTGCGCCTGCCCCTGGTTGGGGCCGTCGGCCGCCTGACCTGTTGCTGCAATCCGGGCATGTTCGGCCAGCGTACTCACGCCGCTTTGGTACGCGCGAAAAATACCCGGCGTCAGCATGGTTTGGGCCGCGCAACCGCGCAGCAACTGCGTTGCGCTGGCGATGAAAGCATCCAGTGCGCTGCCTGCGACGGCGATCACCAACCCAGGGTTGGTACAAAATTGCCCGGCGCCCTGAGTCAACGACGCGACAAACCCCTGCGCCAGTGCTTCGCCACGTGCCTGCAACGCGGCAGGAAACAAATACACCGGGTTGATCGAGCTCATCTCGGCGTACACCGGGATCGGCTCCGGCCGCGCCTGCGCCGCCTGGGTCAATGCGATACCCGCGGTGCGCGAACCGGTAAAGCCCACGGCCTTGATGCGCGGGTCGGTGACCAGCGCGATGCCGATGTCCGTGCCCGCGCCGTAAAGCAGTGAAAACACCCCGCCGGGCAAACCACAGGCCTTCACCGCCTGGGCCACCGCGCGTCCGACCAGTTCACTGCTGCCGGGATGGGCACCGTGTGCCTTGACGACCACCGGGCAGCCGGCCGCCAGGGCCGATGCGGTATCACCGCCCGCCACCGAGAACGCCAAGGGGAAATTGCTCGCGCCAAACACGGCCACCGGTCCCAGTGGCACCTGCCGTTGACGCAAGTCTGGGCGTGGCAACGGCTGGCGCTCGGGCTGCGCGGTGTCGACACGCACGCCCAGCCATTCACCGGCGCGCACGGTGCGCGCAAAGCTACGCAACTGCGCGCAGGTGCGGCCGCGTTCGCCCTGGATGCGCGGGCGCGGCAGGCCCGTTTCGGCCATGGCGCGTTCAATCAACTCATCGCCGAGCGCTTCGATAGTGTCGGCAATGACGTCCAGGAAGCTGGCGCGCTCGGCCAGCGAGGTTTCGCGATACGTGTCGAACGCAGCCCACGCCAGGGCGCACGCCTGCTCGACATGCTCACGACTGCCGCCGGCGTAAGCCGGTTCCAGTGGCGCGTCGGTGGCGGGATTGATGGCCCGAATCGCTTCGCGATGGCCGGAAATTGCTTGCTGACCGATCAGCATCTTGCCCGTCAGAGTCATGGGGTCGTCCTGGAAAAATGAGGGTTGGCCGCTGTGAGAAACACAGCGGCGCGCAAGGGCTCAGGCGAGGTTCTGTTCGGCCGACCAGTTGGCGTACCACTGGCGGAACAGCGCGTACTGGTGCTCGGCATAACGCCGCTGCGCATCACTGAGCACGTCGGTGTCGTTGAAGTGCAGGGCGTAACCCTGGTCACCGTTAAGCACCATCAAATGCTTGTAATACAGCAC
The DNA here is from genome assembly GCF_049896685.1 of Pseudomonas sp. TWRC1-2. Classification (NCBI taxonomy): domain Bacteria; kingdom Pseudomonadati; phylum Pseudomonadota; class Gammaproteobacteria; order Pseudomonadales; family Pseudomonadaceae; genus Pseudomonas; species Pseudomonas sp. TWRC1-2. The sequence continues at coordinate 589,212 of NZ_JAFCUU010000001.1, read as the reverse complement.
CAGGTCGCAGCCTTCGTCGAAGGAGGACAGCACGCCCAGCGCCGCTTCCAGTTCGCGGGCCAGGCGCCGGGCCTTGGCGTCACCTTTGGCGGCTTGCTTGCTCAGGGCCACCAGTTGCAGCACTTCGCGTGGCAGCGCATTGCCGATGCCGGTAATGGCGCCGGTGGCGTTGCAGTTGACGAAGCCGTGCACCACCTGGGTGTCGACGCCGACCATCAGGGTCACGTTATCGTCCTGGGAGGTGATGTTTTCAGCCGCGTAACGCAGGTCGGCAGCGCCGCCGAATTCCTTGAAACCGATGAGGTTGGGGTGTTCGCGGCGCAGTTCGAAGAACAGGCCGGCGCGGGTGGCAAAACCGTAATACGGGCTGTTGTAGATCACCGCCGGCAGGTTTGGCGCGGCGTTGAGGATGGCCGCGAAGTGCGCCTTTTGCGCGGTGGCCGACGCACCGCGTGACAGCACGCGCGGGATCACCATCAGGCCATGGGCACCGACGTTGGCCGCGTGCGCTGCGTGGGCCACGGCCTCACGGCTGTTCACCGCACCCGTGCCGACAATGGTCGGCACACCGGCAGCCACCAAGCGCGCCACACCTTCCTGGCGCTGGGCCTCGGTGAGCAACGGCCAGTCACCCATGGACCCGCAGTACACCACGGCGCTCATGCCGATATCGATCAGCTCGCGCCCCTTGGCCACCAGGGCGTCGAAGTCCGGCGTGCGCTCATGCGTGCACGGGGTCATCAGCGCGGGGATGCAACCGGTGAAAATGTTGTCGCTCATTGTTTTAACTCCTTGCAGCGTTCAGTAAAAAAATCGGGGCTCAGATGCCCCAGGCGAAAGGGTCCTGCGCGTCGATCAGCAGGGTGCTGTCGGCGGTCATGTAGGCGCGGCCGGTGATAAACGGGCGTACGCGCTCGCCGTCCCATTCATAGCGGCCTTCGAATTGGCTGCCGGTGATGCTGGCTTGCACCCAGGTTGCGCCGGGCGCGAGCTTGCCGTCGGCGGCCAGGCACGCGAGCTTGGCGCTGGTGCCGGTGCCGCACGGCGAGCGGTCGTAGGCTTTGCCGGGGCACATCACGAAATTGCGGCTGTCGGCGTTGGCGTCGTCTGCGAACAGTTCGACATGGTCGATCAGCGCGCCATCGGCGCCGTGGATGCCTTGGTTTTCCAAGGCCTTGAGCATCGTCCAGGTGTAGTCGGTGAGGGCGTCGACGTTGCCCATCTCAAGCGTTTGCCCGTGCTGCGAGACCAGGAAAAACCAGTTGCCGCCCCAGGCAATGTCGCCGTGGACCACACCATGGCCTGGCACGTCCACCGCCACGTGGTGACGATGGCGATAGGCGGGTACATTGCGCAGGGTCACGGCGCCGTCTTCGTGCAGGGTGGCCGTTACAGGGCCGACCGGCGTGTCGATGCTGTGAACGCCGGGCTTGATGCGCCCCAAGTGGTGCAACGAGGCGACCAGCCCGATGGTGCCGTGGCCACACATGCCGAGGTAGCCGGTGTTGTTGAAGAAGATCACCCCGCACGTTGCACCCGGAGTGACCGGCTCGCAGTACAGCGCGCCGACCAGCACATCATTGCCGCGCGGTTCCAGCAGGCAGGCGCGGCGCCACAGGTCGTGCTCGGTGCGCAGGTTCTCCAGTTGCTCGGCGATGCTGCTGCCTGTCAGCGTGGGAAAGCCGTCCAGCACCAGGCGCGTGGGTTCGCCGCCGGTATGGGAGTCGATCACGTGCAACCGTTTCATAAAACGCTCCATTCAGTGGGTGGCCGGGGACAAAAGCGTGCTGTGCCGGGGCTCGTTGGCGACTTCGCTTTCGTCGTCTTCGTGTTCCAGGCGCACGAGGTGGGCAGGCACGCCGGTGGCCGCGCCCCAGTAATAAATGCCCAAGGCGCAGGCCGCGACGATCAGCGTGTCAAACGGGTGGCTGAGCACGCCGAGGCCACCAAAACTGCCAAGTTTGGAGAGCAGGAGGGTCACCGCGTAGAAGCCGATCAGCCACGCCGATGAGCGCACTTGCTGCTTGATGTTCAGGTGCGCGGTCGGCACCCAGCGTGCGCACAGCAGGTACACCCCAAACATCAGGATTTGCAGGCCGAGCAGCCACGACACGGTGCTCCAGCCAGACCAGTACACAATTAGCGCGGCGATAATGAACGACAGCGGGCCGAGTACCGCCATGCCCTTGACCCGGAACGGCCGTGGCATGCCCGGTGCATTGCGGCGCAGCGCGGCGACGGTCACCGGGGCGACGGCGTAGCTTAGGATCAGCGCGGCCGACACTACATTGATCAGCGCTTCCCAGGAGGGGAACGGCAGGGTCCAGAACACCGACAGGCCAAAGGTCAGCCACAGCGCCGGGCGCGGGATGCCGGATTTCTCATCGATACGCGTGAAGATCTTGAAGAACGTGCCGGTCTGCGCCCAGCCATACACCACGCGCGGCGTGGCATTCATGTAGATATTGCCGCAGCCGCTGGGCGAGATCACCGCGTCCGCCACCACCAGGTACGCCAGCCAGCCCACACCCAGCGCCAGGGCGATATCGCGATAAGGCAGCGCGAGTTCCTTGCTGATCCCCGCCCAACCGTTGGCGAGCATCTCGGTCGGCACGCCGCCGAGGAACGCGGTTTGCAGCAGCACATAGATCGCCGTCGAGAGCAGCACGGAGAGGATCAACGCGATCGGAATCGTGCGTTGCGGGTTCTTCACTTCACTGGCCACCGAGATGATCGGCGTCAGGCCCAGATAGGCAAAAATCACGCCGCCGGCCGACACCGCCATCTCGATGCCCGACAGGCCGAACGGGGCAAAACCCTGGGCCTGGAAGTTCGCCGGTTTGAAGAAGGTGAACAGCACGCCAATCACCAGCAGCGGCACGATGAACTTGAACACGCTCACCAGGTTATTGGCGATGGCGAAGGTCTTCACACTGCGGTAGTTAAGGACAAAGAACAGGCACAACAGCGCCAATTGCATCAGCCAGCCCAGGGTGGTGGGGTCGCTGGAGCCGGCCTTGGTCAGTTCGGGAAACCAGGCCGCGGCGTATTGGCGCGAAGCGACCACTTCAATCGCCACCAGGCTTGAAAACGCAATCAGCGTGATAAAGCCCATCAGGTAGCCCAACAGCGGGCCGTGGGAATACACCGGGTAACGCACCACGCCACCGGCACGGGGCAGGGCGGCGCCGAGTTCGCAATAGACGATGCCCAGCAGCAGCACGGCGAAACCGCCGATCAGCCAGGAAAAAATCCCCGCCGGCCCGGCGATGGCCGAGACGTGACTGGCCGCAAACAGCCAGCCCGAACCGAAGATGGCGCCCAGCCCGATAAAGGTCAGGTCCATCAGTGAAAGTTGTTTCTTGAACTTGCCTTGAGCAGACATGGCGGCGCCTTCTTGTGAGTTATTGGATAGGCAGGTAGTGGCGTTATCCTGAACGCATCAAGGGCGTGGCGATTGATGTTTTGCGCCTGTGTGGATGACGAATTCGGCACAGTTTGCCGCGCTCGACAGTCACTTCGGCATGGGGCAATCTGCTCGAAAACAGGGGAGTCCAGTTCATGCTGCCGAGCGCATTTGCGAGCCTTTTTCAGGCCAATCGTCCCCACGACATGCAGCAGCTATTGGCCGGGGTGGCGCAGCTGTTGCCGATGCTCGACGTGATCCCCAACGCCGCGATCTTTATCAAGGACATCGAGGCGCGTTACGTGCTCGCCAACCACACGCTGGTGCAGCGCTGCGGGCTCAAGCAGTTGCAACCGCTGCTGGGCAAGACCAGTGCGCAGGTGTTCCCCGCGCAACTAGGGCCGGGCTATACCGAACAGGATCGGCGCGTGCTGGAACAGGGGTTTGTGCTTGAAGACCAGCTGGAACTGCACCTCTATGGCACGCGCGAACCCGGCTGGTGCCTGACGCACAAATGGCCGCTGTACAGCGATGAAAACCAGATCATCGGCCTGGCGGGCATCTCCGTAGATCTGCAGTCAGCCAGCGAAACGCACCCGGCGTACCAGCGCCTGGCCGCTGTCGACGCGCACATCCGCACGCATTTCAACCGGCGCGTCAGCCTCGGTGAACTGACGCGCATCGCCGGCATTTCCGTGGCGCAGCTGGAGCGCTACTGCAAACGCGTTTTCCACCTCACGCCACGGCAGATGATCCAGAAAGTGCGCCTGGAACACGCGCACCGGCTGCTGCATACCGAACTGCCGATCACCGAGGTCGCGCTGCAATGCGGCTACACCGACCACAGCGCGTTCACGCGCCAGTTCAGGGCGTTGACCGGGTTTACACCGAGGCAGTATCGGCAGGCGACGCAAGGCCGTGCGTGAGACCTGAGCCATTGAGCTTCGCCGCGAGCAGCGCCCGCGCTGTTGCCAGCGCACACGCGGCGAGCGACTTGATGGCGGTTCCCGGTGGCCACAAATGACGCCGCGTGATTTTGCTCATGCGCCCGGCAAGTCCAGTGCGCGATTCAACGCCTACGAACTGCGCTGCACGGACAGTGCAAATTGCAATGCAACGAATCGCACCCGTGGCGGCTCCTATGCTTACAGATAACTTTTTCACGCACACAGGTAACGGGCTTATGACGGCGGCGGACAACGATCATGTGAACTGGCTGGTTGAGCAATCGATGCTGCACGCGGCGCGCCAGCGCGCCAAGCTCTATTCGGGGCAAGGGCGATTGTGGCAGCAGCCGTATGCGCATACCCGGCCGCGTGATGCTTCAGCCTTGTCGTCGGTGTGGTTTACCGCCTACCCGGCCTCGATCGTGACCCGTGAAAACGGCACGGTGCTGGAGGCGCTGGGAGATGAAAGCCTGTGGCACGCGTTGTCGAAGATCGGCATCCAGGGCATTCACAACGGCCCACTGAAAAAATCCGGCGGGCTCTCTGGCACGCGGCATACACCGACCATCGACGGCAACTTTGACCGCATCAGTTTTGAAATCGACCCGCAGCTGGGCACCGAGGCGCAGCTGCAGGCGCTGACGCGCATGGCCGCTGCGCACAATGCGGTGATCATCGACGACGTGATCCCATCCCACACCGGCAAGGGCGCGGATTTTCGCCTGGCCGAGATGGCGTATGAGGACTATCCCGGGCTCTACCACATGGTGGAAATCCGCGAAGAAGACTGGCCGATGTTGCCCGAGGTCGCCGAAGGCCGGGACGCGCAGAACCTCAGCCCGGTGCAGGTGGATGCGCTGCGCGACAAGCATTACATCGTCGGCCAGTTGCAGCGGGTGATCTTCTTTGAGCCCGGCGTGAAGGAAACCGACTGGAGCGCTACCCCTGTGGTGGTCGGCGTGGATGGCAAGCCGCGCCGTTGGGTCTACCTGCATTACTTCAAGGAAGGCCAGCCGTCGCTGAACTGGCTGGACCCTTCGTTCGCCGCGCAGCAAATGATCATCGGCGACGCCCTGCATGCGATTGACGTGATGGGCGCCAAAATCCTGCGCCTGGATGCCAACGGCTTTCTGGGGGTGGAGCGCAAGCTCGAGGGCGGTGCCTGGTCGGAGAGCCATCCGCTGTCGATTACCGGCAACCAGTTGCTCGGCGGCGCGATTCGCAAGGCCGGTGGGTTCAGCTTTCAGGAGCTTAACCTGACGGTGGATGACATCGCCTCGATGTCACACGGCGGCGCGGACCTGTCCTATGACTTCATCACGCGCCCTGCGTATCAGCATGCGTTGCTGATGGGCGACACCGAGTTTCTGCGCCTGATGCTGCGCGAGATGCACAGCCAGGGCATCGACCCAGGCTCCCTGATTCATGCGTTGCAGAACCACGATGAGCTGACCCTGGAGCTGGTGCATTTCTGGACCTTGCACGCCCACGACAATTACCTCTACCAGGGCCAGACTTTCCCCGGCAACATTTTGCGTGAGCATATTCGCGAACAGATGTACGAACGCCTGACCGGCGAACATGCGCCGTACAACCTCAAATTCGTCACCAATGGCGTGTCCTGCACCACCGCCAGCATCATCACTGCAGCGCTGGGGATTCGTGACCTGGAGGCGATTACGCCGGCCGATATCGAGCAGATCCGGCAGATCCATTTGTTGTTGGTGATGTACAACGCCATGCAGCCTGGGGTGTTTGCCTTGTCGGGTTGGGACCTGGTTGGCGCACTGCCGTTGGCGGCCGATGAAGTCGCGCATTTGATGGCCGACGGCGATACCCGTTGGGTGCATCGCGGCGCTTACGACCTGGTGGACCTGAACCCCGACGCCGAGCTGTCGGCGGGGCAAATGCCGCGCTCCAAAGCCTTGTATGGCAGCCTTAACCAGCAGTTGCAGGACCCGCAGTCGTTTGCCTCGCAGCTGCAAAAAATCCTCGCGGTGCGCAGTGCCTATGGCATTGCCGCCAGCCGGCAGATTCTGGTGCCGGACGTCGAGCATCCCGGCTTGCTGATCATGGTCCACGAGTTGCCGGCCGGGAAGGGTACGCAGATTACCGCGCTCAACTTTAGCAACAGCGCGATCACCGAAACCCTGCACCTGCCCAATATCGCGCCGGGGCCGGTGGTGGACATCATCAATGAACGGGTTGAGGGCGACCTCACTGCCGAGGGTGAATTTACGATCACGCTGGATGCCTACGAGGGCCTGGCGCTGCGCGTCGTCAGTCATTCGCCGATGGTTTAAGTGCCGCATTAACGCGGCGTTCGAGCGTGAGCCTTGCGCAGCGCCGCATCCTCTGCGTCTCGCTGGCGCAAGCCGTCGGCAATGCCTTGGGCCAGCAGTGGTGTGCACTTGTGTGGTGATCCGTTGCGCTTGCAGCGAGGCGGGCGGGCTATTGGCGGCGGGCAGCATCAGCGTGGCCGCATCCAGTTCGCTGAGGAACAGGCGTTGTTCGAGCTGGAACTGCAGTGCGTGACAATGCTTCGCCCAAGGTTTCTTCCAAGTGCTGAATGCGACGAGAAACCGCGGACTGCGTCAGGCAAAGGGTTTGCGCTGCCTTGGTCAGTGACGCGCTATCGACCACGGTGACGAAGGCCTTCAAGTCTTGAAGCAGCATGCGAAATACTCATCATCTTTTGGAAAATTATGCGCTTGATGAATCTTGTGGTGGCGACTAGCGTTGTATCACTGGCCGCCGGTGTGGATGGCCGCTCACCCTGTTAAGGATATGTTCATGCCTTTAGTCCGAATTGACCTTGCCGCCGACACCTCTACTGACACCGCGACGGCCATCAGCGAGGTGGTGTACGCGGCGATGACCAGCGTTGCCAACGTGCCTGAGCACGATAAATTCCAGATCATCAACCGTCATGCCAAGGATGAACTGGTGTACCCGGCGGCCGGTTATCTGGGGATCAGCTACACGCCCAGGATTGTGTTTATCCAGGTGACCTGGAACGCCGGGCGCAGCATTGACGTGAAAAAGGCTTTTTACGCATTCATTGCCGAAGGCATTCACGCCAGGACCGGGTTGCGCAAGGAAGACGTGTGGATCAGCCTGGTGGATGTGAAGCGCGAAGACTGGTCGTTTGGTAACGGTGAAATGCAGTACGCGCCGACCGAGTGACGCATGCACAAAAAAAGGGGCGACTCAGTCTGAGTCGCCCCTTTTTTCATTCGGCGTTCAGCGCCTGCAGAAACGCTGTGTGTTTCAGCGTTTGCGAAAACATCGGCAAGGTAAACTGCTCGGCTGCGCGCTGTTGTTCTTCACTGAACGTCGCGGTGCAATCGGTCAAGGTCACCACGTCATAGCCTTTTTCGTACCCTGATCGAACCGTGCCTTCGACGCAGCAGTTGGTCAGGAAGCCTGCGACGACCAGGTTCTGGATGCCATTGTTGCGCAGGACCAAATCCAGGCCGGTGGTGGCGAACCCGTCCAGCCCGCGTTTGCCTTCGATCACGATGTCGGCGGCTTCGCGCGTCAGCGCGTCGCTGATCTCGGCGCCCCAGGAGCCGGCGCGAAAGGCGTTGCCGTCGGCGACGCCCTTGAGAATGCCGTAGGAGCGTGTGGTCAGCTCAGGGTAACCGTCGGCAAACTGGATCGGTAAGTGGATGATCTTTACGCCCAGCTTGCGTGCCTGCTCAATCGTGGTGGCGGTGTTTGCCAGCATGTTGGTGGTGTGCATGACGTCTTTCACGGCGTCATGGAACACTCCACCGGGGGTGGTGAAGTCGTTCTGGTATTCAATCAACACAATTGCGGTTTTATGCGGGTGCATGGTCGCTCTCCGATCAATAGGGTTTATTCGTTACTGCCTTCAACCAGGGCGACGCTGTAGGTCGTACCCTTCAAACAGTGTGCGGCAACCGCCGGATACGCGGGGCTGTTTGCCCAGGCGAGTCTCGGACAAGCCGGCGCCATACAGCGGCGCTGTGTCAAAGAAACGGATGCCTTGAGCCCAGGCGGCGGCGGCGACGGCAGCGGCCGCCTCGTCTTCGTCAATGGCGCGGAACATGTTGCTCAGCGGCGCCGTGCCGAAGCCCAGTTGCCCGATAATGTTGTCATTCAAACTCATCGCATCACCTCGGCCTCATCAGGCCTTTAATCGTAGGTCAAGCACGACGGTTGGGTCGTGTTCGTTGAGGAATTTCTCAAGCGAGAATGAAGAGGCATGACTGCAAACATTTATTAAATAGATTCTACATAAAATCTATTGTGGGTTTTTGAGTGTTCAAGCCTGAGTGATGTTTGCCTGGCTGCTCATCGGCCTGGCGCAAACAGGCTGATTATTGCGATGCTAACGGCCTACGCGTCACGACCCGCCCACATCGAACTTATGGAGAAACATCGGTGCAATCGCTGCCCATTCCGCCGTCCATCGTCGGGCACACGCTTGAGTTGCGCCCGTTGGACAGCGCAGATTTCGAAGCCCTGTACCGCGTCGCCGCCGATCCTTTGCTCTGGGCTCAGCACCCGAGTCCAACCCGCTATCAGGCGCCGGTATTTCGTGAGTGGTTCGACGAGGCATTGAAGTCGCAGAGCGTTGTGGTGGTGATCGACCGTGCCAGCCATGCGGTGATAGGCAGTTCTCGCTACTACGACTTCAGTGAAGAAAAACGTGAGGTTGCGATTGGGTACACCTTTTTAGCCCGCGAAAAATGGGGCGGCGCGGCGAATGGGGAACTCAAGCGCCTGATGCTCGACCACGCATTTCGTTGGGTCGACACGGTATGGTTCCATATCGGCGCTCAGAACATTCGCTCACAACGGGCCATGCAGAAAATCGGCGGGAGGTTGTCGCATTCCGCGACGAAGGATGTCGCCGGGCGCACCCAAGAGACCCTTTTTTATAAAGTTGAGCGTGATGCGTTGGTGGGTAACGAGTTGTAGCGGATCAGGATGCGCGTGTGATCGTCGGTCGGCGGGACGCGGGGGGGATTTGTGCAGGGCAAAAGAAAAGGGTCTGTCCGACGGACTTTGCTGGAACGCTCCAGCGCTTTCTCGCATCGGAGCTTAACATCCGTCAATGCCCAGCCCGCGCTGGGCTTTTTGCATCTGGCGAAAGTGTTTTTTAACAGGGATCACAGGCTTACTTTAACGGAAAAGTAGCCTTGAATTCTGTCCCACTTTCAATTGTTGAGCTAACCGAAACCGTGCCGCCGTGTGCCTTCACGATTTCGCGGACAATGAAAAGCCCCAATCCAACGCTGCGACTATCTTGCGCAAGATTGACGCCACGAGTCATCGGACTGAAGACCGTGGCGAGGAAGTCTGGAGGAATCGGTATACCCCAGTTGTGCACCACCAGCTCGAAACCTTGCTCCGTAATGGAGGAGGTTACTGTCACCGGGCGATCCACCGCTCCGTATGTAACAGCATTGGAAATAAGGTTACCTGCAAGCTGCGTAAGCCTATCGCTGTCAGCCATGCATAGACCCTGGCCATTGATTGAATGCAGAAGCTCTCGTTTGGGATAAACGATTCGAAGCTGCTCGACAGCCGCAGCGATCAGCAGGTGTAGGTCGATAGTCGTTTTTGTTACCCCAATACCGCGTCCTATTCTGGCCTGCGTGAAATCCAACAAATCGTTGATAAGCCTGCGTGCCCTTTGCGCCGCTTCCTGAGTGTGCCGAACCAATTTCAGCTGCCTGGGGGACAGATCATTCCGCTCAAGCACCTCGGTGGCCATTGAGATCACCGATAGGGGATTACGCAGATCGTGACTCACTATCCCAATCATTTGCTCAGAGAATAGAGCACGGTCTTCTGCTGCTGCCTGCTCCCGTTTTACGTCTGTAATGTCATGAAGGATACCGACAAACTGAACGAGCTTGTTGTTTGGGTCGAATGCCGCACGCCCAGTGGAGAGTACCGTGCGCTGAACGCCGTCAACGCCGTTCAATCTATAAATGCAGCGATACTCCTGAGCTACCGATCCGAGAGCCGCCGAAAATAACTCGGCCTCTCTTGGACGGTCATTAGGGTCTATCAGGTCTGAGTAAACTGACGCTGAAACATCTTGGTTTGACGGGTAACCGAGCAATTGCGCGACGCTGTTATCGTAACGACGCTCAAGTGTCACCGGGTCGACGTCCCAAACGTGCATCTTGGCCGACTCTAGAGCAACTCGCAGTCTCGCATCGGCAACCGACAAATCCCGCTGAAGAGCTAGGTGAGCTTCGAGCGATTCCTCAGCTTGCCGTTTGGAAATCAGCACTTCCTGCTCGAATCGATGCCTCTCGATCACTACAAACGCGCAAACCTCATCGAAAATGCCGCCAAGGTGTTCCCGCCTTGTTGCATTGAGAATCATCGGTAATTTTTTACCCTCAGACGTCGCAAACTCAAGCTTTACCTCGGAGATGGAACGCTGCATCTCAAGCAAAGGCATCCAGTGAGTTTGATGGAAAATCCGTCCTCCGACAGTCAGCAACTCTTGTAGTTTACGTCGGCCAACCAACTGATCTTTGGAGTATCCCAACCACTCGCAGAAGGTGGCATTTGCGCGAAGGATTAAACCGGCCTTGCTGGTGATAATGAGGGCGCAGGGAGCGTGCTCGTAAAGCAAGTCGGCATCAGGGACTGGGTCGTCATTAGCCGCCATGAGCAATTCGACCCTGAACGCTTGCAATGAAGCTTTGGATCGAATTGATGCATAGATCAGGAGCACTCAGGTGCGGGCAATGCCCCACGTTTTCTATCACCTCAAGACGATTATCCGGGATCACCTTGTTGAGGTAACGACCTACTTCGACAGGTGCAATGATGTCGTCGGATGACTGAATAATCAACGCCGGCGCCAGTAGCTTGGCCACGTCAGTGCGGTTATCAGATAGGAACGTCACCCTGGCGAACCGCTTCGCAATATCAGGGTCTGTCTGGCAGAAGCTATTGGTTAATTCGACACCAAGATGGGGCTGTCCAGGCGCGCCCATGATGGCGGGGGCCATGGAACTCGACCAGCCAAGGTAGTTGCTTTCCAACGTCTCCAGAAGAGAGTCGATGTCCTCCCTGCTGAAACCACCAAAATATTCACCATCGTTGATATACGACGGTGAAGGCCCAACCATGACATGCGCCCCGAATAGATCAGGCCGCTTATTCGCGGCGATTACGCCCGCCATAGCGCTGACAGAATGCCCAACAAATATGACCGGGCAGTCCGCAAACTCCTCAATAATCTCCACGATGTCCTGCGCGTACCCTTTCAATGATGAGTACCTCACAACCTCATAGGCTGAGAGGTCTGACTTCCCACAGCCTACAACGTCGAAAAGAATCGTCCGAAAGTTCTCGCGGAATGCCGGCTCGACGAGTCTCCACATGTTCTGATCACACCCAAAACCATGCGCAAAAACTAGAGTGACAGGGCCTGAACCATGGACGCGTACATTGTTGCGGGTTAGGACAGACATTTAAGCCTCCTGCGCTGATCACACATGGAATTCGAAAGGGCGAGTTTAACAGTCTACGTCATTAACTGCCGTTGTCCGTCCTGCTTGGCAGCAAAAACCTGGACGATAGCTAGTTTCAACGGGCATGACGCAGCGGGCAAAATGAGAACGCATGTATGGCAGCTGGTTTAAAAACTTGGGACGTGATGCTTAAGCGTATGCCTAGAGGTGGCTTTTCGGATGGTCAGCCAGGCGCCGTGAAAATCTCTTGTTTTTGTGAGGCCCGATGTCGGCGGAATGCTCGGTGCAGACGAGCCTTGGCTGAACGCTACATCGCTGACCAACCGCCGGTTGGATAGGAGGTTGGAGGGGGACTGCAAGGTAGGCTTGCAGCGCTGCCCATTTCGTTCCTTACATCTGGGCGGTGTCCGGTATGTTGGTACGCTGCGTAGGGGCTGCCATTCGGGCCTGCCAGGCATACATTCGCGCTATTGCACGCTGACGATTCAATCAATTAGTTCTACGAAGCCTGACAAGGACTTGCCGGCTTTTGTTCAGCAGCAAGGTTGGTGAAAAAAATGCAGCCTATTAACTTGGCGAATAAAACCAAAGTCTCCTCAAGATCCGGGTCTTCAAACAATATTGAGCGTGAGTCCAGCGCGCATAAAGCACCAAAGAGTCGCCCATCAGGAAGGAAGATAGGAGCGCCTGCATAACTTTCCAGTCCGTATCGCTTGACGACATGGCGATCTGAATATCTGCGATCGCCACTGATTTTTGGAATGAAGAGGGCTTTGGGGTTTCTTCTCAGCTCGCTGCAGAGGGTGATTTCCAACTCCAGGATATTTCCAGCTTCTATCCCTAGATGGGTTGGGTCGAAAACTGAGCAAACTATCCAGTCCTTTTCCGTGAATTTGGCAATCCCGGCAAATCGCATTCCTGTAAGGCGCGTAACAAGCTGCAAAATAGCGCTTGTGGCCTCCAGTTCAGCTATTTCAGAACGTTCATCTGCGCTCAGCACAGAGTGCAAGGCAATCTCATGAGAAGCCATTTTTATCCCCTGCTGTCTGTAGCTGAGCGTGTCACTGTTGATTGGTAACTCTGTGCCATGAACGCACTGTGCTTGATCCAGCTTTTAGGTCCGGAATCGGAGAACCAAGTCATTCAAGTTGACTGCTAGACGTGATAACTCATTGCTTGCAGTCAACGTCTGGCGGGTACCCTCAGTGCTTTGAATTGCCAAGTCACGGATGCTGATGAGACTGCGATCTACGTCACGTGCAACGTGAGCTTGCTCCTCGGAAGCGGTTGCAATCTGAATATTGCGGTCGTTGATTTCCAGTACGGAATCAATAATTTGGCGTAGCGATTGGCCTGCTTGCTCTGCCGTATCTCGCGTGGTGTAGACCTCAGAGGTGCTCTTGTGCATCAACTCGACTGCGGCTGAAGAACCGGCTTGGATGGTGGATATCATCTGTTCGATTTCTTGGGTCGACGTTTGGGTGCGGTGCGCCAAAGCCCGAACCTCATCGGCCACCACTGCAAAACCACGGCCCTGTTCACCCGCCCGTGCCGCTTCAATTGCTGCATTCAACGCCAGGAGATTCGTTTGCTCGGCAATCGCCCTGATCACACTCAGAACTTTGGTGATGTCTTGAGCCTGGCCTGCGAGTTCTTTCACCTGGGTTGAGGAGACTTCGACCAGTTCCGTCAGTCCGCGCATGGCCGTCAACGTTTCAGTCACTTTTTGATTGCCCAGATCAGCCGCCAAGCTGGACTGCGTGGCCGCTTCAGATGTGGAGTTGGCATTGCGGGCGACTTCTTCGACGGCGGCGCTCATTTCGGTCACTGCCGTGGCTGCTTGCTCTATTTCGCTGTTTTGCTGCTGAAGGGTGCGATCGGCACTTTCGGTGATCGAGGTCATTTCAACCGCTGCGGTACTCAGTTGGGCAGACGCTCCCGAGATTTCCAAGATCGTGTTTCTGAGATTTTTCTGCATCCGATTGAGCGCATGCATCAAGCGTGAAGCTTCGTCTGAACCTGTAACTTCAAGGTCGTGGGTGAGGTCGCCAGACGCGATATCTTCGGCCAACTTCAGCGAGGCGCTGATGGGGCTGACAATGCTTTTAGTGAACAGGGTCGCCAGGACGATGGTTAAGATAAATGCGACTACCAGAACCAAGATCAAGACTTTAACGCTATGCGTATATACATCTGTCGCGTCTTGCCCCGACACCACCGCCTGACGCGCATTTTGCTCACGAAGCGTTGTTAGCTGCTCCTGATAGGCGCTTGCTCGCTGTGCCTGCTCTGTGTTCGCAAAAAGGACAGCTTGGTCATGATCAGAAATATCGAGGGCAAGTACATTCTTGAGACCGTCGATGTAGACATTCATAGCTTGGTTTGTCTTCGAAAACTGGATTTCATCCTGCTCGCCAGAAATCAGATGATCACGGTAAAACGCTGTCTTCGACTGGAGCGTCTGTATGGCGCCTTCGACCAACGACAGCGATTTATCATGCACATCCTTGGTCGTGCTCGAAAGCATGCGAATACTTTCAAGGCGCGCATGGAGCAGGGCGATTTGAATGTCGTCAATGACCTGGACGCTGGGCAGGGAGTTTTGCTCGATGTCCTGCTCTGCATTACGTAGGTGATCTATCTGCAAATACGAGAAGCCCGCCAGGCTTATGAGCAGGAGTGTAATTAGCCCAAAGCAGACGAAAGCCCTGCGCGCGATATTCAAGGATCTTAATTTCATATAGGCCTCCGAGGGCCGGGATTTATTGGCGTGGCAACCCACGTCATTTTGTTGAGCGCGAACAAGACAGACTGTTCATGCGGCACAGTGACTCTCGGCTGCAGCTTGGGCGGCAGACGTAAATCCAGGAATACAAAAGAATGCATCGGGATAATAGGCGCGCTAAATAATTGCGCGCTCATGAGTTGCAGGCGCTCATACCGTAAGCGGGACGGAGGGGAATGTTCGATTAATCCAAGCGGGGGCGTGCCGCAACGACGTGCGCACCGTTGCAGGCTTCGCGCAGTGAACTACGCTTGCCGGGAACGCTTTGACTTCGATTATTTTGGTAACTGAAAGGGCACGATGGACAAGCGGCTTGCGGGTCTTTCAATACTGCTGACCCTCGGGTGGGTCGCCACAGTGGCGACTGTCATGTGGTATTTCTACGACAATTAATCTAAAGGCCGAATCAATTCAGGCCCCTTAGTCCTCACGTTTCCCATGGCCGTTCTACTGACATTTCGGACACGCCAATATGCCAAGTAATAATATCGAACGTAAAACTTACGCAGCACTTCCTCCTGCCGTGGGGCCCTATTCGCATTCGGTGAAACATGGCAATACCCTGTACCTGTCAGGCTTCACAGCGTTCGGAACTGATGCTCAAGGGCAGAGCCTAGAAAAACAGGCCAATGCTATTTTGGAGCAGATTAAAGCGGTTGCCGCCGAAGAGGGCACCGATATGTCTGCACTCTTGAAGGTGACTCTATTCATCACCGACTTCAGCCAAATCGGCGAACTGCGCAAGGTGCTGGTGCAGCACTATGAAGGGCATTTGCCTGCCAGCTCCCTGGTCGAAGTTTCAAAGTTGTTTTCCCCGGAACTGAATATCGAAATTGAGGCTATTTTCGGGGTGTGACAGGCAGTAGTGGCGGCTTTGCATGGTCGAACAGTGTGCAAACCGCTCAAAAAATGGCCATGGAAAAGACGGCTCAATTTTGCAGTCAGGACAGCCGATGTTAGTTCACCCGGGGAGCAGCGAGGATCGACGCCAGCGCCAACAGCAAGACCTTCGAACACTTGTTCGTGCCCGGCTTGCGCAAAGGGTGGGTGATCACGTCTTTGGACCGTAGCGAGCGGGGGTTACTGGTTGCGTAATGGCATCCAGTTGTGCGGGCACAGCTCAGCAATTTTGCTCGCTGCGGGAGTTTAAACATTTGGCAACGACATCAATTCAATGAGGCATGGCTTTCATCTTGCTCGCGCCGCTCGCCGAGCATACTCTCGGAGCCGCATTTCTTAGGCCTTACTGCCATGTATTGTTGGAACAATGATAATTTCGAAGGGCTTCTGGCGCTTGCGGAGAGCCTTGATGCACATTCTGACCTGAAGCCACTTGCGAGCTATTGTCGATATCGAGAACAAGGGCTACGTCGCGAAGCATTTTCTGCACTTGAACGGTTTCTCGTCGCATCCAGTTCGTTTGATAGCGCCGCCGCACGTCGCGCAGCAATCGAAATTCTCGAAGCCAATTCGCGATCCTCAAAAAACCATCAGTTTCTGACGCAGCCGCTCACCGCCCGGTTTCTGGTGCCTACGTTGAAGGCATGGATGGAGGAAGATGCAGTCACAACCTTACCCGTGCGATGGCTCGGGATGCTCAACCGTGACCCTGAACTCCTTACCAGAGCACTTTCTGGGTTCCCCGAAGATATGCCTGTCCGCAGGATGCTGATCGACTTTGCGCTTGGAGGGATTGACTATGCCACCCATCATCTTGACGAGTCTTTCTTCTTAGGCAGTGTTGACGAGGCGACCTCAGCGCTGGAGCGTGCCAGAAGACTCATAGCAGAAGCCCCTGATCCCGAAGCGCTGGCTTATCTGACATCTGAAGTGCAGCATTTCGATCGCCTCATCGCGGACTGGAAAGCCTATTCGGAAAATCCCATAGGCGGCTTCCCCGAATGGTGCGCGAAACTGGGACGAGACTACAAATATTCCGCCAAGGTCTACTACGAGTAGATGAAGGGGCGACAGATCAAGCGCGCATCAGGTTTCCTCAAGAGCGAGTTGGTTTTCATAGCATTTTGAGAGCGGGGAAGGGATCAAATCTGAATGTGGCATCGACGTTCCTCCCTGAGACGAACAGCGTAGCAGGGAGCTTCTTCGGTGAGGCGCTGCAGGTTGCCGCAGACACCGCGAAGAAATTGAACACGCCCCGCCAAGCGCAGGGCGCGTCTGACACTATTTGCCGAGCTTCTCACGAACGTCAGTAACCATCGGACCAACAGCTTTAACGGCGTCTTTGAGCTGTTGCTCTGTTACGCCAAACTCCTTCGTCCAGTGCTTTAGCTCCCAAGGTTCTGATGTGTTCACTCGAGCACGATCTTGAGGCCCGCGGTTTTTCAGATCATCAGACATATTCCACTCCCTGCGGGTTGGCCTGGAGGGCCCAGGCGACTCCCGATAGAGCATGGGAAGGTATGGGTAGTTCGATTGAGGTTACAGGAGGGTAATTGCATTCGGCAGGACGCCGGAGGAGGGGAATTGCGGAACAGTGTGGAAATTGCGGAACAAAAAAGAAAAAGGCCTGCATGAAATTCATCATGCAAGCCCTTGATATCCATGGTGCCCGAACCCGGAATCGAACCGGGACGCCCTTACGAGCGGGGGATTTTAAGTCCCATGCGTCTACCAGTTTCGCCATTCGGGCGGTAGCGCGGTGCAGCAGGGTTGGGAATATATAGACCCAGGCGCTGGGATGCAAGGTCGAACGTTGTGTTTGTTGCATTCGCGCAAAATTGAAAAAGCTTGCCAGATCAGTGATCTACACGAGGAACCTGGCGTCGAGGCGAGGGTTTTGACACGCCACGACATGCTCCTGCCACTATCTGACACAGCCCTGAATTAGAGTGCGCCTGCGTATTCCAGTCAGGTCAGCTCATGAAATTTGCATCTGTTCGCATCGTGACTCAACAGTTTGAGCAACTCATACGGTTCTATCAAAACCTGTCGACTATCGAGCCGCGGCATCGGACTGATGGTTTTGCCGAGATTCATTTCGAGGGTGTGGTTCTGGCGATAAGCGACGAGCGTTTGATTCGCTTGCATAACAACGGGTTGGCCGTCGCTGCGAGTAACCGCTCGGCGATCCTGGAGTTTCAGGTGGAGGAGGTGGAGGCTATCCTGCTGCGGGTCAGCAGCACGCAAGTGGTAATGCCTGTGACGATCATGCCATGGGGCAATACTTGCGCACTGCTGCAGGACCCCGATGGGAACCTGGTGAATATTTTCTCAATACCCGAACAGATCAGACAAAGCGCTGCCCACTGAACCCGCGTGGCAAGCGCTGCAACCCGGGCAGGTCGGTCAGGCGTTGTGTCCACGCACTGCGCCAGTCGCTGGCAGTGTGGGTCTGGGTTTTGCGCGCGGAGCGGCGGGCGGCATTGCGTTGTGTGCGGCGCGCTTCTTTGTAGGCTTCGGTATTGCGGCAGGTGCGGCATTTGACTCGGTTCAGCTCGGTGCTGGACGTGAGGTTGCTGCCGTGGTGGCCGCAGGCTAGATGCCCGGCGACCTTGAAGTGAGTGACCATGTAAGCGTCTCCTTCTTATGGGGGTACGCGCATCCCAGACCAGCAGGTGCACGTGAGCAGGGCGGGGCAATTAACCCCGCTGCCTCAGGGTTTGGACCCCGGGCGCGGCGTGGCGTTCGGTTTGTTTCGCGACGGCTTCACGTTACCCTGCGGGGCCAAAAATCATAAAAAGGAATGAATGATGACTGTCGACGTGTTGCCCCTGGAAGGCAGCTGCCGTTGTAACCGGGTGCGTTTCAGCGTGAGCCTGCCGCCGGTGATTACCATGGCTTGCCATTGCAGCGGCTGCCGGAAAATGACCTCAAGCGCGTTCTCCCTCAGCGCCTTGATCCCCGCCAGTGGCTTTACCGTGACCCAGGGTTGCCCGGTCATCGGCGGCTTGCACGGTGTGGACCGTCACTATTGCTGCCCGCATTGCATGAGCTGGCTGTTTACCCGACCCCATGGCATCGACGAATTCGTCAATGTGCGCGCGACGTTGTTGGATGACGCCCACGATTACGTGCCGTTCATGGAAACCTGGACCAGCGAAAAGCTGCCCTGGGTTTCCACGCCTGCCGTCGAAAGCTTTGCGCAATTGCCTGAGCCGCAGGACTTTCCACGCTTGATGCAGGCCTACGCCGCGTTCAGCGCACGCTGAGCTCAGTCAATCAGTGCCAGCAGGTCGGTGTCGCCTACATCCACGCCCGCCTGGGTCAGCAGCGTGGTTGCCTGGCCTCGGTGGTGGGTCTGGTGATTGAAAAAATGCACCAGCAAGCCAAAGAACGGCTTGCGGTTCGCTGCGCCGCGCATGTTGTGATAACTCAGGTGCTGGTCCAGATCGGACTCGCGCAGGCTATGCGCCCACTCGATGATGAGCTGATCCAGCCACGCGCGATGGGCTGACAGCGCGCGGATATCGGCAAAGGCCAGCTGCTTGAGGTCGGTGGGTGTGGCAATCGCACTCAAGGGGGCCAGCGCCGAAAAGCCCGCTGGATGCTGGGCAAAGCGTTTGAGCCAGACGGTATCCCCCAGCGCCAGGTGATTCAGCGTGCCGAGGATTGAGCCAAAAAACGCCTGTCGATCCGCCGCCAGCTCCGCGTCCTTCAGCGTGCCGGCGGCGTCGTAGAGTTTGCGGTTCATCCACTGGTTGTAGTGGGCCATCAATGCGATGTGCTCGATACGGTTCACGGGGGGGGCTCTCTCAACGGCGCAATGGCGTCATCATAGAGCGTGCCTGCCCGGCGGTCATGGTGTTCCAGCTGCGGCGGGCTATGGTTGTTGAACGCCAACACTGCGCCCTGGGAGGGCAAGACCATGAATACCAGCGATCTATTGGAACAATTGCTGCGCGGGCAGTCAGGCAGCGCCACCTCGGGCGGTGGCCTGGGCGGCCTGTTGGGCGGTTTGCTCAAAGGCACCAGCACCGGCACTGCCTCGGCCGGCGGTGGGCTGGGTGGTTTGTTGGGTGGTCTCGGTGGGCTGCTGCGCGGCGCGCCCGCCGGCGGTACGACGCAGGCGCGTTCCGGCGGGATGAATTACGCGGCACTGGCGTCCCTCGGGATGGCCGCGTTTCAGGCGTATCAGGCCTGGCAACGACAGCAGGCGTCTGCACCCCAGCAAGCCATTCAGACGGTTGACCAGCTCGATGGCCCAGAGGCCGAGGCCCACAGCCATGCGCTGTTACGTGCATTGATTGCGGCCGCCAAGGCGGATGGCAAGATCGACGCGCAGGAGCAGCAGATGATTAGCGCCGAAATCGGCCGCCACACCGATGACCCACAATTGCAGCAATGGCTCGACGCCGAAGTGGCCAAGCCGCTCAATGCTGCCGATTTTGCCGAGTATGCGCGTGACCCGGCGGTGGCGTCGGAGATCTACCTGGCCAGCGTGATGCTGGTCAATGATCAACAGGAAGGCGAGCGTAGCTATCTGGATGAACTGGCAGGGCAGTTGCAGCTCGATCCTGATCTGCAACTGCACCTGGAACAGCAAGCCAAAGCTTAGAAACGTAGGGTGGCGCCGGTCGTCAACCACTGGTCGCGCTCGCCGCTCAGGCTCTGCCCGACGACGACATCCACGTCCACCAACGCGCCCAGATGGAAGCGGGGCCCGGCCTGCCAGGCCTGGTCGCCGCCTTCCTGGCCGTAGCGCTCACCGATCA
This sequence comes from Pseudomonas sp. TWRC1-2, assembly GCF_049896685.1. Lineage (NCBI taxonomy): Bacteria > Pseudomonadati > Pseudomonadota > Gammaproteobacteria > Pseudomonadales > Pseudomonadaceae > Pseudomonas > Pseudomonas sp. TWRC1-2. Next base: position 568,927 of record NZ_JAFCUU010000001.1, on the reverse strand, counting down.
GCGTCAAAGCATGCGCAAGCTGATATTCGAACCCCGTGCCCCAGGTCAAACGATGGTTTTGCGCGCCGCCGTTGTAGGCATGCGTCCAGCCGCCATTCAGGTTCAGGCGCAGCGCTTGGACAGGTTGCCAGGTCAATGGCACATTCAGGTCCGCGCCGTCGAACGCGTGTTGGCGATCCAAGGCAACATGCGACGTTGCCGAAACTGCCAGCTGTAGCCCCAGGTCTTCGCGTGACCACACCTGGGCCTTCACTTGCGGGCTGACCTGCGTTTGGGCATCGCCGGCCTGGCTGGCGCGCGACAATGCGGCGCTCCATTGCACCGAGGGCAGTGCGTTGAAGGTACAGGCCGGGTTCAAGGTTTCGCTGTGGCTGTTGCCTTCGTGCCGATTGGCGGTGTACCAGGCGTCCACATTGCATTCGCCTGGGGCGTTGACCGCGCCGTCATCAACCACATAGGCGCCACCGGCTGCGTGAGCTTTGGAAAGCAGCGCGATGAGCAGGACAAGGCCCAGGGTCACGCCAATAAACGTAAGGTTGCGTTGCAGTGCACGCCGCTTGGCCGGCGGCAGCAGCAACAGGGTATGGCGAGCGCCGCGATAGTGACGTGCGCGATATTTGGCAAACCCGTCTTGGCGATGAGGGGTGTGTTTGTTGTGCATGATGCACCTCGCTTGAATTCAGCTTTCTACGGTCAGCACCGAAATGCCGCTGGCTTTGGCCTGGCAGACCAGCTCCGAGGTGTCGTCACCACCCGGCAGGGCGATGACCACGTCGGGGCGGCTGTCGGTCAGCATGAAATGGTTGCGCTGGCGTTCCGCCTGCTTGCCATGGCGTTGCCAATTGGGCGGGTAGCGCACCACGTCGATGCCGATTTCCCGCGCCCATTCCTCAACGTCACTGCCCAGGAATTGGTTGCCGCCGTGAATCAATACCTGCACCGGGCGCAGGCGGTGGTAAGCGTCCAGCACTTGGCGGGACTTTTTGGTGTCGGCGTAATGACGACCTGCACAGATCAACACGCGCATAGTCAGAATCCTTGTGTTGCACGGTGGCCGCCGGGCGACGGCCACCGTTTCAGAGGCGGGTGATCAGTACCACTGCTTGAAGCGGCGGATGTAGATCGTTTTCATCAGTTGGGCCACGCAGCAGTAGGCGAACAGCGTGCCAACCAGCCATGGGAAGTACGCGAGCGGCAGCGGCTGCAGGCCGACCAGGGTGCCCAGTGGCGAGAACGGCACGTAGATCCCCAGGCCGATGACGAGGGCGGTCATCATCAACACCGGCCAGGCGGCCGTGCTCTGGAAGAACGGGATCTTGCGGGTCCGCAACATGTGCACCACCAGGGTTTGCGAGAGCAGCCCCTCGATAAACCAGCCGGACTGGAACAGGGTCTGCATTTCCACACTGTTGGCGCTGAACACGTACCACATCAGCGCAAAGGTGGTGATGTCGAAGATCGACGAGGTCGGCCCGATCCAGATCATGAAGCGGCCGATGTTTTTCGCATCCCACTTGCGCGGTTTGGCCAGGTATTCTTTGTCCATCTTGTCCCACGGCAGGGCCAGCTGAGAGATGTCGTACATCAGGTTTTGCAGCAGCAGGTGGATCGCCAGCATCGGCATGAACGGAATGAACGCACTGGCCACCAGCACCGAGAACACGTTGCCGAAGTTGGAACTGGCGGTCATGTTCAGGTACTTCATGATGTTGCCGAAGGTTTCGCGGCCCTTGAGCACGCCTTCTTCCAGCACCATCAGGCTCTTTTCCAACAGGATGATGTCGGCTGATTCCTTGGCGATGTCAGTGCCGCTGTCCACCGAGATGCCCACGTCAGCATCGCGCAGCGCCGGCGCATCGTTGATGCCGTCGCCGAGGAAACCCACAGTGTGGCCGTTGGCTTGCAGCGCTTTGAGCACCCGGGATTTCTGCAGCGGCGTCAGCTTGGCAAACACGGTGCGTTCTTCCACGCGGCGCAGCAGCGTCGCGTCGTCCATCGCTTCGATTTCTACGCCCAGCAGTGGTTGACCAGGCTCCAGGCCGACCTGGCGGCAGATCTTGCTGGTGACCACCGCGTTGTCGCCGGTCAGCACCTTCACCGCCACGCCAATTTGTTGCAGCGCCGCAATCGCCGGGCCCGCAGTTTCCTTCGGTGGATCCAGGAAGGTCAGGAAGCCCTGGATGATCAGGTTGCGCTCATCGGCAGTGGTGTATTGCTGACGAGCCAGGGATTTGGGGATGTTGCGGGTGGCGACCACCAGTACGCGAAAGCCATCCTCGTTGTAGTCATTGGCCAGTGCCAGCAGCTCGTCACGGCGACGATCATCCAGCGGCACTGCAGCGCCATCTTCCATGACGTGGGTGGAAATGCTCAGCATCTCTTCCACCGCGCCTTTGCACACCAGCAACTGGTCGCCGGCGGCGTCCTTGACCACGATCGACAGGCGGCGGCGCACGAAGTCGAACGGCAATTCATCGACCTTGCTGTAGGCAAATGGCCGCTGGAACTTGGGGTTGTGTTCCGAGAACTGCACCACGGCCTGGTCCATCAGGTTTTTCATGCCGCTTTGGTGGTAGCTGTTCAGCCAGGCCAGGGACAGCACCGCATCATCACGTTGGCCAAAGGCGTTGACGTGGTGTTCGAGGATGATCTTGTCCTGGGTCAGGGTGCCGGTCTTGTCAGTGCACAGCACGTCCATCGAGCCGAAGTTCTGGATCGCATTCAGGCGCTTGACCACTACTTTGCGCTTGGCCATGGCGGTAGCGCCCTTGGCCAGGTTGGCGCTGACGATCATCGGCAGCATTTCCGGGGTCAGGCCCACCGCCACCGCCAGAGCGAACAGGAATGCATCGCCCCAGTCGCCTTTGGAGAAGCCATTGAGCAGGAACACGATCGGCACCATTACCAGCATGAAGCGAATCAACAGCCAGCTGACGCTGTTGACCCCACGGTCGAACGCGGTCTGCACCCGCGAGCCGACAATCGCCTTGGCCAGCGAGCCAAAGTAAGTGCGCGGCCCGGTGGCGACCACCACGGCCTTGGCGCGGCCACTGACCACGTTGGTGCCCATAAAGCAGATGTTGGGCAGGTCCAGCAGATTGCCCTGGTCGGCCGCCAGCGAAGAGGCGGATTTTTGCGTGACATCGCCGAGCGTGTCGTATTTTTCGACCGGCAAGGCTTCGCCGGTCAGCACGGCCTGGCTGATAAACAGGTCGCGGGATTCGATCAGGCGCACATCGGCAGGGATCATGTCGCCGGCCGACAGTTGCACGATATCGCCGGCGACCAGGTCGCGCATCGGCACTTCGCGCAGGGTCGGCTGAGCGCCGACTTGCTCACGCCGCAGCACAGTGGCGGTGGTGCGCACCATGGCTTTGAGTGCTTCGGCGGACTTGGCCGAGCGGTGTTCCTGCCAGAAGCGCAGCAGGCTGCTGAGCAGCACCATGGTCATGATGATGATGACTTTGGTCAGGTCGACTTCTTCACCGGCCTGCAACGGCAGCCAATAGTCGGTGACAAAGCTGATGCCCGCCAGGGTCAGCAACACGTAGATGAAGGGATTGTTCAGCGCCTGCAGGAACTGGACGAGGGCGTGAGGCGGCTTGTCGTGGGCCACTTCGTTAAAGCCTTCGCGTTGCAGACGCGCCGAGGCGTCCAGTTCGGTCAAGCCATCCTGGGTGGCTCGCACGTTGGCGAGGGTAGCCTGCAGGCCGTTCTGGGCTTCGCGGGCGGCGCGCATCGACAGTTTGGTGTCGGTGTCGGTGCCATTTTTCTTGTGCAGAGGCGTGTTTTTTACGGCGCTCATTGTCTGTACTCCTGTCGCCAATTCTCGACAAAACATACCCGGTACTTACCTGAAGACAGGCGAGCGAAAGCATGCCGAGCCGCAAACTTCGCGATCGGTTTAAATAAGGTGTTCACATAACTTCTACAGCGCCCGCCACACGCGCGTTAGTTAACTAACGCGCAGCGGGCTACTACTGGACGTGTTCATAAAGAACTCCAGAACATCAATTAGAAAGTTGCTGTTTCCAGCCGGGTTAAGCGCTGCGAGTGCTCAGGTAAAGTCCGAACATCAGGCGCGCTTGAGCCAGCATGGAAACCTGGGGTCTCTGCGGGTCTTGAGGGTCGGCATGGTCCCAGTGCTGCAGCAGTTGGCCGCTGGCAGGGCACAGGTGCCAGTGCGCCAACACCGGGGCCGGACGCGCTTGGTCTTTACTGGCTTGAGGGGAGGGTGCAGCAAACGTGGCCCGGGTAGGCGAAAAGCCTGCGGGCTCGCGGCACAGCTTGGCGCGCAGGGCGGCGGCCAGCGTACGTACATCGGGCAAAGCAATGAGTTGGAAGGTCATAACACACCTCGGGACCGGACGGGCGACCGGTGAGGCAGTTACGGTGGAGCATTAAGCTCTAGCGCAGCTTACCGGACCTGGAAGGCGAGTCCTGTCATATTCTGGGTTTGGCGCCCGATGCCCGCTAAAGCGGTGCTCGGACAGCGACTAGATACTGTGTCCATTGGCTTCTTTTGTGAGGTTTAAAAAAGGCCCCAGTTGCGGGCACGGGCAATCTACTCAGACGGTTACAAAATGTCAACGCATGATTAATTAAATCAGTCCGCGTTCAGAGTTTATTCAGACAAGGGGCACGGTTAGTTATGGGATATATAACTTCATACGCCCTGTGCAGCCAGAACTGCCAGATAGATCAACACTAAACCACATGCGCCGTAACTGACGCGCTGCCACAGCGGCGAGGCGTTTTTGCGTAACAGATTGACCAGCGCCGCAATCAGAAAACACGACAGCACCGACGCCAGCATGAAACCTGCAAAAAACATCAGGGTTTGCCCAGGGCTGGGCGTGCCGCCGACGATCCCGGACAAGGCGCTGCCCAACGCGCCCCAGTACACAATGTTCTTCGGGTTAGCCAGGGAAATGGCCGCGCCCACTGCCAGCGCATTCTGTCCGGAGCGGACCGGCCCGCTGTCCGCCGCGGGCAGGTGCCAGGCGTCGATCAGACTGCGCACACCGAGCCAGGCTAGGTACACCGCGCACACAATCGTCAGCGGAACACGCACGGCTTCATGCTCAACCAGCAGGGCGATGCCAGTGAGGCCGATCACCGCCCAGGCGGCGTCGCCCACCAGCGAACCGATCTGTACCAGCAAGGTAGCGGTGAACCCATGGAGCAAGCCACGGCGCAAGGTTTCTGCCAGCACCGCGCCGGGTGAGAGGCAAAACACAAAACCGAATACCAGCGCGTAAAAAAAGATCGTGACCATGCCGCTTTCCTTCAACAGAGGCGCGCAGTGTGCGGCTGTGTGGCGCAGGTGTCTTGAACCAGATTGCGCTTTCAGCGTTTCAACAGGCTTTGATAGCGGCCTGGGGTAATGCCATAGGCGGCGCGAAAGTGCCGGTTGAGATGGCTTTGGTCAGCAAACCCCAGCTCATGCGCGACGTCGCTGGCCGAGGCGCCGCGGCGCAAGAGTCCCTTGGCACGACACGTACGCAATTGCATCGCCCACTGCCTGGGGCTCAGCCCGGTTTCTTTCTGGAAGGTGCGCAACAGATGGAATTTGGACAAGCCCAGCTCATCGCCCAACTGGTCCAGCGGCAGCGCTTGGCTCAGTTGCTCGGCGAGCAGCTCCTGGGCGCGGCGGATCATGCCTTTGCCGCCCGTGGCAACACCGGGCAGGCGCACGCCGCTAACACCCACCACTTCACCCAGCAGCAAAACCAAGGCGTCTTCGTTAATCTCGCGAAGCAATGGGTCGTCGTTCAAGGCTCCCTTGACCGCCGCAGCCAGGCGCTGTGCCAGGTCGGGCTGGAAGCAGAGCGAGCGATCAAATTCCACCTGGGCCAGCCCCAGGTCAGCCGCCAACGCGTCGGCCGCGACGTACAGGCTGACAAAATGCCAGGGTGCGCCATCAGCCGCGCCGCCGCCTTGAATCTGCCCGGGGTTGTACAACGTGATGCTGCCAGGCCCGGCCTGGAACTCGCGGCGGTCGAGCCAGACGCTTTCCTCGCCGACCAGGTTTACGCCGATCACGCATTCATCATGGCTATGGCGGGCAAAGGTCAGGCCCGTGCAGCGTGTATGGGTGACTTCGTAGTTGCCCAGCCAGGCATGTTGCATGGCGCTCATAGGGTCGGCTCGATAAAAAATCAGCCGTGAGCATACGCTGACGAGGGTGTTCAGATCGACCACTGGCTGCAACGTGCGCTTAAGGATACGCACTGTGGACCGGTCGCTATTTGGGGGGCTGAGCTTACTGGGCAGGATGACGGTTCAGTAAGCTCTGCACCTTCCAAAAAGAGGTTCAGGGTTTTAAATATTTCATTGATGCAAACGAGGACGCGTGTTTTTTATAAATACGCTCGTCATCACTATCGATATCGGTAACTGCCCAGGTAGTCAGGGTTGCTGGCGACGACAATGACGCCGGGACGATCAAGGTCGCGATTACCTTTTTTGTAATGCTGGATGCTGACATCGGTAGCCAAGCTCATCCAGAGTCGGTTCACCGCACACGTCTTCACAGACTCAGGCGCAAGGCGAGCGCCGCCAGGGTGATCAACAGCACCGGCAACGTCAGCACAATTCCGACCTTGAAGTAGTAGCCCCACGTGATGCTGATGCCTTTGCGCGCAAGAATATGCAGCCACAGCAGCGTGGCCAGGCTGCCGATGGGAGTGATTTTCGGGCCCAGGTCGCTGCCGATCACGTTGGCGTAAATCATCGCGTCCTTGACCACGCCCACGGCATGGCTGGATTCGATGGACAGCGCGCCGATCAACACCGTCGGCAGGTTGTTCATCGCCGACGACAGCAGCGCCGTCAGCACCCCGGTGCCCATCGCCGCGCCCCACACGCCATAGGTGGCGAAGGTGTCGAGCCAGGTTGCCAGGTAGGTGGTCAAACCCGCGTTACGCAAGCCGTAGACCACCAGGTACATGCCCAGGGAAAACACCACGATCTGCCACGGGGCGTCCTTCAGCACTTTGCGCGTGGAAATCTTGTGGCCTTTGGCGGCGATCACCAGCAACAAAACGGCGCACACGGCGGAGATCGCACTGATCGGAATGCCCAGCGGCTCCAGGGCGAAACAGCCGACCAACAAAATCCCGAGTACCCACCACCCGGCACGAAAGGTCGCACGGTCGTGGACGGCGCTGGCCGGGTCATCAAGGTCGGCGGGGTCGTAGGCCTGCGGAATATCGCGGCGGAAAAACCACAGCAGCACCGCCAGCGTCGCAGCAACGCTGACGAAGTTGACCGGCACCATGACCGCTGCGTATTCGTTGAAGCCGATCTTGAAATAATCCGCCGAGACGATGTTCACCAGGTTCGACACCACCAACGGCAAGCTCGCCGTGTCGGCGATAAACCCGGCGCCCATCACGAAGGCCAGGGTGGCCGCCGGGGAAAAGCGCAACGCCAGCAGCATCGACATCACAATCGGTGTGAGGATCAGCGCCGCGCCGTCGTTGGCAAACAATGCCGACACCAAGGCGCCGAGCAGCACCATATAGGCAAACAGGCGCCGGCCACGCCCACGACCCCAGCGTGCTACGTGCAACGCGGTCCAGGCAAAGAACCCGGCTTCATCGAGCAACAGGCTGATGATAATCAGCGCGACAAAGGTGCCAGTGGCGTTCCAGATGATGTGCCACACCACCGGGATGTCAGACAGGCTGATGACTCCGCACGCCAGGGCCAGAATCGCGCCCATGGTTGCGCTCCAGCCGACCCCAAGGCCTTTGGGCTGCCAGATGACCAGAACGATGGTGAAGATAAAAATCGCAATTGCGACAAGCATGAATAAACGCTCCGATGGCTCAGCAGCAGGTGCTGGCCCGTTGTGGTCTGTTGCCCATTGCATCAAGACGCTGCGCGTCGTTTTGCAACCATGGCTGGTTAGCTTGCAAGGTGGTGTCCAGCACTTGGGTGACCCAATCGGGCAGTGCCGGATTGATGCGGTAGTAGATCCATTGACCCTGGCGACGATCCAGCAAAAGCCCACCACTGCGCAGTTGCGCCAGGTGGCGGGAGATCTTGGGTTGACTGTCGCACAGAGCATGGATCAGTTCGCACACGCAAAGTTCGCCCTCGCGCAGGATCAATAACATCAACCGTACGCGCGTGGCATCGGCCAGGCATTTGAACAGCTCGGGCGGAGAGAGGGGGGCGGACATGATCGAGGTCTTGGTATGGATAGCGTTGCGAATATATGGTTTGCCATATATGTAGGTCAAATCCTGAATTCCGTTGACGTGGATCAAATGCCCGACAATCAGCCACAAGTGTCTGAAATTAAAATGAAACACGAATGTCCTAAAGTGCCTGCCCATTGCTGATGAAGGAAGAACTCGCGTGACCCGTGCCACTCGCAACCTGCGCAAAACCCTCGATTCTGTCGCGGACAATAACGAAACCGCGGCGTTTGACCTGATGCGCGCCGTCGAAAAACTCGGCGATGAAGTGCTGCGCCAACGCCTGCTCAATACCATTCACCGGCTCAATCAGGATGCCCATGAGTTGCGCGAAGCGCGTGACTCGGTGGAGCAGGTCTCGGTCAGGCTCGCCTGAGCACGATCGTTCAATACACGCCTCGTATCACGCTGGCATGCTTGTCGACTGTCTGTCGATGAGCCGTCTCCATGCCTACAGCCTTACCTCATTACGCCTTCGGTCGCGGCGCCCTTGCCGTTATTCCACTGTCTCTGGCCTGTGCGCCCTGGGGTTTGTTGGCCGGCTCCATGGCGATTGATGCGCAATTTACTCCGCTGCAAGCTCAGGGTTTGTCCGCCATTGTGTTCGCCGGTGCCGCGCAGCTGGTGGCGATCGGCATGGTCAAGAGCGGTGCCAGCCTGATCTCGATTGTGCTGACCACCTTGCTGCTCACATCCCAGCATTTGCTTTACGGCATGCACATGCGCCCGACGCTCTCGTCGCTCAATGTGCGCTGGCGCATGAGCCTGGGCTTTTTGCTGACGGACGAGTTTTTCGCGCTGGTCAACCACTATGACCGTCAAACCTTCAATCGCTGGTATGCGCTGGGCGTCGGCCTGACGTTCTACATCATCTGGAACCTCTTCACCCTGGCGGGCATCGTGCTCGGCAAAAGCATTCCGGGGCTTGATCAACTGGGACTGGAATTTTCCATTGCCGCAACCTTTATCGCCTTGATTACGCCGGTGGTGCGCGATGTGCCCACGGTGGTCTGCGTGGCGGTTTCGCTGTTGTGTTCGGTATGGCTGAGTTACTTGCACTGGGAGTCGGCAGTGGTGGTCTCGGGCGTGCTGGGGATGGGCGCAGGGTTTGCCTGCAAGCGGCTGGGAGTAGGGCAGCGATGATCTACATCATGATTGTGGCCATGGGTTTGGTGGTGTTTCTCAACCGCTACTTGTTCATCGAGCCGCGTCTGCCGGTGCGCCTCAATCGCGGCGCGCGCGAGTTTCTCGGGTTTGCCGTGCCGGGAATGCTGACGGCGATTTGCGGGCCGATCATTTTTCTCGCTGAGCATAAGCTCAACGTGAGTCCGGCCAATCCTTACCTGCTGGCGGGGATCTGCGCGGTGGCGTTGATGTTCTGGACGCGCAGCGTGTTGATCACGGTGCTGTTGAGCATGGGGCTGTTTTATTTGTTTCGTTGGTGGTTTTGATGCGCGGGTAAGTAGCTGGAGGTCATCCACCAACACCCAGGCAAAAAAAAGCCCGCGGGAGGGCGGGCAGAAGTGAGACTTCTTAAAAATGAGCCTGCCAACTATAGGCAGCGCGAGCACCCTTCACAGTGAAACTAAATTCATCCGGCCGCAGGTTTAGGCGGCTTCTTGGCTTTGGCCTCCGCCGCCAGGCATTCCAGGGCGAACTGTTCGGTGTAGGTCATCTGGATCGGCGTGCTTTCACCCTTTACCGTGCGTTCGCCATCGAGGATGTAGCGGATGCGCTTGTCGGTGACGCCGATGCGCTTGGCGATCCACGTCGGCGTCTGGCCGATGCGGCTGATCAGCTTGTCGGCGTAGTCAGTGGAAGGGTTATAGCGTTCGGCGTTGGGCGTCATCGGGTTTCCAGGGGCAAGCGGGGGCATAAGTAGGCGACAGCGTGACGTAATAATCCTTGAGTGTCGCCTGCTAATGGTAGAGTCGCGTTTTTTTCCAAGGAGGCGATGGCATGCGAAAGCTGGTAATTGGCGCATTGGCACTGGCAGTACTGTCCGGTTGCGCGGGCTCGAAAATGAACAATGCGCGCACCGGCGTGCCGTACAAAACGCTGGCTTCGGACAAGACGCCGTTGGTGGTTGCCCAATGCATTCAGTTCGGCTGGCAGGACGAGGCGGTATTTGGCGTTGACGCCGGAGGCTTCAAGGAGCCGATCGAAGCAGGCGGTTTTACCGTCTACACCACCGGCGGCGATTATTTTGTCGACGTGCGCAGTGCCGGCGCCGGCTCTACCGTCAATTACTTTGCCGTCGCCGACACGATGCCCGCCAAGCGCCGACTGGCCGCGCTCGCGACCTGCCTGTAATCCTTTGCCTAAGTGATATTCGGAAAAGCCCGGCGGGACAGCCGACGGACATTGGCTTATCATTCCCCCGCTCGCTCGACGTGATGGCTCTTTACCAGTACACGGACGTCGAGGCCGCAACGTCGAGCGGGCCTCTTTTCTCTTAGCGTGGCATGTAACCCAAGTGCCAGCGCCGCGGAATCTTCAGCGACACTACGCCCAGCAACGCGGCGAACGCGCCACTGACCAGCAGCGCCTTCAGGCCGAGCTGGTGCTCCAGCACCGCGCCGATCACCGCGCCCACAAACATGCCGCCCCACGGAATCAGTTGCACCCTCCAGCCATTGCGTCGTTCTCCCAGCAACCAGCGGCCCAGCCCGCGCCCGAAGCGCGAGAGGGCGCCCGTCACATAAGTCAGGCCCACCGGCAAACCGTTTACCTCTTCCACTGCGGCGTTGAGCATACCCATCGCCACAATCGTTGCCAGCAGCGCGGGCAAGGTGTCGTCGAAGGGCCACACGGCGCCTCCGCACAGCAACGCCGCAATGCACAGCAGCAAGGGCAGCGCGTGCCGGCGGCTGAGGCGGCTGATCACCACGCCCATGGCGTTGCCGACGACAAAGGTTGCGACCAGCAACAACAAGCGCCCGGTAAGGCCCAAGTCGCCTGCGCTGATCGCCACGGCCAGGCGCGTGGTGTTGCCGCTCATGAACGAAACAAAATCGCCGCTGGCCATAAAGCCTATCGCATCGGTCATGCCGGCCAGCACGGAAAGGCTGGCCACCAGCATCAAGCCAACCCGCCCGCGCCAGCGTTGGCGGTGGGCGAGTGCGGCGTTGGCGTAGGGTTTGCGCGATGAAGGCAGCATGGCCCCAGGTTCCTCGGTGAGATTATTCGGCCACTACCGTAGGACGCTTTGGTTGCGCGCGCAATGACCTCAGACACACTCCAGCCGCCAGCCCTGACGCTGCCAGGTCAAAAAATGCGTCGGCCTGACGGCCTGCACAAACGTCTCGTCATGGGAAACCACCACCATCGCCCCGTTAAAACCCTGCAACGCCTGTTCAAAGGCCAGCACGGATTCAAGGTCCAGGTGGTTAGTCGGCTCGTCCAGCAACAGCAGTTGCGCCGGCACCTCGCGCCACAAGGCAATCGCCATCGCGGCCTTCAGGCGTTCGCCGCCGCTCAACTGGCGGGTGGGTTGAGTCACCCGCAGGGCATCCAGTTGCAGCAACGCCAAACGCGTGCGCAGCTCGGCTTCGGCCAGCGGGGTGTCGAGCAGGTTGAGCTGTTCGACAATGCTACGGTTGCCATCCAGCAGCGTCAGGTGCTGGTCGAGATAGGCATTAGCCACATGCACCGCGCATTCGCCACTGACCACCGGCCATTGGCCCGCAAGCACCTTGAGCAACGTGGATTTGCCGCAACCGTTCGGCCCGCGCACGGCCATGCGCACCGGGCCCGCCAGGTTGAGCGTGACGAAGCTGCAGGCTTGCTGCGGATCAAGCCAGGGCAGTTGAGCGTTTTCCGCGCTCAGAACCTGTCGGCCATTGGGCACTACTGAGCCAGGCAGGGCCAACAGCGTGGGCGAGTGATCCTCCACACGCTCATGGGCTTGGCGTACCTGCGCATCGAGCTCGTGTTTGTACGCGTGATGCGCGCTGCGCACGCTGCTGACGATCTCCTTGGCGGCGCCTTTCCAGCGGGCTTTGGTAAACCCGGTGACGTTGGCGGTTTCTGCGTGTTTACGTGCGCGGGCGGCGTTGCGCTGCAGGTTGTCATGATCCTTCTGCAGACGTTTGCGTTCGCGGCTGCGCGCCAGGCGGGCGTGTTCCAGGGCGGCCATGGCCGCGTGCTGTTCGCTGTCGCGTTGCAAGCGATAGGCATCGTAGTTGCCGCCATACACCTGCGCGCCGAGCGGCGACAGCTCGATGATGCGCGCCATCGCATTGAGCAGTTGTCGGTCATGGCTGACCACTACCAGGCCGCCGGACCAGGCTGCCAGCGTGCGCAGCAGCCAGTCACGGCCGGCGCTGTCGAGGTGGTTGGTTGGCTCATCGAGAATCAGCAACTGCGGCGTGGCCAAAAGCGCGCCGATCACTGCAACCTTGGCCAGCTGGCCGCCACTGAGTTGATCGGCTGGTGTGGCAGCGTCGAGTTGCTGCAACCCGGCTGCACCCAGCGCGGTGCGCAGGCGTTCGGCAAGGTCCCAACGATCATCGATCAGCGCGAGATCATCCGCGCGCGCCTCACCGCGGGCCAGCCGCTCAAGGGCGGCCAACACCTGGGCGGTGCCGGTGATGTCGGCGACGGTTTCGCCCGGTTGGACGGCCAGCGCCTGCGGCACATATGCCACGCTGGCCGAGCTTTTCAACGTGCCGCCAGTGGGCGCCAGCAGCCCGGCAAGCAGCTTGGCAAGCAGGCTTTTACCCCGGCCATTACGCCCGACAATCCCGGTGGGCGCGTGATCAATCGACAGGTTGAGGTTGTTCAGCAGGGTTTCGCCATCGGCGAACTGCAAGGACAGGTGTTGCAATGAAACGAGTACGGGCGGCCGTTTGACGTCAGTCATCAGCACCTCCAAAAAAATGTCGGACAGGCCAACAAGCGCGCCAAGCGGCTCGTTGCAGGTACATTTTGGAAGGCTTAGTTGTTCACGTCGGCGTGCATCCCGTGAGTCAGAAGAGGCGCAAAGGCTAACCCACCTTGGCGTTTTTCGGCAAGTTCGCGGCCAATTGCTCAAGGAACATTGCCAGCGCAACTTCTTCAGCTTTCAGGCCCTTGCGCACTCGGGGTTTGGGCAGCTTGGACAATTCGCCCAGGCTGAAATGCTCCAGCACGGCGGGGTGGATATAGCACTTGCGGCACACCGCCGGGGTATTGCCCAGTTGCTTGGCAACGTCCTTGACCATGGCGACCACATGCCGCTTGGCATCCGATTCCGGTTGCCACTCCAGTTCGCGCAATACGGCCAAGGCCAGGGCGGTGCCGGCCCAGGTGCGGTAGTCCTTGGCAGTGAAGTCGGCGCCGGTGAGGCTGTGCAGGTAGGCGTTAACGTCATGGGAGCTGACGGTATGCCGTTCACCGTCCTCATCCAGGTACTGAAACAGGTTTTGCCCTGGCAATTCCAGGCAACGCTTGACCACCGTGGCCAGGCGCCGGTCCTTGACGCTGACCTGATGCTCGACGCCGCTCTTGCCGCGAAACTGGAACAGTATCTCGCTGCCCTTGATGTCGACATGGCGGGTGCGCAGTGTGGTCAGGCCGTAGGATTTGTTGTCCCGTGCGTACTGGGTGTTGCCTACGCGAATCAGCGTGGCATCGAGCAGCATCACCACGGTGGCCAGGACTTTTTCGCGGGTGAAACCGGGCGCGGCGATTTGTGCTTCCAGTTGCGCGCGCAGTTTCGGCAGAGCATTGCCGAACTGTTGCAGGCGCGAATATTTGTCGGTGTCGCGCACCTCACGCCAACGCGGGTGGTAGCGGTATTGCTTGCGGCCACGGGCATCGCGGCCGGTGGCTTGCAAATGGCCGCGCGGGTCGGCGCAGATCCACACGTCGGTGTAGGCGGGTGGCACAGCCAATGAGTTCAGGCGTTTGATTTCGTCGGCATCGGTGATGCGCTCACCGTTGACGTCGAAATACTGAAACTTGCCGCGCAGCTTCTTGCGGCGGATACCCGGTTGGGTGTCGTCAACGTAATGCAGGTCGCGGGGCAGGTCGGCAAGCAACGCGGAGTCGGGCATGGTGCAAATTCCTTGGCAGTAATCAGGCCGGTATGTCTGATTGACCGCAGGGTTTTGCGCTCGTGCCAAATTCTTAAGCCAGCACCGCCACCGCCTTGATTTGCGCCCACAGCGCCTGGCCGGGATGCAGCTGCAACTGGTCGCGGGAAAACCGCGTGATGCGCGCCAGCAACGGCGTGCCGCCGGCGTCGAGGCGCACCAGCACATGGGCGTTGTTGTCGGCACAGATCTCCCCGGTCACCGTCACCGGCAAGCGATTGAGGATACTGCTGGGTTCCTGCGCCTGCAGGCTGAGGCTGACATCGCGTGCCTGCACTTTGATGCGCAGCTGTTTGCCCAGCGCCAGCGGCGCATGGGCAACGCGCATCGATAACGCACTGTCGGGCAATTGCAGCGTCAGCAGGTGATAGTGCGCGTCGTAGGCACTGACGCTGCCATTGATCACTACGCCGGCATCGTCACCCAGGGCCATGGGCAAATCGAGCCGCGCCAGGGTTTCACCGATGGGGCCGCTGGCCAGCGCCTGGCCGTCACTGAGTAACACGATGTGATCGGCCAGCCGCGCCACTTCGTCCTGGGCATGGCTGACGTACAGCACGGGGATATCGAGCTCATCGTGGAGGCGTTCGAGGTACGGCAAAATTTCACCTTTGCGTTTGCTGTCCAGCGCCGCCAGGGGTTCATCCATCAACAGCAATTGGGGGCTGGTGAGCAGCGCGCGGGCGATGCCGATGCGTTGGCGTTCACCCCCGGACAAATGCTGCGGGTGGCGGTCGAGCAAATGGGCAATGCCCAGCAGTTCGGTGGCGTGAGCCATGTCCACGCGCCGCTGCTGACGAGGAATACGCTTGAAGCCGAATTCCAGGTTGGCCCGCACCGACAGATGGGGAAACAGGCTCGCCTCCTGAAACACATAGCCCAATGCGCGTTTGTGCGGCGGCACAAACAGCCCGTTGCGGCTGTCTTGCCAGACTTGATCGTTGATCTGCACAAAGCCGTCTTCGGCACGCTCCAGCCCGGCGATACAGCGCAGGCAGGTGGTCTTGCCCGAGCCGGAATGCCCGTACAAAGCGGTCACACCACGGCCGGGCAATTTCAAGTCCACCTTCAGCGCAAAGCCTGGGTAGTTCAGTTGCAGGCGTACCTCAATCATCGCGATCAGCTCCAGCCCATCTTGGTTTTACGGCTGGAGTAAAGCGCCAGCAATACGAGGAAGGCGAACACCACCATGGAGCCGGCCAGCCAGTGCGCCTGGGCGTATTCCATGGCTTCGACGTGGTCGTAGATCTGCACCGAGACCACGCGGGTTTTGTTGGGGATATTGCCGCCGATCATCAGCACCACGCCGAACTCACCGACGGTGTGCGCAAAGCCGAGAATCGACGCGGTGATAAACCCCGGGCGGCCCAGGGGCAGGATCACCGTGAAAAAGGTGTCCCACGGATTGGCGCGCAAGGTCGCGGCCACTTCCAGGGGGCGAGTACCGATGGCGCCGAAGGCGTTTTGCAAAGGCTGCACCACAAACGGCATGGAGTAGATCACCGAACCCAGTACCAGCCCGG
Organism: Pseudomonas sp. TWRC1-2; assembly: GCF_049896685.1. Lineage (NCBI taxonomy): Bacteria > Pseudomonadati > Pseudomonadota > Gammaproteobacteria > Pseudomonadales > Pseudomonadaceae > Pseudomonas > Pseudomonas sp. TWRC1-2. Next base: position 553,117 of record NZ_JAFCUU010000001.1, on the reverse strand, counting down.
TGAAGCTGAAGGTCAGGGTCCCCAGGCCCAGCCATTGGGTGAATTGGCCGAAATAGCCATTGGGGCCCATGGTCAACAGCAGGTAAAACCCGATGACCGTCGGCGGCAATACCAACGGCAGGGCGACGATTGCGCCGATGGGGCCGCGCCACCAGGAACGGGTGCGCGACAGCCACAGCGCAATCGGAGTGCCGATGACCAGCAGGATCACGGTGGTCAGTGACGCCAGTTTGAGGGTCAACCAGATCGCGGAAAAATCGGCACTCGACAGCGGCATTTTACTGGCCCAGCTCGTAACCGTAGGACTTGATCACCGCAGCGGCTTTCGGGCCTTTGAGGTAGTCGACCAGGGCTTTGGCTGCGGCGCTGTCCTTGCCTTTGGTGAGGATCACCGCGTCTTGCTTGATTGGATCGTGCAGCGAGGCGGGCACAATCCACGCCGAACCGCGGGTGACTTTGCCGTCCTTGTAGATCTGCGACAGGGCGACGAAGCCCAGTTCAGCGTTGCCGGTAGAGACGAACTGGAAGGCTTGGGTGATGTTCTGCCCGGTGACCAGCTTGTCTGCGACCTGCTCGCTCAGACCTTCCTTGGCCAGCACTTGAGTGGCGGCGAGGCCGTAAGGTGCAGTTTTGGGGTCGGCGATGGACAAGTGCTGGTACTGGTTGTTCTTCAGCACCTCGCCTTTGGCATCGACGTAGCCTGGCTTGGCCGACCACAGCGCCAGGGTGCCGACCGCGTAGGTAAAGCGCGAACCTTTGACGGTCGCGCCTTCGTCATCGAGCTTTTTGGGGGTGGTGTCGTCTGCGCTGAGGAACACTTCGAACGGCGCGCCGTTCTTGATCTGCGTATAGAACTGGCCGGTGGCGCCGTAGGCCGCAATCAGTTTGTGGCCGGTGTCTTTCTCGAAGTCGGCGGCGATTGCCTGGATCGGCGCGGTGAAGTTGGCGGCCACGGCCACCTGCACTTCGTCGGCCTGCGCCGAGCCCAGGGCAAAGGCGGCGATCAGGGTGGCGAGGGCTGTGGGGGCCAGGCGTGAGGCGCGGATCATCATGAAGCAGCTCCTTTGAGGGTGTACGGCTCGTTATAGATAGAAGGCTTTACCGCTATGTAGGGGAATATATAGCGGTTGGCCATCGCCGGTACAGCGCAAAGTTGCCCCTGACGTCAGTTCTGCTTGAGCTTTGCCAGCGCCTGCGCGGCCAGCTCGCGAGTCAGGTCATAAGTGGATGCATCTTTGCACAGGCGCAGTGCCTGGCCCGACCACAGGTTGCTGAAACCCGCCTCGTCCTTGGCCTTGAGCGGCATCAGGGCACCACCGGACGTGGGGAAGGCAGGCGCTGCCGGATTGATCGCGCCCAGTTCACGCATCACGCGGTTGACGATGCCTCGCGCCGGGCGGCCGGTGAACAGGTTGGTCAGCGCGGTTTCGCTGGCCTGGGCACGACGCAGCGCAGCGGCGTGGGAGGCGCTGACGTTGGCTTCTGGCGTAAACAGGTAGGCGGTGCCGATTTGTACGGCTGATGCGCCCAGAGCAAGGGCCGCGACGATGCCGCGCGCATCAGCAATACCGCCGGCCGCAATCACGGGCACGCTGACGGCGTCGACGATCTGCGGTAACAGCGCCATCAAGCCGATCTGGGTATTGAGATCGTCGCTGAGAAACATGCCACGATGCCCGCCGGCCTCAATGCCCATCGCAATAATTGCATCGCACCCATGCTGTTCCAGCCAGACCGCTTCTTCCACGGTGGTGGCGGACGACAGCACTTTGGCGCCGGTGGCTTTTACCCGGTCGAGCAAGGTTTTTTCCGGCAGGCCAAAGTGAAAACTCACCGCCTCGGGGCGGAAAGCCTCGACCACCTGGCAGGCGGCCTCGTTAAAGGGCGCGCGGTTGGAAACGGGTGTTGGCGCATCAAAATCGGCGCCCAGTTCGTGGTAGTAGGGTTGCAACAGGTGCTTCCAGCGACGGTCGCCGGCCTCATCGGCGTCGGGCGGTTGATGGCAGAAGAAATTCACGTTGATGGGGCGCGTACTTGCCTGGCGGATCGTGCTCAAGGCTTCGCGCAGTTGCTCGATGGTCAGCGCTGCGGCGGGCATCGAGCCCAGCGCACCCGCTTGATTGGCGGCAATCACCATGGCGGTGGTCGTGGCACCGGCCATGGGGGCCTGGATGATGGGCAGTTGAATGCCCAGCAGGTCGATGATTCGCGAATCTGGCCAGGTGCTCATGGGATGCGTCTCCAGCGTGAGTAGGACTTTGCGCTGTTTTAACAGGGCCATTGGCACCCGGCCAGTGCGTATTATTCACTGGACGAGAGCAGGGTTTCGTGCAGCGCCATCAGTCGATGGCATGCCCCAGCACCGCGTGAATACGCTCGGCAATATGGGCCGCATGGGTTTCCAAGGCGAAGTGGCCGGTGTCCAGCAGTTCAACCACCGCGTTGGCGTTGTCGCCCTTGTAGGCATGGGCGCCAGGCGGGATAAAAAACGGATCGTTCTGACCCCAGATCACCAGTGTCGGCACCTGGCTGGCTTTGAAAAATGCCTGGAACGCCGGGTACAGCGTGAGGTTATTACGGTAGTCGAGAAACAGGTCCAGCTGGATTTCGTCGTTGCCCGGGCGTTGCATCAACAGCACGTCCAGCATGTAGGACTCCGGTGCGACCAACTCCGGCTGACTCACTCCATGCAAGTACTGGTAGCGCGTGCCTTCCAGGCTGATGACCGCGTCGCGGATCACCTCGCGATTGGCTGCGCTCGCGTCTGCCCAGTAGGCGCGAATCGGCGCCCAGGCATCGCCCAGTCCTTCCAGATACGCGTTGCCGTTTTGCGAGACCAGCGCGCTGACCCGTTCCGGATGCGCCACCGCCAGTCGCAGGCCCACGGGTGCACCGTAATCGAAAACGTACAGGGCGTAGCGGCTCAGTTTCAGCGCATCGACGAAATGCCCGATGCTGATCGCCAGGTTATCGAAGCTGTACTGGTAATCGCGCTCGACGGGCACCTCGGTGAAGCCGAAACCTGGCAAATCGGGCGCGATGACCCGAAAGCGCGTGGCGAGCAGCGGGATGAGGTTGCGGTACATATGCGACGAGCTGGGGAACCCGTGCAGCAGCAACATGACCGGAGCCGAAGGATCGCCGGCTTCACGGTAGAACATGCGCAGACCATCGACATCAACGTGCTGGTAGCGAACGACGGGGGTTGCGATAGACATGATGGGGGCACCTTTGTAACTGGATTGGTTGATAATAAGGGTTACTGATTTAGAGGCTGAGCTCAAATCTGTAACCTGTCAAACCAGTTATTGAGGTTATATTTTTTTGAGAGTGTAACTATCCAGATCCAAAAATAGCGGTTACGATTGCGCGGTGCTCAAGAGGACAAACCATGGCCACCCTTACGCCCCATGCCACACCATCACAACCCTATGTACTGGCCGACGAGCCGGTGCTGGACATGCTCAATACCCTGGCGACTGTCGACGGCGAGCCGGTGGATTTCTGGCACACCGACGCCGACGTTGCGCATTGGCTGGTGCGCCTGGAGTGGGTAGCGCAAGCGAGCATTCCCACGTTCGAAGAAGGTGCTTTGCTGGGGGCTGCACGCCAACTGCGCGAGGTGATCCGTGAACTGGTGGCCGCGCGCAAGAGCGGTGAGACGGGCAATCCGGCGGCGCTCAACAGTTTTTTACGCAAGGCGGTCAGCTATCCGCAGTTGGTCTGGCCTGCGTCCGGGCAGCCTCAACTGGAGCGCCAGCGCAAGCAACAGACTGCGGAGCAGTTTTTGTCGCCGATTGCCGAAGCGGCGGCTCAGTTATTGGTGGCCGGCGATTTCAGCTTGATTCGCCGCTGCGAGCATCCGGAATGTGTCCTGTGGTTTTATGACCGGACCAAAGCGCACAAGCGCCGTTGGTGCAGCATGGCGTTGTGTGGCAACCGGCATAAGGTTGCGCAGTTCCGTAAACGCAAGGCCTTGTAAGCGCACACGGACGCTATAAAAGGAGAGGGCAGTGCAAGCAATTTCGGCTGGCCGGGCTCAACGTGCGCACACGTAATGCGGATGAGACCTAGCCTGCAGCGCACAAAATCGGACCGGTGTGGCGCTGATTGGTGCGCTGAGTCTTTACTGACTTTCCCGCTCCAGCAACTGCCGCTTGCGCTCAACGCCCCAACGGTACCCGGAGAGCTCGCCATTGCTGCGTACGACGCGATGGCAGGGGATCGCCACAGCCAGGTGATTGGCGCCACAGGCCTGGGCCACCGCACGAAAGGATGTGGGCGCGCCGATGCGCTGGGCGATCTGCGCGTAGCTGGCGGTGCCGCCCACCGGAATGTCGCGCAGTGCCCGCCACACGCGCTCCTGAAAGGCGGTCCCGCGCAAGTCCAGGGGCAAATCCAGGCCCAGCGCCGGTGCTTCGACGAAGCCCACGACCTGGGCGATCAATTGTTCGAAATGCCGATCCGCACCCACCAACTCGGCCTTGGGAAATTGATCCTGCAGGTCGCGCACCAGCGTGTCCGGATCGTCCCCCAGCAAAATCGCACACACGCCCCGTTGGCTCTGCGCCACCAGAATGGCCCCCAGCGAGCACTGGCCCACGGCAAAATGGATCTCGCTGTTAGTGCCACCGGCCTTGTAATCGCTGGGTTTCATGCCGAGTAACTGATCGGCGGACTCATAAAAGCGGCTGTTTGAGTTAAAGCCTGCGTCGTACACCGCGTCCGTCACGGAATGCTCGCCCTTGAGGCCAGCACGCAATTTGCGTGAGCGAAGGGCGCTGGCGTAGCCCTTGGGCGTCAGGCCGGTGATGGCTTTGAAGACGCGATGAAAATGGAACGAACTCAAGCCTGCCAGGCGCGCAAGTACGTCCAGGCTGGGCGGGGTTTCGGCCTGTTCTATATGCCGGCACGCGTCGGCGACTATCTGCGCGTGGTGCGCGGCCAATTGGGTCTGGTCGCCCGCGGCGCGTTTACTCGGCCTATAACCCGCCGCTTCGGCCTGCGCGGGGCTGTCAAAAAATTCGACGTTCTCCGGCCGTGGCAAGCGCGAGGCGCTGCTGGGGCGGCAATAAACGCCGGTGGTTTTTACGCCGTAGACAAACAGCGCGTCAGCCTTGGCATCGCGGGAGACGATGGCGGCCCAGCGAGGGTCTTGTTGGTTGTTCATGGCCTGCACTCTTGACGGGTCACGGACAGATTAACCGCGCAGGTTGCGCTCGACACTCCGAAGCTTGCGGTCAAATCAACCGGCCGTGCGAAACGTCAGGTTGATTCGTTGCGGGCCCATCACCGGATGCACGCCTTCCTTGATCGGCATCACCCCATGAAAACGTAAACGATCGACGCCACCCCAGACCACGACATCGCCGTGAAACAACGAGATTTTCTGGGTGCGGTTACCACGCTCATGCCCGCCGAACAGGAAAATGGCGGGCAGCCCGAGGGACACGGAAACCACCGGGGCGCGATACCAACGTTCGTTTTTATCCTGGTGCAGGGACATTTTAGCCCCGGGCACATAACGGTTGATCAGGCAGGCATCCGGGGAAAAGTCATCGAAGCCGGCTTCTGTGGCCGCCAGCTTGGCAAGCTCGCGCAAAGCGTCGGGCATCGCCGGCCAGGGTTGCCGGCTGCGCGGATCAACCGGGCTGTATCGATAGCCGGAGCTGTCGGTGGTCCAGCCCAGTGCGCCGCAACTGCTCAGGGCCGCTGACATGGTAAATCCACCGGGTGTGACCATCTGCCGGAACGGTGATTGAGCCAATACGCGCCGCAGTTCAGGTAGCAAGCGATCAATCCAGGGCAGGGCATAGCCCCTCAGCACGTAAGACTCTTCGCCGATCTGCTCGCGCCCGGCCGGTTGTTGCAGCGCATCGTCGGCGAACAAATCCGCCGTAGGGCCGGACATCGCTTACAGCGCCTTGCTCACGGTGATGTCGGTGATTTCGTCACTGGCATCGTGGATTTTCGCCAGCGCCTGCTGGGCTTCTTCGACACTGTTGGTGTGCAATTGCGCGAACTCAAAGCGACGTTCGCCGTTGAGTTTGTACTTGATGACGTATTTGGTAGTGGTAGTCACAGTGTTTTCCTGTCGAGTGTTCGGGTCAGCTCAGTTTGGTACTGGTGCGACGAACGATGCGAATCTTGTGAGACAACGCTGGCTTACGCGTGACGCTGATGGCGCGGCGTGTCACTACATCCAGGGTGATGTTCCAGAAACCGGTGCTGGGTGCGGTGATTTTTGCCGGAAATTTGTCGAACGCGCCGCCGTGATAAGTGTGGCGGCCACCGTTCTTGAAGCTGCGAAAATTGGCGTCGCTCATCAGGCGAATGTTGCACGTTTGTGAGCATTCGATGACAACGATGTCGCCCTCGTTGAGGTGCTCGCGCTGGTGGATGAATTTCATGGGGTGTCTCCAGAAGGGCTTTTTCTGAAAAATCAGAATGATACGTAGGTTAAGATAGAGTTTATCAGCCCCAGCGCGTTTATTATCGGATCGTCGTCGACGACTTCGACAATTTAAAACAGTTATTTCCCGAGTTTTTAGAGATAAATCCTACATTGGCGGGAGAAATCTACTCTCTACGCTGTCGTAGGATCTTTATCGGAGGTTTAAGTATGAAGTGGAGTGTGTTGGTTCTGGCCCTGGCCTTAGGTGGGTGTGCTTCGGTTGCAGATATCAAGCAGACCCCGCCAACATTGGTGGTCATTTCAGGTAAAAAACCGCCGGAATATGCCGCGTGTGTCGTGCGCAAGCTCGCCGCCACCCGCAGACCGCCGCAGATCGAACCCCACAAGGACGGTGTACAGGTGATTGTGCCGCAGAAATTCTCGGCTGATCCGTCGGCGATCTTCGAGATTGAAGAGCGCTCCAGCGGCAGCAGCATCAAACTTTATGAAAGCATGTCGAACGTGCCCATTCGACCTGGTGATGTCAAGAAAGCCGCAGAGGATTGCATCTCCGGCTGAACCCCAGGCTCATTGGGCGCTTGAATCCGATAAAAAAGCCTGAGGCTGCAGTGCAGCGTCAGGCTTTTTTTTGCAATGCGTTTGGGTGTTGTCGCTAGAGGTCTATTTCCCTGCCATTTGTAAACTTATGCGCTTGTGATCTAAGCCTATAAAAATGGAGCGGTGATGAGCGTGTTGATCGGGCAAGGCATCCGTTAAACTGTCGGGTATTCAATGCAAAAAATGCCGCGCAACCCTAACGATTGCGTGGCATTTGTCTTTTTCTGGAAAACCGTCATGAAGCGTGAACACGTCAAAGCCCGCCAGGCCGAGGGTCAAATTTCGGCCACCCATGTCATTCAGAACCCTGCCGATCTTGGCGAGTGGATCGTGTTTTTCAAAAAAAGCGGCGGGCGCAGTTTTTTTCTGGTGGACGAGCAGGATGAAGTCGAGTCATTCGCGCGCCTGGATGACCTTATCGAGCTTCTGCGCGGGCTGGGCATCAAGTTCGCCGAAATTCACCTGTAGCCGTCTGGCTATTTGCACACGACCACTACGCTTCGGCTCTTGAAGTTGCCTACGTCTTTGCCCAGGGTCTTGTCGTCTTCCTTGAGCGAGGGCGTGCCTTCGGTGCCGACGATACGGTAGCCGGTGCCCGCGCAGGAGGCGTCGGCTTTTTCGTAGCAGCTGGCCCACGAGTTGGCTTCGCCCGAGCAGTCGATGGTCAGGCCTTGCTCGCCATTTTTCAGGAAGGTATCGGAGGTGGTGGTGCAGCCGGTCATCAGCGCCAGGGTTGCAGTCAGTGCCAGAATCTTGTTCATGAGTTGAGTCGTCGTCGAGGGTGTTGGAGGGAGCGCTGACACTGTCGTGGGGCGTTCGCAGCAGATTATAGCGAACTGCCACCTAGGTACAGACAAACACAAAAAAGCCCCGTCAATCGGGGCTTTTTGCGCAAGTCGTTGTGGCTTACTTGCCTTTGGGTCTTTTGCTCGATGCGTGGCCGGCTTCGTCCACAAACACTTCTGCTACCGCGATAGCCTGGCTTTCAGTCGGAAATACCCCGGCAACGCTGTCACCGTGAAAGTTGATCAAGTGCCAGCCGTCTGCTCGCTGTGTGATCAGGTAGCCGTTTACGCCTTTTGGTTCTGACATCTATTAACAATCTCGTGGTCTGGTTCAAGCGCGTCATGATAGCGCCAAATGCCGGGGGAAAGCGCAAGTTGTTGCAGGTCAGTGTGACGCGCGGCAAAGCGTGCTAAAACAGTTATACCCCTTTTAATCATTGGGGGATGGCATGTTTTGCCGAACCGCTGGGCAAGCTCTTGGCAGGATCAGCGGAACTTACGCCGACATTTTTTCTCTATGATGACATCGCAACGCCAGCAGGACCCATTGTAAGGTGACTGCGGCCTCATTAGACTGCGCCGAATTCCGTACGCACAGCCCTTTGTAAGGACTCATATGATCAAGAAATGCTTGTTCCCAGCAGCCGGTTACGGCACTCGCTTCTTGCCAGCGACCAAAGCCATGCCCAAAGAGATGCTGCCGGTGGTGAACAAGCCACTGATTCAGTACGGCGTCGAAGAGGCATTGGATGCCGGTCTGAACGAAATCTCCATCGTCACCGGCCGTGGTAAGCGCGCACTCGAAGACCACTTCGACATCAGCTACGAGCTGGAAAACCAGATCAAGGGCACCGACAAGGAAAAATACCTGGTCGGTATCCGTAAATTGCTCGACGAGTGCTCGTTCTCCTACACCCGTCAAACCCAGATGAAAGGCCTCGGCCACGCGATCCTCACCGGCCGCCCGCTGATCGGTGACGAACCGTTTGCCGTGGTACTGGCGGACGACCTGTGCGTCAACCTGGAAGGCGACGGCGTACTGACCCAAATGGTCAAGCTGTACCAGAAATACCGTTGCACCATCGTTGCGGTGATGGAAGTCAATCCGGCCGAAACCAACAAGTACGGCGTGATCGCCGGTGACGACATTGGTGATGGCCTGATCCGCGTACGCGACATGGTCGAAAAACCAGCGCCGGAAGACGCGCCGTCGAACCTCGCGATCATTGGTCGTTACATCCTCACCCCGGACATCTTCAAGCTGATCGAAGAAACCGAGCCGGGCAAGGGTGGCGAGATCCAGATCACCGACGCCCTGTTGAAGCAAGCCAAAGACGGTTGCGTGATTGCCTACAAGTTCAAAGGTCAGCGTTTCGACTGCGGTGGCGCTGAAGGCTACATCGAGGCGACCAACTTCTGCTACGAGCACTTCTACAAGACTGGCAAGGCTTACTGATTCACGCTTGCTGAGTGTTTTAAGAGAAAGCCACCCTCGGGTGGCTTTTTCGTTTTTCAGCCCCATCTAAATCGGTATGCTGATGACCTGCCGAGGAGAGTGAAATGGCCTACGATTTTGACCTGTATGTAATTGGCGCCGGTTCTGGCGGTGTTCGCGCGGCGCGTTTTGCCGCTGGCTTTGGCGCCAAGGTGGCCGTGGCGGAAAGCCGCTACCTGGGCGGCACGTGCGTTAACGTCGGTTGCGTACCGAAAAAACTGTTGGTGTACGGGGCGCATTTCGCCGAAGACTTCGAACAAGCGAGCGGCTTCGGCTGGTCGTTGGGTGAAGCTGACTTTGATTGGGCGACCCTGATCGCCAAGAAGGATCGCGAAATCAACCGCCTCAATGGCATCTATCGCAACCTGCTGGTCAACAGTGGCGTGACCTTGCATGAAGGGCATGCGCGTCTGGTGGATCCGCACCAGGTAGAGATTAATGGCGAGCGCTTTACCGCCAAGCACATCCTGATCGCTACAGGTGGCTGGCCACAGATTCCGGAGATTCCAGGGCGCGAACACGCTATTGGTTCCAATGAGGCATTCTTCCTCAAGGCGCTCCCCAAACGTGTGCTGGTGGTCGGCGGTGGCTACATTGCCGTTGAGTTCGCGGGCATTTTCCATGGCCTGGGCGCGCAGACCACGCTGCTGTATCGCGGCGACCTGTTCCTGCGCGGTTTCGACGGTTCAGTGCGCACCCATCTGAAGGAAGAGCTGACCAAGCGCGGCCTCGACCTGCAGTTCAACGCCGACATCGAGCGTATCGACAAGCAAGCCGATGGCAGCCTCAAGGCCACCTTGAAAGACGGCCGCGTGCTCGAGGCCGATTGCGTGTTCTACGCCACTGGCCGCCGCCCGATGCTGGACAACCTGGGCCTGGAAAATACTGGCGTCAAGCTGGACGAGCGCGGCTTCGTTGAGGTGGATGACCTGTACCAAACCGCTGAGTCGTCGATCCTGGCGATCGGCGATGTGATTGGTCGCGTGCAGTTGACGCCAGTGGCCCTGGCTGAAGGCATGGCGGTGGCGCGTCGTCTGTTCAAGCCCGAGCAGTACCGCCCGGTGGATTACGCGATGATCCCGACAGCGGTGTTCAGCCTGCCAAACATCGGCACTGTCGGCCTGACTGAAGAAGAAGCGAAAAAGAACGGCCACAAGGTGCAGATTTTCGAAAGCCGTTTCCGGCCCATGAAGCTGACGCTGACCGATTGCCAGGAAAAAACCTTGATGAAGCTGGTGGTCGACGCTGACACCGACAAGGTGTTGGGTTGCCACATGGTCGGCCCGGATGCCGGCGAGATCGTGCAAGGCCTGGCGATCGCGCTCAAGGCGGGCGCGACCAAGCAGCATTTCGATGAGACCATCGGCGTGCATCCTACGGCGGCGGAAGAGTTCGTCACCATGCGCACGCCTGTGGCTGACTGATCAGGCTTGCGGTGTTGCCTCTGGCGCCGTTGCAACGGCGGCCGCCAGGCGCAATGCCTCGATACTGGCCTGGGCCTTGATAAGCTCCAGTTCCAGGGTTTTGTTGGCAAGCTGGTGTTCGGTCAGCGCTTCCTGGCGCGATTGACTCTCCAGTACCGCCACCCGCAGGCGTTCCTGAAGCAGGGTGCGTTCGCTTTCAATCAGGTTTACCTGTTCGCCAAGCTTTTGCTGCAGGGCCTGGTCTTTGCGGGTTTGCGCTTGCAGCGCGGTCAGTTCCTTCATGGTCACGCGGTGTTCAATCAATAACCGCTCGTTGTCGCGATGCAGCTGCGTAATTTCATCCTGGCGCACCATGACGCTTTGCTGAGCCTGGCGCAGTTCCGCCTGCACTTGTTGCAGTTGGCCTTCGTGGCGTCGCTGTTCCTGCTCGCGCTGCTCTTTGATTGCAGTGCGGTAATGCTCCAGCGCCTCCCGGGCGTGCAGGTGTTTTTCTTCCAGTGATCGAATCTGTTCGTCCTTGTCCGTAATCCTCAACTCGTAATCGCTGCACGCCTGGCTGAGCCCGGCGTTGCGGGTTTGCTCGGTCTGCAGGCTGGTACTGGCGGTTTGCAGGGCGGCGCTTTCTTCTGCCAAGGCGGCGGCCTGGATATCAAATTGTTGCTGGAGCTCGGCGTGAGCCGCCTCCAGCGCCTCTACCTGGGCGAGCAGGGCGGCTTTGTGCTGTTCGAACTGCGCCAAGGCCAAGTCGATAGGTTCCTGAGCCTTCTCTTTCAAACGTAAAGCCAGTCGTGCGACCAGTTCGCCGAGCTCGTCATCGATTGGCGCTTCGGTGATGGTCAGCCGGCTTTCGCTATCGTCCAATTCCTTCAAGTAGCGATGAATCGTGGTTTTCGAGCCGGTATTGCCCATCTCGATGCGCACCGCGTCGATGCTGGGGTTTTCGCCGCGGGCAAGGATCGCCAAGCGTGCCGTTTGAACTACTGCTTTGTTTATGCCGCCGCGAGCCATGGAGTCTCCGTCGATTTCGTACTGTGGTACAGAGTATGTATATACATACTGTAACATAAATAAAAACACGTTTAAATTCATGATTTAACAGATGGGATATTGGCGTATTATCCCGTGTCATAGCGGTTTTAAGCGCGGATTCACCTTGCAGCAGTACGAATAGGCCTTTCATGAGCGAACTGGATCGATACCTCAACGCCGCCACACGCGATAACACTCGCCGTAGTTACCGGGCGGCCATTGAGCACTTCGAGGTGAGTTGGGGCGGTTTCCTGCCGGCGACCAGCGACAGCGTCGCGCGCTACCTGGTGGCGCATGCCGGCGTGCTGGCGGTAAACACCTTGAAGCTGCGGCTCTCGGCGTTGGCGCAATGGCACAGCAGCCAGGGGTTTCCCGACCCGACCAAGGCGCCGGTGGTGCGCAAGGTGCTCAAGGGCATTCGCGCCGTGCACCCGGCGCAGGAGAAGCAGGCCGAGCCGCTGCAACTCAAGCACCTCGAGCAGGTGGTTGCATCGCTGGAGGCAGAAGCGCGACAGGCGAGCAGCGACCAGGACGTGCCTCGCTTGCTGCGCGCCAAGCGCGACACCGCGCTGATTTTGCTGGGCTTCTGGAGAGGGTTTCGCAGCGACGAGTTGTGCCGCCTGCACATCGAACACGTGCAAGCAGTACCTGGCGCTGGCATCAGCCTGTACCTGCCACGCAGCAAAAGTGATCGCGACAACCTCGGCAAGACCTACCAGACCCCGGCGTTACTGCGGCTGTGCCCGGTACAGGCCTACAGCGACTGGCTCAGTGCTTCGGCGTTGGTGCGTGGCCCGGTGTTCCGCGGGATTGATCGCTGGGGCAACCTTGGCGAGGAGGGCTTGCATCCCAACAGCGTGATCCCGCTGCTGCGCCAGGCGCTGGAGCGCGCGGGCATTCCGGCCGATCAATACACCAGCCACTCCCTGCGTCGAGGTTTCGCCACCTGGGCTCATCGCAGTGGCTGGGACTTGAAGTCACTGATGAGTTATGTCGGTTGGAACGACATGAAATCCGCCATGCGCTATGTTGAAGCGACGCCCTTTCTTGGCATGACCTTGGCCACCCAGCCGTTGATTTGAGATTTCTTCTATTAATACGGTTACCTGATAGGCAAAACCAATCGTCAGCATCAGGTTTGCCAATGAGCCAACGATCAAGAGAGTGGGTAGGATTCACCCCATCAACTTCTTAACCCCTGACGGAGAGTCAACGATGCCTATCATCAACAGCCAAGTAAAACCGTTCAAAGCAACTGCTTACAAAAACGGCAACTTCGTAGACGTGTCGGACGCTGACCTGAAAGGCAAATGGTCCGTCGTGTTCTTCTACCCAGCCGACTTCACCTTCGTTTGCCCAACCGAGCTGGAAGACCTGGCTGACAACTACGCCGAATTCCAGAAACTGGGCGTCGAAATCTACAGCGTTTCCACCGACACCCACTTTGCCCACGCTGCCTGGCACAACACTTCGCCAGCCATCGGCAAAATCCAGTACACCATGATCGGCGACCCAACTCTGACCATCTCCCGCAACTTCGACGTACTGATCGAAGAAGCTGGCCTGGCAGACCGCGGTACCTTCGTGATCGACCCAGAAGGCAAGATCAAGATCGTTGAACTGAACGACGGTGGTGTTGGCCGTGACGCTTCCGAGCTGCTGCGCAAAATCAAGGCTGCTCAATACGTAGCTGCCCACCCAGGCGAAGTGTGCCCAGCCAAGTGGAAAGAAGGCGAAGCGACTTTGGCTCCGTCCCTGGACCTGGTCGGCAAGATCTAAGTCTGTGAAGTATCAAGGGCGGAACTCCGCACTTAAGTAAGCTGCATCCGCCCTCAAAACGCCCGGGCGAGATTCGCTCGGGCGTTTTTTTGTCTGCAATAAACCGAATTAATAGGAAATCGCCCGTATGTTGGACGCCAATCTTAAAGCTCAGTTGAAGTCATACCTGGAACGGGTCACCCAGCCGATCGAGATCGTCGCTTCCCTCGACGACGGTGCGAAATCCCAGGAAATGCTTGCCCTTTTGCAAGACGTAACCAGCCTCACCACGCTGATTACTCTGAAAACCGATGGCGATGATGCGCGCAAGCCGTCGTTCTCCATCAACCGCCCGGGTGCCGATATCAGCCTGCGTTTCGCCGGCATCCCCATGGGCCATGAATTCACCTCCTTGGTGTTGGCATTGCTGCAAGTCGGCGGCCACCCCTCGAAGGCGAGTGTAGAAGTGATTGAACAGATCCGCGCCCTCAAGGGCGAGTTCAGCTTCGAGACGTACTTCTCGCTGTCCTGCCAGAACTGCCCCGACGTGGTCCAGGCATTGAACCTGATGGCCGTGCTCAACCCGAACATCCGCCACGTCGCCATCGACGGCGCGCTGTTCCAGGCTGAAGTCGATGAGCGCCAGATCATGGCGGTACCGAGCGTGTACCTTAATGGCGTGAACTTCGGTCAGGGCCGCATGGGCCTGGAAGAAATTCTCGCCAAGCTCGACACCAGCGGCATCGAAAAAGCCGCAGAAAAAATCAGCGCCAAAGACGCCTTTGATGTCCTGGTAGTCGGCGGTGGCCCAGCCGGTTCGGCGGCCGCTATCTACGCCGCACGTAAGGGCATCCGCACCGGTGTGGCGGCTGAACGCTTCGGCGGGCAAGTGCTGGACACCATGTCCATCGAGAACTTTATCTCGGTGCAAGAGACCGAAGGGCCGAAGCTGGCCAGCGCGCTTGAAGCCCACGTGCGTCAGTACGACGTGGACATCATGAACCTGCAGCGTGCCAGCAGCTTGATCCCTGCAAAAAACGCCGGTGACCTGCACGAGATTCGCTTCGAAAGCGGTGCGACCCTCAAGTCCAAGACCGTGATTCTGGCCACGGGCGCCCGCTGGCGCGAAATGGGTGTGCCGGGCGAGCAGGAATACAAAGCCAAGGGCGTGTGCTTCTGCCCGCACTGCGATGGTCCGCTGTTCAAAGGCAAGCGCGTGGCAGTGATCGGCGGGGGTAACTCCGGCGTTGAAGCGGCTATCGACCTGGCGGGTATCGTCAGCCATGTGACCTTGCTCGAGTTCGACAGCAAGCTGCGCGCCGACGCCGTGTTGCAGCGCAAGCTCTACAGCCTGCCGAACGTTGACGTGATCACCAGTGCGCTGACCAGTGAAGTCAAAGGTGATGGCCAGAAAGTCACTGGCCTGGCGTACAAGGACCGCGACAGTGGCGAGTTCAAGACCATCGACCTGGAAGGCATCTTTGTCCAGATCGGCTTGTTGCCCAACACCGACTGGCTCAAGGGCACGGTGGAGCTGACCCCGCGTGGCGAGATCATTGTTGATGCGCGTGGTGAAACCTCGCTGCCAGGTGTATTCGCCGCCGGTGACGTAACGACCGTACCGTACAAGCAAATCGTGATTGCGGTAGGCGAGGGCGCCAAGGCTTCCCTGAGCGCGTTCGATCACCTGATCCGCACGTCCGCACCTGCGTAAAGTCGGACCCGGAAATGAAAAACCCCATGAGTGATCATGGGGTTTTTTTATGGTGCGAGGCTTTTACATCGGTGCTGGTTGAATAATCTCGACCCAGTACGCATCCGGGTCCTTGATGAAAGCCAGGCTTTTCATGCGGCCGTCGGTCAGGCGCTTCTGGAAGTCACAGCCCAGGGCTTCGAAGCGTTCGCACGCAGCGACGATATCCGGCACCGAAATGCAGATGTGGCCAAAGCCACGCGGGTCGGTGTTGCCGTTGTGGTACGCGAAGTCGGCATCGTTTTCGGTGCCGTGGTTGTGGGTCAGTTCCAGGATGCCCGGGATCGACTTCATCCACTGGGTGCGTTCAGCGGCGTCGGCCGGGATCTGAGCCTTGTCCACCAGGGCCAGGAAGTACAGGCTGAATTCGGCTTCCGGAAAGTCGCGCTTTTCAACCAGGGAAAACCCCAGGACGCGGGTGTAGAAATCCAGCGACTTGGTGATGTCTTTGACCCGCAGCATGGTGTGGTTGAACACGAAGTTCGTGGTGGCGGTGTCAGGCTGGGCAGTGACGCCCGGGAAAGTGTTCAGTTCGTGCAGGCTCATGGGCCCTCCAGAAAAAAATGGGGCAAACGCGACTTGAAATGATAGGCGCGGTCCGTTGGCTTGCGGCAAGCGTCCATGCAGCCGAGCCATGATACGCAAGGGCCGCCCAGTGCGCCAAATGAAAAAGGTCACGCAGCGCTTGCGACCAGCGGGTGCCGGGCTCAAACTTTGACGCTTGAACCTTGGGCGTTTTTTGCAATGATCGAATTTCGTAAATCGCTGTTGAGCTCGTTGTGTTTACTGCTGGTTAGCCCGTTCGTACTGGCGGCCGACCCGGAAATTCACTGGCCCAGTGGCTGGCAAGTCGAGGAAGTGGAGCCGGACGGCGAAGCACCGGTAAAACCCCAGGCCGTGTCTCGCCAGCGCGCGATCAAGAACGACGAAAATGGCAATACCTTGATGGTCATGGAGTTGACCGGCACGCCGATCGAGGCGGGTCATAAAGTTAATCTTCAAGGCGTGTTGCTGGAAATGCGTAAATCCATCCAGAAAGATTTTGCCGGCAGCGGTTATCAAAGCGTGTGCACCAAGATGCACCCAACCACATTGAGCCGTCTTGATGCGTTGGAAACAACTTGCGTGATTACCGAGAATGGCCGACACGTGTTGTCGCAAACATTAGTCGGTGCCGTAGATACCGACACAGCCTATGTTTTTTCATACGCCGGCCAAGCCCAAGCCTATGAGGCCAGCCAGAACGAAGTCGGATCGGTACGCGACAGCCTGAAACTTTGAAGGTGTCAGATTGATCGGATTTGAACAAAATGAAATGTTAGTTAAGTTCGTTTTCGAATCCTTAAACAAAAAAAGCCCCGTATCAGCGGGGCTTTTTGTTAGTGCAATGCGATCAGCCGCGAAGCCAGGAATCTACAGTGGCGGCGCCGTACTGTTCTTTCCAGGCTTTGAGGCCGCGGTGGTTGCCGCCTTTGGTCTCGATCAGCTCGCCGGTGTGCGGGTTGTGGTAGACCTTGACCACACGTGCGCGGCGCTGTTTGGGGGCGGCGGACGTTGCAGCACCGGCCTTGGCAGGGTGTGGGTCAAGGATCGCGATGATGTCGCGCAGGCCTTTGCCGTAGTGTTTCATCAAGCCTTGCAGCTTTTCTTCGAATTCGATTTCTTTCTTCAGGCCGGCGTCGTTCTTCAGGGATTCCAGCTGTGCAAGCTGCTCTTGAAGGGCTTTTTCTGCTGCGCGAAATTCGGCGAGTCTGGACAAAATCTGTACTCCAATAATGTAGTTTGCTGATATCAACTGCAGACAAAGCTATAAGCCAAGCGCTTATAAAGTGACTCAAAGAAAGAGGCCTTTCTGCGAGTTCAGCACAGGCAGGAAAAATTGTAGTAGTTAATGCCCCACGAGTAAATCACGTCGTTTACCTAAATAAGATTATTTCATCAAGGGTAATGAGTGGCTATTCAACGGCTGGCCAGCGACTTAATGAACTCTTCACCGGGGAGTGGTCGGCCAAACAGGTAACCCTGCAGAAAATCCACACCGTGCGCCGCCAGATATTCACATTGCTCTGCTGTTTCCACGCCCTCGGCCACGATGCCCAGGTCCAGCTTGCCGGAGAGTTCGATGATGCTGTCGAGGATATGCCGTGAAAGTGCATCAGCGCCAATCATGGCCACAAAGCTTTGATCGATTTTCAAGTAATCGACATTGAAGTTGCGCAAGTAACCCAGGCTGGAGTGCCCGGTACCAAAGTCATCGATGGCAATCATCACCCCCAGTTGATGCAGGGCGTCGAACAGCTGACGCGTGATATCCGTGGGCTTGATCAGTTCACGTTCGGTCAACTCCAGCACCAGCGTCACTTGGCCTGGGGCGAACGCGGCGAGAAACGTTCGACAATCCTCCACCAGGTCCAGATCCTCACAGTGGCGTGCCGTGATATTCACGCCAACATGAAAGCCCGGACTGAAACGCGCGGCATGCGGGGCCAACTGGGCGGCGGTCTGGCGCAGCAAGGCGCGGGTCATCGGCACGATCAGGCCGGAATGCTCCGCCAACGGGATAAACAGGTCGGGACGCACCAGGCCTTCTTTTGGGTGCTGCCAACGCATCAGCACCTCACAGCCGGCCCACTCACGCGTGTCGCCGCGCACCACTGGTTGAAAGTATGGAATGAACTCGTTGGCACCCAAGGCGCGTTGCAGTTCATGGGTGGGCGCAGACGAGCGCTTTTGCAGCCAGTGCGCAAGCACGCCCGACAGCACGCCAAAAAACACCAGCAGGCTGAACAGTGCCGGATAGCGCGCTTCCATGTACCGCCACACTTCACCGGCCGGCATGCCGGCGTCGACACTGTAGTGATAGCGCTCTGAGGCCAGGTGGTGATGGGCCACCTCGAACACCGGCACGGGCGTGTTGTGCACCTTGCCGTCGGCATCCAGCCAGTTGGGGCCCACTTGCAGCACCAAGTGTGCGTAACGGCTGATCAGGCGCAAGACGTTGGCCAGGTGAAAGCCATCAATCGAGGCGAACGCGGCCTTGTCGCCTTCGACCAGCCGGTTAACCAGCAGCGCGGTATCCGGTGTGACCGGGTTGCCATTCATCAACCACAGGTTCCCGTCCACGTAGTCATCCGGGTTGACCGCCGACTGGTAGTGATCGCCAAACAGCGAGCTGCAATAGATGTTCTTCTGCCAGGACAACGTTGTCGCGCGCACAAAGGGCCGGCGCGTGACCTGTTCACGCAGTGCCAGCTGCGCGCCGTTGTCGCACGGCTGACCGGCCAGCGGCAGCAAGGCCTGGGCGGCGAGGGTGGTGTTATCGAGCATCAGGTCAAACTGGCGCACGGCTTCGCGGGCGGTTTGCGCAGTGCTTTGTTGCAGGGTGCGTTCGGCTTGCCAGTGCAGAATGACCATGCCCAATGCGATGGGCAGCAGGCCACTGAGGGTGGTAATCAAATAGCGGGTGGCGCGTTTTCGCGGGCCGTTTACGGTCAGGGGCATGGAGAGACGGCCTGTCGCAGGATGGGAAAAGCCCGAAGGGCTGATCAGATAGATCAAATGATAGATGGCGCTCGCGAAATAAGCTCGCTGTACCTCGCGGTCAGATGAGTCCGGACCGCTGGAGATTCAGCGTCTGCGCCAGTTGGATGAACGCCAGGGTTGCGGGTGTCGACTGGCGTTGGTCCAGCACCGCCAGGCCAATATCACGGCCCACCCGTGGCGACAGCGGGCGCACCTGGTAACGTGCGTCCGGCGTCTGCGGCAAGGACGCCTGCGCCACTACACTCACGCCGTCGCCGCGGCTCACTGCCTCAAGCGTACTGAGCAGTTGCGAGCAGCGATAACGCACATTCGGGGTCAGACGCGCGCTGCTGAACAACCGCGAGACCAGCTCCTGCGAGCCGGCGTCGGTGAGAATGAACGGGTCGTCACACAGCGCCTTCAAGGTCACGCAAGGTTGCGCAGCCAGCGGGTGCGCAGCGGGCAGCAGGGCAACCATCTGGTCGTTGAACAGCGCAAACGTATCGAAGCGCTCCTGTTCGAGCGCCACAAACCCCACGTCGATGCGCCGCTCGTCCAGCCACTGGATCACTTGGCGGTCCGGGCCTTCGTCCACGTGCACCTCAATGCCCGGGTGCTGACGCCTGAATGGCTCGAGAATGCGCGGCAGCAGGCGGTTGGATGAAGTCGGGCCAAAAGAGCCGATCCGCAGCGTGCCGCGCTTCATGCCTCGCGCATCCGAGGCTTCCTGTTGCAGGGTGTCGGCCACGCCCAGCAGGGTGCGCGCACGCATCAGCAATTGCTGGCCGATATCACTGAGTTCGACCTGGGACTGATGGCGCCGAAACAGTTCGACGCCCAATTCCTGCTCCAAGGCCTTGATGGCATGCGACACGGCTGACTGGCTGATGCCCAGGCGGTGGGCGGTGTGGGTGAAGCTTTGCAGCTCGGCCACCCGCGAGAAGATTTGCAGTTGCGTAAGGGTCATGAGCAATTACTCATTTTACGATGATCGGTCATTAGCCACAGGATATCCCAATCCTGACATTCACAGAGCCTCACCAATGACGTCCTCTCCCGATCGCCTGACTTACCTCAAACTTGCCGCTGTCACCATGATCTGGGGCGCGACCTTTGTGGCCGGCCGCTACCTGGCAGCCGACGTGGAGCCGATGCTGGCTGCCACGCTGCGTTTTGTATTGGCCAGCGCGGCGCTGCTGGGCTTCATGGCCCTGGCACGCGTGCGCCTGGCTCGGCCCAGCGTCACGCAACTCGCGCAGTTGGCAATGCTGGGGTTCTGCGGGATCTTTTTCTACAACCTGTGTTTCTTCTACGGCCTGCATTACATCAATGCGTCGCGAGCGTCGCTGATCGTGGCCTTGAACCCGGCCGTGATCGGCCTGGGTTCGTGGTGGCTGTTCAAGGAGCGGCTAGGCACGGCCAAATGCCTGGGCATTGCCTTGTGCTTGGGCGGCGCGGGTGCGGTCATCCTCAGCCGCAATCCCCATGCGCTGCAGGGTGCGGCCAACACCTGGGTGGGCGATCTGCTGATTTTTGGCTGCGTGTTGGGGTGGGGCGCCTACTCGTTGTTTTCCCGCAGCCTCAACCAGAGCCTGGGGCCATTGCAGGCGGTGACCTGGTCGATCTTGCTGGGCACGGCGATGTTGACGCTCACCACACTGGTCGGTGGCAAGCTCACCGTAAATGCGCTGAGCGCGATCCACTTGCCGCAACTGCTCAGCCTGCTGTACCTGGGCGTGTTCGGCTCGGCGCTGGCCTACATCGCCTGGTATGACGGCATTCGCCGCATCGGCGCGACCCGCGCCGGCGTGTTCATCGCACTCAACCCGCTGACGGCAGTGATCTGCGGCGCCGTGCTGCTGGATGAGCACCTGAGCGCGCCGATGCTGGTGGGCGGGGCGGTGATCCTGCTGGGCATCCATCTGTGCAACAAACCCCTTGCGCAGCCCAAGCCATTGGGGATTTGATAAGAGTGCGGACAAACCCTGTTACGCTGTGTAGAATCGATTTACGCATACAAGAATATGGACTTGCGCTCACGCAAGCCTCGGCCGTCAGAGACTGATGTAACCATGAAGCTACTCGGCTCCCCCCTCATCTTTGGTGATTTCCTCGCGCGCAGCGTGCGAGGCCTGTCCTGCGCGCCACCCTGCAACCTCATCCTTGCTCGCAAATAACCCTGTGTTAATTACAAGAATGATGAGGTGCCACCATGGCAGACCAATACGAAAACCCAATGGGCCTGATGGGCTTTGAATTTATCGAATTTGCATCGCCAACGCCGGGCACTCTGGAGCCGATCTTCGAGATCATGGGCTTCATCAAAGTCGCCTCCCACCGCTCCAAGAACGTGCACCTGTATCGCCAGGGCGAGATCAACCTGATCCTCAACAACCAGCCCGACAGCCTGGCCTCCTACTTTGCGGCCGAACACGGCCCGTCGGTGTGCGGCATGGCGTTCCGCGTCAAGGATTCGCAGCAGGCCTACAACCGCGCACTCGAACTCGGCGCCCAACCGATTCATATCGAAACCGGCCCGATGGAGCTGAACCTGCCAGCCATCAAGGGCATCGGCGGCGCGCCGCTGTACCTGATCGACCGTTTCGGCGAAGGCAACTCGATCTATGACATCGACTTCGTGTACCTAGACGGTGTGGACCGCAACCCGGTGGGCGCCGGCCTCAAGGTCATCGACCACCTGACCCACAACGTGTATCGCGGGCGCATGGTCTATTGGGCCAACTTCTACGAGAAGCTGTTCAACTTCCGCGAAGCGCGCTACTTCGATATCAAGGGCGAATACACCGGCCTGACGTCCAAGGCCATGAGCGCTCCGGACGGCATGATCCGCATCCCGCTGAACGAAGAGTCGTCCAAGGGCGCGGGCCAGATCGAAGAGTTCCTGATGCAGTTCAACGGCGAAGGCATCCAGCACGTGGCGTTCCTCACCGACGACCTGGTCAAGACCTGGGACGCGCTGAAGAACATCGGCATGCGCTTCATGACCGCGCCGCCAGACACCTACTACGAAATGCTCGAAGGCCGCCTGCCCAACCACGGCGAGCCGGTGGATCAACTGCAAGCGCGCGGCATTCTGCTCGACGGTTCGTCGATTGCCGGCGACAAGCGCCTGCTGCTGCAAATCTTCTCGGAAACCCTGATGGGCCCGGTGTTCTTCGAATTCATCCAGCGCAAGGGCGATGATGGGTTTGGCGAGGGCAACTTCAAGGCGCTGTTCGAGTCGATCGAGCGTGACCAGGTGCGTCGTGGTGTATTGACCGCCGACTAAGCGTAGAAAAGCCCGGCCGAGATAACCCTCGGCCGGGCTTTTTAGGGCCTGCGCATCACGCTTTGCGCTGACGCACCAAGTGCTTGAAGCCTTCGTACACCAGCACCATCACCGCCAGCCAGATCGGGATATAGGTCAGCCACTGGCCGCCCTTGATGCCTTCGCCCAATATCAGCGCCACCGCCAGCAGCAACACCGGCTCCACATAGCTGAGCAGCCCGAACAGGCTGAAAGGCAGCTGCCGGCTGGCCACGATATAGCTGACCAGCGCCGAGGCACTGATCACGCCCAGCATCGGAATCAATGCATACAGCTTGGGATGACTGTCCATCACGGCAAAGCCTTGTTCGCCGTGCTGCACAAACCACCAGGCCACGGGCAGCATCAGTGCCATGTCCAGCCACAAGCCGCCCAGGTGATCAGTGGTCAGGTATTTGCGCACCACAAAATAGACCGGGTAACCAATGATCACCACCAGGGTTGCCCAGGAAAAACCACCGGCCTGATACAGCTCGTTGAGCACGCCGAGCGCGGCAAAAAATACCGCGATCTGCTGCAGGCGCGACAAGCATTCGCCGTACACCAGGCGCCCGGTCAACACCATGGTCAGCGGCAGCAGAAAGTAGCCGACCGACACATCCAGGCTGCGCCCATTGAGCGGTGCCCACATAAATAGCCACAGTTGCACGCCGAGCAGCGCCGACGACAACAGCACACCGCCGATCAGCCGCGGCTTGGCTGCCAGCATCCGTACCAGCTCCCATACCCGCCGCCATTCGCCGCTGACGATCATGAACACGGTCATGCACGGCACGGTCAGCAGCATGCGCCAGCCGAAAATTTCCAGGCCGCTCAATGGCGTGAGCAGCGAGGTGAAGTAATACATCACGGCAAACAACACCGAGGCCAATACCGACAACACAACACCTTTAGACACACTGTCCTCGCGAAAACGAATAGCTACAAAAGAGGGGGGATATTTCAGGAGGGGATTATGGTGCTTTTGGCGGCAGACGGTTGCGCTGTTTTGGGGCGTTTTGCAGGAAATTTTCTCGCCACACCATGTTTAGCCAAATCGCGTAAGGCAAGCGGGCATAGTGTGGCGAGCGGGCTTGCTCCGCGTTGGGCTGCAAAGCAGACCCAAAACCAGACACCGCATTGTGCCAGACACAACACGGTGACCCGGATGGGGCCGCTTCGCAGCCCAACGCGGGGCAAGCCCGCTCGCCACACACCTACACGTTGCAGGCGCTAGGCGCGCGCCACGCGGCCCGAGACAAAATGGCCCACATCATTAAACCCCGGTGTGGACGAATGCCCCGGTGTCACCAGCGAATCAATAAAGGCCTCATCTTCAGCGCTGATCTTCACCACCAGCGCGCCGGTGTACGCGTCCCACTGCGCTTCGGTGCGCGGCCCGACAATTGCCGAACTCACGGCCGCGTTGTTCAGCACCCAGGCAATCGCAAACTCGACCATGCCGACGCCGCGCCCTTGGGTGTACTGCTGAATCTGTTGGGCGATGCGCAGTGACTCCACGCGCCATTCGGTTTCCAGGATGCGCTTGTCCTGACGCGCTGCACGGCTGCCAGCTTGGGGCGTGACGTCGGGTGCGTACTTGCCGCTGAGCACGCCGCGCGCCAGCGGGCTGTAAGGCACCACGCCCAGGCCGTAGGCGGCTGCGGCGGTGAGCTGCTCGACCTCGGCCTGGCGATTGACGATGTTGTACAGCGGTTGGCTGATGATCGGCTGGTCCACGCCCAAACGCTCGGCCACGCGCATCACTTCGGCGATGCGCCAGCCCCGGTAGTTGGACAGGCCCCAATAGCGAATCTTGCCCTGGCGGATCAAATCGCCAATCGCCGACACCGTGACTTCCAGCGGCGTGTCATGGTCTTCGCGGTGCAGGTAATAGATGTCCAGGTAGTCGGTGTCCAGGCGCGTCAAGCTGGCTTCCAGCGCGTTGAAAATGCGCTTGCGGCTCAACCCTCTGCGATTCGGCACGCCGTCGGCCGGGCCGATGCCGACCTTGGACGCCACCACCCAGTCCTGGCGATGACGAACGATGGCCTCGCCGACGATTTCTTCGGAACGCCCGCCGGTGTAGACGTCGGCGGTGTCGATAAAATTGATGCCCTGGTCCCAGGCCTTGTCGATGATGCGCAGCGAGTCTTCGGTGTTGGTCTGTTCGCCAAACATCATGGTGCCCAGTGTCAGTGCGCTGACCTTCAACCCGGACTGGCCCAATGTGCGGTAAATCATGCAAAGCTCCTCATGGCAGGGAAACGTGAACCCTGCAATACCAGACTCGAGGGCGCTGAAACAAGCCCGGCGCGCGTTTCTTCATGCATTGAGCAAGGCCTGACAGCGTGTCTGCAGAAATCGGTGCAGCACTTTCACCCGTTCCGACACTTGCAGGCGGTGCGGGCACATCAGGTTGAACGGCGTGGGTTCGCCTTGCCAGTCGGGCAACAGCGGCACCAGGCGCCCGGCCTTGATATCACTGGCGATGTCCAGGTTGGCCTTGTAGGCAATGCCATGGCCGGCCAGGGCCCAGCGCCGCACAATTTCGCCGTCGTCGCTGAGGTAATCGCCCGTCACCTCGACTTCCTGCAGCAGTGCGCCCTGGCGAAAGTACCAGGTGTTGTTGGCCTGCCCACGGCGCATGTAGCGCAGCGTGCTGTGCTGCGCCAGGTCTGCCGGCGTGCGCGGTGTGCCATGGCGTGCGAGGTAGTCGGGGCTGGCACAGGGAATGCGGTGGTGGCCAGGCACCACCGGCAGCGCGACCAGGCTGGAGTCGCGTGGCACGCCAAAGCGCAGGGCAATGTCGACGGTGTCGCGGAATAAGTCGGCGTTGCTGTCGTTGAGCAACAACTGCAAGCGGATGTTCGGGTGTTCGAGCTTGAATTCGTCCAGCCAGCCCAGCAGCACATTGCGGCCAAAATCCGAGGGCGCCGCCAATTGCAATAAACCGCTGAGGCTCTGGCCTTGCTGCTTGATCGCCTGCTCACCTTCCGACAAAGCTTCCAGGGCGACCCGAACGCTGTCCAGGTAGCGCCGACCTTCTTCGGTCAGGCGCATGCTGCGCGTGGAGCGGGCCAGCAGGCGGATGCCCAGCCGGGTTTCAAGGCGCTTGAGCGCAATGCTCGCCGCAGCCGGTGTGAGGTTGAGGCTGCGGGCAGCCGCTGACAGGCTGCCGGTGTCGGCGGTGCGCACGAACACTTCAAGGTCGAGGGTTGAGCTCATTTGTAAAAATCCTTTAAAGATCTTGTCGTTTTACCGGGATTTTTCGCTGATTGCCAAGCTGAGAAGATCAACGCTCACTTTCTTAGTCAGGTAGTTAACCCATGGCATCTTCCCTCAGCGGTAAAACCGTCATCGTCATCGGCGGCAGCAGCGGTATCGGCGCCGCCGTGGCCAAAGCGGCCACGGCGCGAGGCGCACAGGTGGTGCTGGCCGGGCGCCGGTTGACGTCCGGTGTCGACAACGGCGTACGCAGCGAGCCGGTGGATGTGACCGACACTGCGTCCTTGCAACGCTTGTTCGAGGCGGTGGGGCGCTTTGACCATATGGTCTACACCTCTGGGCCGTCGGTGCGCGCCAAACCCTTGCTCGACACCGACCTGGATGAGGCCCAGGACAATTTCGACGTGAAGCTCTGGGGCTCGCTGCGCGCGATTCAACAGGCGCTGCCATTTCTCGACGAGCACGGCAGCATCACGCTGACCTCTGGCCAACTGGGCCGTAAATTGGCGCCCGGTCAGTTCATCAAGACCGGCATCAACGCCGCGACCGAGGCGCTGGGTAAACAACTGGCGAAGGAACTGGCGCCACGGCGGGTCAATGTGATCAGCCCGGGCGTGATCGACACGCCTGCTTATGCAGGCTTGGCAGAAGAACAGCGCCAGGCGATGTTTGCCAAGACCGGTGGAGCGTTGCCGGTTGGGCGCGTGGGGCAGGCTGACGAAGTGGCGGCGGGGTACGTGCTGGCCATGGAGAATGGCTTCGTCACCGGCGCCGTGATTGACATTGACGGCGGTGGCCTGTTGTAAACCCGGCAACCAAAAGTGGGAGCGGGCTTGCTCGCGAAAGCAGTGCGTCAGTCACCGAATGTATCGACTGAACCACCGCATTCGCGAGCAAGCCCGCTCCCACATTGAACTGATTGCTGCCGGGCGCGCGTTATACCTTCAATGCGCGCGTCATGCGCAGCGCCAGCACACTGCCGGCAACGATCACCGCCGCCAGCAAGTACAACGCCACATCCGTGGACCCGGTGGCATCCTTCACAAACCCTACGATATACGGGCTGAGGAAGCCGGCCATCTGCCCCATGGAGTTGATCAGCGCCAAACCACCGGCCGCAGCGCCGGCACTGAGCATGGCGGTCGGTACCGGCCAGAACATCGGCAGGCCGGTGAGGGCGCCCATGGTGGCAATGGTCAGGCCAAGAATCGCAATCGCCGGGGTGGTGGCGAAATTCACGGCGATCACCAAACCGATAGCCCCCATCAACATCGGCACCACCAAATGCCAGCGACGCTCCTTGCGCAAGTCGGCGGAGCGGCCCACCAGCAACATGAACACCGCGGCCAGCAGGTACGGAATCGCGCTGAGCCAGCCAATCACCAGGTTATCGCTGAAGCCCAGGCTCTTGATGATCGACGGCAGCCAGAAGTTGATCGCGTACACGCCGCTCTGGATGCAGAAGTAGATCAGGCCGAACGCCCAAATGGCCGGGTTCTTGAACACCTCGCCGAGCGAATCTGTGGTGGTTTTCGGCTTGTTCGCCAGATCCGTTGCCTGGTCGGCCTCCAGCACTGCACGCTCATGCGGCGTAAGCCACTTGGCATTGGCAAAGCTGTCGCTGAGCAGGAAATAGGCGAGCGCGCCCAGAATCACCGTCGGGATGCCTTGCAACACAAACATCCACTGCCAGCCGGCCAGGCCACCCTGGCCGGCGGCAAAGTGGTTGAGGATCCAGCCGGAAAACGGGCTGCCGAGCAGGCCGGACACCGGGATTGCCGACATGAACAACGCCATGATCCGCCCACGGCGGAAGGTCGGGAACCACTGCGAGAGGTACAGCACCACGCCTGGGAAGAACCCGGCTTCAGCGGCACCGGTCAACAGGCGCAGGCCATAGAAGTGTGTCGGCGTGGTCACGAACAGCAAGCATGTGGAGAGCGTGCCCCACACGATCATCATCAGCGCAATCCAGCGCCGCGGGCCGAACTTGGTCAGCGCCAGGTTGCTCGGCACGCCGCACAGTACGTAACCGATAAAGAAAATCCCGGCCCCCAGGCCGTACACCGTTTCACTGAATTTCAACGCATCGAGCATCTGCAACTTGGCAAAACCAACGTTTACCCGGTCAAGGTAATTAAACAGGTAGCAGATGAAAATGAAGGGGATCAGGCGCAGGGTAATGCGCTTGTAGATGGCGTTTTTATCGTCATCGGTGGCCAGTGTGGCAGCGGCGCTCTGTGACATGTCAGTCTCTCTTTATTATGATTTTTCGCGATGCGAAGGTAACGTTGATCGCCCAATGAGTCTCGGCCACCTTGCGGGGTGCTGTCTTTGTGCTTGCGCACAGTCAAGCACGCTTTGCGCTGTGCCTATGACCAACTCGCTTTTTTCAGGAATTTAGCCCCATGTTCGAGCTGGATCATGACCTGGCGCAGGATATCGTCAATCGCACCATGGCGATCCTGCCCTACAACGTCAACGTCATGGACAGCCAGGGCCTGATTCTGGGCAGCGGCGAGCCGGAGCGCATCAATACCCGCCATGAGGGCGCGCAGCTGGTGCTGGCCAACGGCCGGGTCGTCGAGATCGACGGCCAGACTGCCAAGCACCTCAAGGGCGTGCAGCCGGGCATCAACCTGCCCTTGATGCACGACCAACGCCTGATCGGCGTGCTGGGCATTACCGGTGAACCCGAGCTGTTGCGCACCTACGCCGAACTGGTGCGCATGACCGCCGAGATGTTGGTCAGCCACCGTCATCAGCAAGCCGAGCAGCAATGGCGACGCCAGCGGTGCGATGACCTGCTCGCGTTATTGCTGGCTGAACGCGGTGAATCGCCGCGCCTGGTGGACGAGGCCCAGCAACTGGGGCTCAAGCCGCACATGCCGCGCACGCCGTACCTGTTTGAGCTGGGCGTGGGTCAGTCGGCCGAAGCGCTGAGCGCGTGGCTGACCAGCCGTTACCCGGACAGTTGGTGTGTCAGCTCTGCGCAATTCTCTCTGTTGTGGTGCCGGCCGGCGGCGGTGCAGGTGGACAACCCTCGGCTGCTGGAAAAACTCCAGGGCCTGGGCTGGAACATCCTGCGGGTTGCCGTCGGTGGGCAAGCCGATGGCCTGGCGGGCTTGCGCCGGTGTTATCGCCGGGTCGGCGATCTGCTGGCCTACGGTCGTGACATCTTGCCCCACTCGCGTTTGTTGACGCTCAACCGCTATCGCCTGCCGGTGATGCTCTGGCGCCACCGCAACGACGATGCGCTGGATGAACTGCTGAACCCGTTGCGCAAAGTCCTGGCCAAGGACACCAATGGCCAACTGCTTGCCACGCTGCGCAGTTGGTGCGACCACGACGGCCAGAGCCAGGCCTGCGCCGACGCGCTGGGCATCCACCGCAACAGCTTGCGCTACCGCATGGAACGCATTGCCGAGCTCAGCGGCGTCGACCCGTTGACCCTCGACGGCATGCTGGCCCTGTACCTTGGCGTACAGCTTTTGCCCCAGGCTTTGTCGGAATGAACAACAAACCTGCGCCACACTTGTGCATCGGACCGGCGTCATTGCCGCAGCCAACTGGCAGCATGGGCGTCATAAAAACCGGAGAACGCCCATGAAAATCATCATCGCCCCCGACTCGTTCAAGGACAGCTTGAGCGCCGAAGGCGTCGCCCAGGCCATCGCCGAAGGCTTGGCCGAGGTCTGGCCGCAGGCACATCTGGTGCAGTGCCCGATGGCGGACGGTGGCGAGGGCACGGTGGATTCGGTGCTTGCCGCCTGCAATGGCGAGTTGCGCAGCCAGACGGTTCGAGGCCCCTTGGGCGCGTCGGTTGAGGCTCGCTGGGGCTGGTTGGCCGACAGCCATACCGCGATTATCGAAATGGCCGAAGCCAGTGGTTTGCAACTGCTGCCGCCGGGCAAGCGCGATGCCTGTTCGAGCAGCACTTACGGCACGGGCGAACTGATCCGTGCAGCCTTGGACGCCGGTGCCCAGCGCATCATTCTGGCGATTGGCGGCAGTGCGACCAACGATGCCGGTGCTGGGGCGATGCAGGCGCTGGGTGTGCAACTGTTCGATGCGCAAGATCAGGCACTTGCCCCGGGAGGCCTGGCGCTGGCGCGGCTTGCGCGGATCAGCCTTGAGCAACTGGACCCACGTTTGGCTCAGGTGCGTTTTGACATTGCTGCCGATGTGAACAACCCGCTGTGTGGCCCGCACGGCGCGTCTGCCATTTTCGGCCCGCAAAAAGGTGCCAGCGCGCAGCAGGTCGAACAACTGGACGCAGCCCTTGGTCACTTTGCCGATCACTGCACCAAGGTCCTGCCCAAAGACGTGCGCGATGAACCCGGCAGCGGCGCCGCCGGTGGCTTGGGTTTTGCCGCCAAAGCGTTTCTTGGTGCGCAATTTCGCGCGGGTGTAGAGGTGGTGGCCGAACTGGTTGGTTTGGACGCAGCGGTGCAGGGGGCTGATCTGGTGGTCACCGGCGAAGGCCGTTTCGACGCCCAGACCCTGCGCGGCAAAACCCCTTTCGGCGTGGCGCGCATCGCCCAGCAGCACAACGTGCCCGTCATCGTGATTGCCGGCACCCTGGGCGAGGGCTACGAGCACATGTACAGCCACGGCGTGAACGCCGCATTCGCCTTGCCGTCCGGGCCGATGAGCCTCGAACAGGCGTGCAGCGACGCGCCGCGCCTGCTGCGCGAGCGTGCGGCAGATATTGCGCGACTGTGGCGCACCGCGACCGGGCGCTGACGCAACGCCGTGAACGTGGGACAATCCGCGCCGTTTTTCGACACGGAGAGTCCCCATGCTGCGCACCGCATTCCTGGCCCTGCTGCTGACTGGCATCAGCGCCCCGGCCCTCGCTCAACCCGCGACTGAAACCGTCCCGCTGCTGCGGGAAATCAAGAATTGGGTCATCGGCTGCGACAACCTGCGCAATTGTCACGCCCTCAGCGCGCCCAGTGGCGTTGATGAGCAAGACGACAGTTCCCTGACCTTGCATATCTGGCATCAGGCCGGCCCCGAAGGGTACCTGCGGTTGCGCGTTGATCATCGCGGTGAGGCGCTGGACCTTTCGACCCTGCAATTGGATGGAAAGCCCCTGGGTCAGGCACTGACGCGCAGCCTGGAGGTGCAGTTGGACGATCAGCGTGTTGATCCCCAAATGCAGTCTTACGGCGTGATCGAGGACGCGCCGGCGCGGCTCTGGCTGCAGCGCTTGCGCAACGGCCAGCGTTTGCAGTTACCTGGCGATGACACCGCGCATGTGTCCCTGAGCGGGCTAAGTGCCTCGCTGTTGTTGATGGACGCGGTGCAAGGGCGGGTGGATAACGTCACCGCACTCGCGCGGCCTGGCAAGGGCGCGGCCAGTGAAGTGCCGGCACGCTTGTCGCCACCGGTGCTGCGCCCGTTCACGTCGGCGCCAGCGCTCAACCACCAGGAACAGGCCGCACTGGCCGCCGCAGCGGTGAAGGCGATCAACAGCACCGACACCGCGATGAAACCCGAGGCCGAAGTCGGCGCCCTGAGCGAGGCTCAAGCCCTGACAGTGGTGCGCTATGACTGCGCGGCCTACACCTGCGAGTACGAAGTCAGCAGCCGCGAGCGCAAGGCGCCGTACTCCGAGACTACCTTGAGCATTCAACCGTTACCCTTGGACGGCGCTGCCCTGCAAGGGTCGGTGGGCTACGACCCAACCACCGGCACCCTGAGCTATTTCTACAAATTGCGTGGCGTGGGTGATTGCGGTGAGGGCGGCGTCTGGGTGTTCGACGGCAAGGCTTTCCAGCTGCGCGAGTTGCATCAGATGCCGCGCTGCAATGGGGTGGGTTACGGCGATTGGCCGTCGCTGTGGACGACAGTGCCAGCACCCTAGCCAGCCTGCGGGCTTGGCCTCTACACTGGGCGGCCACTTGTTTTTCCAAGGAAGAAACGCAATGCACACACCTGAATCCCCTATCGTGATCCAGCGCTTCACCGAGGCCCACCTTGAAGGCGTCGCTGCGCTCTACAACGAACCGGCTGTGTGCCGTCAGGTGCTGCAAATGCCTTTCCAATCGGTGCAGGCTTGGCGTAACAAACTGGCGCTGGATGACGAGCGGCGGCTGCAGCTGGTGGCGATGCATGCAGGGGAAGTGATCGGCCAGCTTGGCCTGGAGCAAACCCTGCGGGTGCGCCGCAGCCATGTCGGTTCGTTCGGTATGGGCGTCGCCACCGCCTGGCAAGGCAAGGGCGTCGGCTCCAGGCTGTTGGCGGCCGCGCTGGACGTGGCCGACAACTGGATGAACTTGCGCCGCGTCGAACTGACGGTGTACGCCGACAACGAAGCAGCGCATAACCTCTATCGCAAGTTCGGCTTCGAGGTCGAAGGCCGGATGCGCGATTACGCCCTGCGTGACGGCGTCTTCGTCGACACCCTGAGCATGGCGCGCCTGCGTCAGTCGGCTTAACCCTCCAGCGCAAACGCCACCGCAGCCTGCGCATGCAGCTCGGTGGTGTCCAGCAACGGCAGGTTGCTGTGCTGCGGTTTGATCAGCAGACCGATTTCCGTACAGCCCAGAATGATCGCCTGGGCGCCACGTGCGGCCAGCGACTCGATCACCCGCTGATAGACCTGGCGCGAGGCGGCGCTGATCACGCCGACACACAACTCCTCATAGATGATTCGGTGCACGGCCTGGCGCTCGTCTGCGTCGGGCACCAACACGGTCAAGCCCTGGGCGGTCAGGCGCGAGGTGAGAAAGTCCTGCTCCATGGTGAATGCCGTGCCCAGCAAACCGACCGTCAGCGTACCGGCCGCTACCGCAGCGGCACCGGCCGCATCGGCGATATGCAGGAACGGAATCGACACGGCCGCCTCGATACGCGGCGCCACCCGATGCATGGTGTTGGTACACAGCACTACGCAGTCCGCACCGCCGGCCTGCAAGCGGCGCGCCGCATCCTCGAGGATCAGCGCGGCGTCATCCCAACGGCCGGCATGCTGGGCCTGTTCGACCGGGCCGAAATCCACGCTGTACATCAACAGTTGCGCCGAGCGCAGCGGGCCCAGCTGGTCACGCACGCGCTGGTTGATAATGCGGTAATACTCGGCGCTGGACTCCCAG
Source organism: Pseudomonas sp. TWRC1-2 (assembly GCF_049896685.1). Taxonomy (NCBI): domain Bacteria; kingdom Pseudomonadati; phylum Pseudomonadota; class Gammaproteobacteria; order Pseudomonadales; family Pseudomonadaceae; genus Pseudomonas; species Pseudomonas sp. TWRC1-2. The sequence goes on along the minus strand of NZ_JAFCUU010000001.1, from coordinate 520,701 downwards.
CTCATGCCGCCGATAAGGCCGATGGTGCGCATGCGATGCTCCTGACAGGGGATGTCGACTCACCTTACCCATCGGCTGCGCATTAGTCATACGCAGTTGTCGGCCAAATGACCGGTGCAGTTTTAAGCCGCACGCTGAACCGCCGCATCTGCCATGATCACCGTTCGCAACCTGGCCCACCCAAGGAAATCCGCAATGGACGATGTACAGCAATTGGGCGAGATGCTTCGTCATTACGCCGACAGCGAAGCGCACAAAAAACAGCAATTCGACCTGCAGTCCGCGCGCTGGGCACAAAAGCTCGGTGAGTTGTTCGGGCAGATCGAGCAATGGCTGGAACCCGTCAAGACCACTGGCCTGCTGGAAGTCCATCGTGAGGCCTATGTCGCCAGTGGCCCGAGCCTGCCGATTGAAACGTCGACCTTCAAAACCGAGAAACTGACGGTGCACATCACCGGCAAGACGGTGGAGTTCGTGCCGGACGTGATGGGGGCGGGCGGCTCGATTGCCGTGTCGGTGATGGGCTTGACCGCCGCCCGGCACGGCAGCGTATCGCTGGTGCTGCCGGCTGATAAAAACGACTGGCTGTGGAAAAAAACCAACGGCCTGAAGGACCCGGACACGTTTGCCTTCGACGCTAATTTCCTGGCGTCGCAGTTGCAGAGCCTGATCCCGCGCGATCGCGCTTGAGTGGGCTCGCTCAGCGCCGGGTGCCCCGGCGCAATCCTGCCCAAACGCGCTTGCAGTACAGCCCGTTGCTCAGTTGAGCTGACGCTGGTAGGCCAGCCGTGTGTCTCGGTCAACGCACGCGTGCCTGGCGCTTGTACGCGCCAACGGCAGCCAGGGCCGCCACCAGTGTCAGGCCGGCGACGGGCCCGAACCGAGCGCTGATGGCAATGCTCATGGCCGCACCCGGAATCAGGTCGCGCACCGGCAATAATGGCAGGCGGGTGGGGCTCAACCAGCGCGGCAGTTTCGCACCAAGACGTTCATCCAGCACGCGCAGCCCATGCGCCAACGGGCGCCACACCTGCCAGGCCAGTGCGCCAACGGCCATGTAGGCCATCGACCAGGCCAATGCGTCGCCCGCAGCGTCCACTAACGCGCCCGCTTGCCAGGGCGACTGGAACAGCGCTCCGACGAGGCAGCCCAGCACAATCGCGTGCAACAGCGGCAAGGTGTCGAAGGCGGTTTCCCAGTCCTGCCAGAAATACGGCGTGCCGCCTGGCAGGGCCCGTGCCACGTCGGGATGGTCGGCTTTGAGGGTCGCGGCCAGGGTTCGGCACGCGTCCCAGTCTTGTTCACTCAGGCGCTGGGCGAATGCACGCCGCTGGCCCAGAGACATCGGCGCCAGCAATAAGCGCGCGGCGCGTTGCTGTGGGGTGTTGGGTGCTGTGGCCGCCAACGCGTGCTGGTGGGCCATGAATACCGGGCCTTGCTGACGCCGCATCAAGTGTTGCCATTGGTCTGCGGGGCAGGCGTGTTTGCTGCCCTGCCATCGCTGGCCGGTGCGCACGGCCTCAAACACGGCGGGAGACCAGAACTGGCTTTCGGTCAACAGCGTTGCCAGCATGTGGTGAACCCACTGGGCATGCGCGGGTTGCTGGAGCCAGGGCTGATCAACGCGCGCGGCATAAGCCGCGAGAAAAGCCGCTTCGTCACGCTCGGCCATGGCCAAGGCCAGCGTGTGTTGCAAAGCCTGCTTGCGTTGGTTGACCAAAGCTTCGATCAGCTCTTGCGGCAACTCCAGGCGTTGCCAGGCGGTGAGCCACTGGAAGGTGTCAAACGCCCAACGCCGATCATCTTCGCTGAGGTCCTCGTCGCAGAGGCAGCGTTTAAGCAGCGCCACTTCAAATTCCAGCCCGGCACCCGCGGCCATCGCCAGCCTGTAGTGCGCTTGCAAGGTCTCAGCGGCCAAGGCCGTCGGCACGGTTACCACTGCCAGCTCGGCGCTGTCGTCTTCCTGCGCCCATTGTTGCCAACTCAACGCGTGTTCGTACGCTTCACGCAGGCGTTGAAAGCCTTGCGGATCATCATCCGGTCGGGTTTTCTTCAGCAGGGTGGCGTATTGGCGTTTGATCGTGCGGCTATCGGCATTCGGGGATAGGCCGAGGACATCCCAGCAAGTCATGTGCGGTACAACTCCATAAATAACGCGCGCACCTTACCCGGTTTCGTGTCCGCTGAACCAGTGGGAGTGAGGGAGGGCACGGTCTTGCTGGAGTGCCTGGTGCAAGCGCTTGGAAGACCCGGAAGGTACGTGCCCGGTCGCAAACCGGGGGCGAACGGGCACGTTGCTGTTAGCCGAGGATTATTTGAGCGGCGTCAGCGGTGGCAATTTCCATTGGCCGTTACTCGCTTCAGGCTTGGGCAGGTAGATGCGCAGCACTGCGTAAAACGGGCCGGGCGGTGCCGGTAGCCAGTTGTTCTGTTCGGCTTTCGGTGGCTCGTGGTGCTGCAACGCCAGGGTCAGGCCGCCGTCGGCGTCCAGTTTGAGGTTGGGCAACATCCGCGAATTGATTAGGTAGCGCTTCTTGAGGTTGGGCGCCAGCAGCTTGGTCTTGGCGTCGTACATGGTCAGCGACCAGAACGCTTCGGCGGGCGGCAGTTGGTCCTTGTCAAAGTGCACGGTGTAGCTGTGACGTGCGCCATTGGCCGGTTTGCCTTCGCTGTCGACGAAGTAGCTCAGGTAAATGGCCTCATCGGGGGAGTTGCCGAAAATTCCCAGGTCCGCACCGGCGTAGCGGTACAGGTAGTTGTTTTTCAAGCGGTCGCGGCTGCCGAACAGGTCGCCGCTGGTCACTTGGTGGGTGTCGATTTTGTCTTTTTTGAAGGCGGCGAATTCTGCTCGGCCGTCGGCAATCCCGTCTTCCAGGGCTTTGCGCTGTTCTGCGGTCAAGTCCTTGACCTTGAACGGCGCACCCGGGGCGATGCCGATCTTGGCGAAGCGCGCCAGCAGGTCTTTTTCGCTGTCCTGAGGGGCCGCGAAGGCCAACATGAAATTCAGGTAACGAAACAGCTGCGGGCCTTCGGTCATTGTGGCCATCGGCTTGGGCCATTCAATCTTCGGCACCGCAGCCGGCGCAGGCTGTTTCACGTAGCTGCTCAGGGGCTGCACTTTGTAGCCGCTCTGGATCTGCTTGACCCTGTTCAAGTCCTTTTCATCAAACAGCTGCGTGCGGTACAGGGCGTAGGCGATATTGCTTTCGCTGTACACCACGCGGTCCACGTCAACCGGCTGCTGACCTTTCCAGTCCGGGCCGGCGATCATGTAGTGGCCGCCGTTGTTGCCGGTGCTGCGGGTGCCCAGGTAGGCGATGTTCTGCGTATAGAGGTCGATCAACTGCACCGAGTAGTAACGGTTGTCTTCGATCTTGGGCAGGGTCAACACCAACGGCTCTTTGCGCAGGTCCATCCAGACGAAAGAGTAGGGCGTGTCCGAATTCGGTGTGGCGAACGCCGTGTCCTTGGGGGTGAACACCTGCGCGGTATTGCCGATATGGTTGAACGGCGCCTTGAAATTGGCCCCGCCTTTATCGACGGCCTGGGTGTAGAGCGTCTTGTACATTGCCACGACCGGGTAGCCATACAGGTAGGCTTCCTTGGCAATCGCCCGCGCTTCGGCGGGGGTTGCCGTGAAGTCAGCCCAGGCGCCGGTGCTCATGAATATCGAGAGGCTCGCCAACAGCAGGCGCGTCGGTTTTCCAATCATGTTGTTGCGTCCTTCCAGAGTTCTTTTGACTGACGGGAGTTGAAGGCGACGAGTTTCCAGTTTTATTTCCCGAACGTCACGTTAATCCCTGCAAACCAGGTCAACTGAGGCCAATCACCGCCTTGGCACGCCCCTGTCTGTTGCGGTTCGACACAGGTGTTGACGATGACGCGCTCGGGCCTTCACGGATGATATCGATTGAAGCTAGCAGCAAATCCCTGACGCGCGAGTGGCTCAGTCAAATGAGCGCTGGAGTGCCAAGGGAAGAAGAAATACGCTGAGGCCTCAAGGGCCGCCCGTATCAGGCGGCCTGAGGCCGATAAGGAACTAGGCGTGGGGCAGCATTGATTTGACTTTGTCGCGCAATTGATCGATCGAGAAGGGTTTGCCAATCACCTGCATGCCGGACGGCACATCAATGCTTTCGGCATAGCCGCTGGCGAACAGGATTGGCAGGTCAGGGCGTAGCTCACGCACCTTGGCGGCCAGTTGTTTACCGTCCATATCGGGCAGGCCAACATCGGTCATCATCAGGTCGATCACCTGAGCGGTGTTTTCGACCACCTTCAAAGCTTCTTCAGCGTCCGCCGCTTCGATCACTGTGAACTCCAATTCTTCGAGTACATCGACGATCAGCATGCGCACGATGGCGTCGTCTTCGACTACAAGTAGGGTGGAGGGGGTGGCGGACATAATCAAAATTCCCGAAAAAATGAAATGGGCAGGTCTTTAGCGGTTGAAAGACCATTCTCTAATGAGTCGCGTCAATCTCGGCAAGTTCCGTAGGTGCAGGCATTGTGAAGGGAATGGGCGCAAATGTCGCGTGCAAGTCCGTGGCACGGGGGATGACGTGATGCGTGAATGGCACCGTTCAACAGTGCCATTCATGCCAGTGAGTCACCTGCGGATCAGAGCGCGGTATTGAACAGTGCGAACGGGTTGTTGTAAGGAACCGTCGCCAGAAAGTCGAAGTCATTGAAGGTGCTGACGTCGTACTCCGGAATGCCGCGGTTAATGGCGACCGGTTGAAGCGTGCCGGCGCTCCAGCCGCTATTCAAGGTAGCGTCCAGACCCCGGCGCATTGAAGCTTCGTCCGGGAACTTCGCCAGGCCAAAGTTGGGATCAAAGAAAAACCATTCCTTCTGGTTGTTATTGACAATGACGCCCGCCAGAAGCCCGTGATTTTGGGTGCTGATCTTGAAGGTGGTTGATGTCTGTCTATTACTGAGGTCAGTAATAATGTCGGTGTACGCTAGCCGGGAAACCGGTTTGGTGCCGTGAAAGTTCACGCTAAGCACTTGGTGCATGCTGTTCAGTTGTCGGCGGAAACCAGCAATGGTGGGGTCGATGGAATTTAAGCTGGCTTTGAAGAAATTATCGATCAGTACACGCTCTTTACCATACTGAATAGCCAACGCCATGGTGTTGGCCAACGCAGCACATTCTCCTGATGAAGTAAGGTCGTTTGAAGCCAGGTAGAAGTTTTGCGGCATACCGGTGGCTTTACCGCCTGCCTTTGTTATTTCTTCGCTAAATATCCTGGCGTACTCAAGACTGTTTTTGGTCTGCAGATCTTCTATCAGTTTGGCCAGTGCGCCTGTCTCTTCGGGGGTTCGGCGGGGGAGGATGGCCAACTCTTTAAGGTCAAGCACGTTCATGGAGGGGTCGTAGCCGTCTATGGTTTGGCCCTTTGGGTTTGCGTAGCCACGGTTGTAACCAGCGATATCGTTAAGCTTGACGTCCTCTATGGTCCTCTTAAACGCTTCGCGAAGATTAGGGGTCCGGGGGGTTGGCGCCACCCACGTGGACAACCAGTTAAGAAAGTTGTGGTTTATCTCACCATTCCCAGCAACAGTGACGGGTTTGAAGTCGAGCAGCGGTTGCCCAAAGGGCTTCTGGCTGATGGGGTCAAGTGCATACCATTTATTGTTTTGCAGGGTCGCACCCACTTCCACCCTTTGCTCTAAAAACTTGTAGGTGCCCGTTGCTGTTATACCCTGACTTTTACTCGCGGCTTTAAGCAAGTCATAGCTGCCGGTAGCCCCTTTGAGTTTGTTAACGGCTTCAAGACTTTTGTTCAGTGCGTAACGTCCGCCTTTCAGCAGCAGTTTGCCTCCCTGCGCCGCCACATCACTCAAACCACTGAAAGGGTTAAGTAGGGAAATGGCTTCGGCGCCGATGATTCGGGTGCCCTTCAGTACCTTGGAACCTATGGACAGCGCTGAGCGACCGATCTTGATCAGCTTGCCTGCGACTGCAGCGCCGGCAGTGAGAAAGCCGAATATATCCATTGTGAGGTCTTGGGCTGCCTCACCGTAGTTGCCGCTATTGAAATTGACAATGGCTGATCTGAACGGGATCAGATTTAATAAAAATTCGTCAAGTGGCTTGGGACCGCCTTGTAACTCATCCAGGGTGGTTTGCCCGCGGGCTTCTTCTTTGATGCTGGGGTCATCAAGTTCGAGGTGCTCGACAAATGCGCTGGCAATCAGGTTGGATCGAATGCTGTTAAAGCTATCCATAGGTGCCGCCAGCACGCCACGTTCGGTGCCCAAGTCATGCACGTGGTGGTTGAACGTGATTTCCTTAGTCTCAGACACCAGGTTGGCTGCTCTCGACACCTTGGTTTTTGCCCGGCTCAGATTGATCTGTTTGATCGTGCTGTCATTTAAATTGATTTCGTAGGCTTGAGACTTACCATTCAGTTCGGTTCGGAGTAACAGCCCCGGTTGTTTTTGGTGCTCTGTGTTATTGGGTAAAAAACCCGTGCCCAGCCGATGTGAACTCTCTTCAAATACAGTGACTTTTCCAAACTCCAGGTTTTGTCTGTCTTCGAGTGGAAGCTGCGCGATCATGTGCCTGATCGTCGCGTTAATCCCGGTCTTTTTATTCCAGATGGCTTTGGTGAACTGCTCCTCGAAGGCTTTCTGCACACCCACTATCGGGGTGGCATTGAGCTGCTCCAATGGGATGCTGGGGTCGTCTGACTTGAAAGGTCGTGGATTGGGCATGTCCATCATGGCGATATCCAACATCGAATGTCGGCCGACCAGCCCAGTTTGGTCCGCGGTGCCTCGATAACTATCAGTACCCAGTACTTTCTTTTCGAATACCGGACCAAGATCCCCGAAGCGTTCCTTTAATTGGGCCAGCGCAATTTCTTTTCGTGTAGGGATTGCTTCGTAGAGCATTTTGGAACCGGAGAGTCGTTCTTCCAGTTGTTGGTTGAAGCTGGCTTTTATGCTGTCAAGTTGGGCCGGGGTGTAGTTGTCGTCAGCACTTTTTGCGATCACGCCGTTGGCGACAGCCCAATCGACCAGCGCGGTACTTTGGGCGTATTCACTAGCGGGTGATCGGCCTTTGGAGGCGTTGTACTCCAGCATGACCTCGGCGAACGTCATGTGCCTCACAGCGCCAGGTCGCTCGGCTTCTATAGTTGCCGCTGCAATCGACAGGAAAGCCCACGCCTGGCTGCCGACGGTCAGGTTCTCGGGAATATCTTTAATCAGAAACTGCGGTGCCGTATGGCCTAGCAACAGGTGAGTGGCGAGCTTAGCGGTATCTACCGTTGCTTTTTGGGTGGCGACAAGATGCTCGCTAAGGCTTTCAATGACCGAGGAGGGTGTATGACCCCAATGCTGTGAGTCCGCCAGGTCAAATTCGCCCACTACGTTGCGTTCGCGCGAAACAGAGGACTTGGGATCCATTCCAAGGTTGAGCGCGGTCAATAGATAGTCGTAGATACTGGTGTCCGAGGAGGCGCCTTTCATCTGCGTTTGCAGGGTTTCACCCAACGCCTGGGCCCTGGGGGTGTCGAGCAGTTTTTGCAGGGCCTTTTCTGGGTCCTGCAGATCGCTCGCCGTCAATGCACTGCCTCTGATCAAGTAACCGAGCGTCGCCTGGCTGTCAGGAGACAATGCCCCGCCTGGCGCACCGGGCTCGGCGCTGTAGAGGAAATCCAACATTTTTTGTTGATCGGCTTGCGACATCGGGATTGGCCAGGACAGTGCGCCACCCAGATTGCCCAGCGGGCTCAATAGCGACTGCTGCTCCAATGTGTTCGCCAACGCATTGAGCTCTTCCATGGTCCGCGGAAGAGCAATACCGAGGTCGTTCAGCGCTACTGCCAATGTTGGCGCCGGGCCTTGCGCCATGGCATATGACGACCCTACGAAAGGGACTAACCGTTCGTTGTTCAAACTGTATTCGATCTGGGCAGGGGTAGCAGGCTGGCCATCACCCTGGGTGGCCGCGTACCGGAGCTTGACGGCCAAATCGTAAAGGTCTGCCTTGTCTGCTATGAGGTGTTTTACCGTTTTGGTCTGTACCCTGGTGGCTGTGGCGCTGCTGTCCTGGGGCTTGGCGGCATAAAACGTTTCAGCACTTAGACGTTGATCTGCAAGGGCCTGCGCAGAGCGGGTCGTGGCAGGTCGCAACGGGTCGCCTGCAGAGATAGGGCGCAAGCGCTTGGTGGCGATCAGTATCTTAATTTCACGTTCTGTCTGAACCTCGTCATCGTCGATGCGCGGTTGGCCATAAAAATCGCCGACCACCGCCAGAGGCACCTTCAGGACGCCATCCTCGAACGACAGGTGCAACGGGGTTTCCGGCGTGGGCGTTATAACGCGCGCCGCTGCCAATATTGGCTCGGCGATAGCTTTCCAGCCCGGGGTGTCGCTCAGGGTAAATCTTCTGGCTACGCCATCGACCGTGGCATGCAACACGCCTGTGCTGGCAACGATGCTGACGGTGGCGGGATCGATGTGCTGCTGGCGCATCCACTCCTGTACAACCGGACGCTCAAGCTGGGTGTGATAGAGGGTCAACCACTGCCCCAACAGCGTGTTTTTTGGCACCTCGATCTTTTCATCGACGCCTTTCAACTTGTTTTGCAGGCCAGCGATATATTCGGCGAGCAGCGTGACGTCATCGTTCGCGGCGCCGTGCGCGGCGTTCAGCGCAGCCGGTATAGGCGCTTTGGCCATCGGCGCCAACTGTGGCCTGAAGGTTTGCTGTACTGCATTCGTGTTGGTCATCTGGTTTACCTTGCTGGGTTAAAAAGACGCCTTCCCAAAAGATCTTCCGTGTTCCTGAGGCGCACCCCTGAGTGCTGAAACGAGGAAATTTCGTTCCAGAACGGCGCCACGTACCTGTATTTATTTGTGTAAATGAAATGATGAATTCGGACAGAATCCGTTGGAAATTCACGTCTAGAGCGTAGGAAGTCAGCTCAAATCAATGCAGAAACATAGCCTTGGCCGTCGATATTCGGGCAAACTCCCAGTTTTTCCGTTCCTGGCCAAGGCATGCCCATGACTCCCGCGTCGTCTGTCGATGAAAAGAGCTTTCGTAAACTCCTGAGCCGCAACGTGGCTCTCCCTTTGGGTGTGGGCGTGGTCAGCGCGGTGTTTTTCGTCGTGCTGATCAGCTACCTGTTGTCGGTGATCCAGTGGGTAGAGCACACCGACCGGGTCATCAATAACCTCAATGAGTCTTCGAAGCTGACAGTGGACCTGGAAACCGGGCTGCGCGGCTTCCTGATCACCGGCGACGAGCATTTTCTGGACCCGTATGAAGTCGCAAAGCCGCGAATCATTGGCGATTTGCGCAATTTGCAGGAGCTGGTGGCGGATAACCCGCAACAGGTGGATCGCCTCAAGCGTCTTGAGGCCATGCAGGTCGAATGGAACAAATACGCCCAATCGATGGTTGACCTGCAGCGCCAGAGCGGTGACTACCGCGCCGCGGTCAAGGCCGGCCGTGGCAAGAGCCTGACCGACGCGATTCGCCAGGAATACGCGAACGCGGTGGACATGGAGCAGCAGTTCCGTGTGACCCGCAACCAGGACGTCACCCGTACTACGATTGTCAGCGTCACGTTGTACCTGGTCTTTGTGCTCGGTCTGAGCGGCTTCCTTGCCTATGTGGGCCGCAAGAATTTAATCTCTCTATCAGACAGTTACAGCGCAAACCTCGCGTCACAACAGACGATTGCGCGACGCCTGGAACAACAAGCCTGGCTGCGCAACGGCCAGACCGAATTGGCCGAACAAGTGCTGGGACAACTCAGCCTGAACATGCTGGGCCGTAACATCCTGCAGTTTTTTGCCCAGTATATGGGCTCGGCGGTCGCCGCGCTGTATGTGCGTGAAGAACACGGTGGCCTCAAGCGTGTGGCCACGTATGGTTTCTCCCGCGAACAGGAACAGCAGGAGCAGTCGATCTACAGCGACGAAGGCATCGTTGGGCAGGCCGCCCAGCTCGATCGTCTGATTCGCCTGGACGATGTGCCGGTGGACTACTTCAAGGTCAGTTCCGGCCTGGGCGAAGGGGCCACTCGCAGCGTGCTGGTGATGCCGACCAGCGACGATGACCGTGTCAACGGCGTGATCGAACTGGGTTTCCTGCGCCCACTGGAAGAGCGTGACGTCGAACTGCTGGAGCTGATTGCCGGCAATATCGGCACCTCCATCGAAGCTGCGCGCTATCGCCAGCGCCTGCAGGAAGTGCTGGCCGAGACCCAGCAGCTCAACGAAGAGCTGCAGGTGCAGCAGGAAGAGCTCAAGACCGCCAACGAAGAACTCGAAGAACAGTCGCGCATTCTCAAGGAATCCCAGGCCCACCTGGAAACCCAGCAGGCCGAACTTGAGCAGACCAACGAGCAGTTGGCCGAGCAGACGCAAACCCTGGCTGAGCAGCGCGACGCCATGGACCGCAAGAACGTCGAGCTGAACCAGGCCCAGCTTGAACTCGAAGACCGCGCCGAAGAACTGCAGCGCTCCAGCAAGTACAAATCCGAGTTCCTCGCCAACATGTCCCACGAGCTGCGCACGCCGCTGAACAGTTCGTTGATTCTGGCCAAACTGTTGGCGGAAAACCCGCAGGACAACCTCAGCGCCGAGCAGGTCAAGTTTGCCGAGTCGATCTATTCGGCGGGCAATGACTTGCTCAACCTGATCAACGACATCCTGGATATTTCCAAGGTGGAAGCCGGCAAACTCGAAGTGCGCCCGGAAAACTCCAGCGTTGTACGCCTGGTGGACGGCTTGCGCGGCATGTTCGAGCCGTTGGCTGCCGACCGCAAGCTGGGTTTCCAGGTGGAGGTGCAGGCCGATGCGCCGACCCTGATGTTCACCGACCGCCAGCGTTTGGAGCAGATCCTCAAGAACCTGCTGTCCAACGCGGTCAAGTTCACCGAGCAGGGCGAAGTCAGCCTGTCGGTGTCCCGCGCGCCGGGCGAGGGCATTGCCTTTACGGTGCGCGACTCCGGCATCGGCATCGCCCCGGACCAGCAGGAAAGCATTTTCGAAGCGTTCCGCCAGGCAGATGGCACCACCAACCGCCGTTACGGCGGCACCGGGCTGGGCTTGTCGATCTCCCGCGACCTGGCAACGCTGCTCGGCGGCTATATCAGCGTGAGCAGTGAGCCGGGCAAGGGCAGTGTGTTCACCCTGGTGTTGCCAGAGCAGTACGTCGAACGCGAGGAGGGCGCTGCGCCTGTCGAGCAACCGCGCCAGGCCGTGGCCGCCCCTGCGCCCAAGCCCGTGGCGGTCTCACCACTGCCAGTGGCTGACGTCAAACAGATCCCGCGGTTTGCCGATGACCGTGACAAAGCGCCGTTCACCACCCGATGCATTCTGGTGGTGGAAGACGAACCGAATTTCGCGCGTATCCTGTTCGACCTGGCCCACGAGCTGGGCTACAACTGCCTGGTGGCGCACGGTGCGGACGAAGGCTACAGCCTGGCCGAGGAATTCATCCCCGACGCGATCCTGCTCGACATGCGCCTGCCTGACCATTCCGGGCTGACCGTGCTGCAACGTCTGAAAGAACACGCCAGTACCCGCCACATTCCGGTGCATGTGATCTCCGTCGAAGACCGCGTCGAAGCCGCCATGCACATGGGCGCGATCGGTTATGCCGTCAAGCCCACCACCCGCGAAGAGCTCAAGGACGTGTTTGCACGCCTGGAGGCCAAGCTGACGCAAAAGGTCAAGCGCGTGCTGCTGGTGGAAGACGACGATTTACAGCGTGACAGCATTGCCCGCCTGATCGGCGACGATGACATTGAGATCACCGACGTCGGCTACGCCCAGGCCGCCCTGGACCTGCTGCGCACCAATGTCTACGACTGCATGATCATCGACCTCAAGCTGCCGGACATGCTCGGCAACGAGCTGCTCAAGCGCATGGCCACCGAGGACATCTGCTCGTTCCCGCCGGTGATTGTCTACACCGGACGCAACCTGACCCGCGATGAAGAGGCCGAGCTGCGCAAGTATTCGCGCTCGATCATCATCAAGGGCGCGCGCTCACCCGAGCGCCTTCTGGATGAAGTGACACTCTTTCTGCACAAAGTCGAATCCCAGCTGTCCCATGACCGCCAGAAGATGCTCAAGACCGCCCGCAGCCGCGACAAGGTCTTCGAGGGCCGCAAAATCCTGTTGGTGGACGACGATGTGCGTAACATCTTTGCCCTGACCAGCGCCCTGGAGCACAAAGGTGCGGTGGTGGTGATCGGGCGTAATGGCCGTGAAGCCATCGACAAACTCAATGAAGTTGACGACATCGACCTGGTGCTGATGGACGTGATGATGCCGGAGATGGACGGTTACGAGGCAACCGCCTTGATTCGCCAGGATCCGCGCTGGAAAAAGCTGCCGATCATTGCGGTCACGGCCAAGGCCATGAAGGACGATCAGGAACGCTGCCTCGCGGCGGGCTCCAACGATTACCTGGCCAAGCCGATTGACCTGGACCGCCTGTTCTCGCTGATTCGCGTCTGGCTACCGAAGATGGAACGTATTTAAGTGGAGCAACGTTTTTTGGATAAAAGCAGCGATATTGAGCTGCGCCTGTTGATTGAGGCGATTTACCTCAAGTACAGCTACGACTTTCGCGACTATTCCGGTGCGTCGGTCAAACGGCGCGTGGCCCATGCCTTGCGCCAGTTCGATTGCGCCACGATCTCGGCGTTGCAGGAGCGCGTACTGCACGACCCGTCAGCGTTCATGCAGTTGCTGCAGTTCCTGACGATCCCGGTGAGCGAGATGTTTCGCGACCCGTCGCACTTCCTGGCGATCCGCCGCGAAGTGGTGCCGCTGCTCAAAACCTACCCGTCGATCAAGGTCTGGATTGCCGGCTGCAGCACGGGCGAGGAGGTGTACTCCATGGCGATCCTGCTGCGTGAGGAAGGGTTGCTGGAGCGCACGATCATTTACGCCACGGACATCAACCCGGCGTCGCTGGACAAAGCCAAGCAAGGTATTTTTTCCCTGGAGAACGTGCGCGCCTACACCGCCAATTATCAGCAGGCCGGCGGACAGCGTTCATTTGCCGACTACTACACCGCGGCCTACGATTACGCGATCTTCGACAAATCCCTGCGTGAGAACGTGACCTTCGCCGACCACAGCCTGGCGACCGATAGTGTATTCTCAGAAACTCAATTAATTTCGTGTCGTAACGTACTGATTTACTTTAATAAAAAATTGCAGGATCGAGCGTTTGGACTGTTCCACGAGTCGCTGTGTCATCGCGGCTTCCTGGTGCTGGGCAGCAAAGAAACCCTGGATTTTTCCGCCTACAGCAAACAGTTCGAACCCCTGGTCAAGCAGGAACGGATCTACCGCAAATCATGAACGACGTTGCAGCCAACCCGATTGTCGGGATTGAAGCCATCGTCGTCGGCGCTTCTGCTGGCGGCGTCGAGGCGTTGCTGACTATTTTTGGCGGATTGCCCCAGGGCTTTGGCTTGCCGATCGTCGCCGTGCTGCACCTGCCGGACGAACGCCGCAGCCAGTTGGCGGAAGTCTTTGCCCGGCGCCTGCGAATCCCGGTGCGTGAAGCGCGTGACAAAGAAGTGATCGAGGCGGGCACCTTGTATTTCGCCGGGCCCGGTTATCACCTCTCGGTGGAGCATGACCGCAGCCTGTCCCTGAGCCAGGAAGACCGCGTACACCATTCGCGGCCCTCGATTGATTATCTGTTTGCGTCAGCCGCCGATGCCTACGGCGAAAGTCTGCTGGCCATTTTGCTGACCGGCGCCAACCAGGACGGTGCCCGCGGGCTGGCGCACGTCAAGCGCTCTGGCGGGACGACCGTTGTACAAGACCCCAAGGATGCACGCATCGCCGTGATGCCGCTGGCGGCCCTGGCCCTGCACACACCTGACTATATTCTGACTCTGAGCCAAATTGGCTCGTTGCTGGCTTTGCTGGAATCTTCCCCATGTTAAGTACCGTCCAGGCCAAACTGCTGATCGTCGACGATCTGCCGGAAAACCTGCTGGCCCTCGAAGCGCTGATCAAGCGCGAGGACCGCCAGGTCTACAAGGCATTGAGCGCCGACGAGGCCTTGTCACTGTTGCTGGAGCACGAGTTCGCCATGGCGATTCTCGACGTGCAGATGCCCGGCATGAATGGTTTCGAGCTGGCCGAACTGATGCGCGGCACCGAAAAGACCAAAAACATCCCGATTGTGTTCGTCAGCGCCGCCGGCCGTGAACTCAACTATGCCTTCAAGGGCTATGAAAGCGGCGCCGTCGACTTCCTGCACAAGCCGCTGGACATCCATGCGGTCAAGAGCAAGGTCAACGTGTTCGTCGACCTGTACCGCCAGAGCAAGGCGATGAAGCTGCAGGTCGAAGCGCTGGAACGCAGCCGCCGTGAGCAGGAGCTCTTGCTGACCCGCCTGCAGGCCACCCAGGCCGAGCTGGAGCAGGCGGTGCGCATGCGTGACGACTTCATGTCGATCGTCGCCCATGAGGTGCGTACGCCGCTCAACGGGCTGATCCTGGAGACTCAACTGCGCAAAATGCACCTGGCCCGGGACAACGCCGCCGCGTTCACCCTGGACAAGATGCACGCCATGGTCGATCGCGATGAGCGGCAGATCAAAAGCCTGATTCGGCTGATCGAAGACATGCTCGATGTGTCACGCATCCGCACCGGCAAGCTGTCGATTCGCCCGGCGCGCTTTGACCTGACCCAGTTGGTGCACAACCTGGTGGAAAACTTCGCGCCGCAAGTGGCCGCCGCCGAGTCGTCGATGCACCTGGAGGTTCAAGGGCCGGTAGAAGGCAACTGGGACGAGTTCCGCATCGAGCAGGTGATTTCCAACCTGCTGACCAATGCGCTGCGCTACGGGGCCAAAAGCCCGGTGGAAGTACGGGTGTATACCGAGCATAGTGAGGCAAGGGTTGAGGTGCGTGATCACGGGATCGGCATCAGCGCAGACAACCAGAAGCGAATTTTCCAGCAGTTCGAGCGCGTTTCGGCCAGCCATGTGGCGGCTGGCCTGGGCCTGGGGCTGTTTATTTCCGAGCAGATCGTGGCGGCCCACGGGGGCACCATCGAGGTAGAAAGCCAGATAGGCGAGGGCGCCTTGTTTCGGGTGTGCCTGCCCCTAGAGACACCGGCGTGAAATCTATCGTCAGCTCGACGCAACCTCTGCGTGACCCAATGGTCGTAACTGCAGCAATTGACCGGACAAAGGCTTCCCATGAGTGAAGATGCACAAGATGTTGTTCTGATCGTCGAGGACGACGAATCGATTATGTTCGTGCTGGGTGAATACCTGGCCGGGCTGGGGTATCGAGTACTGAAGGCAATTGATGGGGAGCAAGCCTTCGAAATCCTCGCGACCAAGCCGCACCTGGACCTGATGGTCACGGACTACCGCCTGCCGGGCGGGATTTCCGGGGTGCAGATCGCTGAACCGGCGATCAAGTTGCGACCGGAATTGAAAGTGATCTTTATCAGCGGTTATCCGCAGGAAATCCTCGACTGCAACAGCCCGATCACGCGCAACGCGCCGATCCTGGCCAAGCCGTTTGATCTGGATACGCTGCAGGAGCATATCCAGCGATTGTTGGCTTGAGTCCGGGTTGTGCCAGGGGCGCGTATCACCGTCCCCGGCAGCATTCACCGGCTTCAGTCGCGCGTCCAGTCCAGAATTTCGTTGATCTTTGCGCGGTCAAAGACGCCCGCCCCCTCATCATCGCGCAGCTTGAAATTGCCATCGGGATAGACTTCTACACCGACGGAGCTGGCATAGGTCACGGACACATCGTTCTTTTGCAGGATCGATAACAACGGTTTGTTACCGTTGCTATCGACTTGGCCTATGACCCTGCCGACCATCAGCGGTGAGCGGGTTGCCGTGCCGCCGACAAAAATGACCTTGCCGCCGTTTTCCAATGCGCTGTCCAACTGCTGGAGCAGGGCGAAGGCATTGTGCTCAGACCCCACAGGCGCCTCCAGATTGCTGCCGTTCAAGTGCACCAAGGTGCGTTTGCGGTAAACCCCATTGTGCAGATCGCTCAGCACCACCAGTGCCGAACAGTCACCGAGCCCGTTGGTGCTGAGGATGCTGGTGGGGTCATTGAGGGTTTTCGCCTCGGCCATGAACACTTCAACGTTTGGCACGGCGGGCTTACTGGCGCTATTGGGTTTGAGCGGTGGTTGCACAGGCGCATCAGCGACTGAAGGCTTCGCGCCCAGGGCGTCGTCGAGCAGCGACTGAACATGTGTGTCAGCAATATGGTTGGTTTTCTTCCACGCATCACTGTGAGTGCTGACGTTGAACTCCAGCCTGGTCGGGTCGCTGCCCGCGGTTTTGTAGGGCAACGGCAGGTGTTTGTCGGTAAATAGCTTGCCCAGGCTCTTCTTCATGGCGCCAGCGCTCGCAAACTCGGCGAGGCCGTAGTTGGGGTCGTAATAAAAAAACCGCTTCGCGACGCCTTCGCCCTGCGTGCCGATCATCATCGCGTGGTCGGCGGTGCCGATCATCATGATTTTGGGGGCGCTGGCGTCAGCGATTTCATCCATCAGTTGGGCATAGCCCATTTTGCGGACGGGCGCACCGGCATGAAACTGCGTGGGTGTATCCAGCTGCTTTTGAATGTGCGTCAGGTTCGCCACGAACTGCCTGGACTCGGCGGCGGTCGGGTTGGCCGCAGCGCTGAACAAATTGGCGGCGAAACGGGTGTGCTTGCCTTGCTCCATGGCCGTCGCCATGACGCGCGACATTGCCGCACACTGGCCTTTGCTGAGCGGGGTGGTCTGGCTGAGATAGAACAGCTGAGGAACAGGGGTGAACGTGCCGCCGCCCACGCTGATGTGCTGGTAAAACGCATTGACCCCGCTGAAGCTGTGCTGCACCGCCAAACGCTCGCGCTGGCGTACCAGCGCGCCGACCTCGACCGGTGTGCGGCCAGGCGCGCGCGCAAGCGCCATCACGTCGGCGGATTTCATCCCGGCGTGATAGCCGCTGATCGTCAGCGGGTCGACCTGGGTATACCCATGGTTGAACTGCACGCTGTCTGCACCGTTTTTCTGTTGTTCAACCCAAGCGGGCCAGGCGCTTGCACCGGCCGTCTGCTGAGCCTCGTGTAATTCCCCGCTGGCCCTGATCGAGGGTTGAAAATCCTCCAGAGCCTTGCCGTACGGCTGGCCACTCAGCGTATCGAAGGCAAACCACTTGCCACGTTGAAGCACCGCCGGCCCTTCAGCGATGGCGCCACCCAGTTTGAAGGTGCCCACTGCGCTGGCCTCAAAATGTCGACTTGCATGGATCAGGCTGTAACTGTCGGCACTGCCGCGCAGTGTGTTGTAGGCATGCAGCCCGCCTTTTTGCACCCCACGCGCGGTACGGGAAACCAGGCTGCCCACGCCATCCAGCGGGTTGAGTGCGCCCAGTGCAGCACGGCCCACGATCTTCACGCCCTGGGCCAGCCTGGCCGCCGCGCTGGTACCTGCTTGCAGGGCCTTGGCGCCTTTGGCTGCAACGCCTAGGCCCACGACAAAACCGAAGGCGTCGAACGCCAAATCAAGGATGCCATCACCCACGGCGCCGGCTCGAAAATTCTGGATTGCCGAGCGCAGGGGAATCAGGTTCAGCATGAATTCGCGGGCTTTTTTGTAGAACGGCACCTGGGTGTCAAACGTCGTCACACCCCGCGCCTCAGTCTCCAGCGCCCGAATGTTCAGGTCTTGCACCAGGGCGTCGGCAATGTACCGGGTCCTTTCGCTGGCAAAGCTGTCGGGTGTGCCCGCTCGATGGTTTTCCTCAGCGACATGCGGCGAGTAACGGCCGGAAGGTTTCACCTCCAGCAGCATTTTCGAATAGCGCCACTTATCGGCTTCATTGGTCTGGCGCGCGATCGGGTGGTCTTTGAGCTCCTCGCGCCGGCGGATGCTGTTGTCTCTTACATTGACTTCATAAACAGTGACGACGCCGTCGAGCTCTGTTTTGAGCAGCAGGCTATTGGGCACTTTGGTTTCGACACGGCTCTGGCTGAAGGCGGTATGAGTGATGCTGTGCTCGGTGAGCAGGGTCACTTTCCCGTACTCGATGGCTTTTCTATCTTCCAGAGGCAGTGTGGCGATCAGGTGTTTGACGTGCGTGCTCGTCGCCTGTTCTGCCGCGTGGAAGTAGCGCTGAAGTTCAGTGTTGAACAGAGCATTGATGTCGGAAAGCTTGTTCACATGGCCCGCAATCGTGCGTGTGTCGACCTCACCGGACGATGACGTCCATGCCGTTGCCTCGAGTTGCCCGTGCAGGTAAAGGTCCAGCACCGAGTACGGGCCGGGGAAGTCGCGACTCTGATCAAGTGGGGTGATGCATTTTTTCTCGAAGGGCAGGTCACCATACACACGCTCGAGTTCCTTCAGCGCCATCTCCCTGCGCTCCGGCATTGCGGTCGAGTGGGCTTGTGAGGCTTGGCCCAATGCTGAAATTCGCGCGCTGTAGGCGCCAGAGACGCGGTTGATCTGCTCGTCGGTGTAGTCATCCAGGGTGTTCAGCGCGATCAAGCCTTGGGCAACCCCCCAATCTTTGAGTGCATCGCGCTGCGCGCTGCGTTCAACTTGCCGGTCCTGGTCGGTAACAGGTGCCAGGTCGGCTCGCTGCATGACCTGCGCAAAAGTCATACGCGCCGTTGAGCCGGGCGCCTGGCGCTCAAGGCGCGCTACCGCCGTGCTGAAGCTGACCCAGGTGTGTGAGCCACACGTCACCTTGTCGGGAATGTCGTTGACCAAAAAAGCAGGGGCTCGGCGTGACAGCAACAGATGGGCCGCAACGGGTGCTAACTCGGCGCTGGCACGGCCCGTGGAAACCAAGTGCGTCTCCAGCCCCGCAACCAGCGTTGAAGGATGCTGGCCCCAATGTTGATGACCGGCCATATCAAAACCGGCGACGCCGGTTCTGGCTGGCGCCCAGGTATTTGCTGCCTCGGATTCTTTATCCAGGGTCGCGCCAAGGGCTGCCAGCGTCCAGTCGTTAAGGCTCTGCGGGGTCGAGACGCCATTGAATTTTTCCTGCAGCGCCAGCCCCAGTGCCTGGGCATCAGGCGTAGCGAGAAGATTTTGAATAAACCGCCGCGGGTCATGCAGTTCGGACGGGGCAAAACGCTGGTTGCGCGTCAGGTAACCGAGTGCACCGGTGCCCTTGTCATAATCTTGCAGACCATTGAGCCCCAGCGTGTTCTGGCGCAGGGAATTTCTCAGGTTGCGGCAATCGTCATCACTCAATGGCGTTGGCCAGGACAAGGCTCCACCGAGATTGCCGTCTGGAAGCTGGGTAAGAGCTGGTGTTGTCAGTACCCGTCCCAGGTTGAACAGTTCGTCACGGCTGCGGGGCCTGTCCCAGCCGTTGTCGCTGAGGTGTGTGTCCAGGCTGACCGTGGGGGCCGCCTGCAACAACCTGATGGGTGAGTCGGCATGCAAGGTGATGTGGGTGCTGCTCATTTTGTCGCGGATAAGTTGCTCAATCCGGCTTTGAACATACGCGGGTGGCAGGTACAAGCTGTCCAGGGGATCTTTGGTGGTGCGGTATAGCCACTGTTCGGATAAATCGTCGATTTCCTGAATGATCGCGATCAGTTTCAAGGCCACCTTGCTGTGGTCATGGGCATTGGCCAGCTTGGCGCGTTCGTGTTGCAGCACCTGCGCAGAGCGTTCTGGCCTGGACTGGGAAGGGTTGAACGCTTTAGCCGCTTCGAGCTGTGCTGCACGGGCTTCAGCGGATTCCCGGGTTTGCCCGGTGATGGCTTCGCCATAAAAGTCCGCGACTGCCCGGTAAGGCGCCGATGTGCTACTTGAGGGGCTGAGAATATAGCCAGAGTCTGACGTCAGGGCTTTTGCCGCCCGCATGATCGGCGCCATCATCGAGGTCCAGAGAGGGCCATGCTCAAAGCCTGAAAAGGGTTTGCGCTGACCGCTAACGAATGCGCTGATGAGGTTGTCTCGGGGATTGATCTCGATAGGCTTTGAAAGGTCAATCTGCTGACGCTTTGCCCAACTGACAAAGTGCGGGCTCCTCATCAAATCGTGCAGGTGTGACCACCATTGGCCGAAGGCAGAGGCGGGCGGAATGTGGTCGATGTCGCCCAGTCGTCCGGTACTTACCGCGGTGCGCAGCGTTTGCGCCAGATACCCTGCCAGCTCACTGTCGCCTTCGACTTGCGTACGGTCGGCTGCGTGCGGGGCCGCCGGGTTGCTCTCCCGATCCGCCAAGCGTGGCCGGCGTATTGTGGGGGGCTCGGGTGCCGCAGTCAGCGGCCATTGATGCAGGGGATTAACGTTGCGCGAAGCGATCATGATGGGACTCGTGAGGTAAGTTTCAGGTTAACCACGGGCAGCTTTCATGCGTCGCGATTTGAAACTTCGTGTCCAATCCCTCAGTGCCGGTTCCGGCCTGTCAGCCACCAGATATTGCGGAAACGTGCAGTCACTGGCTTACGCCTGAATCATTTCCCGCACCTTCGCTGTCAGCAAATCAAAGGTAAATGGCTTGGTGATCAGCTGCATTCCAGGATCAAGGAAGCCACCGCGCACCGCCGCGTGTTCGGCATAACCGGTGATGAACAGGACCTTGAGCTGAGGGCGGATCTGCCGACCAATTTCCGCCATTTGCCTGCCGTTCATGCCCGGCAGGCCAACGTCGCTGATGAGCAAGTCGATACGCTGATCGGACTCGATGATCGGCAGTGCTGTGTCCGCATCACCGGCCTCGACAAAGGCGTAACCCAACTCTTTGAGCACGGCGCTGACCAGCACGCGTACCGCCGGGTCATCCTCGACGATCAATACCGTTTCACCCGCATTGGCATAGGGCGTCAATGCAGGATTGAGGTATTCCGGCGCCTGCATTTCACCGACAAAACGCGGCAGGAACAGGCTTACCGTGGTGCCTTTGCCCACTTCGCTGTGGATGGTGACGTGGCCATGGGACTGGCGGGCAAACCCATAGATCATCGATAACCCCAGGCCTGTGCCCTGGCCGATGGGCTTGGTGGTAAAAAACGGATCGAACACGCGTCCCATCAGGTGCTCTGGAATGCCGCAGCCGGTATCGCTGACGCTCAGCTCTACATAGTCGCCGGGCTTTAAAGTGCCGTAGGCCGCAGTAAACACGTTGTCCAGGTGGCGGTTGGAGGTTTCAACCACCAACTTGCCGCCGCCCGGCATCGCGTCGCGCGCGTTGATCACCAGGTTGAGCAGGGCGCTTTCGAGTTGATTGGGGTCAGCTTCGGCGGTCCATAGCTGAGCGTCCAGGCGCATGTCGAGGGCAATGCTTTCGTTGATGCTGCGTTGCAGCAGCTCACCCATGGAGGTCACCAGTTGGTTGATCCCCACGGGCTTGGAATCCAGCGATTGGCGACGGGAGAACGCCAGCAGCCGATGGGTCAACCCGGCCGCGCGGTTGGCCGACGTCACGCCCAGGTCGATAAGGCCGTCCAGATCATCGAGCTTGCCGCGCGCAATGCGCCGTCGCAGCAGCTCCAGGCTGCCGATAATCCCGGTGAGCATGTTGTTGAAGTCATGCGCGATGCCGCCGGTCAATTGACCTACGGCCTCCATCTTCTGCGATTGGCGCAAGGCTTCTTCATTGCTGCGCAGTTGCGCGGTGCGCTCCTCGACTTGCTGCTCAAGGGTTTCCATGGTGCGTTGCAGGCGCAGTTCACTCTCGCTCAAGTCAATCAAGCGGTCGCGGGCGTCGTACTGCCTGCGTCGGCCGCGCAGGGCCGCGCTCACCAGGCTGATCAAAGTGATGGGATGAAAGGGGCGCTCCAGAAAGGTCACGTTGCCCAGCAGACCGCTCAAGTGCGACGAACCGTTCTGCTCGCTGCCGCCGTGATGTGTCATCAGCACGATCGGCAAGTCGGACCACGCCGGCTGCTGATGCAGGTGCTCCAGCAACGGCTCCAGATCCACGCCGCGCAACGCTTCCGCCGCGATCACCAACAAACCGGCGCCTTCTTCCAGCAATTCGCACAGGTTTGCCAGGTTGCTGGCAACAATGCCGCTGTAGCCAGCTTCGTTCAGCATCATCAGCGCCAGTGAGCCGTCGCGACCCATTGGCGCCAGGATAATCGCGCGCTCGGAGGCAGAGGAAACGCTGATCACGATCCCTCTTCCTTGAGCAAAGGTGAGCCGCTGCCGTTGAATGTCGGAATGCCGCGCAGCACGCCCTGGAAGTTGTCGAGCGGCTCGCCCACCGTCATGCCACGGCTGCCAATGCGGTACTCGCGAATCGTCGACTCATGGGTGCCGGTGCGTTTTTTGATGATCGAAATGGCCCGGCGCACTTTGCCCAGTGCTTCGAAGTAACGCAGCAAAATTACGGTATCAGCCAGGTAGGTAATGTCGACGGGCGCTTGCATGTCACCGACCAACCCATGCTGGGCGACGGTCATGAACGTGGCGGCACCCCGGCGATTGAGGTACAGCAGCAGTTCGTGCATGTGCAGGATCAGCGCGTTTTCTTCCGGCATGGCCGCCTGGTAGCCGTTGATGCTGTCGATGACCACGGTTTTGATCCCGCGCTCGTCAACACAACGGCGCACTCGGTGCGAAAACTCGCCGGGTGACAACTCGGCCGCGTCCACCTGCTCGATCAGCAGGTTGCCGGTGTCCTGCAGGGCGGCGAGGTCGATGCCCATGTTTTTCATGCGCTCGAACAACAACCCCAGTTCTTCGTCGAAAATAAACAGCGCCGCTTTCTCGCCACGGGCCACAGCCGCTGCGGCAAAAATCATGGAAATCAGGGATTTACCGGTGCCCGCTGGGCCAAGAATCAAGCTGCTGGAGCCGGTTTCGACGCCGCCGCCCATCAGCCTGTCCAGTTCGACAATGCCGCTGCTCAGGGTCTGTCGGACATACCCGCCGCGATGCTCGGCCGCGACCAAGCGCGGGAATACATGCACGCCGTCGCCCATGATGGTGAAGTCGTGAAAGCCGCCGCGGTATTTTTGACCACGGTATTTCACCACCCGCACGCGGCGACGTTCGGCGCCGTAGTTGGGGGTCAGTTCTTCCAGGCGGATCACGCCGTGCGCCACGCTGTGTACGGTTTTATCCAGGGATTCAGTGGTCAGGTCATCCAGCAGCAGCACGGTGGCGTCGTAGCGCACGAAGTAATGCTTGATTGCCAGGATCTGCCGACGATAACGCAGTGAGCTTTGCGCGAGCAGACGGATCTCCGAAAGGCTGTCGATGACCACTCGGGTCGGCTTGACCCGCTCCACCACTTCAAAAATCTGCCGTGTGGCTTCGCCCAGCTCCAGGTCGGAGGAGTACAGCAGGCTTTGCTGATGATTGGCGTCGAGCAGGCTCTCTGGCGGGGTCAGCTCGAAGATGTGGATATTGTCATCCAGGTCCCAACCATGGGACTTGGCACCCTGGCGCAATTCGCGCTCGGTTTCGGAGAGGGTGATGTACAGGGATCGCTCACCGTTTTTCGCGCCGGCCTGCAGAAAATGCAGCGCAACGGTGGTTTTGCCCGTGCCGGGTTCGCCTTCCAGCAGGAACAGGTGGCTGCGCGATAACCCCCCGGAAAGAATGTCATCAAGACCTTCAATGCCGGTGGCCGCCTTTTCACTGAACAGCTCGTTGGATGTAGACAAGAAGTGCCCTCAGGTCACGTACAAATAGAGGAACGCGCCGCCTCGGACGCGCCATATTCACTTGACCGTGGAGGCCCGTAGCGGTTCAACGTTTCGCGAAAATTGTACAAGCCCCAGTATCGATTACAACTTTTTGCAACGCCCTACAGGCCTTGCTGCAACGCCGGGTCATCCGGGTTCTGTTGCTCAAGTTGCGCAAGCAATACCTGCACGTTTTGCAGCTGGCCGCTTTCTTTCCAGTAATTGACCAGCAGCACCCGCGCCTTGCGGTTGGCCGGGTGGCGCTGAATGATGTCTTCGAGCTGACGCTGGGCGGCTTCCAACTCTTCCTGGGCGTGCAGGGTCGTGGCGAGGTCGTAACGGTAATCCTGATTGTCCGGTTCAAGCTCTACCGCTTTGGACAAACCAAGCAGGGCATACGGGCGCTCGCCATGGTGCAACAGCCACATGCCCAGCGCATGCTGCAGGTAAGCCGAGTCGGGATGGGCCGCCAACTGACGTGCCAGCAATTGCCGCGATTCATCGGTCTTGCCTTGTTTGTCCAGCAGTTCGATTTGCGCGACCACTGCCTGCAGGTTGTCCGGTTGCAAGCGCATGGCCTGTTCGAGGGCATTTTGTGCGTCCGGCAGCAGCGCACTGTGTATATAGAGGCGCGCCAGTTGAATCCAGCCTTCGGCCGTTTCCGGCTGACCCTTGAGGGTTTTCACAAACTCATCGAGCACTTGCTGCAACGGCCCGAAGTACAGCCCCAGGGTGTCCGGCGACAGACCGAGCAAAGCATTGGCGGCGGCAAAGCGCACCGCCTGTTCGGGATCGTCGAGCACCGGCCCCAGCAACAAGACGCGTTGGCCGCTGGGCACCAGGCCGACAATGCTGTGGATCGCCGCCTCGCGCACCACTGGCGAATCATTGGCCAGGTCTTTGTCGGCAAGCTTCAGCGCCTGCGGGCTTGGGTAGTTGGGTAATTCGGCGTGCAAGGCCGCACGACGTTCAGGCGACAGGTCCGGTCGGCCAAGCTGTTGGTACAGCACGCGCGCGGCGCCGGGTTCGCCGTTATGCGCCTGCTTCAAGGCTTTGGCGTAACCATGGGCAATCGCCGGCGGCACGGCCACCGGGGTTGAGCGGGAGAAAAACCAGGTGAGCAACACAATCAACAACAGGGCGCACAGGCCGATGATGGAGTAACGGCGTGACTTTGACATGCAGGCGTCCAAAAGCTGGTGGCAGCTAGTGCAAAGCCATCAGCTTCGGTCAGACCACGGCGAGTGTCAAACCCGCATCAGCTCAGCACGTATTCAATGGGTTCCAGGGCCGGCGGCAAGTCGCTTTCGCCCAGAGCGGCAAGGATCTCGCGCTCCAATGTGCGCACGATGGCATTGCACGGCAGGTCGTTTTCATCGAAGCCGAACGGGTCTTCCAGGTCGTCGCCGATTTCGTCCAGGCCAAAGAAGGTGTAACTGACGATGGCGGTGAACACCGGCGTCAGCCAGCCCAACGGCTCGGCCATGGCAAACGGCAACAGAATGCAGAACAGGTAGATGGTGCGGTGCAGCAGCAGCGTGTAAGGGAAGGGCAGCGGCGTGTGCTTGATCCGCTCGCACGAAGCCTGCACCTGGCTGAGGCTGACCAGTCGGGTTTCCAGCTGGGTGTAGCGCCATTCGCTGATGACGCCTTGCTCGGCCAGCCCGCAAAAGCGCGCGCCCAGTTGTTGCAGCACAGCGTCAGGGAGGTTCGGGTGCGCGCGATCAACGCCGATCCACGGCGTGATGGCGCCGGCCTCGTCCTCATGGCGCAGGCGCGCAATCAGGCCATGGGCAAAACCGCACAAACCCCGCAGTAACCCACTGCGCTCAACCGGGTCAGTCAGCACCTGGGTTTCGCGGATCAGCGAGCGCACATCGATGATCATTTGCCCCAGCTGCTTGCGGCCTTCCCACCAGCGGTCATAGCAGGCGTTGTTGCGAAAGCTCATGAAGATCGACAACGACAAGCCCAGCAAGGTGAACGGCGTGGCGTTGACCTTGGAAAAGTACGCCGGGTGCAGGGTTTCAACCAGCACGATCACCGAGGCCAGCAAGGTCACCAGCAGGCTGCGCAGCGCGATGCGCTTGGCAATCGAGCCCTTGAGGGAAAACAGGATACCCAGGAGGTTGGGTTTGGGACGAACGATCATTGCAGGCAAGCTTCTTCGGTGGCGCAGGCCCCAAGGTTAGAAGCAACCCCGGCGAGCGTCCAATCACTTGAACTGACCGGCTGATCAGCGCGATCAATGATTGGCCAAACCAGTCAGCCAAGTTGAAGGCTTTGACCATTGCTGCTGTAACGCTGCAGAGCGACTATTTCCACGGTTTACGTGCTCAAAAACGTCCTGAAAATAAAAACCACAAGGATTTGAAGCGATGCGTGAGTATTTGGCTGCCACCACCGAGTTTGATTACCAGCACACCGTCGACGCCGCACTGGCCGGCAACCTGCAGGCGCTCAATGCCTGCGTGGAATGCTGCGACCGGCACGCACTGCCGGGCCGCATCGCGCTGTTCTGGGAAGGCAAGGACGGGCGCAGCGCCACGTCCACCTTCACCGACTTGCAGGACCAGGCCGCCCGCTTCGCCAATTTCCTGCTGGCCCAGGGCGTCAAACGCGGCGACAAGGTGGCCGGCCTGCTGCCGCGCACCGCAGAATTGCTGGTGGTGGTGTTCGCCACCTGGCGTATCGGCGCGGTTTATCAGCCGCTGTTTACCGCCTTCGGGCCCAAGGCCATCGAACATCGCTTGAGCAGCTCCGGCGCCGCGCTGGTGGTCACCGACGCGGTGAACCGGCCCAAGCTTGTCGAAGTGGAAGGTTGCCCGACCATCGTCACCGTCGCCGGGCCCAAAGGCGAAGGCATCGTGCGCGGCGACTACAGCTTCTGGGCCGAATTGCCGAATTACTCCAACGCCTGCGAGCCGGTGATGCTGGACGGTGACGCGCCGTTTCTGCTGATGTTCACCTCGGGCACCACCGGCCCGTCGAAAGCCCTGTCGGTGCCGCTCAAGGCCATCGTTGCCTTTCAGCGCTACGCCCGCGACGCAGTAGACCTTCGCCCCGAAGACGCCTTCTGGAACGTTGCCGACCCGGGTTGGGCTTACGGCATCTATTTTGGCGTGACCGGGCCGTTGTCCATGGGCCACCCGATCACCTTTTACGATGGGCCGTTCACCCTGGAGAGCACCTGCCGGGTGATCAACAAGTACGGCATCACCAACCTGACGGGCTCGCCGACCGCGTACCGCCTGCTGATTGCCGGCGGTGAGCAGTTCGCCCGCGCGATCAAGGGCAAGCTGCGCATTGTCAGCAGCGCCGGCGAACCCTTGAACCCGGAAGTGATCCGCTGGTTCGCCGATAACCTGGGCGTGACCATCCACGACCACTATGGCCAGACCGAACTGGGCATGGTGCTGTGCAACCACCACGGCCTGGCGCATCCGGTGCATGTCGGCTCAGCCGGGTTTGCCTCGCCGGGGCACCGCATCGTGGTGCTCGATGACAACCATCAGGAACTGCCCGCCGGCCAGCCGGGCATTCTCGCCATTGACCGCGAACAGTCGCCGATGTGCTGGTTCGCCGGTTACGACGGCGTGAAGACCAAGGCCTTTGTCGGCAAGTATTACCTCAGCGGCGACACCGTGGAGCTGAACCCGGACGGCAGCATCAGTTTTGTCGGGCGCAGTGATGACGTGATCACCACCTCTGGCTACCGCGTCGGTCCCTTCGACGTGGAAAGCGCCTTGGTCGAGCACCCGGCCGTGGTCGAAGCCGCCGTGGTCGGCAAGCCCTGCCCGGAACGCACCGAGCTGGTGAAAGCCTTTGTGGTGATCAACGAGCAATACCGCGCCACGCCTGAACTGGCCGAAGAGCTGCGCCTGCACGTGCGCAAGCGCCTTGCCGCGCATGCCTACCCGCGAGAAATCGAATTTGTCAGCGACTTGCCGAAAACCCCGAGCGGCAAGCTGCAGCGTTTTATTTTGCGTAATCAGGAAATCGCCAAGGCTCAAGCAGCCTTGGCGTGATCCCTTTCAAAGGAAATCAAGATGCAGATTGAAAACAAGGTATTCCTGGTCAGCGGCGGCGCTTCGGGCCTCGGCGCGGCCACCGCTGACATGCTGGTAGCCGCCGGCGCCAAGGTGATGCTGGTGGACCTCAACGCCGAAGCCGTCGCGGCCAAGGCCCGGCAGTTGGGCGATAACGCCCGCAGCGCGGTGGCGGATATCAGCCAGGAAGCCGCTGCCGAAGCGGCCGTGCAAGCCGCCGTCGCTGCGTTCGGCGGTTTGCATGGGTTGGTGAACTGCGCCGGTGTGGTGCGTGGCGAAAAAATCCTCGGCAAGAACGGCCCGCACGCGCTGGCAAGCTTTGCCCACGTGATCAACGTCAACCTGATCGGCAGCTTCAACCTGCTGCGCCTGGCGGCCGCCGCCATCGCTGAAACCGAGGCGAATGCCGACGGCGAGCGTGGCGTGATCATCAATACCGCGTCGGTGGCCGCCTTTGACGGGCAGATCGGCCAGGCGGCGTATGCCGCGTCCAAAGGCGCCATCGCCAGCCTGACGCTGCCTGCCGCTCGCGAACTGGCGCGCTTCGGCATCCGGGTCATGACCATCGCCCCAGGCATTTTCGAAACGCCAATGATGGCCGGCATGACCCCAGAGGTGCGCGATTCCCTGGCCGCCGGTGTGCCATTCCCGCCACGCCTGGGCAAACCGGCCGAGTACGCCGCGCTGGTGCGACACATCATTGAAAACAGCATGCTCAATGGCGAGGTCATCCGTCTCGACGGCGCCTTGCGCATGGCCGCCAAGTAAGGAGAATTTTTCATGCAGGATCCGATTGTTATCGTCAGCGCCGTCCGCACGCCCATGGGCGGTTTCCAGGGTGACCTCAAGGGCCTGACTGCGCCGCAACTGGGGGCCGCCGCGATTCGCGCCGCCGTCGAACGCGCCGGCATCGTCCCGGACGCGGTGGATGAAGTGCTGTTTGGCTGTGTATTGCCCGCAGGCCTCGGCCAGGCGCCTGCGCGTCAGGCGGCGCTGGGCGCCGGGCTGGACAAGGCCACGCGCTGCACCACGCTGAACAAAATGTGTGGTTCGGGCATGGAGGCGACCATTCTCGCCCACGACTCACTGCTGGCCGGCAGTGTCGAGGTGGTGGTGGCCGGTGGCATGGAAAGCATGTCCAACGCGCCGTACCTGCTGGACCGCGCGCGCAGCGGCTACCGCATGGGCCACGGCAAGGTGCTCGACCACATGTTCCTCGACGGCCTCGAAGACGCCTACGACAAGGGCCGCCTGATGGGCACCTTTGCCGAAGACTGTGCCGAGCACAACGGCTTTACCCGTGAAGCCCAGGACGCCTTCGCCATCGCCTCGCTGACCCGTGCCCAAGAGGCAATCACCCACGGCAGCTTCGCCGCCGAAATCGTCCCGGTGCAGGTCACCGTCGGTAAAGAGCAAAAAACCATCCTGCATGACGAACAGCCCCCCAAAGCCAAGCTGGACAAGATCTCCAGTCTGAAACCGGCTTTCCGCGAAGGCGGTACGGTGACGGCGGCCAACTCCAGTTCGATCTCCGACGGCGCGGCGGCGCTGCTGCTGATGCGTCAGTCTGAAGCGCAAAAGCGTGGGCTCAAGCCGCTGGCAATCATCCATGGGCACGCGGCGTTCGCCGACGAGCCGGGACTGTTCCCGGTGGCGCCGGTGGGGGCGATTCGCAAGCTGATGAGCAAGACCGGCTGGCACCTTGGCGACGTGGATTTGTTCGAGATCAACGAAGCCTTTGCGGTGGTCAGCCTGGTGACCATGAGCAAGCTGGAAATCCCCCACAGCAAGGTCAACATCCACGGCGGCGCCTGCGCGCTGGGGCATCCGATCGGCGCTTCGGGCGCGCGCATCCTGGTGACCTTGCTCTCGGCGCTGCGCCAGAAAGGCCTCAAGCGCGGCGTTGCGGCCATTTGTATCGGCGGCGGTGAAGCCACGGCCATGGCCGTCGAATGCGTGTATTAAGGACTTTTTATGCTGCCCAATGACGAACAACTGCAAATCAGCGACGCGGCCCGGCAATTTGCCCAGGAGCGCTTGAAACCTTTCGCTGCCGAGTGGGACCGCGAGCACCGCTTTCCCAAGCAAGCCATCGGCGAAATGGCCGAGCTGGGCTTTTTCGGCATGCTGGTGCCGGAACAGTGGGGCGGTTGCGACACCGGCTACCTGGCCTATGCGATGGCGCTGGAAGAAATCGCCGCCGGTGACGGCGCCTGCTCGACCATCATGAGCGTGCACAACTCGGTGGGCTGCGTGCCGATTCTGAAATTCGGCAACGATCAGCAGAAAGAACAGTTCCTCAAGCCGCTGGCCAGCGGTGCCATGCTCGGCGCCTTTGCGCTGACCGAACCGCAGGCCGGTTCCGATGCCAGCAGCCTGAAAACCCGCGCGCGCCTGGACGGCGATCACTACGTGCTCAATGGCTGCAAACAGTTCATCACCTCCGGGCAGAACGCCGGGATCGTGATTGTGTTTGCGGTCACCGAGCCGGCCGCCGGCAAGCGCGGGATCAGCGCGTTTATCGTGCCCACCGATTCCCCCGGTTACACCGTGGCGCGGGTCGAAGACAAACTCGGCCAGCATGCGTCCGACACCTGCCAGATTCTGTTTGAAGACGTGAAGGTGCCGGTTGCCAACCGATTGGGCGAGGAGGGCGAAGGCTACAAGATCGCCCTGGCCAACCTTGAAGGCGGCCGCGTCGGCATCGCTTCGCAATCGGTGGGCATGGCGCGCGCGGCATTTGAAGCCGCGCGTGACTATGCACGCGAGCGCGAAAGCTTCGGCAAAACCTTGATCGAACACCAGGCCGTGGCGTTTCGCCTGGCGGACATGGCCACGCAAATTGCCGTCGCCCGGCAGATGGTGCATTACGCCGCCGCCCTGCGTGACAGCGGCAAGCCAGCCTTGGTCGAGGCCTCGATGGCCAAGTTGTTCGCCTCGGAAATGGCCGAAAAAGTCTGCTCGGCCGCCTTGCAAACCTTGGGCGGTTACGGTTACCTGAGCGACTTTCCCTTGGAGCGGATCTACCGCGATGTGCGGGTCTGCCAGATTTACGAAGGCACCAGCGATATCCAGCGCATGGTCATCTCACGCAATCTTTAAGGAGCCATTAGATGAGTTACGAAACCATTTTGCTCGAGGTCCAGGACCGCGTCGGGCTGATTACCCTTAATCGCCCGCAAGCCCTGAACGCCTTGAATGCGCAACTGGTCAGCGAGTTGAACCAGGCGCTGGACAGCCTGGAAGCCAACCCGCAAATCGGCTGCATCGTGCTGACCGGCTCGAAAAAAGCCTTCGCCGCCGGTGCTGATATCAAGGAAATGGCCGAGCTGACCTACCCTCAGATTTACCTGGATGACCTGTTCAGCGACAGCGACCGCGTGGCCAACCGCCGCAAGCCGATCATTGCCGCCGTCAACGGCTTTGCCTTGGGCGGCGGCTGTGAACTGGCGTTGATGTGCGACTTCATCCTCGCGGGCGACGGCGCCAAGTTCGGCCAGCCGGAAATCAACCTCGGCGTGCTGCCGGGCATGGGCGGCACCCAGCGCCTGACCCGCGCGGTGGGCAAGGCCAAAGCCATGGAAATGTGCCTGACCGGGCGCTTTATCGATGCGGTGGAAGCCGAGCGTTGCGGGATTGTGGCGCGTATCGTGCCGGCGGATGAGCTGCTCGAAGAGGCGCTGAAGGTGGCGACGCTGATCGCCGGCAAATCCGTGCCGATCAGCATGATGGTCAAGGAAAGCGTGAACCGCGCGTTTGAAGTAAGCCTTTCCGAAGGCGTGCGCTTTGAGCGCCGGGTGTTCCATGCGGCGTTTGCAACGCAGGATCAGAAGGAAGGGATGGCAGCGTTTGTGGCCAAGCGCGCGCCGGAGTTCAAAGATAAGTAACCGGCTTCAGGACTGCTGAAACGCAACTGGTGGGAGCGGGCTTGCTCGCGAATGCGCTGGATCAGTCGATACATTCGCTGACTGATACGCCGTATTCGCGGGCAAGCCCGCTCCCACTTTGGTTTTGCGGCGTGTTGATTAGCCTGGTGAGCGCTTGATGTGGGAGCTGGCTTGCCTGCGATAGCCTCACCTCGGTCCCGCACGTGAACCGAGGTGCCTGCATCGCTGGCAAGCCAGCGCCTACATAGCTTTTATTGGCTTAGAGCTGGTAGTTCTTCAGCTCGCGCGCGATCACCATTCGCTGAATTTCGCTGGTGCCCTCGTAAATCTGCGTGATCCGCGCATCCCGGTAGTAACGCTCCACCGGATAATCCTCCAGATACCCATACCCACCGTGAATCTGCATCGCCGAGGAGCAGACTTTTTCGGCCATTTCCGAGGCGAACAACTTGGCCTGGGACGCCTCCGACAGGCACGGCTTGCCGGCACTGCGCAGGCGCGCGGCGTGCAGGATCAGCAACCGTGCGGCATTCAGGCGGGTTTGCATGTCGGCCAACAGGTTGGCGACACTCTGGTGCTCGATAATCGCCTGGTTGAACTGCACGCGATCGCGCGCATACGCCAGCGCCGCCTCAAAGGCCGCGCGGGCGATGCCCAGGGCCTGGGCAGCAATGCCGATGCGCCCGCCCTCGAGGTTGGACAGGGCGATGGCCAAGCCTTTGCCACGCTCACCGAGCAAATTGGCTTCGGGCACCGTGCATTGGTTGAGGGTGACGGCGCAGGTATCCGACGCGCGAATGCCCATCTTGTGTTCTGTGCGGTCAACCACGAACCCTGGCGTACTGGTGGGCACCAGGAACGCGGAAATGCCGCGTTTGCCCAAATCCGGATCCGTCACCGCAAACACAATCGCCAGCTTGGCGCGTTTGCCGTTGCTGACAAACTGCTTGGCGCCATTGATCACCCACTGGCCATCGCGCAGTTCGGCGCGTGTGCGCAGGTTATGGGCTTCGGAACCCGCCTGGGGTTCGGTCAGGCAAAAGCAGCCGATGGCCTGGCCACTGGCAAGGTCGGGCAGCCAGGTTTCTTTCTGCGCTTGTGTGCCGTAGTTGAGGATTGGCCCGCAACCGACTGAATTATGGATACTCATCAGGGCGCCGGTGGCGCCGTCGCCGGCCGAGATTTCTTCGACCGCCAGGGCGTAGGCGACGTAATCGACATAGGTGCCGCCCCATTCTTCGGGCACCACCATCCCCAGCAGGCCCAGTTCGCCCATCTTGGCGACCAGGGCATCATCGATCCAACCGGCTTTCTCCCACGCTTGGGCGTGGGGCGCGATTTCGCCGCGGGCAAAGTCGCGCGCCATGTCGCGAATCATTACTTGTTCTTCAGTGTATTCAATATCTTGCATGGCTTATCTCCCAAACTGCTTGAAGTCGTGGAAGAAGCTCTCCACATGGCTGGCGTCCAGGTCATGGATCGTGGCTGGCCGCCAGCGCGGCGTTTTGTCCTTGTCGATGATCAACGCGCGCACCCCTTCGATCAGGTCGCCGCGCTCGAACCACTGGCGATCCAGGTGCAATTCCAGCGCGAAGCACTGCTCCAGCGGCAGGCGGCGGCCACGGCGCAGCATTTCCAGGGTAACGGCCATCGCCAGCGGTGAGCGGGTCTGCATCAGGGCGACGGTGTTCAGCGCCCACTCATGGGTGTCTGCTACGGTGACTTGCTGCAACTGCTCGACGATGCTTGGCACGTCCGGCAGGGCGAAGAAATGGTCGATAGCCGGGCGCAATGCTGCCAGCGGCGCGTCGGGCAATTGCTGGACGGCCAGTTTGGCGAGCACGCCTTGCAGGTCCTTGAGCGGCGAGTCCTGCCATTGCAGGCGGTCGAGTTTCTGGTCCAGGTCAGTGAGCCGGGTGCTCTCCAGATACCAGTCTGCCAACCCGCAATACAACGCGTCGGCCGCGCGGATCTGTACGCCGGTGACGCCCAGGTAAATCCCCACCTCGCCGGGTATGCGCGGCAGGAAGTAGCTGCCGCCCACATCCGGAAAATAACCAATGGCCGTTTCCGGCATCGCCAGGCGGCTGCGCTCGGTGACCACGCGCAGATCAGCGCCTTGCACCAGGCCCATGCCGCCGCCGAGCACGAAGCCGTCCATCAGCGCCAGGACGGGTTTGCGGTAATGGTGGAGGGCCAGGTCGAGGGCGTACTCCTCGACGAAGAAGTCGGCGTGCAGGCTGTCGCCGTTCTTGAAGCTGTCGTACAGCGAACGGATGTCGCCACCGGCGCAAAAGGCTTTTTCGCCAGCGCCGCGCAGCACCACGGCGTAGACCTGCGGATCATCCGCCCAGGCCTGTAACTGCGCCGTCAGGCTGCGAACCATGTTCAGGGTGATGGCATTCAAGCCAGCGGGGCGATTGAGGGTGAGGTGGCCAATGTGGTTGCGAACGTCGGCCAGCACTTCGTCCTGAAGAATTTCGGCGCGGCTTGCTTCGGATGAAACCTGAGCAGTCATCTGTAACTCCCTGCTTTTATTGTTCTTTATCAAGATGTTCGCGGAGGAACCATCTCGCGATCGTACCAGTGCAAATTTGCCCAGTACAACCCGGAATCATGCAGGTCGTTTTTGCATTTATGCACGCAGGCTCAGGCGGCGCGACGGGCCAGTACTTCGCCGATGCTGCGGCGTCGTGCATGGCCTTCTGCGGCATGGATCAACTGTTCGAGTTCGCTCGGTTGCACATCGTAAAACTGCTCCATCTCGGCCAGCGCCAGCTTCAAGTCGGCCGCCGTGATTGCCGGGTCTGTTGCGGCCGCCGCACTGCCAATGACCGCCGCAGGCGACTCGACCGTACCCCTGGGATAGCGCGTGCGCGTGGCGTTGTTATATGCCAATGCACACGTCAGCAGGGCACCCGCGCCGAGCATGACCGGCGCCAGTTCCTGCCATCCAAGGGCCATGGAGGCCGGGTCTGCCAGTACCAACGTCATCGCCAGGCCACCGGCCGGCGGGTGCAGGCAACGCAGCCAGCAAATCAGGATAACGGTCATGCCCGCCGCCAGGCACGCGCTGCCCAGCGTACGCCCTAACACGCGGGCGACCAGCAGTGCCACCACGCCCGCGCACAAATAGCTGCCGATGATCGACCAGGGTTGAGCCAGCGCACCGGAAGACACCGCAAACAACAACACTGCTGAGGCACCCAGCGGGCCAAGCAGGTGCAGCGCGACCTGCATGCCAAACACTTGGGCGCACAGCCAGACACTGAACAGTGTGCCCAAGGCCATGCCGATCGCGGCACGGCTCCATTCAACAGGGCGGGTATTGATTGCAGCAGGTAACCAACGGGTAAGCATTCAAGGGGTCCTGAACGTGCGGGCGAAAAAAAAGGCTTGCCTGGTTGCCCGGAAAAGCCCTTTCCAACGTTTGTGGGAGGAACCTGCACAGTGTGCCGACCTTTGCTGATGGGCTCCACTGCATATTAATGAGGGTTGAGTGCAAGTTTATTGAACTCAAATCGCTTTGAGTGAGCTTAAATGACTTCGCCGAAAGGAATCAGGCGCGTCATCTGCGCAAAGGGTGGGCTGATATGGCCCAGTACGCGCCTGTCGATCTCTTCATTGAACAGCTGTTTTTGCAGGTTTTCCCGCAGTGTCAGGTCGCTGGCCAGTGGCCCCTTCAACGCCACCAGGGCGTCGCGCAGCGCCATCAACCGATCCAGCCTCGGCACGGGAATTGACATCGGATCTTCCGCCACGGCATTGCCCTCGTATGCGTACGCCGCCGTGTGTATGGGCAGCCTACTGCGTCCTTGTTATCCAGGGTGCGCCAGCCTCGAGCTGGCGAGATAAGCCAGACGTTGGGGCTGTAATGGGTTACCGCACCTGGCAAACGAGTCTACATTTGGGTTCCAGGCGCCGGAAGACAAAGTGCACCAGCCGTTACGCATAGCTGTGTAGGTGCTTTCTCGGTTGCAGCAACGAAAACGCCCACTCTTGTTGAAGTGGGCGTCGTCTTGTACACGGGGCCAATACTGCGATCAGGGCGCCGGGGTTTTCTCCAGATGCAGCAACACATAAGGGTCTTTGTCGAACTCCCCGGTGAGCGTTGGCGTAACCGATTGCAAGCGCGGATCCTGCAGGTTTTCGAAATCCTGCGCGCTCATCACCAGCCAGGCAGGCCCTTGCAGCGGCGCCAGGTCTGCTGAGGAATGGGTAAACAATGGCACCTTGTCACAGTTGAAGTTGACCATGAACTTGATGGCTTTCGCATCCTTGCCCAACCCGTGCAGTACCACTGGCGCCGGCTGCTGCGTGATCTGGTCTTTGACCGCAAGGGTGAAGGTGCGCGTGTCGTAAAGCGCACGCTCCAAGGGTTCAACCACCACGATGTAAGTCGTCCAGAGCGCCAGCACCGCAGCGAAGGCCGGCCCCGTCGCGCGTAACCGCACGTTGAAGACCGCCAGCAGCGCCACTACCTGAAGCACGCCCAGTACGCCGAAGATCACCCCCAGGCTGCCCAGTTGCTCTGCGTAACGTCGGCGCGCTACCACCAGCCCGACGGCCAGCAGTGCCGGCATCAGCGTCCAGATGCCCAGCATCAAGGCGCGCAGCCCTGCAAACAGCCGCCCCTGGGTGACCTGGAACGGGTAGGCCGCCAGGATCGCCGCCATCGGCAACATCGGCAGGATGTAGCGCGCCTTTTTTGCCTGAGGCACCGACAAGCCCAGCATCACCAGCAACCCGGCCGCTGCGCAATACAACACCAGCTGCAAGGCCGGGTCTGGCGTGCGGCGCCCGCCGATGGCCACCGCCACCAGCACCAACAGTGCCAGTGGATAGGCCAGGGCGTAATTGCCCAGGGAGCTGGTGAAGTAATACAGCGCGCCGCTGGAACCTTCGGTGCCATCCATGCGCCCCAGGAACTGCATGCGGATCACGTCCTGCATGAAGTCCTCGCCACCGCTGAGCTTGGCCAGCAGCAGCAACAGGCCCACACAGGCCGCCAGCAGCGCCAGGGCAATCAGGCCGAAGGTGAACAGTTGGCGCCACTGCCGGTTGAGCAGGTAATAGCTGCACAGCACGCCCGTTGGAATCACCAGGCCGATCGGTCCACGGATGGCGAAGCCGATGATCAGCAACAGGAACAGCCAGTGCAGGCGTTTCGGGCTGGCGAAATGATCATGCGCATAACCCAGGTAAAACACCGCCAAGGCTACCGCCGCGAGCATCTGGTCGAGGGACACCGCCCGGGTTTCACTGATGAACGTGCTGCTGAGCAGCAACATCGCAATACTCAGCAGGCCCCAACGCACGGAGTAGGGCGCCGTCAGCCGATACACCAGCACCACGATCAGCGCCGAAGCGATGGCCGTGGGCAACCAGGCGGTCAAGCTGGTGACCTGGCCCAGGGGCAACGAGAACAGCCACGTCAACACGGTCGAGGTGGCCAGGTAATCGGCGTAGGGCTGCCCGTAGGTCGTGGGGAAAAAACTCGGCCCATGACGCAGCATTTCCTGGGCAAACACCACGAAGCGCGAGTCAAACCCGATAATCGCCTGGTGCCAGTTGCCGGCAATAAACAGCACCAGCGCCAGGAGCCCAAGCCCCAGCGACTGGTGACGGATCGTTGCAGTGAGCAGGGGCGGATAAGCTTTGTTCACGTATCAGGCTTCCTTGACCTGCTCTACCCAGTTTTGCTGAGGGATCGGCAGTTGACACGAGTCGCCACGGCCCATCGGGAAGTACTTGAAGCCTTTGCGTGCCAGGCGTTCGCCGTCATACAGGTTGCGCCCGTCGAAGATCACCGGGTTTTTCAGGCGAGTGTGGATCAGGTCGAAATCCGGCGCCTTGAACTGCTGCCATTCGGTGCAGACGATCAGCGCATCGGCGCCGCTCAAGGCCGATTCCGGCGTGCCCAGCAGCGTCAGGCGTGACTCGTCGCCGTAGATGCGCTGGGTTTCCTGCATGGCTTCCGGGTCAAATGCACGGACATTGGCGCCCGCGGCCCACAAGGCCTCCATCAGCACGCGGCTCGGTGCATCGCGCATGTCATCGGTGTTGGGCTTGAATGCCAGGCCCCACAAGGCAAAGGTCTTGCCCTGCAGGTTGCCCTGGAAGTAAGCGTTGATGCGCTCGAACAGCTTGCTCTTCTGGCGCTGGTTGATGGCTTCCACGGCTTCCAGCAAGTCACTGGAGCAGTTGGCTTGCTTGGCGCTGTGGATCAAGGCGCGCATGTCCTTGGGGAAGCAGGAGCCGCCGTAGCCGCAACCGGGGTAGATGAAGTGGTAACCGATCCGCGAGTCGGCACCGATGCCCAGGCGCACGGCTTCGATGTCCGCGCCCAGGTGTTCGGCCAGCTCGGCGATCTGGTTGATAAAGCTGATCTTGGTCGCCAGCATGCAGTTGGCGGCGTATTTGGTCAGTTCGGCGCTGCGCAGGTCCATGAAGATGATGCGGTCATGGTTGCGGTTGAACGGCGCGTAGAGGTCGCGCATCACTTCACGCACTTCCTCGCGCTCACAGCCGATGATGATGCGGTCCGGACGGCGGCAGTCGGCGACGGCCGAGCCTTCCTTGAGGAATTCCGGGTTGGAGACGATATCGAACTCCAGGTGCCGGCCGGCGGTGCGCAGGTTCTTTTCGATGTGCGCACGCAGGGTGTCGCCGGTGCCGACGGGAACGGTGGATTTTTCCACCAGGATCACCGGCTCCATGCGGTGGCGGGACACGGCATCACCCACCGACAGCACGTATTTGAGGTCGGCCGAGCCGTCTTCATCCGACGGCGTGCCCACGGCAATAAACAACACTTCACCGTGTTCGACCGCGAGCTTTTCATCGAAGGTGAAGTGCAGGCGCCCGCTTTCCAGGTTTTCCTTGACCATGGCCGCAAGCCCCGGCTCGAAGATGGTCACATGGCCTTTCTGGAGCGACTCGACCTTGCTCTTGTCCACGTCCATGCAGATCACATCGTGACCGACTTCGGCCAATACGGTGGCCTGCACCAGACCGACGTAACCGCTACCAAATACACTGATTTTCATGGGGCATTCCTGGGGCTTGCAACGCTAGCACGACGAGAGTTAATAACCAGAACACCGAGGATGACCAACGCCACCCCCAGGGTTTTTGAAAGCGAAAAAGCTTCGTTGAACACCGGCAGGCTGGCGGCCAGCAGGTAGACCAACGCGTAGCTGATGCTGAGCAGCGAATAGGCGCGGCCCAGCGGCAAATGCTTGAGTGCGCCGAGCCAGCACAGCATCGACAGCGCATAGGCGATGATCGCCAGGATCACCACGCCCAAGGCGCCAAGGTCGATGGCATTGCTGTTGAACGCGTTCAGCCAGTCGGCTGGCAGCGGCAGGCGCGTCATGCTCCAGCGCATGCCCAATTGGGCGGCGCTGACCAGGCCGACACTGCCAAGGGCCAGGGCAAAGCCTTGAGCCCGGCTCATACGTGACGCCCCAGCAACACCACACCGCCGATCACCAGCGCCACGCCCAGCCAGTGCCGGCCGTCGATGTGTTCATGAAAAACAAAGCGCGCCATCAGCGTGACCAGTACAAAATTCAGGCTGAGCATCGGGTAGGCGATGCCCACTTCCAGGCGCTGCAGCACCAGCAGCCAGACCAACAGGCCCAGGCCCAGGCACACCAGCGCCGACCACAGCCACGGCGAGCGCAATTTGGGCGCCCAACCGTCTGGCTGGTCGCGCCAGCTTTCGACGGCAAACTTTTGCGAGACTTGGCCCATGCACGTCAGCAGGCATGCGCCCAGCAATAGAAGCAGGGTGATCATTGCGCGGCCTGTGGGAAAATCAGGATCACAATGTTGCCTTGCTCATAGCGTTTACCGTCCTTGGGCAGCAGGTTGACTTCGGCGACTTCATCGTCACCCTTGACCCGCATCACCACACCGACAGAACCTTTCTTGCGCGCCTCGCTCATCCATTGCTGGACTTCGTTGGTGTCGATCCTGCGGTGCGCGGTGTCCGGGTAGGCGATGCCGTATTTCACTTCGCCGACCGTGTTGTAGAGGCTGACGTCCGGACGCCCCATGCGCCACGACAGCGCCGATGCCGCGCCAAGGTCATTGCTGAGCAGGGAGGCAGTGGGTTGCAGTTCGTCCAGGTGATCGATGATGAACTGGTCCGGGGTCTTGTTGTAAACCACCGAATGCGGCAACGCGGCGGGCACCAATGCCACCAGCAACCAGCTGCCGATCACCGGCGCGGCCCACAGCTTCAGCGGGCGCGCCGCCTGGAGCAGGTTGACCACGATCCAGCCGAACAGGAAGGTGAACAGCAGCACCAGGCTGAAGGTTTCTTCGCCGTGTTCATACACGGGCTTTTTCAGTTGGAACCAGCTGAGCGCCAGCACCGCCAGAACACCCAGCGCCAGGTTCAACCCGCCGTTGATGCGCAAGGCACGGCCGTGGCCCAGGGCAAGCTTGTCGCTCAGGGTCGAGCCCATCAACAAGGCCAACGGCAGCAGGCACGGCATGATGTACGACGGCAGCTTGCCTTTGGCCAGGCTGAAAAATGCCAGGGGCATCAGCAGCCACAGCAACAGGTAGGCGGTCTGCGGCAGGCGCTTTTGCAGCCACGCCTGTTTGATCGTGGACGGTAACAGGGCCATCCACGGCAGCGAGAACGCGACCATCAGCGGCAGGTAGAACCAGAACGGCTCGGCGTGCTGGGCGTCGTCACCGGCAAAACGCTGGATATGTTCGTGCCAGAAGAAGAAGTTCCAGTAATCCGGCTCTTGCAGGTGCACGGCCAGTGCCCAGGGCAGGCTGACGATAATGGCCACGACCACGGCAACCACGCCGTACCCGAGCAGCTCACGAAAGCGCTTGTGCCAGATCGCATAGGGCAGGGCGATCAACACCGGCAGCAACCAGGCCAGAAACCCCTTGGTCATGAACCCCATGCCGCAGGCAAAACCCAGCAACGCCCAGGACCACAGGCGGCCCTGGCGGGTGTGGCTGTCAAAGCAGAACCACAGCGCAACGCCGGCCAGGTTGACCCAGAAGGTGAATTGCGGGTCCAGGTTGGCGTAGCCACCCAGCAAGGCCACGCTGACAAAGCTCATGTACAGCACGGTGCTGACCAGGCTTTTTTGCGGGTCATTCCACAAGCGGCGCGACATCAGGTAAACCAGCACAATGCTCAGCCCGGTACTCAAGGCCGAGGCAAAGCGCACGCCGAACAGGTTCTGACCGAAGATCGCCTGGCCCAGCGCGATCATCCAGTAGCCGGCAGCGGGTTTCTCGAAGTAGCGGATGCCCATGAAATGCGGCGAGGCCCATTTGCCGGTCAGCAGCATTTCCTGGCTGATCTGCGCATAACGGGTCTCATCGGGAATCCACAGGCCGTGGCTGGCCAGCGGTAACAGGTAAAACACACCAAACGCCAACAGGAGCAGGGGCAATGCCCAGCGCCGGATCATGCCTGTTGCACTCCGAGCCAACCCTCGCGGCCGCTCAACGCGCCGCGCACCAGGTGTTGCTGGGGCAGGGTGGTCACATCCGCAGGCAGCAGCTCGCCCAGGGGTTGGAAGTCGATGCCGCGCTGCCCGGCCTGGGCAAGCAACTGGCGAAAATCATCAGCCATCAGAATCCCTTCTACTTCTGCGTGGATCGTGTAGACGTTCAGCTTCGACGCGCTAAACCGGTCAAGAATGAAGCTGTTGAAGTCTTTGGCAGCCACTACCGGCCCGACGACTTCGTCGAAGGTCGGCAGGTCTACCGGAATTTGTGGGGTGCCCGCACTGCCATCGGCCAAGGTCGGACGAAACAGGCTGGTACCCCGGCAATCGCTGTTGTAGCGAAAATTGAACGTTTGCTTGGCTTGCACCACACGCTCATCGGCACGCCAGCCGGCGGCGGCTGAACAATCGATGCGTTCACCCAGAATGTCGCTCAGGGTGTCGACGCCACGACGGATCTGCTCGATGAGTTGTGCCTCGCTCCAGCGCCCGGTGTTGGCCTGCCAGCCGTGGTGATCCCACGCGTGCAGGCCGACTTCATGGCCGGCAGCCTTGGCCTGGCGCATCAAGTGCCCCAGGTCACGGCCAATCGGTTTGCCCGGCCAGGC
Organism: Pseudomonas sp. TWRC1-2; assembly: GCF_049896685.1. Classification (NCBI taxonomy): domain Bacteria; kingdom Pseudomonadati; phylum Pseudomonadota; class Gammaproteobacteria; order Pseudomonadales; family Pseudomonadaceae; genus Pseudomonas; species Pseudomonas sp. TWRC1-2. The sequence continues at coordinate 479,021 of NZ_JAFCUU010000001.1, read as the reverse complement.
GGTGCCGGCCAGCAAAATATCCCAGCCATACAGCCCGGCGGCATTGGAACGCAGCATCTTCCACAGAAATTGCGGGCGGATCAGGCGCCACAAGTGGCGCCCCATGTTGTCCGGCCCAACGCTGAAGAAGAACGTCGCTTTAACCCCGGCTTCATCCAGGGATTCGAGCAACCGCGGCACACCTTCACGGGTGCCACGGTAGGTGTCGACGTCAATGCGCAAGCCTGCCTTCATTACTTCTTGTCCGCGATTTCGAGCATGGCTTCTTTGAGGAAGAAGTCCAGGGTGTTGCCGATGGTTTCGCTCATCTCAACGGTAGGCTCCCAGTTCAGCAGGCGCTTGGCGTTTTCGATGCTTGGCTTGCGGTGTGCCACGTCCTGGTAACCGGTGCCGTAGAACGCCTTGCTCTCTACATCGCGGAAACCGGCAAACGGCGGGAAGTTGCTGCGCAGCGGGTGAGCTTCGAACTGACGCAGCAGTTCTTCGCCCAACTGACGGATGCTGGCTTCGTTTTCCGGGTTACCGATGTTGATGATCTGACCGTTGCAGTTGTCATTGTCGTTATCAATGATGCGCGCCAGGGCTTCGATGCCGTCGGCGATGTCAGTGAAGCAGCGCTTCTGCTCGCCACCGTCGAACAGACGGATCGGCGTGCCTTCCACCAGGTTCAGGATCAACTGGGTGATGGCGCGGGAGCTGCCGATACGCGCAGAGTCCAGACGGTCAAGGCGCGGGCCCATCCAGTTGAACGGACGGAACAGGGTGAACTTCAGGCCTTTGTCGCCGTAAGCCCAGATCACGCGGTCCAGCAGTTGCTTGGAGACCGAGTAGATCCAGCGTTGCTTGTTGACCGGACCGACGACCAGGTTGGAGGTGTCTTCGTCGAAGTACTGGTCCTGGCACATGCCATAGACTTCGGAGGTCGACGGGAAGATCACGCGCTTGTTGTACTTGACGCAGTAGCGAACCAGTTTCAGGTTCTCTTCGAAGTCCAGTTCGAACACGCGCAGCGGGTTGCGGGTGTATTCGATCGGCGTGGCGATGGCCACCAGCGGCAGGACCACGTCGCACTTCTTGATGTGGTACTCGATCCACTCGGAGTGAATGCTGATGTCGCCTTCCACGTAATGGAAGTTAGGGTGGCTGCGCAGGCGCTCGATGGCGTCGGAGCCGATGTCCAGGCCGTAGATTTCGTAACGGTCGTCACGCAGCAGGCGCTCGGACAGGTGGTTACCGATAAAGCCGTTCACACCCAGGATCAGTACACGGGTACGGCGTGGCTTGCGGCCGGACTCGGCGCCGCGCAACACGGAGCCGTCCACCAGGCCCAATTCATCGGCCAGGGAAGGGCCGGCCAGGTACAGGCCGTTTTCGTTACGCTGGCCGAACTTGACCACCAGCGAGTCTTCGCCGCAGGCAATGCGCAGCGGGTTGACGCTGATCACGCGGCCTGGTGCCAGGCCTTCGTTGCCCTTGACCACTTCAGCGTGCCAAACGATCAGTTTGTGCTCGCCCACAGCGCAGAAGGCGCCCGGGTACGGTTGGGTGACGGCGCGAACCAGGTTGAACAGCTCTTCAGCCGGCTTTTTCCAGTCCAGCTTGCCATCGGCAGCGGTGCGACGGCCAAAGTAGGTGGCCTTGGTCTCGTCCTGTGCGGTTTCAGCCAGTTTGCCCTGGGCCAGTTGCGGCAGTGCATCGCGCAGCAGGCTGGTGGCGGCGTCACGCAGCTTGGCGTGCAGGGTCAAGCCGGTGTCGGTACGGTCGATGACGACTTTCTGCTGGGCCAGGATCGGGCCGGCATCGGCGCGTTTGACCATACGGTGCAGGGTCACGCCGGTTTCGGTTTCGCCGTTGACCAGCACCCAGTTGGCCGGCGCACGGCCACGGTATTGCGGCAGCAGGGAGCCGTGCAGGTTGAACGCGCCTTTTTTGGCGGTGGCCAGCAAGGCTTCGCTGAGCAGGTTGCGGTAGTAGAACGAGAAGATGAAATCCGGGTTCAGCTTGGCGATGCGCTCGATCCACAGCGGGTGGTTGGCGTCTTCCGGTGCGTGCACCGGGATGCCGTTGCGGGCGCAGAGTTGGGCGACGGAGCCGTAGAAATTGTTTTCCTTGGGGTCGTCGGCATGGGTGAACACGGCAGCAATGTCGTAGCCGGCGGTCAGCAGGGCTTCAATGCCTGCACAGCCAATATCGTGGTAAGCGAAGACAACAGCTTTTGAATTCATGACGAAACCTGATCGGAAGGAGAAGTAGAAGTGGAGGTATGGGAGGACACCAGGCCGTCAACAACGACCACGGGTGCCGGTGCTGCCGGTTGGTTGCGCAGCACTTTTTCAATGAAGAAACGGGGACGGGCGCGCACATCGCTGTACATGCGACCCAGGTATTCACCCAGCAGGCCCATGCCGATGAACTGGCCACCAGTGAACACGAACAGCACCGCGAACAGCACGAACATGCCATCGCCGGCCCACTGAGCACCAAAGGCCAGGCGCAGGACGACCAGTGCAAAGGCGAACAGCACGCCCAGGGCGGCCAGGCTGAAACCGACAATCGACAGCAGGCGCAGCGGCGTGGTGGTCATGCACGTCAGCAGGTCGAACATCAGGCTGATCAGGCGCATGGCACTGTATTTGGATTCGCCGTGCTCACGCTCAGCGTGATGCACCAGGATTTCCGTGGTGTGGCGGGCAAAACCGTTGGCCAGGATCGGGATGAAGGTGCTGCGCTCGCGGCAGGCAAGCATGGCGTCGACGATGGTGCGCCGGTAAGCGCGCAGCATGCAGCCGTAGTCGGTCATGGCCACGCCGGTGGAGCGTTGCACGGCCAGGTTGATCAGGCGCGAGGGCCAGCGGCGGAAGGCCGAGTCCTGGCGGTTGTTGCGTACGGTGGCGACCACGTCGTAGCCCAGGGCGGCTTGCTCGACGAGACGCGGGATTTCTTCCGGCGGGTTTTGCAGGTCGGCGTCGAGGGTAATCACCACCTCGCCACGGCACTGCTCGAAGCCGGCCATGATCGCGGCATGCTGGCCGTAGTTACGGTTGAGGATCACCGCCACTACATGGCTGCCTTCTTGCGCGGCAGCGTCTTCCAGCAATTGGGCCGAGTTGTCGCGACTACCATCATCCACCAGGATGATTTCGTATTCGTAGGCCAGTTGCTTGCAGGCTGCGCTTGTGCGACGCAGCAATTCAGGCAGGCTCTCTTGTTCGTTGTAGACCGGGATGACGATCGACACGCAATGAATAGGGTAGGGTTTCAAAGATTCATGACCTCGGGGCTAGAGCAGGTTGGCGCGTGAAAACAGCAGTCATCAGCGGCTGAAGGTTCAGAAAACTGATTAAACATAGCGTGGGTTTGCGGTGTTCATTCGACCTTCCTGAGACTGGCAATAATTTCTTCCATGGGCAAGCGTAGTAAAGACGAAATGTCTCAAAGGTAAAGCGTAATCAACAAGTTAGTTCGATAACACGCGCCTCGTTCTCAAGTCCTGGGGCCAAGATTAAGCGGAAAAATGTTGAACGAATATGAAAGGCGGATGAAAAACTCGTTTATTTGACAGGTAGACAGCTAGGGTTCAGCTAACTAACTGAGGCGCCAGGGGATACCTTGAACAGGTAAAACCGCGGCGTTTTTTGCAGCTTGCAGTGTGCCGCCTGTTTTATTCAACAAACTTCTCTGCATTGCCCCTCAAGTGCCGGTAAAGTAAGCCATCTCTTGCCAGGGTACTCGGATGAATAGCGTGCAGCTTTTACGCGGCCAGTTGCGGCCCGCGTTGATGGGATTGTTGATGGCTGTGGCCTGCGTCACGACCGTGCGCGCCGACGATGGCGTGGCGCTCACCTCGGTCGATCAGGTGCCCGAAGGCGTCGAAGTGCGCGGCAAACAGGTCGCGGCCTACACCTGGGACGACAGCCAGGGCAAGAACCTGCTGGTGCTCGCCGAGCAGGTCAGCGAACGCGATGACGATGGCACCCAGTCGGCGTTCGTCTACGCGGCGCAATACCTGCTCGCTGGCGACCATCCCAAGCGCGTGTGGATGCTCTACGACGATGTGCAGCATTGCCAGTTCGACGCCGCGCTGCGCTTTGACATGGCCGCCACCAAAGTCACCGACCTCACCGGCGACGGCATCACCCAGGCCACTGTGGGCTATTCGCGTACCTGCACCAGCGATGTCAGCCCGAATGAATTCAAGCTGATCATGCACGTCGGCAAATCCCAGAAGTACCGCCTGCGCGGCGTCGATCGCGTTGGCGCGAGCTGGTGGGACGAGGAGGCCGGCGCCTTGCGGGGTATGCCGCTGCCCAAGGATTGCAGCGTGGCGGCGCAGCAGGCGCTGGTCAGTCAGTACAAGGAGCAGGGCACCGAGTTACCTCTGCCGGGCTGCTATGGCGATGAAAAGGACTTTGCCAAGGCGCCGGACAGCTACCTGGCGTTCATGCGCCAGCACTGGTTCGCGCTCATGCAGAAGCAGGACACCGAGTGGAGTCAATCCCAGACCCAGCCTCAGCCCGACGACCCTACCGGGGATGACGAAACGGCCCCGTGATTTTGTGCCAGGGCCGGTCCTGCGCTAGACTCGGCCCTCGCCAATTCACTAAATACCTCGATTAAACAATGGCTTGATCGAGGTATTTAATCCAAAGGCTGATCTCCCTTGACTGAGTCTATCCGCAACCCGCTGACCCTTTATCTCACCCGCCTGGCGCCCTCCAGCCAGCTGACCATGCGTTATGTGTTGCAGGACGCCGCTGACCGCCTGGGCTTCGAAGACATCAACCTCGAGGACATCGACTGGCACCTGCTGCAGCCTGAACACGTGATTGCCCTGGTCGCCGCACTGCGCGAGGACGGCTACGCACCCAACACCTCTTCGCTGTACGTGAATGCCGTGCGTGGGGTGATGAACGAAGCCTGGCGCATGAGCCTGATCAGCCAGGATCACCTGCTCAAGATGCGCTCGGTCAAGGCGGCTCCCGGTACCCGGCTGGGCCAGGGGCGCAATTTGCGCCGCAGCCTGATCCGCGAACTGATGGAAGTCTGCGCCGCCGACCCACGCCCACAGGGCCTGCGGGATGCGGCGGTGATCGGCATTTTGTATGGGTCGGGCATGCGCAAGTCGGAGTCGGTGAACCTCGACCTGACGCAGATCAACTTCCAAGAGCGCAGCCTGCGCGTGACCGGCAAAGGCAACAAGGCGTTGATCAAGTACGCGCCCGCCTGGGCATTTGAAAAGCTGACAGCCTGGCTGGACTTTCGTCGCGAGCAGCTCAAGGACGGCGAGCAGGACGATACGTTCCTGTTCAACCGCATTCGCCGGGGCAGCCATATCACCCGTGAGCGCATTACCAAACACGCGATTTATTACATCGCCCGTCAACGCGGCGAACAGGTTGGCGTCAAAATCATGCCGCATGACTTCAGGCGTTCGTTCATCACCCGGGTGATTGAGGAACATGACCTGTCAATTGCGCAGAAACTGGCGCACCACAGCAATATCCAGACTACCGCCAGCTATGACGTACGCGACGACAATGAACGGCGGCGGGCCGTGGACCGGTTTGATTTATAACTTCAGCCAAAATGCGAGAGGGGGCTTGCTCCCGAAGACGCAGGGTCAGCGACTCACTGACTGACCCTCCGCTATCGGGAGCAAGCCCCCTTCTTTACTTGGTTGTGTTCCGGGTTTAAAGGATTGGCTTGCCGCCGGTGACCGCGTAGCGCGAACCGGAGATATAGCTGGCTTCATCCGAGGCCAGCAACACATAGATCGGCGCCACCTCTACCGGCTGGCCGGGGCGACCCAGCGGGGTTTCGCTGCCAAAGCTCTGCACGTCTTTGTCAGTCATGGTCGACACGATCAGCGGTGTCCAGATCGGGCCCGGCGCCACGCTGTTGACGCGGATGCCTTTGTCACCCAGCAATTGCGCCAGGCCGCCGGTGAAGTTGGCGATGGCGCCCTTGGTGGCGGCATAGGCCAGCAGCGTCGGCTTGGGCATGTCGGAATTGACCGAACTGGTATTGATGATCGAACTGCCGGCTTTCATGTGCGGCAGGGCGGCCTTGCAGATGCGAAACATCGCGGTGATGTTGATATCGAAGGTGCGTACCCATTCCTCGTCTTCGATCTCTTCCAGGGTTTCATGGGTCATCTGGAACGCGGCGTTATTCACCAGGACGTCAATGCGCCCGAACTGCTCGACGGTCTTGTCGACCAGCGCCTGGCACGTGGCCTTTTGCGCAATATCACCAGGCAGCAGCAGGCATTGGCGGCCCGCTTCTTCAACCCAGCGTGCGGTCTCCCTGGCGTCCTCATGCTCGTCCAGGTAAGCGATGGCCACATCGGCGCCTTCACGGGCAAACGCAATGGCGACTGCGCGGCCAATGCCGCTGTCGGCACCGGTGATCAGCGCGATTTTGTTGGCCAGCCGGCCCGAGCCCTTGTAGCTCTTCTCGCCGCAGTCGGGGTACGGGTCCATTTTTTTCTGGGAACCGGGTACGGATTGGGCTTGTGGGGCGAAGGGTGGGCGAGGGTAGTCAGTCATCTCAGTCTCCATAGGTCTTTAAGGGTGCTATGGAGTTAGTAGTTTTGCCGGCGGCGATAGTTGTAGTGAATGTCGGGCGAGCCCGACGAATGGTTTCAGCCAGCCGCAGGCAAGAACTCAAGGCCTGGCAACTCCAGGGTTGGAACGAGCGCGGTCAGGCACTCGTACAGTTCACGCAACTTGGGTGAGTGGCGGCTTTCCCTGGGCCAGACCAGATAGTAGCCATCGCCCGAGGCGACGGCCGCTGCACAGGGCAGCCTGATCAGGCCGTCGCGCACATCGTTGGCCACCAGGTGCAGGTCGCCGATCGAGACACCATGGCCGCGCATCGCAGCCGAGATCGCCTGGTCGAGCGTATCGAAGACCTTGCCACGGTCCAGGTCGATACGCGCGTCAGATGGCTGGACGGCCAGCCAGCGTCGCCAGTCCCGGCGATCGGCAGTGGGGTGGATCAGTTCGGCCTCGGCCAGGTCAGTGCCAACCCAGCCGGGCGCGCAAATGGGGATCAACCATTCATCAAACAATTTGTGTGCGTGCACATCGGCGCCGAACTGACCGTTGCCGAGCAAAATCGCGCAGTCGTAAGGCTCTGCGTAAAAATCCACACTGTCGAAATCCATCCAGACACTGGCCAGCTGTATCGTCAGTTCAGGCGCGCTGAGCTTAAGGAGGTCCAGCGTGTGCAGCAGCCAGCGCATGGTCAGCGTCGATGGGGCCTTTAAACGTAAATCGCCAGTGCCTGCGCGGAATGGCGCGCACGCTTGCTCGATGATGCGAAAGCCGACCTTGAGTTCCTGCGCGAGCCGTTCGCCCGCAGCGGTGAGTTTCAATCGAGGTCCATGGCGTTCGAACAAGCGGCAATCGAGGAGGCTCTCGAGCGTTTTGATATGGCGGCTAACCGCACTTTGAGTCAATGACAGGGCTTGCGCCGCGCGTGTAAACGAAGACGTGCGGGCCGCCACTTCAAAGGCGCGCAGGGCATACAGCGGTGGAAGGCGTTCGGCCATGGGCGTCATTCATTGTGATTAATACTCATAGTAGGGCACAGGCTTTTACGTTTTTCAACGCGCGCGGCCTGGCGCAAGCTCGCACGCCTTACCTCACAAGGCGTTTTAGCGCGATGAATAGCTCGTTACTTCTGATTTACGTCTTCAGTGTGTTGGCCCTGATCGTCACGCCCGGGCCGGTGGTGGCGCTGATCATCAATACCAGCCTGCAATCCGGAAGCCGGCGCGCGCTGTTGACGGCAGCGGGCACCAACCTGGCATCGCTGATCCTGGCCCTGGTGGCGGTACTGATTTTGTCGGGGAGTTTTTCCGTCAGTCCAGGTGTGCTGAGCGCGATCAGCTTTCTGGGCTGCCTGTTCATCTTGTACCTGGCGGTCCAGGGGCTGCGTTATCCACCTGGGCAAGGTACCCAGGCCCGCCGCGCGCGCGGCGGTGTCAGCACGGGGTTTGTGGTGGGGATTTCCAACCCCAAGGACATCATCTTCTTCGTCGCCTTCTTCCCTCAATTCATCCACGTGGCTGACTCGTTCAGCGCCAGCGTGGCGTGGTTGACCGGGCTGTGGGTGCTTATCGACTTCATGGTGCTGGCGGGGTACATCGCCCTCGCGCGCCAGGCGTTCGCGCTCAAATACCGCGTGGGTATCAATCGCGTGGCATGCCTGGTGCTGCTGGCCGTGGCCCTGATGGGAATCGTGCATTCATGGCGTTGGCTGCTGGGATGACGAGGCGTATCAGCGCCGTGGCGAAGGCTGTAGATGTGCGGGCAAACGGCGCAGCGTCCACCAGGTGGTCAGCATTGCCGCGACTGCGCAGAGGGCGATGCCGATCAGCATCGGTGCCGGCGTGTGGTCGGCGTACAGCCCGATCAGGGTCATGGACACGGCAGCGGTGATCATCTGGATGGCGCCCAGCAGGGCTGACGCGGAGCCCGCGACGGCGCCGTGGTCCTCCAGGGACAACACGCCGGCCGCTGGCAACAGCAGGCCGAGAAAGCCGAAGCCGATAAACAGCAGCGTCATCATCACCGTCAGGTGATTGCCCCACAGCGTGGTGGCGGCCAGCAGCACCATGATCGCCGCCACCGCCATGACCGACCAGCGAATCACCGGCGCCAGACCAAAGCGCGCGCTCAGGCGTGCGGTCATTTGGCTCATGGAGAAGAACGACGCGGCATTGAGCGCAAAGCACAGGCTGAATTGCGTCGGCGTCAGGCCGAAATATTCGATGTACACAAACGGCGCGCTGCCGATGAACACAAAGAAGGTCGCCAATCCGAAGCCGCTGACCACCGCCAAGCCGATAAATACCGGGTCGCGCAGCAGTGCGCCGTAGCTGCCGATGGCGTCGCCCAGGGTCTTGCCCAACCGGCGCTCGGCCGGGTGGGTTTCCGGCAACTGCACAATGGTCATCACCAGGCACAGCACGGACACCACAGCCAGTACGGCAAACACTTCGCGCCAACTCCAGAGTGAAATCACCACGCTGCCGGCCAACGGCGCCAGGATCGGCGACACGCTCATCACCAGCATCAGCAAGGCCATCAGGCGCGCGGCTTCGTGGCCGGTGTACAGGTCACGCACAATCGCCCGCGGGATGACCATGCCGGCGCACGCGCCGAAGGCTTGCAGGGCGCGAAAGCCAATCAGCACTTCGATGCTCGGTGCCAGGGCACAGCCGACACTGGCCACGGCGAAAATCACCAGGCCGGCGTAAATCGGCGGCTTGCGCCCGTACACATCGCTGAGCGGACCGTAGAACAGCTGGCACACGCCGATGATCATGAAAAACACTGTCAGGCTCATCTGCACCGCAGCCGGCGAAGCCTGCAGACTCGCGCCCAGGGTGGGCAAGGCGGGCAGGTAACTGTCGATGGCGAAAGGGCCGATGGCGGTGATCAACCCCAGCAACAGGGCGAGGTGGGCGATGCTTCGAGACATGGGGTGTTCCGGGTGACGGCGAAAGACCGGCCAGCTTAGAGAGCCGCCCGGGGGGTTACAAGGTGGTGTTTACACAGGCGCTACATTTTTTGGCAGTGAGTCTGTCGCGACGGCCATTCGGGTTGACCATTGATCTTTGCGCTGAAAAATAGATTGAATATTCACACTTAATGTTATTTAAATAACAAAACAAAAGCGCCACGACCTGCCTGGTCGTGCTGCAACAAGGTGGAAGAGCAATGAGCAAGATCGCAGTCATCGGCAGCAATATGGTGGATCTGATTACCTACATCGACCGCATGCCGGCGCAGGGCGAAACCCTCGAAGCGCCGGGGTTTGCCCTCGGGTGTGGCGGCAAGGGCGCCAACCAGGCGGTGGCGGCAGCCAAGCTTGGGGCCGATGTGTTGATGCTGAGCAAGGTCGGCGACGACATGTTTGCCGACAACACCCTGGCCAACTTCCAGCGCTTTGGCATCGACACCCGTTATGTGCAACGGGTGCCTGGCGTTTCCAGTGGTGTGGCGCCGATTTTTGTACGGGCCGACTCCCATAACAGCATCTTGATCGTCAAAGGCGCCAATGCGTATTTGTCGCCGGCGGACATCGAGGCGGCGGCGGCTGATTTGCGTGACTGCACGCTGATTGTGTTGCAGTTGGAGATCAACCTGCAGACGGTCTACTACGCCATCGAATTCGCTCACCGACATGGCATTGCCGTGCTGCTCAATCCGGCGCCGGCGCTGCCTGGTCTGGAGGCCGATTACCTGGCAAAACTGGATTTTCTGATCCCTAACGAGTCGGAGCTGGCGCTGATCACCGGCCTGACCGTGGACTCACCGGACTCGGCCCGCGTCGCCGCGCAAACCCTGGTGGCCAGCGGCATTCGCCACGTCATCGTCACGCTCGGCGAGCAGGGGGCGTTGTACGTAGGCGAGGAGGGCACGTTCCAGGTGCCGGGCCAGCGGGTTGTCGCCCGTGACACCACCGGTGCCGGCGACGCCTTTATCGGGTGTTTCATTCAGTACTGGAACCGCGACGGCGATATCCGTCATGCCATGGAGCTGGCCGTGGCGTATTCCGCGTGCTCGGTGACGGCGCTGGGTACGCAAACCTCCTATCCCGACAGCGAAGCGTTCACGCGCTTCCAGCAACAGCGCTAAGCCGTCTAACTCGGCTCCTTAATCCAGCCCGGAGAACAATAATGAACAAACCTGCGCTGCAACAGACACCCGATGGGTTCTACCTGAACCGCACGCCCTGGTTCGCGTTTATTCTGCTGTGCAGCATCTTCGCGTTGTGGGCCGCGGCGGCGAGCATGAACGACGTGCTGATCGCACACTTCAAGAAAGCGTTTTTGCTCAGCGATTTCCAGACCGCCTTTGTGCAATCGGCGTTTTACCTGGGCTACTTTTTTGTGGCGATTCCGGCAGCGATGGTGGTGCGCCGCCTGAGCTACAAAAGTACGATCCTGATCGGCCTGTCGTTGTACATGCTGGGCTGTTTGCTGTTTTTCCCGGCGGCGTCGACGGCCAAGTACGGCATGTTCCTGCTGGCGTTGTTTGTGATCGCGGCCGGGTTGTCGTTCCTGGAAACCGCGTGCAACACCTACTCGACGTTGATGGGCCCACGGGAAACCGGGACGCGGCGCTTGAACATCTCGCAGACCTTTCACCCGTTCGGCGCCATGGCCGGGGTTTACGTGGGCAGCTTTGTGATGTTCAAGGACACCGATGCCACCACTGCACAGCTCAAGCAGATGAGTGCCACCGATGCGGCGGTGCAGCAGTTGCAAATGATCCAGTCCACGCTGTTGCCTTACAAGTGGATGATCGCCGTGCTGGTGTTGATGTTCATCCTGATCGCCATTACCCGTTTCCCGGCCTGCAAAGGCAACGCACCCGTCGACAACACCTCGGGCAGCTTGCGCAAAAGCCTGGGTCGGCTGTGGCGTAACCCGCGGTTTACCTTTGGTGTATTGGCGCAATTTCTGTATGTGGGTGCACAGGTGGGCGTGTGGAGTTTCACCATTCGCCTGGCCATGCAAATGGGCGGCATGAATGAGCGCAGCGCTTCATGGTTTCTGCTGACCACCTTTGCCGCCTACTTTGTCGGCAAGTTGATCGCCAACCTATTGATGCGGCGTCTGCACCCGGCCAAGGTCTTGGCGATCTACGGGGTGCTGTGCATTGTGCTGCTGGCCTACACCATTCTGGTGCCGAATATTTCCGCGGTGTACGCCGCCGTCGGCGTGAGTATTTTTCTCGGTCCGTGCTGGCCGACCATTTACGGCCTGACCATCGATGGCCTGGGTGAAGACACCGGTGTCGGCGGTTCATTGCTGGTGATGAGCATTGTTGGCGGCGGGGTGATTCCGATCTTCCAGGGCCTGTTGTCCGACGCCAGCGGTGGCAACATGCAGCTGGCCTACAGCGTACCGCTGCTGTGCTTTATCGTGATTGTGATGTACGCGGTCAAATGCCTTCGCCAGCCGGGCGCGTTGCCCTCAAATGCAGCCGCGGCGGTGGCCTCATGAATACGCGTATCCCGTTGTACCGGGCGGTGTTTGCCGAGCAGGAAAGGGTGCTTTTGCAGTCTGAGGATTTCAAGGTCAGCGCCTGGACTTATCCGTCCGGCGTGCTGGCGGTGAGCCTGGAGAACAGCCGTGGACGTCTGGTCGTGTTGCCGTATCAAGGGCAGATGATCTGGTCGGCCGTATTTGACGGCTGCGACCTGACCATGCGCAACTTGTTCGACGAGCCCCGGCCAAGCCCGACGGTCATCGACACTTACGGCTGCTTCATGTTTCACAGTGGCCTGTTGCGCAACGGATGCCCAGCGCCGGATGACACGCATGCCTTGCACGGCGAAATGCCCTGCGCGCCCATGGACACGGCCTGGCTGGAACTCGGCGAGGGCTTTGTGCGCCTGGGCGGCTCGTATCAATACGCCAAGGGGTTCGGCGATCGCTACCGGGCGAGCCCGAGTGTGACGCTGCGCGCCGACTCAGCCTTGTTCGATATCGACATGGACGTGACGAACCTGGCCGGCAAGCCGATGGACCTGATGTACATGGCCCACATGAACTACGCATACGTGGACGGCGCGCGATTCGTCGAGCCACTGGGCATGCAGCGCCTGCGCCTGCGCACCAGTGTGCCGGACCACGTCAAGCCGACGCCGGACTGGAGCGCCTACATGGCGCAACTGGCCGAGCATCCAACCCAGTTGGCCAGCCTCGATACGCCTGCGCTGTACGATCCTGAGATCGTGTTTTTCTTCGACGACGTGGGCACAGACGCCACGGGCTATGCGCATTTTTTGCTGGACCATCCGGCGGGCACGGCGTTCTACACCCGTTACCGCCCCGAACAATTCGCACACGCGGCACGCTGGATTCTGTACACGCCGGATCAGCAAGTGGCGGCGTTCGTGCTGCCATCGACCTGCGAACCCGAGGGCTATAACGCCGAGAAAGCCAAAGGCCACGTGCGCTGCCTGGCGGCCGGGGCCAGCGCCTCGTTCAGCGTGACCACCGGCTTCTTGAATGCGCAGGAACGCCAGACATTATTGGGTTAGATCAGCAGCTGCGCGCCGCTGGCCTGGATGACTTCTTTATAGGCGCGGGGGATTTTCTTGTCGCTGACCACGTACTGGAAGTCTTCCAGGTTGGCGAAGTGAGCGGTGCGCACCGTGTCGAACTTGCTGAAGTCGGCCAGCAACACGCGTTGCTGGGCCTGGCGCAGAACCTTTTGTTTGACCTCGACTTCATTGAAGTTGAAGCACGTCACGCCGAACGCCTGGCTGACGCCGGCGGCAGTCACGAAGGCCCAGGTCAGGCGCACGCTGTCGAGGATGCTGCTCTCGGCGCTGCTTTCAAAGACCTGGTTCTTGCGGTGAAAAGTACCGCCGCACAACACGATGTGGCAGTTGGCTTTGTTCTGCAGCCTGAGCAGCACGTTCAACGAACTGCATACGGCGGTGAACTCCAACTCATCGGGGATGAAATCAATGACAAAGGGCGAGGTGGTGCCGCAGTCGAAAAACACCGTGTCGCCCGGTTGTATCAGCCGCGCAGCGAGTTTGCCGATACGGCGTTTCTCCTCGACGTGGCGCGTGTCCTGGTCGGCTACGCGGTAATCGCTGGCCTCGCTGCTGACCCGGGTGATGTAGCCGCCCAACAGGCGCACATGCTCGGAGAAGTGGTTGAGGTCGCGGCGCAGGGTCATCTCGGACACCTCCAGCAGCGCAGCCATTTCCCGCAGGTGGATGGCGTTCTGGTCCTGCAAAGCTTGTTGGATAAGCTTGAGTCGCTCGGCTTTTTTACTGTCCACGCGTATTCCAGGGCTTGATTGTTTGTGTTAGATAAGTAACATTTAATGATATTATTGTAACGTATTAATGTGGGCATTGTGACAACCGCGTCCCACGATCATTGGCAACATACAGGCAAGGGCACGTTAAATGAACTCTCTTCAACCCGCAGCATTGGCCAAGTACATCGATCACACATTACTGGCGCCCGACGCCTCCCGTGAGCAAATCCGCACCTTGTGCGAGGAGGCCATGGAGCACGGTTTTTATTCAGTGTGCCTGAACTCCGCGCAAGTGCCTTACGCCGCCTCGTGCCTGACTGACAAGAACGTGGTGATCTGTGCGGTGGTGGGCTTTCCACTGGGCGCCGGCTTGAGCGACACCAAGGCCTTTGAAGCTGAACGGGCGATTGCCGCCGGGGCAGGGGAGATCGACATGGTGCTCAATATTGGCTGGCTGAAAGAAGGGCTGCTCGAGGCGGTGCGTGAAGACATCGCCGCAGTCCACAGGGCCTGCGGCGCCGTGCCGTTGAAGGTCATCCTGGAAACCTGCCTGTTGAACGACGAACAGAAAGTCCAGGCGTGTGAAATCTGCCGGGACCTGGGTGTGGCCTTCGTCAAGACGTCCACCGGGTTCAGCCGTAGCGGCGCGACAGCAGAAGACGTGGCGCTGATGCGCAAAACCGTGGGCGCCGGCGTTGGCGTAAAAGCATCCGGTGGCGTGCGTGATTATCCGACGGCGGTGAAGATGATTGAGGCCGGGGCTACACGCCTGGGCAGCAGTTCGGGGATTGCGATAGTCGGTGGGGCAACGACGGCGGCGAGCGGTTATTGAATGCTTTTAATATAACTCAACTAAATATCTATTTAGTTGAGTTATGCGTTTTAATTATATTCAGTGGCGACTTTCAAGACGGGCGAGGGCAGCCATTCGACGCTCGCTGATGCGTTCAACCGCGTCCATGTGTTCTGTTCCCCACACACAGCGCCCCGAGTGCCGTGGCCAGCGAGCGCCCGAACGGCGTCAGCGAATATTCAACCTTTGGCGGGATTTCCTGATAGTCGACGCGCGCGATGATCTCATCACGCTCCAGCTCCTTGAGTTGCTGGATAAGTACACCGCCAGGGCCGCAATCGGCCCTGAAGCCATTGCAATTCAGGGCGATATTTCAAACCTGGACGACCTGGATCGCATCTTCACACAAGTCAAAGCTGCAAAAGGCCGAATTGACGTGTTGTTCGCCAATGCGGGCCTGGGGGATTTCCAGCCGATTGGATCGATCACGGAGGAATCGTTTGACCGTACGTTCGGCATCAACGTCAAAGGCACCTTGTTCACCGTGCAAAAGGCCTTGGCATTGATGGGCGCCGGAGGCTCGGTAATCTTGACGGGTTCAACTACAGGCACCATGGGCACACCGGCGTTCAGCGTGTATAGCGCCACTAAGGCCGCGCTGCGTAATTTCGCCAGAAGCTCGGCGCTGGACCTCCAAGGCACCGGCATTCGCGTCAACGTACTTTCGCCCGGACCGATCGCGACGCCTGGCCTGGACCTGGCGTTGTCAGGCACTGGTCAGAAGGATGCGATCATTGACGGCATGACTGCACAGGTTCCCCTGGGGCGCATCGGCCAGGCAGAAGAAGTTGCGGCTGCAGCGTTATTTCTGGCATCGGATGAAAGCAGCTTCATGACCGGCAGTGAAATGTTCATGGATGGAGGGTTTGCTCAGGTTTGAAGCCAATAGGGGTTTTGCCCGTTGAAATCTGACGGGCACTGCCCCTGATTATGTAACATGATATTACGCATAATGTATATTATGTTAAATTATATGTCATGCCTTGTGAGTCTCTGCGTCGGCGTGCCCCCTATGCCGCAGTCCGACGCTAGTTAGCTTGTGACTTTGATAAGGCCGCGGACAATATGCGTAACGAGGGTCGAGCCCTTCATGAGTTGGAAAGCCTGCGTTGCGCTTCGGCTCATTGGCTTCAGTCGAAATGCAGTCGATCGGTGGTGCAACGCCAATCCCCACACCGCCTCCTCATCGGCAGTGCAGGTAACTTGGCAAGCTGGAGGTGACTTCAGTGGCGCAGCAGTTTGCGCAGGGGCACGCCGTCCTTGAGCACGGGCGACTTGATGACGATATAGCTGAAATACTTGGAGATACCAATGTTCTTGTCCAGCAGGCTCTCCACCACTTCCTGGTAATGCTGGATGCTGCGGGTCATGAAGCGCACCAAGTAGTCGTAACCACCACTGATCAGGTGGCATTCGAGCACTTCGTCTACCAGGCGGATATTGGATTCGAACTTGGCGAAGTCTTCGCGTTTATGGTCGCTGAGGGTGATCTCGGTGAACACCGTGACCGAATCGGTAATCTTGGCCAGGTTCAAGTGCGCCTTGTAGCTGGAAATATACCCCGCCGACTCCAACCGCTTGACCCGTTGCAAACACGGGCTGGCAGACAAGCCCACGGCGTCGGCGAGACTGACATTGGTCATCCGGCCGTCCTTTTGCAGTTCAACCAGAATACTGATATCGATCCGGTCCAGTTTCACTTGCCCTTCCATTGCGTACCTCTTGACTGCCGTTTGTAAGACAATCTTCTAGCAAAATCAGCGCCGTAAAGACAGCTGATGCTGAGCCACCAGATCCGCCATGCTGCTGATGCAGTAATCCGCCGCGCACCGCGAAGGCTGCCGGGGCCGCTGGCGGCCGATCAAACAGCGGTCCAGCCCCCCGTGCGCCGCGACCGAAGGTCGTGTCACATGCAGCACGGGATGCACATCCTCCGCTTGCTCGCTGAGCCATTGCAGGTCATCGGCCAGGGAAATGAAATCTTCCGGTGCAATACCCAGCCGCTCACACAACACACCACGATCCTCTGCGTCACGGTCGCCACGCACCAGTAGCCGATAGAACTTGCGCAAATACAGCATAGCCCCCGGTGCATCCTCGAACAGCGCCCAACTGCCGGCGCTGCGGGCAAAGCTCATGCCCTCCTCCCAACTGGCGTGGAGCCCCCAGCGTTCGGCGAGTTGGCGGTGGGCAAAACACAGCAGGCCACTGAAGCCCAACTCGGCGAAGCGCGGGTAGAGATTCGCGACCACCATGTTGTACTCGGCCAGCACCTGCTCCCTGGGCGGCTGCCCGCTACGGCTGTCGAGCAGCGGTTGCAAGGCGGCCAACACACCCGAGTCGCGGTCCACCAGCACTTCATCGCAATCGATCAGCAGCGCTCGATAATCTGTCAGTCCCATGTGGGGTCAAGTCTCCAATGATGCAGTCCACCCTGAACAAGCAAAGGCTCAGTTCAAGACCCGTGCCAAGGCGCCGTCGAGTATCTGCAAGGCTTCGTCGACCTGGGCCTCGGTGGCCACCAACGGCGCGAGAAAGCGCAGCACGTTGCGATGCACGCCGCATTTGATCACCAGCAACCCGCCAGCGCGGACTTCATCGATCAGCCGTTGGTTGAGGTCGGCATCCGGCGTGCGCGCCGGGTCATCCTGGATCAGCTCGATCGCCAACATGAAGCCGGTGCCGCGCACATCACCGATACGCGGGTAGCGCGCCTGCAAACCAAGCAGGCCTCGGCGCAGGCGTTCGCCCAGCCGTTGGCCGCGTTCGAGCAGTTGCTCCTGCTCGAACGCGCTGATCACCGCCAGTGCCGCCGCGCACGCCAACGCATTACCGCCGTAGGTTCCGCCCAGCCCGCCAGGCAGCGGTGCATCCATGATGTGCGCCTTGCCGACTACACCGGACAACGGCAAGCCACCGGCCAGGCTCTTGGCCACGGTGACCAGGTCAGGCTGGATGCCCGCATGCTGGTAGCCGAACCAGGTCCCGGTACGGCCGAAACCGGTCTGAATCTCATCCAGGATCAACACGATGCCGTGCTTGTCCGCCAACGCTCGCAGTGCCTGGAGAAACTCCACAGGCGCGGCAAGGAAGCCGCCGTCACCCTGCACCGGTTCGATGATGATTGCCGCGATCCTCTCTGGCGCCACCTGGGTCGCCAGCAGTTCATCCAGGGCTTTGAGTGCCAGCTCGCTGGTCACCCCGCGATAAGCATTCGGATACGGCGTGTGGAACACCTCCGGTGCAAACGGCCCGAAGTTCTGTTTGTAGGGTTGGCTCATACCGGTGAGCGTGGTGCCAAGCAGCGTACGACCATGGAAGCCGCCCCGAAAGGCGATCACCGCCGAGCGATTGGTGTGGGCGCGGGCGATCTTCACCGCATTTTCCACGGCCTCGGCGCCGGAGGTGAAAAACGCGGCCTTATAGGCTTCCTGCCCGCCGACCATTTCGCACAGCCGCTGTGCCAGGTCGAGGTATGGCTGGTAGGCCACCACCTGGAAGCAGGCGTGGGAGACCTTCTGCAACTGGGCCTGCACCGCAGCCACCACCTTGGGATGGTTATGCCCGATGTTCAGCACGCCGATCCCGCCGACGAAGTCCAGGTAACGCTTGCCATCCACGTCCCACAACTCGGCGCCCTGGGCACGGTCGATCACCAGCGGGTGAGCGGTCACCAGGCCACGGGGAACGAATTGATCGCGCTGACGGAGCAAATGAGGGGTTTCGTCGACCTTGCTATTCATGGCAGTTCCCATCGTGAATGCAGCAACCGGAAAGTGGTTGCGATGTGGTTCAGAGTAAGGCCTGCAGGCAACCAACTACGCCGAACTTGGCCCGTGAGAAATTCGGATCGACTGTTTTGCCCCCACCTTTCAACAGATCCTGCGCCGGGCTTGGGGGATGATGAGGGCTACCCAAACCCTGCAGGAAATACCCATGGCCTTGCTCTACAAAGCTGACCCGGTGCGCGGCCAACATTGGCAGGCACTGTTCGCCGCACACGCGCCGCAGATTGAATGGCGCGCCTGGCCCGACATCGGTAATGCCGAAGACGTGGACTACCTGGCCGCCTGGCAGGCGCCCGACAACCTCATGCAATTACTGCCCAACCTGAAAGTGCTGTTTGCTTTGTCGGCCGGGGTCGACCAACTGGACCTCTCCCGCCTCCCGCCCGGCCTGCCCGTGGTGCGCCTGCTCGACCCGGGCATCACCCGCGGCATGTGCGAATACGCCAGTTGGGCGGTGCTCAGCCTGCACCGCGATATGTTGCGCTACCGCCAGCAGCAAGCAGCGCGCTGCTGGCAGGCACACCTGTTGCAACCGGCCGTGAATCGCAGGGTCGGCGTGATGGGCTTGGGCACCCAGGCCCAGCAGATTCTGGCAACGTTGGCGCCGTTGGGGTTTGCGCTGTCGGGCTGGGCGCGCAGTGCTCATCAGTTGCAAGGTGTGGACTGCTACGCCGGTGAACACCAATTGCCGTCGTTTCTCAGCCAGTGCGATATTCTGTTGTGTGTGCTGCCGTTGACCGAGCAGACCCAAGGCATTCTCGACCGGCAGCTGTTTGCACAGTTACCGCGTGGGGCGGCGCTGATCAACATGGGCCGTGGCGGGCACCTGGTGGAGGAAGACTTGCTGGAGGCATTGGGCAGTGGGCAACTGAGCGGTGCAGTGCTGGATGTGCTGCAGGAGGAACCTGCGCAAGCGGATCATCGATTCTGGGATCACCCGCAGATTGTGCTGACGCCCCATATCGCAGCGATGACCCAGCCGGCGAGTGCGTTTGGGGTGTTGCTGGAGAATATCCGGCGTTATGAACGTGGGGAACAGATGGTGGGTGAGGTGGATCGGCGCAAGGGTTATTGACGCGTGGAGATCCAAATGCGGGAGCACCTGTCTTGATGTGGGAGCCGTCGAGCTTTAGCGAGGCCGCGATAGCGGTGGGTCACGCAACATCGATGTCGATTGTGCCGACGTCATCGCAGCTTCGCTGGGGCTCGGCAGCTGCTACGGTGTCAGTGCCAGGCCGCGCTCCTCCAGCAACCGCACAAAACTGTTCAAGCTCTGCGACGCCGTGCCCCGGCGCCAGATCAACCGAATGCGGGGGGTCAGCCAAAGATATTTCAACTGCCCCCTGCATTCGCGAGCAAGCCCGCTCCCACATTTTCGAGCTTGCTCGCTTTAGATCTGAAGCCTTTGGGCAATCGCCAGCCCGACATCCTGAGTAGAGCCCTTCCCGCCCAGATCTGGCGTCACCACGCCCTCGGCAATGACCGCCTCAATCGCCCGCAAGATCCCGTCATGGGCCGCCCGATACCGCGCCTCCCCATTGCCAAGGAAATCCAGCATCAACGCACCCGACCAGATCATCGCTATGGGATTTGCAATGTTCTGCCCATAAATATCCGGGGCCGAACCGTGCACCGGCTCGAACAACGACGGAAAGCGCCGCTCGGGGTCGAGGTTGGCCGACGGCGCAATACCGATCGTCCCGGCGCACGCCGGCCCGAGGTCGGAGAGGATGTCGCCGAACAGGTTCGATGCCACCACCACATCAAACCGGTCCGGTTGCAGCACAAACCGCGCGCACAGGATGTCGATGTGCTGCTTGTCCCAGCTCACTTCGGGGTAGTTGGCGGCCATCAATGCGGTGCGCTCATCCCAGTAGGGCATGCTGATGGAAATGCCATTGGACTTGGTCGCCGCCGTGAGCTTCTTGCGCGGGCGGGACTGGGCCAGGTCGAAGGCAAACTTGAGGATGCGGTCGACGCCGCGCCGGGTGAATACCGACTCCTGCAGCACGAATTCATGCTCGGTGCCCTCGAACATCTTGCCGCCCACTGACGAATATTCGCCCTCGGTGTTTTCGCGGATCACCACAAAATCGATGTCCCCCGGCTCGCGCCCGGCCAAGGGGCACGGCACCCCAGGGAACAGCCGCACCGGGCGGATGTTCACGTACTGGTCGAAGTCGCGGCGGAACTTGAGCAACGAGCCCCACAGGGAAATATGGTCGGGCACCTTGCCCGGCCAGCCTACGGCGCCGAAGTAAATCGCGTCAAAGCCCTTGAGCTGCTCAAACCAGTCCTCAGGCATCATCTGCCCGTGCTCCAGGTAGTAATCGCAGTGGGCCCAGTCGAGCACCTCGATGCTCAGGTTCAAGCTCCAGAGACTGGCCGCCCGTTCCAGTACCCGCAGCCCTTCGGGCAGCACTTCCTTGCCAATGCCATCGCCGGCAATCGCGGCGATTCTGAATGCCTTGCTCATGGTGCATGCCTCGTGGGAATTCAGTTGAGCCCGCCGATGTGGAAGGCTTTGACTTCAAGGTACTCATCCAGGCCATATTTGCTGCCTTCACGGCCCAGGCCCGATTGTTTGATACCGCCAAACGGCGCCACTTCCATGGAGATGATCCCGGTGTTGAGCCCGACCATGCCGAACTCCAACGCCTCGCCAAAACGCCACGAGCGCTGCAGGTCCTGGGTGAAATAGTAGGCGCCCAGGCCATACGGCGTGGCATTGGCCAGGGCCAGCGCCTCGGCTTCATCCGTAAAGCGCATCAGCGGGGCCACCGGGCCGAAGGTTTCTTCATTGGCAAGCAACATGCCGGCGTGGGCGTCACTCAGCACCGTGGGCTGCACAAACTGGCTGTCACCCGTGGGGATCGCGCCACACAACAGCTTCGCGCCCTGGCTCAGGGCATCGTCGATATGCCGTGCGACCTTGTTCACCGCCGCCGGGTTGATCAGCGGGCCGATGGTCACGCCCTCCTCCAGACCGTTACCGACCTTGAGCTTGCTCACCTCCTCCACCAGGCGCGCGGCGAAACGCGCGTAGATACCGGCCTGTACCAGGATGCGGTTGGCGCACACGCAGGTTTGCCCGGCATTGCGGAACTTGCTGAGCATCACCCCGGCCACGGCCTTCTCCAGGTCGGCGTCGTCGAATACGACAAACGGCGCATTGCCGCCCAGCTCCAGGCTCAGGCGCTTGATGTGCTCGGCGCTCTGGCGCATCAGCAAGCGGCCAACGGCGGTGGAACCGGTAAAGGAGATCTTGCGCACCGCCGGGTTGCCGGTCAGCGCCTCGCCGATGCCGGCAGGCAACCCGGTGATCACGTTGAACACCCCGGCCGGAATGCCGACTCGCTCAGCCAGCACCGCCAGGGCCAATGCCGACAACGGGGTAAGGTCCGACGGCTTGACGATGATCGGGCAACCAGCAGCTAACGCCGGTGCGCATTTGCGGGTGATCATCGCGTTGGGGAAGTTCCACGGCGTAATGGCAGCGCATACGCCCACCGGCTGCTTGAGGGTCAGCAGGCGTCGGTCGCCGCTGGGCGCCGGCATGGTTTCGCCATAGACCCGGCGCGCTTCCTCGGCGAACCATTTGACGAAACCGGCACCGTAGCGAATCTCGCCCTTGGCTTCAGCGAGCGGCTTGCCCTGTTCCCAGGTCATGATCAGCGCCAGGTCATCGAGGTTGTCGAGCATGGCCTGGAACCAACGTTCCAGCAGTGCCGCACGCTCTGCTGCCGGGCGTGCGCGCCAGGCGGGCCAGGCCCTTTCGGCGGCGGCGATGGCGCGGTGGGTATCCACGGCGTCCATGGCCGGCACCCGCGCCAGCAGGTGGCCGGTGGCAGGGTCGTGGATGTCCAGGGTGGCGCCGCTGTCGGCAGCGATCCACTGGCCATCCACATAGGCGAGTTCAGCCAGGAGGCTGGGGTCTTGCAAGCGATTATTGAGCATGGTCGAGTCCTGATCCGAGACACGCTCCAGTCTAGGGAGGTGCCGCGAATCAGGATGCCGAAAGCGCAGCTTAAGCAGCGTCCCGTGCTGAAATTGGCCCCAGGACGGCAGGCTCTGCTAGGCCGTAAGCGAACCCAGCAAACCTTGCAAAAAGCGCTCGCCGGCGTCCATTTGGCTGATCTCGATAAACTCGTCGGGCTTGTGCGCCTGCTCGATCGAACCCGGCCCGCACACCACCACCGGCACATCCAGGCGCTGCTTGAACAGGCCGCCCTCGGTACCGAACGAGACCTTGGAAGTGCCGGTGCCTGGCGCGGCGAATTGCTTGAGAAAACGCACGGCTTCTACACTGGGGTGGGTGTCGAGGCCGGGATACACGTTGACGGTTTCGATTTCGATGGCCGCCACGCTGGACAACTTCTGTGCCTCGCGCACGATCACTTCAGCGCGCTCGCGCATCTGCTCCAGGAATTGCTCCAGATCGTCGGCCGGCAGGTTGCGCACTTCGAAATCCAGGGTGCACAGGTTAGGCACGATATTCAGCGCCTTGCCGCCGACAATCTGCCCCACGTGCACGGTGCTATAGGGCACGTCGTAGTCGCTGTCCTGTGCGCCGTGGTGTTGCAGTTGCTGCTGGCTCTCGCGCAGGGCAGCGATAAAGTCGCACGCCACATGAATCGCATTGACCGAGCGTGGCGCCAGGGACGAATGGGCTTCCTGGCCCCGGCAATACGTGCGGTAAGATCCCTTGCCCTTGTGGCCCAGCACAAACTGCATGTTGGTGGGTTCTCCGATCACGCACAGAAACGGCCGCACCGGTGCCAGGTGCAGCACGTCGAGCAGGCGCCGTACGCCGACGCAACCGATCTCTTCGTCATGGGAAAGGGCCAGTTGCAGCGGGCGGTTCAGGCGGTGGTCGGCGGCATCCAGCATGGCGTCGATGGCCAGGGCGATAAAGCCCTTCATGTCGCAACTGCCGCGCCCATAGATGCGCCCGTTCTGCACGGTGGCGGCGAAGGCGGGAAAGGTCCAGGCCTGCCCCGCTGCCGGTACCACGTCGGTGTGCCCGGACAGCAACACTCCTGGCTGCTCCTTGGGCCCGGTGCTGGCGAACAGGTTGGCCTTCTTGCCGCTCTGGTCTTTGACGATCAGCGACTCGATGCCTTTGGTCAGCAGCAGGTCGCGCACGTAGTCGATCAGGGCCAGGTTGGATTCCGACGACACGGTGTCGAAAGCCATCAGCTGTTTGAGAATCTCGAGAACCCGGGGTTTCATGAGGCTTGGCTCCGTTGCTCGACAGGTGGGGCGAACCGGGTGATGGAGAACGGTTCGATCGGGGTACTGGTGCTCCCGGTGCCAAGCAGTTCGGCCATCACATCGCCGACGCCCGGGCCGAGCTGGAAGCCGTGGCCGCAAAAACCGAAGGCATAAAACAGACCGTCGACGGTGCCGCTGGCGCCCATCACCGGCAGCGAGTCCGGCAGGTAGCCTTCGATGCCGCTCCACACGCGGATGATATTCAGGTTACCCACGCCCGGCAGCAGGCGGCGCATCTGGCTGACTTGGTTGAGGATGCTGCGCGGTTCCACATAGGCACGGCGGTTGAGCATGTCGGGCTTGCTACGGTAACCGCCGCCGATGACGATATTGCCCCGGGGAATCTGACGGAAGTAGATCACTTCTTCCGGGATCTTGGTGTAGACGCCGATCACTGTCGGCAATGCGTAGGGCACCGGCTCGGTCACCGCCATTTGCGGGCCGTGGGTGTCCAGCGGTACCGGTTCACCGAACTGCGCCGAGAGTTTCTGACCCCAGGCGCCGGCGGTGATCAACAGTTGCGCGGCGTGGAACTGGCGACCGTCGGTGGTGGAAACATGAAAGTCAGCGCCGACCTTCTGCACCTCAGCGACTTCAGTGCGTTCTTCAATTTGCGCCCCCAGGCGTCGTGCAGCCCGGGCAAAGGCTGGTGCGGCCAGGCGCGGGTTGGCGTGGCCATCGTGGGGCGCATAGGAGCCGCCCTTGACGTCCGGGCCGAGGAAGCCGAAGCGTTGATGCAGCTCGGCGCCACGATAAATTTTCAGGTCCAGCTGTTCAGCTTCCGGCGCGGTCGCGTAGGCTTCCAGCTCGGCGATTTCATCTTCGCGATAACACACGCGCATGTGGCCACTGGGAATGAACTCCAGGTCATCATCGATCAGTTCCGGCAGGCGCTTCCACAGCGCCCAGGAGCGGTTGGCCAGGGCCAGTTGACCAAGGAAGCGCCCTTGCCGGCGCACGTTGCCGAAGTTGACGCCACTGGCGTACTGGCCGATCTGGTCGCGCTCCAGCAGGATCACCGACAGCCCGCGACGCCGCAGAAAAAACGCGGTGGCCGAGCCCATCACGCCGCCACCGACAATCACTACATCGGCTTTTTGTACACTCATGAAGGCACCTCCTCGGTGATCAGCATCGACAAGGGTTTGACCGGCGCCTGGCCGCGCTGGCGCCCCACCTCCTGGACCTGCACGCCGGCAGCGGCGGCGATCACTTCAGCCCCGGCCTGGGAGCAATAACGCCCCTGGCAACGGCCCATGCCCACGCGGCTGAACGCCTTGGCGCGATTGACCTCGCAGGCGCCCTTCTCCTTCACCGTGCGGCGCAACTCACCGGCACTGATCATCTCGCAGCGGCACACGATGGCGCTGTCTGGCAGGGCCCTGGCCTGTTCACTGGGCCAAGGGAACGCCTGGGCCAGGCCGAGGCGGAACTGGTCCATCACTGCCAAGGCCTGTTGTTGTTCATCACGCAAGCCGGTGTCCACCGGTTGTTGCTGGTCTTCCAGCAGTGCCAACGCCACCAGGCGCCCGGCGTGCTCGGCGGCATCCGCGCCGCGAATCTTCGAACCGTCACCGGCTGCATACACGCCCTTCACCGAGGTGCGTCCGGCGTCATCGGTGGCCAGCCACCATTGGCTGGAGGCTTGATCAAACGCCATGGCGCACCCGGCCAGATCGCCCAATTGCGTCTCGGGGCGCAGGTGATAACCCAGCGCAACGGCGTCCGCCTGCACCGTGACCACCCGCCCACTGCCCGTGGTGAACCGCACGCCCATTACACCCTTGGCGGCGTCACCCATGACTTGCAGCGGCTTGATCCCCAGGTGCACCGCCACCTTGGCACGGTACAGTTGCGCCAGCAGCTTGATCCCGGTGAACAGCACGCCAGGCCGCGCCAACAGTTTGGGCATGGCTTTCAGGCGCAGGCTCAGTGGCGAGGTATCAAGCACGGCCGCCACCTCGGCGCCGGCCTTCACGTATTGGCTGGCAACCAGGTACAGCAACGGCCCGCTGCCCATGAACACCACGCGATGACCGATGGACACGGCCTGGTTTTTCAAGGCGATCTGCGCTCCGCCCAAGCTATAGGTGCCCGCCAGTTGCCAACCCTCGACAGGCATCAAGCGGTCGGTGGCGCCGGTGCACAGGATCAGCGCGTCATACCCCACGGTGGTATGGCGGCCCTGGCTCACGCAGCACAGTTGCCCCGGCGTGAGGTTCCACACCAGGGTGTCGGGGCGGTAGTCAATGGCGCCGCGCAGGCGATCGAAACTCTGGTGCAGGTCCTGGGCCTTGGCGGCCTCGCTGCCGTACAAGGTGGTGTAGTCGCGGGTGAACCCGTCGGGCTGGCGGCGGTAGATCTGGCCACCGTCACGGCGATTTTCATCAATCAGGATCGGCTTGATACCCGCCGCCAACAGGGTTTCGGCGCAGCGCACCCCGGCAGGTCCGGCGCCCACAATAACTACCCGTGCAGTGGCCATGTCGCCTCCGGTTGTGTGGTAACGATGTCCAGCCCGTCACGGACTTCATTGGAGCAGGCACGCAGGCGTTCACCGCTGCGGGTCCATACCCAGCAGTCCTGGCACGCGCCCATCAGGCAGAAACCGGCGCGGCGCCCGCTGTCGAATTCCGACTGGCGCAGCGCATTGCCCTGGGTCAGCAGCGCCACCATCAAGGTGTCGCCCTGCAAGGCCTCGATGGCTGCACCATCCACGGTCAGGCTGACCGTCGGCCGGCCCTGTTCGGCCAACCTCACAAAACGCCCCTTCATGCATAGGCTCCCAAGCTGGTGGTGGTGACGCCGCGCTGGGTATTCAGCAACTGGGCGCTGTCGTGGTGGCAAAGGATTTCACCGCCGTTGTCGAGGGCTCGGCGACTCGGCGCAGTGCGGTTGCACAGGCCGTCGACGCGTACCGGGCAGCGATTGAGGAAGGTGCACAGCTCCGGCACATTGGCCCGCTCGCCAATCGCTGGCAGCGTTTCGCACGTGGTGCCGCAGGTTTCCAGCCAGCCCTGGCGCAACTCGGGCACCGAGTGAATCAGCAGGTCGGTGTAGGGGTGGAACGGTGGCTCGGCAAACGACTGGCGGTTGCCGGCCTGCACCTTGTGGCCGCTGTACATCACCACAATGTCATCGCACAACGCACGCACGGTGGAGATGTCATGGCTGATAAACAGGTACGACACCCCCAGTTGCTGGCGCAGGTCCCGCAGCAGTTCGAGGATCGCCGCGCCCACCACCGTGTCGAGGGCCGAGGTCACTTCATCACACAGGATCAGGTCGGGCTTGGCCGCCAGCGCGCGGGCCAGATTGACCCGCTGCTTTTGCCCGCCGGACAGCTCGTTGGGACGACGTTCAGCCAGGGTGCGCGGCAGGCGCACCAGGTCCAGCAACTCACCGACGCGCGCCTTCAAGGCAGCGCCCTTGAGACCGAAATACATCTTCAGCGGGCGGCTGAGGATGGTCGCCACGCTGTGCATCGGGTTAAGCGCGGTGTCGGCGTTCTGGAACACCATCTGGATCCGCCGGAACTGCTCCGGCGTGCGCTTAGACAGGTGGCCGCCCAGCGGCTGGCCATCGAACGTCAGCCCCCCCAGGGCCGGGGTCAACAGCCCCGCGACCACACGCGCCAAGGTGGACTTGCCGGAGCCCGACTCACCGATCACACCGATGGCCTGGCCACGACGCACGGTCAGGTCGATATCTTCCAGCACCCGAATCGCCGGCATGCCTTGCATGTTCTTGTTGCCGTAGCCGGCGGTGAGGCCGCTGATGGTCAGCAGCGGCACGTCTTCGGCAATCCCGCTGGGCGGGCGGATGGTCGTGTCGGGCCGTGCGGCGGCCAGCAAACTGCGGGTGTATTCGTGGGCAGGGGTCTTGAGCAGCGGCGCGGTGGCGCTCTGTTCGAGGATTTGCCCAGCGTTGAGCACCACGATCTGGTCGGCCATTTGCGCAACCACCGCCAGGTCGTGGGACACATACACCGCCGTGGCGCCACGCTCGCGCACCACGCGTTTGAACGCGCGCAACACATCGATCTGGGTGGTCACGTCCAGGGCCGTGGTCGGCTCGTCGAGTACGACCAGCACCGGGTCGCTGATCAGCGCCATCGCCGCCATCACCCGCTGCAGTTGCCCGCCGGAGACTTGATGCGGGTAACGCCGGCCAATGCGTTCGGGATTGGGCAGGGCCAGGTCGCGAAACAAGCCGATGGCCTTGGCTTCCAGCTCGACCCGGGTGCCCAGGCCATGAATCAACGCGCCTTCCACCACTTGGTCGATGAGTTTCTTGGCCGGGTTGAAAGCCGCTGCGGCGCTTTGGGCGATATAGGACACGCGATTGCCGCGCAGGCCCTGCAGCTGTTTTTCGCTCAAGGCGAGCATGTCGTGTTCACCGACCTGCACCACCCCGCCGGACAGGCGACAGCCACGCCGTGCATAGCCGAGCAACGCCAGGGCGATGGTGGTCTTGCCCGAGCCGGACTCGCCAATCAGCGCCAGCACTTCACCTTTTTCCAGGGAAAAGCTCACGCCTTTGACGATTTCCACCTCGCCGCGCTCGTCTCCGGCAACGACGCGCAGGTCTTCGACGCGAATCAATTGGGTCATTTCAATGGCCTCCCGTGCGTCGACTGCGTCGTGATGACAAGTAATCAATCAGCAGATTCACACCGATGGTCAGCGTGCCAATGGCCAACGCCGGAATGATGATGGCCAGCGCACCCTGATTGAGGCCGCCGATGTTTTCGCGCACCAGCGAGCCGAGGTCGGCGTCTGGCGGTTGTACGCCGAGGCCGAGAAAACTCATGCCGCTGAGCAACAGCACGATGTAGCCGAACCGCAGGCCCAGGTCGGTCAATACCGGGTTGAGCATATTCGGCAGGATTTCCATGCACGCCACGTACAAACGGCCTTCGCCGCGAGTGCGCGCAACCTGCACGTACTCCAGGGCCTCGATATTGACCGCCATGCTGCGGGCGACGCGGAACGCGCCTGGGATATAACTGATAACCGCCGTGCAGATCAGCAGCGTCACTGACGAGCCAAACGCCGAGACCATGATCAGCGCAAGCATTTTGCTTGGGATCGAGATAAAGGCATCCATGATGCGGCTGATGATCTCGTCCAGCCACTTGGGCGAGACCACTGACAACAGCGCACACCCGGTGCCGAAGGTGCTGGCCAACAGCGCCGCCACCAGCGCCAGCCCGACGGTGAATCGCGCGCCGACCAATACCCGGCTGAGCATGTCACGCCCCAGGTAGTCGGTGCCGAACGGATGAGTGAGGCTGAAGCCTTCGAAGATGTTATCGGACACCACTTCACCCACCGGGTGTGGTGCCAGCCAGGGGCCGAACAGCGCCACCAGCAACCAGACGACGCACACAACGGCGCCCACCAGCCCCAACCAGGACGGGCCGCTGGAAACCTTGGCAAGGGCCAGCGCGGAAGACACAGGCTTGGATTTCGCAATGAGCGGGTTCATTGGTTTCTCAGCCTCGGATTGGACAGGATTGCGCACAGGTCGGCGATCAGCACCAACCCCAGGTAGGCCGCGCAGAACAACATGGTGCACGCTTGTACCAGCGCCATGTCACGGTTGGTCACGGCATCGACCATCAAGCTGGCAATGCCGGGATAATTGAAGATGGTTTCGACGATCACCACCCCGCCCAGCAGGTACGACAGGCTGAGGGCGATGGCATTGGCGATCGGCCCGATCGCATTGGGCAGCGCATGGCGCAGCACAATGCGAATGGGGCTGACGCCTTTGAGTCGGGCCATTTCCACGTAGGGGCTGTCGAGTTGATCGATCACGGCGGCGCGGGTCATGCGCGCCATTTGCGCGACGATCACGCAGCACAGCGTCATCACCGGCAAGGCATAGGTACGCATGAATTGCAGCGGTGAGGTGATGTCGCTGGCGTAAGACAGCGCCGACAACCAGCCGAGGTTGACCGCGAAAATCAGCACCGCCAGGGTTGCCACCAGAAACTCCGGCACCGCGACCATCGCCAGGGTAATAAAGCTCAGGCAACTGTCGATGCGCCCGCCACGGCCCATCGCCGAGCCGATACCCAGTACCAGTGCCACCGGCACCGAGACCAGCGCCGTGGCGCCCGCCAGCATCAGGGTGTTGGGCACCCGGCCCGCCATCAGTTCACCCACCGGCATGGCGTTGGACACTGACACGCCCAGGTCGCCGGTGAGCAGGCTCATCAACCAGTGCAAATAACGCAACACACCGGGCTGGTCCAGCCCCAGCTTCAGGCGCAGTGCCGCCACCTGCTCAGGGGTCGCGAACTGGCCGAGGGATTGCTGCGCCGCGTCCCCCGGCAGCACCGCCGTGATCGCAAACACGACCATGGACACAATCAACAAGGTCAGGGCCCCGGCGCCGAAACGCCGGGCGATCAACCACAGTGTATTGCCATTCATCGCACTGCCCTCCTCACGCGTCCAGCCACACCTGCTCGGCAAACATGTAGCCCATGAAACCGCCCAGCGGGTTGGTGCCGTATCCCTTGACGCGCTGGTCCACGCCGTCAATGTTGCTGATGAACACCGGCACGCCGATACCGCAGTGGTCGTGCACCAGGGTCTGCATGTCGCCATACATTTTGGCGCGCTTGGCGTCATCGTTTTCGCCACGGGCCAGCATCAACAGCTGGTCGAACTGATCGTTCTGCCAGCCGGATTCGTTCCACGGCGCCTTGGACTGGAAGAACTGCGAGAACATCACGTCGGCATTCGGCCGAGGGTTGATGTTGCCGAAGCTCAACGGGTGCTTCATCCAGTGGTTGGACCAGTAGCCGTCGCTCGGCAGGCGGTTCACGTCCAGCTTGAGCCCGGCCTGTTTCGCCGATTGCTGCAACAGCACGGCGATGTCCACCGAACCGGTGGCGGCAGGCGATGCCATGACCGGCATGGTGATGCTTTCCATGCCGGCTTTCTTCAGCAGGAACCTGGCTTTTTCCGGGTCGTAGACCGTCTGCGGCAGATCGGCGTTGAAGTAACGCGAACCCGGCGCGATCGGGTGGTCGTTGCCCACCACGGCAAACCCACGGAACACCGCAGACTTGACCTGCTCACGGTCGAGCAGCAGCTTCATGGCCTGGGTGAATTCCGGGCTTTTGCCGGGTAACTGGTCCTGGCGAATGATCAAGTCAGTGTAGTTGCCCGACGGCGCATCCACGACTCGGTGCTTGGTACTCGCGGCGATGCGCGTGGTGGAACGCGGGTTGACCTCGTTGATCATGTGCACGTCGCCCGACAGCAACGCGTTAACCCGCGATGGCTCGTCGGCGATGGCAATGAACTCGATCTCGTCGAGGTACGGCAAGCCCGGTTTCCAGTAGTTCTTGTTGCGCACGGCAATCGAGCGCACACCCGGCTTGAACTCACCGACAGTGAACGGGCCGGTGCCGATGCCTTTGTTGAAGTCGGTGGTGCCCTCGGGAACGATCAACAAGTGCGACACGGCGAGGATCGAAGGCAACTCGGCGTTGGGCGCGCTAAGGCGAATTTGCACCTCGTTAGGCCCGCTGGCCTTGATCTCGGCGAACTGCTCCATCAGCGGCATGACTTTGGAGCCGGTAAGCGGGTCTTTGTGGCGGTTCAGGGAGAACACCACGTCGGCGGCGGTCAGGGCCTTGCCATTGTGAAAGGTCACGTCTTTGCGCAGGGTGATGGTCCACACCGTGGCGTCGGTATTGTCGATGCGCTCAGCCAGTTCCAGTTGCGGCACCAGGTGCTTATCGAAACGGGTCAGGCCGTTGTAGAACATGTAGTGGCGTGCATAGTCGGTGGACAGCGCGCCCTTGGCCGGGTCGAGGGTGTCGGCGGTGGAGCTGGACATGCCGGCCACGCGGATCTTGCCGCCCGGCTTGCCTTTGCCCTCGGTGGCCGCTTCATCGGCGAACAATTTGCCGGCGGCGCCGAACAGGCTGCCCGCACCAGCGGCGGCGACGCCCGCAACGCCGAGCATTTGCAGGGCATTGCGGCGCGACATGCCACGGTTGAGACTTTCGAACACCCGCAGGCTTTCCTGGCCGGAGATGAGCTCGGGTGTGTTTTTGTTGTCAGTCATAGCAAGGCTACCTGTCGATAATCGGAAGAATCGAGTGCTCACGGATGTCCGGAGCGTCCTGGAAACGCAAACGACGGTCACGCAACAACGGCAACTCAGTGCAAATAGTCCTGGAAACGGTAATAGGCGCCCACGAACGGCAGGAACCAGGGTTTGCCGAAATGCCCGGGAATCGCCGGCCATTCCAGTTCACCCCACGGGTTGGCCGCCGCGTTGCCCGCCATGACGTCAGCCATGACCTGGCCCATGTGCACGGACATCTGCACGCCATGGCCGCTATAGCCCATGGAATGGAACACGCCGCCGTGCTGGCCGGCGCGGGGCAGGCGGTCGGACGTCATGTCCACCAGGCCGCCCCAGCAGTAGTCGATCTTCACGTGCGCCAACTGCGGGAACATGTTCAGCATCGCCGCCTGCAGCACCTTGCCGCTCTTGGCGTCGGAGACGCTGTCAGACATGGCAAACCGGGCACGCCCGCCAAACAGCAGGCGGTTGTCCGGGGTCAGGCGAAAATAGTTGCCGATCATGCGGCTGGTCACGTAGGCGCGGCGCAGCGGCAGCAACTGATCGATCAACGCTTGGGACAAGACTTCGGTGACGATGACAAAACTGCCCACCGGCACAATGCGCCGACGGTACCAACCGAGGTCGCCATGCTGGCAGGCGCCGGTGGCCAGCAGCACTTGCCCGGCGTGCAGCGAGCCTTTGGCGGTGTTGACCTGATAGCCACCGGCCTGGGCCTTCCAATCCTTGACGGTAGTGTGCTCGTAGATCATCGCGCCGCGCCGCGCGGCCGCCTCGGCCAGGCCAACCCCGAAGCGACCGACATGCATCTGCACGCCGTTGCGCTGCAGCAAGCCGCCGTGGAACTGGGTCGAGTTGACTTCTGCACGGGTCTGTTCGGCGCTGAGCAACGCGACATCGGCATCCACCTCCTGGCGGATCAGCTCACAGGTGCGGGCCAGGCCTTCGTAATGCAGGGGCTTGGCCGCCAGCTTGAGCTTGCCGTTGCGCACCAGGTCGCAGGCAATCCCTTCCTGCTCGACCAACGAAACGACGGTCTGCACCGCGCTTTCATAGGCCTGGTAATAGGCGCGCGCCTTGGCGGCACCGAGGCTGGCGTGCAGCCCGGCATAATCCTGGGCCACGCCGGTGTTGCATTGGCCACCGTTGCGCCCAGAGGCCTCGCCGATCACACGGCCGGCGTCGAGCACCACCACACTCGCCCCTTTGCTCGCCAACGCACGCGCCGCCGCCAGGCCAGTGAAGCCACCACCTACCACAGCCACATCGACCTGCCCGGGCAAGCTGCCCAGTTGGGCACCGGTGAACGCCGGTGCGGTGTCGAGCCAATAGGATTCACTGCCCATGCTTTACCCCTTGGTGTGCTGTTACAGACCGACCAACGCTGGCAGCCCACCGATATCGGTGATCTGCTGGTAACCGTAAAACGCATTGCCTGGCACTTCGTGGCCACGGGCAACGAACGCTTTGTTTTTGATCTTCATGTCATGGGCCGGCATCAGGTCATAACGGAAGCTGGAAGACACATGCAAGATGTCGTCCGGGCCGCAACCCAGGTTATCGAGCATGAATTCGAAGGCGGCCAGGCGCGGCTTGTAGGCCTGGGCCTGTTCGGCAGTGAATACTTTGTGGAATGGCGCGCCGAGCTTGTCGACGTTGGACATGATCTGGCTGTCGCTGGCATTGGAGAAGATAACCAGGGGAATCTTGTCGGCAATCTTCGACAGGCCGGCCGGCACGTCCGCGTGGGGGCCCCAGGTCGGCACGGCGTCGTAATACAGCTGGCCTTCCTCGCGATACTCGATACCCCAGCGCTTGCAGGTACGGGCCAGGGCGGTCTTGAGAATTTCGTCGTAGGGGCGCCAGTCGCCCATGACCTGGTCGAGGCGGTAGGCCGAGAAGTCCTTGACGAATTGGTCCATCTGCTCAGGGGTGATGCGATCGGCGAAGAGCTCGCGGGTCATGGTGCCCATATGAAAGTTGGTCAGCGTACCGTAGCAGTCGAACGTAATGAATTTGGGACGAAGAAAGCTCATGGAGTGCGGTCCTGAAGTTCGTTGAGTGTGACAAGCGTTCACTGCCCTGGCGGCGGCTCCGCCTCGTTGCAGCACAGGTTCATTACACCACTGTGAAATCAGCATATGCCGTCTAAAAAGACCTTCGCTCAATACAAACCACCGTTTTGGTGGCCGGGCTCAGCAGACTTTGCGGTGCGCGCCAGGCTTGGGCAGGGCCTGTGTTTGTGCGCTTTTAGGGGGCTTTGAGGGGCAGAACGGCTTAAGGACGGGGGTGGGGGCGGCAGAAAGTGTGGCTGGCCGGGATTGCTTGCATGGCCGTGACCACGCTATGGAGATGTACCCGGAAAACACCCTTGGCATTTGCTGCTGCCCCCCTACCCCAATTAAGTAGTAACTGTGGCCGCGCAACACACAGCCCAAGGAATCTGCCGAATATTCCCGACCCACTTGCCAGCCTCTAAAACAGGTGGGATACAAGCATCCTCGTGCTGAACAATACGCTCTATGGAGGCTCGCCATGTCCGCCCTGCCACACCCTGCTTATGTATACCGCCCCATGACCGCGGCCGACCTGCCGGCCGCCCATACCTTGTCGGTGCAACTCAAATGGCCGCACCGCCTGGAAGACTGGGCCATGTTGCAACGTGTCAGCGACGGTTTCGTGGTGATGGATGGCGAGCGCCTGATCGGCAGCGCCTTCACCTGCCCCCAGGGCGACTACGCCACCATCGGTTTGGTGATCGTGAGCAATGACTACCAGGGCCAGGGCATCGGCCGTCGTTTGATGGAAAAAGCCCTCGCCGCCTGTGATGCGCGCACGCCGGTCCTCAACGCCACCCTCGCCGGCGCCCCGCTGTATACCAGCCAGGGGTTCGTCGAATTTGGGCGAGTGCAACAGCATCAGGGCCAGGCGTTGGTGCCCGCCCTGCCGGGACTGGCCGATGGCGAAACCTGCCGCGCCCTGCACGCCGACGACCACCCCAGCCTGCTCGCGCTGGCCAAAGCCGCCAGTGGCCTGGACCGCCGCGAAGTACTGCGCGACCTGCAGGTGGAACACGCGGTGGGCATCGAGCGCGATGGCCAGCTACGCGGCTTCGCCCTGCTGCGGCCGTTTGGTCGTGGGCGCTGCATCGGCCCGGTGGTTGCCGAAAACATCGATCAGGCCAAGCACTTGATCGCGGTACTGCTGGCCCAGGTGCCGGATGCCTTTGTCCGCATCGACATTCCCGTCGCCTGCGGCCTCAGCGACTGGCTCGAAAGCGCCGGGCTGAAGAACATCGACACCGTCGCGCAGATGGCTTTGGGCACGCCGCCCCGGGCCAGCCACGGCGTACACCCCTTTGCCCTGATCACTCAGGCGATCGGCTGACTTTCCTCCCGGAGCATTCCCCATGTCATCTCCCCGTATCCTGCTGTTGGCTCGCGCCGACGGCAGCCGCGTTGCCACGTCTTTCAATACCGGCGCCTTGAGCGCGCTGGACCCCTTCGGCGACACCCGCCAACTCGCCTGGCTGGGCGATGATGGCGTGTCCGCAGGGCTGGTGACATTCAGCGGCGAAGCCGTGATCGAAGGCTTCCCCCACAGCGAAACACTGGTGGTACACGCAGGCCATGTGCTGCTCGGCAGCGCAGACCAGACACTGGAGCTGGGGGTCGGCAGCAGCGCCGTGATCGGTCGTGGCACACGCCTTACAGTGCAGGCGAGCGCAGGCAGCCAATGGGCGTTCTGCGCCGTCGACCAAGCCAATGCTCCGGCGCGCCCGGGCCTGACCTTGCTTGCCCCGCATACCCTGCTCAATCCCTCCGCCGCGCCCGAACCACAGATCCTGATCGGCCCTACCCCGCAGTGCCGCGCGTTCAACCTGTTCGATGATGAGGTCACTGAGCTGCGCATCGGCATCTGGGACTCGACGCCCTACGCCCGCCACGGCCGCCCGCACAAACTGCATGAATTGATGCACCTGCTCGAAGGCAGCGTCACGCTGCAAGACGACGAGGGAGTTGCGGTGACGGTCAACCGTGGCGACACGGTATTCGTGGCCAAAGGTGCGCCGTGTGCCTGGAACAGCACGGTGTATGTACGCAAGGTCTACGCCGTGAAATAAGGCGCAAATCAGGCTTTCAGCGCCTCCTCCATAAACGCCACCAATGCCTGGACGCGCGGGCTGCGAAGCTTTCGCGACGGCACCAGGAGGATGATCGGCGCACTGTCAAAACTCCAGTCTGCCAACACGCGCACCAGGCTGCCGCTGGCAACGGCGTCGCTGACATCCCACTGCGAACGCAACACCAACCCCAAGCCTTGCTCGGCCCATCGCCGGGCAACGCTTCCATCATTGCTCAGCAACGCTGGCTCCACGCGCAGCGTCTTGCGGCCCTGCCCCTTGCGCAGGTGCCAGAGCGTAACGTCCTCATTATTTTCACGAATGCAAATGCAGCGATGGGACGCCAGTTCGTCCGGTGATGACGGTACACCGTGGGCTTGCAGGTAGGCTGGGCTCGCGCATAGCCAACGCTCGTTTGGCGTGAGCGACCGCGCCGTCCACAGGCTGTCGTTGAGATGGCCGATGTGAATCACCGCATCGCTGTCATGACGATCAGGCCAGGGGGTCTCGCGCAGATCCAGGTGCAGGCACAGCTGGGGGTGCATCCTGGCAAAACGCGCCAACAGCGGTGCGATTCGCTGCCGACCATAGCCAAATGGCGCCGCCAACCTCAAGGTGCCCACCAGCGTTTCGTCCTTTTGCCTGAAGGACTCCGGCAGCGCTTCGAGCTGCTCCAGCAGCAGCGCACTTTCTCGCGAGAACCGCTCGCCATCTGCCGTAAGGCTAAGGCGTCGGGCGTCGCGATTGGCCAGGGTCAGCCCCAGGAAGGTCTCCAGTTTACGCAGGCGCATGGAGAGCGCCGGCGGAGTGACGTTCAGGGCTCGGGCCGCAGCGCTCAGTGATTCAGAGCGCGCAAGGGTGACGGCCAGACGCAGGTCTTCGATAGAAATCATTCAATTTTACTTAATGATTGATTAGTCATGATTGAACCACAACTTAAGGACAGCTGAGTAGAGTGCCGCTTGTACCCAGTCACTCGAGTTCCGCCATGTCCATGCAGATTGCCTCCCTAGACACACCTGTCGCACTCATCGACCTTACGCGAATGCAGCACAACATCCAGCGTATGCAAGAGCGCATGGGCACCCTTGGCGTACGTTTGCGCCCGCACATCAAAACCAGCAAGTGCTTGCCGGTGATCCAGGCACAGATTGACGCAGGCGCCAGCGGCGTCACGGTTTCCACCCTCAAAGAGGCCGAGCGTTGTTTCGCCGCAGGCATCAGCGATGTGTTCTACGCCGTTGCCATAGCGCCGGGCAAACTGCCTCAGGCCCTGGCCCTGCGGCGCAGAGGCTGCAACTTGAGTCTGCTCACCGACAGCGTCTCAGGCGCTCGCGCCATCGTCGCGTTCGCACAGCAACATGACGAACGCTTCGACGTATGGATCGAGATCGATTGCGACGGCCATCGCTCAGGCCTGGCCGCGCAAGACCCTGTGCTGATTGAGGTGGCGCACCTGCTCAACGACGGCGGTATGCGCCTGCGGGGGGTGATGACCCACGCGGGCTCCAGTTACGAGCTGGACACCCTCGAAGCCCTGCAGGCGCTGGCCGAACAGGAACGTGCCCTCTGCGTCAGCGCCGCCCGCACCATCCGCGAAGCCGGGCTGGCGTGCGCCGAGGTCAGTATCGGCTCAACCCCCACGGCCCTCTCGGCCCTGAACCTGGACGGTGTCACCGAAGTGAGGGCGGGCGTGTATGTGTTCTTTGACCTGGTGATGCGTAACATTGGCGTGTGTCAGGCCGACGAGTTGGCACTCAGCGTACTGACCACGGTGATCGGCCATCAGCCGGACAAAGGCTGGATCATTACTGACGCCGGCTGGATGGCCATGAGCCGTGACCGTGGCACACAGCGCCAGCGCCAGGACTTCGGTTATGGCCAAGTGTGTACCGAAGCCGGCGACTGGATCGACGGTGCGCTGGTCACGGGCGCCAACCAGGAACATGGCATCGTCACCCTGGGCACCGCCGCCATTGACGACCTTGTTACGCGCTTCCCCATCGGCAGCCGGCTGCGCATCCTCCCCAACCATGCCTGCGCCACCGGCGCGCAGTTCCCGGACTATCACGCCGTGGACGCCAAAGGCGGCGTACACATCTGGAGCCGCCTCCATGGCTGGTAATCAATCAGGTTCGAAAAGCCAGGTGCTGATTATCGGTGGCGGCATCATGGGCGCCTCGTCGGCGTTTTTCCTGCGGCGGCGCGGCTGCTCGGTCACGCTGCTGGAACGCGACCAGATCGGTCAGTACGCCAGCGGTGTGAACTTCGGCAACGTGCGCCGCCAGGGCCGCTACCTGGGGCAACTGGAGCTGGCCAATCGTTCTTGGGCGCTGTGGAAACGCCTGCCCGAGCTGATCGATGACGACCTGGAGTTCATCCCCAGTGGCCACATGCGCGTGTGCTATCGCGAAGATGAAATCGCTGAACTTGAGGCCTACGCCGCCGCGTCGGAAGCCGCGCAACTGGACTTGAAAATCTATCGCGGCGCCGAGCTGCACCGGCGCTTTGTTTTCCTCGGCCCAGAGGTGAAAGGCGGCTCCTATGCGCCTCACGATGGTCACGCCAACCCGCGCCTCGCAGCGCCGGCGTTTGCCCGTGCAGCCCGGCGTCTCGGGGCACGAATCGAGGAAAAGACCGAAGTCGCCGACGTGGAAAAGGTCAATGGTTTATTCCAGGTCACCACCACCGACGGGCAGTTGTTCGTCGCCGAGCAGCTGTTGATTACAGCCGGTGCCTGGGCTGCCCGCTTGTCCGAGCGCTTTGGTGAGCCGGTACCGCTGGAGCCCAACGGCCCGCAGATGTCGGTCACGGAACCGGTGCCCTACGCCTTGCCGACCGTGATCGGTGTGTTCACCAAAATCAAGGAAGAGGTGATCTACTTCCGCCAGATCCCGCGCGGCAACATCATCATCGGCGGCGGCAACCGCTGTACGCCGGACATGATCAACCGACGGGCGTTTTTCAAACCCGAAAGCCTGCTCAACCAGATGCGCCAAATGCGGCGACTGTTACCGGGGGCCGAGAAGCTGAACATCATTCGTGTGTGGAGCGGTATCGAGAGCTACACCCCGGACTCCCTGCCGGTGATGGGCCCGAGCGGCAGCGTGGACGGGTTGTTTTATGCCTTCGGCTTCTGTGGGCACGGCTTCCAGCTCGGCCCGGGCGTGGGGGATGTAATGGCCGAGCTGATCAGCACCGGCAGCACCAGCACCTTGATCAGCCCCTTCGATATCCGGCGGTTTACCCAACCTTCTACGGTGCCTGCAAACGCCCCCACTACAGGAAAACTGATATGAGCCACTCCTACGTTTATCGCACAGTCACCGCCGCCGACATGCCCGCCGCCCACGCACTGTCCGTGCACCTGAAATGGCCTCACCGCGAGGAAGACTGGGCGATGGTGCAGCGCACGTCCGAAGGCTTTGTCGCCGAACATGAGGGTAAGCTGGTGGGCGTGGCGTTCGCCTGCCATCAGGGGGCTTATTCCTCCATCGGTCTGGTGATTGTGAGTGATCAACACCAAGGCAAAGGCATCGGGCGCCAGCTGATGAACCTGTGCCTGGACGCTACGGGCCCGCGTACGCCGATCCTCAACGCAACCGAATCAGGGGCGCCGCTGTACACCAGCCTGGGCTTCGTCGACTTTGCGCACATTCAGCAACATCAGGGCGTACCGCACGCTCCGGCACCAATGCCGTTGACCCGGCATGCGCACTGTCGCGTATTGAGCCTGGCTGATTACCCCACGGTGATCGAACTGGCCAATGCCGGCAGCGGCCTGGACCGCACCCAGGTACTCAACGACCTGCTGTCTACGGCCGAGCACGTGGTCGGCATTGAGGTCGAAGGGCAACTCAATGGTTGCGCCCTGCTCCGCCGATTTGGTCGGGGCCATATCGTGGGTCCTGTCGTTGCACACAATCAGGAACAGGCCCAACAGTTGATCACTCACCTGCTGCGGTTGATCCCGGGTCAGTTCGTGCGCTTCGACATTCCCACCGCCTGCGGATTGGCCGACTGGCTGGAGAGCCTGGGGCTGCCATGCGTCGACAAAGCGCCGCGAATGGTACGGGGTGTGCCCCCGCAATCAAGCGGCGGCATCAACCAGTTTGCGCTGGTGACGCAAGCAATCGGCTAGGTCGCAAAGCCAGCCTGCCAGATTCAGCAGATTATCCCTTGCAGCGTTGAATAACGGCATCTTCGGGCTGAAACCTTTTGCTAGCTTAGCGAGACACCGGGCCTTGCTGTTCGCAGCGCCTATTGCCGCTCCAGGGAGCCAGTTGGATGACCATACACGCTTCGAACAAAACGTCTCAGCAGCTTTATATCGACGGCTGCTGGGTTTCCCCGACCATTGCCACCAGTTTGCCGGTGGTCAACCCGGCCAATGAGGAGGTGGTTGCACAGGTCGCAAGCGGGTCTGCCGAGGATGTGGATCGTGCCGTTGCGGCAGCACGTGCGGCGTTCGCCGGTTGGTCTGCAACGCCCGCGGCGTC
Source organism: Pseudomonas sp. TWRC1-2 (assembly GCF_049896685.1). Taxonomy (NCBI): domain Bacteria; kingdom Pseudomonadati; phylum Pseudomonadota; class Gammaproteobacteria; order Pseudomonadales; family Pseudomonadaceae; genus Pseudomonas; species Pseudomonas sp. TWRC1-2. The sequence goes on along the minus strand of NZ_JAFCUU010000001.1, from coordinate 438,561 downwards.
CAGGGCGTTGGTGCTTGGGAAAATCCACGAGCTTATCCTTGAGCGCAAAGAGCAGCTTGCACAGGCGCTCTCCTTGGAAATGGGCGCCGCCATCGGCTTCGCTCGGGCAATGCAAGTGCCGTTGGCGGCCGAACACGTTCGGGTCGCTCGTGATTTGCTGTCCAGCTATCGCTTCCAGACGGTGGAAGGCGGTACCGCCATCCAGCGCGAGCCCATAGGCGTCTGCGGTCTTATCACGCCGTGGAACTGGCCGTTGTATCAGATCACCGCCAAAGTCGCCCCGGCCATCGCCGCAGGCTGCACCGTGGTCTTGAAACCCAGCGAACTGTCGCCGCTGAGTGCCCTGCTGTTTGCACAACTGGTGCATGACGCAGGCCTGCCGCCCGGGGTGTTCAACCTCGTCAATGGAAGCGGTGCCCAGGTTGGCGCAGCCATGGCGGCACATCCGGATATCGATATGATCTCAATCACCGGCTCCAACCGCGCAGGCGCGCTGGTTGCCCAAGCGGCAGCCCCTACGGTGAAACGCGTCACCCAGGAACTGGGGGGCAAGTCGCCGAATGTGTTGCTGCCCGACGCCGACTTCGCCAAGGCCGTACCGCTGGGGGTGATGTCCGCGTTTCGCAACGTCGGGCAATCGTGCAGCGCTCCGACCCGCATGATCGTGCCAAAAAACCGTTTGGCCGAGGTCGAGGCCCTGGCGGCGGCGACTGCAAATGCGCTCATCGTTGGCGACCCGCAATCGGAAGACACGCAATTGGGGCCCATCGCCAACGAAGCCCAGTTCAATCGCGTCCAGGCGATGATCCAGGCAGGCCTCGACGAGGGTGCGAAACTGGTGTGCGGTGGGCCTGGGCGTGTGCTGGGTTTTGACAAGGGTTTTTATACCCGCCCCACGGTTTTCTCCGACGTGAACAGCGCCATGCGCATTGCCCAGGAAGAAATCTTCGGCCCGGTGCTGTGCATCATTGCGTATGAGACGGTGGATGAAGCCGTCGCCATCGCCAACGACACGGTATACGGTTTGGGCGCCCACGTTCAGGGCCACGACTTGACGCAGGCACGTGCCGTGGCGTCGCGTATTCGTGCGGGCCAAGTGCACCTGAACTACCCCGCGTGGAATCCGATGGCGCCGTTTGGTGGCTACAAGCGCTCAGGGAATGGTCGGGAGTATGGCGTGCAGGGGTTTGAGGAGTATTTGGAAACCAAAGCTATTATTGGATTTGGTGAATGAGTCATGGGCCTGTGGCGAGGGCTTAATTTTGCAGGCATGGAAAAGCCCAAGCGTTACCGTTTGGGCTAAGTCATTGAGCTATATGGTTGGGACGGAGTGATTCGAACACTCGACCCCTGGCACCCCATACATGGCGTAGGCAGATATGCACCTGGCCAAGGCGGCGATACTCTAAGAGTTGAGATCCTTGGCGCGGCCCAGGTTGCCAAATTCCTGTGCTTCGCACGCAGTGATCGCATAGGGGCCGAAACCGACCAACTCCGATTAGGCTTGTTGCACCTCACCGCTCATGCCGACGTCATTGTTGAAAGCCCGGAGTACTTGGGGAATGGCGAGATTAGCGAACGTACAGGTTTGTCCAAGTCCACGACCAGTCGCCTGACCCAGACGCTTATCCGCAGCGGCATGCTGGTGTACGAGGAAACGGAGATTGCTGACGCCTGCGAAAGCGTGCGACTCCGAGGGTATTGCGCTGCTTCCTGGCAGGCCGAAGTTGTGGCCATTTCCACGCCACTTGGCATACGTAATTATCAGGACCACATATTGAATATCAGCGTATCGACCCCTAAGTCGATTGAAGCAGTGATCGCTCAATATGCCAAACCATTGATGGCGCTGGCTGACAAAATTCGAGCCAGTTTCTTCGATAGCGACGGACGCTAATCACGGGCTGAACAGCCTGGCCAACAAGCCGAATTCAGCCTGCAATAAAAAAGAACGCGGTCAATGGCGGTCGACGGGTGGTGTTCATTTCGCACAAGAAACGGTTCCAGCGGATACTTGAAACGCGAAGGCGCGTTCTCAATACATTTCAACAAAACGGCTTCAACTCAAAAGTCCGCCACCTTACCCCAGGCGGACGTCTGAAAACGGTCTGGGTGATAAGGACGCGGATCAACAATGGGGGTCATACCGCTGACGATATCGGCAATCAGATGACCCGCGCCCGGACCAATACCAAAACCATGCCCGCTGAACCCTGCCGCGATCACCAACCCTGGCAGGCTGGCCATTTCGCCGATACCGGGAACACCGTCCGGCGTACTGTCCACATAGCCGGCCCAGGACGCCTTGATCGACGTTCCTTGCAAAGCCGGCACCAATTGCACCGCGCGCTTGTAAGTCAACGCAACTGTCGAGGCATCAGCGCTTGGATCGAGAATGCGCATTCTCTCCATCGGCGTGGGCTGGTCCAGGCGCCAGCGCTTCAAGCTTTCGTGGCCTGCGTGCCAGCCTTCCAGCCCCCCAAGCGCAAGGTTGCGCCAGCGGCGCTGAAACATCGGCAAGAATTGCGTAGAGAACCCCAGCAACTGCGGAGTGATGTCGACTCGACCTCGTCCGCTGATCGCCAGCGTGTAACCGCCATCGAAGCGGCGGGTCATGGACGCGCCAGCGGTATGCAGCGCACTGGGAATTTCCTGGCTCGGAGCGGTGACCGAAAGAACGGTCTGACGAATCGTCGCTTGCGGGAACCGAATACCGTATTGGCGGCAGAACGACGAAGCCCAGGCGCCGGCGGCAAGCACCGCGAGCCGGGTGCGTATGGTGCCTTTTTCGGTGATCACCGCCGACAATCGACCGCCTTCGGTCTCGACGCCCCGCACGGCGCAATCCTGGTGCACGCTACTGCCCAGTGCCATGATCGCGCATGCGACCGCGGGGGCTGCGCGGGAAGGGTCGGCTATGCCATCGGTGGGCGCAAACACCCCACCCCTCCAAGACGTGCCAGTCGCCCTGCCACGCTCTGCGGCCTGCTCGGCGGTGAGCATCTGGGTTTGCACGTTGACCGTACGCGCAAACTCGCCCCAGCGCGCCCACCCTTCCAGCTCCTCGTCGTTGTTGCTTAGGTAAAGTAAGCCGCACCGCGTAAAACCGGTCTGCTCACCGGTTTGCGCGGCGAATTGCTCCCACAGTTCAAGGCTTTTGGTGGCCATCGGCAACTCACGCGCATCGCGATTCTGCTGACGGCACCAGCCCCAGTTACGGCTTGATTGCTCGGCGCCTATGCGGCCCTTTTCGACCAGGGCGACCTTCATGCCGCGTCTGGCAAGATAATAGGCGGTAAAGGCGCCGATGATACCGCCGCCGATCACGACCACATCAGCCTCTGCCGGCAGATCGGCAGAGGTATGCACGGGAATTAAGGGTGCTGGCATGTTCTAGTTATCCAAATGGGATCAGAAGAGTGACCTGTTGCTAAAGCCCGACCAGTCCGGCCAGCCCGCCGATATCCGGGATCTGGTGGTAGCCGAAGGCTGCATTGGCCGGCTGTTCATGCCCCCGGGCCACGAAGGCTTTGTGCTTGATCTTCATGTCGTGGGCCGACATCAGGTCATAGCGAAAGCTCGATGAAACATGCAGCACGTCCTCCGGCCTGCAGCCCAGGTTATCGAGCATGAACTCGAAAGCCGCCAGACGTGGTTTGTAGGCCTGGGCCTGCTGGGCGGTGAAGACCTTGTGAAACGGTGCGCCGAGCTTGTCGACGTTGGACATGATTTGTTCGTCCATGGCGTTGGAAAAAATCACCAGGGGAATCTTGCCGGCGATTTTCGCCAGACCCGCCGGCACGTCGGGATGCGGTCCCCAGGTCGGCACGGCGTCGTAGTACACCTGGCCTTCGTCGCGGTATTCGATGCCCCAACGCTTGCACGTGCGCGCCAAGGCTATCTTGAGAATCTGGTCATAAGGCAGCCAGTCACCCATGACCTGGTCCAAGCGATAGGCCGCGTAGTCCTTGATGAACTGGTCCATTCGCTCAGCCGGGATGCGATCGGCAAACAGATCGCGCGTCAGGGCTGCGGTTTTGAAGTTGGTCAATGTGCCGTAGCAGTCGAAGGTAATGTACTTGGGGCGAAGAACGCTCATGAATGCGGTCCTTAATCAGTGCTGAGGTCATTACGGCGCAAGCCGCTGTGGGGTGCCGAGCATCCGGCCCTCATGAATTTATTACATCACCATGAGGCCGTGCATAAGCGCTTAAACGCAGGGTTACTTGGTACAAACCACCGTTTTAAAGGCACACCCCAGCAGCTTTATCGAGGCGCCGGGGTGGGCTTTACAACTCGGCAAAAGCGCTTTCCAAGGCGTCCAGCAGCCGACCCGCCTCCCTTGCTGTCCAGATCAAGGGCGGGCGAATTTTCAGAATGCTCGCATCGGGTCCGGTCGCAGAAATGAGCACGCGTTTGTCCCGCAGATGGTTGACCAGGCGCAAAGCGGTCTGCATGTCCGGCGTTTTGCTGGCCCGGTCCTTTACCAGCTCGACCGCGAAGTACATGCCGGTGCCTCGCACGTCGCCAATCTGCTCGTACCGGGCAGCCAGGTCGTTGAGACCCGCCATGATCAGGCTGCCCACACGGTTGGCGTTGGCCATCAACTGCTCTTCGGTAATGACATCCAGCGTCGCCTGAGCGGCCGCGATCGCGACGCTGTTGCCGCCAAACGTATTGAAATAGCGCATGTCGCGACCGAAACTTGCGACCACTTCCGGACGCACCATCAATCCCGCCACTGGGTAGCCGTTGCCCATGGGTTTGCCCATGGTGATGATGTCCGGCACCACCGCGTGGCGTTGATGCCCCCAGAAATGCGTGCCGCTGCGACCAAACCCCGACTGGACCTCATCGGCGATGAACAGGCCTCCCGCCTTGCGCACCACCTCGGCGATCGGCCCGAATACATCGACCGGATCACAGAACAGGCCATCGGACGAAAACAGGCAGTCGGCAATGAACGCCGCGACTCCCCCCCCATGGCGTTGGATATCGCGGATCTGCGCCGCCACTTGGTCGGCCATATAGCGGCCCAGTGCTTCACGTGGGATGCGATAGGAGTCCGGAGCAGGCACCCGGCGCACGAACGGGTCGAGCTTGGCATTGATACCCAGCGACGGCGAAAAGGCTGCCACGGTCGCCGAGTTGCCGTGGTAGGCCTCGGCGGTGACGATGACGCCCGTATTGCCGGTGTGATGCCGTGCAATGCGGATGGCAAGATCGTTGGCTTCCGAACCACTGCAGGTGAACATCAAGTGCCCTTCGGCGGCCATCTCTCCGTCCGCCGTGGCGCGCAGCTGTTCGGCGTAGTCAAGAATGCCGTCCTGCATGTACCGAGTGTGGCTGCACAGCTTATTCATCTGTTCAGTGACCGCAGCGATAACGCGCGGATGGCAATGCCCCAACGACACCACGTTGTTGTAGGCGTCCAGGTACTCGTTGCCGTCCTTATCGTACAGGTAAGCCCCTTCGCCACGCACAACCCCCACCGGCTCGTTGTAGAACAACCGATAGGCGGGCCCCAGCAAATCGATCCGACGCTGAATATGTTCACGTGCAGCAGGGTCCAGGCGATCGGCGTTGGCAGGGTTGAAGCCGTTAGGCATGTCACCACGGACAGCCCGGATATTTGAGTTGCTCATTTAAACCCCCCCTAAGCTATGGATGAATCAGTCGGCGAAGTGCATCAAAAGCGCTGACATCTGTGACGGTGACCGGTTAAGCATCCAATCCAACTGGCCCCATCCCGGCGCGGCATTCCTTAAGATGTAGGCGCTGTTCTGCGGGAAAAGCTGCGAGCGCCAGGTGGTAATCAACGCTCTGGCAACCAGGCGTGCCATGGCCAGGTGCGGGATAAGGGCCAGCTCCTCTGGCGTCAGGTCGGCGACCCGCAGGTAACCTCTGAGCAGATCCTTGGCGGGGGCAAAAATATCGAGGTCCTGGCCGGGTTGCACCGCGAGCAACTGGTTCATCATGGCTGTAGACACATCGATGGCAATAGCGGTCTTGACCGTGTCGCCGAAATCGATGATCGCTCCGACACATTGCGGGCGATGCGCATCGATGACGATGTTCGAGGTATTGAAGTCGTTATGCAGCACTTGTTGTCGGCACCCAGCGATCAAGCCCTCCACCTCGCCAAAGCGTTCGAGTGCCCGCTCCAGCGAGTGCCGGCGCGCGGGCTCGACGACACCGTTGAGCATCGGCTCAAGCATCCGCAGGTGCTGCACATCCCAGCAGACCTTGCGCGATTCTGCCGGGTGGGTAAAGTCGGCAGTGGCCAGCCTCAGGTGCGCAAGCAATTGGCCGATCTGCTCGCGCCCCAGGGAGTTGAGGGTGGTTTTATCCAATGGTGTGCCTGGCATAAAGCTCAGAAGCCTCACCTGCCTTGACTCACCACTTTCAGTTACTACGGTGGTCAGGTACCTGTCGTCCAGTGCGGGGTAAACCCTGGGGATCGGTAACTGAGGCGCCCTGCGCCCAATATGCTGCATCACTTCGATTTGCAGCGAGAGCTCAACGGGCGCTTCCTGCGGGTTGGCGATCTTGAGCACGTAGGATTGGCCGCTTGAACAATCGCAGCGAAACGTATCGTCTTTTTCCGTGGCAAATCGCGTCAACTGCGCGCTGATACCAAACTGCTCCAGCACAATACGCCGGCCTTCCTCAAGCGACACTGGCGTGAAAGGCGCCGCCAAATCTCCCTGTAAGGCGACAAGGCTTTCGCTGGACTCATCTTTCCCAATTACTTGCATTGCCGGACTCCTGGGCGTGGAAAGCCATGCATGGCACGACATCGATGCAAATATATTGTGCTACAATTATTTTAATTGGAAGGAAATATTTCGAGCTTCTGGCTGGATTTCAGGCAAGACATTTAACAAAATCAATAATAATCAATAGCTTATAATGATTTAAAAACTCAAAAAAAACTCAAAAAAAATATAGTTGTTGCACAATTTATAAGGAGGCTAGCGACCTCGCTGGTGAGCGTCACCGCGGGCGTATTAGAATCGCTCGCTCTACCGAGCCCCAACCCTCGTCGTGGTTAACATGATTTTTTCCAGCACGAACATTGAAACATCCCCAGTCAAGCTCTCAGCGGTCGAAGCACTGGCTGCAAAGCTCAAGGCCAGGATCCTGAACGGTGACTTCGAGCCAGGCGAATTCCTGCGAGACGTCAAGATGGCGGATGAGTACGAAGTGGCGCGCAACACGTTTCGCAGCGCAGCACAGCTGCTGGTGTCATTCGGCTTGTTGCTGAAAGTACCTCATCGCGGGTTCTGCATACCCGAGTTCGGCCCGGATGACATCGTCGATATTGCTCGGCTGCGCGGGGTACTGGAAACTGAAGCGGTGCGCATGATTATCCTCAATGGCACGGTTCCAGCTGACGCGCTGGACGCCGTTGAAAGATTGCGCAATGCCGCACCCGACACTCCACGCTCAGACATTGTCACCGCCGATGGTGACTTCCACCGAGCCATCATCCGCGCCAGTGGCAGCGCACGCCTGCAGCGCAGCTATGCCATGCTGGAGAGCGAGATTGAGCTGCTGCTAGTACTGCAACAGCCCTGTTATGAGGACCCCAAGCAAATCGTCGAGGACCATGAGCACTTGATAGCCTGCCTTCGCAGTCGCGACTTCGAAACAGCCCGCACAGCGTTTGTCGAGCATTGGGAGGATTTGAGCGCCAAGCTATTACGTGCACAGTTCGAGCGACGACAATCGCTTTGAACAACAATAAAAGTGCAGAATGTGGCTGGAAGGCTTGATGCAGTACTCAGTGATGATACTGCTGAAGGAGGAGTTCTGCGTGCAGAGCTGGTCAACCAAGCGCGCTTGTCTTCAAGGGAATGGAACCCTCTTTGCTATCGAACAGTCCGCTTCGCCCGAGCAGCTTCCTCACGAGCCCCTTACCCTGCTAACCGACTGAGAGCTCCTGCAACAACCACCTCCATTGAGCAGCTCATTACGGCAACCAGGCCATGCCCATCCACGACAGGACCATGGCTCTGTGAGCCAACCTTCAACAAGCGCCACCCCCTTAAAATGTGGTGGCGGCGCGAAGGATCTATTGATAATTAGGCGCGAAGAGCCAACGCGACCAATTCCTTCATCGGTATCGATGGACGGCCAATCAACGTTGATAAAACACCTCCGTCATCAAACAGCGCTCCGCGGGACGCCGCGGCATCTGCGTCAGCCAGCAGGGCGGCAAGATCAGCAGGAAGCCCAAAATCAACCAGCAATTTTGCGTAGTCCTGCTCAGGAAGATCGTTGTAGACCACAGGCTTGCCGGACTGGCGGGAGACCTCAGCCGCCAGTTCGGCCAGGGTGAAGGCCTGATCGGCTGCCAGCTCATATATTTCGCCTGCATGGCTGCCTTTGGTCAGGACCGCCGCTGCCGCCGCTGCGTAATCTTTACGCGCCGCCGAGGAAAAGCGTCCGTACTTTGCAGAGCCTACGAACGCACCATGCTCAAGTGCAGCAGACAACGCGTATAGGTGGTTTTCAGTGTACCAACCGTTGCGCAGGATGACGGCTGGAAGCCCGGACGCAGTGATCGCTTCTTCAGTTTGTCGGTGTTCTATCGCGAGCTGAGCGGTCGATGAATCGGCGTGTAACATACTGGTGTAAGCCAGCAGTGAAACGCCCGCCTGTTTCGCCGCATCAATGACGGCATGGTGTAAAGGCAGCCGCCCGTTTACTTCGCTAGAGGAAATCAAAATAAGCTTTTCCACTCCCTCAAACGCGCGGGCTAATGTTTCAGGCCTTGCGTAGTCTACCTCGCGCACAATCACTCCGCGTTCAGCCAGGTCTTGTGCCTTCGCAGGATTGCGGACCGCCGCGATAATGCGAGAACCCGGCGCGCTCTTCAAAAGCTGACGAACATCCGGGAATATGTTGACACGCAAGCGCTGGCACAGGCCTCAGAGGGCGTCGCGAGCCCCAAACACTGAGCCCCAGGGACCACCATTAACGGAGGCGACCCGCAAAGGGCTTATATCCTGGTCTTGAGCTTGCCGCCACTCGACGATTACTTGCGCGCACTCCAGTTTAGATTGAACCTCCGTTGCTCAGGTGGACTCCCAACTCTAAATCTAGGAGGAACTCATGAGCCAAACAGCTTTAGTCGTCGGCGCCAGCGGTATCGTTGGCAGCGCCATCACTCAATTACTGATCGACAACAAGTGGCAGGTCGCCGCGCTATCGAGGCACCCGTCGCAATCGCAAGGCGTGATCCCCATCGCGGCAGACCTCCAGGATCCAGCCTCGCTGGAACATGCGCTTGCGGATCTGAAACCTACTCATGTGTTCATCACCACATGGTCGCGGCAAGCCACGGAGGCCGAAAACATTCGCGTCAATGCCGCCATGGTTCGCAACGTGCTGGCCGCCGTTCGACCCGCCAAGAGCGTTGAGCACGTAGCACTGGTTACTGGCCTGAAACACTACCTCGGCCCGTTCGAAGCCTATGGCAAAGGCAGCCTTCCGCAAACACCGTTTCGCGAAGAGCAGGATCGTCTGAATGTCGAGAATTTCTATTACGCCCAGGAGGACGAACTTTTCGCCGCGGCTGAAAAGGACGGCTTCACCTGGAGCGTTCATCGCCCGCATACCGTCACCGGGGTTGCCGTAGGCAACGCGATGAATATGGCGACCACCCTCGCCGTCTACGCCTCGGTTTGCAAACAGACGAATCGCCCTTTTGTATTTCCGGGATCAAGAGTGCAGTGGGACAGCCTCACCGATATGACGGATGCACGGCAGTTGGCGAAACAACAACTGTGGGCGGCCACCACGCCAGCGGCAGCCAACCAGGCATTCAACGTGACTAATGGCGATGTGTTTCGCTGGAAATGGATGTGGGGCCGAATTGCCGAATACTTCGACGTGCCTGCTGCCGATTATCCCGCCTCGCTCTCACCGCTTGAGCAGCAAATGGCTGACGACCAAGCGGTATGGACGCAAATAGTCGCGGAGCACGGCTTGAAGGAAGCTGATATTGGTCGCCTGATATCCCCATGGCATACCGATGCAGACCTTGGTAGACCCATCGAAGTCGTCACTGATATGTCGAAAAGCCGTGCAATGGGCTTCACCGCCTACCAGGCGAGCGATCAAGCGTTTTTCGATGTGTTCGACAAACTCCGCGAGATGCGCTTGATCCCATAGGTCGTGCCACAACGGATAGGCTTAAGGGCATTCGCTTAAGCCTTCTGTTGCACAAACACCAAGCAAAAGCGTGTACCTGCTCCAGTGCTCTCAACGGTTACCCGCCCGCCATGCAATTGCATAATTGAACGGACGATTGCTAACCCCAAGCCACCAGAATCGTCCGGCTGATTGCGTGACGGGTCGCACCGGTAGAAGCGCTCAAACAACCGAGGTAGATGTTGCGCCGAAATCGGCGGGCCTTGGTTGTGCACACTGACTTCGATCCTGTCCTCCCACACCACACTGCTAATCGTCACTGCGCTAGCAGTAGCGCCATAACGCAGCGCGTTGGACAGCAGGTTAGCCAGTGCTCGGCGGACCAGGGCCGGATCAGCACGCACGTGGTCATGGGCCTGATTGATCAGCGTGACGTCACGCTCTTGCGCCACACCTTCAAAATACTCACACAGTTGCTCGACTAGATCGTGCAGGTTGATGAGCTGATCACTCACCGATGCATGCGACTGCTCGTTACGAGCGAGGAACAGCATGCTGTCGATCATTCGCGCCAGACGCTCATATTCTTCCTGATTGGAAACCAGCAGGTTCTGGTAGTCCTCAATTGAACGACCATGCCTGAGCGATTGTTGGGTATGCCCCATCAGGTTAGTGAGCGGGGTACGCATCCCATGGGCGAGATCCTCTGAGAATCGTGAGAGCTGGGCGAAGCCCTCTTCGAGGCGTGCGAGCATTTGATTAAGCGCCTGGCTGAGCACTTGCAGTTCACTGAATTCGTTGAACTCATCCAGCCGCAGATGCAGATGGTGTGCATCAATGGCGGCAGCGCGCTTGGCCAGCAGGCGCACAGGTCGTAAGCCTCGCTGACTGACCCACCCGCCGAGTACAAAAGCCAGCAATGCGCCGACCGACATCGCGAGCCAGAGCTTGAGTCGGTAAGCCCCCAGCATCTGCTCGCGCTCGCTCAACAACTTGCCAGCAATCAGGGTCAAGCCGCGATCACCCTGCATGACATGCTGCCAGGCAAGCCGCACCGCCATCGAAGTGTCACCGTCACCCACCTGAGCCTGGGCTGCAGCCGGTAACCTGGGCAAGCTCATGCTGACGGGGTTGATTTCGATCAGCACCTGGCCTGTGTCATCGATGATCCACAGCAGGTTGTCGCGATTGCCCAGCATGTTTTCGTATAGCTTGGGCCGATTTCTGAGTTGCTCGACGCTGACACTGTCGTTGATCAACGCCTGCATGCGCTCCAGGCGCCCGAGCAGGGCCTGGTCATCGCGCCAGGCGATTTCTCGCTGTAACGACTGATAAAGATAAAAACCAATGGAGCCCAGCAGCAGCGCACTGACCAACGCGAACATGACCGCCAGGCGCAGGCTCAGGGCGCGCGGGAACAGTTTCAGGATTGCACCTCAAGCATGTAGCCGATGCCACGCACTGTCTGTATCAACTTGAGCGGGTAAGGATCGTCAACCTTGGCGCGCAGTCGCCGGATGGCGACGTCGACCACATTGGTATCACTGTCAAAGTTCATCTGCCAGATCTGCGAAGCAATCAACGAGCGCGATAGCACCTCCCCTTCACGGCTGACCAGCAGGTGCAACAGGGCAAACTCCTTGTTGGTCAAGGTGAGGCGCTCTCCCCCGCGCGTAACTTTACGCCGCAACAGATCCAGGCTCAGGTCTGCAACCAGGAACTGCTCGACCTCACGTGGCGGCCCCCTGCGCAGCAGAGTACGTACGCGCGCCAACAACTCGGCATAGGAAAAAGGTTTGACCAGGTAATCATCGGCCCCTGACTCAAGCCCCTTGACCCGATCCTCCACAGAGTCCCTGGCAGTCAGAAAAAGCACCGGGGTTTGCCACTTGCGTCGAATAATCTGCAGCAATTGCCATCCGTTCAGGCCCGGCAGCATGACGTCCAGGATAATCAAGTCGAACTCACTTTCCTGCGCCAGATACTGGCCCTCCAGGCCATCCAGGGCGACTTCCACCACGTAACCCGATTCAGTCAGGGCTTTGTGCAGGTAATCCGCTGTTTTCGCTTCATCTTCTACAACCAGGATACGCATCTTTTCCTCCGGAACTGGCGCATAGGCTAGCGCGCCCGGGCGTTTTGGCACATTACATCTTGGTAATTATCAGGCAATCATTCTGACGGAGTGCACGGGGCATCATGCCTGGCTATGACTCAGCCAGACCAATCAAAGGACAAAGCATGCGTATACGCCTATCGACCTCATTGCTGATGTCACTCGCAATGAACTCAGCGCTCGCCGTTGCAGCCCCGGATCAAGTGCTGCAGCGCAACGACGTGTCACTGGCAATGGCCAATGATTTGCTGAACGCCGCGCTGACAGCCTGTCACGCCGATGGCCGTACAGGTGTTGCTGCCATTGTCGACCGTGGGGGCAATCTGGTCGCCTTGCAGCGTGACGATAACGTGGGCCCACACAATGCATTAGCCGCCCAACGCAAGGCCTATACCGCCCTATCGACCAAGACGCCAACACGACTATTGGCAGAGCGTGCCCGCAGCACCCCCGATGCGGAAAACCTCAACACCCTGCATGAGCTATTGCTGCTGGGCGGCGGCGTGCCGTTGCTGTTTGAAGGGCAAGTCATTGGCGCGATCGGCGTGGCCGGTGCCGGTGGTGCAGCAAACGATGAATGTTGCGCATTGGCCGCTATCAACAAAATCTTACCTACCGTCAAAAACTAAGGACATCATCATGACTGGATTAAAAACGTTCTTCGCGGGCCTTGTATTCAGTGTCGTATCGTCACTGGCGTTAGCGGCAGGAAACCCGCTCAGCGTGCATGTACTCAACTTACAAGATGGTCTGCCCTCCCCTGGCGTCAATGTCACGCTGGAAAAACAGGACGGCGAAAGCTGGAAAATGCTCAACAGCGCCGCGACAAATGAGCAAGGGCGTATTCCCGGGTTGTACCCCGATGGTCAGGCGCTGGAGAAAGGCACCTACCGTGTCACCTTCAAAACCGGGGAGTGGTTCAAAGCGCACAAAGTTGCAAGTTTCTTTCCGGAGGTACCGGTCATTTTTGAGGTAGACGGGACACTTTCGCACTACCACATCCCATTACTGCTCAGCCCCTACGGGTTCTCTACCTACAGAGGCAATTGAGCGTCGACCCGACAGAGAAACAAGGCCGCCCCTTTTCTCATGGGCGGCCTTTCTTTTTGATTATTTTGCATCACCACCCACCTTGATATCGAAGGCGCAGGCGATCCGTTCATGACAGCAAGCATGACCGTACGCAGCACAGCAAAAAAGTTACCTCGCCCAGACAGTGGCCGCCGCTGTGTCGATAGCCGTTGCGCGGTGCCTGCTTCCAACCCCGGCTCAGACGAGCAGCCCACATCGAAAAAAAAGCACACCTGGAACGTTTTGCTTGGTCATGGGCCGACCAAGAGCCTGGATGACCACTCCCTCAGCGGTGCAACGCCTTGGTCCGGCGGCGCAAATACCGCACCAGCGCCGCAAGGGCTACAAGTGCTACCACCCCGATGAAGATTGGCAGGCGATACGGTCTCAGATCGCCAAAAAAATGCTGCAATGCTTCGCCAGCCCAATAGCCGGCGCTGACGAACAGGGTGGCCCAGATCGCCGCACTCAGCACATTGATCAGCGCGAAACGCCAGGGTGCCAGACCGCTTGCACCGATCACCATAGGCCCCACCAAGCGCATTCCGTAGAGAAAGCGCACAGCGAATACAGACGTCATGGGGTAGCGATGGATAAGGCGCTCCACCCGTTGAATGGCAGACTGGTGACGCTTCAGTTTAGGCAGCAGGCGACTCCCGGAATAACGTCCGGTCCAGAACAGTAACTGATCGCCGAGTATGCCGCCCAACGTGGCCCAGCCGATCACATGCAGCCATTGCAGAGTGCCCTGGTGTGCAGCCATACCGCCGAGAAGCAAAACTGTTTCGCCTTCCAGCAGGCAGCCCACGAAGATGACCCAGTAGCCGTAGACGGCAATCAGCGCGTTGAGGTCGAAATGTTCGAACATGGGCATTCCTGGATGCGGTGGAGGCAATGGCGGCATCATTGCATTTGTTTGACCCAGCATTAATGGGCATAAAACAGATCTGTTCCAAGATCGATTCACGCCAATGCTTTAGCAGTCACGTTCGACGCCTTGGCGAGCTGGGTATGCGCCCCGCCGAGCCATACCTCGGTGATTGACCTAAGGTCGGTGGCCAGTTGATCCGAGTGATTGTCTTATCCATTGCGCTGCGTCTTACCAATAAGTAGATACGGGTAGACTTGCAGGCCTATAAGCACTTGGGAATATCAGGTCCTCGCACTGCCAAAGTAGATGCCCTGGGCAGTGCGAGGGAAAGCTGTAGAAGCCCTCTCCTTGCGGCTTAGCGGCGCAAGAGACGGTCAAGTACAAGCAGGGCTATTGCGCCGATGGCCAGTGCAGCAACCGGTTTTTCCTTAACGAACGTAGACACGCTGTCGAGTGCATCGCCATAGGTTTGGGTCAGCTGGCCAGAAGCTTGACGTCCAGCGCCTTCAGCTTGCAGCTTCGAATCACCCATCAGCTTTCCGACCGCGCTCTGCGCCTTGCCGGCCAACTTCTCTGCAACACCTTCTACCTGTTCACTCTTCATATTCATAAACCTTCGTGTCAGTGGGACGCTCAAAAAAACCCACTGCGATGGCGCCACGTTCAACACCATCGCAGCCAAGGGATGCGGACAGAAAAGTTGACCGGTGGTGAAGAGTCGGAGTTCCACTTTTAATGACCACCGCTCGTCAGTGACGCCCCGAACGCGCTCACCCCCCAAGTTGTCCTAGAATGATCTGAATTTCGCCGAGGCGCTAAAAATGATCGACGCAGAACTGCTGAAACTGATGGTTGAAACCTCGGACGATGGCATTGTCATTGCGGAGCAGGAAGGCGATGAGCATATTCTGATCTACGCTAACCCCGCCTTTATGCGCCTTACGGGGTATAGCGCTGACGAAACGCTGTACCAGGACTGCCGCTTCCTGCAGGGTGACGACCGAGACCAGGCGGGCTTGGTCGCGATCCGCGAGGCGATCAAGTCGCATCAGCCCTGCCGGCAGATCATTCGCAACTACCGTAAGGACGGCAGTGCCTTCTGGAATGAGCTATCGATTACTCCCGTGTTTAACAAGGCGGATCAGCTCACCTATTACATCGGCATCCAGAAGGATGTCAGCGTCGAAGTTGCGGCCAGCGAACGCGTGCGCGAACTTGAAGCGCAAGTCGCCAGCTTGAAAGCTCAACTGGATCAATCGCATGGGCTGTCATAGGGCAAGCCAGGTAATGCGCGGTCGGCACCCTCACGGCTGCTCGGGTAGTTGACGATCACGGTGGCGCCGTCCTGGGCCAATTGCTCGGCAATCGCCGCGCCGTTACCCTTGGAAGCGCCGGTCAGAGTCGATCCCGCGCGATGCCGCTACGCGTGCGAAGAATATCGGCCAGCACCGCCAACGCGATTTCCGCCGGGGTTTTGCTGCCCAGGTTCAAACCGATAGGCGCATGGATGCGCGCCAATTCGGTCTCGCCCAACCCGCCAATCCTTCGCAGGCGTTCGAAGCGCTTTTGTGAGGTGCGCATCGAACCCATTACGCCGATGTAAAACGCGTCGGTGCGCACCGCCTCCATCATTGCCAGATCATCAATACGCGGATCATGAGTCAACGCGACCACCGCCGTGTCGCTGTGGCAGCCGCCGTCAGCGATGAACACCGACGGCAGCTGGCGTCGGATCTCGACGTTGTGCAGCACCACGCCTTCGAGCACCTCGTCGCGGGGATCGCACAAAATCACCTCAAACCCCAGGCCCACGGCAAACTCGGCGCAAGCCTGGGCAACACTGGAATAGCCCGCCAGCAACAAACGCTGCGCCGCGCCGACCCGCACACGGACCCGGTCGATCTCGCGCTCGATGCGCGCGCCCTGCTCGCTGTCTGCACACACGCGGCGCGCACCGCTGGCCAGCTCGACTTCGCGGATCAATCGGCGCTCGCCCAGCAACGCGCACTCCAGCTCGCGCAGATGGGCCTGAACCGCGCAGTCCGGCGCAAGCTTCTCCACCAGCACATCAAGCACGCCGCCACAGGGCAGGCTGACTCGCGAGCGCGGGTCCTCGCCTTCGCCGTAACGAACGACGTTGACCGCCTGTTCAAACGCGCCTTCGGCTACCCGCTCAAGAAAGTCTTCCTCAACGCAGCCGCCCGACAGCGAGCCGATCCATTGCCCGCTCACGTTCACTGCCAGCAACGAACCCGGCGCACGGGGCGCCGAGCCGTAGGTGGCGAGCACCGTGCACAGCCAAACCGGCTGGCCGGCCGTCGACCATTCCAGCGCACGGCGAATGACTTGCAGATCCAGATGCTGCATGTCAGTGCGCCTTGTGCTCGGCTGGTGGTGCATCGGCCTGCAGCTTCTGCACGTCGCTGACCGCCAGCTCACTCGACTGACCGCCCCAGCCCTGGCGCAGATAGTTGAGCAGATCGGTCAGCTGTGCCTGATTGAGCTTGTCGGCAAAGCCCGGCATCGGTTGCATGCGTTCGAACCCGGTGAATGTCTGCTCGCCGATGCCGTCCTCGATCACCCGCAACAGGTTGCGCGGATCGTCCAGGCGCAGCGTGGTGTTGCCGCGCATGGCCACGGCGATGTGCGGTTTGCCCTCGCCGTTCGGCGCGTGGCAACCGGCGCACACGTTCAGGTAATCCTGACGACCGCGTTGGGCGCTTGGGCTCATTTTGTCGAGCGGCACTTGGGTCAACACGTTGGCGGCTGGGGCGGGATCGCCGAGCAGGTAAGTGGCCATCGCCGCCAGGTCCGGGTCACTCAGGCCTTGGGTGCTGTTGTGGAACACCGGGAACATCTCGTTGAACATCGTGCCCTGGGCGCTCATGCCGTGCTTGAGGAAGGTGCTCAGGTCCTGTTGATTCCAGCCGCGAGCGGCCAGGTCAGTGGCCAACAGACTTGGCGCCAAATAGCCGTTGAGCAGGCCGCCGGTCAGGCGTTTATCCTGCTGCATGGCGCCAGGCAAGCCGCGTGGGGTGTGGCATTCGCCGCAGTGACCGAGCACTTCGACCATGTATTCACCACGCTTGAAGGTTTCGCTTTTGCCCTCGGCCGGCGCGAGTTTCACGTCTTTGGCGTAGAGCAGGTTCCAGCCCATCAGGCCCAGGCGCACGTTGAACGGGAAACTCAGGCGAGTGACCGGCGCCGCACGTTCAATCGGCTCGACGGTTTTCAGGTACGCATGGATCGCGTCCGAATCTGCGCGCGGCATCAGGTGATAGGAGGTGTACGGCATCGCCGGGTACAGGTTCGCACCATCGCGGCGTTTGCCTTCGGTCAGCGCGGCGAAGAATTCGTCATCGTTGTACAAACCAATGCCGTGCTCTTTGCTCGGGGTGATGTTGGTGCCATAGATGGTGCCGAACGGCGACACAATCGGCAGGCCGCCCGCAAACGGCGCGCCGCCCGGTGCGGTGTGGCAGGCCATGCAGTCAGCGGCGCGGGCGAGGTATTCGCCGCGCTTGACTTGATCATCCGCGTGCGCCAACAACACCGGCGCAGCCAGACCAACCGCCAATGCCAGGCGGGACAGTAGAGGCTTCATGCTTAACCCTCCTTGACCAGGCCGAGATCGGTGAGCACGTTGCGGGTCGCGTTGTAGTAACGCACGTAACCGGTGCAACGGCAGATGTGGTGACCGAGGCTGTCCTCGATGACTTTTTCCAGCTGACTGTTGACGATGGGCTGACGCTGCAGCTTCTCGACCAGTAAGGTCGCGGCATTGACGAAACCCGGTGCGCAGTAGCTGCACTGGAAGGCGAATTCATCGACGAAACGCTGCTGGATCGGGTTCAGCTCAGTGACGTTGCCCTGCTCGTCGCGAGTCGCGTGGCCTTCGATGGTCCGCACTTTTTTGCCTTCAAAATAGTGGGCGCCGGTGATGCAGGTGCGCACTTCTTCGCTGGTGCCGTCCGGGTTGTCGACGATCACCACGCAGGCGTGGCAAATGCCCTGGCCGCAGCCGAGCCGCGAGCCAGTGAGGTTTTTGTATTCGTGCAGGTAGTCGATCATCGGCAGGTCATCAGGGATGTCCACCGGGCCGATGGATTGACCGTTAAGGGTCAGTTGAAACGGACGGTTAGCCATTGAGGGCCTCCTTGATGCGCGCAGAAGTGATAGGCAGGTCGCGGACACGTTTGCCGATGGCGTGGGCCACGGCGTTACCGATAGCGCCGACGATCGGGATCATCACCACTTCTGCGATGCCCTTGGACGGGTCGCTCGGCGACAACGGCGGCAGGATTTCAGCCGTCTGGTTCCACACGGCAACGTGTCGGGCCATCGGCAAGCGGTAGCGGTTGAAGTTCCAGTCACCCTCCCCCGGCCCGCCTTCGTACAGCGGCATCTCTTCCATCAACGCATGGCCGATGCCCATGGCGATCCCGCCTTCGAGCTGCCCCTTGACCAGCTCTTCCACCAGCACCCGACCGCACTCGACCCACGAGTGGTGGTTGAGCACTTGCACTTGCGCGGAGCCCTTGTTCACTTTCAACTCCACCAGCGTCGCAACCGGGCTGTAGTAAGTCACCGCCGCGTTGTTCAACTGGGTGTCCGGGTAGTGGACGTTCTGGCGATCCAGCAGGTGGAAACCGTTGCTGGTCATTTGTGCCCGTTTCGCCTGCGGCGCGCCGTCGCCGTACTTCACCGCCAGACCATCCAGGGGCAGACGCTCGCGCACGCCGTCGATGCTGTACTCGGCCTCGGCCCAGCTCCAGCGGTTGAAGCCGTGCACGGTAGCGCCGGTCACCAGGCCCTTTTCATGGGCGTGTTTGGCCAATTGCTCAAAACTCAGCGGCTGCATGCCGTTGGCGGTGAGTTTGCCGTCGACCCAGTGCGCATCTTCGCGACGCACCACGTACGGGTTAGCCTGGCCGCCGTAAGGGCCCTGGCCCCAGATCTGCAACGCCGCCGGCCACAAGCCGTGGTTGAACAGCACCCGTGACGCTTCACGGGTGGCGTGGCTGAAGTAGTACGCGGAGTTGGTCGCCGACGAGGCCGACGCCAGTTTGCCGACCCAGCGCGGATTGCGCAGAAAACCATCCTGTTCGGCCTGGCTCATGGTGTACGGGTTGCCGCCCGTGATCAGTTGCAACTCTTTCCATTCGGTTTCGCCGGTTTTCACTTGCGTGGCCGGTATGCCGATGAAATCCGCCACCACCAGGGCTTGCGAGGTGGACATGCCGGTGCCGATTTCAATGCCGATATGGCGCAACGTCACGTGCCCTTCGGCGGAGAATTCGATGCTGGCCATCGGCGCCTCGGAACCGGTGCCGAAGTCTTTTTGGCAGATGGCAAAACCGACGCCATACCAGTTATCCGGGTCAGCGGCTTCGCGCGTCTTTTTGATCTGGTCGCGGTTTTTCCAGACATCATGGACAGCCGCCTTGTCGAGAATCTCGTGCAAGCGCAATGCACCGGCCGGCACCGCGCCCTGGGTGTTTTTCATGCCCGACAGCATCGCGTTTTTCTTGCGCAGGTCGATAGCGTCGATACCCAGACGATCAGCGATTTCGTCGACCATCATCTCGGTCGACGCCATGCTTTGCAGGGTGCCGTAACCGCGCATCGAGCCCGCTTCCACCGCGCGCGAATGGTAGGCCGTGACCTGCAGATCGTTCTGCGGCATGTAGTAGATCGACTGCGCTGCCGTGGCGCCAACCGCGGCCACCGAAGGGCTGTAGTTGATGCGCCCGCCGCCATCGACGTTCATCTCGGCGCGAAAAATCTGGAAGCTGTGATCGTTTTTGTCCACCGCCAATTGGTAGCGGATATCGAACGGGTGACGCTTGATGCCGCTTTGAAACTGCTCATAGCGGTCGTTGGCCAGGCGCACCGGCACACCCGCGCCGTACAACGCAGCAAGGGCTGCGTAGTAGACAAAGATGTTGTGGTCCTTGGAGCCGTAACCGACGGTGTAGCCCGGGTGCATGTTCAGATTCGCCAGGCCGAAGCGCGAGGGCGCGATCATCTTCGCGGTTTCGGTGGCGGCTTCCAGCGGGCACTGGGTCGCGACAACAAAGTGCAAGGTCTTGGTGACCGGGTCGTACCAGCCGTTGCCGTTGTCCGGTTCCATCGCGGCCGGCTCAATCGACGGGGTTTTGTAGCGCTCGTCGAACACCAGCCAGTGTTCGGGCGGCGCGTCGATCTGCTGCTTCATCCGGTCGGCGTAAAACAGCCCGCGCTCGGTGAGATTGCCGTGCAGGTCCGGCTGGGAATTCCACACCGGGCGACGGTTTTTCAGCATCGGAAACAGGATCGAATCCTTGAGGCTGGCGAATTCATCTTCGTCCGCCGAGGTCGCACCGCCGACGCGCACATAGCGGAAGCTGCCATACGGATCACGTTCGTAATACGGCGCTGGGGCGCCGTAACGGATCGCTTTGTCGTTGAACTTGAGCTTGGCCTTGGCCTGGCGGAACCGCTCGAAGTCGTTCCAGATCAGGATCGCCACGGGGTGACCGATGAACATCGGCACCTGGCCTTGCGGCAACAGCGGATCCGGCGCGTGCTCTTCCGGGAAGACGATGCCGTCTTTGTCCAGGTCGGCAGCCGTCACGATGCGGTCAGGTTGCAGGTCGGCGCCAAGCCACGACAGATCGTAGCCGGCGTAGATGCGGTCGGCCTTGGTGATTTTCAGCAACATGGCGTGGCCCTGTTGCTGCGGCCAGCCCGGCATGTCTTTGGAACGGATGTCGCGGGCAAAGACTTTGCTGCCACAGACCTTGGACAAGGCGTCGTTACGCGAGCGCGCCTTGCCATTGTTGCCGAGCCATTGCTCGGACGGCACGGTCACGCTGTTTTCCATCAACGCAGCCAGCGCCTGGGTGCTGAGCGGTGTAAGCGTCACGCTCACACCCGCCACCAGCCCGCCCTGAAGGAACGAGCGCCGGGAGATATCACGGTTGGACATGGATCATCCTCTGGGCGGTTATAGGTCCGCCCTTATGGTTATGTTCTGGGGATCTCGGGTCTGGCAGAAGCGCTTTTGCCGGAACAAAAGGCTGTGTGTGGCAGTGCAAAGCTGACCGAAAGGTTAACTTTATAGGTTTATGCGTCAGCCGCAAACAAGCTGTTACAAAAAACTGACAGAGGAATCAAACCAGCGAACCGCGTGCCAACGCGGCCTACAAGATCTTGTAGGTGCCAAGCCTGAACAAGTCCTCTATAAAACCCCGCACTTCCCCCATCCCCCAGGAACTCCCAGCCATGCACATGGAAGAGCACACGCTGAGCGCAATGAGCGACGAGCTCAAACTCAGGCTAGGCCGCTTTCGGCACGAGCAATTTGTCGAGAAACTCGGCTGGCGGCTGCCTGGCCATCCGCACCCGGCGGGTTGTGAATGGGATCAATACGACACCGAGCATGCGCGCTACCTCTTGGCGTTCAACGAGTACTGCGACATGGTTGGCTGCGCGCGTCTGATACCCACCACATTGCCAAACCTGCTGGAAGGTGTTTTCAGCCATACCTGCGCTGGCACGCCGCCCAAGGAGCCTGCCATCTGGGAAATGACACGCTTCACCACCCGTGAACCGCAATTGGCCATGCCGTTGTTCTGGAAAAGCCTGAAGACCGCCAGCCTGGCAGGCGCCGATTTCATTGTCGGCATCGTCAACAGCACGATGGAGCGCTATTACAAAATCAACGGGGTCAACTACGAGCGATTGGGACCGGTCACCGTGCACCAGGACGAAAAAATCCTTGCGATCAAGCTCTCGGCTCACCGTGAACACCATCGAGGCGCCCGCCCGCCTTCAGCCTTCATGCCCGCCGCATTGTTGAAAGACACCGCTTGATACCGGCCGAGTCATCCTTTTGGGAGGGCTCGGCGGCAGTCGATGAACCTCAGATATACCCCAGCGCAACCGCGTAAGACACCGCCTGCACACGGTTGCTGGCGCCGATTTTGCGTTGGATGTTGCGGTGATGGTAATTCACCGTGTCGGTGCACACGCCCATGATCACGCCAATTTCCTCGGAGGTTTTGCCGTCTGCGGTCCAGCGCAGCACATCACACTCCCGTTCGCTGAACTCGACATCCGTATTGAACACACGCGCGTCACTCTCCAGCTCAGAAATTTTCTGGTGGGCCGCCGCGGCAAACGCTTTGGTCACCGGCTTCAAGGCTTCGAACTCCTGAAGGCTGATGACCTTGTCCTTGCGTGCGATGCTCAACACCCCTACCCGGCCCTGGACGTTGAATGAAGGCTGCGCCAGGCCATGGCACAGATTCGAATCGTTGGCCTCGGACCACAGGTCCGGGCACCCCTTGAACAGCTCATTGCTCCACAAAATGGGGGTGGACGAGACTTTGCTGTGTTTCACCGTGGGGTCGATCGCGGCGTAGTTCGCTGCCTGATATCGCGCTATCCAGTCCTTGGGATAATTGCTGTACATATAGGTTTTCGGTCGCATGAACGGCGTCGCACTGCACATGCCGTAGGCGAAAAAATCAAACTGCAGTTCACGTAAAGCCCTCAATGCAACAGCAGTAAACTCCTGCATGTTCATAGTTTGCGCAAAGATACTGTAAAAATAAGCATCCCATCCCAACAGCTGTCCTAATTCCATTTGAACACCACTAGAGTTGGAAACGAGTCGTGAGACTAGACCAACCTGAACTCATGTCAATACACAAAATTCAACGGTTATAGACCACTTCGCAATAGCGAAGGCTTTATTGTGCCTAACCAACTAACTAGCCATAGGCCATTGATAGCCAGGCGATGTTAGCGGGCCATCGTTGCGGCTTGGCCGACGAATGAACCTGCTGATTCATAATAGTGCAACACACTACCCGATGGACCGCATTCGCCCCCTCCATGCCCGAGCCGCTACAAGATCTGGTAGTTCCTGCCGCGAGAAGTGCAGGTGTATAAACAACACGCCTCAGCACGCTCTCAATATACAAAGTTAAACCTGTAAGTGCTGGTGCGCCCAATTAACTAAATATTTACTTGATTTTCGAAAAACCTTAATTCAACTAAGGAGGATACGGCTTATGTCGGCTTCGCTTTGCGCCAGCGGCTTTAATGATCAGCTTGAACTTCGCCGTAAAAACCGCGCCACCGTCGAACAGTACATGCGCACCCATGGCCAAGATCGCCTGCGTCGGCATGAACTGTTCACCCCGGATGGCAGCGGCGGTTCGTGGAACACCGAAACCGGTGAACCCCTGGTATTCAAGGGCCACGCGAAACTTGCCGCCCTTGGCGTGTGGCTGGAACAGTGCTTTCCAGACTGGCAGTTTCACAACGTGCGGGTGTTTGAAACCGACAACCCCAACCACTTCTGGGTCGAAAGTGATGGCCGTGGCAAGACCCTGGTCCCCGGTTACCCGGAAGGGTATTGCGAAAACCATTACATCCATTCCTTCGAATTGGACAACGGCAAGATCAAGCAAAACCGTGAGTTCATGAACCCCTTCGAACAACTGCGCGCCTTGGGCATTCCGGTGCCACGCATCAAGCGTGAAGGTATCCCCGCCTCATAAGCCCTTTCATTATTGGAGAGTGAACATGCCTACTCATGCAGCGCGACAACTAACCGCTGACGACAGCAGCGAACTTCGCCGCAAGAACCGCGCCACGGTCGAGCAATATATGCGCACCAAAGGCCAGGATCGCCTGCGCCGCCATGAACTGTTTACCGAGGACGGGTCGGGTGGTTTGTGGACCACAGACACCGGCGCACCCATTGTAATCAGTGGCAAAGCCAAGTTGGCCGAACATGCTGTTTGGTCACTCAAGTGCTTCCCGGATTGGGAATGGTACAACGTCAACGTATTTGAAACCGACGACCCCAACCATTTTTGGGTCGAGTGCGACGGCCACGGCAAGATCCTCTTTCCAGGTTACCCGGAAGGGTATTACGAGAACCACTTCCTGCACTCCTTCGAGCTGCAAGACGGCAAAGTAAAACGCAATCGCGAGTTCATGAACGTCTTTCAACAACTGCGCGCCCTGGGCATTCCCGTGCCGCAGATCAAGCGTGAAGGCATTCCTACTTAATCCTTAGGGAGAATAATCGCATCATGGAAGACTTACTGAAACGGGTTCTAAGTTGTGAAGCGTTCCAGCAGCCTCAATGGAGCGAGCCCTCACAATTGCATGACGCGCAGGCCTACCTCAGGGACAGCGCATCGCTGATTCGCGTCGAAGACATCCTGGTCCTGCGTGCCACCTTGGCCAGGGTGGCGGCGGGCGAAGCGATGATCATCCAGTCCGGTGACTGCGCCGAGGACATGGATGAAAGTGCTCCCAGCCACGTGGCCCGCAAGGCCGCGGTGCTGGACATCCTGGCCGGTGCGTTCCGGCTGGTCACCCAGCAACCGGTGGTGCGCGTCGGGCGGATTGCCGGGCAGTTCGCCAAGCCGCGTTCCAACAACAGCGAGCGCATCGGCGATGTCGAGTTGCCGGTGTACCGCGGCGACATGGTCAACGGCCGCGAAGCGGTCTGCAACCATCGCCAGCATGATGCACAACGCCTGGTACGAGGCTATCGCGCCGCGCAGGACATCATGCATCACCTGGGCTGGAAGGAACCGGCCAGCAAGGAACAGCTCAGCGGCTCTCCCGCCTGGACCAGCCACGAAATGCTGGTGCTCGACTACGAACTGCCGCAAGTGCGCAAGGACGAACAGGGCCGGGTGTTTCTCGGCTCAACCCACTGGCCGTGGATCGGCGAGCGTACCCGTCAGTTGACGGGTGCTCACGTGGCACTGCTCAGCGAAGTGCTCAACCCGGTGGCCTGCAAGGTCGGCCCGGATATCACCCAGGACCAGTTATTGAGCCTGTGCGAGCGCCTGGACCCACGACGCGAGCCCGGCCGACTGACCCTGATTGCGCGCATGGGCGCCCACAAAGTCGCTGATCGCCTGCCACCGCTGGTTGAAGCGGTGCGCCATGCCGGGCACAAGACCATCTGGCTCAGCGACCCGATGCACGGCAACACCATCATCGCGCCGTGCGGCAACAAGACCCGCATGGTGCAGACCATCACCGAGGAAATCACCGCCTTCAAACATGCCGTGACCTCGGCCGGTGGTGTGGCTGCCGGCCTGCACCTGGAAACCACCCCCGACGACGTCAGCGAGTGCGCCTCCGATGCCGCCGGCCTGAGCCAGGTGGCCAGCCACTACAAAAGCCTGTGCGACCCGCGCCTGACCCCTTGGCAAGCCATCACTGCAGTGATGGCCTGGAAAAACCTGCCCTCCTCCACCCTTGCTTACCTTTGACTGGAGTTTGTCGCCATGACTGGCATTCCATCGATTGCCCCGTACGCCCTGCCTACAGCCCGCGACCTGCCCGTCAACCTCGCGCAGTGGCGCGTCGACCCCGAGCGCGCCGTGCTGTTGGTGCATGACATGCAGCGCTACTTCCTGCGGCCCTTGCCCGATGCCCTGCGTGAAGCCGTCGTGGCTAATTCCGCGCGCATTCGCCAGTGGGCT
Organism: Pseudomonas sp. TWRC1-2; assembly: GCF_049896685.1. Lineage (NCBI taxonomy): Bacteria > Pseudomonadati > Pseudomonadota > Gammaproteobacteria > Pseudomonadales > Pseudomonadaceae > Pseudomonas > Pseudomonas sp. TWRC1-2. Next base: position 412,832 of record NZ_JAFCUU010000001.1, on the reverse strand, counting down.
GTCGACCACGACGTGCCGGTGGCTTACACCGCCCAGCCAGGCAGCATGAGCGAGGCACAGCGCGGGCTGCTCAAGGACTTCTGGGGCCCTGGCATGAAGGCCAGCCCCGCCGACCGCGAGGTGGTCGACGCGCTGACGCCCAAGCCGGGTGACTGGCTGTTGACCAAGTGGCGCTACAGTGCGTTCTTCAACTCCGACCTGCTGGAGCGCATGCACGCCAACGGGCGCGATCAGTTGATCCTGTGCGGGGTGTATGCCCATGTCGGGGTACTGATTTCTACCGTGGATGCCTACTCCAACGATATCCAGCCCTTCCTGGTTGCCGACGCGATTGCTGACTTCAGCAAGGCGCACCACTGGATGGCGATCGAATACGCCGCCAGCCGTTGCGCGATGGTCGTCACCACCGACGAGGTGGTGCTATGAGCCAAGCTGCCGCCCGCCTTATGGAACGCATTCTGCAACCGGTGCCTGAGCCGTTTGCCCTGTTGTATCGTCCGGAATCCAGCGGCCCGGGGCTGCTGGATGTGCTGATTGGGCAGATGTCGCAGCCGCAGGTCCTGGCCGATATCGACTTGCCTGCGCCTTCAATCGGTGCCCCGCGCCTGGATGTACTCGCGCTGATTCCCTACCGCCAGATCGCCGAACGCGGCTTCGAGGCGGTGGACGATGAGTCGCCGCTGCTGGCGATGAACATTACCGAGCAACAATCCATCGGCATTGAACAGTTGCTGGGGTTGCTGCCAAACGTGCCGATCCAGCTCAACGGCGAACGCTTCGACCTCAGCGACGCCCGCTATGCCGAGATCGTCAGCCAGGTGATCGCCAACGAAATCGGCTCTGGGGAAGGCGCCAACTTCGTGATCAAACGCACCTTTATGGCGGAAATCAGCGAGTACGGCCCCGCCAGCGCGCTGTCGTTCTTTCGCCATCTGCTGGAGCGCGAGAAAGGTGTTTACTGGACCTTCATCATTCACACCGGCAGCCGCACCTTCGTGGGTGCCTCGCCCGAGCGGCACATCAGCGTCAAGGATGGGACCGCGGTGATGAACCCCATCAGCGGCACTTACCGCTACCCGCCGGCTGGCCCCTGTCTGACGGACGTCATGGCCTTTTTGGCCGACCGCAAGGAAGCCGATGAGCTGTACATGGTGGTTGATGAAGAGCTGAAAATGATGGCGCGCATTTGTGAAGACGGCGGCCACGTCCTCGGCCCTTACCTCAAGGAAATGACGCATCTGGCCCACACCGAGTACTTCATTGAGGGCAAGACCCGTCGCGACGTGCGCGACATCCTGCGCGAAACCCTGTTCGCCCCGACCGTCACCGGCAGCCCGCTTGAAAGCGCCTGCCGGGTCATCCAGCGCTATGAGCCGCAAGGCCGCGCGTACTACAGCGGCATGGCGGCGCTGATCGGCAGCGATGGCAAAGGTGGACGCTCCCTGGACTCGGCCATCCTGATTCGCACCGCCGACATCGATGACAGCGGCCAGGTACGCATCAGCGTGGGCTCCACCATCGTGCGTCATTCCGAGCCCATGACCGAAGCCGCCGAAAGCCGCGCCAAGGCCGCCGGCCTGATTGCTGCCTTGAAAAACCAGGCGCCCTCGCGCTTTGGCAGCCACCTGCAGGTACGCGCAGCGCTGGCCAGCCGCAATGCCTACGTCTCGGACTTCTGGTTGATGGACAGCCAGCAACGCCAGCAGACCCAGGCCGATTTCAGCGGGCGCCAGGTGCTGATCGTCGATGCCGAAGACACCTTCACCTCGATGATCGCCAAGCAGCTGCGGGCCCTGGGCCTGATAGTCACGGTGTGCAGCTTCAGCGATGAATACAGTTTCGACGGTTACGACCTGGTGATCATGGGCCCAGGCCCCGGCAACCCGAGCGATGTCCAGCTGCCGAAAATCGACCATCTGCACGTGGCCATCCGCTCCTTACTCAGCCAGCAACGGCCATTCCTCGCGGTGTGCCTGAGCCATCAGGTGTTGAGCCTGTGCCTGGGCCTGGAGCTGCAACGCAAGGCCATTCCCAACCAGGGCGTGCAAAAACAGATCGACCTGTTCGGCAACGCCGAGCGGGTGGGTTTCTACAACACCTTTGCCGCCCAGAGTGCCAGTGACCGCCTGGACATCAACGGCATCGGCACCGTCGAGATCAGTCGCGACAGCGAAACCGGCGAGGTGCATGCCCTGCGTGGGCCGTCGTTCGCCTCGATGCAGTTTCATGCCGAGTCGCTGCTCACCCAGGAAGGCCCGCGCATCATCGCCGACCTGCTGCGCCACGCCCTCATCCACACACCGGTCGACAGCAACGTGTCGGCGGCGGGGAGATAACCATGCACAACTACGTGATCATCGACGCCTTCGCCAGCGTCCCGCTGGAAGGCAACCCGGTTGCGGTGTTCTTCGATGCCGATGATTTGCCGGCGCCGCAAATGCAACGCATCGCCCGCGAGATGAACCTGTCGGAAACCACCTTCGTGCTCAAGCCACGCAACGGCGGTGATGCGCTGATCCGGATTTTCACCCCGGTCAACGAACTGCCCTTTGCCGGCCACCCGTTGCTGGGGACGGCCATCGCGCTGGGGGCGCACACCGACAATCACCGGCTGTACCTGGAAACCCAGATGGGCACCATCGCCTTTGAACTGGAACGCCAGAACGGCAGCGTGATCGCCGCCAGCATGGACCAGCCGATACCGACCTGGGCGGCCCTGGGCCGCGATGCCGAATTGCTCAAGGCCCTGGGCATCAGCGATTCGACCTTTCCCATCGAGATCTATCACAACGGCCCACGCCATGTGTTTGTCGGCCTGCCGAGCATCGCCGCCTTGTCGGCCCTGCACCCTGACCACCGTGCGCTGTCGAACTTCCACGACATGGCGATCAACTGTTTCGCCGGCGCCGGGCGGCGCTGGCGCAGCCGCATGTTCTCACCGGCCTACGGCGTGCTCGAGGATGCAGCCACCGGCTCGGCTGCCGGGCCGTTGGCGATTCATCTGGCGCGCCATGGTCAGATCGAGTTCGGCCAGCAGGTGGAGATTTTGCAGGGCGTGGAAATCGGCCGCCCTTCACTGATGTTCGCCAGGGCTGAGGGCCGCGCCGATCAACTGACGCGCGTCGAAGTCTCCGGTAATGGCGTCACCTTCGGGCGGGGGACCATCGTGCTATGAACCTTTCAGTACAAGGCAAGCCGCTGCTGGGTAAAGGCATGTCCGAATCGCTCACCGGCACACTGGATGCACCGTTCCCCGAGTACCAGACACTGCCCGCCGACCCCATGAGCGTGCTGCGCAACTGGCTGGAGCGTGCACGGCGCGTGGGCATCCGCGAACCCAGGGCGTTGGCGCTGGCCACCGCCGACGGCCAGGGCCGGCCCTCGACGCGCATCGTGGTGATCAGTGAGATCAGCGACACGGGGCTGTTGTTCAGCACCCATGCCGGCAGCCAGAAAGGCCGTGAGCTGAGCCAAAACCCGTGGGCGTCGGGCGTGCTGTATTGGCGCGAAACCAGTCAGCAGATCATCCTCAATGGCCAGGCCGTGCGCTTGCCGGACGCCAAGGCGGATGAGGCGTGGCTCAAGCGCCCGTATGCCACGCATCCGATGTCGTCGGTGTCTCGCCAGAGCGAAGAACTGCAGGATGTTCAGGCCATGCGCAACGCCGCTCGCGAACTGGCCGAAGGTCAAGGTCCACTGCCGCGTCCCGAGGGCTATTGTGTGTTTGAGTTGCGCCTTGAATCGCTGGAGTTCTGGGGGAATGGGCAAGAGCGGCTGCATGAGCGGTTGCGCTATGACCGCAGCGATACGGGCTGGAGGGTGCGGCGTTTGCAGCCCTGACTGCACAAAACTATGGACATCGAAGGACGCTGTAGATCTCTGAAACCACCTGCGCCGTGGCGTCCTCGATCGTTGTTTCATTGCGGCATAAAACCCAGCCGTGATCGCTAATCGCGCGCTCGAACGCCTGAGTACACGCGACATGTTCTTCCAGCTTATGCATCACAGTACTGCTCAGCCCGCGCCGTCGTTCGGCTGCTCTGGCCCATGAAATATCAGGGGCGGTGACCACGCCGACATGCAGGTCGGGCACTTGCACGTTTCGATCAATGTTTAACTGCAGGATGTCTGCAAACCCGACGATCCGGCGAAACGCTGCATCAGAAGGGTACCAGCGATCAATCAAGATGATGCTACCGGCTGGCTGTTTGGCCAGTACGTGCCGGGAAATCCAGGCACGGCTATCAGCAAAGCGCTCGCACACCTTCAACTCCAACTCCCGGCTGGGGTTTCTGACGAGAGTGTTAACGAGGGCCATTGTTTCAGCCCTATGGGGATCGCTTTTTTGCTCGCTGAGCCGGATCACCTTTTGCTTGTCTGCCCTCAGCACTTGGGTCACGGCCTCCAAAAGCGTGGTTTTGCCCGTTCCCTTGGGCCCATCGAGAGAAACAAAGAGTGGACGACTCATACTTCACATCATGATTGGTAGCGGTTCATTGGGCGTTGCTCTTCGCTGGAGTCGCCTGGCGCGACGATGCGAATCGAGTGCAGCGCCCATAGGAACAGACATTACTGAAGGCGTCGATCAATGATGCTCCCTGAGCAGAAAAGAACTTCCCCATGCCAACGGCGCCACGCCCAAATGCGTGGCCAGTGTCTGGCCGATATCGGCAAAGCTGCCACGCTCGCCCAGCCAGCCGGCCGCCATGCCTGCCCCGTAAGCCAGGACCGGCACATGCTCACGGGTATGATCGCTGCCCGGACGCGATGGGTCGCAACCGTGGTCGGCGCTGATGATCAGCAACGTCTGCGGGTCCATCAACGCCAATAATTCCGGCAGCCTGCGGTCGAAGGCTTCCAGCGCGGCAGCGTAGCCGGCCAGGTCGCGGCGGTGCCCGTAAAGCATGTCGAAGTCGACGAAATTGGCGAACACCAGGCTGTTGTCTGGCGCTTGCTGGTAGGCCTTGAGCGTGGCATCGAAGAGCGCGTCGTTGCCGTCGGCCTTGTACAACCGGCTGATGCCGCGGTGCGCGAAGATATCGCCGATCTTGCCCACCGCATGCACGCTGCCGCCGGCTTCGCACAGATGATCCAGCAGCGTCGGCGACGGCGGTGGCACGGTGTAGTCGCGGCGATTGCCGGTGCGGCGAAACTCGCCCGCGTGCTCGCCGGTGAACGGCCGGGCAATGACCCTGCCGACCGTGTATTCATCACACAAATCGCGCGCGATTTCACACACCCGGTACAGCTCATCGAGCCCGAAATGGCTTTCATGGGCGGCGATCTGCATCACGCTGTCGGCCGAGGTGTAGCAAATCGGCTGCTGGCTGCGGATGTGTGCTTCGCCCAAGTCGTCCAGCACCGTAGTGCCCGAGGCATGGCAGTTGCCCAGGACACCCGACAACCCTGCCCGCTCAATCAGGTCGGCCAGCAACTTGGGCGGAAAGGACTCGACCGGCCGCTCGAAATACCCCCAGTCGAACAACACCGGCACGCCCATCATTTCCCAATGCCCGGACGGTGTGTCCTTGCCTGAGGATTGTTCGCGCGCATGGCCGTAGGCGCCGACCGGTGCAGCGTCGCCCCAGTGGCCCGGCAACGGTCCGTCACCGCTGGCTGCCGCAGCGGCGCCCAGGCCCAGACGACCCAGATTTGGCAGCCACAGAGGCCCCCGGCGCAGTGGCCCACCGGCCTCACCACGGGCACACGCCTCGGCGATATGGCGCAAGGTGTCGGCGCCGGCATCGCCAAAAACAGCAGCGTCGGCACTGGCGCCGATGCCCAACGAGTCCAGCACCAATACGATGGCTTTGCTCATAGGATGTCCTGGATCAAATCACGTGCGGCCAGGCTTGAACCGCCTAATCGATAGGCTGCGCGCAAAGCGGATGCGCCCTGCTCGGCCTGCTCTGGGTTGCGTGCGTGCACCCAGCCCAGAGGCCGTTGCGCGTTCACCTGTTCACCCACAAAGGCCAACTCGCTGAAACCCACGGACAAATCCAGCACGTCGTCGGGATGACTGCGTCCGCCGCCCAATGCCACCACCGCCAAGCCCACCGCCCGGGTGTCGATGTCGGTAACGCAGCCCTCTTCCTCGGCCCACACCGGCACCGACACGGCGGCCTTGGGTAAATACGCTTCAGGGTCTGCCGTAAAGCCCGGCGGGCCGCCCAGAGCGACGACCATTTGCTCGAAGCGCTGCAAGGCTGCCCCACTCTGCCAGGCCTGGAGTAATTGATCACGGGCCTGGGCGTCATCCCGCGCCAAACCGGCCATCGTCAATGCTTGGGTGGTCAGCGCCAAGGTCACCGCCCACAGGCGCTCACTGCGCACCTCGCCCTTGAGCAAAGCGACTGCTTCGCCAACCTCCAGGGCGTTGCCGGCACTGCGGGCCAGCGGTTGGTTCATGTCGGTGATCAGCGCGCGGGTGTTGACCCCGGCACCATTGGCCACCGCAACGATGCTGGCGGCCAGCTCGCGCGCCTGTTGCGGCTCGGCCATGAAGGCACCGTTGCCGGTTTTCACATCCATGATCAGTACGTCGAGGCCGGCGGCGAGTTTTTTGCCGAGGATCGACGCGGTGATCAGGTCAATTGACTCCACCGACCCGGTCACGTCGCGGATCACATACAAGCGCTTGTCCGCCGGCGCCAGGTTGGCAGTCTGGCCGATGATCGCGCAACCGACGTCGGCCACCACCGCGTGCAGGCGTTCGGGGCTGGGTTGGCAGTCGTAGCCGGGAATGCTCTCGAGCTTGTCCAGGGTGCCGCCGGTATGCCCCAGCCCGCGCCCGGAAATCATCGGCACGTAACAACCGCAGGCCGCCAGTAACGGCGCGAGCAGCAAGCTGATCATGTCGCCGACGCCGCCGGTGGAATGCTTGTCCACGACCGGCCCTGGCAGGTCCCACTTCAGCACTTGGCCGGAGTCGCGCATCGCCTCGGTCAAGGCCAGGCGTTCGCTCACGTCCATGCCCTTGATGAACACCGCCATGGCGAACGCCGCCACCTGCCCATCGCTGAGGCTGGCGTCGGCAATGCCGGCGACAAAGCGTTGAATGTCCATCGCAGCCAGGGCGTGCCCGTCGCGTTTGCGCCGAATCACTTCTTGTGGCAACCACATACTGTGCTCCTTACAGCGAAATGAAAAAGCCGACAATCGCCGCGCTCATCAGGTTGGAAAGCGTGCCGCCGATCATGGCCCGCAAGCCCAGCCGCGCGAGTTCCTCACGGCGTTGTGGGGCGATACCCGTAAGGCCGCCCAGCTGAATGGCTATCGAAGACAGATTGGCGAAGCCGCACAGGGCGAAGGTCACGATCACCTGGGTGTGCACCGACAGCAGCGGCACGCCGGCTTCGGCAGCCTTGGCCGGGGTCAGGTAGTTAGCCAGGTCGGCGTAGGCAACAAACTCGTTGAGCACCAGTTTTTCGCCGATAAAACCGCCGGCCATGACCGCCTCATGCCACGGCACCCCGAGCAGAAACGCGATGGGCGCCAGCACGTACCCGAGAACCAGTTGCAAGGTCAATTGCGGGTAGCCAAACCAGTTGCCCGCCCAGCCCAGTAGCCCGTTGAGCAGCGCAATCAACGCGATAAACGCCAGCAGCATGGCACCCACCGCCAAGGCCAGGCGCAAGCCAACCTGGGCGCCATCGGCGGCGGCGTCGATGATATTGGTGGGGCGATTCTCGGCCTGGCCCAGCTCCTCGATCACCTGTTCGGTGCAGGCGGCTTCGGTTTCCGGCTCCATGAGTTTGGCCATCAGCAAGGCACCCGGCGCCGACATGAAGCACGCCGCGATCAGGTACTTGAGCTCCACGCCCAGCCCGGCATAGCCCAGCAGCACCGAGCCGGCCACTGCGGCGAAACCACCAACCATCACCGCAAACAACTCAGAGCGCGTCAGCTTGGCGATGAAGGGCCGTACCACCAGCGGCACTTCCGACTGGCCGATGAAAATCGCCGAGGTCACCACCATTGACTCGATACGACTGGTGCCCAGCAACAGGCGCAAGGTGCCGCCCACCAGCCGAATGATCCAGCCCATCACACCGATGTAATACAGCACAGAGATAAAGCTGCCGAAGAACACGATCATCGGCAAAACCCGGATGGCGAACACAAACCCGCCACTGCCGAACACTTCAAACATGTGCGGTGAACTCAGGCCGCCGAACAGAAACTCGATGCCTTTGTTAGCGTAAAGCTGCAGCGATGCCACCGCGCCTGACAGCGAGGCGAGCGCCGTCTGGCCCCACGGCACGTAAAGCGCAAAGGCGCCAATCAAGACCTGGATCAAAAACGCGACCGAAACGGTGCGCCAGTTGATCGAGCGTCGTTGATGAGATAAAGCAATAGCAATGAGAATAAGGGTCGCTATTCCGACAAGACTGATCATGCAGGCGTCTCAACAATGGACCACGCGGATGCAGACCCGAAGGCCTGCCCAGGATTAGAAAGCGTCGAAGGCGCCAGGCAGCAATTGCTCCAGGGTCCAGGTGCGCGTGGCGGCCGGGTCACTGCCCTGACAAATCACCACTGCATCCTTGGCCATCAACTCCAGCATCACCTGGCGGCAGGCACCGCAAGGGCTTATCAGTGAAACGTTGGGTGCATAAACAGCCATGGCTTTGAAACTGCGCGGGGCATGGCCCTGGCTGATGGCGCTGAACAACGCGCTGCGCTCGGCACAGCTGGTCAGCCCGTAGGAAATATTCTCCACGTTGCAACCCTGTACCACCTCACCGTCGGCGGTCAGCAATGCCGCGCCCACGGGGAAATGGGAATAAGGCGAGTACGTGCTCTGGGCGGCACGCTTTGCCTGTTCCATCAAACGCTCTTCAATTGTCATGCACAGGGTCATCCCATCTTATTGCGAGCACGTCCAGGGCGGTCGTGACGCTATTGTGGTGTTATTTAAATAACAATTGATGTGAATATTCAATCTTTTTTATGCTCGCGAACAAAGGTAGGCGCCGAAATCCTTGGCTGCCTCACGTGCAAGCGTCTATGAGGTAGACAGGTGTTGTAGCGCTGTTGGCTCGCCAAGATCTAAGGCTAAAGCCCTTTGTTTTCCGATAGCACAGCCTGAATACTGATAAGTTTTAGAGTGAAAAATTTGGGAGCCATCATGGGAATTCAAGTCACGATACTAAAGGGCGTTTGCATCCTGACGATGGGGGCTATAGCGCTCGACGCGTTCGCAGGGGCTTCGGAACAGCGCTATCTGTGTAAGGCGCAAGAAACGCTATTGTTCGGATGCGACTCCGGCCGGAAGATGATCTCGGTGTGCGCGTCGCAGGATTTCTCGGCGACAACAGGCTATGTGCAATACCGATTTGGTACGCCTAGCAACATTGAGTTGAGCTATCCCGAGAAGCTGAGTCCACCCAATGGTCATTTCTGGTTCAGTTCTACCGGCTACTCAGGTGGTGGCGAAGCACATCTGCGCTTCATCAATCACGGGGTAACCTACGCCGTTTTCGACCGCATGGTGCGCACAAACTTTACTCCAGGGGAACCCAACGACCCAGACATGAGCGAGGGAATAGTCGTGCGGCCGCAGGGAAAGAAGGCGACAACTCGACTCTGCACCTATTCCGAAGGCGGCATTCGCGCGCAAGCATACACAACCATCGAACGTGAAGACTTCGACGACGACCTCGTTCCGTAAGCGCGAACGTGGGTGTTTTGTGGCGCGGATGACTTGGGGTTGGGCTTGGAGGTTCTTTAGCAAGGGTTCGGGCAATGAAAACGCTGAAAGGCGTTTTAAAGGCGTTGGACGCGAGAGTGTTCGGCAACCAGGTTACGCAATCCATGCGCGCTAAATAACCTGATTGCCAAACACGAGGGCTGTGTACTTTCACAAGTAATTTTCCCAACCACTAGGTATGCTCCGCGTTTATTGCCGATCACTGACACCGGGATGCCAGCCCAAGCCTCTGCTGCCCAGGCGCAGCTTATGGAGCCGTATCCTCAAGGACGTTTGAACGATGAGTACCCCCGCGCTGGACATCAGCAGCCTCACGCCACTGCCTTATCACCAGCAGGTGGTCGACTACCTGAAAACCAGTGAGCCCGCCGTGTGGAGCTGGGCCTCGTCCCTGGGCGTGCAGCAGGAACATGCCCAGGATGTACGCGCGCAATTGCTGCGCGACACCTACCGCCTGAGCCCCGAGACTCACCCGCAGGCTTACCAGGCCTGTGAGGCAGCATTGCGAAGCTTGCAGATCCAGGCGCCCGCCACGCTCTACCAGGCGGGCGACGGCGCGATGAATGCGAGCCTGTATTACCTTGCCGGTGAGGTGCATGTGGTGTTTTACGGGCCGATCCTTGAACGGCTCGACGCCCAGGAGTTGCTGGCATTGCTGGGGCACGAGCTGGCCCATTACCGTTTATGGTCGGAGCACGACGGCGACTACCTCACTGCCGAGCGCATTCTCAACCACGCGATGGCCGATGTGTATACGCCGCCCAGCCTGGAACAGACCGCACGTTTATATAGCCTGCACACCGAAATCTACGCCGACCGCGGCGCGGCCCTGGTGGCCGGCGGACCCGAAGCGTCCATCACCTCGCTGGTAAAGATTCACACCGGGATTGTCAGCGTCGATGCCGCGAGCTACTTGCAACAGGCGCGCGAGCTGGATGGCAAGGATGCGCAACTATCCCAGGGCGTCTCGCACCCGGAGACTTTCCTGCGTTCCCAAGCGGTAGACAGTTGGTGGCGGCAAGTCCCGGAAACCGACGCCTGGCTGCACCGCCGGCTGCGTGGGCCGTTGTCGCTGACGCGCCTGGACGTGACCGACCAGGTCGAGCTGACCGCCCTCACCCGTGGCTTTATAGCCACCTTTATCAGCGCAGCGGTGTTGCAGTCCGAGGCGGTACTCAATCAGGTACGGGGTTTCTTCCCCGACTGGAAGACCACGCAGACGCCGCTGGACCTGGCCACGCTGAATGCCGAGCGTATCGACGCGAGCATCCATGAATACCTGCACTTCGTCATGCTCGACCTGAGCCTGGTCGACCGTGACCTGCGTGATGAAGCCTTGCTGCATGCCGCGCGCACGGCGAAGAAGCTCGGCAGCGCCGACGACTTTATCAACGTGCTCAAACGCGATATCAAATTACCCAAACGTGAGCTCGACCCGATCGTTCGCGCACTAAAAGCGGAGGTCGACACATGGACCCAATAACCCAACCCGTCACGTTCACGCAATTACTGGCGAGCCACGACGGCGCCGCCGTGCCTATCGACGATGTCTTGTTCCTGGCGCTGCCGCTGCTGCGTCAGGTGGCGCAACTGCATGAATTGGGGCGTGTTGCCCAGCTCAGTTACCTCGATGTACTGCAAGGGCCAGAGCGTACCCTGCAACTGCGCAACCCCGAGGGCGTGCCGCCGCGCCTGGCGCTGGAGGCGATCAAGCAGGTGCAGCCTAACCCTGAGTCGGCGCTGAATATCGTCGGCAAGGTCCGCCTGACCCGCGATTCGCAAACCGGTGTGGCAATTACCGACCTGCAAGTCCAGGAAGATCCGCACCAGGCCATCGACCACCCGGTGTTCCTGACGGACTTGCGCAGTTGGGAACATCAGCTTGGGCATCACGACGAAATCACCGATATTTTCCAACTCGGCCAGTTGCTGGCATGCCTGGCTTGCGGGTTGGATTTTGCCGATATCAACGACCTCAAGACGTTTGCCCGGCACCGGCGCAACCTGTTCCAGCTCAATGGCCGGCTCAACCCGGTGCTGGCCAATGTAATCGTCGAGATGACTGAGCTTAACCGCCATGAGCGCGCCACCGATGTCGGCTCGCTGGCCAAGCGCCTGGAGTCCTGGCGCGAACAGCCGGCGAGCCTGGATGTCGAGCGTGTGCTGGCCGAGGCTGAAGGCCCGGCTTCGCGGCGCACCGTGGTGCTTGAGCATCTGCGCAACCGGCTGTTCGATCTGTCGCGACGCAACCGCCTGCTGCACTTTCGGCCGACCCAGGCGAACGTCAATTTGACCGTGGCCAGCGTGCCACTGGTGATGCGCATCGAAAGCATCCGCCCCGAAGCGTTGTGTACCTGGCAGCCTACCTTCGGTGGTTTTTCCGAGCAGGTACTGAGCGGCAAACCCGTTGGCCTGCAGCAATGGCTGCGGTTTGAAGACCAGACCTGGCTGCAGGCATCGCTGGAACGCCTCATCCAGGAAACCCGCCGCGACCGCGCCGAGTTCGGTTTCAGCAACCTGCGCCTTGTTGTCGCCTTCATGCGCTGGCACAACCTCAAGGACACCCCGGAAGAACGCATTGTCACCCCGTTGCTGTGGCTGCCGGTGGAGCTGAGCCGTAAAAAAGGCGTGCGCGACCAGTTCATGCTGCAGTGCGACGAAACCGAGGCCGAATTCAACCCGGTACTGCGTCATCAGTTGCGTCAGCTTTACGATATCCAGTTGCCGGAAACCGTCGACCTGCAAAAGACCTCGCTGGAAGACATTCACGCCGATATTGCCCGTCAGATCAAACTGACCGAGCCCGGCGTCGAGCTGCGCTTGCAGAGCAAGCCGCAAATCGAACTGATCCACCAGAAGGCCGTGCAGCACCTGCATCACTTCCAGCGCCGTCGCGCTCGTCAGCGCTCGAGTATGCCGTTGGTAAGACCGGATTTCAGCTACGACCGCGAAGACTACCGCCCGCTGGGCCTGCAACTGTTCCAGCAAAAAGTGCTGCCAAGCCAGTTGCCGCTGCGCCTGGCGGTAGGCGGCAAACCTTCGCTGCGCGACCAGCATCCGCAAATGGTCGCCAGCAGCACTGAAAACAGCACCTTCGCCCTGCCCGAGAATCAGGGGCACCGCTACGCCTGGGATATCGACCTGACCCAATTAACACTGGCCAACTTCAACTACCGCAAGATGTCGTTGGTACGCGACTACGCGCAGTTGATCGACGAACCGGCGCAAAACGAAGCGTTTGACCGGATGTTCTCCATTGAGCCGCGAGACGTTGAAGTGCAAGCCCCGGACCCGATTCCGTTGCCCGAACAATGGAACGTGGTGGCCGGCGACGCAACGCAAAATGCCGCCGTCAGCCTGGCCCGCACCGGGCGCAACTTCATCATTCAAGGGCCGCCGGGCACCGGCAAGTCCCAGACCATCACCAACCTGATCGCTGACTACGCCGGTCGCGGCCTGCGGGTGCTGTTCGTGTGCGAAAAGCGCGCGGCGCTGGACGTGGTATTCCACCGCCTGCAGCAAAGTGAATTGGGCGAATTGTGCTGCCTGATTCACGACTCCCAAACTGACAAGAAAGCGTTCGTGGGTAACTTGCGCGAGTGTTATGAGCGCTGGATTGCCGGCGACGCCCAATCAGCGCAACTGCAAGCTCGACGCAGTGCCACACTGGCCACCTTGAGCCAGCAGCTGAGTTTGATCGAGCGCTTCGAACAGGCCATGGCCGCGGTTCCGCAAACCTTGGCGTGCTCGGTGCGCGAGCTGGTGCGTCACCTGATCGAACTGCCTGCGGTGTCTGCAAAACTGCCGCCCGAGGTACTTGAACGCCTGCCCGACTGGCGTCACTGGCAGGCCCACAGTGAGCTGACCAGCCGCGTGTATGAGGCGATCAACGAGCGCTTCGGCCTCGACAGCTTTGCGCGCCATCCTTTCAGCCACCTGGCCTCTAATCTCATCAGCCACGAACACGCGTATGGCCAGCTCAAGGCATTCCTGGATGAAGCCGGCGAGCTGATGGACAGTGTCGAGCAACTGATGGAGTCACCCTCAAGCCTGCTTTCGAGTGACACACCCCTGGCGGATGCGTGCGTGCTGACCCACGCGGCCGAGCAACTGACCAGCGCCAACCTGACCTCGCACCTCGACCTGCTGGAGCCGGGCTCACCCGGCTCCCAGGCGCTGCATGCCGAACAGGCAACGTTGCAGACGCTCACCGTGCGGCAACACAATGCCGGCGAAAACACCCGCCATTGGCGCGACAAACTGGGCCTCCAGGACACCCTGGCCGCCCAGGATCTGGTGCAGCGCCTGGAAGGCTCGCTGCTGCGTTGGCTGCAACCGTCGTGGTGGCGGCTGCGTGGCGAGCTACAACGGCGCTACGACTTCAGTCAGCATGCCATCCGCCCAAATTACCGCAGCGTGCTCGACAACCTGGCCGATGAACACCGCGCCACCGCCGAGTTGCAAGCCGAACAGCAGCGCCTGCAAAGTCGCTACGGCATTCAGGACATCGACCTGTTCGTGCACAACCTGCAAGCCCTGCTGGCGCAACTGAGTGCATCACCGTTATTGCGCCAGTGGCTCGAAAGCCTGCGCGGCAACCCGGACGCCCTGCCCGGTGTGCGCCAGGAAGCTAACCTGCGCCAGCCAGTAGCGCGCCTCGCCCAATTGGTTGCGCAACACTGTGTATTCGAACCGGCGCCGAGCCTGGGCGCGTTGGCCGAATACCTGCGCGACCTGCGTGAAGAACTCGACGAACTGCCCGACACCCTGCCGCTGCTCAACGAGCTGCATCAAGCCGACCCCGCTTGCCTGTTGGCCGTGCAGCAGCACGCCTTGGCGCAACCGGTGCTGGATGGTTTGATTGCCGAGGAAAACCTCACCCGTCTGTATCGCGCCAACCCTCAGCTGTCGCGCTTCGACGGCCCGGCCTTGGGCCTGGCGGCTCGTCAGGTCAGCCAGGCTGAAAGCAGCCTGCTTAAGCACAACGCCCATGTACTCAGCGCCACGCTGCATCAGCGCTTCCTGGAGCATGTGAAGCAATCGGCGATGTCGGTGACCCAGCTTGACGCCCAGGCCCGTGAGTTCAAAAAAGCCTATGCCAAAGGCCGACGCGAACTGGAACATGAGCTGGGCAAGACCATGCGCTATCGCTCCATCCGTGAAATGGCGAGTGGCGACAGCGGCCGGGTGATCAACGACCTCAAGCCTATCTGGCTAATGAGCCCGCTGTCGGTGTCCGACACCCTGCCACTGACCCCGGACTTGTTCGACGTGGTAATTTTCGACGAAGCCAGCCAGATTCCCAGCGAGGAAGCCGTGCCGGCCTTGAGCCGTGCGCAACAGGTGATTGTGGTGGGTGACGAGATGCAACTGCCACCCACCAACTTCTTCTCCAGCGCCGGCGACCAGGACGATAACGAGCTGGTCGCCATGGAAGACGGCGAACAGATTGCAATCAACCTCGACGCCGACAGCTTGCTCAGCCAGGCCGCGCGTAATTTGCCGGCGACCCTGCTGGCCTGGCACTACCGCAGCCGCCATGAAGCGTTGATCAGCTTCTCCAACGCGGCGTTCTATGAAGGCCGGTTGATCACCGTTCCGGACCGTCGTATCGAGCGCCCTGCCCCGGCCCAGGCTGCCCTGGACTCCAAGGACGCGCAGGCAGCGATGCAGGGCGCCGACACCCTGCTCGACAGCCCGATCAGCTTCTTGAAGATGAGCGATGGCGTCTACCTCAGCCGCAGTAACCTGGCCGAAGCGCGGTACATCGCCAACCTGGTGCGTGAACTGCTGCACCGCGAGACCGGCCTGAGCCTTGGCATCGTGGCCTTCTCCGAAGCCCAACAAGGTGCCATCGAGCAAGCCTTGGAGGACTTGGCGGCCAGCGACTCAGCCTTTGCCACCCGCCTTGAGCGTGAGTACGTGCGTGAAGACGCCGGGCAGTTCAATGGTCTGTTCGTCAAGAACCTGGAGAACGTCCAGGGCGATGAACGCGACGTGATTATCCTGAGCATCTGCTACGCGCCAGGCCCGAACGGCAAGATGCTGATGAACTTCGGCCCGATCAACCAGCGCGGCGGGGAAAAACGCCTGAATGTGATCTTCAGCCGCGCGCGCAAACGCATGGCAATCGTCTCCAGCATTGAGGCAGATGCCATCACCAATACCCACAACGACGGTGCCGCCGCGCTGCGCGCGTTCCTGCAGTTTGCTCAAGCCAGCGCCAGCGGGGACGCGCCGCGCTCCCAGGGCATCCTCGCCAACCTCAACCCCGGCGCCAAACAATCCTTTGCCGTCAGCCTGCCCAAGGACAGCCTGCGCAGCGCTATCGCCGCCGCCTTGCGCAAACGCGGGCACACGGTGCAGGAATATGTCGGGCGTTCACAGTTTCGCTGCGACCTGGCGATCAGTGATGCCAGCGGTGAACACTTCAGCCTCGGCGTTTTGCTGGACAGCGATAGCGGGGCGCCGGCTGACGTGCGTGAGCGCTATATCTTCCGCCCGACCGTGTTGCGCACTTTCGGCTGGAAGATCATCGACGTACTCAGCCATGACTGGCTGCGCGACCCGCAAGACGTGCTGAATCGCATCGAAGCGCTGCTGCGTGGCGAAGAAGCGCCCGCGTTGCCAGAGTCGCAACAGGCCGTGACGTTGGAAACGGTTGAGGTCGAACCGCCCCCAGCCACTGAAGCAACCGCCCCACTGCGTGAGTTCACGTTTGGTGAAGGTAACTCCAACAAGTTCTGGCGGATCGGCGTGACGGAATCGGAGGTTGTGGTGAACTTTGGGCGTATCGGCACTAAGGGCCAGACGTTGATCAAGTCACTTGAAAGCCCTGAGCGCGCAGTGCGTGAAGCGCAAAAGCTGATTGCGGAGAAATTGCGCAAGGGCTATCAAGAGCAGGTCGAGGGCGAATAGTCCGGTCCCTCAACCCTCATTTAAGCGCAGATGCCCTCTGGGAAGGGGCTTGCCCGCGAAATCGACGTGTCAGTCAGCATCAATGCTGGCTTGGCCGGCGCCTTCGCGGGCAGGCCGGCTCCCACATTTGCTCCCAGCCAGCGCAGCTAACCGTGGTGTTTGAACCGGGAAATCCCCAGCCCCAAACTCTCCCGCAACGTCGTCCCTTCATACGCCGTGCGATACACCCCACGCGCCTGCAGCAACGGTATGACTTCCTGCGTAAACCGCGCGAACTGCTGCGGATGGCCAATATAGATATTGAACCCATCCACCGCCCGCGCCTGCAGCCACTCCTCCATCTTGCGCGCAACCGTGTCCGCCGTGCCCACAAACGCGCCCGGCCGCAGTTGGCGGCCAAACTCCACAGCCTGGCGCAGCGTGAAACCTTTGTCCCGCGCTTGATCAGCAATGCGTTTGGCATTGGTGAAAAAGCTGCTGCGCGCCGCTTCCAGGCTCTCCTGCGGAAACGGCGCATCGAGGTCGTACTGGCTGAAATCATGCCAGCCGAAATTACGCCCGAACTCCTTCAGCGCCAGCTCGAAACTGTGATCGGCGTGATGGTAGTGCTGCTCGATTTCACGGGCGTGCTCATTGGTGTCGCCCACATAGATCTCGGCGCCGGGCATGACCAGCAATTGCTCCGGGTCGCGACCGTGTTGCGCCGCCCTGCCCTTTATATCGCGGTAAAACGCCTGGCCCTGCTCGATGCTGGCCGCGTGGGTGAAGATCACGTCCGCCGTGGCGGCGCCCAGGTCGCGGCCTTGCTCTGAGTCGCCGGCCTGGAAGATCACCGGCTGGCCTTGCGGCGAGCGTTGGATGTTCAGCGGGCCGACCACCGAAAAGTGCTCGCCCTTGTGGTTCAGGCTGTGCAGTTTGCTGGGGTCAAGGAACTGGCCGGTGGCACGGTCACGCACGAAGGCGTCTTCCTCGTAGGAGTTCCACAGGCCTTGCACCACGTGAACGTGCTCGGCGGCGCGGCTGTAGCGCGTGTCGTAATCGTAATGTTCGTCGCGGCTGTAATTGCCGGCGGTGCCGGCGTCGCCGCTGGTGACCACGTTCCAGCCGGCGCGGCCTTTGCTGATCAGGTCGAGTGAGGCCAGGCGCCGGGCGACGTTATAGGGCGAGTTGTAAGAGGTAGTCAGCGTACCGACCAAGCCCAGATGCCGCGTGCTGACGGCCAGCGCAGAGAGCAGCGTCAGCGGTTCCAGGCGGTTCAGGTAGTGGGACGGCGAGCCCGGCGTGATGAACTGGCTGTCGACGATAAACATCAGGTCGAACAGCGCCGCCTCGGCCTGGCGGGCAATGTCGATGTACCAGTCGACGTTGACGCTGGCGTCGGCCGGCAAGTGCGGGTCCAGCCATAGATTGTGGCGGCCCGGCCCGCCGCAACCCATGGTCAGGGCGCCGAGTTTGAGCTGTCGTTGGGTCATATCAGAAGAGTTCCTTGAAACGTTCACGGCTGGGTCTGGGCGACGGCGGGCTGCAGCGAGGCCGAGAAGGAAT
This sequence comes from Pseudomonas sp. TWRC1-2, assembly GCF_049896685.1. Taxonomy (NCBI): domain Bacteria; kingdom Pseudomonadati; phylum Pseudomonadota; class Gammaproteobacteria; order Pseudomonadales; family Pseudomonadaceae; genus Pseudomonas; species Pseudomonas sp. TWRC1-2. The sequence continues at coordinate 394,657 of NZ_JAFCUU010000001.1, read as the reverse complement.
CATCGAACAGGCTCGCTGCGGAGTAAGACTTGACCAGGCCAAGGCTGGCGAAGAAGTCCACGGTCTTTTGCGCTTCTACCGGCGACTGGGCCGTGAGCGGTTCGACCGTGGTGCGCGCACGTGCAAACCAGGCGCGGGCGATGTCGGCGTCGGCGCGGGTGCGCTTGGCCCACGCATCGGCATACGCGTCAGCGTTGGCCGGGCTTTGGCGCGCCCAGTCACGGGCTTTTTTCAGGCGCTGGAGGAAGTCACTGATTTGCGCGCGTTTGGCCTCGACAGCCTTGGCGTTGGCGGCAATAAAGCTCTGGGCCGGGATCAAGCCCTCCGCGGTTGCGAGTACCCGCGCCCCTTGGCGTTCCTGTTGCGTGACGTAGGGTTCCCAGGTGGCGATGACGTCAACCGAGCCACCTTCCAGCGCATGGGAAGCGTCGAGTGCGCTGAGGTAGCGCAGCTCGAGTGAGTCGCGCGGGACGCCGGCGTTGTCCAGCGCGGTGAGCAGCAATTGCTGGCTCCAGGAGCCCTTCCAGAGCGCCGCACGTTTGCCGGCAAGGTCGGCCAGGCTGTGAATCGACGAATCTTTTCTGACCAGGATGGCCACGCCGTCAAGGTTTTGCCGGCTGACGGCAATCACCTTGATCGGCGCACCCAATGCGCCCAGGAACAGCACCGGCGCGTCCCCCAGCAAGCCGATATCCAGGCTGTTGGCATTCAGCGCTTCGGCGACCGGCGAGCCTGCAGTGAACTGCTTCCACTCAAGCGTGTACGGCAGGTTTTCCAGCACGCCCGCCGCCTCCATCACGGCTTGGGCGTTGTAGCTTTGGTCGCCCACCACCAGCGTTTGCGCGTTCGCGGTCAGGCACAGCAAGGTGGCGGCCAACCCGGCCGCCAGTGTTGTCAGGTAACGCACGTTCGTCTCCAGATGCCTGGTCAGGCATGCAAGTCGATCCGCGCGTGCGGTCTCGGCAGTGTTCGTAGGGGGTCATACGATGCGGTTATAAATACCGACTGTAAAATACCTATAACGCATAACCTAATTCAAAAATAATGCAACTTAGGCATTTTCAGGCAGCATGCCTTGCACCCGCACATTGCACAGTGCCCTAGGCCACCTACACTGGTTGAAACCCCGACACCCCGCGGCCTTCTCAAGCCGCCCGGACGGACGCACCCGCACGCATCGCTCAACCGTTACAGCCGTTGGCCAACTGATTAATCCGAGTAAATATGAAAGAGCAGCTTCGCCAGCGTGCACCCGCAGTGGTGCCAATCCGCACCCCGTTTCGACATGCCTGTTTGCTGGCGCCGCTGAGCCTGCTGTGCCTCGCCCTCGCCGGCTGTACCGTGGGGCCCGACTTTGCACGGCCCGATGTACCGGCCAATGCCGGCTTTGCAAAGGACCCACTGACGACCACCGCCCAGGCGGACATTGACGCCGGTGGCGCGGCGCAGCGGCTGATCGCCGGGATGGATATTCCCGGGCAATGGTGGACGCTGTTCCGCTCGCCCTCACTCAATGCGCTGGTCGAAGAAGCCCTGCGCGCCAACCCGGACGTCAGCGCCGCGCAAGCGGCACTGCGCCAGGCCAACGAGCTGGTGTACGCCGACCAGGCGTCGCTGTTTCCGTCGGTGAGCGCCAATGTGCAAAAAGCCCGCGAGAAAGTCTCCGGGGTTACCTCGGGCATCCCGGAGTCGCCGATTCTCACAGTGAGTTCGGCGTCGCTGAGCGTTTCCTATGCGCCGGACGTGTTTGGCGGCACGCGCCGGCAAATCGAATCCACCACCGCGCAAGCCGAGTACGAGCGCTTTCAGCTGGAGGCGACTTACCTGACCCTGACCTCCAATGTGGTCAACACCGCGGTCAGCCTGGCGTCGTTGCGTGATCAGGTGGCCGCCACCGAAGAAATCATCACACTGCAGGGCGGTCAGCTCGACCTGCTGCAAGCTCAGCGCCGACTGGGCGCCATCGGCGACAGCGACGTGCTCACGCAGCAAACCGCACTGGCGCAAACCCGCGCGACCTTGCCGCCGCTGCAAAAGCAATTGGCACAGACCCGCAACCAATTGATGGCGTACCTGGGGCGCTTTCCAAACCAGGATCAAGGCGAACGCTTCAATCTGGCCTCGTTGCATCTGCCAGAAGCGCTGCCGGTCAGCCTGCCCTCGGCCATTGTCGGCCAGAGGCCGGATGTACGTTCGGCGCAGGCGCAACTGCATCAAGCCAGCGCCAACATTGGCGTGGCCGTCGCCAATCAGTTGCCGCAATTCAGCATTACCGGGTCGTTGGGTTCCACGGTGGCAAGCGGCACCAAGCTGTTTTCGGCGGGCAGCGGTGTCTGGAGCCTGGCGGGCTCGATTACCCAGCCGATCTTTGACGCCGGCGCACTCGAACACCGCAAACGTGCGGCCGTGGCCGCTTACGACGAGTCGGCGGCGCGCTATCGCGGCACCGTGATTACCGCATTCCAGGACGTGGCCAACGCGCTGCGGGCGCTGGAGGCGGATGCCGATGCGCTGAATCAGCAGGTCGTGGCCGAACACTCCGCACAAGCCAACCTTAACCTGGTGCAAGCCCAGTTCCGCCTAGGCGCGGTGGCGTACATCAACTTGCTCACGGCCCAGCAAACCTACCAAAACACTGTGCTCGCCCGCGTCAAAGCCCAGGCTGCGCGCTACAGCGACACCACGGCGCTGTTCCAGGCATTGGGTGGCGGCTGGTGGAACCGCACGGATGTGGCCCCCGCCACCCAGGGCACGCCGGACCGCTTCGGCCTGCCGTCGTGGCAAGAGATCATGCCGGCTCACAGTAAAGCCGCTCCCGACTTGAATCATTGAAACAGTGAGAACCCCCATGGCTGACGTTCAGACTGCCTCTGCCCTGCCCCCCGAGCCCGGAGTACCGCGCAAGCGTCGCCTGTGGCGGCCGATGCTGATCATGATCGTGGTGGTGCTGGTGATTTTCGCGATCATTGCCGGGGTGAAATTCGTGCAGATTTCAGCGCTGATCGCCCAATCCAAAGCGCCCTTGCCGGCCGCCGTGGTGACGGCCCTGCGGGTGCCGTTCAGTGACTGGCAACCGAGCGTCTCCGCCGTGGGCTCGATGAAGGCGGTGCGCGGTGTGGATGTGACCACTGAAGTCGGCGGCATCGTGCGCACCCTGGGCTTCACGCCCGGGCAAGAGGTGGCGGCCCAGGCGCTGCTGGTGCAGTTGAACGCCGACTCGGACATCGCCCAATTGCATTCCCTGGAGGCGACTGCGGACCTGGCCGGTATCGTGCTCAAGCGCGACAAGGCGCAACTGGCGGTCAACGCCATTTCCCAAGCCCAGGTGGACACCGACACCGCCGACCTCAAGGCCAAACTCGCGGCTGCCGAACAACAGCGCGCGCTGGTGGCGAAAAAAACCATTCGCGCCCCCTTTGCCGGGCGCATCGGCATTACCAGCGTCAACCCCGGCCAATACCTCAACCCCGGCGACAAGATCGCTACGTTGCAGACCTTTGATCCCATCTACATCGATTTCTCGGTGCCGCAGACCCAACTGGAGGCCATTGCCATCGGCCAGGTGGTTTCGGTGACGGCTGACGGCCTGTCAAAGCAGACCTTCACCGGCCGGATCAGCACCATCGACACCCAGTTCGACTCAACCACGCGCAACGTCACCGTCGAGGCGACCGTCGAGAACCCCAAGCAAAGCCTGGTGCCCGGCATGTTCGCCCGTGCGGTAGTCAACTCGGGGACCACCCAGCGCTACCTCACCGTGCCGCAGACGTCAGTGACCTACAACCCTTACGGCACCACGGTGTTCATCGCCACGTCGAGCAAAAACGACAAGGGCGATGAAGTACTCACCGCGCAACAAACCTTCATCAAGACCGGGCCGACCCGCGGCGATCAGGTCGCGATCCTGTCGGGCGTGAAGGAAGGCGATCTGTTGATCACCAGCGGCCAGATGAAGCTCAAGAATGGCTCGCCGGTGAAGGTCGATAACAGTGCCGCGCCGTTGAACGACCCGGCGCCAACGCCCCAAGAACAGTAAAGGTGTCCCATGAAGCTTACCGATACCTTTATTCAGCGACCGGTGTGGGCAGTGGTGGTTTCGCTGTTCATTCTGATCCTGGGGCTGCGCTCGATCTTCGAGTTGCCGGTGAACCAATGGCCGCGCACCGAAAACACGGTGGTCACCATTACCACCGCCTACTACGGCGCGGACGCGTCCACGGTCGCCGGTTTTATCACCCAGCCGCTTGAGTCGGCCATCGCCCAAGCCCAGGGCATCGACTATTTGTCCTCGACCAGCATCACCGGTGTCTCCACCATTACCGCGACATTGCGTTTGAACTACGACGCCAGCAAGGCCCTCACCGAGATCAATACCCAGGTCAATTCGGTGAAGAACCAACTGCCCGCGCAGTCCCAGGAGCCGGTGCTCACCATTGCCGTCGGGCAGACCACCGACGCGATGTACCTGGGGTTCTACAGCGACACGCTGCCCACCAACAACATCACCGATTACCTGGTGCGGGTGGTCAAGCCCAAACTGGATTCGATCCAGGGCGTGCAGACCGCAGAGATTCTCGGCGGGCGCCAATTCGCCCTGCGCGCCTGGCTGGACCCGGACAAGCTGGCCGCGCATAACGTCACGGCGCAGGACGTTTCCACGGCCCTGGCCAACAACAACTACTTGTCTGCCGTGGGCTCGACGCGCGGGCAAACGGTAACGGTCGACCTCACGGCCGGCACCGATCTGCACACGGTGGATGAATTCAAACGACTGGTGATCAAGCAGAAAGGCGACGCCTTGGTGTATCTGGAGGACGTGGCCACCGTCACCCTTGGCGCCGAAAGCTACGACAGCAGCGTGGCGTTTTCCGGCAAGCGCTCGGTGTTCATCGGCATCAAGGCGGCGCCGACCGCCAATATCCTGACCGTCGCCGACAGCGTGCGTGAGGCCTTCCCCGAGCTGCAATCGCAACTGCCTACTGGCGTGCGCGGCGAGATCGTGTACGACTCAACCGAGTTCATCAATACCTCGATTTACGAGGTGGTGAAGACCCTGGTCGAGGCGATGATCATTGTCTCGGTGGTCATCTACCTGTTCCTCGGCTCGTTCCGCGCGGTGATCGTGCCGCTGGTGGCGATCCCGCTGTCGCTGGTCGGGACTTTCTTCATCATGTACCTGCTGGGGTACTCGATTAACCTGCTGACCCTGCTCGCGCTGGTTCTGGCGATTGGCCTGGTGGTGGACGACGCGATTATCGTGGTGGAAAACGTCGACCGGCACATCAAGGAAGAAGGCAAAGGCGTGCTGGAGGCCGCGCTGATCGCGGCGCGGGAACTGGGTGGCCCGATCATCGCGATGACCGTGGTGTTGATCGCCGCGTACGTGCCCATCGGCCTGCGCAGCGGCCTCACCGGTGCGCTGTTCAAGGAGTTCTGTTTCTCGCTGGCGGGCGCCGTGACCGTGTCGGCCGTGGTGGCGTTGACCCTCTCGCCAATGATGACGTCCAAGCTGTTCAAGTCCGGGCAGGAAGAAGGTCGTTTCGCGCGTAAGCTCGACCAGTATTTTGACTGGCTGCGCGGGCGTTACCACCGTGTGTTGTCTGGCGGGTTGAACATCTGGCCGGTGCTGGTGACCTTTGGGTTTGTGCTGTTCCTGCTGGTGGCCGCCAGTGGCATGACCGCCAAAAGTGAACTGTCGCCCACCGAAGACCAGGGGCTGGTGTTCATGCAGATCAAAGGCCCGCCGACGGCCTCGCCCCAGCAGATGGAGCGTATTGCCGACCAGGCCTTCCAGATCGCCAGTAAAGAAACGGAATACGCGCAGATGTTCCAGCTGACCGGGCTGCCCATCCTCAATCAAGGCCTGGGCGGCGTGCTGCTGAAAACCTGGGGCGACCGCACGCGCTCCCAGGCCCAGCTGATACTCGACCTGCAGCAAAAGTGGAATCAGGTGCCGGGCGCCACCATCGCGGCCTTTCCGCTGCCGTCGCTGCCGGGCGCCCAGGGTTTGCCGGTGCAATTTGTGATCACCACCACCGACTCCGTGGAAAACCTCAATGAGGTCGCGCAGGCCGTGATGGCCGAGGCGCAGAAACAGCAGTTGTTCTGGTTTGCCGACATGGACTTGAAACTCGACAAGCCGCAAGCCCGGCTGGTGGTGGACCGGGAGAAGATCGCCGCATTGGGCCTGACTCAGGCCGACGTCGGCGCGGCGCTGTCGGCGGCGTTGGGCGGTAACTATGTGAACTACTTCTCGACCGCCGGCCGCTCCTACAAAGTCATTCCCCAAGTGCTGCAAGTCAACCGCCTCAACCCGGAGCAGATTCTCGATTACTACATTCGCACCCCGTCCGGCTCGATGATCCAGGCACGCACCGTCGCGCATATCGAGACCTCGACACAGCCCGAATCGATCAACCACTTCCAGCAACTCAACTCGGCCACCCTGTCAGGCGTCAGTGGCGTGGCCCAAGGTGAGCTGCTGGGCAAACTCAACACGATCCTGACCAACGTGGCGCCCTCGGGTTACACCTCGGACTTTGCCGGCGAGTCGCGCCAATTCATGCAGGAGTCTGGTGGGTTCTTTGGTTTGCTGATGTTCTCGATTCTGATCGTCTACCTCGCCCTGGCCTTCCAGTTCGAGAGCTTTCGCGACCCGGTGGTGATCCTGTTCTCGGTGCCGCCGGCACTGTTTGGCGCGCTGGCCTTCATCACCATGGGCTACGCGTCGATCAACGTGTACACCCAGGTGGGCCTGGTGACGCTGCTGGGGTTGATCACCAAGCATGGGATCCTGATCGTGCAGTTCGCCAACGAACTGCAACGCGCAGGTCACAGCAAGCGCGAAGCCATAGAAGAGGCCGCCGGCGTGCGTCTGCGCCCGATCCTGATGACCACGGCCGCGATGGTGCTGGGCGTGGTGCCGCTGGTGTGGGCCTCCGGCGCCGGTGCTGCGGGGCGGCACGACATGGGGCTGGTGATCTTCGCCGGGTTGTCGATTGGTACGCTGCTGACGTTGTTCATGGTGCCGGCGATGTATATGTTTATTGGGGAAACGCACCATCAGCAAACACCGCAGACACTCCCAGGCTCAGACTTGAGGACAACATAAACCCAAGCCCGGCAGGTCACACTTGGATTATTTCACCGCGCTGACCGCCTTCGTCGAAGCCGCCGAAGGCAACAACTTCTCGCGCGCCGCCGAGCGGCTCGGCATCAAGGCGTCAACCGTTTCTCGCTACGTGAAGGACCTTGAACAGGACCTGGGCATCGCCCTGTTCAACCGCTCGACGCGCACGCTGCACCTGACCGAGGGCGGCCAGACGTTTCTGCTGCATGCGCGCAGGGTGCTGGATGAGCTTGAACAGGCCAAGGCGGCGACGTCGGCGCTGAACCAGGAGCCTCGTGGGCTGCTCAAGCTCAACTTGCCGCCAGCGTTTGCCCGTCACCATATCCTGCCGCTGTTGAATACGTTTGTGGCTCGCTACCCGCAGATCAAGCTGGAACTGGTATTGGACAATGCCCAAGTCAACCTGATTCATACCGGCGTTGACCTGGCGATTCGCATTGGCGCGCTGGCTGATTCCACGCTCAAGGCGCGCAGGATCTGCGCGGGCAACTACCTGCTGGTGGCCAGTCCGAGCTTTTGCGCTGCGCACCCTGCCCCTTCAACGCCCGCAGAGCTGGCCCGCCTGCCGGCGGTACTGAGTCAGCATGATTTTGCGTTTGCATCCGCTGATGAAGTCGTGCCGCTGGTGCCTCACGACTGTATCCGTATCAACGACCTGGATGCGCAGCTGATCGCGGCGCGCCAGGGCCTGGGATTTGCCCTGTTACCCGACTGGTTGGTGGCGACCAGTATTGACGCGGGCGCGTTACAGGTGTGGCTGCCAGAATGGAACATCCTCGGTGCCGAGCAGGCATTTTCTGTGTGGTTCGTCTATCCACCCAAGAAGATCGTGTCGTCGAAGGTCAGGTGCTTTATCGACTTCATCGTTGAGCAGTTGGGCGACACACCTGATTGGAAGCGCCAGGGCTGTCCGTGCCCAGCCGACCTAAAGGGTGGCTGTTAAACTCGGTCAAATTGTGGGAGCGGGCTTGCTCGCGAATGCGGTCGTTCAGTTAAAAATGAGCTTGCTGACACAGCGCATTCGCGAGCAAGCCCGCTCCTACATTAGGGTCTCATCACATCAGCTAAAGCGAATATCCAGCGCGCGCAGGTACGTTTGCAACCCGGCGTCCTGGATAGGGATCAGGAATGCCTCCTGGTCGGACTCATTGAAGTGCGCGTGCCAGTACCCCGGCGGGGTCACGAACGCCAACCCCGGCGACCAGTCGACGCGTACCGGGTTGCGAATCTGCCCGTCGGCGTCCAGTTCGGTGCCTACCAGCGAGTAGCAGCCCGTGGGGCAGTCGATGATGAAGTCCAGTGCAATCGACTGGTGCCGGTGCGGCTTCTGGATCGAGCCGGGCGGCAGGATGCCGTACATGGCCCACAGCACATGCGTGACGGTTCGGGTCTGTGGAAAGTTGCGGTTACCCAGCAGAATGCTGATACGGCTGCGGTCCTGGGCACGCGGATCATCGGCGGCTTCACGCAGCTTCAGGTTGGCCAGTGCGGCGGGATACAGCGTCGGCGCGAAACGGTCGGTGCTGCGCGTAACCCCCAGGTAGCGCAACAGCGGTTCATCGTGCACGTAGTACAGGCGCGCATCCTGCGAGACGCGGAACCGGGCTGGCAGCAAGCCTGGCAGCGCGATAAAACAACCGGCCGACCATTCGATCTGGTGTTCGCCCTGAACGACGCTGCCCTCTCCGGCGATCACATAAAACACTTGGGAGGTGGCATTGGGGTGCAGCTCCAAGGTGTCATCGGCGTTCAGGCGGATGAAGTTGGCACACAGCCCAGGCCCGGTTGCCGGGCCCTCACAGCCCAGCGCAGCGCTGAGGTCCAGCGCGACCACCCGCGACGGGCCACTGTCATACAGCGAGGCCGGGAAGCTGTGGTAAGGAATTCGGGTAATCAGATTGGCGCTGATCGGGTTGGCTGCCTTGCTGTATTCAAAATACTCGGCATCCACTTGTTCGCGTGGGGCATCAACGCTCAGGTCGGGCTTGAATTCGCTGTTCATGGTTCACCTCAGTCTTGGGCTGGTTTGAAACAACTATAGGCATTGCGCCCATCGCGATTAAGCACTCGGTTGGCACAGCAGTTGTGCAAGATGGGGTGGCTATGCTCCTGGATGGTGCGAAAGGCCTGTCCATCGCCAAAGCGTGAACCGATGATCCATGTGTCAGGCATCTGTCTCATGCTCAAACGTCATAATCCCCCGTTCGTCTGCGTGGTAATCTGGCGCCACCATGAATAGACATTGATCGTCACTTGACGATGACCAGAGCCAGGAAAGAACATGCCAAAGATTTCTCACTCAGCACTGCGCCGCAACTTCCGTGAACTGCTTGCCAAACAAATCTGCGTTGAAACCGCCTCCGTCTTTGACCCCATGTCTGCGCGCATCGCCGCCGACCTGGGTTTCGAAGTCGGTATCCTCGGCGGTTCGGTCGCATCGTTGCAGGTCCTCGCGGCACCCGATTTTGCGTTGATCACACTGAGTGAGTTCGTCGAACAGGCCACCCGCATTGGCCGTGTGGCCCAACTGCCGTTCATCGCCGACGCCGACCACGGTTACGGCAATGCCCTGAACGTGATGCGCACCGTCGAAGAGCTCGAGCGCGCCGGGGTTGCGGCACTGACGATTGAAGACACGCTGTTGCCCGCGCAGTTCGGGCGCAAATCCACCGACCTGATTTCGGTTGAGGAAGGCATCGGCAAGGTCAAGGCCGCCCTTGAAGCGCGGGTCGATCCGCAGCTGTCGATCGTCGCCCGCACCAACGCTGGCGTGTTGCCGACCGAAGACGTCATCGCCCGCACCAAAGCTTATGAAAAAGCCGGCGCCGACGGCATCTGCATGGTGGGCGTCAAAGACTTCGACCACCTTGAGAAGATCGCAGAAAACCTCAGCGTGCCGTTGATGCTGGTGACTTACGGCAACCCGCAGCTCAATGACAGCGAACGCCTGGCTGCGCTGGGTGTGCGCATTGTGGTGGCCGGCCACGGCGCCTACTTTGCGTCGATCAAGGCGACTTACGACAGCCTGCGTGCGCAACGCAAGTTGACCAGCAGCACCTCGAACCTCAGCGCGACTGAACTGACGCATACCTACACGCTGCCGGAAAGCTACGTGGCGTGGGCGGAAGAATTCATGGATGTGAAAGAGTAAGCCTCAGTCAATCGGCGGCCAGTTCCGACTGGCCGCCGACTTCGGTCAGTAATTGGCGTTGGGGTTACCCACGTCCACGTAGCCATTTTTGGGCGCAATGATCACATCCAATGGCGGCGGCGTAACGCCGAAGTCATCGAGCTGATCCTTGAGCCCGGTGTACCACTCTTCCTGCTGTTTCTTGCGCGCATTGTCGGCCTTGATGTCGGCAATGATCGCGTAGATCAAGCCACCGACCGCCGCGATGCCGCCCACGGCACCCGCCAGGGCGCCGGCCGCGCCGCCAATCACGCCGGCCGCTTCTGCAACGCCGGCTGCCACCGTGGTTATGCGCGGCACCACATAGGTGGCGACCTCCACCATGCCGGCCACGGCCGACAGGCCATTAAGCCCCGCGAAGGTGCCCTGGAAGCCGGCGCCGACCTTGTCGCCGCTCTGGGCCGAGTTTTTCGCGGAAATGGCCCCGGTGACCAAGCCCAATACGTTCCCCGCCACGCCGCCCAGGCTCTTGCCGACGTTTTCCACGTCTTTCACGTACTTGGGCGCGTCGAACTTGTAAGTGCCCTGTTGGGTGCGATCGAACTGGTCCTGGACAAACTTGGCGCCACCTTCCAGGAACAGTCCGGCCGCCTGAAACGACTGCCCCACTGTCTGCGCGGTGCTGCCGCCCTTGCCGCTGGCGATGCGCGTACCGATGGCGCCCGCCAACAACACGCCCGACACGCCGTGCATCACCCCCGCCTTGTACGCCGCGCTGACCCCGGCCGGCAGCTTGCCGCCCCAGGTGCTTTGGACTTTTTTGATGGCATCGTCGAACTTGGCGCCGCCGCGCATGGCATCGTCCACCGCCCGAATACCACTGATGATATCGGCGGTCTTCGGTGGGGCCTCACCCGGTGGCGTGAATGCAGCGATGTTGTCGTTGATCACTTGCTCAAGGCGCGGGTCATTGGCGCCGGTAACGCCCAGGCCGCGGTAGAAGTCGTCAATCGACTGGCCTTTAAGCAGGTCTTCGCGCCCCAGCTTGGCGGCGACGTCGTTGAAGCTCGAACTGCCCGCCTGCACGGTCTTGTCGTCAAGTACCGCGTCAAAGATTGCCTTGTTCACACCGGACTGAATCACCGCCTTGTCTGCCGGCACACCGCTGGCGATCAGGTCGTTGATCTGCTTGCCGGAGGTGATGTCCGCGTACTCGGCGTTGACCTTGTCCTTGATGGCTTGCGGGGCGTTTTCCAGGGCTTTCTTGTAGTCCGGCTGTTTGCCCAGGGCCTGGGCGTAGAAGTCCGGGTACTTGATGAAACTCGACAGCGCATCGGTGGTGCTGGCGCCCTTGGCGGCAAACGCGTTTTGCAGCGCGTCGCAACTGGATGAAGCGTCCAGGCGCCGCTCCATCTCGGCTTTCAAGGCTGGGTCGGCGGCGACCATTTTCTGCAGCTGTTCGGTGCCCTGGGTGTTGAGGAACTGCTGCACGTCCGGGTCTTTGCTGAGCGTGTCAATGCGCCCTTGCACATCTTTGATAAAGTCTTCGCGTTGCTGGCCCGGTGACGGGCCGTCGCCTGACCACTCATTGGCCGCATCCGGCCCCTGGTGCGCAAACGCATCGGCACCCGCCTTGTAGTTGGCCAGGCCCGTGGACAGCTGGATGATCGCTGCAGTCTTGTCCGCACCGCTGGCGCTGCTGTTGCCCGTGGCGAAATAGTTAGCGCCCACCTTGGAGGCGTCACCACCGGCCGCCTTCACGGCGTCTTCGGTGGCCTTGGCATTCAAGTCCTTGATCTGGTCATCCGCGCTGTTGCCGTCCAGGCCCTTGAGGTTGTCGTAGCCGTATTTGCCGAAGTCCTGCAGGCGCCCCGCTTCCGTGCCGTGGCGCGCTTCGCCATCCTTGGTGAAGCCGTCGATGCGGCCATTGCCCAGGTTGCCGCCTTCGATGTGCTTGCCGGTCTCGTCGTAGTTCTCGACATAGTTGAGCACCTGCGCGGCACGCCAGGCCGCATCGGCGTCGTGTTCAAAGTCGCCGACACGCTCGCGCAGAGCGTCCTTGACCCCGCTCTGGTTGCCGAGGTTTTTCAGCAACGGGTTGTCTTCGATGATTTGCTCGGCACTGCGGTTGTCGCCCATCGGCCGGCCTTCACCCGGCAAGGGCAGATGGTTGGACGGCGCATCGCCCTTGGGCGGCGTGCTGGGTGGGCTCTGCGGTAGCTCGCCTTTAAGGGTCTCCCAGCCGTACTTGCCGAAATCCTGCAGGCGCCCGGCTTCGGTGCCGTGACGGGCGTCACCGCCTTTGGTAAAGCCGTCAACCTTGCCGTTGCCGGCTTCATTGAGTTCTGGCCGCTTGACGGTGGGCTTGCCGTTTTCGTCGAGTTTTTCGATGTGCTCCAGCACCCGGCTCGCGCGGTAAGCGGCGTCCGGATCGTGCTCAAAGTCGCCAACGCGTTCACGTAATTTGTCTTTCACGCCACTCTGGTTGCCGAGATTCTTGAGCAGCGGGTTGTCGTCGATGATCTGCTGCGCAGTGCGAAAGTCGCCTTGGGGCCGCTTTGTATCGGGGCCGAGGCTGTTGTCGTCGGGCTGATTGTTTAGCGCTTTCGACACCGCTTTATTCCAGTTGGGGTTGTCGCCCGCGTTGGGGGTGCTATCAACCTGACGAAGCTGATTGACTTGCATGGCCTGTCTCCTGATCTGGCGTGGGAGAAAGGATTATTAAAGGGCAAGTGCAACAGTCTTGTTACATGGGCGAAATTGAATAAAGCGCAATCATATAGCCACCACTGAACGGCGGTGGCGCACATGAACTTTTATATAACTAAACATTAAAAAATCCGCCGCAGAGACTGCGGCGGCAAACCAAAGGTTTTTGTCGAAGCAGAGCGGCTAAGACCCTATCAACGCTACACCCGCTCGTGATTAAAAGACGTGAAGTTTAATTAATCGAGTTTAATCCGCCACACCGCTGCAAGCCGCGAAAAATATGATAAAAATCGGCTTCGGCAACCCTGTCGAACACAATAAAAACCGTCACTACGCTCACCTGAAAACATCTGCCCATAACACTGTATGCGCCATAAAAATTGCGATATTTCTGCGCGCGCGTTACTTATTCCGGGGAAGTAAACACCATGATCAAACCCATGATTAGACAGTGCAGCCTGCTCACACTGGCAGTGTGCGCGAGTGTCAGCCAAGTGGCCTTTGCCGAGTCTGTCAGCGACCAGGCCGATTCCAAGGGTTTTATTGACGGCAGCAGCATCACGGGCCTGTTGCGCAACTATTATTTCGACCGCGATCGCCAAAGTGGCAAGGCAGACAACCGCGACTGGACCCAGGGCGCGATGCTCAACTACGCCTCGGGCTTTACCCAAGGCACCATTGGTTTTGGCGTGGACGCCTACGCCTATGGCGCGATGAAGCTCGACGCCACCCACGAGGATGCCGGCACCGGTGACCTGCCGACCGACCGCCATGGCGACCCGGAAAACGGCTATGGCTCCGTCGGCGCCGCGGTGAAAATCAAGGTGTCCAAGACCCAACTGAAGTTCGGTGACATGCAACCCACGGCGCCGGTCTTTGCCACCGGCGGCACGCGGATTCTGCCGCAGACCGCCACCGGGTTTGACCTGACCAGCAGCGAAATCGCCGGGCTGGACCTGGAAGCCGGGCATTTCACCAGCACCAACAGCGGCATGACCAGCAACCATGACCACGATATCTATGCCACCTACGCCAACGTCGCGGCCAACAGTGCGAGTTTCGTCGGCGGCAAATACACCTTCACGCCCTCGCTGAGTGCAACCGTGTACGCCGGTGAACTGGAAGATATCTGGCGCCAGTACTACACCAAACTCAACTACGTATTGCCGTTGGGCCATGACCAGTCGCTGGCGCTGGACGGCAACCTGTACCGCACCCTCGACACCGGCAGCGCCAAGGCCGGGGCCATCAACAACACCACGTATTCGGTGGCGGCGGCCTACTCGTTCCTGGCGGCCCACACGCTGACGCTGTCGTTCCAGAAGGTGCACGGCGACACGCCGTTCGACTACATCGGCACCGGCAACAACGGCGCGGGTGAAGGCGGCGATTCAGTGTTCCTGGCCAACTCGATTCAGTGGGGCGACTTCAACGGCCCGGGCGAGCAGTCCTGGGGCGTGCGTTATGACCTGAACATGGCCAGCTACGGCGTGCCAGGCTTGAGCTTCATGACCCGCTACGTCAACGGCTCCGACATCAACGGCACGCACACGCCGGCCAACAGCGCCTACGTCGGCGACTACGGTGCCGACGGCGACCATCACGAGACGGATGTGGAGGCCAAATACGTGCTGCAAAGCGGCCCGGCGAAAAACCTGTCGCTGCGCGTGCGCGATGCGATGGTTTCGTCAAACGCGGATCAGCGCGACGGCAAATTGAACGAGCTGCGGGTGATCGTCGACTACCCGTTCACTCTGCTGTAACCACCCCAGGCTCCAGCCGTTGGCGCATGCCTGCGCTGGCGGCTGGACCGGCCTGCACCACGCACGCATCCAACGGCACGAGTGTGCCTTCGGCCGTTGCCATCATCGGTTGCACCGGCTTGCCCGTCTCGCGCTCCACCACCTCGACACTGGTGCCCTCTTCGGCATAATGCCGATTGCCCCACGCCACCAGTGCCATCAGCACCATGCGCAAATCCTCGCCCTTGGCCGTCGGCACGTATTCATACCGTGGCGGCCGCTCGCTGTAGGCGCGGCGCTCAAGCATCCCGGCGTCCACCAGGCCATTCAAGCGGCGCGTCAACATGTTCGGCGCGATGCCCAGGCTGCGTGAAAACTCATCGAAGCGACGCAAGCCATGCAATGCATCGCGCATGATCAACATGCTCCACCACTCCCCTATCCGTTCAAGGCTGCGGGCGATGGGGCATTCGTCGCTGACAAGAGACTTGCGTTGCATAAGGGTTCCCAGGTGCCGGTACAAAGTTGTGTGACGCCATGTTACTTTCATCATGATAGTGACGTCCATAGGGTCTGTACCCTCAACGCAACCGGAGTCGATTGATCATGAGTAAACGTATCGTCGTGACAGGCATGGGCGCACTGACGCCGCTGGGCGCCAGCGTGGAATCCACCTGGCAACGCCTGTTGAACGGGCAGTCGGGCATACGCCGTCTGCCTGAAGCATTGATCGGTGACCTCGCCATCAGCATCGGTGGCCAAGTGCAAAGCGTGTTGCAAGACCCTGAGGCCGGGTTTGACCCTGATCGGCTGCTGGCCGCCAAGGAACAGCGCAAGATGGACCGCTTTATCCTCTTCGCCCTTGCGGCGGCCGATGAAGCCTTGAAGCAAGCCGGCTGGGCGCCTCAAACGCCGCAGGCACAGGAACGCACGGCGACCATCATTGCCTCTGGCGTGGGTGGCTTTCCGGCGATTGCCGATGCCGTGCGCACCACAGACAGCAAAGGCCCGCGACGTTTGTCGCCCTTCACCATTCCCTCGTTCCTGAGCAACATGGCGGCCGGGCATGTGTCGATCAACTACGGCTTGAAAGGCCCGTTGGGCGCGCCGGTGACGGCCTGCGCAGCCGGTGTGCAAGCAATTGGGGACGCGGCGCGGATGATCCGTGCCGGGGAAATCGATGTGGCGGTGTGTGGCGGTGCGGAAGCGGCAATTCACCGGGTCAGCCTGGCCGGGTTTGCAGCGGCGCGGGCGTTATCCAGCGACTTCAATGACACGCCAGAACGGGCTTCGCGGCCCTTCGATCAGGCACGTGACGGCTTCGTGATGGGCGAAGGTGCCGGCATCCTGGTCATCGAAGAACTGGAGCATGCCCTGGCACGCGGCGCGCAGCCCATCGCCGAACTGGTGGGTTATGGCACCAGTGCCGATGCCTACCACATGACGGCCGGGCCGGAAGACGGTGATGGCGCGCGGCGGGCGATGACTCAGGCACTGCGTCAGGCAGGCATCGAGGCGGCCCAGGTCCAGTACTTGAACGCCCATGCAACCTCGACGCCGGTGGGTGACAAAGGCGAACTGGCCGCCATCAAGACCGTGTTCGGCGCCCATGGCGGCCCGGCCATCAGCTCAACCAAGTCTGCCACCGGCCACTTACTGGGCGCAGCAGGCGGCATCGAAGCGATCTTCAGCGTGCTTGCCCTGCGCGACCAGGTCGCCCCGGTGACGCTGAACCTGGACAACCCGGACGCGCTGGCCGACGGCCTGGACATGGTGCGCGGTGAAGCGCGGCACATGCCGATTGAATATGCGCTGTCCAACGGCTTCGGCTTCGGTGGCGTGAATGCCAGCGTGCTGTTCCGCCGCTGGGCATAACCCTCGGTTTGCCCCTGCTGTGATTTTCGGGGACCATATGCGCCTTCTGCTATAGCCAACCAGAGGCGCCCATGGCCAACCACGACCTGAGCTACACCCCCGATCCGGATGCCGACTCGATTTCCTCCGACGTCGTCGGTTTCAACGGCATCCTGGTCTCCACCCAGATCCCGACCCGCGCCGATGGCAGCCTCGAACTCGGCGACATCACCCTGCAAAGCGAGTGCACCCTGCAAGCGCTGAAAGTCGCGCTGGAAAAAGCCGGCAGTTCCATGGACCGGGTGATGCACCTGACCATCTACCTCACCGACATGGCTGATCGCGCCGCGTTCAATGAAGTCTATAAGCGCTTTTTCGCCAAACCGTGGCCGGTTCGCGCTGCAGTAGGCGTGGCCGCATTGGCCGTTGAAGGCATGCGCGTGGAAGTCACCGCGATGGCAGCCAAGGCCTGAGTTATCGCTGGCAATACACATCAAGGATTGGCGCGATAGCGTCAGATAGACCGAGGTGCCTGCATCGCAGGCAAGCCAGCTCCCACAGAAAAGCAAAGCAGTGCGGTGCTGGATGCTGAACGCGGTCAACTTGTGGGAGCGGGCTTGCTCGCGAAGGCGGTGCATCAGTCAACTCATGTTTAGCTGACCCACCGCATTCGCGGGCAAGCCCGCACCCACATTTGGATCTCTGTGCATCAGATAGAAGTGTGTTGCTTTGCTTTTGATTTTGATCTGACAGGCCCCGTCAACCACGCTGGCCGAACCTAGGCGAGGCACCGAGTGGTGGGGCAAAGACCTTTTGGTTACTTTTGGCTGGGCCGGCATTCCGGGCGTTTGCCAAAAGTGACCCGCTGTAAGAGCGGAACCACCAGTGGCCGTTACCGCAGCAACGGATATGCTCCCAATCTACCTACCCCCATTCACCCAGCCAGCCCTGCGGTAGGTGCCCACCCAGCATTTCACAGCTACAATGCCCGCCTCAACCGTGACAAGCCTGACTAAAAAAACTATGTCCTTGCCCAAGCATCACCTGGAATTGCTCAGCCCGGCCCGCGATGTCGCCATTGCGCGCGAGGCTATCTTGCATGGCGCCGACGCCATCTACATTGGTGGACCAAGCTTCGGCGCACGCCATAACGCGTGTAACGAGGTGAGCGACATCGCTCAACTGGTCGAATTCGCCCGCCGTTACCACGCCCGCGTGTTCACCACCATCAACACCATCCTGCACGACAACGAACTGGAACCCGCGCGCAAGCTGATCCATCAGCTGTACGACGCCGGTGTCGATGCGTTGATCGTGCAAGACCTGGGCGTGATGGAGCTGGATATTCCGCCCATCGAGCTGCACGCCAGCACCCAGACCGACATCCGCACCCTGGGCCGCGCCAAGTTTCTAGACCAGGCCGGTTTCTCGCAGCTGGTGCTGGCCCGCGAGCTGAACCTGCAGGAAATCCGCGCGATCGCCGATGAAACCGATGCCGCCATCGAGTTCTTCATCCACGGCGCCCTGTGCGTGGCGTTCTCCGGGCAATGCAATATCTCCCACGCGCAGAATGGCCGCAGCGCCAACCGTGGCGATTGCTCCCAGGCCTGCCGCCTGCCGTACACCTTGAAAGATGACCAAGGCCGCGTGGTGGCCTTTGAAAAACACCTGCTGTCGATGAAAGACAACAACCAGAGCGCCAACATCCGCGCGCTGGTCGAAGCCGGTGTGCGTTCGTTCAAGATCGAAGGCCGCTACAAGGACATGGGTTATGTGAAGAACATCACCGCCTATTACCGCCAACGCCTCGACGACGTCCTCGAAGACCGCCCTGACCTGGCGCGCGCTTCCAGCGGCCGTACTGCGCATTTCTTCCTGCCCGACCCGGAAAAAACCTTCCACCGGGGCAGCACCGACTACTTCGTCACCGACCGCAAGATCGACATCGGCGCCTTCGACACGCCCACCTTCACCGGCCTGCCGGTGGGTGTGGTGGAAAAAGCCGGCAAGCGCGACTTGCAGGTAGTCACCCATGAGCCGTTGTCCAACGGCGACGGCCTCAATGTGCTGATCAAGCGCGAAGTCGTGGGTTTTCGCGCTAACATCGCCGAACCCAAAGGCGAGTTCGAAGAAGACGGCGAGAAACGCTACCGCTATCGCGTCGAGCCCAATGAAATGCCGGCCGGCCTGCACCAGTTGCGGCCCAACCATCCGCTGAACCGCAACCTCGACCACAACTGGCAACAAGCCCTGCTCAAGACCTCGGCCGAGCGCCGTATTGGCCTGCAGTGGGTCGCGCGCCTGCGTGAAGACCAGTTGGACGTGACCGCGACCAGCGAAGAAGGCATCAGCGCCAGCGTCACCCTGCCCGGCCCGTTCGGCGTGGCCAACAAGCCGGAACAGGCGCTCGACACCCTGCGCGACCTGCTTGGCCAACTCGGCACCACCGAGTACCACGCCACGCACATCGAACTGGATGCGCCGCAGGCATTCTTCATCCCCAACTCGCAGCTCAAGGCCTTGCGCCGTGAAGTGATCGAGGCGCTGACCGCCGCCCGCGTTGCCGCTCACCCACGAGGTGGACGCAAGGCTGAGACGTCGCCGCCGCCGGTGTACCCGGAAGCGCATTTGTCGTTCCTGGCCAACGTCTACAACCAGAAAGCCCGGGACTTCTACCACCGTCACGGCGTGAAGCTGATCGACGCCGCCTTCGAAGCCCACGAAGAAACCGGCGAAGTGCCGGTGATGATCACCAAGCACTGCCTGCGGTTCTCGTTCAACCTGTGCCCTAAACAGGCCAAGGGCGTGACGGGTGTGAAGACCAAAGTGGCGCCGATGCAGCTGATCCACGGTGATGAAGTGCTGACCCTGAAGTTCGACTGCAAACCGTGCGAGATGCACGTGGTGGGCAAGATCAAGGGCCACATCCTTGGCTTGCCACAGCCGGGCAGCGGCGTGGGCCACTTCAACCCGGAAAACATCATCTTTCAGGGCACGCACTGACCCTTGGGGAGCGGGGCCACCACCAGCCCCGCTGCAACCCCGCTGCCGCCAGCAGAATCGCAACAACCCCCAGCCATTGCAGCCAACCCAGGCGATGCCCGAAGGCGATCCAATCGACAAAAATCGCCGCAATCGGGTAGATAAACGACAGCGCGCCGGTAATGGCGGTCGGCAGTTTCTGGATCGCCCCGTACAGCAACACATACATCAAACCGGTGTGCACCATGCCCAGCGTGACCAGCGCAGCCCAAGCCTGGGTCGCGGCAGGCAAGCTGTGCCAAGGCACTAACGGCGCCAGCAACAGTGCGCCGGTAATCACCTGGATCAACGCCATCAAGTGGGGTGGAACGTCCTTCAAGCGCTTGATGATCAAGGCGGCAATCGCATACAAAAACGCTGCGCCCAACGCCAGAGCAATCCCGGTCAGATAATCCCCGCCAGCGCTTTGCTGTTCGCCATGGGCGGTGACAATCGCCAGCATGCCGAGGAACGCCACGCTCAACCATGCGAGCTTCTGCACGGTGATCTTCTCACCCAGAAACAGCGCCGCCAGCATCACCAACATGAACGGCTGCACGTTGTACACCGCGGTGCTGATGGCAATCGACGCACGTGAATAGGATTCGAACAACAGCAACCAGTTGCCGACGATGGCCACACCGCTGAGCATCGCCAGGCCGAGCTTGGCCCAGGTCAGCAGGTCTCGGCGCAAGTAACCCAACCACGCACACACCAGCAACAGCGTCAGCGCGCCAATCACGCAGCGCCAGAACACCACTTCGATCACCGACACGCCAGACACCAGCACAAACCAGCCGATGGTGCCCGAAATCAGCATGGCGGCGACCATTTCCCACGACCCGCGACGAATAGATGTGTCCACGATGGCGCTCCTCAAGTGAGGCTCAATTATGGCAATCTGCTGATCAGCGCCTCCAGCGACTAAAGTAGGCAAAAACCCTCAATTACCTTTTTAAATTAGGCAGACAGCATGATTGACTCTATCGACCAGCAACTGATCGCCGCCTTGATGGACGACTCGCGCCTGTCGCTCAAGGCGTTGGCAGGTATTACCGGGCTGTCTTCGCCCAGCGTGGGCGAACGTCTGCGCCGTTTGGAGGAGCGCGGCGTGCTGACCCACTACACCGTCGACATCGACCCCAAGCACTTCGGCTATTTGCTACAAGCCATCGTGCGTATCCGCCCGTTGCCCGGCAAATTGCAGGAAGTGGAGCGCCAGATCCAGGCGATTCCCGAGTTCACCGAGTGCGACAAAGTCACCGGTGAGGACTGCTTTATCGCGCGCCTGCACGTGCGCACCATGGACCAGCTCGACACCCTGCTCGACCGGCTTAACGCCTATGCCGAAACCAACACCGCCATCGTCAAGAAAACCCCAGTCAAACGGCGTTTGCCGCCACTGGCCGATTCGTGATTTCGCGTCACTAACGCAGTGACGTAATCGCTATTCTGTCATCGCAGGCCGAACTTTATGCTGGGCTCCACACATTGGAACCCACAGGAGTAAAGCGCATGTACGTAATCACTGGCATCACAGGCAAAGTCGGCGGCGCCCTGGCGCATAACCTCCTCAAGGCAGGCCTGCCGGTTCGCGCCGTCATTCGCGACGCCGGCAAAGCGGCCTATTGGGCCGACCAGGGCTGCGAAATCGCGTTTGCCGCGATGGAAGATGCACAGGCGCTGACCGAAGCGTTCAAGGGCGCGACCGCTGTGTTCATCCTGCCGCCACCGGGCTTCGATCCGCTGCCTGGGTTTCCTGAAGCGCGTGCCGTGATAGTGGCTGTCAGCCAGGCCCTCAAGGCCGCCGCGCCACAAAAAGTCTTGTGCCTGTCGACCATCGGCGCGCAGGCCAAGGAGCTCAACCTGCTGACCCAGCGCACGCTGATGGAGCAGGCGTTGAGCGCCCTGGACATCCCCGTAACCTTCCTGCGCCCAGGCTGGTTCATGGAAAACGCCGCCTACGACGTCAGCAGTGCGCGTGACACCGGCGTGATCCACAGCTTCCTGCAACCGCTCGACAAACGCGTGCCGATGGTTGCCACGGCCGACATTGGTACACTCGCCGCGCAGTTGTTACAGCAAGACTGGGCCGGCCACCGCGTAGTCGAACTGGAAAGCCAGTGGGTCAGCCCGAACGACATCGCCCAGACCCTGGCGCAAGTGCTCGGCCGTGACGTGCGCGCCGAGGTGGTTGAGCGCGATACCTGGGAACCGTTGCTGCGCGCCCAAGGCGCACACAACCCGCTGCCGCGCATGCGCATGGTCGATGGCTTCAACGAAGGCTGGATCTGTTTCGAGCACGATCAGGTGCTCAAGGGCACAACCTCCCTGCTCACGGTGTTGCGCGGGCTGGCAGATAAAACCGCGGAGGCGAATGCCTGATGAACCTGCCTGAATTGGGTTTCGGTACCTTCCGTATGCCCGGCGATGACTGCCGGGCAGTGGTTGAAAGTGCCCTGGCGCTGGGTTACCGGCATATCGACACCGCCGCCCTGTACGACAACGAAGCCGCTGTGGGCCAGGCGATCAAACACTCGGGCATCCCCCGCGACGAAGTGTTCCTGACCACCAAGGTGTGGCATGACCAGTTGGCGCCGGCCGCGCTGCAAAAAGCCTTTGAGCTGAGCCTCGGCAGGCTGGCGGTGGACTACGTCGATCTGTTCATGGTGCATTGGCCGGCTGCCGACATGGACCTGCCCGGCGTGATGAACGCTTTGTTGGCCCTGCGCGACAGTGGCCGCGTGAAGCACATCGGTGTGTGCAACTTCAACATGCCGATGCTGCGCGAGGCGATCGATGTGCTGGGCACGCCGATTGCCGCGGTACAGGTGGAATACCACCCGTTCCTCGACCAGAGCCGCCTGCTCAATTACCTGCGCGGCAAACGCATCCCGATGGTTGCGTATGCACCGTTGGCACAGGGTCGCGCGGCCACTGACCCGGTATTGACACAGATCGGCGCCAAGCACGGCGCCAGCGCAGCGCAAGTCGCCCTGGCCTGGTTACGCCAACAAGGCGTGGCGGCGATTCCCAAAGCCCAGCGCCCGCAAAGCCAGCAAGCCAACCTCGATTCGCTGCACGTCACACTCGATGAGCAGGATATGCAAGCCATCGCGCGCCTGCCCAAAGACCAACGCTTTGTGCAGCCGCCGTTTGCACCGCAGTGGGATGCGCTGTAAGCCGATGGACTGTTGTCGTCAGTGGGCTTTCTGTGGCGAGCGGTCTGGTTGTGGCGAGCGGGCTTGCCCCGCGTTGGGGCGCGAAGCGGCCCCGAAACCTGACGACTCAATTCACCTGGAAAAGCGCGGTGACGGGTTTGGGGCTGCTGCGCAGCCCAACGCGGGGCAAGCCCGCTCGCCACAGTAAGCCCGCTCGCCACAACAGCCCCGCTATCCACAACAAGCCCGTGCCCACTGGAAATATGGAGACACCGAACTCAACACGGTCAATTCACCGGCGCTGCTAGCGTCACAGCTTCTTATCCATGCAAGGAGCAACGGATTGTCTCGTCAGCCCAACTCTCACCGGTTACGCCGCGGTCGCTACTCAGAATCAGGGCGTGCTTATTTGGTTACCGTCGTGGTGCATCAGCGCCAACCCTTGTTCAACAGTTTTGAGCTGGGACGATTATTGGTAGCAGAATTCAAACGAACCCACGACGCGGGCCAGGTCAACTCACTGGCGTGGGTGATCATGCCGGATCACTTTCATTGGTTGTTCGACCTGCATAACTCGACCCTGCCCGATGTGATGCGCCAGACCAAGTCGCGCAGTACGCTGAGTATCAATCGAGCCCGAGGCAGCCGGGAAAGGTTCTGGCAGCGCGGCTATCACGACCATGCTGTTCGGGCCGAGGAAGACGCAAGGAAAATAGCGCGCTACGTGATCGCCAATCCTCTACGAGCCGGGCTGGTCGAGCATATTGGCGATTATCCGTTGTGGGACGCGGCGTGGTTGTGACGCTGCAGATTCGCTTGGCAAGCGGGTTTCCTGGGGTGAACGGGCTTCCCGTGGCGAGCGGGCTTGTTGTGGCGAGCGGGCTTGCCCCGCGTTGGGGCGCGAAGCGGCCCCGAAACCTGACGACTCAATCCATCTGGAAAAACGCGGTGACGGGTTTGGGGCTGCTTCGCAGCCCAACGCGGGGCAAGCCCGCTCGCCACAGTAAGCCCGCTCGCCACAACAGCCCCGCTATCCACAACAAGCCTGATCAGTCGTGCAGCGCCTTCGCCGCCACCAGCAACCCTTGGAATTTGCGATAACGCGCCTCCAACACCGGCTGTTGCATCACGTCCGGCCAATACCGCGCCTTGACCGGCAGGCCCGCTTGCAACAACGACGCGCCCTGCCCGATCGCCACAAACCCCAGCTTCGCCGCCCCAATACACGCGCTCAATTCGCTGCCCTGCAAGGTAAAGACCTCGCGCTGCAGGATGTTCGCCAACAACTGCGCCCAGTACTCGCTGCGCGCGCCGCCGCCCACCAGGGCGCAGGCGCCGACGCTGGCGCCGGCCGATTGCACGGCGCGCAAGGCATCGAGCAAGCCAAACCCCACGCCTTCCATCACGGCGTAACCGAGCATCGCCGGGGTGCAATCGTGGCCCAGGTTCATGAAGCCGCCGCGCAGCAATGGGTCGTTATGCGGCGTGCGTTCACCGGCCAGATAGGGCAAAAACAGGGGTGTGTCCAACGGTACCGGCTGCCCCATCGGCAACTGCGCCTGCACCTGGTCCAGCAGCGTTTGTTCGTCCGGCATACCGGTCAGGCGCGTCACCCAGCGCAAGCAACTGGCACCGGCCAGCATGGCGCCCATCGTGTACCAGCGATCAGGCAGCGCGTGGCAGAAGCTGTGCACGGAGCTGGCCGGGTTGCCGGCGGCGTGATCGGTGATAGCGACGATGGCCGCGCTGGTGCCCAGGGTGATGAAACCGTCGCCGGCATTGATTGCGCCGATGCCGACGGCCGCCACCGGGTTATCGCCGCCGCCACCGGCAATCACCACGCCGGGCGACAAACCCAGCCCGCTTGCCGTCGCGTAACCCGCCGGCGCACCGCCTTCCACCAACCTGGGCATCTGTGCAGGCGCAAGCCCCGTGGCACCCAGCATCGGCGCGAACCATTCGCGCTGCGCCACGTCCAGCCACAGTGTGCCGGCCGCATCGGACATCTCGCTGATGCGCTCGCCACTCAGGCGTAAACGCAGGTAATCCTTGGGCGAGAGCACGCAGTCAATAGCCTTGAACACCTCGGGTTCATGCTGTTGCAGCCACAGCAGTTTCGGCGCGGTCAGCCCGGCCATCGGCAGGCTGCCAGTGACTTCGGCGAAGCCGGGCCCGAGTTGGTCAGCTTCGGCGACAGCACGCGAGTCGTCCCACAGGATCGCCGGGTACAACACGCGGTCGTCATCCCCAAGCAACACAGCGCCGTGCATCTGCCCCGACAACCCGATGCACACCACGCGACTGAAAGCCGCATGCGCACGCAATTGCTCAAGCGCCTGCAAACAGGCCTGCCACCAGTCTTGCGGGGCCTGTTCGGACCAGCCGCTGTGACGTCGCGAAACACTCAAGCGCACACCGGCGTGGGCCAGCACGGCGCCGTCGACGTCCATCAGGATCGCCTTGAGTTCGGAGGTGCCCAGATCAATACCGAGGGAAACAGGACTGCTCATACGTGGGTCATTCCAATCAAATACAGCCACATGAATTACGGTATTGCAGGCTCGGCGCCAGGCGTACGCTTTGTACCGGCGCGGCCGGCGAGGCCATGCGTTGTAGCAGCATCTGTACAGCGCGTACGCCCAGCTCCTTGACCGGTTGAGCGATCAAGGTCAGGCGCGGCACGAAAAAATCCGCCCAGTCAAAATCATCAAAACCCACCAGCGCGATCTGCCCTGGCACCTCAATCTGCGCGTCACGCAGGGCATGCATGGCGCCCAGTGTCATCAGGTTATTGCCCGCCATGATCGCCGTAGGCGGCGCGCTCAGGGCCAGCAACTGCGCAGTCGCGGCGCGCGCCGGCTGACTGTTGGAGCCACCGTTGACCAGTAGCTGCGGGTCGAACGCCACGCCTGCCGCCTGCAACGCGGCCCGATAACCTGCCACGCGCTCATCGGTAGTGCCCAGCCCCGCGCGCCCGGCAATAAAGCCGATACGGCGGTGCCCGTGTTCAATCAAATGCGCGACCAGGGCCTGGGTGGACTGGGTATTCTCCACCCCGATCTGGTCAAACTGCGTACTCATCATGCGGTCCACCAGCACCGTGGGCATTTCATTTGCCTGCAAATACTTAAGGGCCCTGGAATCGGTGGACGGGGCCAGCAAAATCCCGTCAACCCGCCGATGATGCAACGCCGTGACCACCCGCAGCTCCTGCTCCGGGTCGTCGTGGGGGTCGACAAACAGCATCATGTAGCCGTGCTTGGCGCACTCGGTTTCAATCGCGTGCACGGTTTCACTGAAGTAATGGTTGGACAGCGCCGAGATCGCCACGCCAATCGTGCTGGTGCTGGAACGGGCCAGCGAGCGCGCCAGGGTATTGGGGATGTAGCCCAAGTCCTGAATTGCGCGCTGCACCGCTTGCACCGTGGCTTCGCTGACTTTGCGGGTGCCGTTCAACACGTGGGACACGGTCGACGTCGACACCCCCGCCCTGCTTGCCACGTCATCCATGGTGACCACGACGCGTTCCCCTTTGCTCAATGACTCAATGTTTACTCGACCAACCGCTGTACGTAGCCACGTTGTCGCGGGTGATCAGTTTTGGCGTGAGCAGGGTAACCGCTGCGGCCGGGGCCTTGTCATTGAGAATGTCGTTGCCCACATTCACCGCTGTTTGCGCCATGGCCCAAGGGTCCTGGCTGGCCGAAGCCTGGATTTGAGTGTCGGTCTTCAGCGCATTTTCGATGTCTGGCGCGCCGTCAACCGAAGTGATGAGGATGCCGCTGCGTTTAAGCTGCTTGGCCGCCAGGTCGCTGCCGATGGCTTGCGGGTCGTTGATCGCGAACAGGCCGTCGATTTTCGGGAAGCGCGTGAGGTAACCCTGCATCACGTTCAGGCCACCTTCGCGCGAGCCTTTGCCGTCCTGGTCATCGGACAGCACCTTGATGTCCGGCGCACCGGCCAATGCAGCCTTGCAGCCTTTGACGCGGTCGGTCACGGCGGTAACTTGCGGGCCATTCTGGATGATCACATTGCCCTTGCCCGCAAGCTTGTCCACCAGGAACTGGCACGCCAGTTTGCCGGCTTCGACGTTGTCGGTTTGCACCGTGGCGTTTACGCCCTTGGCGTCCACATCCACCGCCACCACGACAATGCCGGCATCCCGGGCTTTCTTGATGGCCGAGGCCATGGCCGATGGGTCGACGGCGTTGAGCAGGATCAGGTCGACCTTGGACGAAATGAAGTTGTCGATCTGCGAGAACTGCTTGCTCAGGTCATAGTCGGCCGACACCGACGTCACTTTGACGTTGGGGTTCAGCTCTTTGGCCCGCGCCGTGGCGCCATCGGCCAGGGTCACAAAATACGGGTTGCCGAGCGAGCCCATGCTGATGCCGAGGGCCTTGAGTTCGCGGGCTTCTACGGTGTGGGAGATCAGGGCAGCCAAGGCCATAACAGGAAAGAGGCGTTTGAAGTTCATGCGGGACTCTCTTGTGATTGTTGTTGGAGTGAAATCAGGTCCGTGCACCGGACTGGCGATAGCGATCCAGCGCCACCGCGCCGATGATCACAATGCCCTTGATGATGTACTGCCAGATATCCGACACACCCAGCAGCACCAGGCCGTTGGTGAGCACCGCGATAATCAGCGCACCGATCAGCGTGCCGCCGATGGTGCCGACGCCGCCGGTAAAACTGGTGCCGCCGAGGATCACCGCAGCAATCGCGTCCAGCTCATAGGATTGCCCCAGTTGCAGGCCATTGGCGGCGAACAGGCGCGAGGCGCTCATCACCGCGCCCAGCCCGGCCAGTGCACCGGACATGGCGTAGACGAACAGCAGCACTTTCCACACCTTGATCCCCGACAAGCGCGCCGCTTCCGGGTTGCCGCCGACGGAGTAGATCTGCACGCCCATGACGGTGCGGCGCAGGATGAACCATGACAGCGCCACCACCGCGACGGCAATGATCACCAGCCACGGCACGCCCAGCACCGAGTCATTGCCGATAAACGCAAACGGCAAGTCGGGGTTGAACACGGTTTTGTCATCTGCCAGCAACCGCGCCAGGCCGCGCATGGCGGTCAGTGCGCCGAGGGTGACGATAAACGGCGGCAGGCGCATGAAGGCGATCAGCCCGCCGTTGACCAGGCCCAGCAACAGACCGAAACCGATGCCGGCAGCAATCCCGAACATGCCGAACTGTGGCGACATTGAGGCCTGCAACGCGACCACGGCGGACGCCGCGAGAATTGCGCCGACGGACAAGTCGATGCCCGCCGTCAGAATCACAAAGGTCATGCCCGCCGCCAGCACCACATTCACCGAAGCCTGCTGGGTGATGATCGACAGGTTCTGCACGGTGAGGAAGTTTTCACTGGCCAGGGCAAACCCGACCAGCAGCAATATCAGCACCGGCAGCATGCCGACCGTGCGCATCAGCTCGCGAACGCGTTCCGCTTTACCGACGGGCGCAAGGGCAAGTGTGTGGTTGTTTGAATCAGCCATGGGCAGCCACCTGATCGCCACCGGTGGCGAGGTCAATAATACGTTCCTGGGAAATGACGTGGCCGGATGCCCCGCCGACTTCGGCCACCAACTGGCCTTCGCGCATGATCAACACGCGGTCGCATGTGCCGATGATTTCCGGCAATTCACTGGAGATCACCACAATGCCAACACCGGCCAGCGCCAGTTGATTGATGATGCGGTAGATCTCGGACTTGGAGCCGATGTCCACGCCCCGTGTCGGCTCGTCGAGGATCAGCACATGCGGCTTGACCTCCAGCAGCCGCGCCAACAGCACTTTCTGCTGATTGCCGCCGCTCAAGGCGCCGACATTGACCTTGCCCGACGCCACCCGGATTGACAGCGACTTGATCGCGTCATTTGAACGCTGGGCAGCATGGCCGCGATCCAGCACGCCACCGGCATGCGCGTCCGGCACACAGGCGCAGACGTTGATGTTGTCGGCCACGCTCATGTCGAGGAACAGGCCCTGGGCCTTGCGGTCCTCGGTGAGGTACACCACGCCGGCGCGGATCGCGTCAGCCGGGTTACGCAGTTGGGTCACGGTCTTGCCCACCACTTCAAGTGTGCCGCTGGTGCGCGGGTCGGCCGCAAAGATCAGCCGCGCCAGCTCCGTGCGCCCTGCCCCGACCAGCCCGGCAATCCCCAATACCTCGCCGGCGTGCAGGTCGAAACTGCACTGGCGCACGCGCTTGCCATCGGCCATGTCACGCACGCGCATCACCACGTTGCCGGGGTTATAGGCGGCGTGTTCCTTCTTGTAGAACCCGGAAAGATCGCGGCCGACCATCATTTTCACCAACACCTCGGCCGACAGCGCCTCGCGCGTCAGCTCGCCGATGTACTGGCCGTCGCGCAGCACCGAGACGCGGTCCGACAACTCATAGATCTCGGCCATGCGGTGGCTGATGTAGATAATCGCCAGGCCCTGGCTGCGCAGCTGTTTGATCAAGGCAAACAGGCGGTCGGTCTCACGCGATGACAGCGGCGTGGTCGGCTCGTCCATCACCAGGATCCTGGCGTGGGCATGCAGCGCACGGGCGATTTCCACCAGCTGGCGCTCGGCAATCGACAAGCTGCTCACCGGGGTGGTGGGTTTGAACTCGGCGCCCAGGCGTTGCAGCACCTCGACGCAGCCGGCTTGCATGCCCTTGCGGTCGATGGTCCAGCCGCGCCGCAGTTCGCGGCCCAGGTAGATATTCTCGGCCACGCTCAGGTTGGGGCACAGGCTCAGTTCCTGGTAAATCACGGCGATGCCGAGGGTCTTGGCGGTGGCGGGGTCGAAGGTGGCAACGGGCTGGCCGTCGATGCGGATTTCACCGCCGGGATCGGCCTGGTAGGCGCCGGAGAGGATTTTCATCAGGGTGGATTTGCCGGCCCCGTTCTCCCCCATCAACGCGTGGATTTCACCGGGGTAGACCTTCAGGCCGACATTCTTGAGCACGCGCAAACCGCTGAAGGTTTTGCTGATGCCCTGCATCTCAAGCAAGGGTTCAAGGCTCATGGATGAGCTCCTGGAATTATTATTTTTGTAGTCGAGTGCTGCCGACTCTAGTCCAGTTACATTTCCTTACGCAAGCGCTTGCGCGCGCCGTTTATCGATTGATTAAACGTTTCACCAAGCCCACAAGCGCGAAACCCGCACGCCGCCGGCGTGCATGACATGAAATTTATACGCCAGCGGAATAAAACCCTGCCCCGTCCGTTCTGCCAGCAGTCATTGGAAGAAATCAGGATGCGTCATGACCTCCAACGCAGGCGTTGTCGTTTACATCTGGTATTCCAAATGGCGGCTGAACGCGGTCAACTTGTGGGAGCGGGCTTGCCCGCGAAGGCGGTGTGCCAGTGACACATGAGCTGGCTGACCCACCGCATTCGCAGGCAAGCCAGCTCCCACAGAAAAGCAAAGCACTGCGGTACTGGCAGCTGAACTCGGTCAACTTGTGGGAGCGGGCTTGCTCGCGAAGGCGGTGTGCCAGTGACACATGAGCTGGCTGACCCACCGCATTCGCAGGCAAGCCAGCTCCCACAAAAAAGCAAAGCACTGCGGTACTGGCGGGCTGCACTCGGTCAACTTGTGGGAGCTGGCTTGCCCGCGAAGGCGGTGGGCCAGTGATACATGAGTTGGCTGACCCACCGCCTTCGCAGGCAAGCCAGCTCCCACATTTGGATCTCTGTGCATCAGGTAGATGGGCTTCGTTTGTACTCGGTTAAAGGTGGGAGCTGGCTTGCCTGCGATGGCATCTACTGTGTGTCACTGATAGACCGAGGTGCCTGCATCGCAGGCAAGCCAGCTCCCACAGAAAGGCAAAGCACTGCGGTACTGGCTGGCTGCACTCGGTCAACTTGTGGGAGCGCGCTTGCTCGCGAAGGCGGTGTGCCAGTGACACATGAGCTCACTGACCCACCGCTTTCGCGGGCAAGCCCGCTCCCACATTTGGAGCTTTGTGCATCAGATAGACGTGTGTTGCTGTGCTCCGGCATACCGGGCGTTTGCCAAAGGTGACCCGCTGTAAGAGCGCAACCGCCAGCTGCCCTGAGCGCAGCAACGGATATGCCCCCGCCCACCAATCCCTCCAAAACCCGCCAAGTCAAAGCTGCCAAGCATCAAAACGCCATAATCTCTGCTATCGTCCAAAGACCTCATCTCCTCCTCGTCGCCCTCGTGCGATCTCAGTGAGCATGCTCTGCGCCATCGGCTATCAACGTTGGCGGGCCTGAAGTTCATGGAACGCCACCGCGATGGATAAAAACCCAACCGAACGACCCCTCGAACCGCAATCGCGGGCCGAAAAAATCGTCGAATTCAAACGCCAGAAAACCCTGCTCAAGACCGGCGCCCTGCAAGACGCGATCTTCAACAGCGCGTATTTTTCAAGCATCGCCACCGACGAAAAAGGCGTGATCCAGATCTTCAACGTCGGCGCCGAACGCATGCTCGGCTACGCCGCCGACGACGTGCTGAACCGCATTACCCCCGCCGACATTTCCGACCCCGCCGAACTCATCACCCGCGCCGCCGCCCTCAGCCTGGAGCTCGACACACCGATCACGCCAGGCTTCGAAGCCCTGGTGTTCAAAGCCTCGCGCGGCATCGAAGACATTTACGAGCTGACCTACATCCGCAAGGACGGCAGTCGCCTGTCGGCCATGGTCTCGGTGACGGCCCTGCGCAACCGCCACGACACCATCATCGGCTACTTGCTGATCGGCACCGACAACACCGCGCGCAAGCAGGAAGAAGCCGAGCGCAAAGGCTTCGAACGCGCCCTGGAAGAAAAGAACCTGGAACTGGAACACGCCAACCACATGAAGTCCGAGTTCCTCGCCACCATGTCCCACGAGTTGCGCACGCCGCTGAACGCGGTGATCGGCTTTTCCGAGGCGCTCAAGGATGGCCTGGTCGGCGACATGAGTGAGGTGCAGCGTGAATACATCGGCGATATCTTCACCAGCGGCCAGCACCTGCTGTCGCTGATCAACGACATTCTCGACCTGTCCAAGGTCGAGGCCGGGATGATGGACCTGGAGCTTGAGGCCGTGGAGCTCGCCGGCTTGCTGGCCAACAGCCTGTTGATCGTGCGCGAAAAAGCCGCCTTGCAACGCATCCAGTTGAAACTGGAAAGCGACGGCGATTTCGGCACCCTGGAACTGGACCTGCGCAAAACCAAGCAGATCATCTACAACCTGCTGGCCAATGCGGTGAAGTTCAGCGAACACGGCGCCTCCGTGACCCTGGCGGTGCGCGAGGTCAGTCGCGCTCAGGTCGGGCAGATCCCTGGCGACTGGCCGACCCACGGCTTCGCCCTGCAACCCAGCCCCCACGCGCAGTTCCTGGAACTGATCGTCAGCGACACCGGCATCGGCATTGCCAAGGACGACATGAGCAAGCTCTTCAAGGCGTTCAGCCAGATCGACAGCAGCCTGGCGCGTAAATTTGAAGGCACGGGTTTGGGGCTGGCGATGGTCAAGCAATTGACCGACCTGCATGGCGGCAGCGTCGCCGTCGCCAGCCGCGTGGGCCTGGGCACCCGCTTTGTGGTGTGGCTGCCACTGCACCGCGCCCCGGAGGCAGCATGGCCGAAATCCTGATCGTCGAAGACAACGAGGCGAACATGCGCCTGGCTCGGTTGCTGCTGGTCAATGCCGGTCACAGCGTGTTGTGGGCGGCGGATGCAGAAACCGGGCTGACGCTGGCGCGGGAAAAACAGCCGGCGCTGATCCTGATGGATATCCAGTTGCCTGGCATGGATGGCCTCGCCGCCACCCGACTGCTCAAGCAAGACCCCGGCACCGCGCACATTCCGGTGATCGCCCTGACCGCCATGGCCATGAAGGAAGACCGCGAAAAAACCCGACTGGCCGGCTGCGACGCCTACATCATCAAGCCGCTGCGCTACAAAGAGCTTTACCAGACCATCGACACCTTGCTGCAACAACACATCAGCCCACTCCTATGAGTCCTCTCCATGGCCAGCCAACCCGCAACGCTATTGATCGTTGATGATGAACCCCATGTTCGCAAGCTGCTGGAAACCCTGCTGCAACACGAGGGCTACCAGACCTTGAGTGCCGGCAGCGGTGAGGAAGCCTTGCAGTTGGTGGCGCAGCAACCGCCCGACCTGATCCTGCTGGACATCATGATGCCGGGCATGGATGGCTACGAGGTGGCCAGCCACTTGAAGGGCGACGAAGCCACGGCGAGTATCCCGATCATCATGTTGTCGGCCCTCAGCGAGCCCGGCGCGCGCGTCACCGGGCTGCAAACCGGCGCCGAGGAGTTCATCAGCAAACCGGTGGAGCGTGTCGAGTTGTGGCTGCGGGTGCGCAACCTGCTGCGGCTCAAGGCGCGCGGCGATCATTTGAAAGTCCACAACCTGATGCTCGAACAGCAACTGCAGCAGCAAACGGGAGAGCCGGCGGGCATGAGCGTGCACGACCTGGCACGCCAGGATCTGGAAAACGCCCTGCGCCTGGCGGTCGAAACCAATGCATTCAGCGTGCATTACCAACCCAAGGTCGAGCTGGCCGGCGGCCAGATATGCGCACTCGAAGCCTTGCTGCGCTGGGAGCGGCCAGGCTATGGCGCGGTTTCACCGGCGGTATTTGTGCCGATACTCGAGAGCCTGGGCCTGATCGTGCCGGTCGGGCGCTGGGTGATTGACACGGTTTGCCAGCAAATCGCCGTGTGGCAACGCGGTCTGATTGGCGCCATAGAGGTTTCAGTCAACGTTTCCGGTCATCAGTTGATCGAGGGCGACCTGATTGCCGATATCGAACGCACCTTGAGGCAACATGGGGTTGCGCCGCACTGGCTGGAGGTCGAACTGACCGAAGGCTCATTGATGGAAAACACCCAGCACACCATTGCCAGCCTGCAACGGCTGCGCACGATGGGCGTGAAAATTTCCATCGATGACTTCGGCACCGGCTATTCAAGCCTGGCGTATCTGCGCCGGTTTCCCATCGACACGTTGAAGATCGACATCGCGTTTATTCGCGAAGTCACCACCAACCCGCAAGACGCGGCCATCACCCGCACGATCATTGAACTGGCCCATAGCCTGAGCCTGCAAGTGGTCGCCGAAGGTGTCGAAACCCAGGATCAGCTGGCGTTTTTGAAGGCCGCCGGCTGTGATCAGATTCAAGGGTACTTGTTCAGCCGGCCATTGCCCGCAGCCACGCTGGAACGCCTGCTACTGGAGCGAATGCCGCGGATCTGAAATCTCGTCGCGCAAACACTCGATCAGCCCGCGGTGTGTCGAACTCAATCGCCCCGCGCCACTGACCAGCGAGTTCGAGATCAAACAGGGCGGCGACCTTCATATCGACTATTCAACTGTGTGGCAGAGGCTGATTTGATTTCCAACTGACGGCCACGTTTCCTATGCTGCGAGGGTCACTCACTTTCCGTACAGGTGCCGCATGCCCCTTGAGAACACCCCTCGCCCACTCTGGTTGACCTTTGATTGCTACGGCACGCTGATCCAGTGGGATGAAGGCTTGCGCGCCGCGATCGATAAAATCCTCGACGAAAAAGGTGATCATCAGGTCGACCGGGATACCTTGCTCAGCGCCTACGATCATCACGAACACACGCATATCTGCGCCAGCCCGCACCTGGACCGCGTGCCTGAGCTGTTCAAGTCCGTGGGTTGGTGAGGCCTGTCGAAAATCACCTGACGCGCTGCGATCCCACTGTGGGAGCGGGCTTGCCCGCGAATGCGCAGTGTCATTCACCGAATAGGTCGGCTGATACGCCCTCTTCGCGAGCAAGCCCGCTCCCACATGGAGGGGCGTGTACAGGCAGCATTTCAGGGGTCCAGCACCAGGCCGGCGTCGGCGGCTGACTGCACCGGGCTCTTTTGCCACTGCGCCAGGTTGCTCGCCGGTCTTTCCATGGCCAGTGAGTGGTGGAAAGCGCGGTTGAAGTTCTGCCCGGTGGCGTCGTGAAAGCGCCCCAGCAGTCGACCCTGACGAAATTGGCCGATGCCGAACGGATTCGCCTGTGGCACAACAGTAACAGTGCCGCGCAGCCGTCCTTGAGCCTGTAAGGGGTGTCAGCCGCTGATGTAGCCGAACGGACACCCCTGACAACTGAGCACGAAGGTTGAAATGAGGGGTAAAGATTATCGCCGCCAGGCGCCGGAATCGCTGCACGCAATACTGCCACAAGGGGATGCCACGCCACTGTGCCGTGGCGTATTCCCCTGCCCAGGTGACAGACTTTATGACGCGTATTTCCACCCCCCACGCTGCGCACATGCAGCCAACGCAGGTTCCTGACAGCCGCGATGCGCCGCCCAGGCTCACCGCTGAGCCCGGCGCGCCCATTCAGCCAGCCATTGAAGGCACCCGGGCCCACGGTGATCGTGAGCTGGCGGCTCAGTACGGCGCCGCACTGCGCGGTATAACCGGCGTAGCCGCCCGCGATGCTGACCAGAAAATCTGGCCCATTCCCCCGCATTCAACCTTCGGCCAATGGTGGGCGCAGCTGGCCAACGCCTTGCGATCACCGGATGTGGCCCAGTGGGTCAATGACCAGGGCATAGACAGCCACTCGATCAGCCTGAACCCGACGTCCGGGCGGATTTACTTCACGCTCAAGCGCCGCCTGGATCCCGCGCAGACGCTGCACACGCTGGGGCTCGACGACAGACACTGGGGCGCCATCAGCGGCCCGGTTCTGCAGGCGGCACGTATCATTGCAGCCGGCCAGGCGGATGCAACCTTCACCCTGCCGGGCGCTACAAACGAGCACATCGCGCCCTTGGCACTGGTGGGCAATTTTTATCAAGAACCGCCCCACCTTTCGGGCACAGCCCTAAAGCAGCGTGCCGACGCACTCAGCCGCGAGCGCCGCTTCGCCGGGCTCGACCCCGTGGCCTTCCCGGGCTTGATCGAATCGCGCAGCGAAAGTGCCCTGCAAAACCAGAAATCCGTAGTTGACGATACGCATGCACAGCACCAGGCCGCAGCGTCGTTGCGGTACTTGTCAGCGCAGTTGAAAGACGGCACGCGATCAAATGCCGACATCGCCGATGAGTTACAGGCAAACACCCTTCAACTGGGCACCGACAGCACCTACCGCAGCGATCACACGCAGACGTGGGCCGAGGTCAGCCTCAAGCAGTTCCTGGAAGATAACGGCTGGGATCTGCCGACCTGCCGCGAGGACATGGACAACCTTGCCCAAGCGATCACCACACCACCGCCCCTTGCGCCGACGCACGGGAACCTTGGCGGTGCGCTGAGCTGGCGGCACCCCCTGGATCAGCGCAACCAGCGACTGTTGAGTACCGCCTTGTACGCAGGCGGCTTGGGCGACATTGATGTGCGCCCGTTTAACAATGTTCTGGAGTACCTGCTCGACAACAGGCCCCTCACGCCCTCAGCGCTGAGCCAGCCGCGACGCTTACTCGACGAGTTGCTCAATACGCCCAGAGGCAAGGCACTGGGCGAGGCCATCCAGGCCAGCTTCGAGGCACGGTCGATCAAGGGCAGTGCCACCGATTGGCTGCTGGCGGCATTGAACGTGGAGCGTGTCAGCGGGACCGATCCGTTTGGCGCTGCGCGACCAGACACACCACTGAGCATCGAAGGTTACACGCTGTTCTGCGCTGAAAACGCCGGCAAGTCCGCGTCTACCATCATCAGGGAGTTGGAAGAACACCTGGTGACCACCGGCCGAGCGTCCTCTCCGGCCACCGCCACAGTGCTGACTCACCTTTTGCTTGCCAGCCGGGCGCCGGCGCTTCTGGTCAAGGACATCCCCGATCAGGTGGCCGTGGGCACCCACAGCTGGGTCAGCTTTGCCACGGCGGTCGCGCGCATCGAGGCAAAAGCGCCAGGGGCAACAGCGGCGATGAGCTATGCGCGCGTCATGCTGGAGGCCAGCATTGCCCCCGTGACCGATGACGAGCGCCGCATTGAATATGCCGCCCAGCATGAAGCGATCAAGGACTGGGCCGTTGGCAATGGCATGCATTACCCGAGCACCGATGCGGCCATGGCTCAGGTGCGTCAGCGATTCAGTGCCCAGGTCAGTGAGTTGAAAGAGGCCGCCGAAACGCAAATCGGCGAGATGCCGACCACAAAAGCCCTGGCGCTGGCGCAACTGAAACTCGCCTTGCCGTCAATGGCCCCGAACCTGTTTGAAGAAAAATGCATCACCTCGCAGCCCGCCAGCCGGCACTTTCCGGGGCCTTACTCGCTGCTGGATCTGTTTATCGACGGCAGAGCCCTGCTCGGCGCTCCCGACTCGTCCGACGATTGGGGCCGGGCCGGTCGCGCTGTGGTCAGCGCGGTGACGTTGGGCAACGTCTCTTTGCCCACCGATGGCGCGCCGGGGGCTTGGGTAGCGTCATCGAATGCGATCAACATCAACGCTGCTTTGGCAACGCTTAAAGACCTGCCGCGTCCGCAGGATGCGTTTGATCAAGCGTTTGCGTCCTACGCCAGCCGCGTAAAAAAGACCACCGCTGCGCAGCTCAAGCACTTGATAGCCAGGCTGCCGCTGCAAGACCGACAAAACCTGGAATTCGGCAAAATAAGCGTGCGCAAGGAAATTGAATACAGCCGAGATGATCGCCGCGTTGCAGAAGGAGTGCTGCTGGTCGAGACCCAGCGCAATGGCACGACCATGACCTATGCAGTCGACCGCCTCAAGGGCACGGTGACCCGGCGGCCGGGCCAGACCTACAACGAGTACCCACCGGCTGGCGGTTGGTATCCGTCACCCGGCAAACGCTACGATGCCGTAAAGCCTGCGGGTGAATACTCATCGGCGCTGCTGGATGAGCGCCAAGGTGCGCAGACCGTGCCTGATAGCTTCGCCAGTGACCGAACCCGGTACATCGCCGATGCGCTGATCGAAGACATCAACCTGCCTGCGGTGCACCGCAGCGCCAAAGGCGTGACGACCTTCGACACTGAAGTGCCGACCTATAAGGTGGTTGAGGAAGTAGCGCTGAATCTGATCCCGTTCAGGTCAGCCATCAAGCATTTCATCGACGGCAACGTGAAGGACGGTGCCGTCGATCTGGCCTTCGATATCTTTGGTTTCGCGGTGGGCCTGGGGGCTGCGGCCAAGGGCGCGAAAGGCGCACTGGCCGGCGCTTCGGCCATTTCCAAACTCGGCCAGACGTTCAAGATCGTCGGGCGCGCGGCGGTCGGCTCGCTCAACCCCCTGAGCGGGGTGGATGACCTGGCTCGCGGCGTCGCCAATGGCGTACGCAGCTGGACCGGCGCCGCTTATAAAGGCCTCAAGCACCTGCGCGGGTCTTACCGCAGTGTCAACCTGCTCGAGTTGGCGAAAAAGCCCGATATCGCGCAAGGCACCTTCAGGGCCTCTCACCGTGCGCAGAGCACCCCAGCGCTGGCGACATTCGATGAGGCAACCCAAAACTGGTACGCCTTTGATCCGCGCACGAAACAGGCGTACGGCAAAGCGCTGGACAACTTTGTCGTCGAAAGCCCCACATCAAACGACGCCAGCAGCCTGCACGCCCTCGGCGGCGATGACCTGGTGAAGATCGCCGAACGGCAACAGGGCCTGGCGGCAAACGGCACGTTCAAGGTCGGGCAACAGACCGTCGAAGGTCATGCCGTGCTGTTCCAGGGTCACTGGCATCAATACGACGCGGTGAAAAAATACCCCTTTGGCCCCCCGCTCAAAGACTTCACGCCCAAGCGCCTGGTGGCCAGTGGCGAGACCCGCACACTGGATGCCAACCTGCGCGGTTATGAAGCCAGACACATAGCCCCCGACGCGCTTTCGACCAAGGGCTTGCAGGGCAACGTGTACGTAGGCCGCAGTAAAAAAGAATATGTAAGGGTCGACGGCACACTCTATGAGTCACGGTTGAAGGCGGGCCAGCGAGTCATCCGGCACCCCAATGGCACGCGGCCAGAGATCGCTATCAGGGACCTCGGCGCGTCCGGCTGGGAACCCACCTCCAGGTCCGCCCGGCTGCTGGGTGGCACCCATGACACACCCACGCCCTGGAAGTTTGGCGACAGCACTTACGTGGTGCCGATGGATGACATCCAAGTCGTCGAACATGCAGCAACGCCATTCAGGCTCAATCACAAAGGCGCCGAACGCAGTGTCATCTTCGACAGCTCGGTCGGTGCGTGGAAAGAGACCACGCTCGCCACCGGTATCGATGACACACCCGCGAGGTATTTCTGGCGAAGTGGCAAGGGCAAGTGGCAACGGGGAACGCTTGATGAGTTCAGTAAAGCTAGAAAAGCCGACGCGCATCAGTACACCTTTATTGATGTCACGCCGCCGTCGGTGCTGAAGGTGCCAAACGAGGTGAAACCGCTGCCCAAGGCGCTGCACTATTTTTGGGCCGGCCAGGAAATACCGTCGCACCTGGCCGACAACATCGCCAGGAACGCCACTCAAGCGCCCGGCTACACCTCCATCCTTCACGTCGATGCCGACAGCCCGGCGGTGTTTCAACGCATAAAAACCACGCTGCAGAGCAAGGCTCCCGGCGTGAAGGTGCTGAACCTGCATGAGGACGAAGTCTTCAAGCAGCTCAAGCGCGGCGAAATGTACGACTACTTTCGGCAGGGGCAAGGCAAAAACCTGGCGGCCGCCTCGGACGTTGCGCGTTATCCCATCATGAACAAGCACGGCGGTGTGTATCTGGACACCGATGACGTCATTCAGAAAAACATCGGCACCGACGCATTGCTCGCCGGCGCTCACGATGTTCTGCTCGGCGCGCCGGTCGTGCATAGCCTGACCGACTACACGCCGTTCTATAACACCAGTAACTTCGCGACACGCCCTGGCAACCCGGTCATCGAAGCGATGATCACGCAGATGAACCAACGCTTTAAGGCCAACAAAGCGTACTTCGCGGCCAACCGCCCCACTGCCACGAAAACCGCCGATGGCCGGGTGCACTACACGCCCGAATTCACCGCGTATGAACGCAAGATATTCGAGACCGCTGGCCCGAATCTATTCAATGACATCCTCAAGTCGAACCGGCCCGACCTGTACGACCTGGGTTTGGATGGATTAGCCAAAGAGTCCAAGCTGGTCGACGGCAGCCTCGTCTCGTCCGGGCCTATCGTCGACATTGAAAACGACGTGCTTGGCGTCTACGCCAGCAAAGGGCTTGCGCCACCGGATCACCTGCGTGAGCAGATACAAAAAATCAAACACCACCACTACCCGCTGCGCTACCGGTTCCACATCAGCATCGGCGCCGATCATTCGTGGATCAACACCTGACCCAACAACTTTGAACCAGTACCGGGTCGTGGTCCTCCAACGGCTACAAACCACGGCCACGGTGCACGTTCGATGACTTTTATTCTTTGGTTGGCCGTACTCGGCGCGGTATTGCTGACCCTCGCCCTCACCTCCTCCTACCTGCGCTGGATGCCGGTGACAACCTCGGCAGTCTGCCTGTTGCTGGGCATCGCCATCGGCCCGCTGGGCATGGACCTGCTGCAGATGGACATCAAGGCCTCCGCACGCTGGATGGAGCACTTAACCGAAGTGGCAGTGCTGTTTTCGCTGTTCGTCAGCGGCCTGAAGCTGCGCCTGCCCTTGCGGCATCGCACCTGGCGTATTGCGTTTGGCATGGCTGGCCCGGTGATGTTGCTGACTATCCTGGGCAGCGGCCTCGCGCTGCATTACCTGTTCGACCTTTCCTGGGGCGTTTCGCTGTTGGTCGGTGCCATTCTCGCGCCCACCGACCCGGTACTGGCCGGCCTGGTTCAGGTCAACAATGCGCAGGACTATGACGCGCTGCGTTTTGGTCTGTCGGGCGAGGCCGGCCTGAACGATGGCACGGCGTTTCCGTTTGTGATCTTTGCGCTGTTATTCATGCAGCACGGCGGCTTTGACGGTGACTGGCTGGGCGGTTGGGCGCTGAAAAACCTGCTGTGGGCCGTACCGGCCGGGTTGCTGATCGGCTACTGGATGGGCCGGGGCATTGGCCGCGTGACCTTGTGGATGCGCATCACCAACGAAGACAGCACCTTGTCACCCAACGATTACCTGACGCTGGCGTTGATCGCCCTGGCCTACGTGGCAGCCGAGGCCGTGGGCGGCTACGGCTTTTTGTCGGTGCTCGCCGCCGGGCTCGGCTTGCGCCAGGCAGAGTTCAGGTCCACGGGCAATTCGCAGACGCCCTCCGAGCACTTGGCATTACCGGTGGTGGGCCATCTGGAAGTCGAACCTGCGCGCGCGCTCCAAGGTGATGTCAGTGAACTGCAAGACACGCAGATCGCCGCCGGTGTGATGATGGGCGACATGTTGTCGTTCGGCAGCCTGGTGGAGCGCTCGATGGAGGTTTTCCTGGTGACGTTGCTGGGGATCATTCTGGTCAGTCATTGGGACTGGCGCGCGCTGCCGGTGGCGGCGCTGTTGTTTTGCGTGATCCGGCCGGCGAGTGTGCTGGCGGTGCCTTGGGGCAGCCTGATCGACTATCGGCAGCGCGGTTTGATGGGCTGGTTCGGTATCCGCGGGATCGGCAGCATCTACTACCTGTTTTATGCGCTCAACCACGGCTTGATCGGCACCAGCAGTGCGGTGGCGGTGAACCTTACGGTGTCGGTGATCGCCTTGAGCATCGTCGTTCATGGCCTGAGTACCCAGCCGATGCTGGTCTGGTATGAACGACGTGCCAAGGTGAAAGCTCAAAAAATTGCAGCTCAGTCCTGATTTTCGGTATGACCGACATCGGCCGCGTCATCCAGATCGTTCAGCGGCACTTCTGCGTCATCCATCAATGAACCCGGGTCTTCGTTGCCCGGGTCATTAAGTTCTTCGTCGTCTAGATCTGACATGACCGTCTCCTCTAACCGCCTTGGGTATCGATATCGGCATCCGTCTCAGGCTTGGCTTCGGGCTCAGGCTTGAAGTCGGGGCTGTAGTCGTTTTCCTTGGCTTTTGGGTCGCTGGCAGGTTTTGGGTCTTTCGGCGCGTCGGCGGCAGTGCCGGGGGCCGGCTCT
This sequence comes from Pseudomonas sp. TWRC1-2, assembly GCF_049896685.1. Taxonomy (NCBI): domain Bacteria; kingdom Pseudomonadati; phylum Pseudomonadota; class Gammaproteobacteria; order Pseudomonadales; family Pseudomonadaceae; genus Pseudomonas; species Pseudomonas sp. TWRC1-2. Next base: position 352,901 of record NZ_JAFCUU010000001.1, on the reverse strand, counting down.
CCACCATCGATGGCCGGGTCGTTGCGGTTGCTGACTTGCGGATCATTGCTTGTGTTCATGGGGTCACCTCTTCGCAGTTTCGGAAAACACATCCTGCGTAAAGGTAAGGTCCCGCGCAGGACGATGAAGTTCCGACGATTTAAGCCGCGTGCTCAAGACACAGGGTTGTCGATCTGGATGTAGAACGCGTAGACGCCCAGCAATAGCCAGAACACCATGAACAGCCATGGCGCGCGCATGGAGAACAGCAGCGACTTGCGATAGCCCTTGTGCGACGACTCGGTTTCACAAAACAGCGGCGAATCGTCATAGGCCAAGCCCATTACCGGCTCGCTGCGCAGCAATTCACTTTGTTTGTAGTGCCAGTGGTCGATGATTTCGTACGCGGCGCGGATCCCCGGCCAGGCATTCAGCGAACTGAGCACCCCCAGGGAGGCCAGGAACACCGGCACGATCAAGGTGAAAAACTTGCCCCATTCCGGGTTCAGGTTGCCCATGCCGGAGACAAAGGCGATGACCAGGAACGATTGCGCCGTCAGGTAGGCGTCGGTGCGGTTGGCCAGGATGGAGGTTTCGTACTGGATTTCGCGGCGATAGAAGTCAAGGCGGTCCTTGGGCGAACCAAAAATCTTGGCGTTATGTTCACTGTGATCGTCCAGCGCTGCTTCGGGAGTGTTCGGGGAGATGATTCTGGGCACGACGGTGCTCCACAAGGTTGCGAGTCTCGTTAGAAGAATCGGGGAGCAGTGAAGTTCAAGTTTGTTCATGCACCATTGTGGAACACGCCCTGCACCCTTGTAGTGAGCGGGCTTGCCCCGCGTTGCAGTGCGCAGCGCTGCTGCGTTTTCCTGGGGGCCGCTGCGCAGCCCCACGCGGGGCAAGCCCGCTCGCCACAATGCGCTCCGCTGTCACCATCAGCCGGCTCCCGCAGGATTAAATCAACACAAGCCTCAGTTCCGGCACACGCATTGCTTTATCCATTCATCTGCCCGGATTCAGGAGCATTCGTTACCCCCCGACCCAGAGCCGACCCCATAAGAAAGTAAGGACCAGGCCTGTTGGCACGATCAGCCACGGGCTCATAAAAAAATGCGTTTTTTAAAGCGGCAGTGCCACCCAAGCATCCCTGGGCACTGACAAGGTACTGGAATGGCTCGATCTTTCTTTGATGAAATGAATGACGCACAGGGCGTGTGCCGTGCGCATTATCAGGATTTCTCCCGCTGGCTGGCCAACACGCCGCCTGAACTGCTGGCGCAAAGGCGCCGCGAAGCCGATTTGCTGTTCCACCGCGCCGGCATCACCTTCACCCTCTACGGCGACGAGCAGGACACCGAGCGCCTGATCCCCTTCGATATCATTCCGCGCAGCATCCCCGCCACTGAATGGAGCGTGATCGAACGCGGCTGTATCCAGCGAGTCAATGCGCTGAACATGTTCCTGGCTGACATCTATCACGACCAACGCATCATCAAGGCCGGGATCATTCCCGCCGAGCAGGTGCTGGGCAACGAGGGTTATCAGAAGGCGATGGTCGGGCTGGACCTGCACCGCGACATCTATTCGCATATTTCCGGGGTTGACCTGGTGCGCGACGGCGACGGCACCTATTACGTGCTCGAAGACAACCTGCGCACCCCTAGCGGCGTGAGCTACATGCTCGAAGACCGCAAGATGATGATGCGCCTGTTCCCGGAAGTGTTCGCCAAGCAGCGCATCGCGCCGGTGGACCACTACCCCAACCTGCTGCTCAAGACCCTGAAAAGCTCCAGCCGCCTCGACAACCCCAACGTGGTGGTATTGACGCCTGGGCGCTTCAACAGCGCCTTTTTCGAACACGCCTTCCTCGCCCGAGAAATGGGCGTGGAACTGGTCGAAGGCGCCGACCTGTTCGTGCACGACCTCAAGGTGTTCATGCGCACCACCGACGGGCCGAAGCCGGTGGATGTGATTTACCGGCGTATCGACGACGCTTTCCTCGACCCCAAGGCCTTCAACCCCGATTCGATGCTCGGCGTGCCGGGGCTGGTCGCCGCCTATTGCGCCGGCAATGTGGTGCTGGCCAATGCGATTGGCACCGGCGTGGCCGATGACAAGTCGGTTTACCCGTACGTGCCGGAGATGATCCGCTTTTATCTGGATGAAGAGCCGATCCTGCAAAACGTGCCGACCTTCCAGTGCCGCAAGCCGGATGAACTGTCCCACGTGCTCGCCCACTTGCCGGAACTGGTGGTCAAGGAAACCCAGGGCTCGGGCGGCTACGGCATGCTGGTCGGCCCGGCCTCCACCGCCGCCGAAATCGAGGATTTCCGCCAACGCATCAAGGCACGCCCCCACGCCTACATCGCCCAACCGACCCTGAGCCTGTCCACCTGCCCCACCTTCGTCGAAAACGGCATTGCGCCGCGGCATATCGACCTGCGCCCGTTCGTGCTCTCGGGCAAGGAAACCCGCCTGGTGCCCGGCGGCCTGACCCGCGTGGCATTGAAGGAAGGCTCGTTGATCGTCAACTCGTCGCAAGGCGGCGGAACCAAGGACACCTGGGTGGTGGAGGGCTGAGTATGTTGAGTAGAACCGCCGCAGATCTGTACTGGATGTCGCGTTACCTGGAGCGTGCCGAAAACCTGGCGCGCATGCTCGAAGTCAGTTACTCGCTGTCGCTGATGCCCCAGGCCGGGCGCAGCGATGGGCTGGACGAACTGGCGATGGCGTTGCTCAGCAGCGGCACCCTGGAAAGTTACCTGGAGCGTCACAAACAACTGGACGCGACGCTCATGCTGCACTTCTTCGCCCTCGACGAAGAAAACCCCGCCAGCATCTACAACTGCCTGCGTGCCGCCCGGGGCAACGCCCACGCGGTACGCGGGCGCATTACCGCCGACATGTGGGAAAACCTCAACGCCACCTGGCTGGAAATGCGCAGCATCGCCGCCGGTGGCCTGGCGCGCCACGGCATCAGCCACTTCTGTGACTGGGTCAAACAGCGTTCGCACCTGTTCCGCGGCGCGACGTCCGGCACCATCATGCGCAATGACGCGTACCGGTTTATCCGCCTGGGCACCTTCGTCGAGCGCGCGGACAACACCTTGCGCTTGCTGGACGCGCGCTACGAAATGTTTGGCGAGGAGTCGGAAGAAGTCAGCGACTTGTCGGCGCGCGGCTACTACCAATGGAGCGCCCTGCTGCGGGCGTTGTCGTCGTTTGAGGCCTACACCGAGCTGTACCCGAATGCCTTGAATGCGCGCTCGGTGTCGGAGTTGCTGCTGCTGCGCAGTGATGTGCCGCGCTCGTTGCACGCGTGTATCGAGGAGTTGAGCCATATCCTCGCGGACTTGCCCGGCAGTTATGGGCGCACGGCGCAGCGCCTGGCGGCGGAATTCGAGGCGCGCCTGCGCTATACCGGGATCGACGAAATTCTGGAGGACGGCTTGCACAGCCGCCTGACGGACTTTATCGACACGGTGCGTGAGCTGGCACGGGCGATTCATAGCTCGTACCTGGAAGTGGTGTGAGTTGCGGTCACTTAACTGTCAGTTCGGGTGATTGACCCTGCTCAGGTGCCGCTCTTATGTTGGGCAGGTGAAAGGCCTTCCCATCCCAAGAACAGGTACCGCGCATGTCCGAACTGACACTGACCCCCGCCGCCGCCCAGACGTTGCAACGCTGGCACGCGATGCTGGCCGGGCGCGATCTGCAATCGCTGCCCGAGCTGCTGGCGCCTGATGCCGTCTTCCGCTCCCCGATGGCCCACACGCCCTACCCTGGCGCGCCCGTGGTGTCGATGATTCTGAACACCGTGATCACGGTGTTTGAAGACTTTAAATACCACCGTGAACTGGCCACGGCCGACGGGCTCAGTGTGGTGCTGGAGTTCAGCGCGCGGGTGGGCGACAAGCAACTCAAGGGAATTGACCTGATTCGTTTTAATGAGTTGGGGCAAATCGTTGAGTTTGAAGTGATGGTGCGGCCGCTGAGCGGGTTGCAGGCGTTGGGTGAAGAAATGGGGCGGCGGTTGGCGCCTTATCTGGCAAAAACCAAAGGTTAAAACTGTGGGAGCGGGCTTGCCCGCGATAGCGGTGGTTCAGTTGCATGGGTGGTGACTGAGCGGACGCCATCGCGGGCAAGCCCGCTCCCACATGGGTTTTGTGTTGGTTATTGGTTTTTTACCAGTACGGGTTCTGCGCGGTATTGGTCCGGGAACAGCTTTTTCAGCTGCGCCACTTTCGGCAGGTCGTTGATCACGATGTAGGGGTAGGACGGGTTCTCGGTGAGGAAGTCCTGATGATAGGACTCGGCCGGGTAAAACGCCTTGCCCATCTCCACTTTGGTCACGATCGGCTTGTCGAAGGCCTTGGCGGTGTCGAGCTGTGCGATGTAGGCCAGGGCGACTTTTTGCTGCTCGGCATTCTGCGCGAAAATCTCCGAGCGGTACTGGGTGCCACTGTCCGGGCCCTGGCGGTTGAGTTCGGTGGGGTTGTGGGCCACCGAGAAGTAGATCTGCAGCAGCTTGCCGTAGCTGACCTTGCTCGGATCGTAGGTCACCGACACCGACTCGGCGTGGCCGGTGTCGCCCTCGCTGACCGACTCGTATTGCGCCGTGTTGGCGGCGCCGCCGTCATAGCCGGACACGGCATTTTTCACGCCTTGTACATGCTGGAACACGCCTTGCACGCCCCAGAAGCAGCCACCGGCGAACACCGCGGTTTGCAGGTTGCCAGACTCGGCGGGCAGGTCGAGCGTGGGCGGCGCGATCATCACCGCGTCATCGGCGGCGCCGAAAGAAAAGGCCGAGCTTTGGCCGACGAAGGTGGCGAAGGCCAGTGCGGGTAAAATGTTGAGAAGCCTCATAAAACTCACTCCAGAGCGCGGTCGAGTGTGGGAGCTGGCTTGCCTGCTCCCACATTGATTGGGTTTTCACTTGAAGATTGATGGGTCAGCCGAAGGTGAAGGCATATGCCGCCACGTGCGGGTCGAGAAATTCGATGCTGAAGGTGCGGTCCTGAACGGCGCCGGGCTGGCGTACTAGCTGATAAAGGCGTTGCTCGGTCACCGTGCCGCTGCCATCGGGCGCCACATCCGTGCCGTGGGCATCGCCCGGCGCTTGGCCGTCAATCCTCACCTTGAAACGCACCGGTTTGCCATCGGCACCCGGGCCCAAAACCAGGTGCAGGTCACGGGCATGGAAGCGGTAGACGATGCGCCCGCCAGCCTGGTCAAGGGTGGCTTGCTGGCCGCCGACATTCCATGGGCCTTCCAGGGTCCAGTTGTTCAGCGCCAGGGTGCCGGCTGCCGGGTAATTCACCACGGTGTCGGTGCCCAGGGTGCCAGTGGTGACGAAGTTTTGCGCACGCTGGAAGCCCAGGTAGGTTTCCGGCGATTGCACCTCGTTCATATCCGGCGCTTGCTGCACGCCCTTGGCGTCGGCTTCGATCAAGCCACCGGCGACGTGGGTTGCGCCGGCCTCACGCAGCAGTTGCTGAATGACGCGTTCGGACTCGGCGTAATCGCCTTCACCAAAGTGGTGATAGCGAATCTGGCCCTTGGCATCGGCAAAATAGTGCGCCGGCCAGTACTGGTTGTTGAAGGCGCGCCAGATTTTATAGTTGTTGTCGATCGCCACCGGGTAGGTGATGCCCAGATCCTTCATGGCCTTGGTGACGTTGCTCACGTCGCGCTCAAAGGCGAATTCCGGGGCGTGTACGCCAATCACCACCAGGCCCTGGTCGTGGTATTTCGCGGCCCAGGCTTTGATGTAGGGCAAGCTGCGCAGGCAATTGATGCAGGAGTAGGTCCAGAAGTCCACCAGCACCACCTTGCCTTTGAGCGCTTCGGCGCTCAGTGGCGGGCTGTTGAGCCATTGCACCGCGCCGTCCAGCGCCGGCAACGCGCCTTCGATGGGCAGCGAATCGCTGTGGTTGGCCGCCGCCATCATGGCTCCGCCAGCCATCATCGCGCCGCTCTTCTGTTCGGGCTTGGCGCTGAGCGTGTCCACCAGGCGTTGTTCCAGGCCGCCGGTGGAGGCTGTCGACAAACGCGACAGCACGCCGGTGTCCAGGCCCAGCGCGATGGCGGCCACGCCGGCCAACATCAGCGCGCCCAGACCGCGGCGCAACCATTCGCCGGCGCCGAGCGACTTTTTCATCAGGCCAAAGACTTTACCGCCGACCAGCAGCGCCAGCGCCAGTGACGTCGCAGCACCGGCGGCGTAGGCCAGCAACAGCAAGGTCGTGCCGATGCTGGCGCCCTGCAGCGCCGCGCCGGTCAGTACCAACCCGAGGATGGGCCCGGCGCAGGGTGCCCAGAGCAAACCGGTGGCCACGCCGATCAGGAACGAGGCGCCCGGACGCGGTTTGGCGTCGGCCCCAGCGGCTTCGGACAGGCGACTGCCGGCGGCTACCAGTGGCCGCGTCAGGCGTTCCGACAGTTGCGGCAGCAACAGCGTGAGTCCGAACAGGGCAACGCACAGCAACGCGAGCCAGCGCCCGTATTGATTGACTTGCACCACCCAGCCGCCGCCCACTGCCGCCAGCGAGGCCACCAGGGCGAACGTCACCGCCATCCCCGCTAACAGCGGCAAGCCACTGCGCATAAACGGCTGCCCGGTGCGAGCGAAGACAAAAGGCAGAACAGGCAGGATGCACGGACTGACAATGGTCAGCACGCCGCCCAGATACGCGAGAACCAGAAGCCACATGGGTTCGTCCCTTATAAGTATTGATAAGCATCGGCTTAAGCCGCCGTGAACGTCATGGCCGCGCCATTCATGCAATAGCGCAGGCCGGTGGGCGCAGGGCCATCGTCGAAGACGTGCCCTTGGTGGCCACCACAGCGGCGGCAGTGAATTTCCTTGCGCACCACGCCGAAGGAGGTGTCGACGTGGCTGGCGACCGCGTTGTCCAGTGGCTGCCAGAAGCTTGGCCAGCCGGTGTGGCTGTCGAATTTGGTGGCCGAGGAGAACAGCGGCAGCGCGCAGCCGGCGCAGGCGAAAGTGCCCGTGCGGTGCTCGTCGTTGAGTGGGCTGGTGTAAGGCCGTTCGGTGCCCTCCTCGCGCAGAATGTCGAATTGCTCGGCGCTGAGCAGGCTGCGCCACTGAGCCTCGGTGTGGTTGACCTCGAAGGTTTCGGCGGCTTCGGCGTCGGTGACCAGGTTGAGCTGTTTGAGCAGGCCGCCGGCCAGGACGGCGACACCCAGGCCGCCGGTGGCGAGGAGTATTTGTCGGCGTGAATACATGGGATTTTCCTCATTGATGGCTGGCGCTGATCGTGTGGCTGCAGGGTTGGTGTGGCGAGCGGGCTTGCCCCGCGTTGGCGTGCGTAGCGCTCCCGGTTTTTTTGGGGCCGCTGCGCAGGCCGACGCGGGGCAAGCCCGCTCGCCACGGGGATCTGGCTCGCCATAAAAGCCTGTCTTGTCGTAACCGGCGCCTTTGCATTGAGGTGATCCTGGGCCATGGGCGGTCGCGAAATCCTCACGCAGAGTTAAACAATTCGTGATAACTACACTGTTGCAAAACCCGCACAATGCGCGGACTACAAGTGAAGGTTTCTAAAGGTTTCCAGCATGGATCAGCCCAAACGTGTCCTGGTGGTCGAGGACGACGCCCATATCGCCAACTTGATCTGCCTGCACCTGCGCGACGAGCAGTTTGAGGTGGTGCACAGCGCCGATGGCAACGAAGGTTTGCGCCTGCTCGAACAGGGCGGCTGGGATGCGTTGATCCTCGACTTGATGCTGCCCGGCGTCGACGGCCTGGAAATCTGCCGGCGTGCCCGCGCCATGACGCGCTACACCCCGATCATCATCACCAGCGCGCGCTCCAGCGAGTTGCACCGCATCCTTGGGCTGGAGCTGGGCGCCGACGACTACCTGGCCAAGCCGTTTTCGATGCCCGAGCTGGTCGCACGGGTCAAGGCACTACTGCGCCGCGTGGATGCAATGGCGCGCAACTTGAAGATGGACGCCGGCAGCCTTGACCTCGGCCAGCTGTTCATCAACCCGCTGACCCGCGATGCGACCCTGCAAGGCCAGCGCCTGGACCTCACGCCGCGCGAGTTCGACCTGCTGTATTTCTTCGCCCGCCAGCCGGGCAAGGTGTTTTCGCGCATGGACCTGCTCAACGCGGTGTGGGGCTACAGCCACGAAGGCTATGAACACACCGTGAACACGCACATCAACCGCCTGCGCGCCAAAGTCGAAACCGACCCGGCCAACCCGGTGCTCATCCTCACGGTGTGGGGCCGGGGCTACAAGTTTGCCGAGAGTGCGTCATGAAACTGACCCTGACCCAGCGCCTGTCGGTGGTGTTCGCCGTGCTGCTGGTGATTTGCAGCGGCACCTCGGCATGGCTGCAGGTGCGCTCCAACCGCATGCATGAACTGGAAGTGGTGCAAGGCCTGTCGCGCGACCTGGCGGCGCATATTGCCCGCGACACTCAACTGATGGACGCCGACGGCCTCAAGCCCGAGGCGGTGCGCAACCTGTTCAGCCAGTTGATGCTGGTCAACCCGAGTGTCGAGGTGTACTTGCTCGATAATGACGGGCGTGTGGTCGGGAATGCCGCGCCCAGCGGGCATTTGCTGCGCGACAAGGTCGACCTCGCACCGGTGCGCCGATTCCTCAGCGGCGCGATGCTGCCGATCCTCGGCGATGACCCGCGCAGTGTCGATGGGCGCAAGGTATTCAGCGCGGCGCCGCTCAAGGCCAGCGGCCAGCAAACCGGCTTTCTGTACGTGGTGCTGTTGGGCGAGGCCCATGATGTGTACGACGCCAAAGACGCGACCGGCATGGCGCTGAAGATTGCCTTGTGGTCCATCGGCCTGGTCGCCCTGCTCTGCCTGTTGGCCGGCTTGATCGCCTTTGCCTGGATCACCCGACCGCTGCGCCAACTCACCGACAAGGTGGGCCGGTTCGACATCAACGGCGCCCCTAAACCTGCGCAAATCAACACCCCCGAACTCGACAGCGGCGATGAAATCGCAGTACTCGACCATGCCTTCGTGCAAATGGAAAACCGCCTGGGCGAACAATGGCGCGCCATCACCCATCAGGACCAGGAACGCCGCGAAATGGTCGCGAACATCTCCCATGACCTGCGCACGCCGTTGGCGTCGCTGCACGGCTACCTGGAAACCCTGTCCCTCAAGGACGCCAGCCTCAGCCCCGACGAGCGCCGCCGTTACCTGGGCATCGCCCTCGACCAAAGCCGCAAGGTGGGCGGGTTGGCCCAGTCACTGCTGGAGCTGGTGCGCCTGGAACATGGTTTTGTGCAGCCGGTGATCGAAGGCTTTTCCCTGCCGGACCTGGTGCAAGACATCTTCCAGAAATTCGCACTCACCGCCGAAGCCCGCTCCATTACCCTCACCGCCACGCTGCCGCCACAGGTGCCAACGGTGCTGGCCGACCTGGGCCTGATCGAACGTGTGCTGACCAACCTGCTGGACAACGCCTTGCGGCACACCCCGGTAAACGGTGAAGTCGAAGTGATCCTGGCACCCGAGGCTACTTGTGTGGCGGTGACCGTCAGCGACAGCGGCCCGGGCATCGACGCGCAGCTGCGCGAAGGCTTGTTCCTGCGCGCGTTCACCATCGGCGGCGCACGCCGCGATGGCGGCCTGGGCCTGCGCATCGTGCACCGCATCCTGCAATTGCACGGGCGCAGCATCCAACTGGTGGAGCGCCCAGGCCATGGGGCGACCTTCAGGTTCTCGCTAGAAACGCGAGCATCAGCGCGTTGACCCGCTCGGCCTGTTCGTTCTGGATCCAGTGACCGCAGTTGGCCAACACCTGCTGGTGCAGGTTGGGCACTGCGTCGGGCATGCGCTTGAGGGTGTGGGCTTCAAACACGCCGACCGGATCACGGTCGCCAATCAGGAATAATGTGGGTTGCAGCACGGGCTGGCCGGCGAGGAACTCGGTGCGCTGCCAGTTGCGCTCAAAGTTGCGATACCAGTTCAGCGGGCCACGAAAACCGCGCTTGCGGAAGGTTTGCACGTAAACGTCCAAGTCCGCTTGGGTACACCACGTCGGCAATGCGCCGGGGGCCGAGACGCCGTCGAACAGGGTGGCGTTGGCTGGCTTTTTCTGCAGGAACACGTCCTGATCCTGCATGAACAGCCGCAACGTGCGCTCGATGTCGGCATCCAGTTCCCGCTCGGCTACGCCCGGTGCCTGGAAATACAGGATGTAGTTGAAGCGCTCGGCGTACAGCTCGCGCATGATCTCGATCACCGGGCGCCGCGCACGTCCTGCAAACGGCACGGACATCGTGATCAAGCGGGCGACCCGCGCAGGCTCCAGTAACGCCAGATGCCAGGCCACCACGGCGCCCCAGTCGTGGCCGACCATCACCACCTGTTGATGGCCGAAATGGTCCATGGCCTGCTGAATATCGGCGCACAAGGTCAGTAACTCGTAATCGGCGACCTCGGCAGGCGAACTCGATTCGCCGTAGCCGCGCATGTCGGGCGCGAACACCCGATACCCGGCGCCGGCCAGCGCGCGAATCTGCTCGCGCCAGGAGTGCCAGCACTCCGGAAACCCGTGCAGCAGCCAGATCGGCTGGCCGTGCACGGGCCCGGCGATGTGGACGCTCAACTCAATACCGTTGACCTGAACCTTGTCATGCTGGATATCGCTCATCACTGGCTTCCTTGTGATCGATGGTGTGAAGGTTATGGAGGGAGCGCTCGCGGTATTCGCGTGGGGTGCACTTCATCTGACGCTTGAATACGCTGCTGAAGGCGCTGTCCGACTGGTACCCCAACGCCTGGCCGATGCTGGACACACTGCTGCCGGAGGTGTTCAAGGCCTTTATCGCCAAGTGCATGCGCCAGCGGGTCAGGTACTCCTGAGGGGCCATCCCGACCTGCTGCTTGAAGCGCAACGCAAACGTCGAACGGGACTGACTGGCGATGCGGGCCATGTCGCTCAAGGTCCAACGCCGCGCCGGTTCGGCGTGCACTTGCGCAAGTACCGGTGCCAGCCGAGGATCGGTCAATGCCGCCAACCAGCCTTGAGTGCTGGCACCCAGGGAAGATTGATAGAGCCGCAGGATTTGCACCAGCATCATTTGCGCCAAATGCTCGGTCATCAATGCCGCGCCGAGTCTTGGGCCGGCATATTCCAGGGCCAGCCGCTCCAGGCACCAGCGCAATACGCCGGCCTGTTCGGACCTGGCGCTGATACGCACCACTGGCGGCAACCCATCGAGCAACAAACGCGCATCATCGCCGTAGGTGAACAGCCCACCAATCAGAAACAAATCCTGCGCGTCGCCCACGCGGGCGATGCCGCCCACCGCCTCGCGGTAAACGTCGCGCGCGTCAACGCCCTCCCGTGCAAGGTTGCTGGACAATCTCCACGGACGGTTGTGTGTCAGTAAAAAACAATCGCCCTCGCTCAAAGCGATGGGCACCGGCTCGCCCTCCACTTCCAGCCAACAGTTGCCCGCCACCACGGCATTGAACTTGATGCCCTGCGGCGCCGGAAAATTCACCGCCCACGTGCCGCCGGCCCTTAAGCCCGCGAACAACGTGCGGTGGCTTTTCAAGCGGGCCAATACCTCGGAGAGAGTATCCATAATAAAAATCTCCGGACGATCGCGATAGAAACACAGACTTTAGGGCATTCCGCGTCCGACCGCCGAAGAAGAACATAGCCCTACCCCAAATGGAGAACGGCTATGACGCACAAACAAGCCCCCCTCAACAGTGGTTTTGGTGCCAGTACCACCGCGCTGCAAGCGTTGGCCGCTAAAAACTTGCGCGGTATGACCGCCATCGTCACCGGCGGTTACTCCGGAATTGGTCTGGAAACCACTCGCGCACTTGCAAGTGCCGGAGCACGGGTGATCGTCACTGCGCGTGACGCGCAAAAGGCGCAGCGCAATCTGCACGGCATACAAGGCGTTGAATCGGTGCACCCCGGCGAAATCCTTACTGACCTGGTTCGGCATCTGGACAACAAGGACTTGGCGTTCGTCGGCGCGCTGGATGAACACGGCACTGCGCGCGCGGCCAGCCATTACAAAAGCCCCGCACAAGGCGCCGCGACGCTGGTGTGGTGTGGCGTCAGCCCGCAACTTGAAGAAATGGGCGGCCTGTATTGCGAGGACTGTGAAGTCGCCACACCCACCAAAGATCACACCCAGCGCAGCGGCATTCACGCCTGGGCATCGATCCGCAGCAAGCCGAAAAACGCTGGGCGCTGAGTGAACAACTGAGCGGCATCACGCTTGAGTGACGGGCGCCCACCAGCGCGGCAATAATTGGCGAACCCGCGCTTCGCCAAAGCGGTCGTCAATCAACATCACCACGCCCTCATCCTGCTGGCTGCGAATCACGCGCCCCGCCGCCTGCACCACTTTCTGAATGCCGGGGTACAGGTAGGTGTAGTCGTAACCGGAGCCGAAAATCGACGCCATGCGCGCTTTCATCTGTTCGTTGATCGGGTTCAGTTGCGGCAAACCCAAGGTGGCGATGAAGGCGCCAATCAAGCGTGCGCCGGGCAAATCAATGCCTTCGCCAAACGCACCGCCCAGCACGGCAAAGCCGATGCCCTGGCTGTGCTGGGTAAACTGGTTGAGAAAACCCTGCCGTTCGGCCTCGGCCATGCCGCGTGACTGCAACCACAGCGCCACCTGCGGGTGACGCTCGGCCATTAACTGCGCCACCTGTTGCAGGTAATCGAAGCTTGAGAAAAACGCCAGGTAGTTGCCGGGCCGTTGCGCGAATTGCCCGGCGATGAGCTCCACGATCGGTGCCAGCGAGGCTTGGCGGTGCACAAACCGCGTGGAAATCGCATCGACGATACGCACCTGCAATTGCTCGGCCTTGAACGGCGATTCCACGTCGATCCACGCAGTATCCGCCGGCAGGCCGAGCAGGTCGGCGTAATAGTGGCGTGGGCTCAGGGTCGCGGAAAACAGCACGCTGCTGCGCGCGGCGGTCAGCCTGGGCCGAATGAATTCGGCCGGCACCACATTGCGCAGGCACAGGGTTGAAGCACTGCGCTTGCCACCGAACTGACGTTTGCTGATATCAAAGATGAAGTGTTCGTTGAACAGTTCGGCGACTTTGGCAAATTGCAGCGCTTCGAAATAAAACGCCTGCAGCTCGCCGCTGAGGGCCTCGGGGTGATCGTTGAAGTAGTCGCCCATGGCGCTGGTGCAGAGGCTCAGGGCCTGCAGCAGTTTTTCGGGTTTGCTGGAGTAGGCCTGGTATGGCGCGAGCTGGTCCTTGTGCAGGGCGTTCCATTCGCGGTTCAGGCGTTGCAAGGGTTTCTTCAGCGGCTCGGGTGCGCTGTCGCGCAGGGTCTTGAGGCTGTATTGGTCAAGGCTGGCGCTGTACATCGAACGCGCACGCTCCACCAGGTTGTGGGCTTCGTCCACCAGCACGGCGGCGCGCCATTGGTTCAACTGGGCCAGGCCGAACAGCATGGCGCCAAAGTCGAAATAGTAGTTGTAGTCAGCCACCACCAGGTCGGTCCAGCGCGCCATTTCCTGGCTCAGGTAATACGGGCAAACATCATGGGCCAGCGCCACGTCGCGCAGGTTGCGCTGGTCCAGCAGGCGCACCCTGGACGCGGCCGTGCGCGCGGCCGGCAGGCGATCGTAAAAGCCTTTGGCCAAGGGGCAGGAATCGCCATGGCAGGCTTTGTCCAGGTGTTCGCAGGCCTTGTCCCGCGCCACCAGTTCGAGCACGCGTAGCGGCAAATCGGGGCTGCTGTCGTAGAGGACTTGGGCGGCGTCCAGGGCCAGCTTGCGGCCCGGCGTCTTGGCGGTGAGGAAGAACACCTTGTCCAGATGCTGTGGCGCCAGGGCCTTGAGCAGCGGAAAGATCGTGCCGACGGTTTTGCCGATGCCAGTGGGCGCTTGCGCCATCAGGCAACGGCCGGTACTCACGGCTTTGTAGACCGATTCTGCCAGGGCGCGCTGGCCGGGGCGAAAGTCAGCGTGGGGGAACGCCAGGCGCTGGGCGGCGCTGTTGCGCGCGTCGCGGTGCTGCATTTCCTGTTGGGCCCAGCCCAGGAACAACGCGCACTGCTGGTTGAAGAACAGTTCAAGGTCGGCCGCTGCAAAGCGCTGGTTGAGCAGGGTTTCGCCCTCGCCGACGATGTCGAAGTACACCAGTGCCAGGTCGATTTCACCAAGGCCAAGCTTCTGGCACATCAACCAGCCGTATACCTTGACCTGCGCCCAATGCAATTGACGGTGGTTGGCGGGCTGGGCGTCGAGGTCGCCGCGATAGGTTTTCACTTCTTCCAGGCGATTGCTGTCCGGGTCGTAGCCGTCCGCCCTGCCCCGTACTTTGAGCTGTTGGTATTCGCCTTCCAGCGCGACTTCGTTCTGGTAGTGCGCGCTGCGCCGCGACGCCACGGTGCGGTGGCCGACGATACCTTCCTGGGCGCTGGGCGACGGCGTGAAGCGCAGGTCGAGGTCGCCGACCTTGGCCGTGAATTCACACAGCGCGCGCACCGCGACGCTGTAGCTCAAGCCGACTGCGCCCAGCGCACATAGCAGACAGTCACCGGCATCTGATACTCGCCACAGAACTCCAGCCAGCGCAGCTGGTTATCCTGCAGCCGGTCGCCGGGGCCCTTGACCTCGATCATGCGGTAAGTCTTCTGGGCGGGCCAGAACTGGATCAGGTCCGGCATGCCGGCGCGGTTGGCGCGGATGTCCAGCAGCAAGCGTTCAAACCAGTAGCGCAGGTGTTCGGCGGGCAAGCAGTCCAGTGCTTGCTGCAGCAGGTCTTCGCTGAGCAGGTTCCAGAACACGAATGGCGACTGGATGCCCCATTTGTCGACGTAACGCTGGCGGATGGTGGCCTTGTAACGCTCATCGCCAAGCTGCTCGAAACACGCCGCAAACAACGGCGCGCGGCGCTGATGGAAATCTTCACTGTGCAAGTCCACCGGCCCGCGCTGGAACGGGTGGAAAAACGAGCCGGGTAATGGTGCAAAAATCGCCTCCCAGCACAACAGACCGAACAGGGAGTTGATCAGGCCATTCTCGACGTAATGCACCGGCGCGTCGGGCTCGCTGAGGTGCGCCTGCACGCAGTACTCCACCGACATCAGCGGCTGCGGCACCTCCAACGCCAGGTCCAGACGCGTGACGGGCCGCGGCTTGGCCTTGGGCAGCGCCGGCTCCCCCAGCTTGCGGCGCAGGCGTGGCAGCACGCGCAGCAGGTGTTGCTGTTCGGCGGCGCTTTCCGGAGCCTGTTGCGCGGCGCACGCCAGGGCCATGGCTTGCGGATAGTCCTCCTGGCGCTCCAGCACGCGAATCAGGCGTGACCGGGCGCCGGGATAGGCGCATTGGCGGTAAATGCGTTGCGCCAGGTCGAGTTCGGCGCTGCGTTCGCAGTACTGGCCGATCTGGAACAACAGCTTGGCGCGACGCTTTTCCAGCCACGGGTTATCGGTGCACAGCGTAGCGATTTGCGCGAGTACGCCGTCCAGTGCCTCCCCCGCTTCAAAGGCCTGCTGGCATTGATGCAGAAATAGAAAACCGACGACGTCGTCACGGGTGCGCAGGCCGCGGGACTCGGCGCAGAACTCGACTTTTTCGTAGGTGTAGATGCCAAGGTCGGCCAGCACGAACTCTGACCAGTCCTGGTGCAGATTGCCAAAGAACATCAGACGCAAGCGGTCGCACAGGTCCATCACGGTGAGGCTGTACAGTGCATCGCTCAGGTCCGGGCACCACTGGGCAAAGCTGCGCTGCTGCGTAAAATGCTGCGTCAGTGATGCCAGCCAGTCGGTTTTCTTGGCTTTGGGTTGATCAATCCAGGGTTTGAAGGCAGCGAGGACTTCACTTTTTTGCAGCACGGCGAACAGCTCTTCAACGCACAGCGCGCCTTGATCATCGACCCAACCCTGCTCAATCAACGCCAGGGCGGCCGAGCGTGTGCAACCAATCTCAAGGTAATTGAGCTTGCTTGCGCGAAAATGCATGCCCTTGCGCATGACCATGCGCACCAACAGCGCCTGTGACGCTTGCGGCAACCTGTCAAATTGCTGAATGAAATGCTGTTCGTCCGCATCAAGCAAATCCGCATAGCGCTGCATCAGCCACTGCAGGACTTGGCGGAAGTTATGCAAGTAATACAAGGGATTTTCGAGGGGGTTGGCCATGTCGAGCGCTGATCAAATACTGGTTATGCATACAGAGTGCCGTCGCGAACCCGTTGTTGCAATCGGTAATAGATAAATGGCGCACGCAACTTTTCTAATAAAAAGGATCAGATAGCTCAGTTGATGGCGTAACATTTACGGCCCGCCCCCATAGGCAGCGGGACTTTTCAGGGTTAAAGGTAAGGGTTATGAACATGAAGAATTTGGGTCTGCCGCTGGTTGCACTCACTTTTCTGCTATTGGCCGGTTGCTCAACGCAAACCGTGGTGACATTGCAAAATGGTACGCAGTATTTGACCAAGGACAGTCCTAAAACCAAGACGGCCGACGGCTTCTACGAGTTCACCGACATCGCTGGCAAGCATGTGCGCGTCAAGGCCGATGACGTAGCGACGGTACGCAAGGAAAACTGATAAAAAAAGCCCCGCAGATGCGGGGCTTTTTGTTGCAGGTTCAGTACCGATAGTACGGGTGGTAATACGGGTGATAGTAGGGATGGTAATAGTACGAGTGGTAGTACGGCCGGTAGTAGCATGGGCCCGGATAGGCCGGGTACACCGCACACCCGCCCAATCCCAGCAGTACCAAGGCGCATAGCAGCAATCGAAGTCGGGACATGCTCAGCTCCTCATATGACGCGCGAAACATCTCGCAGGTGCTGATTAAACGCGTGAGGCGCGCGTAATCCGTCGCAAGGCTGCGCCGCTGATCAATGAAGATTTATTTACCGAAGGATTTCCCCCGCCTGGGCGTTTAACCGATAAGCCGCTTTTATTTTCAAACGCGGCACAACGGAGGAACGACGGCCATGGCACTCATGTCCCGCACGGTACGCGCTCTTTTGCTGATTCCCCTGACCCTGGCGGCCTTGGCCTGCGCGCCAGCGTTTGCCGACACCATCATCATTCGCCAGCCACCGCGGGTGATCGTGGTGCAACCACCTCCACCGGTCTATTACGGGCATTGGGGCTATGCGCCACGCCCTTACTACTACCCGCATCACTATTACGGCTATGGCTATGGCTACCCCCACCGGCCCTATTGGGGCGGTGGCTGGCGGGGGCAGCACTGGCGCTGATCGGTTGCGCGAGTAATCAGCCGATCACTACACCATCCGTCCACAGCCCGCCATGCCCCACGCCGACCAGCGTCACCGAGTCGGTCCCAAACGTGAGCACCGTATCGGCGCCGACCACCTTCGCGTGGTCACGCAGGTCGGTGCTCCCTTCCACGTCCTTGAACACCAGTTTGTCGGTGGGCTGGTAGCCAATCACGCGGTCATTGCCAAAGTGGCCGCTGAACAAAAAGGTGTTGTGCCCGCTGTCGTCACGGATCGTGTCATTGCCTTTGCCACCCTCGATAAAGTCCGCCCCCTTGCCGCCCTGGATCAGGTCGTTGCCGTCGCTGCCGATGATGAACGTGTTGCCCTTGTGCGGCTCGGCATTGCGGTTGAGGTCCTGCACCCAGGTATTGGCCCGCGCCGGGTCGGACAGGTTGGCAACAATCACCGTGGAGTCACGGGTCATCTGCTCGTAGAAGCCGGACTCGAGGATGCGCGTCATGCCATCGCCGTACGCCGTCGGCAAATGCGAGACCCAGGTGGGCAGGTTGACGATGGAAAACGGCATCACATTCCACAGCGTCGAGGCGTAGTGGTCGTTGAAGCTGACGATGTTATCGGTGGTGGACTCGTGGGGTTTGTCGTGCACGCCCAGCGACGACAGGTTAAACGACGAGCCGTCCAGCGCACGGAACACCGGGTCGTTTTCGTAACCAATATTGAGCACCTTGTCGCCGGCACTCTGGGTCGGCGAGGCATAGGCGACATAGTTGGCGTCCTTGTAGAACCCCGCCCATTTGTTGTTGCTCAAGTCCGCCATGCTGTTGACCGCCAGCCCGCCCAGGCTGTGGCCGCTGACCACCACGTCCTTGCCGGTCAGGCCATGGGCACCGGCGTAGTCGGCAACATTCTTGAGCAAGCCGCCGAAGGCTTCGCCGGCGTAGTTTTTCGCGTAATCCTTGGGCCCCAGGGCCGCGAGCAGATCGCTGATCAAGTCGCCGATCGAGTCGCTGATCAAGGTTTCCCGTGGCCCCGAGGTGCCACGAAAACCGATGCCGATTTCGAGCAGTTTGCCGGCGTCGTCGTATTTGCCGAGTACCTCGACTTGGGCCGTGGTGTAGCCGGCTTTTTCCCCAAAGAAGGTGCCACGCGCATCGACCTTGCCGGCGTAGCCCAGGGCACTGGCGCTGATCGGTGTCCAACCGGCTTTCTGCACCGCCTCCAGGGCGGCTTTTTCCGAATCCGGGTTCCACGGGATGCCAGGGATCACGCCCTGGGAATCCGTGCTGCCGAGCAGCGCACCGACCAGCGTGGCCGGTAAACCCAAGCCTAACCCGTTGTGCTGGTAGCCCACGGCAAAGCCGTTATCCAGGTTGTGATAGGAATACAACGTGATCGCCATGGCATCGGCGAACAACGTTTTGGAACCCTCGGTGCCAAGGTTTTTATAGTCAAAGATACCCATGGTAGTGCCTCTCTGTTGTTGGATTTGTAGAGAAAGCGAAAACACTTTTCAGCGGTGGGCCAGGTGTCAGGTGGGAGCTGGCGTGCTCCCACCTGACCCTGGCCCGCATGCAAAGGTGATGAAAGCTTTAGAACGCCCAGTCGAGGCTCAACCCCACCCCGTGCACTTTGTCCTTGCTGGCCAGCAGGCCGTTGTAGTCAACGTTCACCCGCGCCTCTTTGCTCAAGGCCAGGCTCACCCGCGCGCCCACCAGCGCGGCATCGCGCACCATCGGCGCGCTTTCCACCGCGAACGACGGGCTGCCCGACGCGAACGCCAGGTGCTGCTCGGAATCAGTGCTGCTCAGGTTGTGCTGCCAGCCCAGGGTGCCGGACACCTCAAGTTGCTGGTGATCGTTCACATTGAAGGTCTTCAATGCACGCATGCCCAGGGTGCTCAACACCACATCGCGGCGGTCGTCGTGGCCTTTGAGCGCGGCGGCATCGCCTTTTTCGGTAAAGCCATCGGTGTCCAGGTGCACGTAAGCCAGGTTGGCGAACGGCTCCAGGGCCAGCGGTTGCAGATTGACGCGGTAAGCCGCTTCGCCAAACACCTGCGTGCTGCTCGCGTCCACTTTGACTTTCTGCTTGCCGGCCACATCGCCGTACTGCAGGTCGCGCTTCACATCGGCGCGATGCCAGCTGTAGGTCGCTCCCCCGCTCAGGCGCAAGGCACCGATCTCATGCCCGGCATAGGCGCCAAAGTGGTAGCTGTCGACCGAGGCACGTGAGTGGGTGTCGTTGCCCATGTTCAACGAGGTGTCGCTGTAACCGGCGACCAAACCGATACGGGTCGCCTCGTCCAACGCACCGTCAACGCCCACAAGCATGCCGCCCAGCGAAGTGGTGTAGCCCGCCGTGTCGCTGCGGCTGTCGGTTTTGCCCCAGGCGCCCAGGGCCTTGACCCACACGTTGCCACGGCTGTCGAGGGTTTCGCTGGTGGCGCCCATCTCGCCATTGCGCAGGCGCTCGCCCACCGCTTCACGCACGTAGCGGCTGTCGTTGACCAGCGCGCTCTGCAACGCCGGGTAGATTTCGCCGGACAGTTGCTGGAACGCGCCTTGCGCCGAGGCCGCGGTCGGCGCCAGCAACAGGCTTTCATACACCGCGTTGCCGGCGCCCAACTGGTCTGCCGCCGCGGCGACAGCACGCTGGTTGGGCGTAACGGCCACACTGGCGAAGCTGTTGGTACGCGCTACATCCAACTGCACACCGTTGGCGGCATAGTTCAACGTGCCACCGATAAACAGGTAGTTGGGCATTACCGCACCGAAGCTACCGGTAACCCCACCCGCGGCTTGCAGGATGGTGTACTGGCGACCGATCAGGCTCTGGGCCTGCGCGTTTGTCAGCAGTGTCGGGCTGTTTTCCAGGGCCAGGGTCACGGTGCCGCCATTGAGCGTGGCCGTGCCACCGGCGACGATGCGATCGCTGCTGGTCGGCGACAACTCGACCGCGTAGGTCGAGCCCGCGTCGAAGGTGACATTGCCGGCCACATTCAAGGTGCCGATGGAATTACCCGGCGCCACGGTGCCGCCGCTTTTGGCAGACAGCGAGCCGATATGCCCCGAGCCACCGACCACGCCGCTCTGGCTGACGGTGACGTCGGAGGTGACCGAGCCATTGATCGCCAGCAAGCCCTGATTGACCAGGGTCGGGCCGCTGTAGGTGTTGTTGCCGGTCAGCACCAGCGCGCCGATGCCCTGCTTGGTCAGGCCGCCGTGACCGGAGATGTTGTTGCTCCACACGTCCAGCCCGCAGTGCACGTCCGTGCACAGGCGCTGGGTCGGTTTGCCGGCATCCACCACGGCGCCGATCCCTGGCAAATCCGCCACGAACTGCCCGCTGCCGTACGCGCCGTCGATGCGAAACTCGGCCGGGATATCTTCGCCGGTGATGAACATCCCCGGGCCGTTGACCGCCTTGCCCAGGTTGATCATGCCCCAGCCGTACAGCGCGTCGATGCCCGGCGCGCCGAGGTCGGTGGCGGTGGTTTTCAGCACGGTGGAGACCTGATCGCCGCTCATGTACGGGAAGCGTTCCATCAACACCGCCGCAGCGCCGGCCACGTGGGGCGCGGCCATGGAAGTGCCATTTTTATTGGCCCAGTCGGTGGTGAGGTTTGAAAGGTCGGTGCCGTTGATGATCGAGCTGAAGATCTTGGTGCCCGGCGCCGACACGCAAAAGCTTGCCGCATACCCGCAGCGCGACGAGAACGTACTGATCACATAAGGATCAGCGCTGGCGGTGTCCGGGTTTTGCTGCAAGGCCGCCACCGACAGCCAGTTTGGCGCAATGTCCGGCACGAAGTAGGCCAGGCCCGACATCGCATCCGGGTTGTTGCGGTTGTAGTCGTTACCGGCGGCAAAGATGGTCAGCACGCCGCTGCGGGCCGCGTCGATTGCGCCTTGATAAGCTCCGCCGGCAAGCGTGCCGAGGATCGGCCGGATAACGTTGAACTGCGCCTGCGCTTCATTGACCGTGAAGTTGGGGAATGCCGGATCGCGGCCGCCCTTGGCGTACTGGTCACCGATGCCGATGCCCCAGCTGTTGTTGATGATGCGCGCGCCATTGGCGACCAGCCCATCCCAACCGGCCTTGTACACCGCGCCGTCGTTGCCGAGGATGATCCCGTCTTCCGGGCCCGGGTCGCCGTTTTCGGCGCTGAGGATTTGCGCATTGAACGCCACGCCATGCATCGGCCCACCATCGCGGTTACCCGCAGCAATGCCACCGACGTGGGTGCCGTGGTTGCCCAGCTTGCCGTTGGAGTCCTTGGAGGGCGTGCCGTCATAACGGAACGCATCGCCCGCCTTCACCGGAATGTAGGGGTCGGTGTATTGGCGAATGCCTTCGGTGACAATGGTCACCACCTTGCCGGGGCTGTCGAATTCCGGGTGCTGCGCGTACACCGGCTGGTCGAAGATCCCCAGTTTGACGCCTTTGCCGGTGTAGCCCGCGGCGTAGGCAGCATCTGCATGCACCGCGCCCAGGCCCCAGTCGGCCTTGAATTCATTGCTGCGCCAACTGGCCGCGTCGCCCAGCTTGCCCGCTTCCACATAGGGTGCGGCCTGGGCGGTTCCCAGGCTTGCCAGGCAGCACAGCAACGCGCCGTATGGCACGCAGCTCAAGGCCTTGAGCGGGTAGCCCGGGCCGGTGTGAGTGGCGGTGATTAACCCTGACTTGCGTTTGTTCACGGTGACCTTCCTTAGTTTTCTTATTGCCGGTATGTGAATCACTTTTCTTCAGCGCCGCCTATCTAATGCGGGCGCTGGCTTGCCAGCTCCCACCGTTTTTGACCTGCGGTGTTCTCTAGAACTGCCAGTTGAGGCTCAGCCCCACGCCCTGGGTTTTCTCGCGGCCACCCAACTGGCCGTTGTAATCCAGGTTGACCCGTGTGGTCGGGCTCAACGCCAGGCTGGCCTGCACGCCCACCAGCGCCGCGTCACGTAGCAACGGCGAACTGCGCACGGCAAATGACGGCCCGCCGGCAACAAACGCCAAGTGTTCTTCGGATTCCACCGCCGTGAGGCTGTGCTGCCAGCCCAGCGAACCGGACAGTTCCAGCTGCTGATGGTCATTCAATGGCAAGGTTTTCAACGCGCGCAGGCCCAGGGTGCTGAGCACCGCATCACGCCGATCACTGCCACGCTCCAGGGCCGCGGCGTCGCCTTTTTCGTGGAATGAGTCACTGTCCAGGTGCACGTACGCCAGGTTGGCGAACGGCTCCAGCGCCAGCGGTTGCAGGTGAATGCGGTACGCCGCCTCGGTAAACAGCTGCGCCGTGCGCGCATCCAGCTTGGTCTTTTGCTTGCCGCTGACGTCGCCGTATTGCAGGTCGCGTTTCACATCACCGCGATGCCAGCTGTAGGCACCGCCGACGCTCACGCGCCAGTCACCCAGTTCACGCCCGGCATACGCACCGAAGTGGTAACTGTCGATGGACGCCGATGAGTGCGTGCCACTGCCCAGGCTCAAGGCGCTGTCGCTGTAGCCTGCGACCACACCCACGCGGGTCTGCTCGTCCAACGCACCGTCCACACCGGCCAGCAAGCCACCGATCGAGGTGGTCGAGCCCGCGGTTTCGCTGCGGCTGTCAGCCTTGCCCCAGGCGCCGAGCGCCTTGAGCCACAGGTTACTTTCGCCGTTCACCGGTACATGGCGCAGCCGCTCACCCACAGCATCACGCAGTTGCAGGCTGTCGTTGATCAGCATCGCGCCAATCGCTGGGTAGACCTCGCCGGACAGTTGCTGCAAGCCTTGCCGAGCGGTTGCAACGGAATCGGACTGCAACAGGCTTTCATACACCGGGTTGCCCGCGCCCAGTTGCTCGGCAGCGGCGGCGACAGCGCGCTGGTTACGGTTGACGGCGACGCTGGCAAAGGTCGCTCCGTTGCGCCCCACGTCCAGTTGCACGCCGTTGGCCGCGTAGTCGAGGGTGCCGCCAAGGAACAGGTAGTTGGGCAGCACTTGACCAAACTGCCCCTGGATGCCGCCCGCTGCCTGCAGGATGGTGTATTGGCGGCCGATCAGGCTTTGCACCTGGCTCTGGCTCAGCAACGTCGGGCTGTTTTCCAGCGCCAGGGTGACGGTGCCGCCGCCCAGTACGGCGTTGCCACCGGCGACAATGCGGTCGCTGGTGGTCGGGGTCAGTTCCACGGCATAGGTGGAACCCGCCCCCAGGTTCACATCGCCCGCCACCTGCAAGGTGCCGACCGAATTGCCCGGTGCCACGGTACCGCCGCTGTTCACCGCCAACGCGCCGATGCGCCCGGAGCCGCCGAGGGTGCCGCTGTCGTTCACGGTCACGGCCGAGGTCAGCGAGCCGTTTACCGCCAGCAGGCCGCCATTGACGCTGGTCGCGCCGCGGTAGGTGCTGTCGCCGCTGAGCAGCAAACTGCCGGCGCCGGATTTGATCAGGCTGCCTTCATACACGCGGTTCGCGGCGGCTTGATCACGGGCGGTGCCGACCGCGTAGTCGGTCTGGTCCTGCTGGCTGGCAGTTGCGCCCACACCGTTTTGCCAGCCCTTGTCGATCAGGGTTTGCTGCCAGGCTGCGTGCTCGGCGCGGTCTTCGGCCTGGCGCTGGAGCAACGCCTGGTCGGTGATGCCGTTGCTCCACACATCGCCCTGCCCGGCCGCCAGGTTGACGTTCATCGAACCGAGCAATTGCCCCGGCCCGTGCATCGCCCGGCCCAGGTCCGGCACGCCCCAGCCTACGGTGGTATTGGGGGCCTGGGTAATCGAGCCGTCGAGTTGCGTGGCGGTGGTCAACAGCACCTGCAACGCCTGCTCGTTGTTCAAGTACGGGTAGCGTTCCATCACCAGCGCCAAGGCGCCGGTGGCGTGCGGCGCCGACATCGACGTGCCGGACTTCACCCCATAACCGCCGCCGGGAACGGTGCTGTTGATCAGCGCGCCCGGGGTGGAAATGCACCAGTACTTGGCGATGCCGCACTTGTTGTATTTCTGGTTATTCGCCTTGTCCAGGCCCGACACCGCCAGCCAGTGGCCTTCCAGTTCCGGCTGGAAGTACGGCAGCGCCGAACGCACGCTGGCATTCGCGTAACCACTGTTGCCGGCGCTGAACACATTGATCACGCCGGCCTTGGCCACATCCGCTGCCGCATCCAGCCAGGTGCCCTGGTTGTAATGCTGGGCGTAGGCGGCGTGCAGGCCGTCGAGGGTCTGGTAGCTGACGTCCGGCGGCTGGCTGCCCCAGCTGTTATTGATGGCGCGCACGCCGGAATCCACCAACGCGGTGTACACCGCCTTGAAGTATTTGGGGTCAGGGGTGGGGCCAAACAGGAAGCTGTCGTTGGCGTTGGTGTTGCCCACATAGACTTGCGCGTTGTACGCCACGCCATGCATGCCCACGCCATCACGCGCCGCGCCCATGGTGCCGGTGACGTGGGTGCCGTGGGAGTCGTTGTTGGGGTTGAGCGCGCCGGTGGTGCTGAACGCGCTGCCATTGACGTATGTGCCGGTGGCCGTGACCGGGTGGAAGCGGTCTTTGGAGGCTTCCGGGTGATCGGTATCGAACCCGGAGTCCAGCGCGCCGATTTTTACCCCGCTGCCGCTGATCCCGGCGGCGTAGGCCTCATTCGCCTTCATACGGTCCAGGCCCCAGTCACTCTGGAACTCGGCCGAACGCCAGCTGGCGGGGTTACCCGGTAAACCGGTCTCGGTGTATTGCGCCTGTGCCGCAACGGACAACAAGAGCAAGGAACCTGCGGTAAAGGGTTTGAAGCGTGATGAATCGGTGATCATCTAAACCATCCTTATTGTTTTTATAACTGCTCATTTCACCGGGCCGAACGCCTCATCGACTTTCGCCAGGTCGGTATCGCGCAAGTTGCCCGCGTAGTAGTGCAATTTGGTCCAGGCCATCAAATAGTCGTAACGCGCCTGGGCCAGGTCGCGACGGGTGCTGTACAGCTGCTGCTCGGCGTTCAACGCGTCGAGGTTGACCCGCTCGCCGCCGAGGATGCTCTGCTTGGTCGACACCACCAGCGCCTCGGCCGAGGTCAGGGCCTTTTGATACGCGCGCAATTTGCTTACCCCGGACAGGCACGCGCTGAACTGGCGGCGCAGCTCTATCAGGGTTTCGCGCGTCTTGCCTTCCAGCTCGTACTCGGCCTGCTCCATGCCGCGACTGGCTTGGCGGGTGGCGGCCGAAATACCGCCACCGGCGTACAGCGGCACGCTGACTTCAATGCCGATGGTGTTGGTGTCGTAGCGCTGGTTGTAGGTGTTGCCGCTGTCGGACTCCTGTTTGCGCGAGCTGGCATACGCGGTGATCTTGGGCAGGTGCCCGGCGCGGTTGCGCTCCACTTCATAGCGCGCCACTTCCACGGCCTGGCGCTGGGAAGCGAGGGTCGGGTTATTGGTGATCGCCAGTTCATGCCAGGTGTCGTAGTTGGCCGGCGTCAGGGTGAAGGCGGCAAAACTTTGGTTCAGCGGCGCCAAATCCTGGATGTTGACGCTCTGCACACCGATCAACGCGCCCAACTCCCTCAGCGACGCGTCCTGCTCATCCAGCGCCTGGATCTCTTCGGCAGTGGCCAGTTCATAACGCGATTCGGCTTCGAGGATGTCGGTACGCGTGCCTTCGCCCTGCTGGAACAGGTGCTGGTTTTGCTGGAACTGCTGCTCGAAGGCCTTCTTTTTGGCGCGGGCGATGTCGATCTGGTCCTGGGCAAACAAGGCCTGGGTGTAATAGCTCAGCACCCGCACCAGCAGCGCCTGGCTCTTGTCGCGAAAGCTTTCATCGGCGAACAACGACTGGGCCACGCCCTTGCGGTAGTTGGCATAGGCTTCGTAGTCGAACAAAGGCTGTTGCAGGCTGAAGGTCGAGCCATAACTGTTGTAGTTGCGGTCGTCGCGGTAGTTACCGCCGCGCCCGTCCGGCAGGTGCGCCTCAGAGTTGTTGCGGCCCTTGTTGTAGTTGTACGACAGCTTCGGCAGCAGCCCGGCGCGGCCGATGGTGCGGTTTTCCAGGCCGGCGTCGCGCTCCTTGATCGCGCCGAGAAACACCGGATCGTTGCGCAAGGCTTGCTCATACACATCAAACGGGCCCATGGCAGCCTGGGCAGAGCCACACATCAACAGCAGTGAAATGAACACAGGTTTCATGCTCATTCCTCGGTCAACGCGGAGCCGGCGCGATCCAGCAGCGGCTTGAACAGGTAATTGAGCAACGAGCGCTCGCCGGTGCGCACGAACATCTCGGCAGGCATGCCCGGCTTGATCACCAGGCCATGGAGTTTTTCCAGTGCGGCCTCGCTCACCGTGGTGCGCAGCACGTAGTACGGCTGGCCGGTTTTTTCATCAAGCATCTGGTCGGCGGAAATCAGGCTGACTTCGCCCGGCACGCGCGGGGTGCGGCTCTGGTTGAAGGCGGTGAACAGGATATCCACCGGCAAGTGCGTGCCGACCTTGTCCACCAGGTTCACCGGCAAACGCCCTTCGACTTCCAGGCGTGTGCCCTGGGGCACGATTTCCAGCAGGGTTTCACCGGCACGCACCACGGCGCCTTCGGTGTGCACGCTGAGGTTGACCGCAATGCCATCGGCCGGAGCGTTGATTTCACTGTGCTGCAGGTCGAAGCCGGCCGAGGTGAGCTGCTGCTCCAGGGTCAGGCTGCGCAGTTGGGCGTCGGCCAGTTGGCTGCGCACTTCCTTTTGATATTCCTCGCTGTGCTGTTGCAACTTGAGCCGTGATTCAAGAATGCCCTGCTCCACGCGGCCGCTTTCGCCGGCGTTCTGCGCCAGGTCCTGTTGTACCTGGGACAGTTGGCGCTGGTAATCGAGCAAGCGATTGCGCGGGATATAGCCGTTGTCGGCCAAGGGTTGCAGGTTGGCCAGTTGGTCGCGCAGGGATTGGGCCTGGGCGGACAAGTCGCTGCGGGCACGGCGCATGCCATTGAGTTGCGAAGTGGCACCGTCGATATTCGCGCGAATCCCGGCTTGCTCACGGGAAAACGCCTCGCGGCGGCTGCTGAACAGTTGGCGTTGGCCTTCCAGCACCAGGGCCAGCGCCGGATCGGGGTTGGCGCTCAACTCGGCCGGAAAGGTGATGCTGGAGCGGTTATCGCGCTCGCTCTGCCAGCGCGCCACGCTGGCCCAGGCCATGCGGTACTGGGCTTGCAGGGATTGCACGTCGGCCTGGTTCTGGGTCTGGTCGAGGCGAAACAGCGGCTGGCCCTGTTTGACCACCTCGCCCTCCTTCACCAGAATCCGGCTGACCACGCCGGGGCTGAAGGTTTGCACGGCTTTGCGCTTGCCCGACACCACCACCGTGCCTTGCACCGGGATGCCTTGGTCCAGAGGCGCCAGGCTGGCCCAGAGAAAGAAGCCGCCGGCGCCGACGATGGTCAGCAGCCAACCCATTTTTACGAAAAAACCGGCATCACGTTGCTCAAATGTAAGGCTGCTCATGCGCCTGGATTCCTTCCGGCTTGGTACTGACGGCTGAGGCTCACGCCGGCCTTTTCTCGTGGTGCTTCCTGCTGCTGGCCCGACAAGGCGCGCAGCACTTCCTGGCTGGGGCCGAAGGCCTGCAAACGGCCTTCGTTGAGCACCAGCAACTTATCGGCCTGGGCCAACGCCGAGGACCGGTGCGTCACCAGCACCACGCTGCTGCCCTGGGCTTTCATCTGCACGATGGCACTGGCCAGCGCGGCTTCGCCGACGGTGTCGAGGTTGGAGTTGGGTTCATCCAGCACGATCAAGCGCGGCCCGCCGTAGAGCGCGCGGGCCAGGGCCACGCGTTGTTTCTGGCCACCGGACAGGCCGCCGCCGTTGTCGCCCAGCACCGTGTCGTAACCCTGTGGCAGGCGCAGGATCAGCTCATGCACACCGGCTTGTTGCGCGGCCTGCACCACCCGTTCCGGGTCGGCGTCGCGAAACCGTGCAATGTTGTCGGCGATGCTGCCGCTGAACAGTTCGATGTCCTGGGGCAAGTAACCGATATGGGGGCCGAGGTCGTCGCGGTCCCAACGATGAATATCGGCGCCGTCCAGGCGCACCGTGCCGGCCAGGGTTGGCCACACCCCCACCAGCACGCGGGCCAGGGTGGATTTGCCCGAACCCGACGCGCCGAGCACGCCAAGCACTTCGCCCGCACCGAGGTTGAAGCTGACCTGATGCAGGGTCGGCACGCGCCGCCCGGGCGGGCCCGCGCTGACTTGTTCGAAACTGACCTGGCCGTTGGGCGCCGGCAGCGCCATGTGTTCGACTTCCGGCGGAAATTCGCGCAGCAATTCGTCAAGCCGCTGGTAAGCCAACTTGGCCGAACTCCACTGCTTCCACACCGCAATCAGTTGGTCGATGGGGCTGAGCACGCGGCCCATGAGGATGGAACCGGCGATCATCATCCCGGCCGTCATGTCGCCCTTGATCACCAGAAAGGCGCCCAAGCCCAGCACCAGTGATTGCAGGCACAGACGAAAGGACTTGCTCAGCGAGGTGATCACCGAGCCGGTGTCGCTGGCCTTGTTCTGATAGCCAAGAAATTGCGAATGCACCGCGAACCAGCGCTTGCGCAACGCGCCGAGCATGCCCATGGCCTGGATCGTCTCGGCGTTGTGCAAGTGGCTGGTGGCCAACTGGGTCGATTGCTGGGAAAACGCGCCCGCCTCGCCCAGCGGTTTTTTGGTCAGGTATTCATTCAGGCACGCCAGCGCGATCAGCAGTACCGCGCCCGCCGTTGCCAGCACGCCAAGCCACACGTTGAAGAGGAAAATCACGAACAGGTAGATGGGAAACCACGGTGCATCAAAGAACGCGAACAGCGCAGGCCCCGTGATGAATTGGCGGATCACGGTCAGGTCGCCAAGGGATTGCCCGGCGTGCCCCTGACCGCGCTGCAGGTTGCGTTCAAAGGCGGCTTTGTAGACGCGCAAGTTGAAGCGCCGCTCCAACTGGCTGCCGATCCGGATCACGATAAAACTGCGAACGACTTCCAGCGTGCCGATAAACGCAAAGAAGCCGACGACCATCACCGTCAACATCACCAGGGTGGTTTCATTCTGGGAGGACAACACACGGTCGTACACTTGCAGCATGTAAATCGACGGCACCAGCATCAACAGGTTAATCAATGCGGTAAAACAGCCGATGCTGATCAAAATACTCTTGTATTCACCCAACGCCCTGAATAAGGGCGCAACCGCATGGGACTTCGCCATATCTTCTGATCTTCCCTGAAGCGAATTACGCGCACTAGTTGCCCAGGCCCCACAGTAGGGCGGCCAACTATTAAAATCGGGTTATAAGCTTATAACTGTTAATTAAGGTGTTCGTTGCAGGACAACTTCGGGAATTGAAGGCGTCTGCCCTTTATATTCGCCGTCTTTTTCACGGTTCAAATGGATAATGCCGGTGCCCTGGGCGTTCATCAGCCAGATGCCGTCCGGGGTCGGCAACCAGGTCAGCGGCTTATCGCCCAGCCATTGCGCGGCGCACGCCACATCACCGGCCAGCGCGTTAGGCTGGTCCAACAGGTCCAACGCGCAGACTTGATCCTGCTGGTGCAACTGCCAGTGGCCGGCCAACTGGGCGGTGGTGGGTAAAACAAGACTGCTAGCCATTGCGTGGGCTCCTGCCGACACGAACAACACCTGTGAAGCACAGGCGATCAAATGAGAAAAACGCGGCATGTGCTGCTCCATCATAGAGCGCGGCGCCGGAGCGCCGCGCGCTTTACATCACGCTACGATGTCGCTGACCGCAGCCTGGCCAACGGTGGTGACGAGGAAATCCGCCACGCCGTGCCCGGAGAAGTCCACGGCCAAGGTGCCCAGGTTGGTACCCGAGGCATAGCTGAGTACAGCATCGCCGGCATGCCCGGTAAATGCGTTGACGAAGCTCAAGCCTGCACCTTTGGTGATACCGGACAGGTCGATCTTGTCCGAACCCGAGGTGAAGTCGAAGATCTTGTCAGCAGCACCCGGCTTGGAATCGGAACTGGCACCGTATACGAAGGTATCGTTGCCGGCGCCGCCCCACAGTTGGTCCGCACCGCCACCGCCGTAGATGATGTCGTTGCCGGCACCGCCCTTGATGAGGTTGGCTGCGTTGTTACCAATGATCAGGTCGTTGCCCGAACCGCCGAAGGCGTTCTCGACCGTGACGCCCTTGGCGATGGACACGTTGCCCACCAGGCCGCCAACGTCGGAGAACGAGGCCTCATTGAGGTTGATCTTCTGGTTTTGGGTGAAACCGGAGAAGTCCAGGGTGTCGTTGCCACCACCGTCCCATACCGAGAACACCAGCTTGTCGGCATTGGAAGTAGCGCTGTAGAAATCACGCCCGGTGTTGGAGTTGAAACCGTAGGTGGTGTCGCCGGCGCGGGTGCTGTAGTTGGCACCGTAGAGCTTCTGGATCGCGGCAATGTCGTCGATCAGCGGGCCTGAAGCGTAAGCTTCGACGCCGCCCTTGGTGAAGTTCTGGTTGGTGTTGCTTTCGCTCCAGTAACTCATGACGCTGTAGCCACGCGTGTCCTGTCCATAGTCCGCGTCTTTGTACGAAGGGTTGCCGGTCCCGGCGTTGTAGTCGCCAGGGTGAGCCAGGCCCAGGGTATGGCCGATTTCGTGGGTCAGGGTCTGCCGGCCGTAGTTGTTCACGTCCGGGGTCTTGTTCGGCGTGTAGCTGCTGTTGGTCAGGTACCACGAGGTGCCGTCGTAGCCTGCGCCGGTGCCGGGCAGGTAAGCGAAGGCAGCCGCGCCATCCTGACCACCGCTGTAGTTGCCGAAGGTCATGTGCGTGTCACCGCCCGAGGCGCTTTCGGTAAAGCTCACGTTGGCGACATCCGACCAGGATTGCATGGCCAATACGGCCTGTGCTTTCTGCTGGGCGTTGAACTGGCTGAACCCGGAGATCCCATGTTTGTTCAGGGTGGCCGAGGAAGCCGAGGTGAGGAAGGTGTAGGTCAGATCGATCTTGCCGTTGTGATTCACATCCTTGTACGAGGCGCCATCGCGCAGCAGGTGGTCCGCTGCCTGGTCCACGGAAAAGGACGGTTTGCCATTCACCGTGAGGTTGCCGCCACGGTCATACAGATGGCTGAAGCTATCGATTTGCGAGTAAGCAGTGCTGGCTTGCGCGGCAGAAACAATAGCTTTGTCTTTTACTTTTGACATAAACGTACTTCCTTGTTTGCAAGTGCATCAGTCTTTGGTCGATAGGAACCCCGCGGGCGAGATCGTCCTATCACTCGCCTCTTTTGAAGGCGTATCGAAACTGACACAACTTGAAATCTTTCGTCTACAAATATTTCCGCGATGAAAATGTGACGTGGATTCAAGTTAAGGAAGTCGCAGGCAGTGTTTATTGGGGACAACTGCGTTTGCGCAAAAGCTCCGGCCCGAGTGGTATTTAAATATTAAATAGCAGTAAAGCCGCTCAACTTGAGCGGCGCACTTGAATAATGGATCCAATATATTGTCACGGTGTCATTGGCGACATTAAAGAGCCACTACTTAGATAATTAATTAGACTTGTCCCCTATTACGGGGACACGCTCCAACCGCACTTGTTTAGTGCGGTCAATAAGGTCTCGTCCGCCAGGCCGGGCACCCTGACGCCGTCCTCGGTGGTCATGTCCTCGCCGGCCAGCATGGCGTTGATGATCGCCTCCTCCACCGCCTCCGCCGCTGCGCTGAACAACGGCGAAATATGGTCGTTGTTGAGCATCTGCAACGCGCTGCTCAGCGGCAGGTTCTTGCGCCCGTAATCGGCCGGTGGCAGCTCGTGGTTGCCGGTGGCGAATGCCAGGAACAGGTCGCCGCTGGAGTCCTCGGTGCCGCCGCCCGTGCGTGCAATGCCGATCGACGCGCGTTGCGCCAGACGCCGGCACTGATGCGGCAGTAAAGGCGCGTCGGTGGCGATGATCACCACGATGGAGCCCATGCCTGGCGTGCCGCGCGCGGCGAAGGGGGATGCAATGCCCTGCAAGTGACGGCCAACCGGGTAACCGTCCACCCGCAGCTCCTGGCGCTTGCCATGGTTGGCCTGCACCAGCGCGCCGACGGTCCAGCCGCCCTCCTCAGCCGGCAAGCGCCGCGAGGCGGTGCCGATGCCGCCCTTGAACTCATGGCAGATCATCCCGGTGCCGCCGCCCACTGCGCCTTCCTGCACCGCGCCGCCTTGGGCGCTATCCAGCGCCTCGCGCACATGCTCGGGCTTGACGTGCTGGCCCCAGATGTCATTGAGCAGCCCGTCGTAGGTTTCCATTACCACCGGCATGCACCAATACACCGCCGGGTCCGCCAGACGCTCACGCTCCAGGGCAATCAAGGCGTCACGCACCACGCCGATGCTGTGAGTGTTGGTGATGGCCACGGGCGTGGTCAGCAATCCCGCTTCGCTGATCCATTCAAGGCCGGTGGCATCGCCATTGCCGTTGAGTACGTGATACCCGGCGAAGCACGGCTGGTGCCGCGCCTCGCCTTCGCGCGGCTGGATCACGGTGACACCGGTACGCACTTGTTTGCCGTCGATACACGCCTTGAGCGTACTGTGGCCGACCCGAACGCCCGGCACATCGGTGATGGCATTCAATTCGCCGGGCGTGCCCAGCCCCAACGTAATGCCCAATTGACGTGCACGCATACCCACTCCTTACAATTTTTGATACGCCGGACTCAACCGGCCACTGATGCAATAAAAAATGACCGACAGCGCGAGCAAGCCGATGATGATCATGATGTCGCGCACCGACGCCGCGTAGATCAAGGTCACCAGCAGGTAACCTGCGCCCAGCACGGCCAACACCGCCGGCAGCGGCCATAACGGCATGCGATAAGGATGCTCGCGATCACGCAGCAGCACCCGGCTCATCAGCGCGCACAAGGCCACCGCCAGGTACACCAATATGATCAGTAACACGCTGAAGGATGTGAGGTCCGCCAGGTTGGAGCTGAAACTCAACAGCGCCGACGGGATGGCCAGGAACAAGGTTGCCAGCCACGGCGAATCCCAGCGCGGGTGAATGCGCGTGAACAGTGTGTTGATGCGCGGCGTCCACAGCGCATCGCGGCCGCTGCTGAACACCACGCGGCCGATCTGGATGACGATGGCGACAATCGCGTTGAACACTGAGAGGAAGATCCCCGCACTGACCAGCCGCGACAGCGTTTCATTGCCGTGGCTGGTCAGCAGGTAGCCGATCGGGTCCGGGCTGCTGATCATCGCACTCAACGACGGCGCGCCGATCAACAGCGCGGTGATGGGCACCAGTTCGATCACCACCACCAGCCCCAGTGACCACAGCACCGCCTTGTGCACGCCTTTGCCGCCACACTTCATGTCTTCAGCCAACAACACGGCGGGGCCGTAACCGTTGTACGAAAACAAGCCGATACCGACCGCGCCGATCACCAAGCCCCACGGCGCCAGGTGCAGCACGCCGTTTTCGACGATTTGCGGCTGGAACAACACGCTGGCCGGCTGCACCGGGTTGCCGAAGCCGATGCACACAATCACCAGCAACGCGGCGATTTCCAGCAGCAGGCAGGTGCCGGTGATCCAGGCGTTGAGCTTGATATTGAGGATGCCCAGCGCGTAGCTGCACACCACGATGACCAGGGCGACGGTTTGCGAATCGAACTGCGTGCCCAGGGCATTGTTCAGGTAGGTCGCCGCGCCAGTGGCCAACACCGGTGGGATAAACAGCAGCATCACCAGCACGGTCAGGAAGGTCGCGTAGCCGGCCATGCCGCCAAACACCCGCTTGGCGTAGACGTATTCGCCACCGGCACTGTTGTGCGCGCGGCCCAGCTCCGCGTAGCAGAAGGCGAACATCAAGGCGAGCAAGCCGGCCATCACAAACGCCAGGAACACACCACTGCCCGCTTGCTGGATGGCAAACGGGGCAATCACAAACACGGAACTGGCCGGCGTCACCGCAGAAACGGTGATGGCGACCACATCGAACACGCTCAGCGTGGGTTTGAGCACGCCGTCTGGTGCGGGGGAAGCACTCATATCGTTATCCTCTGTCGTTGTTTTTGATGTGAGGCAGAAACGAAAGGTCTGGCGTTTGCGGGATATGTTTCCCACTGGATGGTCGAGAAAGTAAACGCTGCGTGTAGGCAGGCCAATTCCCCTATTGGCGTACTCCCCTTGACGGTACGCGCTAAAAGCCGAACCCTTGGCCGATATTTTGAGGGTGGGAGCCTGTGAGATGAGCCTGTTCAGAGAGGTCGGCATGCACGCAGGCCTGGGCCGCACCGTCGCGCATATCGGCACCGAGCGGTTCTGGAAGCAGCTGGTGCTGTTGCTGCACCAATGCCTGCCGTTCGATAACGCGCTGGCGATTTTCTATCCTGCCGACGGCCCGCCCCAGGCCCTGGAAGAATACGACGCCCAGCCCAGCAGTAAACCGGCGTCGATGCTGGTGTACCTCAATGGCCTGTACTTGCTCGACCCGTTTTACCAGGCCTGCCGCGAGGGTTATGCCAGTGGTGTGTATCGCCTGGAGGAAGTCGCGCCGGATCATTTCCGCCAGAGTGAATACTTCCTCAACTACTTCCACGACAACGTGCTCGAGGACGAGGTGCAGTTCATCCTGCAAGTGCCGGGTACGGGGACCTTGTCGTTATCGCTGGGCATGCAGCGGCGGTTCAGCGTTGAGGAAACCGGGTTGATGACGATGCTGGCAGCCTGGGTGTTGCCGTTGATGCACCAGCATTGGCAGCAAAGTACCCAACGCGCGCCGGCGATGGACAGCCAGATCCGGGATGCGCTGAGCCATTTCGGCAGTGGTGTGCTCTCGGAGCGGGAGCTGGAAGTGGCGCGCCTGGTGCTGCGCGGGTTCTCGTCCAAGGCCATGGCCGAACGCCTGAAGATCTCGCCGGACACCGTGAAGGTGCACCGGCGACACCTGTACGCAAAGCTGGATATCTCGTCACAGCCGGAGCTGTTTTCGCTATTTATCCAGTCGCTGGGGCACGATTTGGAACACCCCTGACTGCATGCGCGGTTGTGATGAGCCGGGTTGTTGTGGCTGGCAGGGTTACTGTGGTGAGCGGGGTTACTGTGGTGGGCAGGCTTGTTGTGGCGAGCGGGCTTGCTGTGGCGAGCGGGCTTGCCCCGCGTTGGGGCGCGAAGCGGCCCCCAGTTGGGATGAATGTGGTGTATCAGGCAGTCCTCAGCGGCAGGTTTTGGGGCCGCTTCGCAGCCCAACGCGGGGCAAGCCCGCTCGCCACAACAAGCCCGCTCGACACAGGGAGCCCGCTTCTCACAACAGGGCCTCACCACAGCAGCTAAGCCTATCGCCCGGTACGAATGGTGTTCCACACCCGCGTACGAACCCGGTCGATGTTCAGCGGCATCGCCTCCAGTGCAAACAGCTTGCCCATCATTTCCGGGCTCGGGTACACCTTGGTGTCGGCTTTGATCGCCGGGTCCACCAGGCTGTCGGCGGCGGCGTTGCCGTTGGCGTAGTGCACGTAGTTGGTGATGCTGGCCATCACTTCCGGGCGCAGCAGGTAGTTCATGAACGCATAGCCGGCCTTTTCGTCAGGCGCGTCGGCCGGCATGGCGACCATGTCGAACCAGATGGCGGCGCCTTCTTTGGGAATGTTGTAGCCGATGTTCACGCCGTTCTTGGCTTCCTTGGCACGGCTTTCGGCTTGCAGGATGTCGCCGGAGAAGCCGACGGCCACGCAGATGTCGCCATTGGCCAGGTCAGCGGTGTACTTCGATGAGTGGAAATACGCCACGTACGGCCGCACTTTCATCAGCAGGTCTTCAGCCTTCTTGTAATCCTCGGGCTTTTTGCTGTGGTGCGGCAGGCCCAGGTAGTTAAGCGCCGCCGGCAGCAGTTCCGGGCCGTTGTCGAGGATCGCCACGCCGCATTTTTGCAGCTTGGCCATATTCTCCGGCTTGAAGATCAGGTCCCAGGAATCCACCGGGGCGTTGTCGCCCAGCACGGCCTTGACCTTGTCGATGTTGTAGCCGATGCCCGTGCTGCCCCACAGGTACGGGAAGCCGTGCTGGTTGCCCGGGTCGTTGTTTTCCAGGGCCTTGAGCAGCACCGGGTTGAGGTTTTTCCAGTTCGGCAACTGGCTCTTGTCGAGCTTTTTGAGGGCGCCGCCCTGGATTTGCCGGGCCATGAAGTGGTTGGACGGAAACACCACGTCATACCCGGATTTGCCGGTCATCAACTTGCCGTCGAGGGTTTCGTTGCTGTCGTACACGTCGTAAGTGAAACCGATGCCGGTTTCTTGCTGGAAGTGCTTGGTGGTGTCCGGCGCGATGTAGTCCGACCAGTTGTAGATCTTCACCGTCTCGGCGGCCTGGCTGATAGTGGCCACCAACATCAAGGGCAACAGGGCAATGGCTTTCATGGTTCGATTTCCTGGCGGTTTTAGGGCTGTTTTTATGGCAGGCGATCAAGGATCAAAGCGTTACAGAATCAATACATAGGTCTTGCGCACGGTTTCCTGGATATCCCAGACTCCGGTGCTGTTGGCCGGCAACATCAGTGCATCACCGGCTTGTAGGTGGACGACTTCACCGTTATCGGGCGTGAAGGTGCAGCGGCCCTGGATAAAGTGGCAAAACTCCTGGGACTTGATCTGCCGACGCCAGCGCCCTGGCGTGCACGCCCAGATGCCGGTTTCGACGCCGTCGCTGCGTTCCACACTTAAGGTCGAGGCCACGGCGACGGGTTCGCCCAAGGGCACGGCCACCGGTGACGAGTCCGGCAAGTGGGCATTCAGCGTGTCTTTGAATTGAGTGATGCTCATGGGTTTTCCCGTGTGAGTGAAACGTCTTAGTGCATGAAGCCTTCCATGAACCCGGCCACGCCGGTCGCCAACTTGCGGCGCCAAGGCGCGGTATTGGGGTTGGCCAATACCTGGTCTTCATGGACGAAACTGCGAATGATCGCGTTGTAGCCCAGCCAGCGGCACGGCTCGGGCTCCCAGGCCTTGAGCGCGTCCAGGCCACGTTCGCGAATCACCCAAGGCTGGGTGGTCAGCGGCGTATCGAGGCCCAGGATCAAGTCAGCCAGGGTGCGGCCACCCAGGTTGCTGGCGCCTACGCCCTCCCCGCCGTAACCACCGGACAGCGCGATGCCGGTCTTGTGGTCACACAGCATGTGCGGTCGGAAGTTACGTGACATGCCGAGGTTGCCGCCCCACGAGTGGGTAATCCGAACCTTCTTCAGCTGCGGGAAAAGTTCGCCAAACAGGTAGCGACGCAGTTCCACTTCGCTGTCGGTCAGGTCGAAGTTGTGGCGCAATTTACCGGCGAACTGGTAACCGCCCCGCGCGCCGAACACCAGGCGGTTGTCGGCCGAACGCTGGCCGTAAGTGACCTGGCGGCTGCTTTCGCCGAATGCCTGGCCGTGGCTCAAG
This sequence comes from Pseudomonas sp. TWRC1-2, assembly GCF_049896685.1. Lineage (NCBI taxonomy): Bacteria > Pseudomonadati > Pseudomonadota > Gammaproteobacteria > Pseudomonadales > Pseudomonadaceae > Pseudomonas > Pseudomonas sp. TWRC1-2. The sequence goes on along the minus strand of NZ_JAFCUU010000001.1, from coordinate 315,339 downwards.
CCGATTTCATCCCAGGTGCTGGCGGGCAGCGGCTCGGTGGCGACAATCAGGCTCTGTACCGGCAACTGATAGCGACCCAGCGGCGGCAGCGTGGTGGCATAGCCCTCCACCGCCGGCACCACCCAAGCGGCCCGCACTCCCGCCTTGGCGGTGCGCAGGCTGCCGGACTGCCAATGGGTGACCGGGCTGTTTTCGTAGAGGGTGACGCCCATGCTCTCCACGACGCGCGCCAGGCCACGCACCAGTTTGGCCGGGTTGATCGTCGCCACATGCGGCGCGTAGATGCCGCCATAGGGTTTGGCGATACGGATCTGTTCGGCCAGCTGTTGCGGGCTCAGCCAGCGGTAATCGTCTGCTGTCAGGCCTTGGGCGTAGAGTTTTTCGAGGTAGCGGCGCAGGCTGCCTTCCTGCTCGGGGTAGCGCGCGGCGCAGTACAGCGCGCCGCCCTTGCGGTAGTCACAGTCGATGCCCTCACGGGCCAGCACCCGTGCCACTTCATCGGGAATGCCGTGCAGCAGGTCAAAGGAGGCGCGGCGTTGTTGCGGGTCAAGCCCGGCGAGCAGGCGATCTTCGCCGAGCAAATTGCCCATCAGCCAGCCGCCGTTGCGGCCAGAGGCGCCAAAACCTGCGGTTTGCGCTTCGATAATTGCAATTTTCAGCTCGGGTGCCTGGCGTTTCAGGTAATAGGCCGTCCACAGGCCTGTGTAGCCGGCACCGATGATGGCCACGTTGACGTCCAGGTCATGCTCCAAGGCCGGCCGCGCCAGCAGCGGGTCGTCCAACTGGTCCATCCATAAACTGATATTGCGCCATGCCGGCATGCCAAGCTCCCCTACCTCGTTTCGATAGGCTGGATCCTAGAGCGCGGTGTTATGGGCTGTCTTGCGCGCGTGCACGCAGAGAAATTTGTTTGACGTAGGCCTTGGGCGACTGGCCGGTGTGCTGACGAAAGGCACTGTAGAACGCCGACAGTGAATTGAAACCGGCGGCGAACGCCAGGTCATCGACTTTTATCGGCGGTACGGCGTTATCCAGCGCGGCCAGCAAGTGTTGAAGCCGGGCCTGGTTGACGTAGCGGTAGAAGCTCTGCCCCAGCACCTGGTTCAACAGGTAGGAAATCTGATTGCGACTGTAGCCGCATTCCTTGGCAACCCGTTGCAGGTCCAGTTCCGGGTCCAGGTAGGGCTGCTTGAGTTCGAAATAGTGTTGCAGGTCATTGGCCATGTGCCCCAATTGCTGGGGCGACAAACCCAGGCGGCTGACCGTGGGGCGCATGGCCTGGGTCGGCTGTTCGTGCACCAGTGACGCGTATTCGTTGACCCGCCAGATCAGCCCGTCACGCACAGTGATGGCCTCGCTGGTGCGAAACGACACCAGGCCCTGGCCGCCCCGCAAGGTGATGCGGTACTGGATGAACGCGGTGTCGCCGTCGGCACGAATGCGGTCGGTGTGCTCAATGGCTTCGTCGGCGCCGCGCGGCATGCTGGCTTGCAGGTAGTCACGCAGTTCGGCGTAGCCGATGACGCGGTTCTGGAAGAAGTCGTGGTACTGGATGTCCGGATGGTAATAGGACATCACGCCATCCAGATCGCGATGGCGCCAGCACAGGTGGTGACGCAGCACCAGATCGCCCGTGGCTTGGGTGTGTTGGCAATCATCGTCCGGAGCGGTCTGCGGCATGGGCGGCTCGGTTGCGGGTAAACCCTGGAGAGTGCCGAATTTCAGGGCAGCCTTCAATGGTCAATTGGCGCTTCTGAATAATGGCCTTTTGCCTAGTTTGTAGTAGGAGATGACCCACATCAAGGTATTGAAAAAGAACTGCCCAACGGGCCTAAAAAAGTCACCTTGCGCTTGCGAACGGGTGCTATTTTGAACTTCTTCGATGCCCTGACCAGTGACGGTCATGGCCCCTGCCGCGAGCTAAAGGAAGCGCTCAATGAAGAAGGTGGGCAACATGAATAAAGTGACATTTCCCAACGCTTGCCAGCTGATGCGCTGGCATTTTCATCCGATGGGGTTTGAGGGCAGCATGGACGCCCCCGGCAGCATGGTCGCCCGCCTGTTTGATCGCAGCAGCGGCGAAACGTTGATCGCGATTGCCGGCATTCCCTGTGCCACCGTGATGAATGCCGCCGATGTAGAGCGCATCATCGAAGCCGTCGAAGCTGAGCTGGAGTGTTTTGTGCCGCCGCTGTCCTTGCGGGCCTGACCTCAGGTTATCAGGCGACGTATAGCTCATGTGGGAACGGCTGGCGCCTTCCCACATCACGTTGCACTCACTGGCCGCGCTGATCGTCAAAAAACGCTTTCTTGCCATCTACCCGTTCCGAAGCCCTGGGCACATTCACGCCCTGGCCCTCCGGCTTTTCCACGTACCAATAGCAATGGCTTACCGCTCGGGTGATACCGACATAGGCCAGGCGCAGCACTTCGTCTTTTTGGGCAGCGTCATACGGCTCGCTGTCACCGTCCTCGCCCAGGCCAGCCATGCGGTAGACCTGATTCTTGTAGGGCGAGCTGGTCACATGCTGACAATCACCCAGCAGAAATACCGCATCGGCCTGTAGCCCTTTGGCGCTGTGATAAGTCAGTTGTCTCAGCCTGCGGTCCGGTAACGGCAAGCTAGAATCAGCATTAACTACAGACTGAATATGCTCCTGAATCAATAACTTATCGATACTTTTTCGATAAAGCATTAACACCGATTCGCCTCTTTGGTAGTGCGTCAACAACTGCCGGGCCAACGCAGCGTCGTCGCGCTCAAGCACCGTCACGGGTACCAACGCCTTGGGTTCGCCACTGGCCTTGGCTTTTTTGCCGGGGATTGCCGGGGCGGCGCGCACAATATGCTCGGCGGCGTCGATGATGTGCTGGTGGCTGCGGTAGTTCTCACTCAGCATCACGCGGGTGGTGCTCGGCGACGGGAATTCGGTGTTGAACGCCATGAAGTATTGGGGTGAACTGCCGCGCCAGCCATAAATCGACTGCCAGTCATCGCCCACACACAGCAAGGATGAACGCTGTGCGCCGCGGCCTACGTGCATCGCCGGGCCGCGAGCGCGGATTTCGCGCAGGCTGGCGCGAATCCACGACACGATCTGCGGTGACACGTCCTGAAACTCGTCGATCATCAAGTGCGACATCGGCCGTAGCAACGGATCGCTGAGCAGCTTGAGATTTTCCGGGGTATTTTCGCCGAACAGCGAAAACATCCGGTTGTAGGTCATGATCGGCGGCGATTGATCGAGCAGGTGATCTTCCAGGGCTTTCCAGAAGATGCTCAGGGCTTCAAAAAACAACCGGTCGGGATCGTCCTTGGCAAAGCTCATCTGGCCCACGGCAGTCGGCACGTCCAGGCCGAGGTTCTCGATGAACCCGGCAGCCATGACAAAGCTGTCCAGCAGTGGCGCCGAGGCGAGTTCACCTTTGACCTTGTAATCGAAGCCCGGCCCTGCGGTAGCATCGCCGGCCAAGCTGCTTAATAGACGCTTGGAAGATTCATAACTATCTAGCCAAATCATAGGCTTACGACAGAAAGCTTGAAAAAGGGTGCGCTTTACTACCCACTCGGCGCGCACCGAAAGCTTCGAATTTGGCCGACTGATCTGGGCGTTTTCGCGTGAATCGAAGCCCAGCATTACCCAGGCGTCCAGCTGCGGAATATAGCCGTGACAGTGAAACTGCGCGCCATTGATCTCAAAGGTCTGACGGCTCGGCTCAATGCCCTTGATCGGCCAGGCGCCCGCACGAAACCACAGGTCTTCGATGACATCGCAAAGTTCTTCATCACGCTTGGCGGCCAGCTCGGTCACGGCGATACGCTTTTGCACATCCGGATGATCACGCTCCAGCTCCTTGAGCTGCAGGCCATGACGGGCCAAGGGTGCAATCAGCTCACGGAAACGCTCGTGCCGGCCGTGCAGCTGGTGGTAGCAGGCATTCATCTGTTGGCGTTGGGCATCGCCGATGCGCAGGTCGAATGGGTTGCTGTCCGCGTCCTCGACACCACTGCTGAGGTTCTCGAACGCCTGCAGCCGTTCAAAGCCAGGCAAGCTGCGTACCATCGGCAGGATGCGTGAGTGGAAGGTACGCACCACGGCCTGGGCTTCTTTGCTGCCAAGGGGTTGGCCCCACAGGCTGAGAATTTCCATGAGCTTGTTGATGAAGTCCTTGCGCGATTCGCGGGTGAAGGTCACCACGGTCATCGAGCTCAGTTCAAAGCCCAGATAATGGGTGAGCAACAGGATCCGCAGCACCAGAGAGGTGGACTTACCAGCACCGGCACCGGCGATCACCGACGTCGAAGGCGTGTCGCTGAAGATCATTTTCCATTGCGCACTGCTCGGCTGTGCATGGGCCGGCAGTAAACGCGTCACATCCGCCTTCATGCGCTTCTTCACGTCGGCGCTGAGCGGCAGCCGCCAGTCGTCGAACAGGCTGTCATCCACACCTGGCGCCTTGTGCTCATCGGGACGGAAGTCACGGATCAGCAATACCTGACGGCCCTCTTCTATTCCGTCAGCCTTGCCTTCGCGATAGCCATATTCCACACCGGCTTCGTGCCCGCTGCGAAATCCGTCAGCCTGGCCGTGCAGCCAGGAAAACCGATGCTGCGCACGTAAACGCGTCAGGCCGTGGCCAAACAAGCGGGCGGCCAGCCGTTTCAGCAGCGGCATTTCTGCCAGAGGTCGAAGCTCAGGGGGCAAATCAGGCGTTTGTTGCGGCACGCGGACTCCAGCGATGAGGTTGGTTTTGGCGAAGGCGCCATGGTCGCCGGAATCGGCGCTCAGTTCCAGCCAATTGCTTTGACGTCATGCGGTTAGGCGATGAAGTGAAAGTTGAAACGCCTGCAACCAATCGAATAATTGGATGAGAATACGGCAATTTTTACGCTTTTTATCGATCATGCACTGGCGGATCATGGCCTCCATCAACAGGAGACCCTCATGCTCGAACTTCGACCTTTCAACACGCTGGGCGGCGCCCATCATGGCTGGCTTGACGCCCATCACCACTTTTCATTCGCCCAATACCACGACCCCAAGCGCATGCACTGGGGCAACCTGCGGGTATGGAACGACGACATTATCGCGCCGGGCACGGGTTTCCCGCAGCACCCGCACCGCGACATGGAAATCATCACCTACGTGCGCGAAGGCGCGATCAGCCACGCCGACAACCTGGGCAACAAGGGCCGTACCGAGGCCGGCGATGTGCAGGTGATGAGTGCCGGCACCGGGATCGCCCACAGCGAATACAACCTGGAGGCCACGCCGACCAAAATTTTCCAGATCTGGATTATCCCAAACGAGGCCGGCCTGCCGCCTTCGTGGGGCGCCAAACCCTTTCCCCAGGGAGATCGCGAGGGCTTTGTGACCCTGGCCAGCGGCAAGGCCGGTGACAGCGAAAGCCTGCGCATCCGCGCTGATGCGCGTCTGGTGGCGGCCAACCTGAAAGCGGGAGAAAGTGCCGAGTATCGACTGGACAGCGGGCGCCGCGCGTACCTGGTGCCGGCGACGGGCGTGATTGAAGTCAATGGCTTGCGTGCGCAAGCTCGAGACGGCGTGGCGGTTGAGGATGAGCAACTGTTGCGGGTGACAGCGATTGAGGACAGCGAGATCGTACTGGTCGATCTGGCTTGAAGTGACGTTCGTTAACCTGAAAACATGGGAGGGAACAACCCCCTCCCACATCGGGTATGGCGTGATTACTGACTGATTGCGCCGTCGACCAGCACCTGCGCTTCTTCCACCAGTTGCTTGAGGTGATCCTCGCCCACAAAGCTCTCGGCGTAGATCTTGTAGATGTCCTCGGTGCCCGATGGGCGCGCGGCAAACCAGCCGTTTTCGGTCATCACCTTCAAACCGCCAATCGCCTGGTTGTTGCCCGGCGCATGGCTGAGGATCTGCTGGATGCTTTCCCCGGCCAATTGCGTGGACGTGACCTGTTCCGGCGACAGCTTGCCCAGCAAGGCTTTCTGCGCCGGGGTGGCCTTGGCGTCGACGCGGATCGCGAAGGGCTCGCCCAATGCGTCGGTCAGGCCACGGTAGATCTGGCTTGGGTCCTGGCCTTTGCGCGAGGTCATTTCTGCCGCCAGCAGGGCCGGAATCAAGCCATCCTTGTCGGTGCTCCACACCGTGCCGTCCTTGCGCAGGAACGAGGCACCGGCGCTCTCTTCGCCGCCGAAACCCAGGGAGCCTTCAAACAGGCCATCGGCAAACCATTTGAAGCCAACGGGCACTTCGTACAGACGACGGCCAATACGCGCGGCCACGCGGTCGATCAAGCCACTGCTGACCACGGTCTTGCCCACGGCGGCATCGGCGCGCCAGTCCGGGCGGTTCTGGAACAGGTAATCGATAGAGACGGCCAGATAATTGTTCGGCGCCAGCAGGCCGCCGGACGGCGTGACGATGCCGTGGCGATCGTGGTCTGGGTCGCACGCGAAGGCCACGTCGAACCGCTCCTTGAGGCCGATCAAGCCTTGCATCGCATAGCTGGAGGACGGGTCCATACGGATCTGGCCGTCCCAGTCGACGCTCATGAAGCGGAAGGTGGAATCGACTTCAGTGTTCACCACGTCCAGGTTCAAGCGGTAATGCTCGGCAATCGCCGACCAGTAGCGCACCCCTGCGCCGCCCAGCGGATCAACGCCCAGGCGCAAATCGGCGCTGCGGATGGCGTCCATGTCGATCACGTTGACCAGATCGGCCACGTAGCTGTTGAGGTAATCATGGCGGTGCGTGGTATCGGCCTTGAGCGCCTGGGCGTGGGTGATGCGCTTGACCCCGGCGAGTTTGTTGGCCAGCAGTTCGTTGGCCTTGGCTTCGATCCACTTGGTGACGTGAGTATCGGCTGGGCCACCATTGGGCGGGTTGTACTTGTAGCCGCCGCTTTGCGGCGGGTTGTGCGACGGCGTGATCACGATGCCGTCGGCCAGGCCCGTGGTGCGGCCGCGGTTATAGCAGAGGATGGCGTGGGAAATTGCCGGGGTCGGCGTGTATTCATCGCCCTCGGCCAGCATCACGTGCACGCCATTGGCCGCCAGGACTTCCAGCGCACTGGCACCGGCCGGTGTCGACAGCGCATGAGTGTCCAGGCCGACGAACAAAGGACCATTGATACCTTGGGCTTCGCGATACAGGCAGATGGCCTGGCTGATGGCGAGCACGTGCCACTCGTTGAAGCTCAGCTCAAACGAGCTGCCGCGGTGGCCGGAGGTGCCAAAAGCCACGCGCTGGGTGGAGATCGCTGCATCAGGCTGGCCTGTGTAGTAGGCCGTGACCAGTCGCGGGATATCCACCAGCAACTGAGCTGGCGCCGGCTTGCCCGCAAAAGGACTGATAGTCATGCATGAACCTCGAAAAGAAGGATTTGGAAAAAACGACAGTTTACTGAGAGTTGGACTACTACGCGACGGTATCGATCCTACAAAACTCAGAGAAATTTCACGCATCTAGCCTGTTTGTGCCTGCCGCAGGGCATCAGCCAGTGCCACCAGCGCAACTTCCAGGTTGGGCTGCCCATGAAAGGTATGGCTCAAACGCATGTGCTGATGGTGCAGGCCGCCGACACTGAACAACTCGCCGGGCGCCACCACCACCTGCCGGGCCAGCAAATACTGGAACACCTGGCGCATATCCACCGCCTGGGTCGAACCCAACCAGAAGGTCGCGCCGCCGGCAGGCATCCGATAAGTCACTTGATCGCCCAAATGCTGCTCGAGCAGCTGGCTCATTGCCCCGGCTTGCTCGCGCAGCAACTGACGCAGGGTGCGCAGGTGCTGATCAATCTGCCCGCTCTGATACAGGCGGGCAATCGCGCGTTGACGAATTGACGACAACCGGAACGAGCGCAGCAGAAACTGGCGCTGCAATTGGCTGCTCATGTGCCGGGACAGCACGTAGCCATAAGGCGCTTCTGGGCCGAGAATTTTCTCGAAGGCGGAAAACACCATCAGCCGCTCCGGGTTCACCAGATCGCGCAAGGCCGTGTGGGGTGGTTTGAAACTCAATTCCCCGCACGTATCGTTCTCCAACAGCCAGCACCCATGCTGGTCGAGCAATTGCGCCACCTTGAGGCGATCGCGCAACGCCATCGCCACGCCGGAGGGCTGGCTGACCGTCGATGACAGCAGCACCAGGCTCACGCGCTCGTCGCGCAGCAGGCCTTCAAGCGACACCAGGTCGAGGCTGCCGTCGTGCGCCCAGGGCAATTCGAGCAGGCGGATGCCGGCATCCTGCAGCAGGCGCAGGATCAGCCAGTCGCAGGGCGACTCGATAATCACCGTAGAACCGGGCAGGCCAAGCACCTCAATGAGGATATCAAGCACCCCGCGCAGGTCGGCACCGATATACACGTCGTCGGCGTGCCAGCAGCGCGTCGGCGACGAGGTGTAACGCGCCGCCAGCGCTGCGCGCAGCTCCCACACCCCACATGGCTGGGACCAGGGCTGCAAGTGGTGCGGGTACTGGCGCACCAGCTCCCGCTCCAGGCGCAACAGTGTGCTGTCCAGCGACGCCAACAAGGCAGGCTCATCGCCACTGAGCACGACCATGCCCGGGCGTCGCGCGGCCACATAGAGGCGCTCGAGCAAATCCCCGCTTGGCCACGTCGAGGTGCTGCCGGCAAGCGGCCAGGCGTAATAGCCTGATTTGGCCACTGAGTACACCCTTCCCTCTTTCTCCAGCAGCGAGTAAGCGTACTGGATGGTGGAGATGGACACGTTCAGGCGTTGGGATAACTGGCGTAGAGACGGCAGCTTCACCCGGCTATCGCTGCTGACCTCATCAATCAGGTTGATCATGTAGCGATACACCGCCTGATAGGCGAAATCCGCCTGCCGCACGCCACGCAGGGTCATCGCCCGGACAGCTGCAAGGCCATGTCGGCATTGGGCGTCGACCGTTCCTGACGGCAACCGCGAGCGGTACTGCCAGGGCCGCCCGGCATTGGCCGCTTGCGGTACAGATGCTGGAGCAACGGCAGCGGCAGCCCGCTGGCGTCGGTGACCCATTGCTGCAACATCTCGGCAGCGGGCTTGCCCTGCAGCACTTTGTGCAGTTCCGGCAGCGCCACCAGCATGCCCGAGTGGCACTGGCGCAAATAACCTTCCAGCCGCTCACCGTGGTGGATAAAGGGCGAAAACAGCAGACAGATCAACTGACCCTCATCCAGGCCGAAAAACTGCTGGGCGTGCTGGGCCGACACGGCGCGTCCTTCGCGGCTGACAGTTTGGGTGATCAATGCTTCGCACACCTGTCGACGACGTAGGTAATTCGCTGCCTGCAGCATGAACCCTTCGACGCCCGCTTCGTAATCCAGCGCCCTCAGGCTCTCGGCTTGCAGGCCGCGCAGGTGCGCCATCAGCATTGGGTTGGCAAAGGTCGGATGACTCAGATGAAAGCCCAATGGGTCCGGGTTATAGGCCATGAACTCGGTCAGCAACGGCGCGCAACCGCGGTCAATGCCATCCAGCAGGTCGGCGATACCGATGTACGCGAGGTGGCGGTGGCCACCCGGGCTGGTGTCGCTCTTCGCCACATAGTGCTCACCGTACAAGTCGCGATAAATGTCGTCACTCCACTGATCCATGCGCGCGAACAGCCCATTGAGCGTCGCGGGCCTGCCCGCAGGAACCTGAACGCCCGCGGCCTGGGCGGTCTTTTTCAGCCAGGCGAGCAACTGGCCCTGCTTGCGCGCGCAATCGCCGCTGACCAATGCATGCACGCCACCGTCCCAGGCGGTGACGCGCTGGTAGAAGTCGCCCAGGGCCAGATAGGTCTCGTTGCACAGTGTTGCGCGAACGTCACCGGAAGACAGATGCCCCATCATCAGCATGTTGCGCTGGCTGACCTCGCGCCCAGTGGCGGAGGCCGGGCGCTGGTGGTTGAAAGGCAGCACCTGGTGATTTTCCACCATCAGCAGTTCAACCCGTGGGTCGTCGTGAAAAAACAACTGGCTGTAGCCGCGGTGAAGCGTGTCGAGCGTGCCTTGGGTCATGCCGCTGTGACGCAAGGTGGCCACCCGCAGCTGGAACGTCCTGGGGGCGCGGCCGGCAATGCTCAATTGCGCGGCACGCAACAGCGCCAGGGTGTAGCTGCTCACTTCACCGCCGCCATGGGCCACCAGCACCTTGTAATCGCCCACCTGCTCCATACCGCCAGCGGCAACGACAATCCGCTGTATCAACAACTGAAGTGCTGTACGTTCTGCACGATTGAAGTGCCCGATGAGCCGTTGCAGTACTTGCTGGTAAACATAATTCATAGCTTGTTCGTGAATAGCGCTCATAGCTCTACTACCTGAGTTGAAATATCAGTTTCAAGCAACTACCGAGACGCACTGCCCGGTCTATTGCATCTGTAAGAAGGGTGCCCGCGCTACCGTGTTCGCGATAAATAAACACTAGCACTCTGCAATTAACCGACATGGAATATGCACCGGCGCATCGTTGGAGCATCCATTGCGCCAACAGGCCGTGCGTGAGGCGTCCAGGCCGTCAATGCGGCAATCCTAGGAATGCTCCGACGGCCCCCTACACTCATTTATCCTTGAACTAGAAGATGAATCTGACACATAAAAATCTTCTAACTTTGACCTCCGCTGGTTTATCGATTGAGGCTCGCCTGGAAAGTACCCGCTTCCTCGGGTCCAGGCAGTTGCTGCATTATCGTGGGTAGTTGCAGGGACTGCCTGCTGGGGTATCAGAGTATCAATCATTACTCGGTCCTTGAGTTGAACGTGAAGACTCAATTATCAGGACTGGAATAATGATTAACAGATACAGAAGCCGGTCGAAAACCAGTTCAGATAATTATCCGTTGCCGCGTAAATAGCGCGCACACAAAGACGCCGCGCTGAAAATCAGGGCGGCGGCAGGGGCAAAGGTATCGTTTACAGGACCGACAGACGCTCGCGCGTTTCATGCAACGCGCGGGTTAAGCCCTGCTAAATGGCGCATTTGTCTCATACGCCCAGGGCTCGGATGACTCATTTGCGAATATTCCTACACCTCAAACAGCTTCAACCTGCAACGCAACGCGTTCGCGACACGGGCATTCGTCCATATAGCGGTGGGCTTCCACGAACTGATTGAACGGAAACACCGTCGTTTTCAACGGCACCAGTACGCGGTCGGCCGTCAGTTGGTTGATATCACGCAGCGCACGCTGCAAGGCCACCTGGTCCTGAATGATGCCCAGCTCCGGCTTGCCGGTGAAGTTGCCGATGCAATGCACAAAGAACTGAATGTTCTTCTGAAACGCTGCGCACGCCGGAAACGGTGTCTGGTTGCCGCCTTGCAGGCCATACAGCACCAGGCTGCCACGCGGTGCCAGTACGTCCCCGAGCAACGACATCTGCGGGCCGCCCAAGCCATCGAACACCACGTCAACGCCGCGGTTGTCGGTGAACTTGTTGACCTGCATGAGCAAGTCCTGTTCTTCGGTGACAATCACCTTTTCTGCCCCCAGCGACAGCAGGTACTCACGCTCCGCGCTGTCTTTGGTCGCGGCAATCACCCGCACACCCAGGGCTTTGCCCAATTGTACGAACGAGGGGCCGGCGCAGTGGCTGGCGTCGGTCACCAGGGCAAACTGGCCGGGTTTGACCCGCGCCAGGTCCACATAGGCAAAGTACGCAATCAGCAGCGGCGTGTAGTGCACGCTGGCTTCAATCGGGCTCAATACGTCCGGATAACGGGTCAAGGCCGAACGGGGCAGGACGATCTGTTCGCCATACACCGGGTAATCATTGGGGCTCTCGGCCGGAAAACTGGCCACTTTATCGCCCACCGCCAAGTCATCCACGCCGTCGCCGAGGGCTACAACCACCCCGGCCATCTCGTGGCCAAGGCCCGAAGGCAGACGTGCATGGGAAGACGCCAGGTTCTGGCGCCACAAAATGTCATACCAGCTGATGCCAATCGCGTCGACACGCACCTGCACTTCGCCCGGTGCGGGCAGCGCGGCTACATGCTCTTCGCACTTGAGCACCTCGGCCGGACCAAACTTGTGAAAACGGATCGTGCGGGACATCGCAAACCTCGTCAAAGTAACCTCTAATGCCATGAACTCTATCTGGGCTTTCCAGGTAAGACCACCGGTCGCCGTTAATAGTCGACATGCCTGCCATTGATTCCGCAACTGAGGAATGGACCCCAGATCTTGTAGGAAAACTCAATTAGCCGGTGCAGAGTACCAGCCTTTCCCCGTAAGATTCATGCCGGTCATTGTTTACATGTGGCCGCTCTCGTCAAGCTCGCTGACTCTTCCAGGACACAAGATGAACCGTAACGACCTGCGTCGTGTCGACCTTAACCTCTTGATCGTATTCGAAACCTTGATGCATGAGCGCAGTGTGACCCGTGCCGCCGAGAAGTTGTTCCTTGGCCAGCCGGCCATCAGTGCGGCGTTGTCGCGCCTGCGTGGACTGTTCGATGACCCGCTGTTTGTGCGCACCGGGCGCAGCATGGAGCCGTCCGCCCGCGCTGTAGAGATTTTCGCCCTGCTCTCCCCGGCCCTGGACTCGATTTCCACCGCCGTGAGCCGCGCCGCCGAGTTCGACCCGGCCACCAGCACGGCCGTGTTCCGCATCGGTTTGTCGGACGATGTCGAATTCGCCCTGCTCCCCCAGTTGCTCAAACGCCTGCGCGCCGAAGCGCCGGGCATCGTGCTGGTGGTGCGCCGGGTCAATTACATCCTGATGCCGGGTCTGCTGGCCTCCGGCGAAATTTCCATCGGCGTAAGCTACACCGCCGACCTGCCGGCCAACGCCAAGCGCAAGGTCCTGCGCCGCAGCCTGCCGAAACTGCTGCGCGCCGACAGCGTGCCCGGCTCGCTGAGCCTGGATGACTTTTGCGCCCGCCCTCACGCTCTGGTGTCATTCGCCGGCGACCTGAGCGGGTTTATTGATGAAGAGCTGGAAAAACTCGACCGCAAACGCCACGTGGTCCTAGCCGTGCCGCAGTTCAACGGCCTGGGCACATTGCTGGCCGGTACCGATATCCTGGCCACCGTGCCGGACTACGCCGCCGAGGCACTGACCTCAGCGGGCGGTTTGCGCGCAGAAGACCCGCCGTTGCCCGTACGCTCGTTCGAATTGCACATGGCCTGGCGTGGCTCGCAGGACAACGATCCGGGAGAGCGCTGGTTGCGCTCGCGGATTCAGATGTTTTTTGGCGATCCCGATAGCCTCTGATAACAACCTGCAACCCCCTCAACCAACCAACGCCACCTTGCGCGCCACTGCCCATGGCGCCATCAGGCGTTGCGGGGTCTGGCACGTCTTGCGTTTGAACACGAAATTGCGGCACTTCTCGGCGAACTGTTGGCGGTTGTGCACCATGTCTTGCTGCATGTGTGCCAGTTCGTGTTCGCGACAGCGTTCCACCTGATCCAGGTCCATCGTTGCCTTGCGTGCGCGCGCCAGCACGTAGTGCTCATCGTCGAGCGCGCGGGTCGCCTGTTGCATAAGCCATAGGCCAAATGCCTGTGGGCACCGTGGGCCGATGGCCTGAACCATGCCGTAGTGCCGGGCCTGGTCGGCACTGATCGGCAGGCATTCTTGCGTGAGCCGCTGCGCCACTTCGCTGCCGACGGCACGTGGCAGGCTGTAGGTCCAGTACTCGGAGCCATACAAACCCATGGTTTTGTAATGTGGGTTGAGCACCACGCCCTCACGGGCAAAAACGATGTCGGCCGCCAGCGCCAACATCACGCCGCCGGCTCCGGCACTGCCGGTCAGGCCGCTGACCACCAACTGCCGGGCCGTGAGCAGCTCCTTGCAAACATCGTCGATGGCCTGGATGTTGGCCCAGGCTTCCAGCCCAGGCACCGTGGCGGCCTGAATCACATTGAGGTGCACGCCGTTGGAAAAGCTGCCACGCCCGCCCTTGATCAACAGCACCTGGGTGTCTCGCGCCTTGGCCCAACGCAGTGCAGCCACCAGACGCTGGCATTGCTCGGTGCTCATGGCGCCGTTGTAGAACTCAAACGTCAGTTCGCCGACAGGCCCTGACTCTCGGTAGCGAATCGGTTGATAGGCCTGCTCATTCCACGTTTGGCTGGCGAGGGTGCTGTCCAGCACGGGAATGCCTGCGAGTTTTTCGGCCAGCACGTGACGGGCCGGCAACTTGAAGGTTTCCTCACCGGGCTGGGCTTTGCGTTTGAGCGAGCCGATCCACAGGCTGTGATCGCCGGCCGCCACCAGCACCGCGTCGTCCTGTACTGCCAGAATGTCGCCCGGCGTGCCGTGGCGTGAGTCCAGGTGCGCGTCGTACACGTAATACTGCCCGCCCCTGATGCTTGCCAGCACACCGGGCTGGCCATCAGCGGCGTCGATGTTGCGTTTGATGAAGCGTGCGCAATCGAACCAACTGAAGCTGCGGTCAGCCTGGGTCATGTTGGGCCGCAATCGCCCGATGACGTTGGGCTGCGTGTAATCAAGCGGCGCCGGGACGAAGCCCCGGGCGAATTTTGCCACCACGTCGCGGATGCAATCGATGGCTGCGTCACTCACCAGGCCGTTGTACAGCTCGGATTTGCGCACGTCGGCCGGCATGTCGAATTCACGCGTCGACCAGATCGGCCCGGCGTCCATTTCCTCCACCGCCTGCAGGGCGGTCACGCCCCAGCGGCTGACCTGCCGGGTGATGGCCCAGTCCAGCGCACTGGCGCCGCGGTCGCCGACGATCCCCGGATGGATGATCACGACCGGGCGTTCCGGGTTGCTCCACAGCTGCTGTGGCACACGGTCCTTCAGAAACGGGCAGATCACCACATCGGCGCCTGACGCCTCAACCTGCTCGCACACCGTGGCGGCATCGGTGAACAGCACCACGCTGGGCGCGTGACCCGCCTGGCGCAAGTCCAGCCAGGCGCGTTGGGTCAAACCGTTGAACGCCGACGATAACAACAGGATCTTCAATGACCGCATAGCTGACTCTTCCTTGAGAATACGCGACCCGAGGCACTCATTGAGCCCTCCCTGGCCTTTGATGGAAGCATAAGGTTAGAGGCGCTGCCAGGCAGGTCACCTGATCAGGATCAATCTTGTGTCAGCCAATCGCGCATTCGTGGCCATCCGCAAAGCCACTGGTCATTCGAGCGCACTCAACCCGGCGATCAGCGCCTCCAGCACCACGCGAACCTTGGGCTGGTTTTGCCGGCTTTTGACCCAGGCCAGGGTGACCTCAAACCCCGGCGTCGCCAGTTGCGGCAGTACCTCGACCAACGCGCCGTCCTGCAACTGCTGCTTGACCAGCCAGGATGGCAACTGGACGATACCGCAGCCCGCCAACGCGGCCATCACCAGCCCTTCGCCATTGCCCACCACCAGCTGCGGCGTGAGTGGCCTGTGCAGCGTGATGCCGTCTTCGCCGGTGTAGCGCCAAGGGCTGATGCGTCCATCCACCCAGCCATAGGCAATGCACTGGTGCTGCTCCAGGTCGCGGTCGGACAACGGCGTGCCATGGCGAGCCAGGTACGCCGGCGATGCACAAAACACGTGCCACTCACGCGTCACCAGCCGATGCTCCACCGTGTGCGGCCAGGCGTGGCCGTCACCAATGCGCAGTGCAATGTCCACGCCCTCCTTGAACGGGTCGAGATGGCCGTCAGAGAAGGAAATATGCGGCACCACCAACGGGTGCGCCTGCAGCCACGGCAGCAGCACCGGGAGTACCTGCACGCGCCCATATGGGCCTGGCAAGTCGATGCGCACGCGCCCGCGAGGCTCGGTGTTTTCGGCTTGCAGCGACAGCTCGGCGTCTTCCAGATCGGCCAGCACCCCCGTACAGGTACGCAGAAACGCGGCACCGGCATCGGTCAACGCCAACGTGCGCGTGGTCCGCTGGAACAGTCGTGCGCCCAGGCGCTTTTCCAGCCTGGCGATGCCTTTACTCACGGCAGACGCCGTCAGGTTCATTTTCTCCGCGGCCGCTGTGAAGCTGCCGTACTGCGCGACGCAGACGAACACATCGATACCCTTCAAGCGCTCGGAGGAAAACATACGCGTGCCTTATTCATGAATTCAGTTCGTGCGTTTTGATAAAAAGCATCCTAAATCAGAATTCAGATCAACAGTAAGCTGCGTCGATCCGGACGAGCGACTTGCCACGCTTGCACCTTATAAATGGACGATGAGGCTCGAATGCTCGCCACGCTTAAAAAATATCCCGCCACCCTCAATCTGCTGCTGTGCGCTTCATTGGTGTTAACCCTCGCCCGGGCCATTACGCTGCCCTACCTGGTGATTTATTTGTCCGGCCACTTTGGCTTGAGCATTGCCGATGTCGGCCTGGTGATCGGCAGCACGCTGATCATCGGCTCACTGCTGAGCCTGTATGGCGGCTTCCTGGTCGATAGCCTGTCTAGTTACCGGCTCATCCTTACGGCCTGCGCCGTCTTCACGGCAGGTTTTCTCGGCGCCTTCATCGCGTCCGGTCTCGGGCTGTTTTATGCGTGCCTGGTGGCAATCAACCTGGCCTATGCGGTCATTGATATCGCGGTGAAAGCCGGGTTTGCCAGCCTGCTCCCACTTGATCAGCGCAGTGAGGTGTTTTCGATCAAGTACACGCTGACCAATATTGGCTACGCCGTCGGGCCGTTCCTCGGTGCCGGCGCGGCCGCGCTGGACATCAGCCTGCCGTTCCTGCTGTCGGCGGGACTGGGAACCGGCTATTTTTTTGTCTACTTCGTGTGGGGCGACAGAGGCCTGGCAACGGCCGAGGCAAGCCGGCAAACCACTCCATTTTTGGCCGTCGGCAAACTGCTGCTGCGCGATTACCGCCTGGTGTGCTTTACCTTGGGCGGGGTGCTGAGCGCGGTGGTCTTCGGCCAGTTCACCGCCTACCTCTCGCAATACCTGATAGTCACCAGCAACCCGCAGACGGCCTACCGCATTATCAGCGCCGTCGTGGCGACCAACGCCCTGATGGTTATCTGCCTGCAATACAGCCTCGGCAAACGGATTACCCACAAGCACCTGAACCTGTGGCTGGCCGCTGGGCTGAGCCTGTTCATCGTCGGGCTGGGCGGTTTTGCGCTGTCGAGCACGCTGACGGTGTGGGTGATCGCCATGGCCATCTTCACCGTGGGTGAAATCATCGTATTCCCGGCTGAATACATGTTTATCGACACCATTGCGCCGAATCACCTGCGAGGCATGTATTACGCCGCGCAAAACCTCAGCAACGTCGGCGCAGCGTTAGGCCCGGTGCTGTGTGGCGTGATGCTGACGACACAACCGGCTCACCACATGTTTTACATGCTGGCGCTGTTCATCATTGCCGGCGGAGCGCTCTACGGATTAGGCGTGCACCTGTCAGTTGAGGCAAAGCCTGAGGCGGTGACGTGAGCGCACATTGAGTGCCTGGACAGACTATCAGCGCCGGCAGCCACCGTGACAGCGTCACCGCCAAGGGCAAAACCGGCCCGCCAGCCGCCTGCACCACGCGACGCTCAACCTGGCGCCTCAACCCGCAACGCTCTCCCGCCTGCCCTGGCGCGACAGGTTCAACGCCACCAGCAGCGCCAGTACGGCCATGACCATTCCCGCAAGAAACCCGCCGCTATACCCCGCCTGCGCGGTCAAGCCAACCAGCAAGGTCGAGGACAGCATCTCGCCCAAATCCCGCGTGCTTTGCACGGCCGTCATGTCTGTCCCCGCCTGATCGCTTTGGGCGGCGAAGGCCATGGAGGCGGTCATGATCACCACAGAGGTCGCACCGGTGGCAAACGAACCCAGGCCTACCGCCAGCCAGATCAGCCCGGTTTGCGTGGCGAGCATGCCGGTGGCTTGCAACAGCCAGGTCAACGCAGCCATACCGGCCATGCCGACCGCCAGAATGAACGTCGGCCACAACCCCAGCACACGGATCAGCCAGGCGCCGCCGCCACAGCCGAGGACGACGGTGACCATGCCGCCGCTCATGCCCAGTTGGCCGATGGCCTGCAACGACCAGCCGGCGTCATTCAAGAACAGTTTGGACAAGCCGAAACCGGACACCGAGGTCATCGCTGACAACAGCGCCAGCAGCACCAGCGCCGCCGCCTTCGGCCGCTTGATAAACCGCCACAGCGAGGCATGCGCCACGTCCGGTTGTGTGTCTTTGGCGGGGGCCACGTGCAGCCAGCCGACGCACACCAGGCTCAGTAACGGCACCAGAGCCAGCAGGCTGAACGCCGTGGTCTGCCCCAGAGCCCCGCTGAGCAACAAGGTGCCGGCGCCGCCGACGAAAAAGCCGACCATGGTGCCGCCGACTTGAATGGCGTTGATCCGCGCGAGCATGTTGTCAGT
The DNA here is from genome assembly GCF_049896685.1 of Pseudomonas sp. TWRC1-2. Classification (NCBI taxonomy): domain Bacteria; kingdom Pseudomonadati; phylum Pseudomonadota; class Gammaproteobacteria; order Pseudomonadales; family Pseudomonadaceae; genus Pseudomonas; species Pseudomonas sp. TWRC1-2. The sequence goes on along the minus strand of NZ_JAFCUU010000001.1, from coordinate 297,039 downwards.
GAAGTACTCGGCGGCCATGCCGTCGGTGGCGATGTCCTGCGTGGCGCTGGCCAGCGAGGCGACAATCAACAGGCCCACGGCCACGCCTGCGGTGGCCACGCTCAGGCCGATGCTCGCCAGGGTGACGATGCACAGCAAGACCAGCACCTGCATCGGTATGATCCAGCTGCGCCGCCGCCCCAGTCGCGGGCTCCAGTGGTTATCCACCTGGGGCGCCCAGATGAATTTGATCACCCACGGCAAGCCCACCAACGGCAGGAAGGCCAGCGCATGGAGTGCAGCGCCGTCATGGCGCAGCAGGGTCGGCATGGCGTCCATCGCAATGCCGAAGCAAATGCCCTGGGACAGGTACAGCAGTGCGAAGGTCAGCACCATGCGCCAGTGTTTCAACAGTTCCAGCATCACAACTCTCCCATCAGGCAACGTTGGCGGCGGCAGCCCGTGCCGCACGCGTAAAAGAAATCAACCGGCGCAATGCCCACAAGGCACTCGCACCGCACAGCAACAACACCAGGTCGATGGGCCACAGCGGCAGACCGCCCTGCCTCACACTCCCCACCATGTGCACCCCGCCCGCAGCGACAAAGGCCAGGCCCGCCACCGCCAACAAAAGGTGCAGCGGTTGACGGCGCGGCGGCATCACGCACGCCAGCAACAGGCTGGCGAGCCAACTGCCCCAGAACCACCCCGCCAACGCGCCGCTGCCCAGCGCCCCCGCGCACAGCAACACGGCGGTGGCCGTCAGCAACCCGCCGCCACCGCCGACCACCAGGCGCAACAGCACCTGCCAACCGGCGCCCGCCTTGAGGCGCCTGCGTTCCAGCCACAGGTACAAGCCGCTGAGCACCAGCACCGCCGCCGCCAACGCCATGGCGAAATGCACGGCACGCAGCAGCGGCCCGCCATAGGGCACCCAGCGGTAATCGGCAAAGTGCAGCGGCTGCACCGCGATGAACGCCTGCAACCACAGGCCGCGGCCACTGGCACTGCGGGTGCCCACAGCCACGCCGTCAGCGCCTGCGTAGGCATGGCGTTCAAACACCGCGGTGCTGGGCAACCCTTGCTGGATGCCGCTGACTTCAACCCAGGCACCCGGTTCGCCCCAGCGGTGCAAGGCGAGGTTTTGCGCCAGGAACCCGGGATGGGCAGCGGCGTCCTCGCGCAACAGCTGATCGAGATCGACCCGAGCCGCACTTGCCTGCGCGCTGACCTGCGGCGGCGCGCCCAGCAAGTGCATGAAGGCCTGCTGCGGCGCGCCTGGAAACGCCTGCCCCGCCAGGCCCAGCGTGCCGAGCGCGCCAAGGCCCGACAGCGCGCCGGTCACGCCGAACAGCAGCAACCACGGCCCGCACCACCGCCCGATCAGGCTGTGCAGGTCATGGGCAAACACCCGCGCTCCACGGTCCCGGCGCAAGCGTTTGAGGTCTTGCAGACGCCCACTGTGCAACGCGCTGCCGGCCCAGATCATCAGCAACAACACCACGCCCAGCAGGCTGATCAGCACCCGTCCGGGGAAGCCGATGAACAGGCTTTTGTGCAGATTGAACAGGATGTCGGCCGCATCGCCCGACGCGACCGCACGGCCGCTGGTCGGGTCCAGCGCGACGCTGCAGTCGCCGGGCGAAGCGCACAGCTCGACCACCGAGTGGTGGCTGTCGGGCAAACGAATGCGCAATTCGTCCAGCGCCAGGCCCTTTTCACGCGCGACCTCCAGCCATTGCTCCACCGCCATCGCCGGCTTATGGCTCAGTGCTGAAGGCCCGCGAAACCAGGCGCGCAAGTCTTCATGGGCCATGCTCCACGCGCCGGTCAGCAGGATGCCAAACAGCACCACGCCAAACACCGCGCCCATCCCGGCATGTACGCGCTGCACCAGCGCCCTCGGGGCTCCCATCAGTTTCATGACCAGGTTCCATCCCATAGCAGCCAGGGCGTAAACAGCAGCAGCCAGGCGCTGGAGCGATACACCACACGCGGCCGATCCGGCGCCAGCAGCGACCACAGCAGCACCGTCACCAGAAAGCCCAGCCCCAGGAACACCCCGGCACACAGCCGTTCCAGGCCGTCGCCCCACGGATAATGCCGCGCCAGCAGCACCGCCAGTTGCAGGCTGCTGAGCACACTGCCGGCCAACGCCAGGCCGATGCGCAACGGCCAGGCGCCGAGCATCAGAACGTACCTCGCAAGGTCATGTTGAGGCTGCGCGGTTCGCCGTAGCGGTTGTTCCAATTGACGTTGGACAGGCTCTGGTAGTACTTGCGATCGGCCAGGTTGTTGCCGTTCACCGCGGCCGTCCAATGCTCGTCGATGCGATAAGCGACGCGCGCGTTGAGCAAGGCATAGCCGCCCTGCTCCAGGGTCACTGCGCCGGATTGCGTGGCGTAATCACTTTGCGCCTGCACGCCGGCGCCGACGCTCCAGCGATGTTCTTGCCATGGCAGTTGGTATTCGGTCCAGACCCGCGCCATGTGGCGCGGGGTGAATTCGGCGTAGCGTTCGCCCGAGGCATTGCTGGTGTCCTTGAGGTATTCGGTGGTGGTGTAGGTGTAGCCAGCGGAGACGTTCCACTCAGGCGTGATGTAGCCGGTGCTTTCCAGCTCGAAGCCCTGGCTGCGCACTTTGCCGCCGCTGATGTAATAGGTGTTCGGCCCGGCGCCGGGGTGTTCGGGATCGACCTGCGGGTTGTTTTCAAGATCGATGCGGAACACCGCCAATGACACATTCAAGCGGCCATCGGCCAACTCGCCCTTGACGCCGGTTTCGTAGGTCTTGCCCTCGACCGGCTTGAGCAGATCGCCGCTCCAGGTTTGCCCGGTTTGCGGCTGGTAGACCTCGGCGTAGCTGGCGTACCACGACCAGTTCTGCGCAAAGTCCCAGATCAGGCCGCCATACGGGGTGATTTCCCGACCGGGCTTGAAGTGGCTGGTCGGCGCGTCCTGGTCCCACCAATTGGCACGGCCGCCGATCACCAGCGTCAACGGGTCGAGCAGTTTGTAGCGGGTCAGCGCGTAAACGCCTTTGGAGGTGGTGGTGGTCGAGCCCGGCGAGGTGTAGGCGCTGATCCCGGGTTTGGGCACGCTGCTCGGGTCCCAGCGATAGACATTCACCGGCACATTCAACGGCGTGGTGAACTGAGCGCTGTGCTGTTCGGTTTCGCCCTGGCTGTAATTGCTGCCCAGCAGCAATTCATGGCTGCGGCCGAACAACGCGTAAGGCCCATCGACCGACGCATCCACGCTCTTCTGAGTGCTGTTGAAGGTATACGCCGCGCCCATCAAGTGCCCGCCATCGCCGGTGAGCGGGTCGATGGCGCCGTACGCACCGGCATAACGCAGGCTGGAGTCAGCGTCCTGGTATTCGGCGGCGACTTTGGCTTTCCAGTCGTGATCAAGTTGCTGCTCAAGGGCGCCGAACACCCGGCGCGTGGTCCACTTGAAGCGGTCCCAGTCCACGTCCAGGTAGGTGGAACGCGGCAGGTGCAGGCTGGAGCCGTCCTTGGCCATCGGCACGCCGGCCATATTGGTCACCTGGTCGATGGTCTGATACTGCGCGCCCAGCGTCAGCAGCGTGTCGGGGCTCAGGTCGAACTCGGTGACACCGTAGAGCAACTGCGTGTCTTGTTTGCCGACGTCGTAGAAGTAGTCGCGGTCTTCATAAGCGGCCACCACTCGGCCACGCACGTTGCCCGATTGCGTCAACGGCCCGCCCACATCGACCTCGCCGCGGTAGCGGTCCCAACTGCCAGCGCTGAGGGTGGTGCTGGCGGTAAATTGCTTTTGCGGGCGTTTGCGCACCAGGTTGACCGTGGCCGCCGGGTTGCCGCTGCCGTGGAGCAGACCGTTGGCGCCGCGCAGGATTTCGACGCGCTCGTACACCGCCATGTCCTGGGGCGAACCGGCGGTTTCGCCGAGCATCGCCGGCACACCGTCCAGCTCGAACGCGTTGATCTTGAAGCCGCGCACGTAATAGGCAGTCGTCAGCAGCTGGAAGGGTTGCACCGTCACACCGGTGGCTTGCTGCATCACTTCGTCGAGGCTGAACAGGTTCTGCTGCTCAATGCGCTCGTGGTCGATCACGCTCACCGACTGCGGGGTTTCCCGCAGCGTGAGTGGCAGCTTGCCCAGGGTGGTCACGCCCGGCGGGGTCACATCGCCGGAGGTGTCGTCGCCGGCAATCTCGATACTGTCCAACTGCACGGCGGCACGCGCCGGCGCCAGCGGGCTCAGGCCCAGTACCAGCGCGATCCCCACGTGTGCCCCGTTACGCTTGAAGCCCCGCCCAACCTTTGTTGCTCCCCGGTGTGACATTGCTGCGCCCCATTCGATAATAATTCGCATTAGTATCGTTTAAACGAGCGGGCCGACTTTTCGATTTAGGGACTTTTTCAATGGCTGCCCGGCACTCATTCACCTCGGTGCTGCTCAACAAAATGCGCATACCACGGGTGTGTGGCCAGCAAATGCTCATGGCTGCCGCAGCCGCTGACACTGCCGCCTTCCAGCACCAGGATCTGGTCGGCATCGCGCACCAGCGTCGGGTTGTGCGACACCAACACCAAGGTGCGCCTGCCGTGCAGCGCCTGCAGGCTGCGATTGACCCGTGCCTCGCTGCGCGCATCGAGGCTGGCGGTGGGTTCATCCAGCAGCAGGACCGGCGCCTGTGACAGCAACGCACGCGCCAGGCCAACCCGTTGCCGTTGGCCGCCGGACAGCAATGCCCCGCCCGGCCCCACTTCACTGTGCCAACCCTCCGGCAGGCGGCTGAGGACGTCGTCCAGTGCAGCGTCCCGGGCGGCTTGCTGCAATTGCGCGGGCGTGGCGTGCGGCCGCGCCATGCTCACGTTCCACAGCAGGCTGCCGGCGAACAGGCCGCTGTCCTGGAACACCTGGGTCACGTGCTGGGCCAGGGTGTGTTCGCTTATCTGGCGGATGTCCACCTGGCCGAGGCGCACTTGCCCGGTCTGCGGGTCCATGCCGCGGCCCAGCAAGGCCAGCAAGGTGCTTTTGCCCGCCCCCGAGGGCCCGACGATTGCCGTGAACGTGCCCGCCGCGCAATGCACATCGAGGTCCTTGAGCAGGTGCTCGCCCGCTTCGCCGAAGCTGTTCAGGCGCTGCCCTTCCAGGCTCGCATCCTGCGGTTGCTCACCGGGTTGCGGGCTGTGCAACGTCGGCGCCGCCAACACCGCCAAGACTTGCGAGAGCGCCTGCCAGGCCATGCGCAGGGCCTGGTCCAGATACGCCAATTGCGACAGCGGCTCGATAAAGCGCACCAGCAGCACCAGCACCGCCACCAGCAGCGCGCCGGATAAATGCCCCGCGGCCACCGCCAGCACGCCGCCTGACAGCACCAGCGCAAACACCATCTGCACCGCAGCGGCAAACCCGAGGCCGGCGGGCAACCCACGGCGATTGAGCTTGCGCGTCGCCTGGTGCTGCTCATGCAGCGCCTCGCGCAGGGCCCGTTGGCCCAGGCTGGCGTCGCCGGCACTGCGGATCAACGCCTGTTGCTGCGCGAACGCCTGCAGCAGTCGCGCGGCGTGGCGGTCCACGGCCTGACGCTGTTGCTCAAGATCCAGGCTGCGCCGCCCGGCCCAACGTAAAAGGCCGAACAGCGGCAGGTACGCCAGCGCCAACACCAGCGCCACACGCGGCTCGATGAAGAACAGTCCCAGCACCACCACCGTTGGCGTCACCAGTGCGGTGACCAACGGTGCCAGCAGGTGCGCGGGAATGCCCATGCTGTTGAACACCGGCCCGCTCACCAGCCCTTCCAGTTGGCCTCGACGGGTCAGCGGCAGTCGCGGCAAGTGTTGCACCAACTGCCAGACCAGGCCCGCAGCCAACCCGGCACCGGCCAGATAACCACGGCGCTGCGCGACGTAACTGACGCCCGCCTGCAGCAGCGTCAACCCCAGCAGCACCAGCACGCTCGACTGCAGGTTTTGGTGATCGAACCAGGCCAATATCAACGGCACCAGCACCAAGCCCGCCAAGCCATCGAGGACGGCGGCCAGCAGCATCCACACCAAGGCGCCGCGCAGCGCGCGCCGGGCGAGGTCGGGCAAATGACGCAACAGCGAAACAACACTCATGACACAGGCTCCAGTTGATCGGCGTTCGAGGTTTGCTCGTTCCAGAGCTGTCGGTAGAGGCCGTCCATGGCCAACAGGTCCGCATGGCGCCCGCGTTGCACGATGCGCCCGTCACTGAGCACCAGAATCTGCTCGGCATGGCGGATTGTTTCCAGGCGATGGGCAATGATCAGCCGCGTACGCCCGGCCGCGTCGTTGTGCAGGGCGGCGCGCAGTGCGCGCTCGGTGTGCGGGTCGGTGGCGGACGTGGGTTCATCCAGCAACATGATGGGCGCAGGCGACAGCAGCGCCCGCGCAATCGCCAGGCGCTGTAACTCGCCACCGGACAAGCGCACGTCTTCGTCCACCACACTGGCGTAGCCCTTGGGCAACCCCATGATCCAGGCGTCCAGGCAAGCGGCCTTGGCAGCGCGGCGAACCTGCGCGTGACTGGCGTCGGGTTGATACAACGCGATGTTCTGCGCCAGCGACAGGCGCAACGCACCCGCGTGCTGGAACACCAACGCCAGATGCTGTTGCAGCGCACGGCTGGCGATCTGCCGAACATCCACCCCGCCCACGCGGACTTGCCCGCTGTCCACGTCCATAAAGCGTGCGATCAACCCGGCCAGGGTGCTTTTACCCGCACCCGACGGCCCGACCAGCGCGGTCGTGGTGCCGGGTTCCAGGCGCAACGTAATCGAGTTGAGGACCGGCACGTCACCGTGGGAGAAATTCACCTCAAGCATCTCCACGCTGGCATCCCTGGGCGATTGCGGCGCCTCGGGCTCGGCCAGCGGTGGCGTGGTCAAAACGGCCTGCAAACGCCGGGCACTTTCGCCTGCCGAGTTCAGCGCATCAAAACCGTGCCCCATCGCCAGCACCGGCGCCGCCATGGCACGCACCAACAATAAAAAGCCGCAGACTTGCACAGCTGCCACGTCAGCCACCCCGATCAACAACGCGCCAAGCACCACCCAGGCCAACAGCCACGGCGCGCTCAGCAGCACCTGGATCAACGCCGCCAAGTGTCCTGCACGGCTCACCCAGTGGCGGAAGCGCTGATCAAACTGCTGCACCGCCTCCTGCACACGGCGATGAATACCCGCATCCGGAAATTGCCGGACCAGACCGAGGTTGCTTGCAAACTGGCTGTAGTCGCTGAACAGGCGCTGGATCGCGCCGTTTCGCTGCGCCACCGCTTCGCGGTAATGCGCCGAGCCCAGACGCCAATAACCCAGCGCCCCCAACGCCAGCGGCAGCAAGCACCAGAGCGCCAGACCGCTGTTGCTCCACAGCAGATACCCGAAGGTCGCCAGGGGGATCAGCAACAGGTTGACCAAGTCGGTCGGCGCATGCCCAACCAACTGATGCAGCGCCCGCACATCCTGCTCGGCATAACGGGTCACGCCATCCGGCCCCAGCCGTGCGAACCAGCCCAGCGGCAGCCGCTGCAGATGCTCGGCGAGGCGCACGCGCAGGCGGTCGCAGAGGTCGGCATCCACCTGATGAGTGAGGTGCAGCGCCAGGGTCTGGCCACACAACCACACGGCAGATGCCACTACCGCCAGCACCACCCAGGCCATGGCCGACGCCGCCAGCGGCGGCGCCTGGCGCAGGCTGTCGGCCAAGTGCGCCAGCGCGATCAGTGGCAGCAGCGAACAGATCCCGGCGACCGCCTGCAACGCGACCGCCAGGTATAAGCGCCCACGAAACGGGCGCAGGATTTCGCGCAGAGGGCTCATCGAATGCACTCCAGCGCCTGGGCCAGGTTGGCCGCGGGCAACGCCTGCGCCGGCTGCTGCGGAAAACCGATAGCTGCCGTCACCTGCTGCCACAGCCCGACCACTTCCAGGCTGCGCTGTTGCAGACGCGCCAGGCCAACACCGGTGATCAAAGGTTGCAGCGCGCTGGCGGCGGCGGCCGGCCAGAGCCTGCGGTAAACCTGCGCCCAATCCGGCGCGGCGGCCTCCAGCACTTCGGCGCAGGGCAACGGCTGGCCGGCCAGCGGGCCGAACAGGTCAAATACCCCCTCGGCGTCATCCTGCGGCGCGCGCACGGCGGGCATCCACAGCAGCGGCCCGTGGGGCGACGCCAGTAACAGCGTGCCGCTGTCGGTGGCGATGCTCAGGCGCAGCAACATCTGCATGCGCCCGTCATCATTGGCGGCCAGTTCGTTGAGCACGCGCAGCGAAACCGGCACCTGCGCCATCACCAGGCTGATATCGCGCCAGGCCGAGAGTGCCGGCGCCACACAGTCCACGGACCATGGCCCCACCGACTCCAGCAGCGCCGCCAACACGTCCAGCGTCGCGTAGCTGACTTGCACTGCGCAGCTGGCCTCGATATGCCGAATGCCCTGCTGGCGATGCAGCTGCCGCGCCAGTTCGATAAAGCGCGCCACGCACGGCAGCTGCGGGTAAAAACTGTTGAGCAGGCAACGCCGTTGCAGGCGGTTCGCCGTGCGCAGCACCTCGTGCAGTTCCTGGGGCAACAGCGGATGCTCGATCAACACATGCATGCCGCGCTCCATCAGCGCTTGTGCCACGGCCGGGCCCTGCTCTCCCCGTGCGGCACCGCCCACCGCGACGCACGCCAGGCGCGTGTCGGTCGGCACTTGTTCAAGGGCGTCGAAACTCGGCACTTCCAGATACCGCGCCAGCGCTTGGGATCGCCGACTGCCCTGCCCCAGCACGCCGACCAGCTCCAAGTGCTCGGCGGCGGCAACCCCAGCCGCATAGAACTGGCCGAAGCGCGAGCCCACCACCAGGGTTTTCAACGCGAACGTCATGGGTGTTCCTCCAGCAAATAACGACTCAGCCCGGCGTTCAGGCATTCAAAGTGATTGCCGCGCAGCGTATGTATCGTCAACGGTGCGAGCGACGCCGCCTGCCACCAGGCCTGCAAGCTGGCGTGGTGATCGGGGATCATCGGGTTGGCAACACTGGGCACAAACAGGCGGATGGCGCCCACATACGGCGCGCCGTCGCTGTAGTGACTGGCGTGAACGGAATGCACAAACACGCGATACAGCTGCTCATCGGCCATGCCTTGCGCCGCCGCGAGCACGCGGGCCTTGAGCAAGCCCACATCCAGGTTCAGCCCCGCCGGGGCTTGCAGTTGTTCGGCAGACGGCAAGCCGAGCGCCGCACCGTCCAGCCCGAGGGTGGCGGCGAAGCTGTAGAGCATCAGCACTTCATCGTCGACCAGATACGGAATGCGGTAGCTGGACACAATGTCCACTTGGCGCACCTCAGCGCCCAGTTGCAGCAAAGCCTTGGCCAGCTCCAGGGTCACCAGCCCGCCGGAGCAGTAACCGAGCAGATCGAAGCTGCGCCGGCCGCTGTCCCACAGCGCCTGGGCGTAGCGCTTGCCCAAGGTCGCGTTGACATGCTCGGCAGGCAGGCGCAGATAGTCGTCGCTGTCGTGCACCGCCAGCCCCAGCAACGGGCCGCTACCGGCCAGTTCAGCGATCAACGCGCGGTACGGCAACAAGGTGCCGAGCCCTTCATGCACCAGCACACGTGCGGTGCCTTCGCCGCCGACCAACTCCGTCAACGCGTCCACACGCAGGCGCCCACCCAGCGGCGCCCGGCGCGTATCCGGCACTGGCGCCGCCGTCGTCGCCGTCGGCGCTTCACTGCTCGATTCACTGCGCAAACGCTGGGCCAGGCCTTGCGGGGTCGGCTGGCTCAGCGCCCACCGCAACAAACGGTCGAAGGGTTGTGCCTGCGCCAACGGTTCCTGTTCGCGCAGCCCCGCGATCAACTGGGCGATGAGCAGCGAGTCGCCGCCGGCCGCAAAGAAATCCTGATCCGGAGACAGACCACTGCAATCAAGCACCCGCTCCCAGTGCGTGATCAAGCGCTGCACCAGTTCATCGGCGACATCGACCTTCGCGCGCTGCACCGGGCGCAGTTGCCGTTGCTCGGCCTGGGTGATGAGGGCGCGGCGGTCGATCTTGCCATTGGCCGTGACCGGCAACCGGTCGAGCACCCGCACCTGCGCCGGCACCATGTAACGCGGCACCCGCTCGGCGATAAATGCCAGCAAGGTGTCTGCACTGAGCAATGGGCGGTCGGTTTTCACGCGGGCGACCAGCACGTCGTAGCCCAACAGCTTCAACACGCTGTCGGCGGGCGCCAGCGACTCAGCCTGATCGCCGGCCTCGCTGTTCAACCACGCCAGCCACTGGGCGGTGTGCACGAACAGTTGCCCATTGGTCGCGCGCACATCCTCGGGCGTCTCCATCATCAGGCTTTGGCTGATGCTGATTTCGCGGTGTTCACGCGTCAGTTCCTGAATCACCAGCCACGCATCGGCCTGCAGCAGTTGGCGTAAACCGGCCAACAGGCGCGGTGTGTCGAGGGCATTGTTCAATGCACCGGAACTGAGCAGCAGGTCCAGGGACCCGGCCGGCAACCCTTGTTCACAGGCGGGTTTGTTCATGTCGAACGGCATGAAACGCACCCACGGATACGCAGCAAAACGCTCGCGGGCCGCGTTGAGGAAGTAGCTCGACACGTCGGAAAACACGTAGTCGATCTGCACCCCGGCCGCCACCCACGGTGCCAGCGCCGGAATAATCAGCGCACTCGCCGCACCGGTGCCGGCGCCCACTTCGAGGATGCGCCAGCGCCGCTGGCCCTGACGCGCGACAATCGCGCTCACCGCCTCGGCCATCGCCCGGTGCAATACCTGGGCGTGTTGGCCGCGGCTGTACATGGCCTCGGCAATGTGCGCCGAACCCTGCGGGAACATCAGGCTGGCCGGGCTCAGGCGTCCGTCGAGTTGCTCGGCCAGGCGGGTCGCGCTGCCGCGCAGGTAATCCACCAAGGCTGCCGGCCACAGAGCGGCCGGTGCCAGCCGGGCGAACTGCGCCCACGCCTGCGCTTGATCGAAAACAGCGACCTGACAGCGCCAGCCATCACCGTCGGTTTGCAGATAGCCGCTCTCGACCAGCAGCGTCAGCCAATGTCGCAACAGGCGATGCTGGCCGGGTTGAAGCTTCAACGCCTGGCACAGCGACGCAAATGCCAGGTGCTGGCCTGGCAGCAGCAAACCGCTGCCCGCCAGCCAGTGCAGCAGCGAAGCGTCCGCCGCGCGGTCCAGCGCGAGCAATGCCGCCTCGATGTCGACACGCGGGCCGAAATCGGCTTGCTCAAGGGTGTGGCGCGCCGGGCGCAGGACCTCGTGCAGCTCATCGCGCAGCTGCGGCGCAGGCGCGCCGGTGTGCAGGGTGACAAAGCTGCACAACGAGCGCTCGTGACGCTCGCCCAGCAACACCGTGGTACTCGCGGTAATCTGCGGATGGGCCAGCCAACCGGCGTCGATTTCAGCCAGCTCGATGCGGTGGCCGCGAATCTTCACCTGATCGTCCTGGCGGCCAAGAAACTCGATCAGGCCATCGCCATTGAGGTAGCGCCCCTGGTCGCCGGTGCGATACAGGCGGCGCCCGCTGGCATGCGTGATAAAACGTTCGGCGCTGCGTTGCGGGTCTTCGGCGTAGCCCAGGGCCAGGCCAAGGCCGCCGATATGGATCTCGCCGCGCACGCCCACCGGGCATTGACGGCCGAGGGTGTCGAGCACTTCCAGGGTCTGGTGTTTCAGGGCGCGCCCGTAAGGAATGCTTGGCAAGACGGTGTCCGCCGGGCGAATGCGATGCTCCACCGACCAGATCGCCGCTTCGGTGGCGCCGCCCAGGCTGAACAGTTGGCTGTCGGGCCAGCGCTGCCACCAACGGGTGGGCAACGTGGTGGGAATCCAGTCCCCCGACCACATGACACACCGCGGCCCGGGAATTGTTGCCGGCTCGGTCTCCAGGTAATCCACCAGCATCTGCCCTTGTGCCGGCACCGAGTTCCACAGGGTGATGCCGTGCTCCTGCATCAATTGCGCCCAGTGCGAAGGGTCGGCGCCGCGTTCCGGATCAGGCAGGACCACGTGCGCACCGACGGCCGTGACGCCGAAAAAGTCGTACACCGACAGGTCGAAACTCAACTCGGCCAGGCCCAGCACGCAGTCGTCGGCGTTCACCGCGTAGCGCTGGTTGATATCGTCAAGGGTGTTGACCACCGCGCCGTGGCTGAGCATCACGCCCTTGGGCGTGCCCGTGGAGCCCGAGGTGTAGATGATGTAGGCCAGCGCCTCGGCCGCCACCCCTACCGGCTCGCAGGTTGGCCAACGCGGGTCGGGCCGGAGGCTGTCGATGGCGATGCACGGCAGCTCAAGCGTGTCCGGCAATGCCTGTGCGTGCAGGGTGATCACGGCGTCAATGCCAGCGTCGCGCAGGATCGCTTCACGGCGCAGGGCGGGCTGGCGAATGTCCACCGGCACATAGGCCGCGCCCATCTGGGTAATGCCCATGACCGCCATCAGTTGCCAGGCACTTTTGGGCAGCATCACCGCCACCCGCGCCCCGCGCTCGACCCCGAGCGCTTCCAGGGTCTCGCGCACGGCCGCAGCGTGTTGGGCCACCTGGCGGTAGCTGTAGCGGCCGTCGCGATCGCTGATCACCGTGGCATCGGGTGTGCGCACGGCCTGTTGAGCGAAGCCGGCGGCGATGTTGCGGGCCGGGGCGCAGGCCTCGATCTGCGGGGTTGCCGCTTGCGCGGGCAACACGATGTCGCCACGCGCCTGCCACAGCTGCGGGTCCGCGGCCAGACGTTGCAGCAGGTCGACATAGGCCTCGAACATCTGCGCGGCCATGCCGTCCGGCAGCACACCCACGCGCACGTCCCAGCCAATCTGCAAGCCGCCGTACTGGTCGCTGACCTGGCAGTCGATCCACACCTGCGGAGTCTGGCTGATCATGTAGCTGGGCGGCTGCAACAGTCGCCCGGCATCGCCGAGCAAGCGTTCGACGCTGCCGATGCCACTGGTGAACACCACCGGCATCAGGTCGGCGCCACGCCCCTGCACCCGCGCCAGCTCGCGCAATACGTCAACGCCGGTGAAGCGGCTGTGGTCGAGGTCGTCAAACAGCTGCGCACCGATACGCCGCGCGCGCTGCACAAAACTTGCGCCCTCGGCGCCGTGCACGGCGAGCAGGCTCAGGGCGGTGAAATCACCGATCACCTGGCCCAGTTGCGGATGCAGGTTCGGGCGGTTGAGCACCGTGAGGTTCAGGCAAAAGTCCGGGCTTTGGCTCCAGCGGCCGATCACTTCGGCAAATGCGGCCAGGGTCACGCCCGCGGCACTCAGACGTTGGGCGCTGGCGAGGGAACACAGGGTGTTCCATTGCTCGGTACCGAGCACGCCGTGGTGGTGAATAAAGCGCGTCGAGCCCAGGCCCGCGTGCTCGCTCAACGGCAGGTCCGGGCGGCCGGGCAGGCTGTCCAGGCGTGCCAGCCACCAGGTTTTGTCGGCGTGCCAGGCGGCGCGGGTGCGCGCGTGTTGTTCGTGCTGCAAATAGTCGCGAAACGTCGCCTCCAGCACCGGCCAATGGCGCGTCGGTTCAAGGTAACGCTGGGTCCATTCCACCAGCAACAGTTGCAGGCTGGCGTAATCAAGCAAGGTGAAATCCACCGAACAATGCACTATCGCCTGCTCGCGACCCAGGCTCACTTCGGGCAGCAGGATCGGCCATTGATCAAGCGCGTGGCAGGCATGGTCCAGGCGTGTACGCAGCGCTTGCAGGTGCGCTTCGAAGGCCTCTGGGCTGGCCTGGCGCAGGTCATGCACCGGCAATGATTGCCACGCGACCTGGGCCTGTACGCATTGACGGCTGTTGTCTTGCACCACCGCGCGCAGCATCGGGTGGCGTTGCACCAGCGCGTTCCAGGCCTGGGTCAGTTGATCGGTATCGACATTCGCCGGCCATGGGTATTCGACGTACAAGTGGCACGCATTGCCGCCGTAGTCGAACGCCGGGTTGCGCCCCAGTACGTAGGCGCCCTGCACCGCGCTCAGGGCGAACGGTTGCAGCGCCTGTTCCGGCTGCGCCTGCCAGTCCTGCGGCGAGAGATGCACCATCAAGGCCTCACGCTGGGCGCGAATACGCTCGGCCAAGGCTGAGTCCAGCGCGCCTTCGGGGGCGCGAAAATGCAGCTTGCCCGCAGTGGCCCAGAGTTCAATCTGACGCTCACGGCAGAGGTGCAGCAAATCATCCAGGCTCATAACACGCCCTCCTCGATGGCCACATCATCACTGCGCAGCAGCAGCGCGGCCATGCCGGCCAGGGTCGGTTGCAGATAAAAGTCGCCCATGCGCAGGCCCACGCCCACCTGTTCACGCACGCTGGCCAGCAAGCGAGTTGCCAGCAGGCTGTCGCCACCAAGGCTGAAAAAACTCGCGTGGGCGCTGTGCACCGGCCGCCCCAGGATGGCTTCCCAGCAGGCCGCCAGTGGCAACAGGTCGGTGCTCAATGCGGCGTCTTCGTGGCGGGCAGGCTGGCGGCGTTGCCACGCGTCGCCGAGGTTGGCCTGCAGGCGCGTACGGTCGACTTTGCCGTTGGCATTCAGGGCAAAACGCGGCACGCACCACAGGTGTTCCGGGCGCATCGCCTGGGGCAAACGCTGTTGCAGCCAGTGGTTGAGGCTTTCGCAGGTCAAACCCTCGCCTGCTGCCTGCGCACTCACCAGCACCATCGCGGGGTTTTGCCACAGGCATGCCAGATGGCTGAAGCCGCTCTGGCCGAGCCGTTGCGTCAGCGCTTGAGCGTCCGGCAATACCGGCTCACGCGAATCCAACAATGCCGCACTGACCAGCCGCAATGGCGAGTCGCGCAGCAGGTCTGCCAATAGCAGCTGGCCGTGCGGTTTGAGCAATGCCTGCGCCAGGTTCAAGCCATCGGCCGGCTGGGCGTAGCTGTGCAGCGCCGCGAAGCTGATCACCACGTCGTACTGCGACCAGTGCTCAGCAGGCAATACGCCGTCCACCACCTGCTGGCTCGCCACGCGCTGGCGCTGGCCGGCAGCGGCCGCCAGCAGGCCGGCGCTGGTGTCGAACACGGTCAGTTGCAGGTCGCGTGAGCGTGCATGGTTCAGCCATTGGTCCAGCAATTGCCCACCGCGCACATCCAGTACCGCCACCTTCAGCGGTGTGGCGTGCTGCTGGAGGGCCCGGCTCATGGCGTCCAGCACCTGGCGACCGGCTGGCAGGTTCAAGGCCATGGCCTGAGGCGCCAGCAGCGGGTCGAACAGCACCTGCGCGGCGCCGTCTTCACTGCGCAACAGCACCTGCAATGCGCCGACCATGCGGTGCAGGTCGGCTTCGCGCCAACCCAGCTGCGCCACTGCATCGCTCAGGCTGATGGACTCGACGTAGCCAGCGAGCCACGCGCGCCAGGTGTCGAGCAGCGCACTGGGCGGCGGGTCTTGCAGCAGGCGTTGCAGCAGCTCAGCAGTGACGCGGTGTTCGGCTGCCAGGCTGTCATCCAGCATCGACTGCGCGGGCAGCGCTTGAACCGGCACACAGCCGGCGTTGATCACCACCGCCGCGCCAAGGCTACCGTGCACCACGGCGGCACAGGCGCTGTCGATCAGCGGATGCGCCGTGAGCGCGGCTTCGATCTCGCCCAACTCGATACGCTGCCCGCGCACTTTGACCTGCTGGTCCATGCGCCCAAGAAACTCAATGGTGCCGTCGCTCCAGAAGCGCCCGCGATCGCCGGTGTAATACCAGCGTCCGCGCGCATCACTGCGAAAACGCTGGGCGGTGAGCACCGGGTCATTGCGATAACCACGGGCCAGGCTTGCGCCGCCAATCAGCAGTTGCCCGATCACCTGGTCCGGCACATCACGCCCGGCGGCGTCCACTACGCGGTAGGCCTGGCCGGCCAAAGGCTTGCCATAAGGAATCGACGGCCAATGCTCGGGCACTTCATCGATGGGTTGCAGGTTCGACCAGATACCCGCCTCGGTCGCGCCGCCCAGGCCGTACACCCGGCACTGCGGTGTGGCGTGGCGGCGCAGGCGTGCGGCAAGGTCCAGGGCGATCCAGTCGCCTGACAGCAACACCGCCCGCAGGCTCTGGTAGTGACAGTGTTGCGTGCCGATGCTCAAGGCCATCTCCAGCAATGCCGGGGCCGAGTTCCACAGGCTTACGCGGTGCTCGCTGATCAGGTGCGCCCAGCGCAGCGCATCGCGGGTTTCCTCAGGCGGCAGTAACACCAGGCGCGCGCCCTGCCCCAGCACGCCAAACAGGTCATAGACCGAGAGATCGAAATCCAGCGCCGACACGGCCAGCAGGCAGTCGTGCGGCGTGACGTGCAATTCGGCCTGCACCGCGTCAATCGTGTTCAGCGCCGCCGCGTGGCTGACTTCAACCCCCTTGGGAATGCCGGTGGAACCGGAGGTGTAGATCACGTACGCGCTGGCCTGTGGCGCGGTCTTTTTCGCGGTGGCCAAGGGCGCGCATTGCGCCAGCCGAGCCGGGTCAAGCCACTGCAATGAACTGCCCGCGGGCGGTTGATCGGCAATCACGCGGGTAATCCCCGCCGCCGACTCGATCAGGCTACGCCGTGCGGGCGGTTGCGCGGTGTCCACCGGCACGTAGCAACCGCCGGCCGCCAGCACGCCGAACACGGCGGCAATCTGCCGAGGTCCGCGCGGCAGGCACACTTCAACGGCTTCGCCCTGGCGCATGCCCGCGTCGAGCAAACCGGCTGCCACGCGCAGGGCGTGCTCGGCCAGCTCTTGATACGTCCAGCGTTGCGCACCACAGATCAGCGCCACCGCGTCGGGTTGTGCGGCGCTTTGGCGGAAAAAGTCATCAAGCAAGCCACGCCCCTGGGCCAGCGGCGGCAGGCTGTTCTGCCGGTCGCGCCGCGCCTGTTGCGCCAGCGGCAACAGCACCGGCTGCGGCTGATTCCAGTCGCTGTCGGCGAGGCGCTGCACCAGTTCGATGTAGGCGGTGAACATGGCCGCCAGCACGCCGTCGGGGAAAAGCTCGGTGAGGCTGTCCCAGGCCAGCAGCACACCGTCTTCGACCCGATACAGCTGGTGGTCCAACCACACCTGGGGGGTTTGCGAGAGCATGTCATGCAGGTCGCCGAACACCTCGCGAAAACTCTGCGGTACAAAGCTCGAATCACTCAGGTTGCAGGAAAACACCACCGGCGCCGAACGGGGGTGCCCTTGGCGACGGGCCTCACGCAGCACTTCCAACGCGGGAAACGCTGCGTGGTCGATGGTGGCGTGCAGGTCGCGCTGGAACCGCCGGGCGCCTTCGGCAAACGCTGACTGCGGCGCGTCTTCGCAGGCCACCAGCAGCAAGGTGGTGAAGTCGGCAATCACCTGGTCGACGGCGTGCTGGTCATCGTGGCGGTCGAACAACGGCACGTTGAGCAAAAAATTCGGCTGTTCGCTCCAGCGCGCCAAGACCGCATTGAACGCCGTGGCGAAGACGCTGGGCAAGGTCAGGCCGTGGGCGGTCGCCTGGCGTTGCAGACGTTCGGCTTCCGCCGGGCTGAGCACAAACGCCTGACGGCTGAAGCGTGGTGCGCGGATCGACTCCGGCGCACGGGCCAATGGCAATGCCGGGCCATCGGGCAACTGTGCCAGGCGCTGGCACCAATGTTCGCGGTCGCGCTCATACGCCTCGGCGCGCCGCTGGCGGCGCCGGCTCAGGTAATCGGCAAAGTGCAGTGTGGGCGGCGGCGCCAGCGCGGCCGGTGCCTGGTAGGCCTCACCCAGCTGCGCCATCAACAAGCGCAGGCTTTCCACGTCCACGGCCAACAGGTCGACACTCAGCCATACGCGGTCACGGCCGTCCGGCAACTGCACCAGGCCGACCAGCATCACCTGCCCCGCCTCCACCGCCAGGCACTCATGCGAGCGCCAATCACGCAGCGCCTGCCAGGCCTGGTGTGCGGCGGCTGGCGCATGGTCGCGCCAGGGTTGGTGATCGAACACCGGCAACGCTGGCGCCGCCAGAATCCGCTGCCGACCGTCATTGAAACTTGCCCGCAACATCGGGTGCCGCGCCTGCACACACTTGACCGCCGCTTCCAGGCGCTGCGGATCAATGCCCTGGCAATCGAACTCCAGCCACGCGTGGCAACTGATATTGCCCAGTACCTCGTCCGGCCCGCGCCCCAGCCAGTACGCCTGTTGCACGGCGCTCAGTTCAAAGCTGTCATCCGGCGCTGCCAACGGCGCAGCATCGGTTACCCGGTGGTGCGGCACCTGGCCCTGCAACAATTCCAGCCACGCCGCCAGGCAGGGTTGTGCGCTGAGTTGGGCAAAGTCGATGTGCAAGCCGTGACTGCGCAAACGTTCCTGCAGGTACATCAGGCGGATGGAATCGAGCCCGCAGCCGAGGAGGTTTTCCTCATCGCCCAGGTTGTGGATGTCTGCCGTGGTGGCGCCCAGCAACTGGGCGAGGTGTTCGATCAGCCATGTGCGCAGTGAGGGGGTGTCTGCTGTTGTCAGCTCGCTCATGAAAAGCTTCCTGTGACCCGTCTGGATAAAGTCCCTGGCTCACCAAGATGGAAGCCATTCTCAATTGGAACTCTATCGCAAGCAGGTTTTCAGAAAGCGCTCAGGGCTTTAGATGCACGGGCCTTTTCATTCGATTCAGAGACACCGACCCACGCTCAACGGATCTCGCTGGGTGATACGCCGTAGCGTTTACGAAAGGCAATCGAGAAATGCGCCGGGCTGAACCCCACGCCGTAAGCGACGGTGGAGACGTTGCTTTCCTCGTCGCTGAGCATGCGGTGGGCTTCGCTGAGGCGATGCTCGTGCAGGTAGCCGAACACACTGGTGCCAAACACCTTGCGAAAGCCCGCGGTGAGTTTGCGCGGGCTCATGCCCACATGGCTGGCCAGGGCGTTCAGGCTCGGCGGCTCCAGCAACGAGCGCACCAGGCGATCGCGTGCGGCGTGGACACGCTCCACGTCAGAGGAGGTAATGCGCAGCTTTTGTTCCGGCTGACCCCGTTCACCGAGCAAAAATTGCGCGCTCAGGGCAGTCAGCTCCAGCGCTTTGCCACCCAGGTACAACGAACGGCTCGGGCCCTGCATCGGGCACGTCGCAATCTGTGTGGCAAGCGCCTGCATCGCGCGTGGCGCCGGGCGCACCATCATGTACGGGTCGCCGCCACCACTGGTCAACAACTTGCGCGGGGCCATGCCGAGGTGGCGGTCGAGGGATTCCAGGTCCAGTTGCACGATGGTGTAGCGCAGCGGCGTGGAGGTGCCGTAGATCTGCGACGAGGTGAACTCGCCGTCATTGACGATGGTGCACAGGCTGGGCCCCTTGATCGATTGCTCGCTGTGCCCGGGAATGCGGCACGACAACTCACCGCTCTGCACCAGGATCAATTTGAGGCCGCGCTCCAACGGGTCTTCCACCCAGTTTTCGCTCTGTGACCACAGCGTGCCGGTGACCAACGTCATGTGCGGTTCCAGGTAGACCGTGCCGGGTTGGTTGCCCTTGGGTTCGGCCTGCGTCTCTTGGTGGCTGGGAGCGATGATCGTAATAGTCATTGGGTTTTCCCTTGATCCTTTAAGGCCATTACGCGGGGCCTGACCTGAGTGAGGAGGAGGCTTTTAAACCGTAAACCTCCCTGTTTAAAGCCGCTGTGTATTTCATCTAATGAAAAAGTCACAGGTCCGAAAGCCTTGGCGTTGAGAAGCTGCCGGCGAAAGACAATGATAATAGATCTCATTTGGACATTTGTAGCCAATTATTTCTACAAATAGGGGATTCCATGTCATTGCACACCTGCGCACGCGATTCAGACACCGTTGACGATGCGCCAGACTGGCCCGCCGCGTTCGCCGAACGCTACCGGCAGGCCGGTTACTGGCAAGACCAAACGTTCGCCCAGGCGCTGGAGGCGGTGGCTGCACGCACCCCATCGGCGATTGCCATCACCGACGGCCCGTTGCATCTGAACTACCGCAGCCTGGCGGACCGTTGCCGGCGCCTGGCTGGCGGATTGCGTGCGCTGGGGGTGGCAGCTGGCGATAACGTGGTGGTGCACTTGCCCAACGGCAGCGCGTTTATCGAAGTGTGCTTTGCGCTGTTCCGCCTCGGCGCCCGGCCGATCCTCGCCCTGCCCGCCCATCGTCAGCACGAGATCGGCGGTTTTTGCAGGTTTGCCCAGGCCACGGCCTACATCGGCTGCGCCGAACTGGACGGCTTCGACTGCCGTGAAATGGCGCGCCAGTTGGCCGCCCAGAGCATGCATTTGCGCCACGTGGTGATCGACGGTGACGCGCAGGCGTTCATTGCCTTGAGTACGCTGTATCACCACGAGCCGCTGGAGCAGGACGCCGGTCGCCCTGACGCCGTGGCGTGTTTCCAGCTGTCGGGCGGCACCACCGGCACGCCCAAGCTGATCCCGCGCCGCCACGCCGAATACCTCTATAACGTGCGCGCCAGCAGCGAGGTGTGCGGCCTGGACGCGCACACGGTGTACCTCACCGCGCTGCCCATGGCGCACAACTTCACGCTGTGTTGCCCGGGCGTCATCGGCACCCTGCTGGCCGGTGGGCGCGTGGTGTGTACGCGTCGCTGCGACCCCGAAAGCTGCTTCGCGCTGATCAGCGAGCAACGCGTCACCGTCACCGCGCTGGTGCCGCCGCTGGCGATGTTATGGCTGGACGCCCAGGCCCAGCGCCAAGCCGACCTGTCGAGCCTGCGCCTGCTGCAAGTCGGCGGCGCGAAGCTGCTCGGCAGCGCAGCGGCACGTGTCACGCCGGCCCTGGGCTGCACCTTGCAACAAGTGCTGGGCATGGCCGAGGGCTTGCTGTGTTTTACCCGCCTGGACGATCACCCCGATCACCTGCTGCATACCCAGGGCCGCCCGCTGAGCGCCGATGATGAAATTCGGATTGTCGATGAACACGGCCAAGCGGTGCCCGACGGCGAGGTCGGCGAGCTGCAGGTGCGCGGGCCATACACCATTCGTGGCTATTACCGCCTGCCCGAGCACAATGCCAAGGCGTTCACCGCCGACGGTTTTTATTGCAGCGGTGATCGGGTCCGGCGCACCACCGAGGGTTATCTGGTGGTTGAAGGTCGCGACAAGGACCAGATCAACCGTGGCGGCGAAAAGGTCGCCGCCGAAGAAGTCGAAAACCTGCTGATCAGTCATCCGCAGGTGCACGACGCTGCGTTGGTGGCGATGCCGGATGCGGTGCTGGGCGAATCCACCTGTGCGTTTATCGTCGCCCGCGACCCGGCGCCGTCGGCGTTTGCGCTCAAGCAGCACTTGCGTGGCCAGGGCCTGGCCGCGTTCAAGGTGCCGGACCGCATCGAATTCATCGCGCAGTTCCCGCACACCGGCGTGGGCAAAGTCAGCCGCAAGGACCTGCGCGAACGCCTGCGCCAGGCCTGGTTGCAGAGCGCCGCGTCGTGAGCCGCTGGGTCCGCGCCTACCGCCTGACACCCATGCCGCGCTGGCGCCTGGTGTGTTTTGCGCATGCCGGGGGCAGTGCGAGTTTCTTTCGTGACTGGGTCAACGCCCTGCCCGCCGACATCGACCTGTTGGCCATCCAGTACCCGGGCCGCGAAGACCGTTTCAGCGAGCCGTGCCTGACTGACATGCAGCGCCTGGCCGACGGCGCCGCCCATGCCTTGCAGGGTTACGCCGACCGGCCACTGGCGTTGTTCGGTCACAGCCTGGGTGCGGTGGTGGCGTATGAAGTGGCCGCACGCCTGGAGCAACGCGCAATCGCTGTCGACCACCTGTTCGTGTCCGCCCATCCGGCGCCACACCGCCAGCGCGGCGGGCACCTGCACCGGGGGCCGGATGCGGCGTTGCTCGACGACGTGCGGCGCTTGTCCGAGCGGCCCAACCCATTGCTGGACGACCCGGCCCTGTGCGAACTGTTCCTGCCGGGCCTGCGCGGTGACTACCGCGTGGTTGAAACCTATACCTGCGCGCAACCGCAGCCGCTCAACAGCCGCATCACGGTGTTCTACCCCGAGCAAGACCCGGAGATCGAGCGGGATGAAGCCCATGCCTGGCAAGCCGCCAGTCACCAGCCACTGCACCTGCAGCGCTGGCCCGGCGGCCACTTTTACCTGATCGAGCAACGCCAGGCACTCATCGACGCTATCGCCGCGACGCTGCTGACCCTATCGCCCGCCCTGAAGGAAACCTGTTGATGAAAACACCCGACGCCTGTGATGGCCTGCCGGACATCCGTCACGCCATCGATTCACTGGACCACCAGATCATCGAACTCATGCGTCAACGCATGGCTTACGTCAAAGCCGCTGCACGTTTCAAACCGAGCGAAAGCAGCATTGCCGCGCCTGAACGCGTGGCCCAGATGCTCCCGCAACGCCGCGAATGGGCCGAGCAAGCCGGGCTGGACCCGCACTTCATGGAAACCCTGTTCGCCCAGATCATCCACTGGTACATCGGCCAGCAAGTGCTGCATTGGCGCGCAACGAGAACACCGGCATGAGCGCCTTTACGCAGCTGGAGGGCCATGCCGCCGGCCTGACCGAAGTGTTCGAATGCGCTCGCCAGCGTGCTATCGAACACGGCAAACCCGTGCTGGCCAGTTACGCGCTGAACATCACCGCGCTGGACCTGCTGGCGCTGTTCGAACGTGTCGACGAGCCGCACGCCGAGTGCCTGTTCTGGCGCGCGCCGGAAGATGACAAAAGTCTGTTCGGCTGGGGCGTGGCGGCTGAACTCATCGGCGCCGGTGCTCAACGTTTTGCCACGGTGGATGCGCAATGGCGGGACTGGCTCGAAGGCGCCGTGGTCCACGGCCCATTGGCGCCGACGGTGTGCGGCGGCTTTCGGTTTGATCATCAGGTCAAGGCCAGCCCTGCGTGGCAGGGTTTTGGCGATGCTTCGCTGCTGTTGATGACGCTGTTGCTGGTGCGCGACGGCGATGCCTGCTGGCTGCTGTGCCAACAACGGGTGGCGGCTGACGATGTGGCGCAGCGCTGCTGCGAGCACGTGTTGAATCAATGGAACGCGCTGATGGACCGCTACGCGTCCGGCCCACGCCCCACGGCGGCGCCCCACCACACCCGTGACCAGTGCCTGCCGCGCGCGTGCTGGGAAAGCAAAATCGCCCACGCCCTCGACGTATTGCGCGACACCCCATTGCAAAAGGTGGTGCTGGCGCGGGAAGTGCTCAGTGAGTTTTCCCGGCCTATCAATGCCGGCCGCACCCTGGCGACCCTCGCCAGCAATGACCCCGGCGCTTATTTGTTTGCCTTTCGCCGACACCAGGCGTGCTTCATCGGCGCGTCTCCCGAGCGCCTGGTCAAGCTGCACAATGGCCACCTGCAAACCCTGGCGCTGGCGGGCACCACCCGCCGCGACCCCAACCCTGAGCACGACACGCAACTGGCGCACGCGCTGCTCGCCTGCGAAAAGAACCAGCACGAACACGCGGTGGTGGTGCAGATCATCCAGCGCGACCTTGCGCCGTGGGTGGCCCCGTTGCAGGTTCCGCCCGCGCCGCATATCAAGCGCCTCAGCCGCGTGCAACACCTGGCCACGCTGATCGAAGGGCCGCTGCACCCGCGGCGCAGTTTGCTGGATATGGTTGCGCTCCTGCACCCGACACCCGCGGTCGGTGGCCATGAACGCCAACAGGCGCTGGAGCATATCCGCCAATTCGAGGGCTTTGATCGTGGCTGGTACGCGGCGCCGCTGGGTTGGCTGGACGCGCATGGCAATGGCGAATTCATCGTCGGCCTGCGCAGCGCCCTGTTGAAGGGCAACCAGGCTCGCCTGTTTGCGGGGTGCGGGATCGTGGAGCACTCCGACCCTGCCTGCGAATACGACGAAACCTGCATCAAACTGGCCGGCATGCGTGCGGCGCTGCAACGCTGACTGCGCGTTCGGAGCTTGAATCAAGACCTGTGCAGGCCTACCCTGCACACGGAAAACTCACCCTTCGAGTCAGGAAGACCTTACATGTGGGACGGCAGCGTTACTTTTGGCGATTCATGGGCCGGTTACATCGGTCGCGCGGATCAGAACTCTGCCCATTCCCATGTCGCCATTCAGCTGTGCATCGGCGTGCACCAACCGGTCACCCTGGAATTGCCCGGCCAGTTGATCCGCGCGGCGGGAGTGATCATCGGCCCCAACGTCGAACACCGCGCCGTGGCCGACAGTCATCCGGTGGCGTTTGTGTACGTCAATCCGGACACACCACTGGGCCGTGCACTCAACGCATTGCTGCAAGACAATGGCATCGCCCTGGCCAGTGACGAACTGCTGGAGTGCTTTCGCCGTACCACGTCCCTGCCCCAGTTTGTCGACGCGCTCGCGCGTTTGCTGGCGATTACGCCGCCCATCGACCAACGCCTCTATAAAGCCTTGAACATCCTGCGCCTGGACCGCGACGGTCCCGGTTCCGTCAGCCGCGCCGCCAATGCGGTCGGCCTGTCCAGCCCGCGCCTGCGGTGTGTGGCGACGCACCAGATGGGCGTTTCCCTGTCCCAATGGATCATCTGGAACAAACTCGAGCGCGCCTCCAAATCCCTGGCCGGCGGCGCCAGCTTGTCGGACGCCGCCGCCGATGGCGGGTTCTCCGACCAGGCGCACCTGGCGCGCATGATGCGCCGCATGATCGGCATGACCCCGCTCACGGCGGCCAAGGTTTTGCGCAAGACAAGCGTTTCGTTCAAGACGCGGTGATATCAAAAGGCCAATATCGATCGCATCTTATTCGCGAAAACGTTAAGCGCTGACAGCCTTCCCCCAACGCACGTCAGCGCCACCGAAAGTGGATACAAGAGTGTTCGCCAGGGGCACGTGTGCCTGGGATTCGGCGGAACGCACCGTTAATTCTTTCGATGAGTCCGCAGGAAGCGTCCTACATGTCAGAACAGCAAAAATTAACCGTCCTTCTCACAGGAGGCTCGGGCGTACTCGGCGAGTCACTGATCGACTGCCTGGCAGAGGATTTCAACCTGGTCTGCCTTGCGCGCAAAAGCCGCATCCGCCACCCGCAGGTGCAAGTGCTCAGCGGTGATATCTGCCGCCCCCGGCTGGGGCTGGCTGCCGAGGATTATGAAGCGCTGCTGCAGCGCGTCGACTGGGTCATTCACGCCGCAGCGGTCACCCGCATGGATGGCGACATCGACCAGATCTTTTCGGTCAATTACCTGGGTACCGAAAACGTCGTGCGCTTTGTGCAGCAAGCCAAGGTGCCGCTCTACCACATCAGCACCGCCTTCACCCACCCATGTGACTACTACGAAGGCGTGCAGGCCGAGACACCGTACGAAGTCGCCAAGCGCCAGGCCGAGACGCTGGTGCGTTCTTCCGGTATCGACGTGTCGATTTTTCGCCCGTCAATCATCATCGGCAATTCCGACACCGGGCACATGCCCAACTTCCAGGGTTTTCACATGACCATGGGGCTGATGATGTCCGGCGTGCTGCCTATCGTGCCCTGCCCGCCTGCCGGCTACATCGACCTGATTGCCCGCGACGTGGCGGCGCAGGCGATTGCCAACGCCTTGCACCGGCGCTTGATCGGCGCGGACTACTTCCTCACCAGCGGCCCACAGGCGCTGGACCTCACCGGCCTGCTGGACCTGATGTGCGAGTCCATGCAAGCCCAGGCGCAACCGTTCACACGGCCTCGCTGCATGGCGCCGGACATCTATGAGCGCCTGATCCGGCCGGTGTTTCTGCCGGCACTGACCGGTGCCGTCCAGGCGGCACTGGGCCGCGCCAACCAGCTGTGCCGCTATGCCTGCCTGCGCACGCCGCTGCCCACTTCGTTGCCCGAGTTGCTCGGTGAGCCGGCCTTCGGTGCACGCGACGTCAGCCGCGAATTGTTGCTGTCACTCAATCACTTGGCCCCCAAGCTCGGCGCCTTGACGCGGATGCTCAAACAGCCGGTTCCACCTGTCGCAGAGGCATCCGTGGCATGAACTCGCACCTGACAGAACTGGAACCCGCCGCCGACGCCGAACAGATTGACCAGTATTTTCGCCAGCATGTGAACTCGGGCTACGCACGCCTCGCGTCCTTGATGAACCTGCCGATCGAACACTCAAGCCAGGGCGTCTACATCTATGACAGCCAAGGCCGCCAATACCTGGATGCCGGCGGCTATGGGGTGTTTTTCCTCGGCCACGGCCATCCGGTTGTCGTGGATGCCGTGACCCGCCAACTGCAGCAAAACGCGCTGGCCAGCAAGCTGTTGCTCAACCCGCAACAAGCCTTGGCCGCGCAAGCGCTGGCAGCGCGTTGCCCGGGCAACCTGGACTATGTGTTCTTTTGCAATTCGGGCGCCGAAGCCACCGAAGCCGGCCTGAAACTCGCCCGGCTTAACGGCTGCCGTCGCACGCTGTCGACGCTCGGCGGTTTCCACGGCAAGACCCTCGGCGCGCTGGCCGTCACCGGCCGTGAAAGCTACCGCGAACCGTTCAGTGGCCTGCTCAGCGAAAGCGCATTCGTGCCGTTCGGCGACAGCGCCGCGCTGGAACAGCAACTGCTCGCCTCGCCGGAAAAAGCCTGCGTGATTCTCGAGCCGATCCAGGCCGAAGCCGGCGTGATCCTGCCGCCACCGGGTTACCTGACGCGGGTACGCGAGCTGTGTGACCAGTACGGCGCCGTGCTGATCATCGACGAAA
Source organism: Pseudomonas sp. TWRC1-2 (assembly GCF_049896685.1). Lineage (NCBI taxonomy): Bacteria > Pseudomonadati > Pseudomonadota > Gammaproteobacteria > Pseudomonadales > Pseudomonadaceae > Pseudomonas > Pseudomonas sp. TWRC1-2. The sequence continues at coordinate 270,441 of NZ_JAFCUU010000001.1, read as the reverse complement.
TCCAGTCCGGGCTGGGCCGTACCGGCCATTGGTGGGCGTGCGATCAGGAACAGGTGGTGCCCGACATCATGCTGGTCGGCAAAAGCCTGTCCGGCGGCTGCGTGCCGGTCAGCGCCATGGTCGCCAGCGCGGCCATTTATGCGCCGTTCAACCGCAACCCCACGGTGCACACCTCGACCTTTGGCGCCAACCCGCTGGCCATGGCGGCCGTGCAGGCCACGCTGCAGGTGATGGTGCAAGAAGACCTGGTGGCGCGGGCACGGCTGCTGGGCCAGGACCTGCACGCACGTTTCAGCGCGCTGTTGCAGCGCATGGGCCTGGCCGAGCGCGTCACGCTGCGCAGTGCCGGCTTGCTGCTGGGCTTTGAGTTCAGCGACGCCTCGATCGCCGCGAACATGGTCATGGCCCTGATCGAGCAGCACATCATCGTGTGCCACTCGCTCAATGACCACCGTGTCGTGCGGCTTACACCGTCGCCGCTGCTCACCGCCCAGGACTGCAACTGGTTGATCGAGGGATTCGCCCAGGCGCTCACCACCTCTGTCTCACCCCTTTGATCTTTGGAGTTACCCCATGCAAGAAGTCAATGTCCAGGCACATATCCCCCATGCCTGCGCTGATGAAGTCTTCGCCGTGATCAGCGACTTCAGCCACTACGTCGAGCTGTGCGACTCGGTACGCAATATCACCATCAACAAGGTCAGCGACGACGTGTCGTTCACCTCCTGGGAGGTCAACTTCCACAGCGGCATTCTCAAGTGGCAGGAGCGCGACACGTTCAACGCCCAGACCCGCGAGATTCACTTTGAGCAAATGGCCGGCGATGTCGATCACTTCTCGGGCACCTGGCAAGTCCTGCCCGATGGCAAGGACGCGATTATCACCTTCACCTCGCGCTTTGACCTGGGCCTGCCGATGCTCGCCGACATGCTCGACCCCGTCGCGCAGAAGGCCATTCGCGAAAACATCCACTCGATCATCACCGGCCTGTTCCCGGCGAGCTACCTGAAGGCCTGAGCCATGTCACTGTCATTGTTAAACCGCTCGCGCGCCTTGCTTGACCGCTACGCCCCGGAATTTGACGCGCGCCTGGCGGCCCTCGCCGAACGCGAGGCGCCCGAGAGCAGTGTCATTGCCCTGTTCAAGCAACACGGTCCGGTCGGGCTGCTGGTCAACCGCGCCGCCGGTGGGCTGGGTGCAGGCATTCTCGATGCCGTGCATGTGCAGATCGCCCTGGGCGCGCGTTCGCCCTCGCTGGCGGTGGCCAGCACCATGCACCAGTTTTCGGTGGCGAGCCTGTTGGCGCTCACCCAAAACGGGGGCGGCGCCGAAGGTCTGTTGCTGGCGGCCGTTGCACAGAACCGTTTGTTGCTGTCCTCGGGGTTTGCCGAGGGCAACTCGGGCGCGGGCATCCTCGACTCGAACATGCAGGCCGTGCACACCCCCGAGGGCGTGTTGCTCAGTGGCAGCAAAAAGCCCTGCTGCCTCGGCCGCTCGATGGACTTGCTCACCGCCAGCTATACCCGCCAGACCCCACAGGGCGAAGAGCTGATGGTGGCGTTGATTCCCGCCAACGCGCCAGGCATCAGCCGCGCGCCGTTCTGGCAGAACAGCGCGCTGGCCGCTGCCGAAAGCATTGAGGTACGCCTCAATGAAGTGCTGGTGCCCGAACGCATGCTGTTTTCCGCCGGCTACAAGCACCTGTTGGGCGACGTGCAAACCGTCGGTTTCATCTGGTTCGAACTGTTGATTTGCGCGTCCTACGTGGGTGCCTGCGCCGGCCTGATCGAGACGGTGACCGACGCAGGACGCTGGACCGCGCATCACCGCGTGGACCTGGCGGCCAACCTGCAATTGGCAATCAGCGCGCTGGAAGGCGCGGCGCTGGATATCGAGCGCAACCCCCAGGACCTGCCGAACGTGCTGGCCCGTCTGCTGCTGGTGCGTTATGGCATCGAGCAGCTGCTGACCGAGCTGTCGGACCAGGCCCACGCGATGCTCGGCGGCATGGCATTTATCACCAGCAACCAGAGTTCGAATGGGTTGATGGCCTGCCGCGGTCTGCAATTTCACCCGCCGGCGAAGATCTCGATGGCGAGCAACCTCGACACCTATTTGTCCCACTCAACCTTCAGCATCGCCGGAGCGCACCCATGAACCTGCTCGGAAAAATCATCGTCATCAGCGGCTGCGCGCGTGGCCTGGGCCAAGCCGCCGCCCGCAAACTCAAGCAACAAGGCGCCACGGTGATTGGCCTGGACATTCTGGCGCCGCAGGAGCCGGAACTGCTGGACGGGTTTTATCAGGTCGACCTGTGCGACCGCCGCGCGCTGGCGTCGGTGATCGGCGCCATCTCCACCGATTTCGGCGACATCGACATCCTGGTCAATAACGCCGGCACGCTGACCCTGGAACGCGGTGAAACCGGCGTCACCGACGAAGTCATCCGCGCAGTGGATGTCAACCTGTTCGCACCGTGGCAGTTGGTGGCCGGGTTCTTGCCGGGGCTGCTGCGCAAACGCGGCAAAGTGGTCAACGTATCCTCGCTGTTCGCCCTGGTGAATGCGCCTTATGTGGCCGCGTACGCCGCCAGCAAACGCGCGTTGAGCGCCTACTCGGACGTGCTGCGCATGCAGTATCGCGGGCAGCTGGATGTGGTCACGGTGTACCCGGGGTTCATCGACACGGCGATTCACTTGCCGGCCCAGCGGGTGGGGCTGTCGGTCAAGCGCCTGGTGACCTTCAAGCGGGGTGACAAGACCCTGCTGTCTCTGGAAGAAAAACTCGATGCAGCCTCTGACGGCCTGGTGCGCGCCTGCCGCACAAACGGCTTGCGCAATCGCGGGCTGACCTTCATGGGCACGCTGGCCATGTACACCGCGCGCATCGCGCCAAGTGTGGTCGACGCCTTTATCGCCATGCGCCTGCGCACGCTCACACGCGGCGGGCACCTGGCGCTCAAACCTGAACTGATCGAGTAACGCCTCGCCAATGGCCAGACAACTGCACCCCAAGCCCCAGGTCCGTCTCGACCGCGCCTTGTTCAAGGCGCGCACGGGCGAGTCGCTGCTGATCATCGCTTACGCGGTGTGCCTGTACCTGCTGCCCCTTGCCCTGTTTGTGTGGGTGGCAAACACGGCGCCCACCGTGTGGGTGCTGCTGTGTTCGCCCTTGCTGGTCGTGGCCGGGTACGGATTGTTTCTGCAAGCGATCCTTGGGCATGAAGGCTTCCACTTCAACCTGAGCGGTAACCCGATGCACAGCTGCTACCTGGGCATTCTTACCAGTTCGCTGCTGCCGGGGTTCTGCGTGACCGGTTACTTCGTCGACCATTGGCAACATCATCGCTACAGCAACAGCGCAAAAGACCCGGACTACCGGCACTTCTCGCGCTATCGCACGCTGGCAAGCCGCATCGCGCTGTCGCGTTTGCTCGCAACCTCGAACTACCTGCACGCCACCGTGCGCCTGGCGTTCGGCCCACTGAGCAGCCCTTCGCCGCTGCCCTTGAGCGCGGCGCAGGTGCAACGGCTGGCGCGCTGCAACATCGCCTGCCAAGTGGGCTGGTTGTGCGTGTACGCCGTGGCGCTGTGGCAGATCGACGGGTTGCTGCTGGGGTTTTGCGCGAGCCTGGCGGTGGCGTTTCTGGTGTCGGCCTTCAATGCCTATCAGGAACATGCGTTCAGCGAAGGCGATGAACCACCGCCTGCGCGCTCGCGCACCTCGCGGCTGTGCACCTGGCTGCACGCCGGCGCGAACTTTCACCTGGAGCATCACTTTTATCCTGCGGTGCCGTGCTGGCGACTGCCAAAAGTGCACCGCCAACTGCTGGACGCGGGCTGGTACACAGACCGGCAGTACTTGCTGGAAAAGCACTTCGTCGCGTCCTTCAAGTACGCCACCAGCCGCCACCCCTACCGTGGAGACACGGTAAACGACTGAACACTCACCCAAACATTCCGAATGGATTTTCCCGCCTGAAGACTCAGGCTGCAGGAGCATGTATGCCTTTTGATATCGACAGCCACATCGAAACCGAACGCGAGCAGTTATTCAGCCACCCGCTGTTCGCCACTATCCGCACGGTTGAAGACGTGCGCACGCTGATGGAATTCCACGTATTCGCCGTGTGGGATTTCATGACCTTGCTCAAGCGCATCCAGCGCGACCTCACCTGCGTCGAGTTGCCGTGGGTGCCGCCGGTGCACATCACCGCCGCGCGATTGATCAATGAAATCGTGGTGGGCGAAGAAACCGACGAACACCCGGACGGCGGCTTTATCAGCCACCTGGACCTGTACCTCACGGCCATGGATGAAATCGGCGCCGACAGTTCAGTGTTCCGGCGTTTCCTCGCTGCCATCCAGGCCCAGGTGCCGCTGGCCAAGGCGCTCAGCGACCGCGATATTCCGCTGGCCGCCAAAGTGTTCATGTGCCAGACCCTCGATGTCGCGCAGCACGGCTCGACCGAAGCCGTGCTGGCGTACTTCTTCTTTGGCCGTGAAGACATCATCCCCGACATGTTCGGCCGCCTGCTGTCGCAATGGTCGGTGAGTGAAACCGAGGTGCCGATGCTCACGTATTACCTCAAGCGCCACATCGAAATGGACGGCGACGATCACGGCCCGGCGGCCAAGCGCATCATCGCTGAAATCGTCACCACGCCCGCGCAACACCAGCACATGATCGAAAGCGCCAAGACCGCGATCAACTCGCGCATCGACCTGTGGGATGGCGTGCATCACTTCCTCCAGGAAAAAGCGCAACGCGCCACGGACCGCCCTGTGCGTCAGGTTGAACACAGCGTCTGAGCCTCGCATGAACACAGGGAGTAGGACATGACCAAAGGCAAGCTTATAAAAATGACACTGTGCGTCGCCGTGGTGGGTGGGTTGCTGCTGCTCGGCTGGCAGCGCTGGCAGTATTCCAGCGCCTACGTGAGCACCGACAACGCGGAACTCGACGGCGTGATCATCCCGGTGCGGGCCAAGCTGTCGGGTGTGGTGATGAGCGTGCCGGTGATGGATAACGTCACCGTGCAAAGCGGTGACCTGCTGTTTCAGATACGCGACAGCGAATATCAATACCAGGTGCAGCAGCGCGAAGCACAGTGGCAAGCCTTGCTCGCCGCTGCCGGACGCAGCGGCAGCCCGGGTGCCCTGGACAGCCAGATTCTCGGCGCAGTTGCCATGCGCCAGGCCGCACAAGCGGCGCTGGCACAGTCCAGCGCCAACCTGGAGCAGGCGCGCAACGACTACCAGCGTGCCCGGCGCCTGGGCGCCCAGGGTGTGCTGAGCATTCAGGACCTGGAACTGGCCAAGGCGCGTTTCGACGCGTTGAGCCATGCCCAGGAAGCGGCCCGCAGCAATGCCCAGGCCGCCGCGCAAAGCACGCTGGCCAACAAGGCCGAACTCAAGGTGCAGGACTATCGGATCGCGGCGGCGCAAGCCGAACTCGAGCAAGCCCGCATCAAGTTGCATGACGCCCGCCAGACTGCGCCGGTGCGCAGTATTGTCTCGAAAAAAGAGGTGGAACCCGGCCAGTTCGTGGTCGCCGGCCAGAAGCTCTTGAGCCTGATTGCCACCGACCCGCTATGGATCACCGCCAACTTCAAGGAAACCCAAGTCGGCCGCGTACGCGTCGGCCAACACGCCAAGGTCACGGTGGACGCGTTTCCCGGCCACGCCTTCGACGGCGTGGTCGAAAGCCTGGCACCGGCGACCGGGGCGAAGTTCTCGCTGCTGCCCCAGGAAAACGCCACGGGCAACTTCACCAAGGTGGTACAGCGCGTCCAGGTGCGGATCGCGCTCAAAGACGTGCCGGATGACTACAAGGGCTTGTTGAGCCCCGGCATGAGCGCCTTCGTCGAAGTCGCCACGCCACACAACGCCAGCCAAACGCTATGAGGTCGCCGTACCTGATTGCGTTCACCGTGACGCTGGTGTCGATGATGGAGTTGCTGGACGTCACCATCGTCAACGTCGCGATTCCCAGCCTGATGGGCACCTATGGGGCGTCGGTCGATGAAATCTCGTGGGTCTCCACCGGCTACGTGGTGGCCAACGTGGTGATTCTGCCGGTCAGCGGCTGGCTGTCCGCCTGGTTCGGGCGGCGCCGATATTACCTGGTCTCCACCGCCGTGTTTGTGCTGGCGTCGGTAGGCTGCGCGTTCTCCGCTGAGCTGTGGCAACTGGTGGCATTTCGCGTGCTGCAGGGGTTGGCGGGCGGCGGCTTGCTGGGGATTTCCCAGGCGATCATCTATGACGTGTTCCCCAAGGAAAAGGTCAGCAGCGGCATGGCGCTGTACGGCGTCGGCGTAATGATGGGGCCGACCCTTGGGCCGACGGTCGGTGGTTACCTGATCGACACCTTGTCATGGCACTGGATCTTCCTGATCAACGTGCCCATCGGCGCCGTGGCCCTGTTGCTGTGCTGGCTGTGTATCGGCGATTCGGCCAACGAGCAAAAACCCAGCAGTGTCGACTACAGCGGCTTCTGCCTGTTGGCGCTGGGGGTCGGCAGTTTGCAGATCCTGCTCGAGCGCGGCGAGCATTGGGACTGGCTGGAATCCAACTGGACGGTGGCCTGCCTGTTGCTCAGCAGCTTCAGCCTGGTGGGGTTTTTCTGGTGGGAACGGCGCGCGGTCAACCCGATCGTCAACGTCGCGCTGTTTCAGAACCGCGAGTTCCTGATGGGCTGCATCTGCGCATTTTGCGTGGGCTTCGGGCTGTACAGCACCTTGTTTATGGTGCCGCTGTTTCTGCAGACGTTGCTGGCGCAAAGCGCGTACCAGAGCGGGCTGGTGATTTTCCCCGGGGCGGTGGCCAGCGCCATCAGTACCTTGGTGATCGGCAAGCTGTCCCAGGAAAACAAGATCGACGAACGCGTGTTCGTGACCTTGGGCATCGTCATGTACTGCTACGCGATGTTCCTGCACACCCAGTTCACCCTCGACAGCAACCCGGACACGCTGTACTGGCCGCTGGTGATCCGCGGGCTGGGCCTGGGCATGATCTTCGTGCCGCTGACCAACCTGGCCATGCGCCGCCTGCCGTTGACGCTGATCTCCGGCGCCTCGGGCGTATTGAACCTGATGCGCCAACTGGGCGGCAGCGTCGGCATCGCCATCGCTGCAACGCTGCTCACACGGTTTTCGTGGGAGCGCTATCGCCTGCTCTCCGAGCACGTGACCGAATCCAGCCTGATCGCCAATGGCTGGGGCGGCGTGGAATCCAACCCGCTGTTCCTTTCGCTCAGCCTTGCCAGCCATCAACAGGCCCTGGCCCTGATGCCTTACCTGCAAGCGCGTGAACAAGCGCAAATGCTGGCCTTCAGCATGCTGTTCGGCACCTTGGGCGCCGTTATGGCCATCGGCATTCCCATGGTGCTGATGATGCGCAGAAGCACCCTCAGCCGATAATTTTTTTGTGGAGCACCTACCCTTGCGTATTCCAGGGCTGCATCTAAAACACCTCACCCTGCTCACCTGCCTGTGCGGGCTTGCCCTCGCCGGCTGCCCGGCCTCCGCGTCGGCAGAGGACTTGTACCAGCTGTATCAAAAAGCGCTGAGCCACGACATGAAGTTCGCCGCCGCGCAGGCCCAGCAACTGGCCACGGCGGAAAAAGAACCGCAAAGCCGCGCCAACCTGCTGCCGGACCTGTCCGTCACGGGCGGCGCCGCCTGGGTCGATGCCGAGGATTCCAACGATTACCACCGCAACCGCAACAACACCAATGCTTACGCCGTGGTGCTCACTCAGCCGCTGTTGCACTGGCAGAACGTGATCGCCCACGACCAAAGCAAACTGCTGATCAGCGCCAGCGAAGTGCAGACCGAACAGGCACGCCAGGACCTGATGCTGCGCGTGGCCCGCGCCTATTTTGAGGTGTTGCTCAACCAGGAGCTGTTGAACACCCGCACACAACAACTGCAAACCTTGCAGGAGAGCCAGGACCGCACACGGCGCTTACTGGCCGACGGCGCCGCTACCGCCAATGCGCTCGAACAGGTGCAGGCCAAGTACGACCAGGCCTTCGCCGAGCAGATTGCCGCACGCGGCGCGCTGGACATCGCTACCGAAACGCTCACCCAGTTGACCGCCGCCCAGGCGCGACCGTGGTCGGGCAAGGAGCCGCCATTCAGCGCCCCGGTGCCTGCGGCCATCGGTGAATGGGCAACTACCGCGCAACAAGGCAACCTCGCCGTGCAGCGCGCGCAGATCACCCAGCGCCTGGCCGAAATGGACATCGACAAGGAACAGGCCGGCCACTTGCCGACCCTCGACCTGATCGCCGCCCACGGCCGCTTTGCCTCGGTGGGCGGCGATGTGTACGACGTCACGCTGCCGGAAAACCGCTATAACCAGACCGTGGTCGGGGTCAAGTTGAGCGTGCCGCTTTACGGCGGTGGCCGTACCAGCAGCCGCGTGCGCGAAGCCCATGCGCTGCAAAGCAAGGCTCTGGATGAGGTCGAAGACGCGCGCCGCAACGCCGGGTTGATGGCGCGCCAGGCATACCTGCAAGTTACCAGCGGCATGAGCCAATACCAGGCGCTCAAGCAGGCGCTCAAGTCCAGCCAGGTTAACCTGGCGTCGGTCACCCACGGTTTTGAAGCCGGCTCACGCATCAACACCGACGTGCTGGATGCGCAGCAGAAAGTCACCGACACCCAGCAGCGTCTGGCTCAGCAGCGCTACAGCATCTTGCTGGCCCAATTGAACCTGCTGGCCTCCACCGGCAACCTGAGCGAGGTGCGTTTGCGCGAAGTCAGCCGCCTGCTGGACTGAAAAACCGCGCGGGCGTTCCTTGCAGCCCGCGCAACAGTCTTTTGTCATCACTCCTATTGATAGCTTCCTAACGAAACCCGCATCCTAGAGGGCTAATCTCGCGCTTATATCATTCCGAATGATAGTTACCTTTGCTTCATTCGATTCGTGACATAGCACCTCGCCGCGCATGATCCGCCCATCTCAAATACATTGGCGGATGCACTTCATGGAACAGTCACTCAAACATTTGCGCTTCCCCTTGGCGATTTTGGCCGTGGTGGTGATGAGCGCGTGCGGCAAGACCCCAGAACAAGCGGCCGCCATGCCTCCTGCGAAAGTCAGTGTGGCCAAGGTGCTCGAACAACCGGTCAACGAGTGGGACGAATTCACCGGTCGCCTGGAAGCCCCGGAAACCGTGCAGATTCGTCCGCGCGTGTCCGGCCAGATCGACCAGGTGGCCTTCACCGAAGGCGCCCTGGTGAAAAAGGGCGACTTGCTGTTCCAGATCGACCCGCGTCCGTTCCAGGCTGAAGTGCGCCGCCTCGAAGCCCAGCTTGCCCAAACCAAAGCCGCCGCCACCCGTAGCGATAACGAAGCGCAACGTGGCGACCGCCTGCGTCAGAGCAATGCGATCTCCGCCGAACTGGCCGACTCGCGCACCACCGCCGCCCAGGAAGCCCGCGCCGCAGTGGCCGGGATTCAGGCGCAGCTGGACCTGGCCAAGTTGAACCTGAGCTTTACCCGCGTGACCGCACCGATCAGCGGGCGTGTCAGCCGTGCCGAAATCACCGCCGGCAACCTGGTGACCGCCGACGTCACCGCGCTGACCAGCGTGGTCTCCACCGACAAGGTCTACGCCTACTTCGACGCCGATGAGCGCGTGTACCTCAAGTACACCCAGCTGGCGCGCGAAGGCCGCCGTGGCGCCACCACTCCGGTGTACCTGGGCCTGTCCAACGAAACCGGCAACCCGCACCTGGGCCAGATGAACTTCGTCGACAACCAGGTCAACCCGGCCACCGGCACCATCCGTGGTCGCGCCGTGTTCGATAACAGCAAAGGCGAATACACCCCGGGCCTGTATGCACGCTTGAAGCTGGTCGGCAGCGGCACTTACTCCGCCGTGCTGATCAACGACGAAGCCGTCGGCACTGACCTTGGCAAGAAATTCGTGTTGGTGATGGACGGCGACAAGCCGGCGTATCGCTCGGTGGAACTGGGGCCGAAGATCGAAGGCCTGCGCATCGTGCGCAGCGGTTTGAACAAGGACGACACCATCGTCGTGAAGGGCCTGCAGCGCATTCGTCCGGGCTCGCCTGTGCAACCTGAAACGATCCCGATGGCCAGCAAGGAAACCCTCGCCGCCTTGGCACAACAACGACAAGCGCTTGAAGCCAGCAACCTGGAACAAGTGGCGCCGGATAAAGCCGCGCCAAAAGTTGCCAGCGTCGCGACTCCACGCGGTTAAGGGATACAACTCAAGATGAATTTTTCCAAGTTCTTCATTTCGCGGCCGATCTTCGCAGCGGTGCTGTCGCTGTTGATCCTGATCGCCGGCGCGATCTCGCTGTTCCAGCTGCCGATCAGCGAATACCCGGAAGTGGTACCGCCGACCGTCGTGGTACGCGCCAACTTCCCGGGCGCCAACCCTAAAGTCATCGGTGAAACCGTGGCCGCTCCGCTGGAGCAAGCCATCACCGGCGTCGAGAACATGCTGTACATGTCCTCGCAGTCGACCGCCGACGGCAAACTGACCCTGACCATCACTTTCGCCCTGGGCACCGACCTGGACAACGCGCAGGTGCAGGTGCAGAACCGTGTGACACGCACTCAGCCAAAACTGCCTGAGGAAGTCACGCGCATCGGTATCACCGTAGACAAGGCGTCGCCCGACCTGACCATGGTGGTGCACATCACCTCCCCGGATCAGCGCTACAACATGCTCTACCTGTCCAACTACGCGATCCTGAACATCAAGGATGAGTTGGCGCGGCTGGGCGGCGTGGGCGATGTGCAGTTGTTCGGCATGGGCGACTACTCGCTGCGTGTATGGCTGGACCCGAACAAGACCGCCTCGCGCAACCTGACCGCCACCGATGTGGTCACGGCCATTCGCGAGCAGAACCGCCAGGTGGCGGCCGGTGCATTGGGCGCGCAACCCGCGCCCAATGACACCAGCTTCCAACTGTCGGTCAACACCCAGGGCCGCCTGGTCACTGAGGAAGAGTTCGAAAATATCGTGATTCGTGCCGGTGCCAACGGCGAAATCACGCGTTTGAAAGACATCGCGCGGGTTGAGCTGGGTTCCAGCCAGTACGCCCTGCGTTCGTTGATCGACAACCAACCGGCCGTGGCGATCCCGATCTTCCAGCGCCCGGGCTCCAACGCCATCGACATCTCCAATGAAGTGCGCGCCAAGATGGCGGAGCTCAAGCAGAGCTTCCCGGAAGGCATGGATTATCGCATCGCCTATGACCCGACGGTCTTCGTGCGCGGCTCTATCGAGGCGGTGGTTCATACCCTGTTTGAAGCACTGATCCTGGTGGTGCTGGTGGTGATCCTGTTCCTGCAAACCTGGCGCGCGTCGATCATTCCGTTGGTGGCAGTGCCGGTTTCGTTGATCGGTACCTTTGCGGTGATGCACCTGTTTGGCTTCTCGCTCAATGCGCTGTCGCTGTTCGGACTGGTGTTGGCGATTGGTATCGTGGTGGACGACGCCATCGTGGTGGTGGAAAACGTCGAGCGGAACATCGAGCTTGGACTGGAACCGTTCCCGGCCACTGAAAAAGCCATGAGCGAAGTGACCGGCCCGATCATCGCCACCGCGTTGGTGCTGTGTGCGGTGTTCATCCCGGCGGCGTTTATCAGCGGCTTGACCGGGCAGTTCTACAAGCAGTTCGCCTTGACCATTGCGATTTCGACGGTGATCTCGGCGTTCAACTCGCTGACCTTGTCCCCGGCCCTGGCTGCCGTCTTGCTCAAGGGTCATAACGCCCCCAAGGACCGTTTTTCCAAGGCGCTCGACAAGGTGTTCGGCGGCTGGTTGTTCCGTCCGTTCAACCGGTTCTTCGAGAAAGCCAGCCATGGCTACGTCGGCACCGTACGCCGGGTGATTCGCGGCAGCGGTATTGCACTGTTCCTGTACGCCGGGCTGATGGTGCTGACCTGGTTGGGTTTCGCCCATACGCCCACCGGTTTCGTACCGGCCCAGGACAAGCAGTACTTGGTGGCCTTCGCGCAATTGCCGGACGCCGCGAGCCTGGACCGCACCGAAGATGTGATCAAGCGCATGTCGGACATCGCCATGAAGCAGCCGGGCGTGGAAAGCGCCATCGCCTTCCCTGGCCTGTCGATCAACGGTTTTACCAACAGCCCGAACAACGGCATCGTGTTCGTGACCTTGAAGCCGTTCGATGAGCGTAAAGACCCGAGCCTGTCGGCCGGCGCGATTGCCGGTGCACTGAACGGCAAGTACAGCAGCATCGAAGAAGCCTACATGGCGATCTTCCCACCGCCGCCGGTACAGGGCTTGGGCACGATTGGCGGGTTCCGCCTGCAGATCGAGGACCGTGGCAACCTGGGTTACGACGAGCTGTACAAAGAAGTGCAGAACGTCATCACCAAAAGCCGTGGCGTGCCTGAGTTGTTCGGCCTGTTCACCAGCTACACGGTCAACGTGCCGCAGGTCGATGCCGCCATCGACCGCGAAAAGGCCAAGACCCACGGCGTGGCCGTCAGCGACATCTTCGACACCCTGCAGATCTACCTGGGTTCGCTGTATGCCAACGACTTCAACCGCTTCGGGCGTACGTACCAGGTCAACGTGCAGGCTGAGCAACAGTTCCGCCAGGATGAAGACCAGATCGGCCAGCTGAAAGTGCGTAACAACAAGGGCGAGATGATCCCGCTGGCGACCTTTATCAAGGTCAGCGACACCTCGGGCCCGGACCGCGTGATGCACTACAACGGCTTTATCACCGCGGAAATCAACGGCAACGCCGCACCGGGCTACAGCTCCGGCCAGGCCCAGGCCGCGATTGAAAAACTGTTGAAAGAGGAACTGCCCAACGGCATGACCTACGAGTGGACTGACCTGACGTATCAGCAAATCCTCTCGGGCAACACCGCGCTGTTCGTGTTCCCGCTCTGCGTACTGCTGGCGTTCCTGGTACTGGCCGCCCAATACGAAAGCTGGAGCCTGCCACTGGCGGTGATCCTGATCGTACCGATGACGCTGCTGTCGGCCATTACCGGGGTAATCATCTCGGGCGGCGACAACAACATCTTCACCCAGATTGGCTTGATCGTACTGGTGGGCCTGGCGTGTAAGAACGCGATTCTGATCGTCGAATTCGCCAAGGATAAACAGGCCGAGGGGCTCGACCCACTGGCTGCGGTACTGGAAGCCTGCCGCTTGCGTCTGCGGCCGATCCTGATGACCTCGTTCGCGTTCATCATGGGCGTGGTGCCCCTGGTGTTGTCCAGCGGTGCCGGTGCCGAGATGCGTCATGCCATGGGCGTGGCGGTGTTCTCCGGGATGATCGGCGTGACCTTCTTCGGTCTGTTGCTGACGCCAGTGTTCTACGTACTGATCCGTCGCTATGTGGAGCGCCAGGACGCGCGCAAAGCGGCCAAGGCCTTGAAGCTGGAGACACAGCAATGAGCGTGAAAGTCTTTCTACCGAGCTTGCTGGTGCTGGCGCTGAGCGCCTGTGCCGTGGGCCCGGACTACAAAACCGAGAAGCTGGAGGCGGCCAACATCACGGCCGCCGCCGACACCAAAAGTTATGACCACGCCAAGTACGAAGGTATCTGGTGGCAGCAGTTCGACGACCCGACCCTCGACCAACTGGTGACCCAGTCGTTGAGCGGTAACCGCGACTTGCGCGTAGCCTTTGCCCGTCTGCGCGCGGCCCGCGCCATTCGTGATGACGCGGCCAACGACATCATGCCGGTGGTCACCAGCCGTGCCAGCAGCGACGTGGGCAAAGGCCAGATCCCGGGCCAGACCACCAAGCGCGTCAACAGCGAGCGCTACGACCTGGGCCTGGACATGGCCTGGGAAGTGGATTTGTTCGGCCGCATCCGCCGTAACCTGGAAGCCAGCGATGCTGACCAGCAGGTTGCCGAAGCCGACCTGTACCAACTGCAAGTCACCATGATTGCCGAGCTGGTGGACGCCTACGGTCAACTGCGCGGTGCGCAATTGCGTGAACGCATCGCCCTGGACAACCTGAAGAACCAGCAGGAATCGCGCACCATTACCGTCAGCCTGCGCGATGCCGGCGTGGGTGATCAGCTCGACGTGGAGCGTGCCGACGCACGCCTGGCGGCCGTTGAAGCCAGCGTGCCGCAACTGCAGGCCGAGCAAGTGCGCGAGCGCAACCGCATCGCCACCCTCCTCGGCCAGCGCCCCGACAAGCTGAGCGTGGACCTGAGCCCCAAAGACCTGCCGGCGATTGCCAAGGCGCTGCCCATCGGCGACCCGGGGCAACTGCTGCAGCGTCGCCCGGACATCCTCAGTGCCGAACGCAAACTGGCGGCCGCCACCGCGCGTATCGGCGTGGCCAAGGCCGACCTGTTCCCACGGGTCAGCCTCAGCGGCTTCCTCGGCTTCACGGCCGGGCGCGGTTCGCAGATCGGGTCCGCCGCAGCGAATGCCTGGTCGCTTGGCCCAAGCATCACCTGGGCGGCGTTTGACCTGGGCAGCGTGCGAGCGCGGTTGCGCGGCGCGAACGCCGAGGCCGATGGCGCCCTGGCAACCTATGAGCAACAAGTGCTGCTGGCGTTGGAAGAATCGGAAAATGCTTTCAGTGATTACGGCAAACGCCAGCAGCGCCTGGTCTCGCTGATCCGTCAGAGTGAATCAAGTCGCGCGGCGGCCGACCTTGCGGCGATCCGCTACCGCGAAGGCACGGTGGATTTCCTGGTGCTGCTTGACGCGCAACGTGAGCGCCTGGCCGCTGAAGACTCCCAGGCCCAGGCCGAAGTGGACTTGTATCGCGGGATTGTCGCGATCTACAAGGCCCTCGGTGGTGGCTGGCAGCCGGACACGGTGGTCGCCAGCAGCAAATGATGTAAAGCGCTCCTTTGGTTGGTCGCATCCAGCCAATTTTTAGCCCCACGCCCCCTTCGGTCGTGGGGCTTTTTTTATGCCTGAGTCGCCAGGGTTAACGCCAAGGTTGTGCTTCAATTTTTCACAGTGATGACGTCACAAGGAAACAGAACCCTGCAGTTTCATGGCGTGTTTGCTACACGGCGCTGCTTGACCCTGTGGCCTGTAAGCAAGCAATGGCGGACAACGGCTGCACCGCCGACGATCAACGCTGCGCACAGTGTGTGGGGCCAGGCGCCTCTTGAGCCGGCGTCAGCGTGCGAGGACCATCGCGAAGTAGCCAAACACCGTCAGCAAAATGCCCGACACCGCATACGCCACAGGAAAACCGATCCAGGGCACGCTGCTGTCGATTTCCTTGGCGGCCTCACGCGCCGGTCCGGAGTGGCTACGCGCGCCCGCCACGCCGCCCATCAGGATCGCCGGGTTGATCTTGAACACATGAAACCCCACCGCCCAGACGATAAACGGCGGAACGGTGCAGGCGACAAAGCCGAGCACAACGACCTTCAACGCGATGATCGGGCTGATTTGTGAAACCAGGTTGGCGCCAGCGTTCACTCCCACGATCGCGACAAAGAAAATCAGCCCCATGTCTTCAAGAATGTTGCGGGCGGCGTTGGGTGTATTACCAAAAAAGCGCACGCGCGACACCAGTGACGAGACGATAATCCCCGACACCAGCAAGCCGCCCGCGTTGCCCAGGCCCACCGCTGCACCGAACGCCGGCACTTGGATCAGACCGATCAGCAACCCCAGCACCATGCCCAGTGACAGCATCAGCAGATCGGTCGCGGTACTCGGCCGCCCCGCCTTGCCGAGTAACGCCGTGGCTTTGTCGATGGCGGTACGCAAGCCGATCAGGTGCATCACATCCAGGCGTTGCAGGCGTGTTTCCAGCCCCAGAGGAATGGGCGCGCCGCCGCGTTCGATGCCCACCAGCTGCACCTGCCCGGCAATCGATGACTGGCTGAACTGCTTGAGCTGCTTGCCGATCGCATCACGGTGGGTCACCAGAATCACCGCCTCATCCAGCGGGATGTTGAGCGCCCGGGCGTCCGGCACTTCCGGCCCGATCAGGCCCATGTGATCGGTCAGCGCGTCGAGGCTGCCGCCCAGGGCAATGATATCGCCCAGTTGCAGCACCAGTGCGGGATCGGCGCCGAGCAACTGATCGCCGCGCTCGACATTCTCAATCTGGTACAGCGCAAATTGCTGGCGGAACTGCGCGATGGTCTGCCCCGCCCATTCACTGTTCACCAATCGGTACGCGCGCAAGTCGAAAGGCCGATAGCCACTGAGCCCGGCGTCATCGACATTGGGCACGCCGTGTTCGACTTCATACGCCTTGGCCGCTGCGCGTGCATCCACCCCCCACCAGCGCGGCAGGTATTTGCAGATCAGGATGATGCCGACCGTGCCCCAGATGTAGGTGATGCCATAGGACAACGCGATCATGGCCGTCGCCGCGGCGACCGTGGTGCCCGGCGGCAGCGGGACGACGCCGGAGGTAAGGGCTTGCTCCGCCGAGCCGATGGCCGCAGACATGGTTTGTGAACCGGCAAGAATACCGCCAGCGGCGCCCACCGGCAGCGACAAGAGCTTCACACCCAGCACCACGATGCCCAGGCCGAGGAACGACGACAGTATCGCCAGCAAGGTGAATTTCAGCCCATCGCCCTTGAGGCTATTGATAAACGAGGGCCCCACGCGCAGCCCGACGCCGTACATGAACAGGTAATAAAACAGGCTCTTGGTGAAGTTATCGAGCTCGAAATGCACACCGTAGTAAGACGCCCAGGTCGCAATGGCGCACCCAATGACGATGGCCCCGGCCACCGCCCCCAAGCCATACCCCTTGATGGTGCCGCGCCCGACCCAGACGGACAGGCCGACCACCAGAAACAGCAAAATATAGGGGTTGTCGTGCAAGAAACTGAAGATGGCAGTCACGATAATTCGCACCTGGCAAGGCAAACACTTAAGGCACCGAGCCTCAAGGCCCGGTGAGCGTGAGGTGTGTCAGGCCAGGTTGGGGGTGTCTGCCGGGATCACCGGATCGGCGATCGCGCCGTGGCTGAAACTCGGCCCGGCGTCGGAATTGGCCACCGGGTTTTTCTGCAGATACTCGATAGCCTTGCGCAGGTCATCAAGCAACAGCGCCACCAGGTCGCGGCTCACGCCATGGCGGACCAGGATGCGTTGCACCACGATGTTCTGGCGGTCTGAAGGCAGTGGGTAGGACGCGATCTGCCACCCGCGCATGCGCACGCGCTCGGACAGGTCATACAGGCTGAAGCCATGGTCGATGCCGTCCTTGAGCTTGTAGCAGACCGCCGGCAGCCCGTCTTTGCCGTCATACACCAACTCCAGCGGGGCACACTTGGCGATTTGCGCGGCCAGCCACTGCGCCGTGTCGGAACAGGCTTGTTGAATACGCGTATAGCCATCGCGCCCCAGCCGCAGGAAGTTGTAGTACTGGGCAATGATCTCACCGCCTGGCCGGCTGAAATTCAGCGCGAAGGTCGCCATGTTGCCGCCCAGATAGTCGACGTAGAAGATCAATTCTTCCGGCAAATCTTCGGTAGAGCGCCAAATCACCCAGCCCACGCCAAGCGGCGCCAGCCCGTATTTGTGGCCCGAGGCGTTGATCGACTTGACCCGTTCGATCACAAAATCCCATTGCAGCGTTTGCTGGATGAACGGGGCGATAAACCCGCCACTCGCCGCATCAACATGTATCGGGATGTCCAGGCCGAGGTCGCGCTGCATCGCGTCCAGCTCGGCGGCCAGCGCGGCCACGGGTTCGTAGATACCGGTGAAGGTCACACCCAGGGTCGCGACCACGCCGATGGTGTTCTCGTCGCAATACTCCCGCAGGTCGGCCGGCAGCAGGCCCAAGGCGTCACCGCGCAAGGGCACTTCACGAATTTCCACGTCAAAATAGCGGGCGAATTTTTTCCAGCAGATCTGCACCGGCCCGCACACGAAGTTCGGTTTGTCAGTCGGCAGGCCCGCGGCTTCGCGACGTTTTTTCCAGCTCCACTTCAGGGCCAGGCCGCCAAGCATGGCCGCTTCGCTAGACCCTGTGGTCGAACAGCCCACGGTTTGCCAGGATTTGGGCGCGTGCCAGAGGTCGGCAATGATGTGCACGCAGCGATTTTCAATCTCGGCGGTTTGCGGGTACTCGTCCTTGTCGATCATGTTTTTGTCGAGGGCGTCGGCCATCAACTGCTTCACTTCGGGCTCGACCCACGTGGTGCAGAAGGTCGCCAGGTTCTGCCGCGAGTTACCGTCCAGCAGCAGTTCATCGCGCACCAGGTTGTAGGCCGCCGACGGCGTGGTCGAGTGATTCGGCAAACGGTACTTGGGCAAGGTGTGCTGGGACGAACCGCTCGAATACACGTCTTCGATGGCTTGGTCTTGGGTTTCTACGGTTTTGTGAAGTGCCATGAAATCCTGCTCTTGAATGAGGGAAATGGCGTAGACGTTGATCGCGACAAGTGCCGATCAGGCTGCGTCAGGAAACAAGCGATGGAACGATTGCGCCGACTATTACACGGACACGGGCGCCGGAGAGTGACCTGGATCATTGAAGCTGCGGGTAACTGCTCGCACAGGCCCGGCAGCGTTCCAATCACCTATTGGCTCAATGCTTCGTTCAATATCAAGCTGCGGTAATGCCCGGGGTTGGACCCGGACCACTTGCGAAACGCCTTGTAGAACGAACTGGTGTCGGCAAACCCCAGGCGCCCGGCGATTTCGGCGAAGCTGACCTGTGGCTCTGCCAGCCAGACGATCGCCAGTTCCTTGCGCACGCTATCCTTGAGCCCTTGATAAGTCTGGCCCTCATCTGCCAGACGGCGGCGCAGGGTCGAGGCGGAAATACACAGACTGGCCGCTAGGCCGTCGGTTTCCGGCCACAGATCGGGCGACATCTGGCGTAGATCGTGCTTGATGCGCGTGGCCAGGCTATCCGGGTCGCGGTACTTGACCAATATGTTGGCCGGCGCATGGGCAAGAAAGCGCTTGAGTTCTTCCGGGCTGCGCTTGATCGGCACGTCCAGGCAGTCTGCAGAAAAGATCATGCGCGTACGCGGCCGATCAAAACGCAGGTTCTCAGAAAACATCACCCGGTAATCGTCGTAAAAGTCCGGTTGTGGGCAGCGCAGCTCAATCGCAAGGATCGGGATGCGCCGGCCGGCCAGCCAACAGGCGACGCCGTGCACAATCATCCAATAGGTGAAGTAGGTAAACGCGCGTTTGGGCGCAGGCTCAGCCAACACGATTTCCGCCAGGCTTTGTTGGTGCACCAATTGCGCGGGCATCTGCTCAAGCATCAGCGACAGAAAGCCCAGCCCGGTTTGCAGGGCCGCGCCCAGATTGGGTTGCGCCATGGCGGCGCGGCACAGGAACGCCAGGCTGCCGGACTTGAGCTTGCGCGGGTCCATTCCAAAAAATTCATCATCCGTGCGCCGCGCCAGCAAGCGCCACAGGCGTGCATAGGCCGTGGCGGGCACGCGGGCGTCGGACTGGTCGAGCAACGCCGGGTCTATCCCAACCTTGCTCAACGCCTCCACCGTGGCCGCGCCGGGCGCGCAGCTTTGCAGCAAGGCTTCGCGCACAAGATGGATAGAGATGGTGTCTTTTTCCGCCATGGGAATCGGGCTATTCAATGCTGCAAAAGATGGGGTGCATCATAAGGGCGGTTGCGATTCGCCACCACCGTTCAGCCGCAGTTCAGCAAAGCGCAATATTCCCTGTTTAGTAATGAGTATCATTATGTTACAAATTAGCATCCTATCCAGTCATGATGCGGTGCCGAATGCTCGTTCCCTTTCTAATCATGCTGCGCGAAGGCATTGAAGCAGCATTGATCGTTGGCATCATCGCCAGTTACCTGCAACAGACCGGCCGCGGCCAGTGGATGCCCGCGGTATGGATCGGCGTGTTTCTCGCCGCTGCCCTGGCGCTGCTGGTCGGCGGCGGCCTGGAACTGGTCAGCGCCGAATTCCCGCAAAAACAACAGGAATTGTTCGAAGGTGTGGTCGGCCTGGTGGCCGTCGGCATTCTCAGCTCCATGGTGTTCTGGATGCGCAAAGTAGCGCGCTCCATCAAGCATTCCCTGCACGAATCCCTCGACCACGCCCTGGCCGGCTCCAAGCATCAGGTGATCGCGCTGATCGCCATGGTGTTTTTCGCCGTGGCCCGTGAAGGCCTGGAGACGGTGTTCTTCCTGCTCGCGGTGTTCCAGCAGAGCGAAGGCCCGGGCGCGCCGATTGGCGCCCTGCTCGGCCTGATCCTGGCGATCATCGTCGGTTTCCTGATCTACACCGGCAGCATGCGCTTGAACCTGGGTGCGTTCTTCCGCTGGACCGGCTTGTTCATCCTGGTGGTCGCCGCCGGCATTCTCGCCAACTCGGTACAAGCCCTGCACGAGGCCGGGGTGTGGAACCACTGGCAAACCGTCTTGTTCGATTTCAGCGCGACACTGCCGATGGATGGCCCATTGGGCTCGGTGCTGGCCGGGATGTTCGGCTATCAGGACGCACCGACCATCAGCACCCTGGGCGCGTATCTGATTTACCTGGTGGTGGCGCTGGTGATGTTCTTCCTGCCGTCCGCCCCACCCAGGCCTGTCGCTAACACCTCTTCCGTTTCCAGCCAGTAAGGACCGTCTCTTGTCCAACCCAACCCCTCAACCGGCTTTGCCTTCCCGCGCCCTGCGCTGGGCGGTGGCCGGCTCGGTGGTCGTGATGATCGGCGCCGGTGCGCTGTTCTATTACGCCTCGCAATTGGCCGCCGCCAAACGTCAGACCAACCACAATGAAATCGCGGTGACCATCCATGGCCACGCTTGCGAACCCAACGCGTTGACCGTGCCCGCCGGGCACGCGAGCTTTCGCATCATCAACCGCTCCGACCGCGCGGTGGAATGGGAAATCCTCGACGGCGTGCTGGTGATCGAGGAGCGCGAAAATATCGCCCCTGGCCTGAGCCAGGTGATCAACGCCAACCTGCTGCCCGGCGACTATGCAATCACCTGCGGGCTGTTGAGCAACCCGCGCGGCACGTTGCACGTGACGCCGACGGCTGAGTCCGACGCCCAGGCCAAGGCCAAGCCGTCGATGGTGGCGTTTATCGGCCCGCTGTCGGAGTTCCGCGTGTACCTGAGCGGCCAGGGCAGTGCGCTGGTCAAGGCCGTTACGGCGCTGCAACAGGCCATTGAAGCCGGTGACCTGGCTCAGGCGCAGGCCCTCTATGTGCCGGCCCGTGAGGCCTACCAGCGCCTGGCGCCGGCTTCGCAACGCCTGGCCGAGTTGGATAACGCCATCAACGCACGCGCCGACTACTTTGAAAAGCGCGAGCAAGACCCGGCGTTCAGCGGCTTCCATCGCCTCGAATACAGCCTGTTCCAGCAGCACAGCCTTGAGGGCCTGGCCCCGATTGCGCAACGCCTGGTCACCGACGTCACCACGCTCAAGCAACAACTGCTGGCCCAATCGCTGCCACCGGAACAACTGGTGAGCATTGTGGTGCGCAACCTCAACAGCCTGGCGGATGTACGCGCCGCCAGCGGTGAAGAGGAACGCTACAGCCATATCGACGTGAACGGGTTTGCCGCCAACCTGGAAGCGGCCCACAAGGTGGTGGAGCTGATGCGCCCGTTGTTGACCAAATCCGCAGCGGACCTGCTGCCGAAAATCGACAGTGCCCTCGCCGCCTTCGATACCGAGCTCAATGGTTTGAAAGTCGACGGCCAGTACCGCCGCTACGACAGCGTCACCGCCGATCAGCGCAAGCAGATCGCCGACAAGGCCAAGGCTCTGGCCGCTGTACTCGATGGAATCGACCCCGCCCTTGGCCTTTCCGGCCTGCAGTGAAGACGAACTAACAGATGAGTGATTCAGAACAGTTTTGCCCGCAACGTCGCCGTGTCCTGCTGGGCATGGCGGCCACCGGCGCCGCGATTGCCGGCAGCAGCTTGAGCTGCCCGGCCATGGCGGCGGCTGCGGCCGAGCAAGTCACCACTGCACCGCGCAGTGACAAGACGCAGGACCACCACGATTTTTTCGGCAAGCACCAGAGCGGCATCGTCACCCCACGCCCGGCCTGCGGCATGCTGGTGGCGTTTGACGTACTGGCCAGTGATCGCGAAGACTTGGAGCGTCTGTTTCGCACATTGAACGAGCGCATCAGCTTCCTGATGACCGGCGGCACCGTGCCGCAAGTCGACCCGAAACTGCCGCCTACCGATTCCGGCATTCTGGGCCCGGTGGTCACGCCGGATAACCTGACCATCACCGTATCCGTCGGCGAGTCGCTGTTCGATGAGCGCTTCGGCCTCACCGCCGTCAAACCCAAGCGCCTGAGCCGCATGGTCGGCTTCCCCAACGACGCATTGGAGCCGGCGCAGTGCCACGGTGACCTGAGCCTGCAATTCAGCTCAAACACCCCGGACACCAATATCCACGCCCTGCGCGACATCGTCAAAAACCTGCCGGACCTGCTGCTGGTGCGCTGGAAACAGGAAGGCAGCGTGCCGCCGCAAGCGCCGGCCAAACCCGGCGAGCCTGCGCAGAGCGCGCGTAATTTTCTCGGTTTCCGTGACGGTTCGGCCAACCCGAACTCCAACGACGACAAGGCCATGGACCAGATTGTCTGGGTGCAGCCCGGCAGCGACGAGCCCGCCTGGGCCGCCAACGGCAGCTACCAGGCCGTGCGCATCATCCGCAATTTCGTCGAGCGCTGGGACCGTACCCCGCTGCAAGAGCAGGAAAGCATTATCGGGCGCATCAAACCCACCGGCGCGCCCATGGATGGCGACAAGGAAAGCCAGGTTCCCGACTACAGCAAGGACCCGGAAGGCAAGCTGACCAAGCTCGATGCCCACATCCGCCTGGCCAACCCGCGCACCCCGCAGACTCAGGCCAACCTGATCCTGCGTCGGCCGTTCAACTACTCCAACGGCGTCAACAAAAACGGTCAGCTGGACATGGGGCTGTTGTTCATCTGCTACCAGGCTGACCTGGAGAAAGGCTTCATCAGCGTGCAAACCCGGCTCAACGGCGAGCCTCTGGAGGAATACCTCAAGCCGGTCGGCGGCGGGTACTTCTTCACCTTGCCGGGGGTCACAGGGCCCAAGGATTTCATCGGGCGCACGCTACTCGCTGCAACGCACCCTCAAACCACTGCCAACACCTAAAACAAACCAGAGCGGAAAAACGTCCCATGAAGAAGTCGACTATCGCGTTGTCGTTGTTAATGACCCTCTCACCGCTGGCAGCATTCGCCGCTACCGCGCCACTGGACCTGGTAGGCCCGGTGTCGGACTACAAGATCTACGTCACCGAAGAAATCGGTGAGCTGGTCACCCAGACCAAGGCGTTCACCGACGCCATCAACAAGGGCGACCTGGCCACCGCCCAGAAGCTCTACGCCCCGACCCGTGTTCACTATGAGTCCATCGAGCCGATCGCCGAGCTGTTCAGCGACCTCGACGCCTCCATCGACTCGCGCGTTGACGACCACGAAAAAGGCGTGACCGCCGAAGACTTCACCGGCTTCCACCGCATCGAGTACGTGCTGTTCTCCGAGAAGACCACCAAAGGCCTCGAAGCGCTGACCGCCAAACTCAACACTGACGTCAACGACCTGAAAACCCGGGTTGACGGCCTGACCTTCCCACCTGAGAAAGTCGTCGGCGGTGCTGCTGCCCTGCTGGAAGAAGTGGCCGCCACCAAGATTTCCGGTGAGGAAGATCGTTACAGCCACACCGACCTGTATGACTTCCAGGGCAACATCGACGGCGCGAAGAAAATCGTCGACCTGTTCCGCGGCCAGATCGAGAAGCAAGACAAGGTCTTCCTGACCAAAGTCGACAAGAACTTCGCTGCCGTGGACAAAATCCTGGCCAAGTACAAAACCAAGGATGGCGGCTTTGAAACCTACGACAAAGTGAAGGAAAACGACCGCAAGGCCTTGGTGGGCCCAGTCAACACCTTGGCTGAAGACCTGTCGACCCTGCGCGGCAAGCTCGGCCTGAACTGATAAAAAGCCCCAGGCCCTGCACTCGCGCAAGTGCAGGGCCTGGGACTGCTTCAGCCTGGTGTCGGGTTTGACCGCTTAGACGGCCATTGGGGTTGTCGATTTGAAGTCAGCCAATGGCGTGGCATCCGCCCTCCCCGTTTTTGGATTGATCGCATACCAGAAGCCATTGACCGCTGGCGCGATAACGGCGATTCCCTGGCTGGTTCCAGCCACGCCCGTCGGCGTAGGCGCGGGTGCAGGATCCCACCCTCCCGCCAACCAGTAAGCCCTCAACTTCTCCTCAACGGTTAACAAGTGTGGCGCTGTCTTGCCCAGCATCGAAGCGCTGGGGGCCAGATGCGACAATTTGAACAGGCCCTTGATGGCGGCATTTACCAGTTGCGCATAACCGTCCGCCGGATTCATCACCGCACTGGGCATGCAGCATTGCTGAGCGCGTCAATGAATGGCCGGATCGAGGCGTTACGAGGAATGGGCTGGTCGTTGATGTCGCCAGTCATCAACCAGTAAATGAGGGCTTGTTGCCGTTTTCCATCCGCTCTGCGTGCGTCGATGTCCTGCGGAAAGCCTCGGCCTGCGCGCTCTGCTTCGGCCGAATGGCCAGTACTTGCCGGTGAGTTTTCGCGCTTGTAGCGCAGTGCGGCCTGTTCAAACCTGGCTTGCGTCAGTTGCCCGTCCAGCCGGCGTGGCGCGCCTGCCAGTGACGCATGTTCAGCGTTGCGGGAACTGTCCTGAGGGGTGGGTGCGGCCGGGCCGGAATCAGGCCCGGCTGCTGCTCTACGCCATGAGGGTTCACAAGATGCGATAAAGCAACCGCTCGATGCGCACGCGGCTGACCCGTCGCAGGAACTTGCCAACAGCCGGCGGATAGTCCACCAGGGTCTGCAGCTGTTGATACCCTTCGATGCGCGTGGTGTGCTGGAAAATCTGCGCCAGTTCGGTACGCCGCGGCTCCAGCCACTGGCCGCGCGGGTCATCGATGAGCAAGGCGTTTTCCAGATCGAGTCGGAACGCCCGTGGGTTCAGATTGTTGCCGGTGAGCAAGGTGTAGCGCTGGTCAACCCACATGCCCTTGAGGTGATAGGTGTTGTCGCCGTCGCGCCACAGGTGCAGGTTCAACTGGCCGCTGTCGATCGTCGGCTGATGGCGTTTGGCGAAGCGGCGCAGGCTGATTTCATACAAATAAGGCAACGCCGCGATCACCTTGAACGGCTCGCTGGGCGGGATGTAGAAGTCGTTGGCGGTTTTGTCGCCAACAATGATGTCGATCTTGACCCCGCGCGCCAGGGCGCGATTGATTTCCCGGGTCACCGGCAGTGGCAGGTTGAAATACGGCGTGCAGATAGTCAGCTGATGCTGGGCACTGGCGATCAACTCGAGGATCACGCGGTTCAAAGGGTTGTTCTTGCCGACGCCCAGCAGCGGGCTTACCAGCATGTGGCCGTTGGGCAACAGCCCGGCAGTGGTGTCATACGCCGCATGCTTGAGGCGGCTGCGCAAGTCGCCGATATCGTTGCGCAGGCTGCGGGTGGTGGGCGGGTTCGGCAGGTCCAGGCGATGCACGGCCTTGGAGGCAATCAAGCCGTGCTCCAGCAAATGCTGCATCGAGTCGGCCAGCGCCTGGCTGTGGATCAGGTGGTAGCGGTCAAAACGGTACTTGTCGAACTTGTGCAGGTACACGTTATTCAAGCTGGCGCCGCTGTAGAGCACGCTGTCGTCGATCACAAAGCCCTTGAGGTGCAGCACGCCGAACAGTTCACGGGTCTGCACCGGCACCCCGTACACCGGCACTTCGCTGGCGTGGCGTTGGGTCATGGCCTGGTACCAGGCACTGTTGCCGGGTTGCTTGCCTGCGCCAATCAGGCCGCGCTGGGCGCGCAGCGAGTCAACCACCACCACAATGTCCAGCGTTGGCCGTGCAGCCTTGGCGGCGTGCAAGGCATCGTAGATCTCCTGGCCGGCTTCATCCTGCTGCAAGTAGAGCGCGACGATGTAGATGCGCCGCGTGGCCTGGGGGATTTTCTCCAGCAGGCAACGGCGAAACGCATCGGCGCCGGACAGCACGTCGATCGACTCGGGAGACAGTGGGAAACCACGCAGTTTTGGCAACAGGGAGCGTTTGAAGAACGACGGCATAAGGCTCGCAATGGGTCGAATCCGAAGAGGCCCCGAGCTTACACCATGGGGCAGCTCAGGTCTCGTCGCCCGCGATGGAAAAAAGTTAATTGACCATGGAGAACGATCGTTCTACTGTGCACGGCATGAATGAATCAATCAGCAATGACACCCGCGATATTATCCTCGATGTTACCGAGAAGTTGATCTATCGCCATGGCATCGCCGCCACCGGCATGGACTTGCTGGTGAAAACCGCGGGCGTCTCGCGCAAAAGTATTTACCGGTACTTCGCCAATAAAGATGAGTTGGTGATTGCCGCCCTGCACCGCCGCGATGAGCGCTGGATGCAGTGGCTGCGCAGCGAAGTCGAACGCAGTGAAGGCAGTGGAGAACGCCTGCTGGCGCTGTTCGACGCCCTCAAGGCGTGGTTTGGCTCGGCAGACTTTCGCGGGTGCGCCTTCATCAACACCAGTGGTGAAACCGGCGACCCGCACGACCCGGTGCGCTTGCTGGCCAAGGCGCATAAACGCAAACTCTTCGATTACGCACTGCAACTGTGCAAAGCACATGGCACCCCCGACCCTGAACAGCAGGCCGCGCAACTGCTGATCTTGATCGACGGCGCCATTACCGTTGCCCTGGTGATGGGTGATTCAACAGCTGCTGATAATGCGCAATGCATGGCGCGAACGTTATTGCAACTTTGAACGCATCAACTGCGCAACTTTCGATAGGCCTCATTGTTTTCAGGAGCTGCCCCATGTCATCCAAGGCACCGTCATCCGACGCAGAAGTTCGCCCGCCACTGCCACCGTTTACCCGCGAGTCGGCCATCGAAAAGGTTCGCCTGGCCGAAGACGGTTGGAATTCCCGCGACCCGCACCGCGTGTCGCTGGCCTACACACTGGACACGCAATGGCGCAATCGCGCTGAATTTGCGCACAACCGCGAAGAGGCCAAGGGTTTTCTGACCCGCAAGTGGGCCAAGGAGCTGGACTATCGGCTGATCAAGGAATTGTGGGCCTTCACCGGTAACCGTATCGCCGTGCGCTATGCCTACGAATGGCACGACGATTCCGGCAACTGGTTCCGCTCCTACGGCAATGAGAACTGGGAGTTCGACGAGAACGGTCTAATGGCCAACCGCTTTGCATGCATCAATGACCTGCCGATCAAGGCCAGCGAACGCAAGTTTCACTGGCCGCTGGGCCGGCGCCCGGATGATCATCCGGGGCTGTCCGACCTCGGGCTTTAAGCCGGTTGCAATGCAAAATGTGGGAGCGGGCAACCCCGCTCTCGCATTCAGTCCTGGTTCAGGCCGACCCGATACAGCACACCGTTATCCTCATCAGTCAGCACATACAGAAACCCATCCGGCCCCTGCCGCACATCGCGGATGCGCGCTTTCAAACCTGCGAGCAAACGCTCTTCATGGATCACCTTGTCGCCGTCGAACTGCAGGCGGATCAACTCCTGGCTGGCCAAAGCGCCAATGAACAAGTTGTGCTGCCACGCCTTGAAGCGGTCGGCGTCATAAAACGCCATGCCACTGATCCCCGGTGATTTCTCCCAGACGTGATGAGGCGCCACGGTGCCTTCCACCGTCTTGCCCTTGGCCTCGGGAATCGGTGTCAGCGAATAATTGATGCCGTGGGTCGCCAATGGCCAACCGTAATTCTTGCCGCGCTCGATGATGTTGATTTCATCACCACCGCGTGGCCCGTGTTCGTTTTCCCAGATGGTGCCACTCCAGGGATTCATCGCCAGCCCTTGCGGGTTGCGCTGGCCGTAGGACCAGATTTCGGGGCGTACGCCCTGCTGACCAACAAAGGGGTTGTCCTCCGGCACGCGGCCGTCCGGGAAGATCCGCACCACCTTGCCTTGCAGTTTGTCCAGGTCCTGGGCGGTCGGGCGATCATTGTTTTCACCCAGGGTCACGAACAGGTAGCCATCGCGGTCGAAGGCCAACCGCGAGCCAAAGTGATTGCCGGTGGACAGCTTGGGCTCCTGGCGCAGGATCACGTTGAAATCCTTCAGGCCGCTCAGGTCATCAGCCAAGCGCCCGCGTCCGACGGCGGTGCCGGCCTTGCCACCCTCGCCGCCGCCTTCGGCGTACGACAGGTAGACCATGCGGTCCTGCTTGAAGTCCGGCGACAGCACCACATCCAGCAAACCGCCCTGCCCTTTGGCCCACACTTGGGGCACGCCGGTCAACGGTGCAGAAAGCTTGCCGTCGGGGCTGACAAAACGCAGATGACCTGGGCGTTCGGTCACCAGAAAGCCTTGCTTGTCCGGCAGAAACGCCACTGCCCAGGGATGGTCGAGGCCTTTGACGATGGGGGTCGCGGTGATGCTGCCTTGTTCGCTCGGGAATTGCTGGGCATCGGCGGCGTAAACCGCAGCCAGTGGCAGCAGCGTGGTTGCGCAAATAGCGGCTAGAAGGGTTTTGCGTAGCAACATAAGACGGAGTCCTTACCGGCGATTGCCGTTGGCGTCATAGGTGGGGGCTTTGGTGTCGGTCGTGGGACGGCTCGGGGCGGCCTCACGCTTGGGATAGCGATTGCCAATGCCGCCGTTTTGCACGGTGGGTGCGGGGCTGGTCGGCCCGGTCTGAATCCCGCGTGTCGCCGGCGCATTGGGCTGGGTGCCCTGCATGCTGTTGGGGTTGGCCCGATGAATAGGGCTGTTGTTGGAGTCGTAGCTGCCAGGCAGGTTTTGCGCCTGGGCCAATGGCGTAAGCGCCAGGCCCAACGCCAGTACTGCAAGGTGACGCACACAGCTGTTCATGACAAAGCCTCTCTGGGGCAGTGGTACGTGCTTTCGATAACACGCTACGCCTTGGGTTCGGCTTTCGACACTAAATAGTTTCTCATCAGGTGTAACACAATCTGTCCGCGCATCTGCTCGCCGAAACTTTTCCCGGCGCCTGTGAGTCACCAGAACACAGTCTCTTCTCAAGGAATTGCAGGCATGCCAAGGGCAATCTGGAAAGGCGCGATCAGCTTCGGCTTGGTCCACATCCCGGTATCACTGGTCTCAGCCACGTCTTCCCAAGGCGTTGATTTTGACTGGCTGGACAAACGCAGCATGGACCCGGTGGGCTACAAACGCATCAACAAGACCACCGGCAAGGAAGTCACCAAAGAGAACATCGTCAAGGGCGTGGCGTTCGAGAAAGGCCGCTACGTGGTGCTCAGCGAGGACGAAATTCGCTCGGCGCACCCCAAGTCGACCCAGACCATCGAAATCATCGCCTTTGTCGCCAGCGACCAGATCCCGCTGCAAAACATCGACACGCCCTACTTCCTGGCCCCGGACAAACGCGGCGGCAAGGTCTACGCACTGCTGCGCGAAACCCTGAAAAAAACCGGCAAGGTCGCCCTGGCCAATGTGGTGCTGCACACCAAGCAGCACCTGGCGGCGTTAATGCCGCTGGAATCGGCGCTGGTGCTGGTGATGCTGCGGTGGCCTGCCGAGGTGCGCAGCCTGGACGAACTGGAACTGGGCAGCGACGTCACCAAGCCGAGCCTGGCCAAAGGCGAGCTGGACATGGCCAAACGCCTGGTGGAGGACATGAGCGCCGACTGGCAGCCCGACGAATACCGCGACAGTTTCCAGGACAAAATCATGGCGCTGGTGGCGAAGAAGGCCAAGGCCGGCAAGATCGAAGATGTGGAAAGCCAGGAAGGCAGCGAGGAGCGCAAATCGGCGGATGTCATCGACCTCACCGAACTGCTCAAGCGCAGCCTGGCCGGCAAGCCCGCCGCCAAGCCCGCAACAAAAAAGCCTGCCGCGAAGAAATCCGCCAAAAAGGCCTCTTGAGCCCGCCCTTTGCTGGAGAACGACATGGCAAAGCCCCTGAGCGAATACAACCGCAAACGTGATTTCGGGATTACCGCCGAGCCAGCCGGCAGTGCGCCCCCGGGCAAACGCAAAGCCTCGGCGCTGTCGTTCGTGATTCAAAAACACGACGCGCGCAACCTGCACTATGACTTTCGCCTGGAGCTCGATGGCGTGCTCAAAAGCTGGGCGGTGCCCAAAGGCCCCAGCCTGGACCCCACCCAGAAACGCCTGGCGGTGCACGTTGAAGATCACCCGCTCAGCTATGGCAATTTCGAGGGCAACATTCCGGCGGGGCAATACGGCGCGGGCGATGTGATCGTGTGGGACCGCGGTGTCTGGCAGCCCCATGAAGACCCGCACAAGGCCTACGCGGCCGGCAAACTCAAGTTCACCTTGGTCGGCGAAAAACTCTCCGGCGACTGGGCCCTGGTGCGCACCCGTCTCAAAGGCAGCGGCGACAAGCAACAGTGGCTGCTGATCAAGGAAAAGGACCAGCAGGCGCGCCCCTCCAATGACTACGACATCGTCGAGGCCGAGCCCAAAAGCGTGCTCAGCGACGCCTCGGTCGGCAAATCCAGGCCGCCGGCGAAACGCCAGAAAGCCGCGGCCGCTAAAAAAGCCCCCGTCGCCAAACGCGCCGAGGCATTGCCCGAGCAATTTGCCCCGCAGTTGGCGACTCTGGTCGATCGCGCGCCCGAAGGTGACTGGCAATACGAAATCAAGTTCGACGGCTACCGCATGCTGGCGCGCATTCGCGACGGTGAAGTGCGTCTGTTCACCCGCAACGGCAATGACTGGACCGACCGCCTGCCGCGTCAGGTCAAAGCGCTGCAAACCCTCAAGCTCAAGGACAGCTGGCTCGACGGTGAAGTGGTCAGCCTCAATGGCGAGGGGTTGCCGGACTTCCAGGCGCTGCAAAATGCCTTCGACATCGGCCGCAGCCTGGACATCGTGTATTACCTGTTCGACGCGCCCTTTCTCGACGGCCAGGATCAGCGCAGCGCACCGGTACAAGAGCGCCGCGCTGCGCTCAAAGCCGCGCTGTCCGCAAGCCGCAGCAAACTGCTGCGGTTCTCCGAAGCCTTCGCCGCCAACCAGCGCGACATTTTCGAGAGCGCCTGCGACCTGGCGCTGGAGGGCGTGATCGGCAAGCGCGTCGGCAGCCCATATGTGTCGAGCCGCAATGCCGACTGGATCAAACTCAAATGCCGTTTGCGCCAGGAGTTCGTGATCATCGGTTACACGCGGCCTCAGGGCTCGCGCAGTGGCTTTGGCGCGCTGTTGCTGGCTGTCAATGACGATTCCGGGCTGGTCTATGCCGGGCGTGTCGGTACCGGGTTTGATCAGGCATCGTTGAAGGCTATCTATGCACAGCTCACGCCCCTGGAACGCAAGACCTCGCCGCTGCACAAGCCGCTGACCAGCGCCCAGGCGCGCGGCGTGCACTGGGTGGAACCGCAGTTGGTTGGCGAGGTGAATTTTGCCGAGTGGACCCGCGAAGGCGTAGTGCGCCAAGCATCATTTATTGCGTTGCGCACCGACAAGCCGGTGGCGCAGATCATTCACGAGTTACCGCGCAAAGCCACGTCCGTCACCAAGGCGGCCCCCAAGGCCAAAAAGGTCAGCAGCGGCGTGACCATCACGCACCCTGACCGGGTGATCGACAAGCAGAGCGGTACGCAAAAACAGCAATTGGCCGACTTCTATCAAGGCATCAGCGCATGGATTCTGCCGTTTCTGCAGCACCGCCCGGTGTCGCTGCTGCGCGCTCCCGAAGGAATTGAGGGCGAGCAGTTCTTCCAAAAGCATTCCGAGCGCCTGGCTATTCCGAATATCAAACAGTTGGACCCGGCACTGGACCCCGGTCATGCGCGCCTGCTGGAGATCGACACCGCCGACGCCCTGATCGGCGCCGTGCAAATGGGCACCGTCGAATTGCACACCTGGGGCGCGACTGTCGACAAAATCGAAGCGCCTGACCTGTTCGTGCTCGACCTTGACCCGGACCCGGCACTGCCGTGGAAAGCCATGCTGGAAGCGGCGCAACTCACGTTGTCGGTTCTGGATGAGATTGGGCTGCAAGCGTTTGTCAAAACCAGCGGCGGTAAAGGCTTGCACCTGGTGGTGCCGCTGGCGCGCCGGGACGGCTGGGACAGCGTCAAAGCCTTCGCCAAGGCCATCGCGCAGTTCATGGCAGCGCAGTTGCCGGAACGGTTTACCGCGACGTCGGGCCCAAAAAACCGCATCGGCAAGATCTTTATCGACTACCTGCGTAATGCACGCGGCGCGAGTACGGTGGCCGCTTATTCGGTGCGCGCACGGCCTGGCCTGCCGGTATCGGTACCGGTGAGTCGAGAGGAGTTGAATGGTTTGCGCGGCGCCCAGCAGTGGACCGTCGCCAACCTGCATGAACGCTTGGATAAACTCAAAGCCGACCCGTGGGCCGGCTACGCCAATCGGCAGAAGATTACGAAGAAGATGTGGGACAAACTGGGCGCGAAACCACCCGCGTGATTCGCGCCCGGGCGGGTTTCAGATAAGGATAAAGATCAACGCCAGGCCGGCGAAGATCGCCCACTTTTCCAAGTAATAGCGTGCGCGATTGCGCTTTTTCAGCTCTTTACCGCGCAGGCGAATCTTGTACAGGCGGGTGAACGCGCGGTTCAGGCCGCCGGTCTTGTCGCCATCATCATTGGGCGAACCGGCGGCCGCCATCACGTTGCGGCTGAACCAACGGTTGAACGCCGCGGCCCAGCGGTATTTCATCGGCCGCTCAATGTCGCAGAACAAGATGATGCGGTTCTGCTGCGTGGTGTTTTCCGCGTAATGAATGTAGGTCTCATCAAACATTACTGGCTCGCCGTCGCGCCAGTAATAGCTTTCGCCGTCCACGTTGATGTAGCAGCCAGGATCGTTAGGCGTGTCCAGACCCAGGTGATAGCGGTAGGAGCCGGCGTACGGGTCGCGGTGGCGCACCAGCTTGGAGCCAGGCGGCAACTCGGCGAACATCGCTGCCTTGATCGAGCCAATGCTCTGCACCAGCTCGGTGGTGCGCGGGCACAGCTTCATCGCCGACGGGTGGCTGTCGCCGTACCACTTGAGGTAGAAACGCTTCCAGCCCGACTTGAAGAACGAGTTGAAACCGACATCGTTGTACTGCTCGGAACGCTTGATCTCGCCCATGCGCATCAGGTTCTGGCCTTCCTGGCGGATTTCTTGCCAGTGCTCTTGCAACGGGCTCAGGTCGGGAAAATCGCCGGGCGACAAAAAGGGACGGCTTGGCTGCTTGGAAAACAGGTAAAGGAAGCAGTTGATCGGCGCAAGGAACGTCGAGTGATCGCTAAGCTGGCGGCCCAACTTGTGTCGCACCCGGCCACGCAGATGGACATACGCAATGGAGGCAACGTAGAGAGCAACAATGATGAGTTTCAAGGGATTCGTCACACGTCAGAAGAGAACAGGCTGCTCCTGCGTGCCCACAACGGCCGAGGATGGATAAGCAGCACCTGAAATCACGATTACACATAGGCGACTGGACGGGTTGGTTACAATCCGGACCAAGGCCATTGGCCGTTATTTAGCCACAGTTTGTAACCAAAGGTTAACTAAGAATTGTGAAAAGCTGTCCACAGACAGGCTCAAAGCCAGCGTGGGCCAGCATTGACGCTGGCCCATTGACAGTCGCGCTTATGGCAGCGGCTGATCGTCCGTAGGCTCACGGCGTGGGCGGCGGTCGGTCTCTTGGGTCACGTACGGTTCAGCATTGCGATGCGTCAGCACGAAGTGACGGATCAATGCAGCCAGCACGCCTAGGAATAACCCCACGACCAGGCTCACCGCGACAATCAGCGATTTTTTCGGCTTGATCGAGGTCAGCGGCTCCTGAGCGCGACGGTCGATGGAAACCAGCTTCAGGTTGCTCATGTCGATGTTGAGGCCTTTCAAGCGGGCGATTTCGGCCCGCAGCGGCTCAACGTCTTGCAGGAAGATGTCCTCATTCCCACGCTTTCGCAGGACTTCAACTTCACGGTTGGTCTCAAGTAATTGCAGCTCTTTGCCAATTTCCGCGATTCGGCTATTGGTGAAGTCATCGCTGGTACGCTGTAGCAATGCGGTTCGCTCGGCTTCCAGAGCCTCGGTGCCGAGGAAATACAACGGAATCTTCTGGTTGTTGATCTCGGTGCGTACCACCTGGCTGGAACCAGCTCCTACGGTGTCGGCCATGGACGACGGCGTTGTAGGCTTTTTGATGCCCATGGATTTGGCGATCGAGATCGCTTCAGCCAATTCCGCCAAGCGATTGGTGCGCTCCATTTTCATCTGCAGGCGCAGCCCGCTGAGCTCATCCTGCAAGCGGGCGCGCTTGACCCGGTCAACTTCAAGCAGCGTGGCGATCTTCGATTCCTTTCCGGTATCATAGTTGGCGCGCGCCGCGTCAATCTTGCCTTTGAGCTCGGTCAAACGGTTATTGACGATGACCTTGAGGTCGGCGCCGACCTGCTCACGCTCCGCTGCAACGGCATAGTCGACAAACCCGTTGAGGATCGCGACTCCGTCTACACCCGCTGGGTATTGCATCTCCAGACGCACATAACTGCTCAACGAATCGGACTTCTTCGGGTCTGGCAGGATCAGGTTGATCGAGTTGCGGTTGAAGTCTTCAAAGCTCTGCTCAAGGCTTTGCCCTGGCTTCTGAAAGGCCCTGAACAGTTCTTCGTGGCTTTTGAAGAAACCCAGGCGGGCCCCATAGGAATCCATTTGGGCGCCGACCTTTTCCAGCGCATCGGCGGGTGGCAGCTTATAGATTTCGGAGCGGTTCAACGCGTCTAGTTCATTGATGGCTGCCGGGCGCAGCACACTGCTGACCTCATATGTCTTGGAAGCGAGCATTGCATAACCCGTCCCCAGTATTCCCGCCAGAATCGCACAACCCACTACCAGTTTTTTTTGCCGCCAAATGACTTGAAACAATTCAAACAAATCAATTTCATCTGGCGTTGCAGGCGAATTGAGCGGAGAAGTTCGATTCAAAATAAAAACACCTAAAAAAGACATCAAAAAGCCATCACCCCATTCAATCCGAACATAGGTTCGAATGACGGAGAGACCAGAGACAACGCCATGGCACAGTGACCAATGACACTCAGACCACACACTAATGCGAAAAATCCTACGCAATTATAGATTGTTTCTATTTCATGTCGATGACTATGCAGGGCCCTTGTGAATGTATGTCAGAGAATGTCACAAGCGTAGTCAATAGTTCAGTAAATCTGTGCCCGCTAGCGAGCAAACCCTTTTAGGTACATTTAGGTCACCACGCGGTTACAATTCGCGCCGTTAAAACGTTCGGCACTTAAGGTGCTCACCCCTCAATCCAGCCCCTGCAACAAGGAATGTGCATGCACTCTTTCTCAGATCCGGACTATCAAACTCTTCAAGGCGCTTGGGAGCAGACCGCCCTCGAAGACAGTGGCGTGCTCAACCCTGCCGACGCGCATAGCGCGCCGGGAGCAATCACGACGATTGCCGGGGACACGTTCGAAGTGAAGACGACCGAGGGCGAGGTATTGCTTGCGGGCCGGTTTACGCTGGACAGCAGCACTTCGCCCAAAAGCATCACCTGGGTCGATGCCATCGGCGAAGATGCCGGCAAGCCACTGCCCGCCAGCTATCGCCTGGACGGTGATGATTTTGTGTTTATCGCCGCCGATGCGGGCATGCCAAGGCCAACGGTATTCAGCACGAAACCAGGGCAAACCATGCGCACTTTTGTGCGCAAAGGCTGATCGGCCGCCATCCGAACTTGCGACATGGTTTTCACACGGCCTTCACTTTCCGGCCTATAGGGTGAGGCCTACCTACTCCAGTGAATCACTTGGCCCGCCTCTCCTCGCGGGCTTTTTTTTGCGCGTGGGAAAACCGCTCAGGCGCAGCGCTTGGTGGCGGTCAGGGTGAAACACAGCGGCAATTGGGCCGGCTGATGGGCGTACTGCTCGTAGAGTTCTTCGCGGTTGCAGTGCGGGTATTCCTGCAGGTGCTCGATCTGCAGCTGCGCCGCTATTGCGCCACTCACCACGCTCCCCAGGGTATGCACGTACCAATAGGACGTCGGACCGGCAACCTCGCCCTGCCCTTCGTAGACAATCGACTGCTGCAGCACGAACGGATCGCGCTGAAAATATGAACTCACCGGCAGCAGTGGATTGGCAGCCCTCGGGTCAAACACCTCCAGAAACGGATGAGTTTCGTAGACCACCAGCGTGCCGCCGGGCTTGAGTGCACTCGCCACATGTCGCATGAACAGCGCCACATCGGGCATCCAGTTGAGTACGCCAATGGTCACCAGGGCGAGGTCGAAACGCCCCAGCAGAGGTTCGGGCAGGTGATGGATATCGGCTTCAATGAACTCGGGGTCATGCGGCGACACCTCGGCCAATTCCCACGCCTGTTGCAGAAACGCCTGTGATTGGTCGACGCCCACCACACGGCGGGCACCCAGGCCGAACAGTGACAGGCTTTCACGCCCGTTGTTACAGCCCAACTGCACCACATCTTTGCCAGCAACGCCGACGTCTTGCAGCAACGCTGTGATCGTTGGATCCAGGCACGAAAAGTCCGCCCGGGCGACCGACTCCAGCAGCGTCTTCCAAGTGGCGGTGTCTTTGTGCAGCCTGGCGGAGGCATCCCAGGCATCCTTGTTACGAGCAATCGCCTGTTGGGCTGAGGGCATCTCCATTTGCATCTCCAGATCGTCATGACAGCGGGCTTCGGAAAATAAGGCAATTGCCCATCAGATAAAACCCTTTCGGGCGACGAAACTTCTATTTGAGCCCGTAGGTCTTTAGCCCAATGAGTGTCCATCCCCTGAACACCCTTAGCGAAGACAGCGCCGTGGCCAATCACTCCGACCTGCGTAATACCCTGTCCCTGGACGGCCTGAATTTCTTTCTGGCCGATGTACGTGACGGGCTCGGGCCCTACCTGGCGATTTACTTGCTGGCAGTGCACAAATGGGAGCCCGCCAGCATCGGCGTGGTCATGACCCTGGCGGGTATCGCGGCCTTGATCACTCAGGGCCCGGCGGGCGCACTGATCGACCGCACGCGCAGCAAGCGCGCAGTGATCGCAGTGGCCGCCATCCTTGTCACCGTCAGTTGCCTGCTGCTGCCGTTTGTCAGCGCGTTCAGCTGGGTGGCATTGACTCAGGCGGCCAGTGCCGTAGCCGCCTCCGTATTCGCGCCGGCGATTTCGGCAATTTCCTTAGGCATCACCGGGCCGCGCGCCTTTACCCGCCGCACCGGGCGCAATGAAACCTTCAACCACGCCGGCAATGCCGTGGCGGCCCTGCTGGCGGGTGGCCTGGCTTATTGGTTCGGCCCGGTGGTGGTGTTTTACTTGATGGCCTTTATGGCCGTGGCCAGTGTCGTGGCGGTCAGTTGCGTCTCGGCGTCGGCGATTGACCACGAAGTCGCCCGGGGCTTTGATCCCGCACACAGCAGCGATCATGAGCAACCCTCCGGCGTGAAGGTGCTGCTGAGCAATCGCCCGCTGCTGCTGTTCGCCATCTGCTGCGCGCTGTTTCACCTGGCGAACGCCGCGATGCTGCCGCTGGTCAGCCAGAAGCTCTCGCAGATCAACCTGCAAATGGCCACGCCGCTGACCTCGGCCTGCATCGTCGCCGCGCAGCTGGTCATGGTGCCGATGGCCTGGCTGGTGGGCATTAAAGCTGACGTGTGGGGGCGTAAACCGTTGTTGCTGGCCGGTTTCCTGATTTTGCCGCTGCGTGGCGTGCTGTATACGCTGTCGAGCGACCCGTATTGGCTGGTGGGCGTGCAGATGCTCGACGGCATCGGCGCAGGGATTTTCGGCGCGCTGTTCCCGGTGATCGTCAAGGACCTGACCCAGGGCACGGGTCGGTTCAACGTCAGCCTTGGCGCGCTGTCCACGGTGTTTGGCCTGGGCGCGGCACTGAGCAGCAGCCTGGCCGGTTTCGTGGTGCAACAGGCCGGCTACAACGCGGCCTTCCTGACGCTGGCGGGCGTTGCGGCCGCCGCCCTGGCTTTGTTATGGCTGGCAATGCCGGAGACATTGACGAAACCATCGCTCGCGCGCAT
This sequence comes from Pseudomonas sp. TWRC1-2, assembly GCF_049896685.1. Classification (NCBI taxonomy): domain Bacteria; kingdom Pseudomonadati; phylum Pseudomonadota; class Gammaproteobacteria; order Pseudomonadales; family Pseudomonadaceae; genus Pseudomonas; species Pseudomonas sp. TWRC1-2. Next base: position 232,430 of record NZ_JAFCUU010000001.1, on the reverse strand, counting down.
TACAACTGTCGCCTGACATATGCGACAATGCGCGCCAAATTCCAACACACATCCAAAATTTTCTGCTCAGCGACCGGGTTTCGCGCCTTGATGTCGCTGTTGACGCATGCCTGAAGGCTCCTGCCGCCACGCTCGCAACCCATTGATAGGTAAAGTAATTGATCTCCACAGCTAACATCACCATGCAGTTCGGCGCCAAGCCGCTCTTCGAGAATGTCTCGGTCAAATTCGGCGCCGGCAACCGTTATGGTTTGATCGGTGCCAACGGTTGCGGCAAGTCGACCTTCATGAAAATCCTTGGCGGCGACCTGGATCCGTCCGGCGGCCAGGTCATGCTCGAGCCGAACGTACGCCTGGGTAAACTGCGCCAGGACCAGTTCGCCTACGAAGAATTCACCGTGCTCGACACCGTGATCATGGGTCACGAAGAACTGTGGAAGGTCAAGGCTGAGCGCGACCGCATCTACTCGCTGCCGGAAATGAGCGAAGACGACGGCATGGCCGTGGCCGAGCTGGAAACCGAATTTGCCGAAATGGACGGCTACACCGCCGAATCCCGCGCCGGCGAGCTGCTGCTGGGCCTGGGCATTCCATTGGAGCAACACTTCGGCCCGATGAGCGAAGTGTCGCCAGGCTGGAAACTGCGCGTATTGCTGGCCCAGGCGCTGTTCTCCGATCCTGAAGTGCTGTTGCTCGACGAACCGACCAACCACTTGGACATCAACACCATCCGCTGGCTGGAAAACATCCTGACCCAGCGCTCCAGCCTGATGATCATCATCTCTCACGACCGTCACTTCCTGAACAGCGTGTGCACCCACATGGCTGACCTGGACTACGGCGAGCTGCGCCTGTTCCCGGGCAACTACGACGAGTACATGACCGTGGCGACCCAGTCCCGCGAGCAACTGCTGTCGGACAACGCCAAGAAGAAAGCCCAGATTTCCGAGCTGCAATCGTTCGTCAGCCGCTTCTCGGCCAACGCCTCGAAAGCCAAGCAGGCCACTTCCCGCGCCAAAGCGATCGACAAGATCCAGCTGGCCGAGGTCAAGCCTTCGAGCCGCGTGAGCCCGTTCATCCGTTTCGATCAGAACAAGAAGCTGCACCGCCAGGCGGTAATGGTCGAAAAAATGGCCAAGGGTTTCGACGGCAAGCCGCTGTTCAAAGACTTCAGCTTCCAGGTTGAAGCGGGCGAGCGTGTTGCGATCATCGGCCCGAACGGTATCGGCAAGACCACCCTGCTGCGCACCCTGGTCAATGAATTGACCCCGGACGCCGGCAGCATCAAGTGGACCGACGCCGCCGAGCTGGGCTACTACGCTCAGGATCACGCGCACGACTTCGAAGACGACGTCACCCTGTTCGACTGGATGGGTCAGTGGACGCAAGGCGAGCAAATGATTCGCGGCACCTTGGGCCGCATGCTGTTCTCCAACGACGAGATCCTCAAGTCGGTCAAGGTGATTTCCGGTGGTGAGCAAGGCCGCATGTTGTTCGGCAAGCTGATTCTGCAAAAGCCGAACGTGCTGATCATGGACGAACCGACCAACCACTTGGACATGGAATCCATCGAAGCGCTGAACCTGGCGCTGGAAAACTACCCGGGCACGCTGATCTTCGTCAGCCACGACCGTGAGTTCGTATCGTCCCTGGCCACCCGCATCATCGAGCTGAGCGCCAACGGCGTGATCGACTTCAGCGGCACCTACGACGACTACCTGCGCAGCCAAGGCGTGGTGTTCTAAGTAACGCCACTGTAGTGAGCTGGCTTGCCCTGTGAGCTGGCTTGTTGTGACGAGCAGGCTTACCCTGCGTTGGGCTGCGAAGCGGCCCTAAAATCAGACACCGCGTTCTGCCAGGCAGAACGCGGTGTTTTTTATTGGGGCTGCTGCGCAGCCCAACGCAGGGCAAGCCTGCTCGCCACAAGCAGCCCGCTCACCATAATAAACCCAGCCATCAAACAAACTAGTTAGCCTGCTTCCTTTTCCGCCAAGCCCTTGCCATCATGCCGTCACCGCCCGCCCGCGAACGAGTGACCATGCCTGCCACCGCCCCCAGTTCACTGTCGATCACCCTGCAGATCGTCTCCATCGTCTTCTACACCTTCATCGCCTTTATCTGCATCGGCCTGCCGATCGCGGTGATCCCGGGTTATGTGCATGAAAACCTGGGTTTTAGCGCGGTGGTGGCCGGGGTCACCATCGGTTCGCAGTACCTGGCCACCCTGCTCAGCCGGCCGATGGCTGGGCGCATGTCCGACAATGTCGGCACCAAGCGGGCGATTGTGCTGGGCCTGGCCGGTATTCTGGTCAGCGGTGTGCTGACGTTTTTTGCGACGCTGGTCGAGAGCCTGCCCGCGCTGAGCCTGGGCATCCTGATCGTCGGCCGGCTGTTGCTTGGCGTGGCTCAAGGGTTGATAGGCGTGGGCACCATCAGTTGGTGCATGGGCGCGGTGGGCGTTGAACACACGGCGCGCTCGATTTCGTGGAATGGCATTGCCTCCTACGGCGCCATTGCGATTGGCGCGCCGCTGGGGGTGGTGATGGTGGCGGATTATGGCTACACCAGCCTTGGCATCGCTTTGACGGTGCTGGCGGCGCTGGGTCTGGTGCTGATCCGCAATAAGCCTTCGGTGCCCGTGGTACGCGGCGAACGACTGCCCTTCTGGGCGGTGTTCGGGCGCATTGCGCCATTTGGCACCAGCCTGTGCCTGGCGTCGATTGGCTACGGCACGCTGACCACCTTTATTACCCTGTATTACCTCAATCGCGGCTGGGCCGGGGCAGCGTATTGCCTGACGGTATTTGGCGCGTGCTTTATCCTGTCGCGCCTGGTGTTTATCTCCGCCATCAGCCGTTTTGGCGGGTTCAGTGCAGCAATTGCCTGCATGACCATCGAAACCCTGGGCCTGACGCTGCTGTGGCTGGCGCCCTCAACCGGGGTTGCGTTGATCGGTGCCGGGCTGACGGGTTTTGGCTTGTCGCTGGTGTACCCGGCGTTGGGCGTCGAAGCCATCAAGCAGGTGCCCAATAGCAGCCGTGGCGCCGGCTTGAGTGCGTATGCGGTGTTTTTTGATCTGGCCCTGGCGATTGCCGGGCCATTGATGGGCGCCGTGGCCCTGAACCTCGGCTACGGCTGGATCTTCTTTTGCGCCGCGCTGTTATCGGTCACGGCGCTGGGGCTGACCGTGTTGCTCAAGCGCCGCGCTTACTGATCGGCGGTCTGCATACCGGCGCGGGTCGCTTGGCCCAGCGTGTGGGAGAAGAAGCGCCCCGCTTCTGAAATCAGGTCGCGGTGGATGCCTTCGCGGTCAACGCCATCGGCATCCGTGCAGATCGCCGGCATCGCCACCAACTGGTCGCTGTCACACGGCGCCATGAACACGAAATGCCCGGCGCCCGCCAACAGTTTGAAATCCGGCGGCTCCGGCAGTTTGCGCGCCAAGGCAGCGGCGTTCTTGTCCACGGCAACCAGTTTGTCGCCGTCGCCGCTGTAGAGCAGCACGGGCACATGCACATCCGCCAGGGTATGGCGGCCAAACATCAGGCTCAACGGCGCCATCAGCATCAAGGCATGAATGCGCGGGTCGGCCTGTGGCTGCAAGTCGTCGCGATCCACCACCAGCTCGCCTTTGGTGGTGCACGCGTCGCGGTCTTCCGGGCGCTCCTGGCAATAACGGCGCAGGCGGTCGAAGTCCGGCTTGGCGCCGGCCAGGATCAACGCGGTTTCGCCGCCGGCGGAGTAACCGATCACGCCCACCTGATCGACGTTGACGAACGGCGACAGCATCGGGTCGCTGAGGGTGGCGGTGATCGCTTCGGAGATCTGGATCGGCCGGCCATACAGGTTGCTCACGGTGCCCAGGCGGCTGTGGTCCTTGTAGTTGTCGCCGGGGTGCAATACGGCCACCACCACAAAGCCCTTGCGCGCCAAAGACGTGGCCAGGTCGTGCAGGGCCAGTGGCGTACCGGTGTTGCCGTGGGACAGCATCAGCATTGGGAAGCGGCCGATGGCGACCTTGGAGTCTTCGGTGGCGGCGACGTGATAGGCGCCCAACGCAGTGCTGTGTTCATCGTCGGTCGACGGATAAAACGCGATGGCCTTCATCGGCTGCTGGTCCAGCGGGTCGAGAAACGTCATGCGATGGAAGCCCACACTCCAATGGGGGTGCGGCGCTGGGGCGGCGTGCACTGAAATCAGGCCACCGAGCAGGGAGAGAACCAAAACAGCACAAAGACGCATCATGGGGATGTCCACCTTTGCTGCGCGACCACGTTCAACACCCGCGGCAGATCTATATGAAAAGTCCATGGTTCAAGGCGCTCACAGCGGGTGATAAACCCATGCGTGCATAACCTGGGCCAAAGTAGTGACAGCGGGTAAACGAAAAAACTCCGTACTCCGGTCGTTTTGAGGCGATCAGAATACAGAGTTTAGGCGCCCGACTTCAGATTGGAACCGAGCAGACGCGAAATTTACACAAGCCTTACGCGGCGGCGAACAATTGTTCGTTGATCACGGCGTTGGCGTCGCTCAGGGCTTTGCTGCGCACTTCTTCACCGTAGGCCAGGCCTTGGGCGCGGACGAACTCGATGTCGGTGATGCCAAGAAAGCCAAACACCAGTTTCAAATAGTCTTCGTGGCCGACGTTGCTTGCCTGACCGGCGTGCAGACCGCCCGCAGTCGAGACGATGATCAGCTTCTTGCCACCGCACAGGCCTTCAGGGCCGGCTTCGGTGTAACGGAAGGTCTGGCCGGCGACGGCGATGCGGTCGATCCAGGCCTTGAGCTGGGAAGGCACCGAGAAGTTGTACATCGGCGCACCGATCACCACCGCGTCGGCGGCGATGAATTCAGCCAGCGACGACGCGCTCAGTTCAGCCTCGTGCTGTTGTACCGCGTCGCGCAATTCAGCCGCGGTGCCCAGGGCACCCAGGGTCAGGCCCGAAAAGTGGCTGATGCCTTCGCTTGCCAGGTCACGGTAAGTCACTTCCACACCCGGCTCAGCCGCTTGCCAGGCCTTGACCACACCAGCGCTGAGCTGACGCGAAGCCGAGTTGTCGCCGAGGATGCTGGAATCGATATGCAACAGTTTCATGCGGGATCTCCAAGTGAGGATCGCGGCTAGGCGATCGAATGAGGTTGATCCTACACATGAACCCAATAAACGATTAGCCAGCTTAAATGCGATTGTTCGTCCTGCCAGCAGGACAATCCTTTAACCGCCAACATTCAATCCAACAAGGTTATTGCCTGAAGCGCTGACGCACTGGATTTCGCCCGCGCTTCGCTTCATTCTCGCCGGCAGATCCGACAGCCACCGGCCACGCCATGCACCCACCCTCTCCCGTCCTGACCAAGAGCCTGACCCTGATCCTCGCCATCTGCTGCGGGTTTTCGGTCGCCACGATTTACTACAACCAGGCCATGCTGCCGCTGATCGCCAATACCTTTGCGGTGTCCACCGCGCACGTCGGGCAGATCGCGATGCTCACGCAACTGGGCTATGCCTGCGGCCTGCTGCTGTTCGTACCGCTGGGCGACCGGATCAGCCGACGCACATTGATCCTGGCCGTGCTGTGCCTCAACTTCGTCAGCCTGCTGGCCTCGGCCACGGCGCCGTCTTACACCTGGCTGCTGGTGGCGAGCGGGCTGCTGGGGCTGTCGGGGATCAGCGCGCAGGTGATCATTCCCGCCGCGTCCGACCTCAGTACCCTCGAACAGAAAGGCGCGGTGCTGGGCCTGATGGTCAGCGGCCTGTCGGCCGGTGGCTTGCTGGCCAGGACCGTCAGCGGCGTGGTCAGCGGCTGGCTGGGCTGGCGCGGCATGTTTGCCGTGGCCGCGGCGCTGGATGTGCTGCTGTTTATGGCAATCCTGACGCGCATGCCGGTGTCGATCTCCACCAGCAAACTCGCGTATGGCGCCTTGCTCAAGTCCCTGTGGGGCCTGGCCAGGCAATACCCGACCCTGCGCCAATCGGCGCTCAAGGGCGCCCTGGTCTTCGGTGCCTTGAATGTGTTCTGGGGCTCGATGGCCGCCTTGCTGGCCTTGCCGCCGTATGGCTTTACGAGTGCCCAGGCAGGCCTTGTGGGGCTGTCGGCCATCGTCGGCATCCTCTGCGCTTCGACCATTGGCCAGCAAACCCGGCGCCATGGGCGCTTGCTCGAACGCGCCGGCATCACCACGGTACTGGTGGCGTTTATCCTGATCTACAGCCTTGGGCTGAGCGGTTGGTGGTGGCCCATCCTGATCGCGGCAACCTTCCTTGACCTGGGTAACCGGACCAACCAACTGGCTAACCAGACCCGCGTATTGGCGCTGGAACCCTCAGCCACCAGCCGCCTGAACACCGTGTTCATGGTGGTTTACTTTATCGGCGGCGCCCTGGGCTCGGCGGCGGGCGCTTTCGCCTCGCAGCACTACGGCTGGCAGGGACAAGCCCTCACCGGCGCGGCCTTTGCCGGGCTGGCCTTGCTGATGACCCTGTTCAGTGGGACGACACATAAATCGACGCCGACGTAGGCGCCGGCAATGCATAGGTGCGCTTCATCCACTGGATCTCTGCCTGCGGCGTGCGCCCAAAAAAGCGTTTGAACTCACGGCTGAACTGCGACGCGCTTTCATAGCCGACCCTGGCACACGCCGTGGCGGCGGTGATGTCGTTGCGCAACATCAATAAGCGCGCCTGGTGCAGGCGCGTGGACTTGAGGTATTGCATCGGTGAGGTGTCCGTGACCGTGCGAAAGTGCGCGTGAAAACTCGGCACACTCATCCTGGCTTCCGCCGCCAGGGCCTCCACGTCCAGGTGCTGGTGGTAGCAGCCGTGAATCTTGCGGATCGCCCGCGCGACCTTGCCGAACTGGCCCTGCTGGTTGAGCGCGGCGCGCATCGAGCCGCCCTGCGCGCCCGTGAGGATGCGGTAGTAGATTTCGCGCACCAGCGACGGGCCGAGGAGCTGCGCGTCCATCGGCACACGCATCACTTCGAGAAAACGCAGCAACGACTCGCTGAGCGGCTCATCCATGGGCGATGAATACATGCCGCGGGGCTTGGCCTCAACCAGGTCAGGGAAGTCATCCAGCGCCACCATCCATTCGGCGGCGAGGGTAAAATCCAGCCGCAGGTACACCGCCAGCATGGGCTCTTCTTCACTGGCCTCGGTTTCCATGGTGAACGGCACAGGCACCGAGACCACCAGGTAATGCTGCGCGTCATACAGGTAAATGTCTTCCCCCAGAAAGCCGCGCTTGCACCCCTGGCAGACAATCACAATGCCGGGATCGTAGAGCACTGGAACCCGATGCAAAGGCCGGTTGGAACGCAAAAAGCGCACGTCATCCAACGCGGTCAGGTTATAGCCTTCGACAGGCGCCAGGATGCCCATCAGTTCGATGATTCGTTGGGTGCGGCCCATGGTGCAAGGCTCCTGGCGAAAACCGCACGTTACTGCGCAATCGTCGCCGTGGCTATGCACTCATAGGAATAGGCAATCAGCAGATTGGTTTGGATATTCGCTCAAACCGCCCGTTTCCGTAGCCTGAAACAACACGTTCAGCCCTCGGAGAGTTCCTCATGCTTATCGTCTACAACCCCGCCACCGGTGAAGAAATCGGCCGTGTTGCCAAGAACACCTCGGCTGAAGTCAAAGCGGCGGTCGAGCGCACCTGCGCGGCCTTCCCGGAATGGTCTTCCAAGCTCGCCAAGGAGCGCAGCGAGATCCTGCGCCGCTGGCACGACGCCGTTAAGGCCGACAAGGAAGCCTTCGCCGAACTGCTGTGCCGCGAAAACGGCAAGTGCCTCACCGAAGCCCGTGGCGAAATCGACTACGGCCTGGGTTTTATCGAGTGGTACGCCGAAGAAGCCAAGCGCGTGTATGGCGACACCCTGCCCACCCACGACCGCAACGCCAACGTGGTGGTGACCAAGGAAGCGGTCGGCCCTGTTGCGGCGATCACCCCGTGGAACTTCCCGTTCATGATGATCACGCGCAAGGTCGCCACAGCCTTGGCGGCGGGTTGCACCATGGTCATCAAGCCTGCCGAAGACACGCCGCTCACCGCCTTCAAGCTGCTGGAATACGCGCGCAAGGCCGGTATCGAACCCGGCGTGCTGGAAGTGGTGGTCGGCGATCCCAAGGAGATCGGCCTGATCTTCACCGCCGACCCGCGCATTCGCAAAATCACCTTTACCGGCTCCACTGCTGTCGGCAAATTGCTTGCGGCGCAATGCGCGGCCACCCTCAAGAAAATGACCCTGGAACTGGGCGGCAACGCGCCGTTTATCGTGTTTCAGGACGCCAACCTGGATGAGGCCGTCAAGGGCCTGGTCAGCGCCAAACTGCGCAACAGCGGCCAGGTGTGCATCTCGCCGAACCGGATTTTTGTGCAACACAGCATCCTCGAGGACTTCGTCCAACGGGTGCAGGCGGCCGTTGCCAAAATCGATGTCGATCAAGGCCTGCGCGAAGACTTTGTGGTCGGGCCGCTGGTCAATCAACTGGGTTTTGACAAAGTCGTGCGCCTGGTGGAAGACGCCAAAGCCGCCGGTGCCAACGTGCTGATGGGCGGCAAGCCCCACGCCAAAGGCGGGTTGTTCTACGAACCCACCGTGTTGACCGGTTTGCGCGACGACTCGCCGCTGGCCACTGAGGAAATCTTCGGGCCGGTGTTCGCCATCTATTCATTCAAGGATGAAGAGGAAGTCATCGCGCGCGCCAACCAGACCGAGTTTGGCCTGGTGGCGTATGCCTACACCAGCGCGCTGGGGCGTTCGTTGCGGCTGTCGCGCCAACTGGAGGCGGGGATGGTCATCCTCAATTCGGGTTCGGTCGGCACCGCGTCGGTTCCCTTTGGCGGCATCAAGCAATCCGGCTATGGCCGTGAGGGCAGCTACTACGGGATCGAAGAGTACGTGCATGTGAAGTATGTGCTGATGGCGGGCGCGCAGTTCTAAGCGCTTAATCAGGTCCAAAGCGAGCAGCCACACGGCGCTCGCTTTTTTTGTAGTAGATTTGCCCTCGCCAGACGCGGATAGTTCGTCCCACTGACAGGACAATAGGTTGACCATGCAAGACCTCAACGACCTCTACTATTTCGCGAAAGTCGTCGAGGCCGGCGGCTTTGCGGCGGCGGGCCGGCTACTGGGGATTCCCAAGTCACGGCTGTCACGGCGTATTGCCGAGCTGGAAGAACGCCTCGGCGCGCGCCTGTTGCAGCGCACCACCCGCCAATTGACCCTCACTGCGGTCGGCGAGCGTTATTTGCGCCATTGCCAGGCCATGCTGCTGGAAGCGGAAATGGCCGACGAGGCCGTGGCCAGTATGTCCAGCGAACCGCGCGGGCGCCTGCGGGTCAGTTGCCCGGTGGGCATGGCCCAGCACATGATGCCGGGCATGGTTGCCGGTTTTCTCGCCGCCCACCCGCTGGTACAGCTGGAGATGACGCTGGTGAACCGCCGTGTCGACCTGGTGGCTGAGGGCATCGACGTAGCCCTGCGCGTGCGCGAGTCGGGCGATGAAGACCCGCTGCTGGTGACCAAGCGCCTGCGCCAGGCCCAGACCCTGCTGGTGGCCAGCCCTGAATTCATCCAGGGTCGGCACATCGACAGCCTCGAAGACCTCAAGCAACTGCCGGTGCTCGGCGCCCTGGAGGCCGACCGCCTGGTCCACCTGCGCCTGATCGACCCGCAAGGCAACGCCCAGGACCTCGCGCTGGAAGCCCGCCTGGGCATCGACGACTTCATCGTGCGCAAGGCCTGTGCCCTCAAGGGCCTGGGCTTCACGGTGTTGCCGATGATGTACTGCGAAGAGGAATTGGCCAGCGGCCAATTGGTGCAGCTGCTGCCGCATTGGTCGTCACCGGGCGGCTGGTTGCAGGCGGTGTACCCGCATCGCCGTGGCGTGCTGCCGGCCATTCGTGCCTGGATCGACTACCTGGAAGAAGCCTTCAAGGACTGCGGAGACCGCTTGCTATGAAAATGACAGAAGCACACGTCGCCGCCTTCTGCCTGAGCCTGCCCGGCGCGCGGGAAGACTACAAATGGGGCGGCGTGCGGGTGTTCTCGATTGCTGGCAACAAGATGTTCGCCCTGCAGAACCTGCGGGGCGAATCGCTGGCGTTCAAGGTCGACAAGGACCTGTTCCTCGGCCACGTCGACCGCCCCGGCATCCACCCGGCGCCTTATCTGGCGCGGGCCCAGTGGATCATCATGAACACGCCCTACCCGCTGGGCGCCGAGGAACTGCGTGGCCTGTTGCAGCGTTCTCACCAGTTGGTGGTGAGCAAACTGCCCAAGCGCACGCAGATCGGGCTGTTGCTAGAAGATTGAAAGCAGCGTGCCGCCCAGGAATAACTGGTCGAGCCAGAACACCTCGTGCAGCAACACGATGACCCAGAACAGCACCTGGTACGACACTTTGCGCGTCTTGTGCCGGAACACCTGCTGGGCGATCAACGCCCCGGGCCATCCGCCGGCCAGTTCCACGGCGTGCAGGATGTTTTCGCGAACGCGCGGGCCTGCTGTCTGAGCCTTGCGCTTGTCACCCCAGTAGAGAAAAAACGCTACCACGCTGACCACACCATAGGCGGCCAGCGGAATCACGGTCTCACCGCGATGCCACACCAGCGCCGCCCCCAGCAGCGGCGCGGCGCACAGCAGCACAAAGAGCAGCGCCTTGAGGCGCGGATGCTGAATGTTCATGGTTTGACCGCCGACCAGTCGATCCAGCCGAACTGCCAGGTCGCCAGAATCAGCACGCCGAACGCGATGCGATACCAGGCAAACGCCGCATAGCTGTGGCTGGCGATGAACTTGAGCAAGGCCTTGACCGCGATCATCGCAAAGATGAACGAGGTGACGAACCCGATGGCAAACACCGGCAGGTCATCGGGCTGGAACAAGTGACGGTACTTGTAGCCCGAATACAGGGCCGCGCCGACCATGGTTGGCATCGCCAGGAAAAACGAAAACTCGGTCGCGGTCTTGCGTGACAGGCCGAACAACAGGCCGCCAATGATGGTAGCGCCAGAGCGTGAGGTGCCCGGAATCATCGCCAGGCACTGCGCCAGGCCGACCTTGAGCGCGTCTTTCCAGGTGATCTGGTCCACGGTGTCAGCATGCACCGCATGGTCGCGGCGCTCGGCCCACAACATGATCACGCCACCCACGACCAGGGCGGTGGCCACGGTGATCGGGTTGAACAGGTAATGCTTGATCAGGTCGGCAAAAATCACCCCCAGCACAATTGCCGGCACCACCGCGATGATCAGGTTAGCCGTGAAACGCCGGGCACTGGGCTGGGTCGGCAAGCCGATGACCACGTCGAGAATCTTGCGCCGAAACTCCCAGACCACCGCCAGGATCGCGCCCAATTGAATAATGATGTTGAACGCATCAAAGCGTTCGCCGCCGAAGCCGATCAAGTCGGCGACGATGATCTGGTGCCCGGTGCTGGATATGGGCAGGAACTCTGTCAGCCCCTCCACCACGCCAAGAATCAATGCCTGTATGGCGGTCCAAAAATCCATGTATCCCCCAAAGGTCATGCCTGTCGGCATGCCTTGACTGTCTTTTTAATAGTTCACTGACGACAAGCGCACTCAAGTTCCGCTGCTGATTTTCAACATCGGCCTGCAAAAATTTCGTGAAAAATCAGGGAGTACTCAGGTTTTTCAATTACAGGCCGAAAGCCTATCAGACAAGCCGGAAATGTCGATGCGGCGCCCACAATTATAAAAAGCATGGAGTGACAGGACGATGAACAGTTTGCGCAGCATGTCGATCAGCCGCCGCCTCTGGCTGATCCTGATAGTCGCCGTGTTGATGCTGCTGACGTTGGGGCTGTTGATGCTCAAGCAGATCCACGGCGACCTTTACCAGGCCAAACGCCAGCAGACCCAGCACGTGGTGCAGACCGCCAGCGGGGTGCTGGCCTATTACCAGAACCTTGAGAAAACCGGCGTGCTCAGCCGTGAAGCCGCGCAGCAACAGGCCCTGAGCGCGGTGCGTGGCCTGCGCTACGACCACGACGATTACTTCTGGATCAACGACCTGACGCCCGTGATGATCATGCACGCGGCCAACCCCAAGCTGGATGGCCAGAACCTCTCGGCGATCCGCGACCCGGACGGCTTTGCGGTGTTCAACGAATTCGTGATCCTGGCCAAGGCCAAGGGCGCCGGCATCGTCAACTATCGCTGGCCCAAACCCGGCGCCGAAGCGCCCGTGGAAAAAACCTCGTACATCCAGCTGTTCGAACCCTGGGGCTGGATTATCGGCTCCGGCGTGTACGTGGATGATGTGCAGGCCGAGTTCACAGGCCAGGTGTGGAAGGCCTCGCTGATTGGACTGGGCATCGCCCTGCTGATGGCCGTGTTGGTCACCTTGATTGCGCGCAGCATCGTGACGCCGTTGCAGGCGGCGGTAAACGCCATGGCCAATATCGCCAGTGGCGAAAGCGACCTGACGCGCAGCCTCGACACCCACGGGCGCGACGAAGTCACCCAGCTGTCTCGGCACTTCAACAGCTTTACCGCCAAGCTGCGCCAGGTGGTTGGCCAGTTGCAGGTGTGCGCCAACGCGTTGAGCCAGTCGTCCACGGAACTGGGCAACAACGCCAGCCAGGCGCATGACCGCAGCCAGCAACAGTCGCAGCAGATGGAATTGGTGGCGACAGCGATCAATGAAGTGACTTATGGCGTGCAGGGCGTGGCGAAAAACGCCGAACATGCCGCCAGCGAGATGCGCGATGCCCAGGCCCAGGCGCAGCAGGGCCAGGTGAATATTGACGGTAGTTTGCAGCAGATCGATCAGCTCTCCGGCACCATCAGCCAGGCCGTGGAGGTGATTCGCACCTTGTCCAGCGAGAGCACGCAGATTGGTGGTGTGCTGGAAGTGATCCGCTCCATCGCTGACCAGACCAACCTGCTGGCGCTTAACGCGGCCATTGAGGCCGCGCGTGCCGGGGAACAGGGCCGTGGGTTTGCAGTGGTCGCCGATGAAGTGCGCTTGCTGGCTCAGCGTACGCAAAAATCCACTGCTGAAATCCAAGTGATGATTGAGCGTCTGCAGGGGCACTCGGAAGCGGCGGTCAAGGTGATCAGTGACAGCCATAGCGCTTCGCAGCTGACGATTGAACAGGCTGGGCAGGCCGGTGCGAGTCTTACCGCCATTGGCCAGGCGTTGCGTAACCTCAACGGGCTGAATGCCTCGATTGCCAGCGCGACCTTGCAACAGGCGCATGTGGTGGAGGATATCAATCAGAACGTCACGCAGGCGGCCGGGTTGTCGCACAGCACTGCGCTGGCGGCGGAGCAATCCAGCGTGGCGAGTGCGCATTTGCGTGGGTTGAGTGAGCAGTTGGACGGGTTGCTGCGGCAGTTCAAGGTTTAGCTTTTTTTGAGGGCGGGGTTAGAGCGGGGTGTACATATCCGTTGTTTGGGTGATGGCTGCGTTTGGTTCCGCCCTTACGGCGGGTCACTTTTGAAAAGCGCAAAAGTAACCAAAACGCTCTTGCCCCACCACTCGGCACCTCGCCTAGGCTCGGTGTGCCCTCACGCAGGCATTACTCCGCGGGCCGCCGCGACGGGGCGTCCCTGCCCCGTCGCGGCTAAACCGGCGTCCTGCCGGTTTACCCGCTCCGTACTACCTGCATTCGGCCAGCGTGGTTTAACGGGGCGCCTAAGATCAAGATCAAAAGCAAAAGCACGGCGGCCTAGTAGCCGACCTGAGTGGTTAGATCAAAAGCGGAAGCGAGGCGGCCTGACAGCCGACCTGGTCCTTGAAGCTGAATCCATTCAAATGTGGGAGCTGGCTTGCCTGCGATGGCATCAACTGGACGTTACTGATAGACCGAGTTGTCTGCATCGCAGGCAAGCCAGCTCCCACAGAAAAGCCAAGCAGTGCGTTGGTAGAGGCTGAACTCGGTCAACTTGTGGGAGCGGGCTTGCTCGCGAAGGCGGTGGGTCAGTCAGCTCATATGTCACTAACACACCGCCTTCGCGAGCAAGCCCGCTCCCACAGTTGGTTCTCGGTGCTTCAGGTTGAAGGGGTGTTACTCAGCTTTTACCTCTGCCACTCACGCCGTGCTCTGCCTTTAACGCTGATCTCACGCGTCCCGTTAAACCACGCCAGCCGTCATGACCGCAGCGATGTGTATGTCTCCACATCCACGTTTAAACATTCCTCACCTCTGGTTACAATTGCCGCCCTCTCCCACTCTCCCAAGGAACCGCCATGTCCGGGCTTGAATTGTTCGCCGCCGCCCTGGGGGTGATCGCTGTCTGGCTGACGGTCAAACAAAACCCTTGGTGCTGGCCTATAGGCCTGGTCATGGTGTTGCTCTACACCTGGGTGTTCTTCGACGTAAAACTCTATTCCGACATGCTCCTGCAAGTGGTCTACGCCGCCCTGCAACTTTACGGCTGGTGGCAGTGGACCCGCGCCGGCGAGGTCAAGCAAGGCCGCCAGGTCAGCAGCCTCGGCGTACCCGCGATCATGAGCAGCCTGGCCATCGGCGCCGTCTTCAGCTTGCTGCTCGGCGCGGCCATGGCCCACTGGACCGACGCCGTCCAGCCGTGGCTCGACGCCGCCCTCACCGGCTTCAGCCTGGTGGCGCAAATGTGGATGGCGCAAAAACGCGTGCAATGCTGGCCGCTGTGGATCGCCGTGGACGTGATCTTCGTCGGCCTGTTCCTCTACAAAGGCCTGTACCTCACCGCCGCGCTTTACGCCCTGTTCACCGCGATCGCCGTGCAAGGCTGGCGTGAATGGCGCAGCGATCCGGCGTTGCACGCATGAAAGTGGTGGTACTGGCAGGCCCCGAATCCAGCGGTAAAAGCTGGCTGGCGGCTGAACTGCATGCACACTTTGGCGGGCTGATGGTTGGCGAATACGTGCGGTATTTCATCGACCATCATCAACGCGACACCACCCTGGCGGACATTCCGGCGATTGCCCGCGGCCAACTGGCCTGGGAAGACGCGGCCCGCGCCGAACAGCCCAACCTGCTGGTGCTCGATACTCACCTGTTGACCAACAAACTGTGGAGCCAGACGCTGTTCGGCGACTACCCCGCCTGGCTGGACGACGAACTCCTGGCCCGGCAGTACGACCTGCACCTGTTGTTGTCCCCCGAGGACGTGGAATGGACCGCCGACGGCCAGCGCTGCCAACCGGAACTGGCTGATCGTCGGGCGTTTTTCCAGGCCAGCCTGGCGTGGATCGAACAGCACCAGCAGCCCGCCGTAATCATTGGCGGCCATTGGCAAGCGCGGCGTGCCAAGGCATTTGAAGCGGTGGCGCAGCTGCTGGCGTAAGGCCCAGTCCTGATTACCGACCATCGGGTCAACGCAGTCCATTTCCTTCGGCGCCAGTCAATCTTCTAAAGGAGATTGGCCTATGAACATGCGCATTGTTGCCCGCCTGATTAACTTGCCGGAAAACCGTGGCGTTCGCGTCACCGCGGCAAAGCATCCTGTCCTGCTGGTGCGTGTCGGCGACCGGGTGCGCGCCTTCCAGGCCGAGTGCCCGCACGCCGGCGCACCGCTGGAGGAAGGCGTGATCTGTAACGGGCGGATCATTTGCCCCTGGCACAAAGCCGCGTTTGCCGTGGACAGCGGCGCCGTGATCGAACCTCCGGCGCTGGTCGGGCTCAAGCAATACCCGGTGCAGGTGCACGATGGCGTGGTCAGTGTTGGCGACGAGCCCATGGCAGCCGAAGCCGCGCCGGCGCGGGATGAACAACGCTGCTTTGCGGTCATCGGCGCTGGCGCGGCAGGCACTGCCGCCGTGGCGACGTTGCATCAGCAAGGCTTCAGCGGGCGATTGCTGTGGATCGACCGTGAACAGGCTCCCGCCTACGACCGCACCGCCCTGAGCAAATTCGTGATCGCAGGCCAGATGACGCCCGAAGACACGCCGCCACTGCTGGATAAGCAGCCCATCGGCATTCACGGCGAAGTTCAGCGCCTGGACGCCAATGCCAAACGCATCGAACTCGCCGACGGTCGTCACTTTGACTATGACGCGGCACTGGTCGCCACCGGGGGCGAAGCGCAACCGCTGGACATCCCCGGCGCGGTATTGAGCCAAGTGTTTGTGCTGCGCAGCCGCGAGGATGCGGCGCGTATCGACGAAGCAGCGCAGTCGGCAGCGTGCGCGGTGATTGTCGGCGACAGCTTTATCGGCCTGGAAGCCGCGTCCGCCTTGCGCCAACGTGGCCTGGTGGTGCAGGTGGTCAGCCGCCATGACATTCCTCTCGCCGCGCAATTGGGCAAGCGTATCGGTGCGGCCATTCGCCAATTGCACGAAGACAACGGCGTGATCTTCCACTGCAACACCGAGCCCGAACGCTTCGACGGTCACGGCGCAGTGAGTACCGTGCTGCTTAAAAACGGCAAGCGCCTGGCGGCAGACCTGGTCGTGATGGGCGTTGGCGTCACACCCGCCACCGGCTTTATCCACGGTGTCGACAAAGCCGAGGACCAGTCGCTGAACGCAGACACTCATTTACAGGTGGCGACCGGGTTATGGGCGGCCGGCGACAACGTGACCTTTACCTGGCGTCAGCAGCCAACACGCATCGAGCACTGGCGTGTGGCCCAGCAACTGGCCGTACTGGCCGCGCGCAATATGCTCGGCGATACGCAGGTGTACGCCGACGTGCCCTTCTTCTGGACCCACCACTTCGGCAAAACCTTTGAAGTGCTCGGCCACCCGCAGCATTGGAATCGCCTGCACGTGGAGGGTGAGGTGAATCGTCACGACTTCATTGCCTTGCTGTGCCGGGATGATCACGTGGAAGCCGTGATTGCCTGCGAACATCAGCAAGCCATGGCGCGCCTGTCACAACGCATGCAGCACCCCTTGGGCAAAGCCGAGGCCTTGGCCATTATTCGCGCCGGTTAGCGCTTTTTGCGGCTGCTCAATTGAATCCACGTCGGCGCATGGTCGCTGGCGTGCGGCTCGTTGCGCACCCAGGCGTCCACGCCGGCGTCTTTGAGGTAAGGCTTGAGCGCGGGATTGAGCAGCAGGTGATCGATACGCAGCCCGGAGTTGGTCTGCCAGTGCTGACGGAAGTAATCCCAGAAGGTGTAGACGCGCTCTTCGGGGTACAGATGACGCAGCGAATCGGTCCAACCCTGCTCCAGCAGACGCTGATAACACGCGCGGCTTTCAGGTTGCAGCAAAGCGTCCTTGAGCCAGGAGCGCGGGTTGTAGATGTCCATGTCGGTGGGCACCACGTTGAAATCCCCGGCCAGCAGCACCGGGTGTTCGCTGGCTTGCAGCGCCTGGGCATAGGGGATCAGCCGTTCGAACCAGGCCAGCTTGTAGTCGAATTTCGGCCCTGGCTGCGGGTTGCCATTGGGCAGATACAGGCAGCCAACCAACACGCCATGCACCGCAGCTTCCAGGTAACGGCTTTGCGTGTCGCTGTCATCGCCCGGCAAACCGCGCCGGCTCTCCAGCGGCTGGGCATCGCGCGCCAATATTGCTACGCCGTTCCACGAGGCCTGGCCCAGGCAAATCGCACCGTAGCCGGCCGCCTCGAAGTCGGCATAGGGAAACAGGCTTTCCGGCGCCTTGAGCTCTTGCAGGCAGACAATATCCGGCTGCTCGCGCTCAAGCCACTGCAGCAGGTTGGGCAGACGGGCACGGATGCCGTTGATATTGAAGGTGGCGATTTTCAGCGCTTTCATCGGTCCGGTCCTTTCAGGGCTCTTGGGATAGAGCCTGAAAGCCGCGCGGATGTTCAATCCAAACCACGCTCCAGGTTGGCATTCACGCGCAGCAATAACGCCAGCAGCGTCGCTTCTTCTTTAGCGCTGAAACCCTGCAGCGGCACGCATGCATTCACGCACCGCGTCGGTCAGGGTGATCAAGCAGCTGCTGCGCCATGCTCGACTGCTCGACAGCAGTGCAGGCTTATGAAAACCACATGTTCGAGCGTGTGATGCCGGCCGCCAGAGACAGCGCCGAAGGCGCCGCCACCCAGTTATCCCATGACAGCCTGGCGCTGTCCCTGGCCCACCTGCATCACCACCTCACGCCTCAGTAGCCCAGGGACAGGCCGGTATTGCGGCGCGGGTCGTTGGCCCCGTAGAAACGGTTGTTGCCCACCGGCTTGCCACCCAGGGACGGCGCGCCCACCAGGATTGCGGCCAGGTGGTTGGCATCCTGAGGCCCGGCAAACTTGTGGCCCCAACTCTCGAGGATTTTCTGCGTGTCGGGGCTCACCGCGAAGGTCTCCAGGTTGGTGGTCTCAGGCATCCACTGCTGGTGGAAACGCGGCGCATCGACGGCTTCCTGGATGTTCATCTTGTAGTCGATGACATTCAGGATGGTCAGCAAGGTCGCGGTGATAATCCGGCTGCCCCCTGGCGTACCGACCACCATCACGGCCTTGCCGTCCTTGGTCACGATGGTCGGGCTCATCGACGACAGCGGCGCCTTGCCAGGTGCGATGGCGTTGGCTTCGCCCTGGACCAGGCCGTACATGTTCGGCACGCCGACCTTGACGGTGAAGTCGTCCATTTCATCGTTGAGGATCACCCCGGTCTTGCTCGCCATCACACCGGCACCGAACCAGTCGTTGAGGGTGTAGGTCACCGACACCGCGTTGCCCCACTTGTCGACGATGGAATAGTGCGTGGTGTTGTTGCCTTCATGCGGCGACACGCCCGGCTTGATCGCCTGGGAATCCCCGGCCTTCTGCGGTTCGATGGCAGCGCGCAGCTTGGCGGCGTAGTCCTTGTCCAGCAGGTGGGCAATCGGATTCTTCACGAAGTCCGGGTCGCCGAGGTAGCTGTTGCGGTCCACGTAGGCGTGGCGCATCGCTTCGATCTGGTAGTGCAGGCCTTGGGCCGAGTGATAGCCAAGGTCGGCCATCGGGTAGCCTTCGAGAATGTTCATGATCTGGCAGATCACCACGCCGCCCGAGCTCGGTGGCGGTGCCGAGACCACGTGGTAGCCACGGTAATCGCACTCGATGGGCGCCAGTTCGCGGGTCTTGTACTTGTCGAGGTCGGCCTGGGTGATGATGCCCTTGCCGGCCTGGCTGGAATCCACCAGGGCCTTGGCGACCCAACCTTTATAGAAGCCGTCGGTGCCCTTGGCGGAGATTTCCTTGAGGGTCCTGGCCAGGTCTTTCTGCACCAGTTTCTGGCCAACCTGCAGCGGTTGGCCGTTGTGCAGGAAGATCCCGCGCAGGTCTTTGTCCTTCTCGAACTCGCCGGTGGCGGTGTGCAGCAAGTCGACATCGCCCTGCTCCAGTTCGAAGCCGTTTTCCGCCAGCTTGATCGCCGGGGCAATCACTTGGGCGCGCTTTAGAGTGCCGTACTTGCTCAGCGCAGTTTCCATGCCGGACACGGTGCCGGGCACGCCGACCGCCAAGTGGCCCTTGGCGCTGAGGCCTTCGACGACCTTGCCGTCTTTGTCCAGGTACATGTCGGCGGTGGCCGCCAGGGGGGCTTTTTCGCGGAAGTCGAGGAAGGTCTTGCGCCCATCCGCCAGTTGCACGGTCATGAAGCCGCCGCCACCGAGGTTACCCGCCGCCGGGTACACCACCGCCAGCGCATAGCCCACGGCCACGGCCGCATCGACTGCGTTGCCGCCAGCCTTGAGCACATCCACCCCTACATGAGTGGCCAAATGCTGGGCGGTGACTACCATGCCGTTTTCACCGCCCACCGGGGCCTGGGAAGCGGCGTGCACACCGCTGACCGTCAGCACCAGAGCGGTGGCGATTAAGGTGCGGCTGAAGGGTTGGTATTTCATCCATGGCTACTCTAGTTATTGGGACGCACCAAAATAGCCCGACTCGGATCCAATCCCCAGCGCAATGGCGTTTTTATTACAGAACTTGTCGGTCACAGAACGGCCGCGAAAAAGCCCATGCTATATTTCGCGCCCAGACTGGCTGCAAGGCGCGTTGAGATGGTGATCAAGAAGACCGGTATTCGGGCTCAGCAGGCCGACCAGACACGCGCGCGCATCTTGCAGGCGGCGGTCAAGGTGTTCACCCGCGACGGTTATTCCGGCGGGCGCGTCGACACCATTTCCAAGGAAGCCGACTCCAACGACCGCATGCTTTATTACTATTTCGGCAGCAAGGAACACCTGTTCATCTGCGTGCTGGAACACATCTACGAGCAGTTCAACCAGGCCGAAAGCAAACTCAAACTCAACCTGGAGGCGCCCGTGCAGGCGCTGCAGGACCTGGTGGCGTTTATCTGGAATTACTACGTCAAGCACCCCGAGTTTGTGGCGATTCTGAGCATCGAGAATCTGCACCAAGGCAAACACGCTCAACAGTCCGGGGAGATGCGCCGATTGTCGGGCGAAGCGGTTGGCGTGTTGAAACCGATCATTGAGGCCGGCCAGGCCCAGGGTGTGTTTCGCCAGGACATCGACCTCAAGCACGTGTACTTGATGATCGCTTCGCTGTGCTATTTCTATAACTCCAACCGCCATACCCTCAGTTCGTTTCTGGGTGAAGACCTGGCGGATAAGGGGCAGCAGCAGGATTGGCTGGGGTTTATCACTGATTTGGTGCTGAGGGGCGTCTCCCCAAGCTCACTGTAGAAACCGGCTCTAATCCCTTTGGGAGCTGGCTTGCCTGCGATGGCGATGTGTCAGGTAGTATTTTCGGTGCAGACCCACCGCTATCGCAGGCAAGCCAGCTCCCACATTTGATCTTCACCGGTTTTGGAATATCAGTGGGTGCCCGGGTTGGCCCGCAGGTGCGCGACCTTCTGTTCCAGCCCGGTCCACTGTTCTGCATTCGGCGCAAATTGCCCACGCAAATAGGCGACCAAATCCGCCACCTGCGTATTCGACAAACTGTCCTTGAACCCCGGCATGTACCCCAGATCCTGGGTCGCCGGGTTGCTGATCCCTTGCAGAATCACCTTGATCAAATTGTCCGGTTGATCACTGTGCACATTGGTATTGGTCGCCAGTGACGGGCTGACCCCAAACAGCTTTGGCCCCAGGCCATCGGCGTGACAGGCCTTGCACGACCCTTCAAACACACGCCGGCCATTGGGATTGGGCACCGTCGCTGCCGCCACGGTTTGCGCCTCAGCCGTCGCCTCGCCCTTGAGCGACGCCAGGTACACCGCCATCGCGCGAATGTCGGCCTTGGGCAACTTCGCCAACTCACTCACCACCGGCCCCATCGGGCCCGCCGCCACGCCATGGGCGTCGGAATAGCCAGTGCTGAGGTAGGTGAACAATTGATCTTCGGTCCATGGCGTCGGTGCCTTGGACACACCGTTCAGTGCTGGCGCCTCCCAGCCATCGACGCTGCCGCCGGCCAGGAAGGCCTTGCCGCCCTTCTCGGCCCCCATCAGGTTGCGCGGCGAATGGCACGCCGCACAGTGCCCCAGACCATTGACCAGATAATTGCCGCGATTCCACTGCTCGCCGCGCTCCGGTTGCAGCGTGATTTCACCGCGCCGTAGATTCAGCGCATTCCACCCCGCCATCAACGGCCGGATATTGAACGGAAAGCGCATGGCATTCGGCGTCGGCGCTTGGCTCACTGGCGCTTGCGACATCAGGTAGGCATACAGCGCCTGCATGTCCGCCTCATTGATATTGCGAAACGCCGTATAGGGAAACGCCGGGTACAAATTGCGCCCGTCACGGCCAATGCCCTCACGCATCGCCCGCTCGAATGCCGGGTACGACCAGGCACCGATGCCGGTGTTCACATCCGGGGTGATATTGCTGCTGTACAGGGTGCCGAAGGGCGTCTCCATCGCCAACCCACCGGCATTGGTCGCGCCGCCCGGTGCCGTATGGCACACCGCGCAATCGCCCACCGCCGCCAGCAAACGCCCGCGCTCCAGGGTGGCCTTGGACCACGTGCCGGCGCTGGGCGGGGCGATCGGTGCGATCGCGCCGTGAAACGGCCAGGCCGTGGCCATCACGGCGCCCAGCGTCGCAAACAGCGCGCCGAACCACCATTTTTTGCGTTTCTGTGGCGACGTGGCAGGCTCGCCGAGGGTGCCGGCATTCAGCGCTGCCAACACCCGCTCGGGGGTGATCGGCAACTCACGAAAACGAATGCCGGTGGCGTCATAGATCGCATTGGCAATCGCCGCCGCGCTGGGCACCGAGGCCGACTCACCGGCGCCCATCGGCGGCTGGTCCTGGCGCGGCATCATCAGCACGTCGATCTGCGGCACTTCAGGGAAGGTCAGGATCGGGTAACCGCCCCACTCCTTGCTGGCCACCGTCGATTCCTCAAAGGTCACCCGCTCCTTCAACATGCGGCTGGTGGACTGGATCACATTGCCGTGGATCTGATGCTGCACACCCGCCGGGTTGATCATCATCCCCGAGTCGTGGCCGATCACCACCCGCGTCACCGACACGTCGCCGGTGTGTTTGTCGACGGCCACATCCGCCACCCAGGCGGCCCACGCCGCGCCAAAACCGGGGAATTTACTGTGGATGTAGCGCGCGTAAGCAAACCCACGGCCCCGCAACAGATGGTCGTCGTTGGCGGTTTGCATGGGCGCGGTGCGCGGTGACCAGTTGGCGCGTTCGGCGGTGGATTTGACCAGGTCGATGGCGCGCTCGTCCTTGAGGTAGCGCAGGCGGTACTCCACCGGATCGACACCGGCGGCAAATGCCAGCTCGTCGATATACGATTCGTGGGCAAAGGTATTGGGCAATGCCGACACGCCGCGCATCCATGAGGCGCGCACGATGGGCGCCATGTCGTTGATGGTCACCCGCATGTTTTCGATGTGATACGGCGGGATCGAGGTGCGGTCGCCCATTTCGAACATCGCCGCCACGGGCTCGACGCGGCCGGTCAGCAACAGCGCCAGGGTCGGCGCGCCATTGGAGGGGTAGCTGGTTTCAAAATCGTACGCGGCAATGCTGCCGTCGGCGTTGAGGCCGCCGTCCACGTCCATCAACTGCGCCGTGCCCTTGGGCTCCCACAGGTGTTCCTGCTCGCGGGTCAGTTGCACGCGCACCGGTTTGTCCACCGCGCGCGACAACAGCAACGCGTCGGCGCAGACGTCATCGGCGCAGTTGCGCCCATAGCAACCGGCGGCTTCCAGGCGAATCACGTCGATCAGCGCTTCATCACAGTCCAGCAACCAGGCCAGGTCGGCGCGCAGCAAATGCGGGTTCTGGCTGCCCGACCACACGCGACTGCCCGCGGCCTGATAGTCGGCCACGGCGCACGACGGGCCGATTGAGCCGTGCATTTGATAGGGCCACAGGTAACTGCGCGGCATCCGCTGGCTGGCGCCCGCCAGGGCTGCATCGACATCGCCCTGATCGAGCACCGTGCGGCGTACCCGCGGGTTGTCACGGATCGCCTGCTCGACATCGCTCATGTCCGGCAAGGCGTTATTCCAGGGCTTCCACTGCAGCTGCAACTCATGGGCGGCCTTGATCGCCTGCTCTTCGCGCAACGCGACCACGCCCACAAAGTCGCGGATCACCACCACCGCAACAATGCCGGGGATATGTGCGATGGACGCCTCATCCACACTCAGCAGGCTATTGCCGACAAAATCCCCGCAGTCCAGGCCGGCATACGGCGGGCGCACGACGCGGCCGTGCAGCATGCCCGGCACGCGCATGTCGTGCACGTAGGTCAGCTCGCCCGTGGCCTTGCCGGGAATATCCACGCGCGCGGCGCCCTTGCCCACCAAGCGGTAATCCTCGATGGCTTTCAAGGGCGCATCGCCGCTGATGCGTAACTGGTCATGCTGGCCGCTGACCAGCTCGCCGTAAGTGGTGGTGCGCCCGTCTGCCGCCTGGATAACGCCCGCTTCGACCTTGAGGCTGGCGGTGCTCACGCCCCAGCGCCCGGCCGCCCGCGCCAGCAAAAAACGTCGTGCTTCGGCGGCAGCGTTGCGCAGCGGGATCGCCGAAATCTGCAAGGTCGCGCTGGCAATCGTCGCGCCCTGGTTCGGCACGCGCTCGGTGTCGCCCAGCACCATGGTGACCTGGTCCATCGTCAGGTCCAGTTCTTCGGCGACGATCTGCGCCAGCGAGGTGCGAATGCCGGTGCCCAGGTCCACATGGCCGTTGAACGCATAAACCAGGCCGTCATCGTTGACCGCGATAAACAGCCCCAGCTCTTTGGGTTTCACAGTCGGCGTGCCGCCCTTGGCCACCGGGCCGGAGGGCGGTAGTACATCGTCGACGATCAACAAGACGCCCGTCTTGGTCAGCCACTGGTCACGGGAAAGTGGGCTATCGGTCATGGTCGGCCATCCACGGTCAAGAGGTGAGCAGCACGCAATACGGCGCGCAGGATTTCGATATGGGTGCCGCAGCGGCAAAGGTTGCCCGAGAGTTCGTTGCGGATCTGGGCTTCGCTGGGGTTGGGATTGCGGTCGAGCAAGGCCTTGACAGTCATGATCATGCCGTTGAGGCAGTAGCCGCATTGCGCGGCTTGCTCGTCGATAAACGCCTGCTGCACCGGGTGCGGCGCCTGGCGTGTGCCGAGGCCTTCGAGGGTGACGATCTCACGCCCTGCCGCGCCCGCCAGCGGGAACACACATGAGCGTGCCGCAACACCGTCGATGATCACCGTGCAGGCGCCGCACTCGCCCAGGCCGCAGCCGTACTTGGGGCCGTTGAGTGCCAGGTCATTGCGCAGCACCAGCAACAGCGGCGTGTCCGCCATGGCGCTGACTTCGCGGATGTGGCCATTGACCTCAAGGGCAACCGTGATGGAGGGACTGATCATTCGCTTCGCCTGTGTCAGTTGGTGAAGTGGCTACTACACGAAACAGTCAAAAAAAAGCATCGCGGACCTGGGGTCTCGCGACACACTTGAATCGTGAAGTGGCTACTACATCAACACCGAGCAAAAACGATGCCAAGGGGTTGGGATTATCCTGACGTATGCAGGTTTATGGTGGTTGTGGCGAGCGGGCTTGCCCCGCGTTGGGGCGCGAAGCGGCCCCTCGTCCAGGCGATGGGGTTATTCAGGTAAACCTCATGGCGGGTTTGGGGGCTGCTTCGCAGCCCAACGCGGGGCAAGCCCGCTCGCCACGACAAGCCTGCTCGCCACAACAAGCCCACTATTCCTGCGGGTCGTCGATCATCTTGCGCAGCAGGAACAGCACCGCCACCCGTTCAGCCGGGTTGAGGTTGCTCAGGGTCAGTTCGCTGATCTGCGCGGCGCGCGGCGCGGTTTGCGCGACCAGGTCGGCGCCTGCGGCAGACAGGTCCACCACCACCTTGCGCTTGTCTTGCGGGTCCGGCTCCAGCGTGATCAGTTCCTTGGCCTTGAGCCGCTCGACAATGCCGCGAATGGTCGCCTGGTCAACGGCCGTGGCCTTGACCAGTTCGGTGAGGGAACTTGCACCCTGATCGCGCAGTGCACACAGGGTGACAAACTGCACGGCGGTGAGCTGGGAGTCGCCGACATTCTGCTGAAAGATCGCCAGGTGGCGCTGGTAGGCCTTGCGCAGCAGGTGGCCAACTTGTTCAGAGAAAACGTAGGAATCAGGCACGGCGGGCTCGGTGGGTGATTGGCGATGGGGACGCATGATGGCTGGCTTACCGGATCGACTCAAGTTTCTCATTGAGGAAACATGGTTAGAACTGTGGGAGCGGGCCCGCTCCCACATTGGGATCTTCAGCGGGCCAGAGAGGCTGCTGGGGCGACTACGTCACCGGCGATAACCACCGCCTCGTCATCCAGGTACACATCGCAATGACGCAGCGGAATGTCCATGTGGCACGGCGTCTTGCGCGTGCCGCCCACTTCGGTATTCGGCCCGGTGGAGAACAGGAAGTTGCCATAGAACGCCCGCGCGTCCATGCACATGCCGTCGTTCTTGTCATGCAAACCCATGGCGGTCCACTGCGCTTTTGGCTGCAAGCCCCAGCCAATGTGGGAGATGCCGTACACCTCCGGATCGTTGAAGTACTTCATGTAATCACGCAGGTACTCGGCCTCGAAACCACCGTGGATCCTGGTGATAAAGCCCTTCTCGATTTCCAGCGTGATTTTCTCGCGGGTGTAGGTCTTGAATGGCAGGAGGATGTCGCCGACGTCCAGCACCAGCACGCCCTCAGCGGTTTCCTCGTTGGGCCAGGAGAACAGGAAGCCGCTGGGCCAGTGGTCCCAGCGCCCAGGCTCATCGGCAAAACCGTATTCGGTCACCGACGGGTACTGCCCCAAGGCGGCGCGAAAATCACTGCCGGCGCGGGATTTGACGTGAATCGAACGCGCCTTTTTCAGTAATTGCTCGGCCGCCAGCACACGCACCTTGTCTTCTTCGGTGGGCAGCATGCGCGCCAGCACTTCCGGCGGCTCCACGGCCAGCAGGATGCGCGTGCCGGTCTTGAGGATCTGCTCCTGTTCCGGTGAATGCAGCAGCATCATCGTGTCAACCACCAGGTCGGCGGCTTCCAGCGCACGCTGGGCGGCGATGTTGCCGGTGAGCGCGGTGTCGCCGCAGTAGGCGGTCATGTCATTGCCCATTGCCCGCGGGTGATTGAACGACGGCAGCTCCACCGCATACACCTTGGCCCCCAGGCGCTGCGCCGCCTCCATCGCCGCACGCACGGTGCGTGCGTCGGAGTAATGACTCTTGAGCACGGCGACGCTCTGGGTCGGGTCGACCTTCGACAGCTTCAGCACGTGTTCAAACATCTGGGTCAGTTCGCAATCGCTTACCGGCATTTTCCTGTCTCCTGTGGGACTGCACCAAGTTCAAGCACTGCGCTTCACTCTAGTGCATTTTTATAGCGTATACGCCAATTAATAACGATAAGACCTGAATTGCAAGCGGACTGCAAGCGGCGCGCCAAAACGTTACCTATCGAAACAAACCCAGCATTTATTGGGAATATCACGTTACGCAGGTTCAACGAGGCCAAAAAATAAATTTGCAGAAGCGGGCTTCCCATTTTAAAAAATGAGCGTATACACTTTAAAAACCTTGCAGGCAGACGCTGCCGACAATCACAAAGAAAGAGGATTACGCCCCATGGGAAGCACTCAAAAAATCGCCATCGTCGGTGCAGGCCTGGGCGGCGCCGCCGCCGCTACCCTGTTGCAGCAGGCCGGTTTTGACGTGGACGTCTACGAGCAGGCGCCGGAGTTTTCCCGGTTGGGCGCGGGGATCCACATGGGGCCCAACATCATGAAAATCTTCCGCCGCATGGGCATCGAAAAGCAGCTGGACCTGATGGGCTCGCACCCAGAGCATTGGTTCAGCCGTTGCGGCGAAACCGGCGACTACCTCTCGCGCATCCCGCTCACCGGCTACGGCGCCTCGTATGTCACCGTGCACCGCGGCGACCTGCATGCCCTGCAGATGTCCACTCTCAAGCCCGGCACCCTGCATTTCAACAAGCGCCTGGAAACCCTCGAAGAAACCGACACCCAGGTGCGCCTGACCTTCGCCGATGGTGAAGTGACCTATGCCGACATCGTGATCGGCGCCGACGGCATCAATTCGAAGATTCGTGAAGAACTGCTCGGCGTGGAAAAACCGCTGTACAGCGGCTGGGTCGCGCACCGCGCGTTGATCCGTGGCGACCAGTTGGCCAAGTACGACCTCACGTTCGAAGACTGCATCAAGTGGTGGACCGAAGACCGCCACATGATGGTGTATTACACCACCGGCAAACGCGACGAGTACTACTACGTCACTGGCGTGCCGCATGCTGAATGGGACTTTCAGGGCGCATTCGTGGACAGCAGCCGCGAAGAGATGTTCGAAGCGTTCAAGGGCTACCACCCCACCGTGCAGGCCCTGATCGAGTCCACCGAAAGCGTGACCAAATGGCCGCTGCGCAATCGCAACCCGCTGCCGCTGTGGAGCCGGGGTCGCCTGGTGTTGCTCGGTGACGCCTGCCACCCGATGAAGCCGCACATGGCCCAGGGCGCCGGCATGGCCATCGAAGACGCCGCCATGCTCACCCGTTGCCTGCAGGAAACCGGCATCAGCGACTACCGCACCGCGTTCCAGCTCTACGAAGCCAACCGCAAGGAACGCGCCTCCCGCGTGCAGGCGGTGTCCAACGCCAACACGTGGCTGCGCACCCAGGAAGACCCGGATTGGGTGTACGGCTACGACCTGTACGCGCAGCCACTGAAATCGGGGGTGGCCGCGTGAGCACTTTTCTCTATGGTGGCAACGTCCAGGCCAACGGCATTCGCCAGCACTACCTGCGCTATGGCGGCAACGGCCCGGCGCTGATCCTGATTCCGGGCATCACCAGCCCGGCGATTACCTGGGGGTTTGTGGCCGAACGCCTTGGCGCGCAGTTCGACACGTACGTGCTGGATGTACGCGGGCGCGGCTTGTCGTCCACCGGACCCGAGCTGGACTACAGCGCCGACACGTGCAGCGATGACATCGGCGCGTTTGCCGATGCATTGAGCCTGGACAGTTACCACCTGGTCGGCCACTCCATGGGCGCGCGCTTTGCCGTGCGCAGTGCGGTCAAGCATCCGCAGGGCGTAAACCGTGTGGTGCTGATCGACCCGCCAGTGTCCGGCCCCGGTCGTCGTGAATACCCGAGCAAATTGCCGTGGTACGTCGATTCGATCCGCCAATCCCTGCTTGGGATGGATGCACAGGCCATGCGCGCCTTCTGCGCCACCTGGACACCCGAGCAACTGCAACTGCGCGCCGAATGGCTGCACACCTGCTTTGAGCCCGCCATCGTGCGCGCCTTCAATGACTTTCACACGGTGGACTTCCATCAGGACCTGCCTCACCTCAAGGCCCCTGCCCTGTTGATGGTGGCAGGGCGCGGCGGCGTGATCCTCGATGAAGACATCGCCGAAATCCAGGACCTGCAACCGGCCATCCAGATCGTCCGCGTACCCAACGCCGGGCACATGATTCCGTGGGATGACCTCGAGGGCTTCTTCGACGCGCTCGGCGACTTCCTCACCCAATAAAAACGGAGACCACCATGCAGAAGCCTTACCGCATCGGCCAGATCGTGCCGAGTTCCAACACCACCATGGAAACCGAGATCCCGGCGATGCTCAACGCGCGCCAGGCGATCCGCCCGGAGCGTTTTACGTTCCACTCCAGCCGCATGCGCATGAAGCAGGTGCGCAAGGAAGAACTGGCGGCAATGGACGGCGAGTCCGACCGCTGCGCCGTCGAGCTGTCGGACGCCAAGGTGGATGTGCTGGGATACGCCTGCCTGGTGGCGATCATGGCCATGGGCTTGGGTTATCACCGCAAATCCGAGCAGCGCCTGCGCCAAGCCACTGCCGATAACGACGCCAATGCCCCGGTGATCACCAGCGCCGGCGCACTGATCGAAGGCCTCAACGTCATGGGTGCCAAACGCATCGCCATCGTCGCGCCGTACATGAAGCCGCTGACCGAACTGGTGGTGAATTACATCCGCGAAGAAGGCTTTGAGGTGGTGGACTGGCGGGCGCTGGAAATCCCCGACAACCTCCAAGTCGCGCGCCACGACCCGGCCAACCTGCCGGCCATCGTCGCGGGCATGAACCTGGAAGGCGTCGATGTGATCGTGCTCTCGGCCTGTGTGCAGATGCAGTCGTTGCCAGTGGTCGCCAAGGTCGAGGCACAAACCGGCAAGCCGGTGCTCACTGCCGCCATCGCCACTACTTACGCGATGCTCAAGGCGCTGGATTTGGAGCCAATCGTGCCCGGTGCCGGCGCCCTGCTCTCCGGCGCTTATTGACTCACCGCGAGTGGGCTTCCTGTGGCGAGCGGGCTTGTCGTGGCGAGCGGGCTTGCCCCGCGTTGGGGCGCGAAGCGGCCCCTCGTCCAGGCAATGGGATTCGTCAGGCAAACCGCATGGCAGGTTTTGGGGCCGCTTCGCAGCCCAACGCGGGGCAAGCCCGCTCGCCACACATAGAGAATGAGGTGAAAAACAAATGAGCGAACAATCTGCCGACGCCAACTACCAAGGCGTCTGGGGCAACCGCATCGGCTTCGGTAAAAAGGCCGCGCTGCTGATGATCGACTTCATGCAGGGCTACACCACTGAAGGCGCGCCACTGTTCGCACCGGGTGTGGTCACGGCCGTGGCCGAAAGCGTCGAGCTGCTGGCCAGTGCGCGCCAGCATGGGATTGCGGTGGTGCACACCAATATCCGCTACCATCGCGGCCATTTCGCCGATGGCGGCATCTGGGTCAAGAAAGCCCCGGTGATAAAAGACATGGTCGAGGGCAACCCACTGGCGGCGTTCTGCGCCGAGGTGCTGCCCCAGGACGATGAAGTGGTGATCACCAAGCAGTACGCCAGCGCGTTTTTCGGCAGCAGCCTGGCCCCGATGCTGCACGCTCAAGGCATCGACACTGTGGTACTCGCCGGCTGCTCCACCAGCGGCTGCATTCGCGCCACGGCAGTGGATGCGGTGCAACACGGGTTTCGCACCATCGTCGTGCGCGAATGCGTCGGCGACCGACACCCGGCGCCCCACGAAGCCAACCTGTTCGACATCGACAGCAAGTATGGCGACGTGGTGAGCAAGCAGGAGGCGATGAGCAAGTTCAGGGAGCAATAACGATTGACCAGGAACCACGACAAAGAGCGTGGTCCGGAAAAAACTGAGCGTCTCCCACTTTAGAATGCAATCGAATGTGGGAGCGGGCTTGCTCGCGAATGCGATCTGTCAGTCAAAAATGTACTGACTGATCCACCGCTTTCGCGAGCAAGCCCGCTCCCACACTTGATCTCCTCCAGCAGGGAAATCTCAGTCTTCTGACACTGCCTTTGGAAGTCGCTTTTACAGCACTCCGAAGTGCTGGAACAAAAGCGGCTGTATAAAAACCATAAGTCACCGCCAGGAGACACCCCAATGCCCATTGCGAATGCAGCGCCCGCGACCACCGTCGCCGACCCCGTCACCACGCTCTACCACAAGATCACCTGGAAGCTGATTCCGTTTCTGTGTTTCTGCTACCTGGCCGCTTACCTGGACCGCATCAACATCGGCTTCGCCAAACTGCAGATGCTCGACCAGCTGCACTTCAGCGAAACCGCGTTCGGCCTTGGCGCCGGCTTGTTTTTTGTCGGCTACATCATCTTTGAAGTGCCCAGCAACCTGGTGCTGGAACGGGTCGGCGCGAAGATCTGGATCGCGCGCATCATGATCACCTGGGGCCTGCTCTCGGCCTGCACCATGCTGGTCACCTCCACCACGCAGTTCTACATCCTGCGCTTTCTGCTCGGCGCCGCCGAAGCCGGGTTTTTGCCGGGTGTGTTGTATTACCTGACCACCTGGTTTCCGACGCATCGGCGCGGCCGCATCATCGCGCTGTTCATGATCGGCCTGCCGCTGTCCAGCGTGATCGGCGGCCCGTTGTCCGGCTGGATCATGGGCCACTTCGACAACCTGGGCGGCCTGCGCGGCTGGCAATGGCTGTTCCTGATCGAAGCGGTGCCCAGCGTTTTGCTCGGCGTGCTGACCTTCTGGGCGCTGCCCAATACTTTCCAGCAAGCCAAATGGCTGTCGGACGACGAAAAGGCCCTGCTCGAAAGTGAGCTGCGCAAGGACGAAGCCGACGCCACCGGCAGCAAGCACAGCTTCCGCGACGGCTTCTTCAACCTCAAAGTGTGGATGCTTGGCGGTATCGACTTCTCGATCCTGCTCAGCGCCTACGCCATGGGTTTCTGGATGCCGACGTTCATCCGCAACGCCGGGATTACCGACACCTTCCACATCGGCCTGCTGACCGCATTACCCAGCGTGGCGGCGTTGCTCGGCATGCTGCTGATCGGCGCCAGCTCCGACAAACACCGTGAACGTCGCTGGCACATCATCGTGCCGTTTTTCATCGGCGCGGCCGCCATGGCCACCAGCACATTCTTTACCCATAACGTGGTGGCCACGGTGGTGCTGTTCGCCATCGCCTCGGCCGCGATCATCGGCGCCGTGCCGGTGTTTTTCAGCCTGCCGGCAACTTTTCTCAAAGGCACCGCAGCAGCCACCGGCTTTGCCCTCGCCTGCTCGGTGGCGAACATCGCCGGCCTGGTAAGCAACTCGCTGATGGGCGTGGCCATCGACGTCACCGGCAGCAGCGCGGGCGCCTTGTGGTTTTTCGCCGGCTGCCTGATCCTCAGCAGCTTCCTGGTCATCGCCTTGCCGGCGAAACTGGTGAACCGTTAACAACAACAATTTCTGCGGATGAATCACCATGCAAGGCTTCTTTAAAAGCTGTGCACTGCTTGTCGCGGTCGGCCTGTGTGCCGGCACCGCGCAAGCGGCCGAAAAAGTCATCTTCGACACCGATTTCAACGTGCTCAACGATGACGGCCAGGCCTTTATCATGCTCGCCCAGCTGCATGCGCAAAAACGCATCGAGCTGCTGGGCATGACCCTGGTCAGCGGCAACGCCTGGGTCGACCAAGAACAGGTCGATGCCCTCAAGGCCGTGGAACGCATGGGCGTGGAAAAAGAGGTGGGCGTCTACTCCGGCGCCGCCTACCCGCTGCTGCATGACTACGCCACTTACGAGGCAGAGAAAGCGCTGTTTGGCGCCGGTTGGCCGGGCGCGTTCAAAAACCCGCGCCCTGCCTCGCCCTCGCAGTTGATCGCGCCACCGGATGGCCTGGCGACGCACACCCAACTGCGCAGCGAGACCGCCGCGCAGTTCATCGTGCAAAGCGTGCGCGCCAATCCCCATCAAGTGACGATCCTTGCCGTCGGCCCCTTGACCAATATCGCCCTGGCGATTCGCTCGGCGCCGGACATCGTGCCGCTGATCAAGCGCATCGTGTACATGGGCGGTGCGTTCCAGATTCCGGGCAACACCACACCGGCGGCGGAATTCAACTGGTGGTTCGACCCGGAGGCGGCAAAGATCGTCCTGCGCTCACCGATCGAGCACGTGATTTTCCCGAATGACGTGTGCGAGAAAGTCACCTTCGACAAGTCGGTGTACCAGCGCGTGGTTGCGCAAAAAGGCGCGATTGCCGAGCTGTACAAGCACGAGTTCGGGCCTTTGTTCGACAAAGACCCCAGCTACCACAGCTTCACCTGGGACAGCTTGCCGGCGCTGTTCCTGGTCAGCCCGGACATCGTCACCGAGTCCCGCGATTTGTGGGTGGATGTGGACGCAACGTTCGGCGCCGACTACGGCCGTGCGCTGGGCTACCAGAAAGGTGCACCGCTGGGCACGCAGAAAGCCAAGGTGGTATTTGGCGTCGATCAGCACAAATTCTGGGACGGCTACGTCGGCCTGGTGACGCTGCCGACTCCGGTCAAGCACTGATAAAGGTATCGCTTCCACCTTGCGTGGGAGCGCCCCTCACTCAGCCTGCCAAGGCAAAGCCGCGTTGCAGATCCTCGATCAGCGCCGCCACATCTTCCGAGCCGATATGCAAGCGCACCACCGGGTTCAACGCCCGCTCCGTCGCGCTTTCACGGTCGCGTGTATCCGCCACGGTGACCAGGCTTTCATAGCCGCCCCACAAATCCCGACGCCGTATGAGGCAATCAGCGCTGGCCTATAAAAATAATGGCGCTAGAATCAGCGCCATTCTTGCGCCTGCCTCCCTGACACGAGCCTCCCATGAGCTTTGATTTCGACACGATCCACCCCCGCCTCGGCACCGGCAGCACCAAGTGGAACCGTTACCCGCAAGACGTCTTGCCGATGTGGATCGCCGACATGGATATCGCCGCGCCACCTGCCGTACTGCAAGCCCTGCACCAGCGCCTGGACCAGCACATCCTGGGCTACAGCGTGGCCGGGCCGGATGTGCGTGAAGCCATCGTTGCCGACCTGTGGGCCAAATACGCCTGGCGCGTGCTGCCAGACGAACTGCTGTTTTTGCCCGGCGTCGAACCGGGCTTCAACATGGCGCTGCACGCGTTCGTGCAGCCGGGCCAGCCGGTGGTGCTGCAAACCCCGAACTATCGCCCGATTCGCCTGGCGCCAGCGAACTGGAACCTGCCGCGTATCGAAGTGCCCTTCGCGTTGAGTAACGGCGAATACCTCACGCCGCTGCCGGCCCTGCGCCAGACGCTGACCGGCGCCGGCGCGCTGCTGTTGAGCAACCCGCACAACCCCATTGGCAAAGTCTTCCCGCGCGAAGAACTGCTGGCCGTGGCCAACGCCTGCCTGGAAAGCGGCGCGCTGATCATCAGCGACGAAATCCACGCCGAGCTGTGCTTCGATGGCCGTCGCCATACGCCTACCGCCAGCCTCAGCCCCGAGATCGCCCAGCGCACCATCACCCTGATGTCGGCGAGCAAGGCCTACAACGTCGCCGGCTTGAAGACCTGTTTTGCCGTGGTGCAAAACGCCCAGATGCGCGAGCGCTTCAATAACGCGCGTTGCGGCATGGTCGACAGCGTCAGCCCGCTTGGCCTGGAAGCTACCCGCGCAGCTTACAGCCAGTGCGGTGAATGGCTGGAGGCGCTGTTGAGCTACCTGCAGGCCAACCGTGACTACCTGCTCAACGCCGTGCAAACCCGTTTGCCCGGCGTGGTGATGCATGCCCCGCAAGGCACCTTCCTCGCGTGGCTGGATTGCAGCGCCCTGGGCCTGGACGATCCGCAGCAGTTCTTCCTGGAACAGGCCAAGGTCGGCCTGAGCGCCGGCATTGAGTTCGGCGATGACAGCCAGCAGTTTGTGCGCCTGAACTTCGGCTGCCCGCGTGCGATGCTCGAAGAGGGCTTGCAGCGCATGGAGCGCAGCCTGAAAAACCGCTAAGCGACTGGCCCCATCGCCGGGGCCAGTCCTCCTCGAATCTCGGGCTGTCGACTTGCACAACCCAGCCGGATGAGCCCGTTGGCGCGGGTCGCCGGCGTTAATTCACAACGTTTCGCAACGAACGCCGAACCCCTGCTGTTACTGTTTTTGCCCATCCGTCCCACCGGCAACAGCAGGAGTTTCATGGC
The DNA here is from genome assembly GCF_049896685.1 of Pseudomonas sp. TWRC1-2. Classification (NCBI taxonomy): domain Bacteria; kingdom Pseudomonadati; phylum Pseudomonadota; class Gammaproteobacteria; order Pseudomonadales; family Pseudomonadaceae; genus Pseudomonas; species Pseudomonas sp. TWRC1-2. Next base: position 197,578 of record NZ_JAFCUU010000001.1, on the reverse strand, counting down.
ATGGCGACCCAGCCCCTTGATCGCTCGTCCGATCCCAAAACCCTTCCCCGCACGCCATCCAAGTCGGGCACCGCTTTTCATGTGCTGCTCAAAAACAGCGCCCACAAAAAAGTCGAGTCCCAGGACAAGACGCCATCGGGGCTCGATGCCAGCCAGCAACAGGGCTATACACTGGCCGCCAAGGACGCCACGCCACCGCCCGCCCTCGCCGACTACAAGGCCATCGGCCCGCCCGATGAAGTCGGCCCTGGGTTGATTCGTTATGAAACCCGGGACGGCCAGAAAGTCATCGTCAGCGAACAGGACAGCCCGGAGCTGTTCAAGCAAGTGAGTGCCGATTTCAAATCGCTCACGGGCGTGGTGGCCAGCCAGAACGCGGGTTATCAGAGCCTTGGCGCGGATGCAAAAGCGCCGGAAAAGCTCGCCGACTACAAATCCCTCGGGCCGCCCGACGAAACCGGCCCGGGCGTGATCCGCTATGAAACCCAGGACGGCACCAAAGTCGTGGTCAGCCAGCGTGACAACCCCGAAGCCTTCCAGAAAGCCAAGGATGACTATGCGAGCTTCACCGGCCTCTCCAGCAGCGAAGACGCCGGCTACAAACGCGCCAGCGACAACGAAGTGTGGCCGCCCTACGCCGGTACCACGGTCGGCCCCGAGGATGAAGTCGGCCCGGGCCTGATCCGCTTTGAGAGCAACGGCCAGAAGATGGTCGTGGCCCGTGACGACAACCCCAAGCTGTTCGACTACCTGGCGGGCCTGCACGAGGTCTACACCGACCCTGGCAAAAAGGCCGTGGTGGAAGGCGAGCTGAATAACGGGGCGGCCCTGGCCGACGCCAACACGCCGGTGCCGGGCCTGAATGACTACAAGACGTTCAGCTGGAACAACGACCAGAAAGACAGCATCCTCACCTACGAACTGCATGACGGCACCAAGGTGGTGGTGTCTTCCGACGTCAGCCCCGAGCTGTTCAAGAGCGTCGCCACCGCCCACGACACCTGGGACAAGATCCACACCAGCGAAAGCGAAGGCTATAAGTTGGCCGGGCCGAATGACTTCCTGAAAAACACCGACATCACGTTCGGTTCGCCCGACGAACTGGGCGATGGCCTGATCCGCTATGAAACCAGCGAAGGCAAGGTCATCGTCTCCAAGGAACTCAGCCCGCAGCTCTACGATGACGTCAAGGCCAAGTGGGACGCCTCCAGTGCCGGCGCGGTCGATGACACGCGCACCCAGCACAACCTGCCCAAGGCCGGTGACCTCGACGTGCTGAACATGGACACCGGCGTGCATGCCGATGAGAAAGACGACAAGTCGCCAACCTTGAGCGTCAGTGAGCTGGCCACCACCCAGTTGATCGACACCTACCGCGCCGGCGTCAAGGATGGCTCGATTCCCAAAGACGACCCGCGTGCCAAGCTGGTGCGCGCGCTGGAAGCCCAGGCCGCCTACCAGAATGGCCACGGCATTACCGGCTACGAAGAAGCCAAGCGCCCGTTCAACACCACCTGGCGCGAGTTCGATGACAAGCAGACCGAGCTGACCTCGGCCGATATGCACGACATCATCGACGGCAAGGCAGTGCAGGAGCAGATCGGCGAGCTGTTCAAAGACCCGACCGTGCAGGCCGACTACAAGTCGAAAATGGACGACGCGATCAACAAGCTGCCGAACAAGGACGAGATCAAGCAAAAGCTCCTGGACCTGACGTCCAGCCCGGATTACGTGCTGTACCTCAAGGACCTGCAAGACCAGGGCAAGACCTCTGAGGCGCAGAAAGATCTGAGCGACACCCTCACCTCGCTGTCGTTGTTCGACCCGGAAGCGGCCAGCAAGGCGGCGCAGAACATTCAGGCCGACGGCTTGACCACCGACCTCAACGCGATCCTTTCGGACCCGAGCAAGATCTCCGACGAGAACAAGGAACTGGCCACCAAGGACCTGTTCGGCCTGCTCAAAGGCGTATTGAAAGGCACCCTGCTCGACCTGCCACGGCGCACCCAGGAAACCCTGGAGAAGTTTCTCAACGAAGGCCTGCAGGGCAAGGAAAAATCCGCTGGCGTGACCAAGGCCCTGGAGGAGTTGGGCGAGGTCTACAAGAACAATGGTTCGATCAGCGAGGCCGACCTGAAAACCGCGTTGAGCAAACCCTATATCCCGGTCGCCGACCGCGGCATGCTCGGCGAGGTGTTTCATACCCTCAACAGCAAGGGCATCCTGGGTTCTCTCGGCGCCGGCGTGACCCTGTTTTCGGCGATTTACCAATTGGTCGGCAAAGGCGGCAAGCTCGGTGAAACGCCTGCGCAGCGCATGTCCATCGCCAAGGACTTCTTGAGTTTTGCCGGCGGTTCCAGCCACTTCGTGCGCCTGGGCGACAAGATCGGCGAGACCCTGGGCAAAGGCGGCCTGGTGGACTTCCTTGGCCTGGACAAGACGCTGCCGGAAATCTGGGGCAAGACCGGTCTGCAGGAGCCGAACTTCGAATTCCGCGTCAACGACCTGCCCTCCGATGTAAAAGCCAAGATCACCAGCGCACTCGATGCCGTGCCCGACAGCCAGTACGACGGCATTTCGAAGATGTTTGGCGAAGGCGACAAAGCCGTCACCGAGGCCACCGAAGGCCTGGCGACTCACCTGGATGACGGCCTCGCCGCTGCAGGTGCGGCCAAGCTCGGCGCGTCCAAGTCAGCGAAAATTGCCGGCTCGGTCATCAAGGTGCTCGGCCCGGCCACGGACATCGCCGGCGGGTTCGCCGATATCGTGTTGGGCGCACTGGCGATCAAAAGTGGCGTGGACAGCAAAGACCCGCTGGCCCAGGCGGCTGGCGGCCTGCAGGTGGCGGGCGGTGCGTTCGGTGCGTCGGCCGGGGTACTCGGCGCGGCGGCGCTGTTTGGCGCAGGCACCGCGGCGGCCTTGACCGGGCCATTGTTCCTGGTGGGTGTGGTGCTGGCGGTGGTGGGCGGGATCATCGGCTACTTTGTCGACCACAACAAAAAGCAGAAAGCCACCGAGAAAGAAAACGACTGGTACCGCGACCTGGCCGGCGACGGCTTATTGCAGGACAACTGGGCCGACAAGGTCGAGTACGCCCACTACGAAATCCACCATTACCACGGCCGCGACACGCCGACCGATGACAGCATCTTTCGCTTCCAGCAATCGGAATGGGAGCACTTCGACCAGACGCCGCAAAAAGGCGGGTCGTCGAGCAATCGGCTGGATGGGGACTTGCACAAGCACTACGAAGACCCCAACACGCCACCCAAGAGCCTGCCCAGCGATGCGCCCCCGGACAAACCGCAACCGCATCAACCAGGCGGCGGCGGCCCGCGCATCAACTGAGGTTCACTGGGCTGGCCTCTATCCATGTGGGAATGGGCTTGCTTGAGAAGGCGGTGTATCAGTGACAGATAAGCTGAATGCCCCACCGCATTCGCGAGCAAGCCCGCTCCCACATTGGCAGCTGAGTACATCAGCCAGAGGGTGTACTGAGTCAAATGTGGGAGCTGGCTTGCCTGCGAAGGGATCGACTGGGTATGCCTGATGCACCGAGGTGCCCGCATCGCAGGCAAGCCAGCTCCCACAGAAAAGCAGATCTGCACGTGGTCTGACAGGCTCCGACAACCACTAAGGCTGCAGCAATGGATAGGCACCCGGCCTCCCGAGTGACCTACCCAAGCAACCCAGCCCCCACATTAGATCTGAGTACATCAGGGTAATGGGTGTACTGGGTCAAATGTGGGAGCTGGCTTGCCTGCGAAGGGATCGACTAGGTATGCCTGATGCACCGAGGTGCCCGCATCGCAGGCAAGCCAGCTTCCACAGAAAAGCAGATCTGCACTTAATCTGCTTTTGCTTCAACCACGGGTTTACAGCTTGGCAATGGAAACTTCGGTCGACTTCACAAAGGCAATCACTTCGCTGCCCACTTTCAATTCCAGGTCACGCACCGAGCGCGTGGTGATCACTGACGTCACGATGCCGGATGCGGTTTGCACGTCGATCTCGGACACCACCTCCCCCAGCAGAATCTCCTTGATCACGCCCTTGAACTGGTTGCGCACGTTGATCGCTTTAATGGTCATGTCGGCTTTCCTTTTGGCTGTTGGGTAAATCCGCACGAATGCGCAGGCCCTCAAAATGCGCCATCCAATCGAACATTAAAAGGAATATATAACTCTTTATTTATTCGATACGGATATATAAGAAGTGTTCGCCTGGCAACAGTTGGATCAACAAACTGCCCGCTGCCATCACAGCCACAGCGGCGTAAACCCGAGCAAATGCGCCGTAGAAGCAGATAGCACAGAGACTGCATATTCCGATAAAGCATGATGGAACATGCCATTCTGGAACCCACGTTTGCCGGGCTGCGCTCGATCCCGAGCCTGCCGTGGATGTTCCTGGTGGCGGCCGAGTTGATCGCGGCCACCAAGGGTTAAAGCGTCAAACCAGCGTGCGGCTCAAGGTCACCCAATACCGCGTCCGCGCTCGCACCTCAAACCCCAACGTCTGGGACAGCAGCGTGAGAATGCGGTCGGTGTCGTCCAGCCGGAAGCTGCCGGTGACGCGTAGCATTTCCAGGCTCGGGTCCCAGCGCAACACGCCTGGGCGATAACGCGACAGTTCGCGCAGAAAATCCCCCAGCGGCTGGTTCTGTGCGGTCAACACGCCGTCGCGCCAGCCCAGTTGCAGCGCATCGAACGCTACCCAGGCGCCAAGCCCTTTGGCCTGCAACGGCGCCTGCTGCCCGCTGCTCAATGCCGCCACGTGCCCCTGTACGTCGCGCACCTGCACCACGCCCTTGAGCACCGAGACCAAACAACCGGACGCCAATTGGCGCACACACACCTCGGCCTGGCTGACGTGAACCTCGCCGTAGCGGGTGTTCACGGTCATCGACGCCGCGCCCGGCACATTCACGGCCAGCTCACCGTCTACCAACGTGATGCGCCGCTGCTGGAGATCAACATCCACCGCCGTGGCCGTGTTGAGTTGCACGCTGCTGCCATCGGCCAACGGCAGGCGCCGGCGCTCGCCGGTGGCGGTGTGCACGTCGGCCCGCCATGCCTCGATGGGCAACTGCCGGCTGACCAGCCAGGCGGTCGGCACCAGCGCCGCCACACCCAGCGCACGCTTGAGAATGGCCCGCCGCGACGGTTGCGGGCGGTCGAGGCTGGCCATTGCCAATGCCGGCGGCACGTCGCTGAAACGCTGGCGCAGGGCCTGGGCTTTCTGCCAGGTCTGTTCGTGCTGGGGGTGGCTGTCGCGCCACTGCTGCAACGCAGCGTGATCACGTTCGGTGGCCGCGCCGGATTCCAGCAAGGCCAGCCACTGCGCGGCGGCGCGCGCGACCTCGCGGCTCACAGCTCGGCCAGCAAACAATGTTCGTAAGCGTGCGCCATGTAGCGCTTCACCGTGCGCTCAGAAACGTCGAGCCGCTCGGCAATCTCGCGATAACCCAGGCCTTCAAGTTGGCTCCACAAAAATGCGCGGCGCACCAGCACGGGCAGACCGTCGAGCAACTCATCCAGCGCCTGTAGGGTCTCGAGCAGCAACCAGCGTTGCTCCGGTGACGGCACACAGGTGTGCGCAAGGCTTGCCAAGGCCGTCAAGTAAGCCTGCTCAAGGCTGCGCCGCTGATGAAAGTTGACCAGCAAACGCTTGCCGACCGTCACCAGGTACGCGCGCGGCTCCTGCATCTGCGCAATCGGCTGGGCGCTGGCGAGCACGCGCAGGAACGTATCCTGGCTCAGGTCCGCCGCATCCCAGGCATTGCCCAGGCGCCGCCGCAGCCAGCTTTCGAGCCAGCTGCGGTGGTCACGGTACAAACTCGACAAGGTGGGTTCGGCGGCGTGGGTCGGGACAACAGCATCATTCATGGCAAGCGACCTGCGCGGCGCGAGTGAGTCTCAAATGAGATTCATTCTATTTAATATCGTGCCGGTGCACCATGCCCTTTTCAACATTGCGTTTATACAGACGTTTCTACGTCGAACACTTGCCCGCGCCCGATCACACTGGCAGGGGCTAACACGGCACCCGGCGCCAGCACCGCATTGGCGCCAATCCGGCACTGATCGCCGAGCAACGCGCCGAACTTGTCGCAACCGGTGCGCTGTAACTGCCCGTCAATGCGCACCAGCACCTCCTTGTCCACCCGCTCATTGCGGTAGTTGGCGACGATGCTGCCCGCCTCCAGGTTGATCCCGTGGCCAAGCACCGAATCACCGACAAAATTGAAATGCGCCAGCTTGCTGCCCTTGAATACCAATGAGGTTTTCAGTTCGGCGCCGGGCCCGATGATGCACTGCGCCTCCAGCCAGCAGCCACCGCGCAGCAGCGAACCGCTGGCGATAAAACACTCGGCGCCGATGATCAATGGGCCCTTGAGCAAGGCGCCGGGTTCGACCGTCGCGGTGCGGTGCACGGCGATTTCATCGTGGATGACGTAATCGTCAAGCGCCAGTTCGGTGAGCAATTGGCGCACGATGGCGGGCGCCTGGGCGACCAACACCCAGGGTGCCAGGTCGGCCCACGGCGCCAGCGGTGATTGGGCAAGGTTGGCGATGTAGTCGGTGAGTCTGATCAACGTCGAACCCTCGAGCATTCAGAGAAGCTCGAAACGCTAGCATGAACACAGCAAACTTTACTATTTGTCTTGATATGGATATTTTATCCAGACACGCACACAAGGTCCGTCGCATGCAATTGCCTACCTATCAAGACGTCATCGCCGCCGCCCAGCGCCTGGAGGGCTTCGCGCACACCACGCCGGTGCTCACCTCGCGCACCCTCAACGCCGAATCCGGCGCCGAAGTGTTCATCAAATGTGAGCACCTGCAACGCACCGGCTCGTTCAAGTTTCGCGGCGCGTTCAACGCCCTCTCGCAGTTTGATGCGCAGCAGCGCAGGGCCGGCGTGGTGGCGTTTTCTTCGGGTAACCACGCCCAAGGCATCGCGCTGGCGGCGCGTTTGCTGGGCATGCCGGCGACGATTGTGATGCCCACCGACGCGCCGGCCGCCAAGGTTGCCGCGACCCGTGAATATGGCGCGAGCGTGGTGCTGTATGACCGTTTCACCGAGGACCGCGAGCACATCGGCCGTACCCTGGCCATCGAGCAAGGGATGACGCTGATCCCGCCTTACGATCACCCGCACATCCTCGCCGGCCAAGGCACGGCCGCCAAGGAACTGCTGGAATTCACCGGCCCTTTGGACGCGCTCTTCGTCGGCCTGGGCGGCGGTGGCATGCTCTCAGGCACAGCACTTTCGACCCGTGCACTGGCGCCGGATTGCCAACTGTTCGGCGTCGAACCGGAGGCCGGCAATGACGGCCAGCGCTCCTTGCGTGCCGGCAGCATTGTGCACATCGACACGCCGGCGACCATTGCCGACGGTGCGCAAACCCAACACTTGGGCAACTACACCTTCCCGATCATCCGTGATCAGGTGAACGACATCTTCACCGTCTCCGACGCGCAGTTGGTGGAGGCCATGCGCTTTTTCATGCAGCGCGTGAAGATGGTAGTGGAACCCACCGGCTGCCTGGGCCTGGCTGCGTTGCGCCAACTGGGCGAGCGGTTCAAGGGCCAGCGCGTGGGGCTTATCGTCACCGGCGGCAACGTCGATATCCAGCGCTACGCCGCCCTGCTCAGCGAGGCGCCATGAACATCATTCACACCGCGACTGCCGCGCCGCCAGCAGGGCATTATTCGCAGGCCGTCCGCCATGGCGACACACTGTATATCTCCGGGCAATTGCCAGTCAGCGCGCAGGGTCGCCACAACCTTGAGGCGTCGTTTGCCGAACAGGCGCAGGTGGCGCTGGACAATGTGTTGGCGATCTTGAAAGCCGCTGGCGGTTCGCCCCAGGACTTGGTCAAGGTCACGGTGTACGTGGCCGGGGTTAACCACTGGCCGGAATTTGACCGAATTTACGCCGCCGCGCTGGGCGAGCACCGCCCTGCCCGCGCAGTGGTGCCGGTGCCCGAGTTGCATCACGGGTATCTGGTAGAGATTGAAGCGCTGGCGCGTTACTTGGCGTAGGTGTAGACCGCCGCGCGCGACACGCCCAGGTGCGAGGCGACAGTTTCCATGGCCCGGCGAACGTCCATGCAGCCGGAGTCTTTGAGCTCCTGCAGAAGCAGCCGCCGATCCGCCGCCTTGAGTGCCCGCGGCGTGGTCGCCAGGCGTGCGGCGAACTGGTCGATTCGCGCACGAATCACATCGGCGCCGGATGGGTCGAGGGACTCATTGGGCTGGTCGCCACTGACTGAACCAAACTGCTCCAGCATGCTCTGCAAGCCCCGGAACAACGAGAGATCGACGTTCATGCACAAAGCCGCGACGTACTTGCCGCTGGTGTCCTTGATGCCGATCGACGTGCTTTTGACCTGGCGCCCATCGGCGAACTGGTTCTGGTAGTTGGCGAGGACCTGCGGGTAGTCCGGGTCGGCAATGCGCGCCAGGCCCAGTTCGGTGGCCGGGTCACCGGGTTGGCGCCCGGAGAGGTTGTTGTGGATCGCCAGGATCGCGTGCTGCGGGTCGCGCAAGTCGTGCAGCACCACTTCACAGAACGGGCTGAAGGTTTTGCTCAAGCCTTCGGCGATCTGTTCGAGCTGGCTGATCAGCGTGGTTTGTTCGTGAGAGGTCTTTTTCATGCAAGACAACATATCCAGTCCTGGACAGGGCGTCAATTTGGCCGCTGTCCCTCATTGTGGCGTTTCAACCATGGAAGGGTTGCTTCCAGGTAGGCCTTGGCATGGCCCGCGTGTTGGATGTGCTGCAAGGCTTCACATAGCAAACGCGCACCAATGCCCTGCCCGGCCGCATCACCGCGCACGAACAATTTGCTGATTTGATGGCCGTCAATCTCGACGAAACCTTGCAGGCTATCGGTATACGCCAGCCACAGGCTGCCCGCGACAATGGCCGCGCGGTACGTCTCAGGCAAGCGACCATCGAGCCACATTGCAATCTGCTCAGGGCCGTAATCGGTGTTGCACAGGTTTTCGACCGAGTTTTGATGCACGGCGAAGATGCTTTCGGCGTCTTCCAGGGTGGCTGCGCGGATCAGAATTTTTTTCATTCCCTTGAGTTTGCGTGTGTGGCCAGTGAACCCAGGCTTTATAGCTGAATGGGCGCCGGCAGCGACCGATGACCGCACATCTTGTGCGTTGACCTGCTTTGTTACACACCATATAGTGTGCCCACAAACAAAACAGACCACTACATAGTGTGCAGTATCGGTAATTACCGACCACACTATGCGCAGCATTTCAATGCCAGGTAGCCTGCAAACCGCATTTTTTTGGACGGGTTAACACGCCGTCAGAACAGATCAGGAAGGAGTATTTCAATGCTGAGTTGGGATGAAGTCGACAACGAAGACACCGGTGCAGCGGTGATCAAGGGCGCCAACGCCGGGCATGCCAGCGAAGCCAACATGGACCGCCTCGACGGTGCCGGCGCTGCCGCCGCCATCGAAGCCCGCGCCGTCACCGCCAGTGACTCCGCCGCCATCGTGCGCGCCAAGGCTGCCCTGGACAAACTCGACGTCGCCGAAGGCCTCGCTGAGCTTGAAGGCTCCGCCGCCCGCGTCGCCGTCGACGAAAAGCGCATGATCAACTGCCGCGCCGACCTCAACCAACTCGTGCCCTTCAAGTACGACTGGGCCTGGCAAAAGTACCTCGACGGCTGCGCCAACCACTGGATGCCGCAAGAGGTCAACATGACCGCCGACATCGCCCTGTGGAAAAACCCCGAAGGCCTGACGGACGACGAACGCCGCATCGTCATGCGCAACCTCGGCTTCTTCTCCACCGCCGACTCCCTGGTTGCCAACAACCTGGTGCTGGCCGTGTACCGCCTGATCACCAACCCGGAGTGCCGCCAGTACATCCTGCGCCAGGCCTTCGAAGAAGCGATCCACACCCACGCGTATCAGTACTGCATCGAATCGCTGGCCATGGATGAGGGCGAGATCTTCAACATGTACCACGAGATTCCTTCGGTCGCCAAAAAGGCCGCCTGGGGCCTGAAGTACACCCGCTCGATCTCCGATCCGAAGTTCGAAACCGGCACCGTCGAGACCGACAAAGAACTTCTGCGCAACCTGGTCGCCTACTACTGCGTGCTGGAAGGCATCTTCTTCTACTGCGGCTTCACCCAGATCCTGTCGATGGGCCGTCGCAACAAAATGACCGGCGTTGCCGAACAGTTCCAGTACATCCTGCGGGATGAGTCGATGCACCTGAACTTCGGTATCGATGTGATCAACCAGATCAAAATCGAAAACCCGCACTTGTGGGATGCCGAGATGAAGGAAGAAGCGACCCAGATGATCCTGCAGGGGACTCAACTGGAGATTGAATATGCGCGGGATACCATGCCTCGCGGTGTTCTCGGCATGAATGCGGCGATGATGGAGGATTATCTGAAGTTCATCGCGAATCGTCGTTTGTCGCAGATTGGGTTGAAGGAAGAGTATCCAGGGACGACGAATCCGTTCCCTTGGATGAGCGAGATTATGGACTTGAAGAAAGAGAAGAACTTCTTCGAGACCCGCGTGATCGAGTACCAGACCGGCGGCGCGCTGAGCTGGGACTGATCAACAACACAGATCTAAACGTGTGGGAGCGGGCTTGCTCGCGAATACAGTGTGTCAGTCGATGCATCCGGTGACTGACTCACCGCATTCGCGGGCAAGCCCGCTCCCACATTGGGTCTGCGGTGCTTTATAGACTTTGCAAATTGCCCTTTATGCCCAATCAAACCATCAAAACGCCTTGCGTCGGCCTGTGCTCCACCGTTTACGGGGACCTGGTCTGCCGGGGCTGCAAGCGCTATCACCATGAAGTGATTCAGTGGAATGGCTACAGCGCCGACGAGAAGCAGGCAGTGTGGCAGCGCCTGGAACAGTTGCTGGTGCAGGTGATGGCCAGCAAGCTGGAAGTGCTTGACCCGCAGCGCCTGCGCCAGCAGTTGGAAGACCGCAAAATTCGGTTTGTGCCCCACCAATCGCCGTATTGCTGGGCGTACCAGTTGATTGCGCGGGGCGCGCGGGTGATTTCCAGACTGGATGCGTATGGCCTGGCGTTGTTGCCGGAATTTCGTGAGCGCAACCTTGCGGATTTGCGTGATGCGATTGATCGGGAATTTTTCCTGTTGTCCGAGGCGCACTACGAGCGCTACATCGCGCCGGGGTTTCTGAAGGAGGCGTTTGGGCCAGCCCTGATTGCCACGTTCTAACACCACCGCTCCCACATTTTGATTTTCGCCAGTCAGCAAACCCAGGACGCTTCGCGCTCCGTCTGCAAGCCATAGCGCTCAATCGCCTGCTGACACACCTCCCGCGCCACACTCCCCTGCTCCGCCAACGCCGTCAGCGCCGCCAGCACCAGGTGATGGCGATCTACTTCGAAGAAATCCCGCAACGCCGCCCGTGTATCACTGCGGCCAAAACCGTCGGTGCCGAGCACGGTGTAGCTGCAATTGAGGTAAGAAGCGATCATCTGCGGTACCGCCCGCACATAGTCGGACACCGCAATTACCGGCGCGCCGTTGGGCAAGCAGTCATTTACATGGCTGACGCGCTTGGCGTCCTGAGGATGCAAGCGATTCCACCGCTCCACTTCCCGCGCATCCCGCGCCAGCTCACTGTAACTGGTGACGCTGAACACCTCGCTCGCCACCTGCCAATCCTCGGCCAGTAACTGCGCGGCAGCCTGGGCCTCGCGCAGCAGCGCTCCCGAACCCAGCAAGCGCACTTGGGCATCTGGCGCACCTTGCAAGCGGTACATGCCTTTGATAATTGCTGACTCCACGCCCTGCGGCAGGCTCGGTTGCGGGTAGTTTTCGTTCATCAGCGTTACGTAGTAGAACTCGTCCACATCGTGCTCGAGCATCTGGCGCATGCCGTGGTCGAGGATCACCGCAAACTCGCCGGCAAACGCCGGGTCGTAGGCGCGGCAATTAGGCACGCTGGCGGCACTGAGGTGGCTGCTGCCGTCCTGGTGCTGCAACCCTTCGCCGCCAAGGGTGGTGCGCCCGGCCGTGGCGCCAAGCAGGAAGCCGCGGGCGCGCTGGTCGGCGGCAGCCCAAATCAGGTCGCCGACGCGCTGGAAGCCGAACATCGAGTAATAGATGTAGAACGGCAACATGCGCAGGCCGTGCACCGAGTAACTGGTGGCCGCTGCCACCCACGAGCTGATGGCACTGGCCTCGCTGATGCCCTCCTCGAGGATCTGCCCGTCGGTGGCCTCGCGGTAGCTGAGGATCGAGCCGATGTCTTCGGGCTCGTAGCGCTGGCCGACGCTGGAATAGATGCCGATCTGCTTGAACAGGTTGGCCATGCCGAAGGTGCGCGCCTCATCCGCCACGATCGGTACGATGCGCGGGCCGAGGGCCTTGTCCTTGAGCAAGTTGGTGAGCATGCGCACGAAGGCCATGGTGGTGGACATTTCCTTGCCGTCAGCCGCCGTGGCGAAACCGGCGTAACCCGTTACTGGCGGCACCGCCACCGGCGCTGCGACCTGGCTGCGGCTCGGTACGTAACCGCCCAGCGCCTGGCGGCGTTGATGCAGGTAACGCAATTCGAGGCTGTCGTCGGCCGGCTTGAAGAAGCTCAGCGATTCGGTCTGCTCGTCGGTCAGCGGCAACTGGAAGCGATTACGGAAGGCAATCAGCGCTTGCCGATCCAGCTTCTTCTGCTGGTGCGTGGTCATCCTGCCCTGCCCGGCTTCGCCCATGCCGAAACCCTTTTTGGTCTGCGCCAGGATCACCGTCGGCTGGCCCTTGACCCGGCGCGCGGCGTGGTAGGCAGCGTGGATCTTGACCATGTCGTGGCCGCCACGCTTGAGGCGGTCGATCTGTTCGTCGCTCATGCCCTCGACCAACTTGGCCAGTGACTCGCTCTGCCCGAAAAAGTGCTCACGGTTGTAGGCGCCGTCTTTGGAGGCGAAGGTCTGGAATTGCCCGTCGACGGTCTGCGACAGCGTGCTCACCAGCAAGCCGTCGCTGTCCTTGGCGAGCAAGGCGTCCCAGTCTGAACCCCAGACCAGCTTGATCACATTCCAGCCGGCCCCGGCAAATAACGCCTCCAGTTCGTCGATGATGCGCCCATTGCCGCGCACCGGGCCGTCAAGGCGTTGCAGGTTGCAGTTGACCACCCAGGTCAGGTTGTCCAGCCCTTCGCGGGCGGCCAGGGTCAGGGCCGACATGCTTTCCGGCTCGTCCATTTCGCCGTCGCCGAACACACCCCAGACGTGACGGTCGGTGGTGTCGAGCAGCCCACGATGCTGCAGGTAGCGCATGAAACGCGCCTGAAAAATCGAGCTGATCGGGCCGATCCCCATGGAACCGGTGGGGAACTGCCAGAAGTCCGGCATCAACCACGGGTGCGGGTAGCTGGAGAGACCCCGTGCGCCCGCTTGTTGCACGCCGATCTCCTGGCGGTAGTGTGCGAGGTCGTCTTCGCTCAAGCGGCCTTCCAGATAGGCGCGCGCATAAATGCCCGGCGCGGAATGCGGCTGGTAGAACACCAGGTCGCCGCCAAAGTCTGGGTTGCGGGCGCGGAAAAAGTGGTTGAAGCCCACTTCGAACAAATCGGCGGCACTGGCGTAGCTGGCGATATGGCCACCCAGTTCGCCGTACGCCTGGTTGGCGCGCACCACCATGGCCAGCGCGTTCCAGCGCACCAGCGAGGCCAGGCGCTCTTCCGTGGCGAGGTCACCGGGAAACGCCGGCTGCTGCGCAACGCTGATGCTGTTGATGTACGGCGTGCCGTGGCGGGGTTTCCAGTCGATGTGCGGGGCGCTGCCTTCGCGGGCCAGCAGGTCGAGGATCTGCCGCGCTCGTTCGGGACCGGCGTTGGTCACCAGCGAGGCCAGTGCGTCCCGCCACTCGTCCAGCTCTACTTGATCCAACGCCGTGTAATTGACTGCACTGACGAAACCATTCATGCGCACCTCCGGGCTTTTTTTCCAGTTTATGCTGTTGCTAAAGGATTTTTTGCCTGTTATCAGGCGCAGGCTCGAGTATTTTGAGCATAAATCACTGCCAATCTGCTTTTTTCCAGCACGTTGTGCTCAAGCCACACGTAACACTGCAACTGTGTTTAAAATGCCGCCCGCTCAATGACCGACGCTGACCGATGACCCCAGACGCACTCGCCACCCTGCACGCCCACCTGCTCACCGCCCTGGCCAGCCCGCCCGCCGAGACCCGGCGACTGTTCCACGGCCGTGGCCGCTGCTGGCCGGGCCTGGAACAACTGACGGTGGACTGGTTGCAAGGGGTGATTCTGGTGTCGCTGTTCAAAGCGCCGGAAACCGAACAGCTGGACGCGCTGAAACAGATGCTCAAAGAACAGCTCAGCGCCTATACCGTCGCCCTGCAACACCGCTACCTGCCGCAAAGCACTACCGAATGGCTGGTGGGCGACGCTGTTGATGAGCTGACCATTACCGAAGACGGCCTGCGTTACTTGATCGATCTGGGAAAAAAACAGAACAGCGGGCTGTTCCTCGACATGCGTTATGGCCGTCACTGGGTGCGTGAGCAGGCCAAGGGCCAGCGCGTACTCAATTTGTTCGCGTATACCTGCGGGTTTTCGGTCGCGGCCATCGAAGGCGGCGCCGACCATGTGGTCAACCTCGACATGGCCCGTGGCGCCCTCAGCCGTGGCCGCGACAACCATCGCCTGAACGGTCACGACCTGAGCAACGTTACGTTTCTGGGCCATGACCTGTTCAAGTCCTGGGCCAAGGTCACCCACAGCGGGCCTTATGACTTGGTCATCATCGATCCGCCGTCCTTCCAGAAAGGCAGTTTCCTGCTGACCAAGGACTACCAGCGCGTGCTGCGCCGGCTGCCGGATTTGCTCACGCCACAGGGCAGCGTACTGGCGTGCATGAACGACCCGGCGTTTGGCGAAGACTTCCTGATCGACGGCGTCACCCGCGAAGCACCGGGCCTGCGCTTTGTGGAGCGGCTGCAAAACCCGCCTGAATTTCCGGATATCGACCCCCAAAGTGGCTTGAAGGCGCTGGTGTTCCGTCAGGGTTGATGCTGAAACGTCCTGCGCTTGCTACGCTAAGTGGTACACCGGGGTGGTGAACCTTATCCCCCCCTTCCCGGTCGATACCTGCATTCCCCGGCCAGACTCGACGGCGTTACGTTGTCGGCTGCCCTGTTTGACCTTTTGGAGAACCGCCCGTGATATCGACCCTGCATGTAGCCAGACTCAAAGCCTGGGGCGCCCACGGCTTTACCGCCACTGGCGTGGTGCTGGCCTTTTTGGCCACGCTTGCGCTGCTGGAAAACTCACCCAAGGCTTGCCTGCTCTGGCTGGGCCTGGCACTGGTAGTCGATGGCGTTGACGGCTCCCTGGCCCGACGAGTGAATGTCAGCACGGTGTTGCCAAGCTTTGACGGCTCGGTGCTGGACCTGGTGATTGATTACCTGACGTATGTGTTTATTCCGGCGCTGTTCATCTACCGCTATATCGACCTGCCAGACTTCACTCACCTGTTTACGGTGTCGGTGATTCTGGTGTCGTCGCTGTTCTGCTTTTGCAATGTGAACATGAAGAGCAAGGACAACTACTTCGTCGGCTTCCCCGCCGCCTGGAACGTGGTTGCCCTGTGCGTGTACATCATTCAGCCGGACGCCTGGGTCACCTTGCTGACGGTGATTGGCCTGGCGCTGCTGACCGTGACGCCGATGAAGTTTTTGCACCCGTTCCGGGTCAAGCGCTTTATGCCGATCAACATTGCCGTCACCACAATCTGGTTGTTGTGTAGCTTTTTGATGGTGGTGGACTACCCGAATACCAACCCATGGACGTTCGGGTTGTGGTCGCTGATGTCGGCGTATTTCCTCGGCATTTGTGTGTGGCGCACAGCGCTGGAGTGGCTGGGAACCCATAAATAGCAAGGCGGGCACGCTTTAAAGGTGGGAGCTGACTTGCCTGCGATGGCGCCGGGTCAGTTACAGCAGTTGGGCCTGCCCCACCGCTATCGCAGGCAAGCCCGCTCCCACATTTGGATCTGTGTACATCCGGCAGGTAAGATGGCGACCTTTGGCGCAGCCCCTTTGCTGCGCCCTGCCAAGAATAAGCCCTGCCCATGCCCTTCGAACTCAGCGTAGACCTCACCACCCTCGCCATCCTGGCTATCGTGGCCTTTATCGCCGGCTTCATCGATGCCATCGCCGGCGGCGGCGGGCTGCTCACCACGCCAGCCCTGCTGACCGCCGGCATGCCGCCCCACCTGGTGCTGGGCACCAATAAACTCAGTTCCACCTTCGGCTCGGCCACGGCCAGCTTTACCTTCTACCGGCGCAAACTCTTCCACCCGCGCCAATGGGTGCATGCCATCGTCGGCACGCTGATCGGCGCCCTCGCCGGTGCGGTGGTCGCGCACTACCTGCCCGCCGAAACCCTGAACAAAATGCTCCCGGTGATCGTATTCGGCTGCGGTGTGTACCTGCTGTTTGGCGGCACGCCCAAGGCGCCGCTGGATGCCGACGCGCCGATCAAGAAAAAATGGCAATCCACTCAGGGCTTCGGCCTGGGCTTCTACGACGGCGTGGCCGGCCCCGGCACCGGCGCGTTCTGGACGGTCAGCACGATGCTGCTGCACCCCATCGACCTGGTGAAGGCCAGCGGCGTAGCGCGCAGCATGAACTTCGTCAGCAACGCGGCGGCGCTGTCGGTGTTCATCTTCAACGGCTCGGTGGACTGGATCGTCGGTCTGGCGATGGGCTTCTCGGTAATGTGCGGCGCGTTCTTTGGCGCACGCAGCGCGATCAGCGGCGGCGCCAAATTCATTCGCCCGGTGTTTATCACCGTGGTCCTCGGCCTGACCGTGCGCCTAGCCTGGCAACACTGGTTCAGCGTGGCCTAAACGACGGGCCAGGTAGAGGTCGATCAGGTAACGCGCAATCGACCGTGACGCCGGCAATGGCGGCAGGTCGTGGATGTTGAACCATTGCGCGTCCTCGATCTCGTCGGCTTGGGGCACGATGTCGCCACCGGCATATTCGGCATGGAAGCCGAGCATCATCGAATGCGGGAACGGCCAGCATTGGCTGCCCATGTACTGGATATTCTTGACCTCCACCTGCACTTCCTCGCGCACCTCGCGGATCAGGCAGTCTTCGGCCGACTCACCCGGCTCGGCAAACCCGGCCAACGTGCTGTAGACGCCCGTGACAAAACGCGGCGAACGCGCCAGCAGGATCTCGTCGCCCCGGGTCACCAACACGATCATGCTCGGCGAAATGCGCGGGTAGCTGCGCAGGTCGCAGGCCGGGCAATGCATCGCACGCTCACGCGGCACCTGGACCATGGCCTGGCCGCAGCTGCCGCAAAACCGGTGCTCGCGCGCCCAGGTGCCGATCTGCGCCGCGTAGCCGAGCACTTTGTACAGCGTGTGGTCGCCCTGCAGCATGAACGCGCGCAAACCCTGCCAGCTGCAGCCCGGCACGTCACTTGCCGAGTTCAGTTCCAGCAGGTACACCGGCTCACCGTCGAGGTGGCCGATGCCGTGTTCGGCGAACACCGACAGGTCCTGGCGCTTGAGCCATTCGCGCGCAAACAGCGGGCCATTGGTGTCATGCAAAAAGCCTTCACGGCTGCGGGCAACGGCCCAGCCACCGGGGGCGTCGTTGTCCAGCAGCGTTGTGGTAATCCAGCCTGGGGTCATGTCAGTCAATCCACGAATTCGGGTTTCTGCTTACTCATATGGGCCGCGATGGCCACGCGCAGGTCGTTGGATTGCAACATAGCCGAGTTCCAGGTGGCAACGTATTCCAGACCATCATTGACCGTATGGTCACGCATGTAGCTGATCATCGCCTTGGTGCCGGTCACGGCAATCGGCGACTTGGCGGCGATTTGCTGGGCAATGTCCATCACGCCGGCCAACAGGCTTGCATGGTCCGCATACACACGATTGACCAGGCCGATGCTGCGCGCTTCCTCAGCCCCGAACTGGCGGCCGGTGTAAGCCAGTTCACGCAGCATGCCGTCGCCGACAATGCGCGGCAGGCGCTGCAGGGTGCCCACGTCGGCGGCCATGCCGATGTCGATTTCCTTGATCGAGAACTGCGCGTCTTCAGCGGCGTAGCGCATGTCGCAGGCACTGATCAAGTCGATGGCGCCGCCGATGCAGTAGCCGTGGATCGCCGCCAGCACCGGTTTGCGGCAATTGTCGACGGCGTTGAACGAGGCTTGCAGCTCAAGGATCTTGCGGCGCAACAAGCGCGCGTTGCGGCCCACGTCCTTGCCGAATTCGTTGGCCACCGAGGCCAGCAGCATCAGGTCGATGCCGGAAGAAAAATGCTTGCCGGCGCCGCTGAGCACCACGGCGCGCACGGCGTCGGTGTCTTCGACCCACTGGAAGATGTCGATGATCTCGGTCCAGAACGCCGCGTTCATCGCGTTGATCTTTTCCGGGCGGTTGATCTGCACATGGGCAACGTTGCCGGTGAGTTCGACGACGAAAGCTTGGTATTCGGACATGGCAGTGATCCCTGACTGGCGAGTGATAAGGGCCGAACTATAACAAGGGAGCGCGGCGGCGCATCGGCCAAAAACGGGACTGGCAAACGTAATGAAATGTTGTGGGGCCGCGGTTCATGGCCTGCCGATACATTTCACCCAGGGACGCGACTTTATCGGCTATACAATCTGGGCCATTTCCTGGAGCCATCTATGCCGACCACGTTTCGCTCATCGTTGATTCTGGCCCTGGTGGTCGTGCTGACTGGCATTGGCGCCGGGCTTGGCGGGATGCTCCTGGCGTTGCTGCTGCACGCCATTCAGCACCTGGCGTACGGCTACAGCCTCGACAGCCTGATCAGCCATGAAACCTTTCTTTTGGGCGTGACCGCAGCCGCACCGCAGCGTCGGTTACTGGTCTTGGTCATGTGCGGCCTGGTTGCGGGTGTGGGCTGGTGGACGATTTATCGCTACGGCCGCCCGCTGGTGAGCATCAAGCAGGCGGTTGGCGAAAAGATGCCGATCATGCCGCCCAAGACCACCCTCGCCCACGCCATCCTGCAAATTGTCACCGTGGCCCTCGGCTCGCCGCTGGGGCGTGAAGTGGCACCGCGTGAAGTCGGTGCGCTGGCGGCCACATGGTTAGCGCAACGGGCGCGACTGGAACCGTCGATGCATCGGCTGATCGTCGCCTGCGGCGCGGGTGCAGGCCTGGCGGCGGTGTACAACGTGCCGTTGGGCGGCGCGGTGTTTGTGCTGGAAGTGCTGGTCGGCGCATTCAGCTGGCCAGCGGCGGTGATTGCGTTGGCAACGTCGGCGATTGGGGCTTCGGTGGCGTGGATCGGCCTTGGCGCAGAGTCGCAATACGTGGTGCCGCATTTTCTGCTGAGCCCGACGTTGATCGCCTGGGCCGTGGCGTGTGGCCCGGTGTTTGGCGTGGCGGCCTATGGTTTCAGCCGCTTTACCGGTGCCGCCAGGGCAAACGCCGCGCGCGGCTGGCGTTTGCCGGTGCTGGCGTTGCTCAACTTCACCCTCATCGGTGCGCTGGCCATGCTGCTGCCGCAGATCCTCGGCAACGGCAAGGGTCCGGCGCAACTGGGTTTCGACAATGAACTGACAATCGGCCTGGCCGCCATCCTGCTGCTGGTCAAAGTGCTGATCACGGCCAGCAGCCTGCGCGCCGGGGCCGAAGGTGGGCTGCTGACCCCGGCCCTGGCCAATGGCGCGCTGCTGGCAGTCATCCTTGGCGGCGCCTGGAGCCTGGCGTGGCCCGGCGTGCCACTGGGCGCGTTTGCGATCATCGGCGCAGCGGCGTTCCTGGCGGCGAGCATGAGCATGCCGCTGACGGCAATTGTGCTGGTGGCGGAATTTACCCG
This sequence comes from Pseudomonas sp. TWRC1-2, assembly GCF_049896685.1. Lineage (NCBI taxonomy): Bacteria > Pseudomonadati > Pseudomonadota > Gammaproteobacteria > Pseudomonadales > Pseudomonadaceae > Pseudomonas > Pseudomonas sp. TWRC1-2. Next base: position 177,689 of record NZ_JAFCUU010000001.1, on the reverse strand, counting down.
GATCGACCATGACTTTCTGGTGCCGATCATCCTGGCGGTGGTCGGCTCGCTGTGCGTGAGCAAACTGCTTGCGCGCTGGGAAAACGCTGGAAAAAAGCCCGCCTAAGCGCCATCCTTCGCGCTTTAAGCCGCCCCAAAGCGGCGCTCGACGCTCAAAGGAATTGCCATGCACGCCCAACCCCTCGCCCCCGCCGATTTCGAATTTATCGAAGAAACCCTGCTCAAGTACGGCGACGATCACTCGGTGCTGAACCTGGCTGAACTCGACGGCTACTTCACTGCGCTGGTCTCAAGCCCGGAGCAAGTGGACGTCGCTGAGTGGTTCCCGGCGATCTGGGGTGGGCAGAACCCGGACTGGGAAAGTGTGGAAGAGGCCCAACGTTTTCTCGAACTGTGCGTGCGCCATATGAATACCCTGGCCGCGCAGTTGGCAACCGACGCGCAAGGCTTCAAGGCTCGATTTGATGACACGGAGCATCAGGGCCATGTCGTCACGCTGGCGGAGGAATGGTGCTTTGGCTATATCCGTGGCGCCGCGATCGGCAACTGGCCCGAATTGCCCGCCGAACTGGCCGGGCAACTGGAGAAAATTTCCTGGTGCGCCGAGCAGGACAACTTCGAATTACCGGCGGACCTGGATGTAAACGCCCATCAACAGCGGGTCAGCGCAATCGAACCGGCTGCGCGGGCGCTACATGATTACTGGTTGAGCAAACGCTGAGCCGGGCTTATTTGAAATCCAGGTCAAACGCCTGATAGAAGGCGTTGCCGGTGTTGGCCACGATCCACATCAATACCACCACGTGGCGACCCTTTTTGCCCTTGGGCAAGGTCACCTGGTGCTCGACCTTGGCTTTCATCTCATCGGCATGCTGGTAATACGGCACCTGGGTGTAGAAGTCTTCAAAGAATGGCTTTGCCTCAAGCTGGGCGCGGCTGATGCGCTGCTTGGGGTCCCAGCCATCCTTGGTGATGAGCCAGCGATAACCCCGGGTGACGTGGGCAGCGGTGTATTCCCACTGCACCTTGAACACCTGGCCGGCCTCGACATTGAGCAATGGCCAAGTGAACGGGGTGTTGAGCTTTTTGCTCATTTCCTCGTCGGTAAAGTTGATGCAATCGCGCTCGTCGGTTTTGCCGCCGCTCAGGATGTGCCCGTCGGCCGGCGGCGTGACGCTTTGATCATCGGTTTGATATGGCGCAGGGAAAGGCCCGGCGGTGAGTGCCGGGAAGTTCTTGCCGCCTTCCATTTCGTTGACTTGCCAGTTGCCCAGCAGCCCACGTTCCACGGCCACCGAGCCTCGGCTGGCGGGGGTCACGACACGGCCGTGTCTGAGTTGCGTCTGAGGTTTGTTCATTTCATTCACTCCTTGATTGAAAGCGCCCCGTCATGGGGCGTGCCTCGAACTTACCGCGGTGGGTTTTATTGTCCAGTCGATGCTTCTTTCGGAACATTCGTACAGCGACGCCGTTTCGCGGAGTAAAGGCTGTTGTCCTGCACCGCGAGGGTTGCTTGTCCTACCCAGCTAAGGGCAGCAAGGCTACACGCCCTGTCCGCAAGTGGATCACGCCGTAATACGCGCCGTACAACGATCCCTGCTCGACAAGCGTGGCGTGTTTGACTGATTATTCGGGTCCGCCCGTCGGCCACTCCACACCACCTTGCCTTGATCAGGAGCCTTGTACCTTGAGTTCGCAGAAAACCGTGACCGTTACACCGCCCAATTTCCCCCTGAACGGCAAGGTCGCTCCTCCCGGCTCCAAATCCATTACCAACCGCGCCCTGTTGCTGGCGGCGCTGGCCAAGGGCACCAGCCGTTTGAGCGGTGCGCTGAAAAGCGATGACACCCGCCACATGTCGGTGGCCCTGCGCCAGATGGGCGTGACCATCGATGAGCCGGATGACACCACCTTCGTGGTCACCGGCTCCGGCAAACTGCAATTGCCCGCGCAGCCGTTGTTCCTCGGCAATGCCGGCACCGCGATGCGTTTTCTCACGGCAGCCGTGGCAACGGTCGAAGGCACCGTGGTATTGGACGGCGACGATTACATGCAAAAACGCCCGATCGGCCCGCTGCTGGCCACCCTTGGCCAGAACGGCATCCGCGTCGACAGCCCCACGGGTTGCCCGCCGGTGACCGTGCACGGCGTGGGCAAGGTCCAGGCCAAACGCTTTGAAATCGACGGCGGTTTGTCCAGCCAGTATGTGTCGGCCTTGCTCATGCTCGCCGCCTGCGGCGAAGCGCCGATTGAAGTGGCACTGACCGGCAAGGACATCGGCGCCCGTGGCTACGTGGACCTGACCCTGGATTGCATGCGTGCCTTTGGCGCACAGGTCGAAGTGGTCGACGACACCACCTGGCGCGTCGCCCCCACCGGCTACACCGCCCATGACTACCTGATCGAACCCGATGCCTCCGCTGCAACGTACCTGTGGGCCGCTGAAGTGTTGACCGGCGGGCGCATCGACATCGGCGTGGCGGCGCAGGACTTCACCCAGCCGGACGCCAAGGCCCAGGCCGTGATCGCTCAGTTCCCGAACATGCAGGCCAACGTGGTCGGCTCGCAGATGCAGGACGCGATCCCAACCCTGGCAGTCTTGGCCGCCTTCAATAACACCCCGGTGCGCTTCACTGAACTGGCCAACCTGCGCGTGAAGGAATGTGACCGGGTGCAGGCGCTGCACGATGGCCTCAACGAAATTCGCCCCGGCCTGGCCACCATCGAGGGCGATGACCTGCTGGTCGCCAGCGACCCTGCACTGGCCGGCACCACGTGCAACGCGCTGATCGACACCCACGCCGACCATCGCATCGCCATGTGCTTTGCACTGGCCGGGTTGAAGGTCTCGGGGATCCGTATTCAAGACCCGGACTGCGTGGCCAAGACCTATCCTGAGTACTGGAAGGCCTTGGGCAGTCTTGGGGTCGCACTGAGCTACTGAAGCAGCGGCGTCGGAATGGGGAGGGAATGCACATGACGATTCGCCCGCCCTGCCCACCCGGCGCCTGCGTGTGCGAGCGTGAGCAACTGCTGCAAGCGCCCGACGCCGACCTGCGCATTCTTCACCTGACACGCCAGGAAGAAAAACGCCTGCTCGAGCGCCTCGAAGACCTCAAAAGCCTGCAAGACCTCGAACACATGCAACAGCGGATGTATGAGCAATTGGGCATCCGTGTGCATGTCGCACCGGGGCACACCGAGGTCAAAAGCATGCGCGGGATTCAGATCGTCATCGACGACCTGCCGGGCATGTGTCGCAAGACCCGGCAATCGATTCCCGCAGCGATTCGTTGCGGCATGGAAAAACGCCCGGAGATTGCCTACCGCTTGCTCGATGCTCACGACCTGTTTCGCGAAGGTTGAATCACCCGGCTACGGTTTCGTCCTCAAACAGGCCCAGCCCCACGACCTTCGCCGCCTGTAAATGCGCTTGCGCTCCCCCGCTCTCGGATTCCAGCAGCAACTCGGACGTCACCACCTGAGCACCGCAATAATCAAAAATCCCGTAGTCAATTTGCGTGCGCATCGCCTTGGCATAGCCGTGGCGATCAAATGCGCTTTCATCGGCTGCACCGACCGCCAGCAGGTGCACCTGCAAGTGCCGCAGTTTTTTCACCACTGGCGTATCGGGACCGTAGTCGATGGCCCAGCCGTTGACGAACACGCGGTCGACCCAGCCTTTGAGCAAGGCCGGCAGCGACCACCAGTAGATCGGGAACACCATGACCAGCGCGTCGGCGCGGTCGATGCGTGCTTGTTCAGCGAGGATGTCGGCCGGTGGCGTGGCACGGCTGCGGTGCACGCGGTGGTCGGCAGCGGTGTAGCGCGGGTCGAAACCTTCGGCGGCGAGGTCGGCGATCTCGAACGTGTGGCCGGCCTCGGTGAGCCCTGCCGCCACTTGCGCGGCGAGGCTGTGGGTGAGCGATTGCGGGTCGTGATGAGCAACAACGATCAGAGCATGCATGACATTGACTCCCTTTGCGTTTAGGCTGGGCTAAACTACTTTTAGTAAGTTACTCCATCAAGTTACTTTTGGTATATAAGCATGTCAAGCACTGAATCCCCTACCCCACGCCGGCGCCTTGCGCGCGAAGATCGCCTGCGCCAACTGCTCGATGTGGCCTGGCAACTGGTGCGCGAGGAAGGCACCGAAGCGCTGACCCTGGGCCGGCTCGCGGAACTGGCGGGCGTCACCAAGCCGGTGGTCTATGACCATTTCGTCACCCGCGCAGGCTTGCTCGCCGCGCTGTACGAAGATTTCGACGGGCGCCAGAACCAGCTGTTTGCCGAAGCCCTCGATAGCAGTGGCGCGACACTCGATGACCGCGCGCAGGTGATCGCCGCGTGCTATGTCGATTGTGTGTTGCTGCAGGGGCGGGAAATTCCGGGGGTCATTGCCGCGTTGAGCAGTTCGCCAGAACTGGAAACCCTCAAGCGCAAATACGAGGCGATCTTTCTCGACAAGTGCCGCGACGCCCTGGCGCCGTTTGCACCCGGCGCCACCGTGTCGCGAGCCGGCTTGCGGGCAATGCTCGGCGCGGCGGAGGCGCTGTCGCAGGCGGCAGCCAGCGGCGAGATCAGCCGCGATGAGGCGCAGCAGGAGCTGCTCGCGACGATCCTGGGCATGGTCAATCGCAGCCGCGGGTAAATCATTATTTACGCCGCAGGAATAAAGCGTCGTGACGGGTGTTTACCTGAGTACGGCTTGTGAATACAGCACAAGGCCGGTACCCAAATCCAAAAACACCCAGGAGCTCGTCATGCTGAAAAAACCCTTCCTCGCTGCTGCCGTCCTGATTGCCTGTGCGGCCTCCATGGCGTTCGCCGCCCCGGCCAAGGTGGCCGACAGCGCCAAGGGCAAAGTGCTGGTGGACAGCCAGGGGATGACCCTTTACACCTTCGCCAAAGACAGCGCCGGCAAATCGGCGTGCAACGGCCAGTGCCTGGCCAACTGGCCCGCGTTCACTGCCCAGGCCGCGGCGAAAGAAGCCGACGGCTACAGCGTGATCACCCGCGACGACGGCAGCAGGCAATGGGCCTACAAAGGCCAGGCGCTGTACACCTGGGTCAAGGACAGCAAGCCGGGCGACATCACCGGTGACGGCGTTGGCGGTAACTGGAACCTGGCCAAGCCATAAGGCTTGAGGCCAATACAGCGTACCGGTGGCAAGGGAAAGCGCCCTCGCCACCGGTTGGCCGTTTCACGCCAAGTGCTCATTCACATATAGCTGCACCTTGCGCGCCAGCTGATCGAGATGCCGGTCGCGTTGCTTCTCGGCATCCACCATCGCGCGTTTGCCGTGTTTTTGCAGCAGATAGGTATGAATCTGCCGCACCTCCAGCGAGCGATAGATCGCCGCCACGTCCAGCACGCCCAGCAGGCCGTCAGTGCCGTAATCGCGCGTGTTCATCAGCACCTGCGTGTCGCGCGCGCCGCGTACCTGAAAGCCCATGGCCGTGAACGCCGGGACCTTTTCCACGGCACACGCCAACTCGGCGTGGGGATAACGCGCCAGCACGTCCTGCATCATTGCGCGCGCCACACCCTGGCGGCGCCTACCCGCCTGCACCGCCATGAACGCGATACCGCAGGCTTGCGGGTCGTCTTTCACCGGCAGATAGAGGCAAAAGCCGACCAGCGTGTCCTCATCCATCGCCACCACCAGCTCAACGGCGATGCCCTTCGAGCCATCCAGCGCTTGCAGGTACAGGTGCACCTCAAAGCCGGTGGTGTACTGGTAAATGTTGTAGAGCAGGTTGCTGGGCGGCAGCGCGACGCTGCTGATGTCGGTGAGGTTATCCACCACCATCTGCAGGATCTGGCTGTTGATCGGCTCGGGGCACGGCGCGGTGTAGCGGGTAAGGCTGAACATGCAAATTCCTGGGGTTTCGCGTCAAGGCAGCGGCGATTGTACCTGCTGCGACCGGTTCATTGCCCGCACACCTCGCGCAAACAACCACGCAACCAGCGATGGGCCAGGTCGGCATCCAGCCGCGGGTGTCAGAGCATGGCCACGGTAAACGACGCAAGCGTCAGCGGCAGCGCAACGCTGTACAGCCCATCGCGCTGGTGGGCGGTGTAGCGTTCGGGCACGCTGGCGATCAGACGGCACCTTGGGCCTGGGCGCAGTATTTGCCCCGATGTCACCCATGCAACCGCGCAAACCGTGGCTAATGGCCTGCACGTGACCTTTGCCATGGCACTGGTCTTGATCGTCCTCGCAAGCCGCTTTGCCTGGCGCCGCCACAGCGCCGTGAACGGCCCGCAGAACACCCGTTGAGGCAAAAAAACAAAAAAGGCGTTGCGCCAGACCGGGTTACATCGCGCATCATGGGCACTTTCAAGCTCAAGGGTAACGTCCATGCGCGTTCTGTCATTGATGATGGGTCTTACGACGCTGGCCGCCAGTCTGGCGTTCTGCGCCAGCGCGATGGCGAATGAAGAAAGTCAGTTGGTGCAACAGATCAACCAGTACCGCAGCCAGGTGCAGCGCTGCGGTGACCAGGGTTCACAGGAACTGCCACCGCTGGCCAGCGACACGCGGCTGGTATTGCCGGCCACCAATGTCGGCGATTTGCAGCAAGCGCTCGCGCGGGCTGCGTACCCGATGGTCAACGTGCAAGCCATCAGCCTGTCGGGGCCCAAGGATGCCCAGGCGGCCATGAAGGCGGTGCGGGAAAGTTTCTGCCGCGTGGTGCTGGACCCGCAATTTGTCGACATCGGCGTGAGCAACAGCGGCGAGGACTGGCGCATTGTGCTTGCCCGCCCGCTGCTTTCCAGCGGTTTGGGTGATTGGCAGACCGAAGGCCGGCAGCTGCTCAACCTGATCAACGCCGCCCGTGAACAGCCGCGCCAGTGCGGCACCCAGGCATTTGCCGCGACCACGCCATTGTCGTGGAACGACGACCTGGCCAGCGCCGCCAACAGCCACACACGCAATATGGCCAACGGCAACTTCTTCGACCACCTGGACCACGACGGCCGCACCCCGGGTGATCGCGCCGAACTGGCAGGCTATATCGCGAAAAATATCGGCGAGAACATCGCCGCCGGCCTCGACACGCCGCGCAAGGTGGTGGATGGCTGGCTCGCCAGCCCAGGGCATTGCGCCAACCTGATGAACCCGCAATTTCGCGAGTTGGGCGCCGCTTATGCGATGGACCCAAAGAGTGACGCGGGCATTTACTGGACCGGTTTGTTCGGCACGCAATAGCGGTTGGGCAAGCGCCCAACCCGGCCGAAGCAAGCCTGCTCGAACGCGTAGGAAATCAAAGTGCCACCTAGCCGATAATTGCGCTGAACTGCTGACGATCAACTGTGTCTGTAGCTGGGCGCCATGAATGTTCAGGCGCGCTGAAGACTCTGGCAAACAAGGTGTTCTCCCAATGATGAATTGGCTGCAAGGCAGCAGCGACATGGCCGAACGCGTGCGTCAGCATGATTGGGCGAGTACGCCATTGGGTCCGCTGGAACACTGGCCCGACGTACTCAAAACAACGGTCGCGCTGTGCTTTGCCTCAAGCTTCCCCCAGTCCATCAGTTGGGGGCCACACTTGATCACGCTCTACAACGATGCGTTTGTCCCCATTCTTGGCGATAAACCCTACTCGTTGGGCCGTCCTTTCAGTGAAACCTGGCGCGAAGTCTGGGATGAAGTAAGCCCCATCGCCCACGCGGCCTTTGAAGGGCACGCGACCTATGTCGAGAATTACCCGCTGGTGATTGAACGTGGCAACGGCCCGGAGCAATCGTATTTCACGTTTTGCTACAGCCCTGTGCGCGACCCGCTGGGCGCGGTCGTGGGCATGCTCAATACCGTCACCGAAACCACCGCAACCGTATTCCTCAGCCGTCGCCTGGCCGTATTGGATGCGATTGGCAGCGCGGTGGCCAACGCCACCGACGCCGAAGCCATCATGACCCTCACCACGCGCCTGCTCGCCGAGCACATGCAGGTGTCCATCTGCGCCTATGCCGACATGGAAGCCGACGAAGACAGCTTCACCATCCGCGACAACTGGGCCGCACCGGGCTCGCCGAGTATTGTCGGGCGTTACAGCCTGGCGGATTTCGGCGAGCAGGCCGTAAGGTGCCTGCGTGCAGGCGAGCCGTTTGTGGTGAATGACAACCGCGTGGAGTTCAGCCACGAGGAAGCCGCCGCCTACCAGTCGCTGGGCGTGACGGCGACGGTGTGTTTTCCGTTGATCAAGGATGGGCGCCTGACAGCACTGATGGCCGTGCACCATAAATTCGCGCGTCTGTGGTCACCGTACGACCTGGCGCTGGTGGGTGAAGTCACCGAGCGCTCCTGGGCGCATATAGAACGTGTGCGCGCCGACGCCGCCGTACGCGACGGCCTGGCGGCGATCACCGAACTGAATGCCACCCTGGAACAACGCGTAGAAGAGCGCACCGCCGCATTGACCCAGGCTGAAGCGGCGTTGCACCAGTCGCAAAAGCTCGAGGCGATCGGCCAGTTGACCGGCGGCGTGGCCCATGACTTCAACAACCTGCTGACGATCATTCGCTCCTCGGTGGATTTTCTGCGCCAGCCGGGGCTGTCCGAAGAGCGACGCACACGCTACATGAGCGCGGTTTCAGACACCGTCGAGCGCGCCAGCAAGCTCACCAGCCAGTTGCTCGCCTTCGCCCGCCGCCAGCCGTTGAACCCGGAAGTTTTCGATGTGTGCGAGCGGGTCAAGAACATCGGCGAGATGCTTGAAAGCGTGACCGGCGCGCGTATCACTGTGCAGATCGAACTGCCCCGCCTGCCATGCTATGTGCGCGTTGACCCGAGCCAGTTTGAAACCGCGCTGATCAATATCGCGCTCAATGCCCGCGATGCCATGGACGGCCGCGGCACCCTGACACTGCGCGTCGCCACGGTGGCAGCGTTGCCACTGATCCGTGGCGATGTGCAAGTACAGCAGCCGTTTGTGGCGATTGCGCTGGCCGACACCGGCAGCGGCATTGCCGACGACACTGTCGAGCGCATTTTCGAGCCGTTCTTTACCACCAAGGCGGTGGGCAAAGGCACGGGCCTTGGCTTGTCGCAGGTGTTCGGGTTCGCCAAGCAATCGAGCGGTAACGTCGACGTGTCTAGCACCCTGGGGCAAGGCAGCGTGTTTACCCTGTACTTGCCCGAAGCAGAAGCCGAGACGGTGCAGGCCAGCCTGCCCCAGGAGGACGGCTCGCTGGTCCACGATACCGCGCAGCGGCATATTCTGATCGTCGAAGACAACCTCGAAGTGGGCCGCTTTGCCAACCAGATCCTGCAGGACCTCGGTTACCAGACCACCTGGGCCACCGACGCCGAACAGGCACTCGCATTGGCCGGTGCCGATGTGATGGCCTTCGACGCGATTTTCTCCGACGTGGTGATGCCGGGCATGACCGGCGTGGCGATGACCAGACTGCTGCGCCAGCGTCGGCCGGACCTGCCGGTGGTGCTGACTTCCGGCTACAGCGAAGAATTGGCCGACAGTGGGTACGAAGGGGTCGAGTTCCTGGCCAAGCCCTACTCCGCCGACCAAGTGGCACGCGTGCTGGCCAAGTCGATGCAGCGCGCCTGACGCCTACTCTGCGATTGCCACCTGGTTACGGCCCATGGCCTTGGCGCGATACAGCGCCTGGTCGGCGGTGTTCATCAGGCTGTGCAGGTCCTGATCGAGGCTGCGGGTCGTCGCCACACCGAGGCTGGCGGTCAGGCCCTGCACCGGTTCGGCGGCGAGGCCGGAGATGGCCTTGATCAGTTGCTCGGCGATATCCCGTGCGGTTTCCAGCGAGGTATTGGGCAACAACACCGCAAACTCCTCGCCGCCGAGCCGCCCGTACACGTCGGCCTGGCGAAACGATGCGCTGATCACCCCGCCAATCTGGCGCAAGACCTGGTCGCCGGCCTGGTGACCGTAGGTGTCATTGATGGCTTTGAAGTGATCCATGTCCATCATCAGCGCGCATAACGGCTGCTGGTTATGGCGACATTGCGCGTACAGCACTTGGGCATGTTCGAAGAATGCGCGGCGGTTCATCAATCCGGTGAGTTCGTCGGTCTGGGCAGCGCGCGTCGAAATCGTGTGCGCACGTTCCATCTGCCGGGTCAGGCGAAAGGCTTTTTCCAGGGCATCTGCCAATTTGCGCGTGGCGCTTGCCGCGAAGGTCGAGAACACCAGCACCACCACGCCCACGCCCACTTGCATCGACGAGGGCTGGAACAGCAGCCACAGCGTGCAGGGGAACAGCACCAGGGCCATGGAGCCCAGCGTCATGTAACGGTAAGCGGAATAACACGAGACGGCGCTGACCGACATGCCCACGGTGAACAACATGACCAGCACCTGGGAGACGCGGTCGTCGGTGGGCATCACCGCCAGGGCGCCAATGCCCCACACACCCGCGGATAGCATCAACGTCACCCAGTAACGGCGCTCCCAGCGGTCGGGGGTACGTTCGCTGTTCGGGCAGCGAAACCATTGCATGAACATCTGCACCCGCAGCAGCGAGGTCACTGCCAGCACCGATAACCAGATCAGCATGACGGTGTGGTCAAAGCGGTCCCAGCACAACCAGCAGAGCATGACGGCGGCCAGGTAACTGCCGAAAATGGCAGCGAAGGATTGACGAAACAGCAGATGCAAACGGTCGGTTCGCACCAGTTCTTCTATCAAACCATCCTGGTCCTGCCCATGCTCTAGGCCGTTCATTCAATACGCCTGCTTCGACTGCCGCGACTAGGGCGCCATTGTGGCACCCTGCCAGTACTGCGGACAACAGAATCCGGCACCTTGGCGCCCTTAAAGCGTTTCCGGCCGCAGAATCAGCACACCCAATGGCGGCACATTCAACAACAGTGACACCGGCTGCCCATGACGTGGTTCCTCCTGCGTGAACACTTCCCCACCGTTGCCGTAGTTGGAACCGGCGTACATGTCGGCATCGCTGTTGATCACCTCGCTCCAGCGCCCTGCAAATGGCACGCCAACGGCGTAGGCTTCACGCGGCACCGGGGTGAAGTTAGCGACGACCAGCACCGGCTTGCCGTCCTTGCTCCAGCGCAGCCAGGCATAGACGCTGTTGATCGCATCGTCGCCGATCAGCCACTGGAAGCCTTGGGGCGCATCATCCTGCTCATGCAGCGCCGGTTCCTCACGGTACAGGCGGTTGAGGTCGCCAACCAGTTTCTGCACGCCCTGGTGTTCAGGGTATTGCAGCAGGTACCAATCCAGTTGCTGGTCATGGTTCCACTCGCGCCACTGCCCAAACTCGCAGCCCATGAACAGCAGCTTCTTGCCGGGGTGCATCCACATGAAACTCAGGTATGCGCGCAGGTTGGCAAACTTCTGCCAGCGGTCACCGGGCATCTTGTCGATCAGCGAATGCTTGCCGTGCACCACTTCATCGTGGGAGATCGGCAGGATAAAGCGCTCGGACCAGGCATACACCAGGCCAAAACTCAGCTCGTTGTGATGATGGGCGCGGTACACCGGATCCTGCTGAATGTAATGCAGCGAATCGTGCATCCAGCCCATGTTCCACTTGTAGTTGAAGCCCAACCCGCCCTGCTGGGTGCTTTGGCTCACACCCGGCCACGCGGTGGATTCTTCGGCGATCACAAGTGCGCCCGGTGCTTCCAGCGCCACCACGTCGTTCAAATGACGCAGGAAGTCGATGGCTTCCAGGTTCTCGCGGCCGCCATGGCGGTTAGGCACCCACTCGCCGGCTTTGCGCGAATAATCGCGATACAGCATCGACGCCACGGCATCCACCCGCAGGCCGTCGATATGGAAGTGCTTGAGCCAGTGCAGCGCCGAGGCCAGCATAAACCCGTGCACTTCAGTGCGGCCCAGGTTGTAGATCAGTGTGTCCCAATCCTGATGGAAGCCTTCCAGCGGGTTGGCGTACTCGTACAGCGCGGTGCCGTCGAACTGGGCCAAACCGTGGGTATCGGTCGGGAAATGCGCCGGTACCCAGTCGAGGATCACACCAATATTGGCCTGATGGAGGGCGTTGACGAAGAAGCCGAAATCTTCCGGCGAGCCAAAGCGCGCGCTCGGAGCAAACTGCGACAACGCTTGATAACCCCAGGAACCGCCGAACGGGTGCTCCATGATCGGCATCAGCTCAACGTGGGTAAAGCCCAATTGCTGCACATACGGCACCAAGCGCTCGGCCAGCTCGCGCCAACCGTACTGGCGGGAGACTTCACCGGCCTCGTCGAGCTCGCATTGCCAGGAACCCACGTGCAGCTCATAAATCGACAGCGGCGCCGAGGGTTTCTGCTTGTCGGCGCGCGACTGCATCCACTCATGGTCCTGCCAGTCCACCTGCAGCGGCGCAGCGACTTTCGAGGCGGTGTCGGGCGGCAGCTGGGTCGCCAGCGCCATGGGGTCGGCCTTGAGCGGCAGGATGCCGTGGGCACCGAGAATCTCGTACTTGTAGGCCGCGCCCGGTTGCAGGCGTGGGATGAAGATTTCCCAGACGCCCGAGGGGTGACGCAACCGCATCGGATGGCGACGGCCATCCCAGATATTGAAATCACCCACCACCGACACGCGCCGGGCGTTCGGCGCCCACACGGCAAAGCGCACACCCTGCACGCCATCGACGCTGGTCACCTGCGCGCCGAGGCAACTGCTCAGGTCACGGTGATTGCCCTCGGCAAACAGGTACAAGTCCATTTCACCGAGCAGCAACTGGCTGAAACTGTAAGGGTCTTCTGCGATCTGCTCGCCGCCGGCCCACTGGATTTTCAGCAGGTAGCTCTGGCGTGTCTTGAAGTGGCCGACAAACAAACCTGGCACCGGGCTGGCGTCCAGGTTGCCGAGCGTCTCACCGCTGTCTCGCGCCAGCACCTGAACACTCAGGGCTTCGGGCAGAAACGCGCGGATGAACTGGCCGCCTTGCTCGTCATCATGTGGCCCGAGAATCGAGAACGGGTCATGGTGTTCGGCGCGTACCAGTGCTTCGACGTCCTTGGACGCCGGCATTGCAGTCAGTTTCGGTTGCAGCGGTTCTTTATTTGTAAAGCTCATGACGTCTCCCCACCGCGTGCATTTTTCGATATAGGTGTTAGCCCGCTGAGCAGACCGTGCAAACCTTGCAACGGCACCGGCAACCAGGTCGGGCGATTTTCCGCTTCGTAGGCCACTTCATACGCGGCCTTTTCCAGGCTGAACAACGTCAGCGCAGCGCTCTGGCCTTTGGCATCCTGCCAGTCATGCGCCAGTGTAGACGTCGCCTGATGATAAGCCTGGGTAAATGCCTGACGTGCTTCACTCAAGTACCGGTCGGTCACGCGCTTGCGGGCAATGTCCGCTTCGGGCGAGTGATCCACACCTTGCACATTCAAGGCCATGGCGGCGGCGTAATCGAACGAGCGCAGCACGCCACTGACATCTTTATAGGGGCTGTGCTTGCCGCGCCGCTCATGCAGCGGACGCGCCGGTTCGCCTTCAAAGTCGATCAAGTAAGCATCGCCCTTGACCACCAGTACCTGGCCCAGGTGCAAGTCACCATGAACCCGGATCCGCAACCCGCCGGCCGTGGCTTTCGCCAGGGCCTGAACGTGCGTGCCGATGGCTTTTTTCTGCGTCAGCAATTCACTGACCAACGCCTGATCGGCAGGGTTCAATTGACTTTGATGAAGCTTGAGCAAGTGCAGCGCGCGGTCGATCTGCGCGCCCACGTCCTTGGCCCAGGCCTGGGTGTCCTTGACGCTCGTGACTTCGGGCTTGAAGCCCTTGTTGGTGGTTTTTGCCGCCAAGACTGCGTGCATTTCGCCCAGGCGCTGGCCGAGCAAACCGGCAAAGTCTTGCAGTTCGCCGAGGGCGTTGTAGTGCTGTTCCTGTTCGGACATGGCTTCGGCCAATTCGTCGCGAATCGCCCGCTCCAGGCTGTTTTGCGTCCAGGCCCATGCATCGCCCTGGTTGCTGAGGTAGCCCTGGGCAATCATCAGCAGGTTGTCTTGCCCTTCACCGTCACGACGCACCATCGAGCCCAGCAACGGCGAGATGTTGGGGTAACCGGCTTCGGTCAGGTAAGCGCTCATTTCCAGCTCCGGGTGCACGCCGGCGCTGACTTTGCGGATGAGCTTGAGCACCAGGCTTTCGCCTACCACCACCGAACTGTTGGACTGTTCGGCGGCCAGGTAGCGCACCTGCGGCTCGTCGCCCAGTTGCAGCTTGGCCAGATGCGGCGTGGCCTCGAAGCGCAAATCACCTTCGCCGGTGTTCAGCACGGTGCCGGCTTGCAGGCCATGGATCACCGCACGAATAAAGTGCTCAAGGCTGAAGGCGTCGGTCACCAGGCCGACCTGACGCGCACGGCGTACACGGGCGAGCGCCAATTGCTGGGGCAGCGCACTGGTGAGCTGGTCTTCGCCGAGAAAGCCGAACGGGAGCTGATAGCGGCTGACCTGGCCGGCGCTGCTCACCTCGATTTCGCTGAGCAGCACCGGGTGCTGCGGGTCGCCAAAGCGCACGCCGTAGGCAATGTGCACGCTGTCGATGGCGGTGTCCTTGCCGGCAAACCAGCGCCGCTTTGGCAGCCAGGCGGGCAGCGAGGTTTGTTCCAGGGTGCTGCGGCACGGTTCTTCGAGCAGTTCTTCCATGCGTTTTTTCAATACCAGTGTGGTGAAGTCCGGGATGCTCTGCGCCGGTTCCACATGCCAGCTCGGCATGTGGTTTTCCGCCGCCAGCACAAACCAGTAGAAACCGTAAGGCGCCAGGGTCAGCAGGAAATTGAGCTGGCCAATCGGCGGGAAGGCATTCCCGCCGAGCATCTCCACCGGCACCATGCCGGCGAACGCCGACAGGTCCAGTTCGGCGGCCTGGGCACTGCGTGACACGTTGGCCACGCACAGGATGATTTCCGTGCGGCCGTCTTCGCCGGTGAATTCACGGGTGTAGGCCAGGATGCGGCGGTTGCTCGGCGAGAGCATTTTCAAGCTGCCACGGCCAAAGGCCTTGGACTGCTTGCGCACCGCGAGCATGCGCCGGGTCCAGTTCAGCAACGAGTGCGGGTCCTGGGCCTGGGTTTCGACGTTGACCGACTGGTAGCCGTAAAGCGGGTCCATGATCGGCGGCAGCACCAGGCTCGCCGGGTCGGCGCGGGAAAAGCCGCCGTTACGGTCGATGGACCACTGCATCGGGGTACGCACGCCGTCGCGGTCGCCCAGGTAGATGTTATCGCCCATGCCGATCTCATCGCCGTAATACAGGGTCGGCGTGCCCGGCATCGACAGCAGCAGGCTATTGAGCAGTTCGACACGGCGGCGATCACGCTCCATCAGCGGCGCCAGGCGTCGACGAATACCCAGGTTGATCCGCGCGCGACGGTCGGCGGCGTAGTAATTCCACAGGTAGTCACGTTCTTTGTCGGTGACCATTTCCAGGGTCAATTCATCGTGGTTGCGCAGGAAGATCGCCCACTGGCAATTGGCGGGAATCTCCGGGGTCTGGCGCAAAATATCGGTGATAGGGAAGCGATCTTCCTGAGCCAGCGCCATGTACATGCGCGGCATCAGCGGGAAGTGGAACGCCATGTGGCATTCATCGCCGTCGTCACCCTTTTTGTCACCGAAGTACAGCTGCGTGTCTTCCGGCCATTGGTT
This sequence comes from Pseudomonas sp. TWRC1-2, assembly GCF_049896685.1. Lineage (NCBI taxonomy): Bacteria > Pseudomonadati > Pseudomonadota > Gammaproteobacteria > Pseudomonadales > Pseudomonadaceae > Pseudomonas > Pseudomonas sp. TWRC1-2. The sequence goes on along the minus strand of NZ_JAFCUU010000001.1, from coordinate 162,075 downwards.
GGCTTCGGCGAGCAGCATGCGGTCGGGGTAATGCGCGTCGATCTCGGCACGGATCTGCTTGAGGACGTCATGGGTTTCCGGGAGGTTTTCGTTATTGGTACCGTCGCGTTCGATCAGGTACGGAATGGCGTCCAGGCGCAGGCCATCGATGCCCATGTCCAGCCAATAACGCATCACCGACAGCACCGCCTTCATCACCTGCGGGTTGTCGAAGTTAAGGTCTGGCTGGTGAGAATAGAACCGGTGCCAGAAGTACTGGCCAGCGACCGGGTCCCAGGTCCAGTTGGATTTTTCGGTGTCGAGAAAGATGATCCGGGTGCCGTCGTATTTCTGGTCGTCATCGGACCACACATAGAAGTCGCGCGCGGCCGAACCCGGCTTGGCCTTGCGCGCACGCTGGAACCAGGGATGCTGGTCGGAGGTGTGGTTGATCACCAGTTCGGTGATGACCCGCAGGCCGCGTTGGTGGGCTTCGGCAATAAACCGCTTGGCGTCGGCCATGGTCCCGTAGTCGCTGTGCACGCCACGGTACTCGGCGATGTCATAGCCGTCATCACGGCGTGGCGAGGGGTAGAACGGCAACAGCCAGATGGTGTTTACGCCCAGGTCGGCGATGTAATCGAGCTTGGCGATCAGCCCGGGAAAGTCACCGATGCCATCGTTGTTGGAGTCGAAATAGGATTTGACGTGAACCTGATAAATCACCGCATCCTTGTACCAGAGCGGGTCTTTGATAAAGGTGGCAGCCTTGGGTTTCTTCGCCATTGGTAACTCCTGAAAATGCTGAAAAACCAACTGGTGGAGCGCGCTCCCTAAAGGCGCCGTGTACCGGCGCCCGCAGGTGACTGGCTGGTTTCAGGAGGTGGTGATTCTCCAAATTCCAAACGGTATGTGCGGCTCCAGCCGCATCCACTGAGTCTTGCCGTACCAGGTCCAGCGATGCCCGTTCATCAAGTCTTCGCCTTGGGTCTGGGCATCGTCCGGCAAGCCCAGTTCCCACAGCGGCAACTCGAAATGCGCTTCCTGGGCATTGAACGGGTCAAGGTTCACCGCGACGAGAATGAAATTGCTGCCGTCTTCACTGCGTTTGCCGAAGTACAGGATGTTGTCGTTCCAGGCGTTGTAGAGCTTCAACCCCAAGTGCGTCTGCAACGCGGGGTTCTGCCGGCGGATACGATTGAGCTGCGCGATCTCGGCAATGATGTTGCCGGGCGCGGTGAAATCACGCGGACGGATCTCGTACTTCTCCGAATCCAGGTACTCCTCCTTGCCCGGCACCGGCGCGGCTTCGCACAACTCAAACCCTGAATACATGCCCCACAGGCCCGAGCCCATGGTGGCCAGTGCGGCGCGGATCAAGAAGCCCGGTCGCCCGGATTCGTGCAGGAAGCCGGGGTTGATGTCCGGCGTGTTGACGAAGAAATTCGGTCGGTAGCACTCGCGCCAGGGCGATTCGTTCAACTGTGCAAAGTACTCGCTCAACTCGGCTTTGGTATTGCGCCAGGTAAAGTAGGTGTAACTCTGCGAATAACCGACCTTGCCCAGGCGCGCCATCATTGCAGGCGTGGTGAATGCTTCGGCGAGGAAGATCACGTCCGGGTGTTTGCCGCGCACGTCACTGATCAGCCATTGCCAGAAGGGCAGCGGCTTGGTGTGAGGGTTGTCGACCCGAAAGGTCTTCACGCCCTCTTCCACCCAGCCCAGCACGACGTCGCGCAGCTCAGTCCACAGGCTCGGGATCGCATCGGCGGCATAGAAGTCGACGTTGACGATGTCCTGGTATTTCTTCGGCGGGTTCTCGGCGTATTTGATCGTGCCGTCCGGGCGCCAGTTGAACCAGCCCGGGTGCTGCTTGAGCCACGGGTGGTCCTGAGAGCACTGGATGGCAAAATCCAGAGCGATTTCCAGGCCGTGGTCGGCGGCGGCCTTGACCAACCGGCGGAAGTCATCGCGGCTGCCCAGTTGCGGGTGAATGGCTTCATGGCCGCCCTCCTCGCTGCCAATCGCGTACGGGCTGCCGGGATCATCGGGGCCGGCGGTCAGGGAGTTGTTCTTGCCTTTGCGATGACTGCGCCCGATCGGATGGATCGGCGGGAAGTACAGCACGTCAAAGCCCATGTCATGGATCATCGACAGGCGCGAGTGAACGTCGTTGAACGTGCCGTGGCGGGCAGGATCGTCGGTGATCGAGCGCGGAAACAACTCGTACCAGCTGGCAAACTGCGCCGCTGTGCGCTCCACATCAACCGGGTAAACCGGGCTGACGCTCAAGTAGGCACGATGGTCGGCCTGGGTCATCAGGTGTGCACTGTCTTCGTGCAGAAACTGCGCGACCTGCTCGGTTTCCAGCAAGCCCGACAGTTCGTGGTGCAGCAGCATCAGGCGATCGCGCAGCTCGTTGTCACTGCGCTCGGCGGCCTGCAACACCAGGCTGCGACCTTCCTGCAGTTCAAGGCTGACCGGCACGCCGGCCTCGTGTTTCTTGCGCAGCTCATAACAGAAGCTGGCAAAGGTATCGATCCAGGCTTCGATGCAATATTCGTGGGGGCCTTGCTGCGTCACGGTGAACGCGCCTTCCCAGCCATTGTTGCCGACGTCGGCCATCACCACGCTGTGCCAGCTTTCGTCCTGCAACGGGCGCCAGCGGATCAGTACGGCAAGCTTGTCATGGCCATCAGCAAAGACCTTGCTGGTGACATTGATGCGCTGGCCGACCACGGCTTTCACGGCAAATTCGCCGCCGTCAATTACAGGCGCGGTACTTTCGATAGCGATCCTGGGCAATAACAACGCCTGGGATAGCGGCAAAATGGAATCGTCTGGAGCCAGTGTTTCAGCAGTCATCGAGCATCTTCCCCTTACGCCCTGTGGACGCTCTTTGCTTGATCCGAATTCTGATAGGGCAACGCTCTCCCTGAGCAAGGCCGTAATAGGTCCGAGCCTGGCGTCAGGTGAAAAGTTCAGGTGGATATGTCGCCATTGGGCGGGGAATCAATTCCCCCAAGCGGATGTCCACCGGTAGAGCAAAGCACAAAGGAGGCCACACCGATGAATATCCCGATTCCGGCTGAAACACCTGATCCGAACATCGACGACCCAACGTTACCGCCCGCTGAGCCAAAGCCGATTCCCGAACAGGAACCCCCTGAAAACGACCCACCGCCGGTGCAGGAACCGCCAACGAGCGAGCCACCGGTCATTCTGTGACGCAGATGTTGCAGATTCAGCATCCGCTCGCCGGGTCAGCCTGGTACTGCCGGCGCAGCACTGGCCGCTGAACCGTGACTCGCGAGCGGGCGTTGACGCAGAAAATTCCCACTCACTTAAAAGGCAAACCCCTAACCCCAACTGACGTGGTCGTTCTCATACTGATTTTGCGCTGATTCCATATCCAAGCCCCTGACCCCAGCGCTCGTCCGATTTGTTTTTGAGGATCTATCATGTCGACCATCCATCAGCCGTCGCGCGCCAGCGCCGAAGTCACCCCAGGCCATCTTCACGCCCACCCCATTTCACCCTCACCCGTAAGCGTGTCTGCTCAAGCGCTGGACGCGTTGCTCCGGTCGGCACCAAGCACCACCCGCGAGCCGATGCGTGCAGATGGAGCCCCACCCCCAGCCGCCGACCAGGCTGCCCTGGAAAAACAGCTCAAGCAGCTCTGCGACCAGTTGGACCGCAAAACCGTTGAGCGCCTGATGCGCGACCCTGGGTCCAGAGAGTCAACAGCCAACTTCAACACGATCGACCGGCTGTTGACCCCAGACAACCTCAAGTGCCTGTTGAGCGGCCCCAACGCAACGTCCTGCTTCAAGATCCTTGCCAGGATCGAAACCCAACTCAACAAAGATTCGATTGACGCGGTCTTGAGCCCCATTGAAAACGAGCAGGTCGGCGCCTATCGCAATTACGTGGAGGCGGCGCTGTTCGCGTTGAAAGCCAGTTTGATGAAAGCCTCGCCGGGCAGTCGCTTTGATATGGTTCGCGCGTTCTCCCGCCAGGAGCACGCGCCCCTGATCAGCATTCAGGACTCCATGCGCAGCCTGGAGGCCAAGGGTAAACACCTCTGCGACATTGCCACTCAGGTCCGGAAGGTGACCGAGCCGTTGCAATATGCGCATCTTGAGGATTGGCAGCGACGGGATCACTACGAGTCCGACTGTAAAAACCACCCCAAAACCTACAGTTTCACTAACACCCTGGAGTCCACGCTCGACCACCCGTGTGAAATCAGAAACTTCGTCACCGACCGGGACAAGCTGGACGTCACCGGCATTCGCCGGCAACTGAATAAACCGCTGCACTGGGTCAACCAGTTATCCGGCGCCAGTGGTGAGATGCAGCTGAAATACTCGCGTGCGCACAATGCCAGCGTGCTGGTGATTTCCGGCAACCAAGGGGAGCCTGCGCTGGTTGCGAAGATATTTGGCCAGGTCAAAGAAAACGATCTACTCACCTGATCGGCGGTCATCATCATGCTCGAACGCCCTGACGATCCGGGGCATCACGCTGAATACCGCCAAGGCCAGCAAGGTACTGAGCACCGCTGTCGATTCGCGGCCCATGCCGGCGGCAACCCCGATTGCCGCCGTCATCCACAGGCCGGCAGCCGTGGTCAGGCCTTTGACGTGCTGGCCCTGCTCATCTTCCTTGCCTTTGAGAATGGTGCCGGCGCCGAGAAATCCGATGCCGGCAATCACGCCTTGCAGCACCCGGCTCATCGCATCCGCCTGGCTGCCTGACGTCTGCGGCACCAATACAAACAGCGCGGCGCCCAACGCCACCAACATGTGGGTGCGTACACCCGCCGCCTTGCCCTTTTGTTCCCGTTCGAACCCGAGAATGCCGCCCAGGAGCGCGGCGATCAGCAAGCGCACGGTGATCTGGGTGAGTTGTTTCGCATCGCCGATGTCGGCAAATTCGGCTTGCAGGGTTTGCCACACTTCGCTCCACCAGGCATCCATGGAAAGCGGTCCTTTGTGATTATGGGTTAAGCATGGACAACGGCGACCGCCAGTCAGTTGCCTGGAACGCCGGGCAACCGGGTGAACCCTAATGATCACCCGCCAATGGAAAAGGAGATCACCATGCCTGTACGTATCGATAACCAGACGTGCTACTTCAAGGTCGATGAAAACGGCCAGGAGCGCAGCCTGCCTGCATCCGAGGTGACGGTCAGCACCGACAGCCTCAAGGCCATGTCTTTTGTGACGCTGGATAACGACAGGGTCTACATCACCGAGGCCGAAGCCGATGCCTTGACCGTCGCCGGTGCCGTGGACGGACGCAAACACTTGAAGGCGACCGACAGTGATTCGGTGATTTGATTGATCTGTATCAATGTGCGCTTCTTGCCGCTGCACTCCTGGCACCACGGAGTGCAGCAACTGGCCGCAGCCTTGCTGAAAAACCCATCTGATCCGCTTTTTATCGCCCTAGCTGAGTCTGTTATGCACACAGAGCGGCGTCCATAGTTCATCTGCCTGATGGAGGCTGATGAGCGAACGACCATGAGCGAAAGAATCCCAACCGTGGAAACCTTTGAGCCCATACACCCAAAGAAGGTGAAGGCCAAATCCAGCGACACCCTGATCCATACCCGCAGCTTCACCGGCCTGTTTCGTACTTTGCGCGTAGCCGGCGCCGCGCTGCTGTTCCTGGCTTTTTTCGGCACCGTATGGCTGAACTGGGGTGGGCGCCAAGCCGTACTGTGGGACTTGGCTGAGAGCAAATTCCACATCTTCGGCGCAACCTTCTGGCCCCAGGATTTCATCCTGTTGTCGGCGCTGCTGATCATCTGCGCCTTCGGCCTGTTTGCCATCACCGTGTTCGCAGGCCGGGTGTGGTGCGGCTACACCTGCCCGCAAAGCTCGTTTACCTGGCTGTTCATGTGGTGTGAAAAGGTCACCGAAGGCGAACGCAACCAGCGTATCAAGCTGCACGCGGCGCCGTGGAGCCTGAACAAGCTGGCGCGGCGCTCGGCCAAACACACGTTGTGGCTAGGCATCAGCGTGTTGACCGGGCTGACGTTTGTCGGCTACTTCACGCCCATCCGGCCCCTGGCCTTGGAGCTGCTGACCTGGCAAATGGGCGGCGTCAGCCTGTTCTGGGTGCTGTTCTTCACCGCGGCCACGTACATCAATGCCGGCTGGCTGCGTGAGGCGGTGTGCATGCACATGTGTCCCTATGCGCGCTTCCAGAGCGTGATGTTCGACAAGGACACCCTGACCATTTCTTACGATGCGGCGCGTGGAGAACACCGCGGCCCGCGCAAACGAGACGTGACGCCCGCTGACGTCGGCCTGGGTGACTGCATCGACTGCCAGCTGTGCGTGCAGGTGTGCCCCACCGGTATTGATATTCGCGACGGCTTGCAGATGGAGTGCATCGGCTGCGCGGCCTGCATCGACGCCTGCGATTCGATCATGGACAAAATGGGCTATGCCCGCGGGCTGGTGAGCTATACCTCCGAGCATCAACTGCAGGGCGGCAAAACCCACCTGCTCCGGCCGCGACTGATCGGCTACAGTGCCGTGCTGCTGGTGATGATCGCCGCACTGGTGGTGGCCTTGGTAGGACGGCCGATGGTATCGCTCGACGTCACCAAGGACCGCGGTATGTTCCGCGAAAACAGCCAGGGCTTGATCGAAAACATTTACAGCCTCAAGGTCATCAACAAAACCCAGCAGCGCCAGCACTATCGCCTGGCGTTGGTGGACGCCGAGGGGTTCGTGCTGCAAGGCAAGACCGAGCTCAGCCTGGCGCCAGGGGAAATCAGCGATGTGCCGGTGTCGGTGGCGTTGCTTGCCGACAAGCCGGCGAGCAGTTCACAGACCTTGCGGTTCAAGGTGACGGACGTGGATGAGCCCTGGATCTACAGTGCGGCCGACAGCCGCTTTGTGGCGCCGATGAACCGCTGAGGTCCAACTGACACAGGCCCGTAGCCACTGTTTGCCGTGTGTTCATAATGAGAAAACTGTTTTTAAGGCCTTCATGAAACGCTACGAAAAATTCGCCGATGACATCGCAGAACTTATCCGCTCCGGCGTGCTCGGGCCCGGCCAGCGCGTGCCGTCGGTGCGCTATGCGAGCCAGACCTACGGCGTCAGCCCGTCCACGGTGTTCCAGGCGTATTACCTGCTCGAACGCCGTGGGCTGATTCGCGCGCGGCCGCGTTCCGGTTACTTCGTCAACACCCACGCACCGAGCCCGTTTTCCGAGCCGGTGGTGAGTGAGCATGTGCACGAATCCACCGAAGTCGATGTAAGTGAACTGGTGTTTTCGGTACTGGACTCCATCAAAGACCCCAACACCGTGCCCTTCGGTTCGGCCTTTCCCAGCCCGATGCTGTTCCCTTTGCCACGCCTGGCACGTTCGCTGGCCAGTGCCAGCCGCGAAATGGACCCTCGCCTGGTCGTGACCGACATGTCACCGGGCAACCCGCAGCTGCGCAGGCAAATTGCCCTGCGTTACATGGTCGGCGGCCTGATGCTGCCGATGGAAGAGTTGCTGATCACCAACGGCGCGCTCGAGGCCCTGAACCTGTGCCTGCAGGCCGTGACCGAGCCGGGCGATCTGGTCGCCATCGAAGCGCCGGCGTTTTATGCCTGCCTGCAAGTGCTGGAACGTCTGAAGCTCAAGGCCGTGGAGATTCCGGTGCACCCACGCGACGGCATTGACCTCAACGCCTTGGCGCAAAGCCTTGAGCGCTACCCAATCAAGGCCTGCTGGACCATGACCAGCTTCCAGAACCCGATGGGCGCAACCCTGCCGGAAGCCAAAAAGCAGGCGTTGGTGGAACTGCTGCGCAGTCACCAGGTGCCGCTGATTGAAGACGACGTGTACGCCGAGTTGTATTACGGGCAGCACGCGCCCAAACCGGCCAAAGCCTTCGACACCGAAGGCCTGGTGATGCACTGCGGTTCCTTCGCCAAAAGCCTGGCCCCGGGTTATCGCGTTGGCTGGGTGGCCGCCGGGCGCTATGCGCAGAAGGTCGAGCGCTTGAAGCTGATGACCTCGTTGTGCCCTTCAATGCCGGCGCAGGCGGCGATTGCCGACTACCTGCAGCACGGTGGCTATGACCGCCATTTGCGCAAGTTGCGCTATGCCCTGGAAGAACAGCAAAGCGCAATGCTGGCGGCTATCGCCCGCTATTTCCCGGCCCAGACACGGGTCAGCCAGCCGGCTGGCGGGTATTTTTTGTGGCTCGAACTGCCGGAGCAAACCGATTCGCTGAAGCTGTTCCAGATGGCCCTGGCCCAAGGCATCAGCATTGCGCCGGGACCGATTTTCTCGGCGACCCAGCGCTTCAGAAATTGCATTCGCTTGAATTACGGCAGCCCGTGGACCGAGGCGTCGGAGAAAGCGATGGAAACGCTGGGGCGGATCGTGCGCTCGTTTTGAACGGGCTCGCCGGAGCCTGACCGCCGGGCAACGTTCATCCTGTTAGCGAAGACGTTTGGGCCTTGTTACACTCGCCGCCCCTCAACGCTCATGGATGACGCCGATGCTTCGCCCACTGTTATCCGCCCTTTGCTTGCTGGCGCTTGCCAACCAGGCCCAGGGCCAAACCACTGCCGCCACCCCCGATCAGCTGTTCAGCGATTTCTCCCGCTGTGACGCACGCTTTTTCGAAACCCTCAACACCGCCTCCCTGCCCGCCGGCACCCTGCGCGTGGCCAAACAGGCCAACGTCAGCGCTCCAGTGGTCATGAACCCACTGCAGGAAGGTGGTCGCTATCAGGCCTTTGAGCAACCGCTGGTGGTCAACGGCGTGCGCCTTGTGGGGTATCACAATGAAGCCATGTCGTTGCCCAATGTCGGCAATTTGCTGTTCTGGGGATTCGTCGCCGAAGGTTCGGTGAGCGATGTTGCCGAGCGCCTCAAGCCCTTGATCGCCGACCACGCACGCCTGGTAGCAGAACGCGGCAACGTCAGCCGCGCCGATATTCGCCGGGTGGGCGACCCGATCGGCCAATGGCGCACCGAAGGCTTGGCGGGACCGGGCGTGGCCACGCCCTTTGGCTTTGTAGAACGTACGCTGAGCCTGGAAAAAGGGCCGACCGAGGGCCGTACGAAGATCTTCTGCTCCTTGCAAGGCACCGTCACGCCTGCCCTGCTGCAAGTCTATCGCCCCGACCTCAACGCCAATCTGCTGGACTGACCAAGCATGCCTAACGCCTCTATTCGTGGTTTCGCCCTGCTGGCCGTTGCCGCAGTCGTCACCGGTTGCGCGCACCAGCCAACCCCCGCCGAACTCAACCTGCAGCATTGCGTCAACACCAGCAAGGCCATGAGAGCCGAGCAAAATCAGCAGGTGATTCAAGAGTCAGAGCTGTGCCTGACGAAGAACACCCTGCCGCCCAAAATCAAGAGCACCGTGTACCTGCTGCAGTCAGTGGCCTACACAAACCTCAAGCAGTATCCGCAAGCCATCAGCGCGCGCGAAAAATCCATCGCCACCAACCCGCACCCCGAACCGCGCGCGACCCTGGAACTGAGCTACCTGTACCGCCTCAATGGCAACCCGCAAAAAGCCCTCGAACTGGTGCAGTCCAATCTGGATGCCGGCCTGGGCGAGAATGGCAAAGGCGCCGGGTTCAACATGCCGACGTTCTATCATCTGGGCCTGGCGCTCTACGATCTCGGCCAGTACCGCGAAGCCGCCGAAGCCTACAGCGCCGGACTGATCAAACAGCCTGACTACGCGTGGGCCTACTACCAGCGAGCGCTGGCCTATGACCGGCTGGGCGATAAGGAAAACGCTCGACGCGACTTGACCCAGTTCGCCAAACGCGTCGACCCAAGCACGGTGGAGGCACAACACAAGGCGCAGTTGGCGGCGTATCAGATCAAGCTGCCCTGAGCGTCGCAGTGAGGCGCCCCCTTGGGTGCCTCACTTAACAGCCGGTCAACGGCGGTGATCAGCGACCGCCGCCCAGGTCCAGGAAGGTGCCGGTGGTGTACGAGGCCTTGTCCGACAGCAACCAGATAATCGCCTCGGCCACTTCGTCCGGGCGCCCGCCACGGGCCATCGGAATGCCGGACTCCAGTTTGCTGACCCGGTCCGGGTCGCCACTCAGGGCGTGGAAGTCGGTAAAGATATAGCCGGGCCGCACGGCGTTGACGCGAATCCCTTCACCGGCAACTTCTTTCGACAGCCCCAGCGTGAAGGTGTCTAGTGCTCCCTTGGAGGCGGCATAGTCGACGTATTCACCCGGCGAACCCAGGCGCGCCGCCACTGACGACACGTTGACGATACTGCCACCCTGCCCGCCATGCCTTGGCGACATGCGCAGCACCGCATGCTTGGCGCACAGGATCGGCCCGAGCACGTTGGTTTTCATGATCTTGAGGATGCGGAATTCGGACATCTCGTCGACCCGCGACTTATGCCCCACAGTGCCGGCGTTGTTCACCAGCGCGGTGACGCGGCCCAGCTCGGCATCCACGCGACTGAACAGCGCGACCACTTCATCTTCGATGCTGACATCCGCACGCACTGCAATCGCCTGGGCGCCGAGGGCGCGAACCTGTTCGAGCACGCTGTGGGCGGCGTTTTCGTCGGACTGATAGTTGATGCAGATGCGGTAGCCCTCGCGAGCGGCCAGTAATGCCGTCTCGGCGCCGATGCCCCGGCTGCCCCCAGTGATGATGACGACTTTGTCCATGCGTGCGGTCTCCTGACTCAACCTGATGGTTAGGGTTGGGGCCAAGAATACTCGTCACGCACGGCTTTTGTCAGGCGCTCCCGCCTCTTCGCCACGCTGGATGTCGGCCATGAAACCGTCAGCCGGCAAGGGATGCCCCAACAGATAGCCTTGCAGCGAGTTGCACCCCAGGCGGGTGAGGAAACTCTGCTGCACATCAGTCTCCACGCCTTCGGCGACAATCCGCAGCCCCAGGGCCTGACCGAGGGCGACGATGGCGGAAACGATGGCGGCATCGTCGCTGTCGTGTTCCAGGTCGCGGACAAACCCGCGATCGATCTTCAGCTCATTGGCGGGCAGGCGCTTGAGGTACATCAGGCTCGAATAGCCAGTGCCGAAGTCATCGATGGACAGGTCGACGCCCATGTCCGACAACTGCTGCAACACCGTCATGCTCGCGTCGGCGTCACTCATGGCGGTGGTTTCGGTGATTTCCAGGGTCAGGCTATTGGCCGGCAATTGGTGACGGTCGAGGGCTGCGGCCACACTCTTGACCAGCCCGGCATGGCAAAACTGCAAGGCCGACAGGTTCACCGCAATGCGCCAGTCTTCGTAGCCCAGCGCATACCACAGCCGCATCTGACGACAGGCTTCGTTCAACACCCACTCGCCGATAGGAATAATCAACCCGGTCTTTTCCGCCAGGTCGATAAACGTCGCAGGCAACAACAGACCCTGCTGCGGATGCTCCCAGCGCAGCAAGGCTTCGGCGCCGACCGGGATGCCGCTCAACGCATCGATCTTGGGCTGGTAATACAAACGAAATTGCTCGTGCTCGAGGGCGTTGCGCAGGTCCTGCAATAACTGCAACTGCTTGCGTGCGTTGGTGTTCATCGACGCATCAAAGAAGCTGTAACCGTTCTTGCCCATGCCCTTGGCGTGGTACATGGCAGCGTCGGCGTTCATCAACAGCTCTTGCGGGTTATTGCCGTTGCCCGGAAACAGCGCGATACCGATGCTGGCGGAGATTTTCAGTTCATGCTCGGCAACCTTGAAGGCACGGTTGATCAGCCCGACCTGACGTTCGGCGAGGCCCACGGCGTCGTCCGGCTGCGTCAATTGCACCAGCAACACAAACTCATCCCCGCCGATACGGGCCAGCGTGTCATGGCCGCGCAGGTCCTCGCGCAAGCGCAGGCCCACCTCGCGCAACAACTGGTCACCCATGTGATGACCAAACGCATCGTTGACCGGTTTGAACCCATCCAGGTCGATGAACATCAGGGCAAAGCAACCGCCCTGCTCCTTCACCGCCTGAATGGCTTGCTGAATACGGTCGGCGAGCAAGGTGCGATTGGGCAGGCCGGTGAGCATGTCGTGCAGGGCCAGGTGCGTCAGTTCCTGGTTGGCCAGGGTCAGGGAATCGGCGAGTACGGCAGTGCGCGCTTCAAGGCGAGCGTCAAGCAACGAAGTCAGCAGCGCGATGATCAACACGGCCAGCGTGGTCACCGGCACCAGGTTGTCCAGGCCCTTGCCGCTCAGGCCCGTCAGGGCGGCGCCGCAAAAGCTGTTGTCATCAAAGCGCGCAGCGGCCATGCCGGTGTAGTGCATGCCCACGATTGCGATGCCCATCACCACGGCTGCGCCGCCGCGTGCCAGGCGTACGTAAGGCGTGTTGCGACGCAGGTTGAAAGCGATCCACAGCGCAGCGCCGGACGCGATGACCGCGATCAACAATGAAGCGCCGAACAGGGTCGGGTCGTAGTCGATGCCCGGCGTCATGCGCATCGCGGCCATGCCGGTGTAGTGCATGCTGCTGATGCCCGCGCCCATGATCAGCGCACCGAACGCCAGTTGCCACGCCGGCAGGCGTGGCTGGCTGACCAGCCATAAGGCAAAGCCGCTGGACAACACGGCGATCAGCAGGGACAGCGCGGTGATGCCCAGGTCAAACCCGAGGGCAAACGGCAGGCGCAAGGCCAACATGCCGATAAAGTGCATGGACCACACGCCTACGCCCATCGCCAATGCGCCGCCCGTCATCCACACGTACACGGCGCGGCCCCTGGCGGTCGCGAGACGGCCGGCGAGGTCCAGCGCGGTGTAGGACGCCAGGATCGCGACGAACAGGGAAATCACGACCAAGGAGGGGGAATAGCTACCGATCAGCATGGAATGTCTCAGAACTGACGGGCCTGGAGCGCCCGTGCCAAGTGGCAAAGCGGGCGATTGTAGCGAGAATAATTATGGGCGCGTTGATTAATTACCATGGGGCAATTAGTGGCGTTTTGACGTCAATCTACTGGCTTAACGTTGCGGTCGTCGGGGCTTGAAGTGGCGTCTGGATCGGCGACTTCGGGAGGGGCTTGCCCCCTCCCAGCTCTAGAGGGCAGCAACGGACAGCGGCTCAATCACTCCTTGAACGCCACCTGTCCATCCCACCCACCGCCCAGCGCCGCGATCAATTGCACACTCGCCACCAACCGCGTCTGCAACAACGTCAGCACGGTCCGCTCATTGCTAAGGGCCGTGGCCTGCACCGTGACGACATCCAGATACGCAATCAACCCGGCCTTGTACTGATTCTGCGTCAATCGCAGCGATTCGCGCGCAGCTTCCAGCGCTTCATTGCTGACAACCGCCTCATCCTCCAGCACCTTCAACTGCACCATGTAGTTTTCAACCTCGCGAAAACCATCCAGCACCGTCTGGCGATACTTGGCGACCGTCTCGTCATACGAGGCCACGCTGCGATCAACCTCCGCCGAACGCTGCCCACCGTCGAACAACGTCATCGCCAACTTCGGCCCCACCGACCAGAAGCGGTTCGGCAGGCTGATCCAGTCGGCGTAGGTGCTGCTGGAATAGCCGCCGGCCAGACTCAAGGTCAAATCCGGATAATAAGCCGCCTTGGCCACACCGATATTTGCGTTCGCCGCGATCACCGCGCGCTCAGCCGAGGCAATGTCCGGACGGCGCTCCAACAGTTGCGACGGCAGGCTCACGGGAATCTGCGGCAAGGCTGGAATATCTTTGCTCACCGCCAGGTTGAAGTTGGCCGGTGCCTCGCCGATCAATACCGCAATGGCGTTTTCCAACTGGGCCCGCTGCCAGATCAAGTCGATCAGGCTGGCCTGGGTGGTCTTGAGCTGAGTTTGCGCCTGAGCGATCGCGTCCTTGCCGGAAACACCGGCGCGGTATTGGTTTTCGGTCATTTGCAGCGAACGCTGATAAGTGTCCAGCGTGGCCTGCAACAACCGCGTCTGTTCATCCATGACACGCAGTTGCAAGTAGTCCTGCACCAGCTCCGATTGCTGGCTCAAGCGCATCGCCGCCAGGTCCGCCGAGCTGGCCTCGGCCGTGGCTTCATTGGCCTCCAGACCGCGGCGCAATTTGCCCCACACATCCGCCTCCCAACTCACGCCCAGTTGCGCGTTGAGGGTGTCGCGGATACCGCTGCTGGAACTGCTCAGGCTGGCGTTACTGCTGCCGGTGCCCTGGCTGGCGCGGGTTTTTCCGGCACTCAGGTCCACCGTTGGAAAGAACGCGCCGCGCGCGCTGCGCACCTGGGCCTGGGCCTGACGGAAACGCGCTTCGGCCTGGGCCACGGTCTGGTTGGCGTTGTTCAGGCGCGTCACCAGGTCATTCAGCTGGCGGTCGCCGTACAGCTCCCACCAAGCGCCCCGCGCCAGCGAATCGCTGGGCGTGGCCTGGCTCCAGCCCTGGGCTTCTTTGAATTGCACCGGCTCGATGACATCCGGACGTTTGTAGTCAGGCCCGATGGCGCAGGCGCTGAGCAACGCGCCGCACAGCAGCAGGCTGGCAACGCGCAAACCACGGGGCATGCTCATGGCCAATTGGGTCAAGGTTGAATCGGTCATAGCGCAGTGTCCAAGGCAGCATCGGTACGCACGCCGCGCCAGGCGTTGAAGCGGTGGCGCGCGCGGTCAAGATAGAGGTAAACCACCGGGGTGGTGTAAAGGGTCAGGATCTGGCTGAACACCAGGCCGCCAATAATCGTCAGGCCCAGCGGCTGGCGCATTTCCGCGCCGTCGCCGGAGCCGAGCAGCAACGGCAAGGCGCCGAGAATGGCGGCCAGCGTGGTCATCAGGATCGGGCGCAGGCGCAACAGGCACGCGCTGCGGATCGATTCCACCGGGCTCATGCCGTCATGGCGCTCCAGCTGCAGGGCCAGGTCGATCATCAGGATCGCGTTCTTCTTCACCACCCCGATCAACAGGAACAAGCCCAGCAGTGAGATCAGGCTGAACTCGCCGCCCAGCAGGTAGATCGAGAGCAACGCGCCGACACCGGCCGACGGCAAGGTCGAGAGGATGGTCAGCGGGTGAATGTAGCTTTCATACAGAATGCCCAGCACTAGGTAAACCGCCACCAGTGCGCCGAGGATCATGAACGGCTGGCCCTTCTGGGTCGCGGCAAACGCGTCGGCGGTGCCGGCCATCTTGGCGATCACGTCTTCGGGCAAGCCCACCTTGGCAATCGCGCGCTCGATGGCGGCCGTGCCCTGCTCCACCGTTACCCCGGGCGACATATCAAACGCGATGTTTTCCGAGGCGAACTGGCCTTCATGGCTGACCCGGTCGTCGGCCAGGCTGTTTTCGTAGTGGGCAATGGTCGATAGCGGCACCCGCGCGCCGGTGGAGGTGATCACCTGCATCTGGTTCAGGGTGATCGGGTCCTGGGCGTATTTCGGGTTGACCTCCATCACCACCTGGTACTGGTTGAGGCTGTCGTAGATGGTGGAAATCTGCCGTTGGCTGTAGGCGTTGTTCAACACCGCCGTGACCATGCTCATGTCGATGCCCAGGCGCTTGGCCTGGTCGCGGTCGACCACCAGCGTCACCTGCGCCGCGCCACGGCCTTCACGGGCGTCGATGGCGGTCAGCTCCGGCAGCTCGCGCAACGCGGCGACCACTTTCGGGTACCACAGGCGCAACGCGGCCAGGTCACCGCTTTGCAGAATGTAGGAATACTGCGCGCTGGTCTGGTCGCGACTGCCGCCAAATTGCAGGTCCTGGTCGGCCATCAGGAACAAGCGCCCGCCCGGCACCAGTGGTACTTCCTTGCGAATACGCTCGATCACCGCCTGGGCCGAGATCTTGCGCTCGGCGATAGGCTTGAGGCGCACCAGCATCACCGCGTTGTTGGTGCCGTTGTTGCCGCCGATAAAGCCGGCCACGCTGAGCACTGCCGGGTCCTTGAGCACCGCCTTGCGGAAGGTCTCCATCTTCGGCTGCATCACATTGAACGACAGCCCGTCGTCGCCACGCACAAAGCCGATCAACTGACCGGTGTCCTGTTGCGGCATGAAGGTTTTCGGCACCACCACGTACAGCGCGATGTTCACGCCCACGGTGAGCAACAGGCTCAGCAGGGTCAGGCGTCGGTGGCGCAGTACCCAGTCCAGGCTGGTGGCATACACCGCCACCATGCGCTCGTTGATCCTGTGGCTCCAGCGCTGCAAACCGCTCATATGCCCTTTGATGTGCGGTTTGAGCCAACGCGCGCAGAGCATCGGGGTCAAGGTCAGCGAGACGATCAGCGAGACGATGATCGCCGCCGACAAGGTGATGGAGAACTCACGGAACAGGTTGGTGACGATACCGCCCATAAACAGGATGGACAGGAACACCGCCACCAGCGACACGTTCATCGACAGCAAGGTGAAGCCGACTTCCTGCGCGCCCAGATACGCCGCCTTCATCGGCGGCACGCCATCGTCGATGTGCCGGGAAATGTTCTCCAGCACCACGATGGCATCGTCCACCACCAGGCCCGTGGCCAGAATCAGCGCCATCAGCGAGAAGTTGTTCAGCGAGAAGCCGAACAGGTACATCACCGCAAAGGTGCCCACCAACGACACCGGCACCGCCAGGGTCGGGATCAACGAAGCACGGAAATTACCCAGGAACAGGTACACCACCAGCACCACCAGGGCCACGGCAATCAGCAAGGTCATCTCGGCTTCATGCAGGGTCGCGGTGATCACCGGGGAACGGTCCATGGCCAGGTTGAGCTTGACGCTGGACGGCAACACCGCCTGCAACGCCGGCAGCTGGGCCTTGATCTGCCGGACCGTCTCGATGATGTTGGCGCCGGACTGGCGGTTGATCACCAGCAGCACCGCCGAGTCATTGTTGAAAAAGCCGCTGTTGTAGCGGTCTTCCACGCCGTCGCTGATTTTTGCCACGTCGCCCAGGCGCAGGGCCGCGCCGTTCTGGTAGCGAATCAGCAGCGGCTCGTAATCCTTGGCCTTTTCCAGTTGGTCGTTGGCCTGGATCTGCCAGTTGCGCTCACTGTCTTCCAGCGAGCCCTTGGGCCGGCGCTGGTTGGCATTGGCGATGGTGTTGCGCACGTCGTCCAGTGCCACGCCGTACTGGTCGAGGGCCTTGGGTTCCAGCTCGATGCGCACCGCCGGCAGCGAGCTGCCGCCAATCTGCACTTCACCCACGCCCGGCACTTGCGACAGGCTTTGCGAAAGAATGGTCGAGGCCAGGTCGTACAACTCGCCCTTTTGCAGCACGTCGGAGGTCAGCGACAGCACCATGATCGGCGCCTGGGACGGGTTGATCTTCTTGTAGGTGGGCATGCTGCGCATGCCGCTGGGCAGCAGGTTGCGCGAGGCATTGATGGCCGCCTGCACTTCGCGCGCCGCGCCGTTGATATCACGGTCGGAGTCAAAGGCGAGGATTACCCGCGTCGAGCCCTGGCTCGACGAACTGCTCATGGTGGTGATGCCGGCAATCGCGCCGAACGAGCGCTCCAGCGGCGTGGCCACGGTGGACGCCATCACCTCGGGGCTGGCCCCGGGCAAACTGGCCGAGACCACGATCACCGGGAAGTCGATCTGCGGCAGCGGCGACACTGGCAGCAAGTTGAAGCTGACGCCGCCGAGCAACATGATCGCCAGGCTCAGCAGCATGGTCGCTACCGGCCGGCGAATGAACGGTCCGGACAGGTTCATGACTCAACCGGCTCCAGGCTTTGCGGCTCTCTGCGCCAGCGGCGGCCAAGACGGTCGAAGTACAGGTAGATCACCGGCGTGGTGAACAGGGTCAATACCTGGCTCACCAGCAAGCCGCCGACCATCACCAGGCCCAGGGGCTGGCGCAACTCGGCGCCGGAGCCGGTGGCCAGCATCAACGGCACTGCACCAAACAGGGCGGCCAGGGTGGTCATCAGGATCGGCCGGAAACGCAGCAGCGCCGCCTGGTAGATCGCGGTCTGCGGGTCGAGGCCCTGGTTGCGTTCGGCGTCGAGCGCGAAGTCGATCATCATGATCGCGTTCTTTTTCACGATACCGATCAGCAGGATGATGCCGATGATCGCGATCATGCCCAGGTCATTGCCACTGAGCAGCAACGCCAGCAAGGCCCCCACCGCTGCCGATGGCAAGGTCGAGAGGATGGTGATCGGGTGGATGTAGCTCTCATAGAGCACGCCCAGCACGATGTACATGGTGACCACCGCCGCCAGGATCAGCAGCAAGGTGCTCGACAGCGACGCCTCAAACGCCTGCGCCGCGCCCTGGAACTGGGTCTGCACACCCACTGGCATGCCAATGTCTTTCTGGGTCTGGTTGATCAGCTCCACGCCTTTGCCCAGCGCGACGCCGGGGGCCAGGTTGAACGACATCATCACTGCCGGGAACTGGCCGATGTGCGCAATCGCCAACTGCGCCTGACGCTGCTCCACGTGGGCCAGGCTCGACAGGCGCACCTGGCCGCCGTCGGTGGTTTTCACATGGATCTGGTTGAGCGCCGCCGGGCCGAGGGTTTCACCGGATTGAGCCTGCAACACCACCCGGTACTGGCTGGCCTGCGTGTAGATGGTGGAAATCTGCCGCTGGCCGAAGGCGTCGTACAGTGCGTCGGTGATGGTCGATACGCTGACGCCCAGGCGCGAGGCGGCGTCGCGGTCGATCACCAGGAACACCTGCAGGCCTTTGTCCTGCAGGTCGCTGGCCACATCCGTGAGTTCCGGCAACTGGCTGAGGGCGTGTACCAGCTTGTCGCTCCACAGCGCGAGCAGGTCGGCATCGGGCGACGACATGCTGAACTGGTACTGGGTGCGGCTGACGCGGTCTTCGATCGTCAGGTCCTGCACCGGCTGCATGAACAGGCGAATGCCCACCAGCTTGTCGATTTCCGGCTGCAGCCGTGTGATCACCTGGGCCGCACTCAAGTCGCGCTGGCCGTGCGCTTTGAGGTTGATCAACAGGCGCCCGCTGTTGAGGGTGGCGTTATCGCCATCCACACCGATATAGGACGACAGGCTTTCCACCGCTGGATCAGCCAGGATCACCTTGGCCAGCTCTTGCTGGCGCTGGCTCATCGCGGCAAACGAAATCGACTGTGGCGCTTCGGAAATACCCTGGATAACCCCGGTGTCCTGCACCGGGAAGAAGCCCTTGGGCACCACCAGGTACAGCACCACCGTCAGACCCAGGGTGGCGATGGCCACCAGCAAGGTCAGCGGCTGGTGCCTGAGCACCCACTGCAACTTGCGCCCGTAGGCTTCGATCAGCCAGTCGATCCAGGCGCCGCTGGCCTTGTAAAAGCGGCCCTGCTCTTCTTCCTTGGGTTCACGCTTGAGCAGCCGTGCGCACATCATCGGCGTCAAGGTCAGCGAGACCACCAGGGAAATCAGGATCGCCACCGCCAGGGTGATCGCGAATTCGCGGAACAGCCGCCCCACCACGTCAGCCATGAACAGCAGCGGGATCAACACCGCGATCAGCGACAGGGTCAGGGAAATCAGGGTGAAGCCGATCTGCTTGGCGCCCTTGAGCGCGGCATTGAGCGGCGTCTCGCCCTCCTCGATATAGCGCGAGATGTTCTCCAGCATCACGATGGCATCGTCGACCACAAACCCGGTGGCGATGGTCAGGGCCATCAGCGTGAGGTTGTTGACGGAGAAGCCCGCCAGGTACATCACGCCAAAGGTGCCGATCAGCGACAGCGGCACGGCGATGGACGGAATGATCGTGGCGCTGACACGACGCAAAAACAGAAACGTCACCATCACTACCAGCGCAATGGCGATCAGCAATTCATGTTGCACATCGGTGACCGAGGCGCGGATGGTCTGGGTACGGTCGGTGAGCACCGTCACGTCCAGGCCGGCCGGCAGGTTGTCGGTGATGCTCGGCAGCAACGCCTTGATACGGTCGACGACCTCAATCACGTTGGCGCCCGGCTGGCGCTGGATATTCAGCAGCACGGCCTGATTTTCGTTGGCCCAGGCGGCAAGGCGCTCGTTTTCGGCGCCGTCGACAATTTGTGCCACATCCTTGAGGCGCAGCGGCGCGCCATTGTTGTAGGCCAGGATCAATTCGGCGTATTGCTGGGGCGAGACCAACTGATCGTTGGCGTCCAGCATCGACACCCGGGTCGGGCCGTCGAAGTTGCCTTTGGGCTGGTTGACGTTGGACGCGGCGATCAGCGTGCGCACGTCCGACAGGTTCAAGCCATTGGCGGCCAGGGCCTCGGGGTTGACCTTGATGCGCACGGCCTGGCGTTGGCCGCCGGCGATGCTGACCATGCCGACGCCACTGATCTGGGCAATTTTTTGCGCCATGCGCGTATCCACCAAGTCATTGAGCTTGGGCAGCAGCATGGTCTTGGAGGTAATCGCCAGGGTCAGCACCGGGGTGTCCGCGGGGTTGACCTTGTTGTACACCGGCGGCGCCGGCAAATCCTTGGGCAGCAGGTTGGTCGCGGCGTTGATCGCGGCCTGCACCTGTTGCTCGGCGACATCCATATTGATGTCGAGGTTGAAACGCAAGGTCAGCACCGACGCACCGCCCGAGCTGGTGGACGCCATTTGGGTAAGGCCGGGCATTTGCCCGAACTGGCGCTCAAGCGGCGCGGTGACCGCGCTGGTCATCACATCGGGGCTGGCGCCGGGGTACAGGGTCATCACCCGGATGGTCGGGTAATCCACCTGGGGCAAGGCCGATACCGGCAGCAAGCGATAGGAAATAATGCCGGCCAGGACAATGGCCAGCATGCTCAGCGTGGTGGCAACCGGGCGAAGGATAAACAGCCGCGACAGGTTCATGAACCGACCTTTTGCGCCTTGCCGGCGTTAGCGCCGGTCTCCCCTTTTGCCGCAGGCTTGCCTTGCAGGTGCTCGGTCGGGGTGGTCGGCACCTCGCTGCTGTCGTTGACCACTTCGATTTCGCTGCCATCCTTCAAGCGGTCGGTGCCTTCCATCACCACGCGGTCGCCGGCCGCCAGGCCTTCCTTGATCACGGTGTTATCGCCATCGGTATCGCCGACCACCAGTGGCTGGACCTTGACCTTCTTGTCGCCGTCGAGCTTGTAGACGAAGGTGCCGTTGTTGCCAAACTGAATCGCGGCAGACGGCGCCAGCACCACGTTGTGCAAGGTGTCGGCGAGCAGATGCACGTTGACGAACTGGTTGGGGAACAGCGCCTGGTCCTTGTTATCGAAACGGCCCTTGAATTTCAGGGTACCGGTGGTCACGTCGATCTGGTTGTCCAGGCTTTGCAGCACACCCACGGCCTGTTTTTTGGCGTCGCCACGGTCCCAGGCTTCCACCGGCAGCTTGTTGCCGGCGTGGTAACGGGCGAGGACGGTGTCCAGGGTGTTTTCCGGCAGGGTGAAGACCACGCTGATCGGCTGCGTCTGGGTGATCACCGCCAGGAAGGTCGTGTCGTTGGCTGCCACCAGGTTGCCCACGTCGACCTGACGCAAGCCCACACGGCCACCGATAGGCGCGCGGATCTTGGTGAATTCGAGGTTGAGCTTGGCGTCGTCCACCGCGCCCTGGTTGGTCTTGACCGTGCCCTGATATTGCAGGACCAGCGCTTCGGCGGTGTCCAGGGTCTGCTTGGCGATACTGTCCTGGGCATACAGGTCGCGGTAACGCTGGACATCAACCTGGGCGTTTTTCAACTGCGCCTGGTTCTGCAACAGCGTGCCCTGGGCCTGCAGCAATGCATTCTGGTAGCTGCGCGGGTCGATTTCCGCCAGCAGGTCGCCGGCCTTGACCATCTGCCCTTCTTCAAAGGCAATCTTCACCAGCTCACCGCCCACCCGGCTGCGTACGTTAATGGTATTGAGCGCGGTGACCGTGCCCAAGGCCTTGTAGTACACCGGGAACTCACCCAGCACCGCCGGCGCCACGCGCACGGGAATCGGGCCGGTGGAACCGCCGAAGCCCGGGCGCATCATCCCCGACTTGCCGGCATGCCCGGCCGGTTTTTTCTCGCCGGCATCCTTATGGCTGCCGGGCCAGAATTTCCAGCACAGGACGGCGATAACCAGCAGCACGAGCAGGCCGAACAGCCAGCGGCGGGAGTTGCGGGGGGAGGATTGCATGGAGTGATCAACCATTGGGCGCGAGAGCTTCTACTTTGGGAGGCTGAAAGATAAGCACTGAGGCGCATTAAGAAAAGCGCCTTTACCGGCTATTTACCTTGGATTACAACTTTTAACTTCTGGCCTTAGTTTATGGGCTATTTAGCTAAGCCGCTGACTCTAAATGAAAACGGCCTGGACTAGGCCAGGCCGCAATCATCTATCAAGCGTGTTACTGCGAAAAGACAGTAATGCGCTGAAACAGTTACTTCAAAACAGCCAGGGCGGCTTCGTAGTTCGGCTCTTGGCCGATTTCGCTGACCAACTCGCTGTGCAGCACGTTGTTGTTTTCGTCCAGTACCACAACGGCACGGGCGGTCAGGCCGCGCAGCGCGCCTTCGACAATCGACACACCGTAGTCAACGGCGAAGCCCGGGTCGCGGAAATCCGACAGGTTCTTCACGTTTTCCAGGCCTTCAGTGCCGCAGAAACGGGCCTGGGCAAACGGCAGGTCGCTGGAAATGCACAGCACCACGGCGTTGTTCAGGTCGTTGGCCTGGGCGTTGAACTTGCGTACCGAAGTGGCGCAGGTTGGGGTGTCAACACTTGGGAAGATGTTCAGTACTTTGCGCTTGCCGGCGAAGGTGGCCAGGGTTGCGTCCGACAGGTCGCCGGCAGTCAGGATGAAATCGGGGGCCTGGGTACCGGTTTGCGGCAGCTCGCCTTCAACCTTGATTGGGTTACCACGATGGGTGACTTGAGCCATGAAGAGAATCCTTATGCTGGGTTTATTGAAACGAATTCGAGACGCAGAAGTTAACCACAAACGGGCGAAGCTACCTATGGCCGGGCGTAAATTGTCATGCGGGCGCCCGATTAACAACGGCTATGGTTTAATTGCGCGCTTTTCGCCCGCCCTTCAAGGAATTCGTTGTTGATGAATCAGCCCGCCACCAAAGTCCTGGTCATTGGTTATGTCTGGCCGGAACCACGCTCCTCGGCCGCCGGCGGGCACATGATGCAGATATTGCAGAGCTTCCTGGACCAGGGCTGGGACATCACGTTCAGCAGCCCGGCAACCGTGGGCGAGCACAAGGCCGACCTGCCGGCGCTGGGCATCACCGAATGCGCCATCGAGCTCAATAACAGCAGTTTCGATGATTTTATTCGCGAGTTGGCCCCGGATATTGTGGTGTTCGACCGTTTCATGATGGAAGAGCAATTCGGCTGGCGCGTGGAGAAATGCTGCCCCGACGCCTTGCGCGTGCTGGAAACGTCCGATTTGCAAAGCTTGCGTGACGCTCGCCACCAGCGTTTCAAGGACCACCTCAAGGCCCACCCCGAGAGCGATGACTTCAGCGCGCTGTTCAATCCAGCGTTAAAGGAAGAATTCCGGCGGATGGCCGACACCGACCTGGCCAAGCGCGAGATTGCAGCGATTTACCGCTGTGATATCAGCCTGGTGATCTCCGACGTGGAAATCCGCCTGCTCACCGAACAGTTCAAGGTGCCCGCCGCCCTGCTCCACGGGTGCCCGTTGATGCTGGAACCGCCGACCGAACCCTTCGCACCGTTCGAGGACCGCGCGCACTTCCTGAGCATTGGCAACTTCCGCCATGCGCCCAACTGGGATGCGGTGTTGTGGATGAAGAGCAGCCTGTGGCCGCTGATCCGTCAGCAATTGCCAGGAGCGCAGTTACATATCTACGGTTCCTACACCCCGCCCAAGGCCACGGCATTGCACAACCCGGCGCAGGGCTTTCATGTGATGAACTGGGCCGAAGACGCCCTGCAAGTCATGGGCGCTGCGCGTATCTGCCTGGCACCGCTGCGCTTCGGCGCCGGGATCAAGGGCAAGCTGATGGACGCAATGCTCTGCGGCACGCCGAATGTCACCACGCCCATCGGCGCCGAAGGCATGGGTGATGAGCAACCGTGGCCGGGAGCGATCGAACACAGCGCGCCGGCCCTGGCAGCGGCCGCCGTGGCGCTGTACCAGGACCGCGAACGGTGGACCCAGGCCCAGGAGGATGGCCGCCGCCTGCTTGCCCGCCGCTACGACCAGGCCTTTCACGGCCCGGCGCTGGTGCAATGCCTGGAGCAGTGCCGCCTCCAGCTCGCGGCCCATCGCCGGGATAACTTCACCGGCAGCATGCTGCGCCACCATGCGCATAAAAGTACGCAGTACATGTCCCAGTGGATCGAGGCCAAAAACCGCAGCGTGTAAACACCGAGGCTGGCGAGGTCGCGCGCAAGGGGGCATTATCCTTGGCAGCAACCACAATAAAGCGACGGCAGCATGACCCGAGCAACGCGAATCACCGACCCTTCCTACGAGCTGATGGACGATCACAACGGTCTGTCCATCATCTATCGCCAACACGGCTTCCCCTGCCCGCTGGTGCGCTGGCATTTCCATAAGGAATACGAGCTGCACTTGATTGTCGCCAGCTCCGGCAAGGTGTTTATCGGCGACTACATCGGCAATTTTTATCCGGAAAGCCTGTTCCTCACCGGCCCCAACCTGCCCCACAACTGGATCAGCCAGGTGGAGGAAGACGAAGTCGTGCCCAAGCGCGACATGCTGGTCAACTTCACCGACGAGCTGTTTGAGGGCGGCAGTCAGATCTTTACCGAGCTCAAGAGCCTGGCGCCGTTGCTGGAACGTGCGCAATACGGCATCGAGTTCCGCTGCAAAAAAACCATCGCCCAGGCCATGACGCTGATGCAGCGCATCGAAGACGCCCAGGGCATGGCGCGCCTGGGGCATTTCTTTATCCTGCTGGAAGTGCTGAGCGCGTGTGAGCACTACCAATTGTTGTCTGGCGTGACCACCCCGCAACTGGCGGACGAGCACAGCATCGACCGCACCAACCGCGCGGTGGACTACATTTTCGCCCACTACGCCCGCGAATTATCGCTGGAGGAAGTCGCGGAATACCTGGGGATGAAGCCGACGTATTTTTCCCGCGTATTCAAACAGGCTACGGGGCGCACCTTTATCGAGTTCGTCAACCGGCTGCGCATCAGCAAGTCCTGCGAATTGCTGGCAGACGGCGATAAAGCCGTGACCGACGTGTGCTTCGAGTCGGGTTTCAACAACATCTCCAACTTCAACCGGCGCTTTCAGCAGCTCAAGGGCATGACGCCCTCCCACTACCGGCGCCTGGCGGTGCAGCGGCTGACGGAACAGAACCTGGCTTGACTGGTTCAGCAAGCAAAGTGATGAGTGCAAAAAAGTATCAGTCCAAGTGCGCCCAAGGATTTGTCATAACCCCATTTGAAGGCTGTAATCAACGCACACTCTTCCTGACTGTTCGTGGGAAGACACAACAACAATAACTGTCCTTCTGTAGCCCCTGGGCGCAGAAATGGAGTGCGCGATGAAGTTCACAGCAAAAACGCTGCTTGCCTGTTCTTGCATGACTGTATGCATGACCCTCAGCGCCGTCAGTTTTGGCGCGCAAACCCTGACCATTGCCACCGTCAACAACAGCGACATGATCCGCATGCAAAAACTCTCGAAGACCTTCGAGACCGAGCATCCGGACATCAAGTTAAACTGGGTGGTGCTCGAAGAAAACGTGCTGCGCCAACGCCTGACCACCGACATCGCCACCCAGGGCGGACAGTTCGACGTGCTGACCATCGGCATGTACGAAGCCGCACTCTGGGGCGCCAAGGGCTGGCTGGAGCCGATGAAAGATCTGCCGGCATCCTACGACCTCGACGATGTTTTCCCTTCAGTGCGTGACGGTTTGTCCGTTAAGGGCTCGCTGTACGCCCTGCCGTTCTACGCCGAAAGCTCGATCACCTACTACCGCACCGACCTGTTCAAGGACGCCGGGCTGACTATGCCCGAGCACCCGACCTGGACCCAGATTGGCGAATTCGCGGCCAAACTCACCGACAAGACCAAAGAGCAGTACGGCCTGTGCCTGCGCGGCAAAGCCGGTTGGGGTGAGAACATGGCGCTGATCACGACCCTGGCCAACGGCTACGGCGCGCGCTGGTTCGATGAGAAGTGGCAACCCGAATTCAACGGCCCCGAGTGGAAGGACGCACTGAACTTCTACGTCGACAACATGAAGAAATCCGGCCCGCCGGGCGCTTCCAGCAACGGTTTCAACGAAAACCTGGCGCTGTTCAACAGCGGCAAGTGCGCGATCTGGGTCGATGCCAGCGTGGCCGGCTCCTTTGTCACCGACAAGACTCAGAGCAAGGTCTCCGACCACGTGGGCTTCACCTTCGCCCCGCACGAGACGACCGACAAGGGCACGTCGTGGCTGTACTCCTGGAGCCTGGCGATCCCCATCAGCTCCAAAGCCAAGGACGCCGCCAAGGTCTTCACCAGTTGGGCGACGTCCAAGGAATACAGCCAGC
The DNA here is from genome assembly GCF_049896685.1 of Pseudomonas sp. TWRC1-2. Classification (NCBI taxonomy): domain Bacteria; kingdom Pseudomonadati; phylum Pseudomonadota; class Gammaproteobacteria; order Pseudomonadales; family Pseudomonadaceae; genus Pseudomonas; species Pseudomonas sp. TWRC1-2. Next base: position 135,698 of record NZ_JAFCUU010000001.1, on the reverse strand, counting down.
TCGTGGCCAAGACCGACGGCATTGCCAACGTACCGCCAGGCACGCGCAAGTCGACCTACAGCGACGAATACATGAAGGCCGCACCGTTCGCCAAGGTAACGCTGGAATCGCTGAAAGTCGCCGACCCGACCAAACCGACCCTCAAGCCGGTGCCGTATATCGGTATTCAGTTGGTGACCATTCCTGAATTCCAGGCGATTGGTACCCAAGTCGGCAAGTTCTTCTCGGGCGCGCTGACCGGTCAGCAAACGGTGGATCAAGCCTTGAGCGCCGCGCAGACCACTACCGAGCGTGAAATGAAGCGGGCGGGTTATCCCAAGTAAAGCAGGCATCCCCCTGTAAATGTGGGAACTGCTTCATGTGAGAGCTGGCTTGCCTGCGATACAGACACCTCGGTCTTTCTGTTTAAACCGAGTTGATGCCATCGCAGGCAAGCCAGCTCCCACACAAGCCAGCTCCCACACTGACCGCGCTTCGACTCTCGCTCTGCACGTACTTGACTGGTTCTGACCCTATGAATACCACCACTGCCAAAGTGCAAACCGCCGCGCCTGAAAAGCCGCGCAAAAGCCGCCTGGCCAACCCCGGCTGGTTCCTCGTCAGCCCCTCGGTGGCCTTGCTGCTGCTGTGGATGATCGTGCCGCTGGGCATGACCCTGTACTTTTCGCTGATCCGCTACAACCTGCTCTACCCCGGCGAAAACCAATTTGTGGGCCTGGAAAACTTCACGTACTTCATCACCGACTCGGGCTTCCTGCCCGGCGCCACCAATACCTTGCTGCTGGTGGGCAGCGTGCTGTTGATCAGCGTGGTGTTCGGCGTGCTGATCAGCGCCCTGCTTGAGGCCAGTGAGTTTTTCGGCCGTGGCGTGGTGCGGGTGATGTTGATTTCACCGTTCTTCATCATGCCCACCGTCGGTGCGCTGATCTGGAAGAACCTGATTTTTCACCCGGTGTCGGGGATTCTCGCCGCCGTGTGGAAGCTGTTCGGCGCCGAGCCCGTGGACTGGCTGGCGCACTACCCGTTGCTGTCGATCATCATCATTGTGTCGTGGCAATGGCTGCCCTTCGCCATCCTGCTGCTGATGACCGCCATGCAGTCCCTGGACCAGGAACAAAAGGAAGCCGCACGCCTGGACGGTGCCGGCGCCATCGCGATCTTCTGGCACCTGACCCTGCCCCACCTGGCGCGCCCGATTGCCGTGGTGGTGATGATCGAAACGATCTTTTTGCTCTCGGTGTTTGCCGAAATCTTCACTACCACCAACGGTGGTCCGGGGTACGCCTCGACCAACCTCGCCTACCTGATCTACAACCAGGCGCTGGTGCAGTTTGACGTGGGCATGGCCTCGGCCGGCGGCTTGATTGCCGTGGTCATCGCCAATATCGCGGCGATCATCCTGGTGCGGATGATCGGCAAAAACCTGACTGACAAGCCTTGAGGGCCGCGCCATGACGCTTCAACAATCCCGCCGCCTGCAAAGCCTGTTGCTCGGCACCCTGGCCTGGGCCATCGCGATCCTGATTTTCTTCCCGATCTTCTGGATGGTGCTGACCAGCTTCAAGACCGAAATCGACGCGTTCGCCACCCCGCCGCAGTTCATCTTCACGCCGACGCTGGAGAACTACCTGCACATCAACGAGCGCAGCAACTACTTCGCCTACGCCTGGAACTCGGTGGTGATTTCGTTCAGCGCCACGGCCTTGTGCCTGCTGATTTCGGTACCGGCCGCCTACTCCATGGCGTTCTACGAAACCCAGCGCACCAAGGGCACGCTGCTGTGGATGCTGTCCACCAAGATGCTGCCGCCGGTGGGCGTGCTGATGCCGATCTACCTGCTGGCCAAGAGCTTTGGCCTGCTGGATACGCGCATTGCGCTGATCATCATCTACACCCTGATCAACCTGCCGATTGTGGTGTGGATGGTTTACACCTACTTCAAAGACATTCCCAAGGACATCCTCGAAGCCGCCCGCCTGGATGGCGCCACGCTGTGGCAGGAAATGGTCCGCGTGCTGCTGCCGATTGCCAAGGGCGGCCTGGCTTCCACGGTGTTGCTGTCGCTGATCCTGTGCTGGAACGAGGCGTTCTGGTCGTTGAACCTGACCTCCTCGAATGCCGCGCCGCTGACCGCGCTGATCGCCTCTTACTCCAGCCCCGAAGGCTTGTTCTGGGCCAAATTGTCGGCCGTGTCGACCCTGGCCTGCGCGCCGATCCTGATTTTCGGCTGGATCAGCCAGAAACAGCTGGTGCGCGGTTTGTCCTTCGGCGCCGTGAAATAACGGTCTTTCAATAAAAAATTCAAAGCGGAGGCCCATCCCATGGCCAACCTGAAAATCAAGAATCTGCAAAAAGGCTTCGAAGGCTTTTCCATCATCAAGGGCATCGACCTGGAAGTGAACGACAAGGAATTCGTGGTCTTCGTCGGCCCCTCGGGCTGCGGTAAATCCACCCTGCTGCGTCTGATCGCGGGCCTGGAAGAAGTTACCGAAGGCACCATCGAGCTCGATGGCCGCGACATCACCGAAGTCACCCCGGCCAAGCGCGACCTGGCAATGGTGTTCCAGACCTACGCGCTGTACCCGCACATGAGCGTGCGCAAGAACATGTCGTTTGCCCTGGACCTGGCCGGCGTCGACAAGAAGCTGGTGGAAAGCAAGGTCAGCGAAGCGGCGCGCATCCTTGAGCTCGGTCCGCTGCTGGAGCGCAAGCCCAAACAGTTGTCCGGCGGCCAGCGTCAGCGTGTGGCCATCGGCCGCGCGATTGTGCGTAACCCGAAGATCTTCCTGTTCGATGAACCGCTGTCCAACCTCGACGCCGCCCTGCGCGTGCAAATGCGCCTGGAGCTCGCGCGCCTGCATAAAGAGCTGCAGGCGACCATGATTTACGTGACGCACGACCAGGTCGAAGCCATGACCCTGGCCGACAAAGTGGTGGTGCTCAACAGCGGCCGCATTGAACAAGTCGGCTCGCCGCTGGAGCTGTACCACCAGCCGGCCAACCTGTTTGTGGCAGGCTTTCTGGGCACGCCGAAAATGGGCTTTCTCAAGGGCAAAGTTACCCGTGTCGAAGGCCAAGGCTGCGACGTGCAACTGGACGCCGGCACCACCATCAGCCTGCCATTGAGCGGCGCCACCCTGAGCGTCGGCAGCGCGGTGACCTTGGGCATTCGTCCGGAGCACCTGGAAATCGCCTCGCCCGGCCAAACCACGCTGACCGTCACCGCCGACGTTGGCGAACGCCTGGGCAGCGACACCTTCTGCCACGTGATCACCGCCAACGGCGAGCCGCTGACCATGCGCATTCGTGGTGACATGGCCAGCCAGTACGGCGAGACCCTGCACCTGCACCTGGACCCGGCGCACTGCCATCTGTTCGACACCGACGGCGTGGCCGTGGCCCGCCCACTGCGCACTGCCGCCTGATTTCGCGAGATTTGTGATGAAACTGAATAAACAGAACCTGACCCAACTGGCGCCGCACGTGAAGATCCCGGCCTATGCGATTGCCAGCACCACGCAGGGCATCGCGCATATCGGCGTCGGCGGTTTCCACCGCGCGCACCAGGCGTATTACACCGACGCATTGATGAACACAGGCGAGGGCCTCGACTGGAGCATCTGCGGGGTCGGCCTGCGCGCCGAAGACCGCAAGGCTCGCGATGACCTGGCTGGCCAGGATTACCTGTTCACCCTGTATGAACTGGGCGATACCGACGATACCGAAGTGCGCGTGATCGGCTCGATCAGCGACATGCTGCTGGCCGAAGACGGCGCCCAGGCGTTGATCGACAAGCTGGCCGACCCGCAGATTCGCATCGTTTCGTTGACCATCACCGAAGGCGGCTACTGCATCGACGACAGCAACGGCGAGTTCATGGCCCACCTGCCGCAGATCCAGCATGACCTGGCGCACCCCGAATCGCCGAAAACCGTGTTCGGCTTTATCTGCGCGGCGCTTACCCAGCGTCGCGCGGCCGGTGTGCCGGCGTTTACGGTGATGTCCTGCGATAACCTGCCGCACAACGGCGCCGTCACGCGCAAAGCGCTGCTGGCCTTCGCCGCCCTGCACAACGCCGAGCTGCACGCGTGGATCAAGGCCAACGTGAGCTTCCCGAACGCCATGGTCGACCGCATCACGCCGATGACCAGCACCGCCCACCGCTTGCAGCTGCATGACGACCATGGCATCGACGATGCCTGGCCGGTGGTCTGCGAACCCTTTGTGCAGTGGGTGCTGGAAGACAAGTTCGTCAATGGACGCCCGGCCTGGGAAAAGGTCGGCGTACAGTTCACCGATGACGTCACGCCCTACGAAGAGATGAAGATCGGCCTGCTCAACGGCAGCCACCTGGCCCTGACTTACCTGGGTTTTCTCAAGGGTTACCGGTTTGTGCACGAGACCATGAACGACCCGGTGTTTGTGGCTTATATGCGCGCCTATATGGACCTGGACGTCACACCCAACCTGGCGCCGGTGCCGGGCATCGACCTGACCGAGTACAAGCAGACCCTGGTGGATCGCTTCTCCAATCAGGCGATTGCCGACCAGTTGGAGCGGGTGTGTTCGGACGGGTCGTCGAAGTTTCCCAAGTTCACCGTGCCGACCATCAATCGCTTGATTGCCGATGGGCGTGAGACCGAGCGCGCGGCGCTGGTGGTCGCGGCCTGGGCGCTGTACTTGAGGGGTGTGGATGAGAATGGCGTGAGCTACAAAATCCCTGATCCGCGCGCGGCGTTCTGTCAGGGACTGGTGAGCGATGATGCGTTGATCAGCCAGCGGTTGCTGGGTGTGGAGGAGATTTTTGGCAAGGCTATTCCCAACTCTCCCGAGTTTGTGGCAGCGTTTGAGCGGTGCTATGCAAGCCTTCGCGATAACGGCGTTACCGCAACCCTGCAGCACCTCCTGAAGAAACCGGCTTAACCCTGTGGGAAGGGGCTTGCCCCCGATGGCGGTGTATCAGTCAAACGCCCTTCACTGACCCACTGCTTTCGGGGGCAAGCCACCTCCCACCGTTGATCGGGTTTTCAATCCAAAACAACAACACTGCTGAGCACTCCACTATGACCCAGCAAAACCTTTACCTTGGCATCGACTGCGGCACCCAAGGCACCAAGGCCATCGTCCTCGACGCCACAAGCGGCAAGGTACTGGGCCTGGGCGCCGCCAGCCACACGCTGATCAGCGGCGCCAATGGCCGGCGCGAACAACATACCCAGGAATGGCTAGACGCCTTTACCGAAGCCACGCACCGCGCCTTGCAGCAGGCCGGCGTGGACGGCCAGGACATCCTCGGCATCGGCGTTTCCGGCCAGCAGCACGGCCTGGTGCTGCTGGATGACCAGGGCCAGGTGCTGCGCCCGGCCAAACTCTGGTGCGACACCGAAACCGCGCCGGAAAACGACCGCCTGCTGCAACACCTGGGTGGCGAAAGCGGTTCCCTGGAACGCCTCGGCGTGGCGATTGCACCGGGTTACACCGTGTCCAAACTGCTGTGGACCCGCGAGCAGCACCCGGACGTGGTCGCACGCATCGCGCATATCTTGCTACCCCACGATTACCTCAACTTCTGGCTCACCGGCCGCGCCGTCGCGGAATTCGGCGATGCGTCGGGCACCGGCTATTTCAACGTGCGCACGCGCGGATGGGACGTGGCGCTGCTTCAGCACATCGACCCCAGCGGCCGCCTGCAAGCAGCCCTGCCTGAACTGATCGAGGCGAATCAAAGCGTGGGCACGATCCTGCCCACCATCGCCGAACGCCTGGGCATCAACCCCAACGCCAGGGTCTCCAGCGGCGGCGGCGACAACATGATGGGCGCCATCGGCACCGGCAACATCGCGCCCGGCGTGATCACCATGAGCCTGGGTTCGTCGGGCACCGTGTATGCATTTGCCGATCAGCCGACTGTGAGCCCACAAGCGTCGGTGGCGACCTTCTGCTCCTCCAGCGGCGGCTGGCTGCCGTTGATTTGCACGATGAACCTGACCAACGCCACCGGCGTGATACGCGAATTGTTCGACCTCGACCTGGCCGCTTTCAACGCCTTGGTCGCCCAGGCACCGATTGGCGCCGACGGCGTCAGCATGCTGCCCTTTCTCAACGGCGAACGTGTGCCCGCCCTGCCCCACGCCACCGGCAGCGTGCACGGCTTGACCATGACCAACCTGACGCGCGCCAACCTGTGCCGTGCGGTGGTCGAGGGCACTACCTTTGGGCTGCGTTATGGCCTGGACCTGCTGCGCCAGACCGGCCTGCAAAGCCTGCGCATCCGCCTGATCGGCGGCGGTTCAAAAAGCCCGGTGTGGCGTCAGATGGTCGCCGATATCATGAACACCGAAGTCGTCTGCACCGAACAAAGCGAAGCCGCCGCCCTGGGCGCGGCGATCCAGGCGGCGTGGAGCCAGTCCGGCGAGTCCCTGGCCAGCTTGTGCGACAAATGCGTCAGCGTCGACCCGGCCAGCCGCACGCTGCCGGTGGCGGCCAGTGTCAGTGCCTACCAACACGCTTACGAGCGCTATCAACAACTCGTGGCAACCCTTTAAGAGCGAACGACTATGTATCTGGTGTGTGGCGAAGCGCTGTTTGATTTTTTCAGCGAGGAGGATGCCAGCGGTCAGGCGTCCAAGGTCAATTACAAGGCGATTGCCGGCGGCTCGCCGTTCAACGTGGCCGTGGGCTTGCGCCGTCTGGGCATCGACTCCGCGTTGTTCGGCGGGTTGTCCAATGATTTTCTCGGCCAGCGCTTGCTGCAAGTGCTCAAGGACGAGGGCGTGAGTGAGCAATTTCTGGTGGAATTCCCCGCGCCGACCACGCTGGCGATGGTGGCTGTGGGCGCCAATGGCTCACCGCAATACAGCTTTCGCGGCGAAGGCTGCGCCGACCGCCAACTGCGGGTGGTGCATTTGCCCACCCTGGGCCATGAAATTCGCGGGCTGCACATCGGTTCGTTTTCGCTGGTGGTGCAACCCATCGGCGACACGCTGCTGAACCTGGTCAAGCGCGAAAGCGGCAAACGCCTGATCAGCCTGGACCCCAACGTGCGGCTCAACCCGCAGCCGGATATCCAACTGTGGCGTGATCGCGTGGGCGAGTTGGTCAAGCATGCCGACCTGATCAAAGTCAGCGACGAAGACCTGCACCTGCTCTACCCCGACCAGTCGCCTGAAAGCGTACTGCAAGGCTGGTTGCAGCACCGTTGCCAACTGGTGTTTCTGACCCGAGGCGGCGACGGCGCAACGGTGTTCAGTCGCCAGCACGGCAGTTGGTCTGCACCAGCGGTCAAGGTGGTGATGGCCGACACCGTGGGTGCCGGTGACACCTTCCAGGCGGCGTTGATTGCCTGGCTGACCGAGCAGCAGCTTGATTCGGTAGAGGGCTTGCAACAGCTGTCGCGTGAGCAGATCGACAGCATGCTCGACTTCGCCATTCGCGCCGCCGCCCTGACGTGCAGCAAGACCGGGCCGGACTTGCCGTACCGCGCTCAGCTGGGCTGATTGCCCATGACTGCAGGCCACGTATTTTCGTGGCTTGCAGTCAGCGTCAGGGCGAGCAAAGCCTGCTGACCGCGACGGGTACATCCAACGCGTTGGGCTGTTTGTCGTCCAACACCGCGTGCGTTGGTAAAAATGAAGGTTTTGTCAGCCAAGGCAAAATTAATCGATGGTTAATCCCGCGAGCCGAGAGTGAAGGTGTACCCACTTGCGGAGAACTACCATGAAACTGCGCACTTTGATGCTTGGCGGCGCATTGGCGCTGGCAACCGTCTCGGGCCTGGCCCAGGCAGACACCCAAGCCACAGCGACCAAACCTGTGCCCTACCAGTACGGCATGCCGATGAACGTTAAAACGGTGATTGCGATGCATGAAACCGACACCAACGTTTGCAAAGTCATCAACGCCGATATCAAGTTTGTCGACACCGCGGGCAAAGTCGAAGACGTCGGCTACCGGAAAATGTCCGAAGCCTGCGATTTCCAGAATTGATTCCTTACACTGGCGACAGAACCGTATTGGGCCTGGCCTCTACCAGGCCCGCAGTTCCCCAGTGACTCAACCTCGCACAACGCCTCATGACTAGCCGCGCCCTCCCACTCTTTGCAGAGCGGGCGAATGGGTGTGCTTGAGGTCTTCACGCAACCCGCTGATCAGGTTGCAAATGGCTCGACTGCTGTCGAGTTTGTCAGCGTTTATACCTTTTACTTCCAAATCCACTCGGTCGCGGTCACGGTCGTCATAGACTTTGATCGTCAACGAAGCATCTTCGGCTTTGGTGCATTCGCACCGTTTAGGCAGGAAACTTCCTTCAATAATACTGCGAAGTTCTAATTCCGAAAGCATGGCCAACCTCTCCTTTCATGAGACTGCCAACAGATTGTTATGTCCGGCAGATGCGTGTCTGCCACGTCTTACCGACCCTGGAAGACGCTTACAATCACCAGCGTACTCGGCAAAATCCATTCTCGTTGTAACTTTTCCTCATAAGCGGCACGCGCGGTTATATAAGTCTTGGAACTGCGTGCAAATTCTCGGCGAACAGCGTTGATTAAACGGTTATGCACTAATTTGAACCCTGCGCTGCGACTCTTTCTGCAACATGTCGCAAACTATCAAAGTTGATATTTGCCCCGGAATTCACCGCCACCAAGGTTTGCCCACGCAGCGCGTTTTGCGCCACGTACTTGCGGATGCCCGCTACCGCCAGTGCCCCGGATGGCTCGGTGATGGAACGCGTATCGTCATAGATCAACTTGATCGCGCTGCACAGCTGGTCGTTGCTGACAGTGATGACTTCGTCCACCCAGTCGCGGCAGATTTCAAAACCATAAGCGCCGATCTGCGCCACGGCCGTGCCGTCGGCGAACCCGTCCACGCTGGGCAACACCACGCGCTCGCCCGCGCGCAGCGCCGCCAACAGGCAGCTGGAACCTTCAGGTTCGACACCGACGATGCGCACCTGGGGCCGCAGGTATTTGACGTACGCCGCGATCCCGGCGATCAAACCGCCGCCGCCCACCGGCACGAAGATCGCGTCCAGCGCGCCCTGTTGCTGGCGCAGAATTTCCATCGCCACGGTGCCCTGGCCGGCGATCACGTCCGGGTCATCGAACGGCGAGACAAAGGTGCAACCCGAGGTCTCGGCCAATTGCAGGGCATGCGCCAGGGCAAACGGAAAGCTCTCACCGTGCAGCACCGCCTCGGCGCCTCGGGAGCGAACGCCGAGCACCTTCAGCTCAGGCGTGGTGCACGGCATCACAATGCTTGCCTTGATCCCCAATTCGCGCGCCGCCAGCGCTACACCTTGGGCGTGGTTGCCCGCCGACGCCGTCACCACGCCCCGCGCCTTTTGCGCCTGCGTGAGCTGCACCAATTTGTTGTACGCCCCGCGGATTTTGAAAGAAAAAGTCGGCTGCAGGTCTTCGCGCTTGAGCAACACCTGATTGCCCAGCAATGCCGAGAGCGCCGGTGCCGCTTGCAAGGGCGTGCGCACTGCCAGGTCATATACCGGGGCGGCGAGAATCTTTTTCACATAGTGTTCAAGCAATGCCGTATCAGCGGTGTGGGGGACGGGGCACATGCTCATGGGTATCTCCTGGCTTTTTTACAGGGCCCTGAGACGGAAAAACAAAACCCGCCTCCAGGGCGGGTTTGGGTGCAGCCGTGTGCTATCCCGCCAAATGAGGAATGGCGGTAATAATGCTTGGCTGGCTGCGGAAGGCTTGAAATGTCATGTCACGAAATTAACCGCCACTCACCGGCCACGTCAATGCCCAACCACCCATTATCCGGCAGGGGTTTACGGACAACATACGAAACGTATACGCTTTGTATATCAATTCCACACAGTGAACGTCATGGGCATCGTCAAGATCACCGACCAATTGCACGAACAGCTTCGCCTGGCCAGCGCTGCCATGGACCGCTCCATCAACGCCCAGGCCGAGTTCTGGATCAAGATCGGCCTGCTCGCCGAACTCAACCCACACCTGCCCTACAACGAGCTGATCAACAAACTGTTGCTGGACAAGCCCGACCTGATCCGGGGGCGCAGCTGATGATCAAGACCGCCGCCCAACTGGCAGTGATGCGTGAATCCGGACGTCTGCTGGCCCAGGTTTTCGACATGCTTGACGGCTTTGTCGCCGCCGGCCGCTCCACCCTGGAGCTGGACAGCGCCGTCGAGGCGTTCATTCGTAACGACCTCAAAGCCCGCCCGGCAAGCCTGGGGCAATATGACTATCCGTTCTGCATCAACACCTCGATCAACGAGGTGGTGTGCCATGGCATGCCCAGCGCCAAGGCTATTCTCAAGGACGGCGACATCATCAACATCGACATCACCCTGGAAAAAGGCGGCTTTATCGCTGACGCCAGCAAGATGTACATGATCGGCACCGTGGCGCCCAAGGCGCGGCGCCTGGTGGAACAGACCTTCGAAGCCATGTGGGCCGGCATTCGCCAAGTCAGGCCGGGCGCGCGCCTGGGTGATATCGGCCATGCGATCCAGAGCCATGCGCAGGCCAACGGCTACAGCGTGGTGCGCGAATACTGTGGCCATGGTATCGGCCGCCAGATGCATGAAGAACCGCAAATCCTCCACTTCGGCCGCCCCGGCACCGGCCTGGAACTGCGTGAAGGCATGGTGTTTACCATCGAGCCGATGCTTAACCAGGGCAGCGCCAAGGTGCGCGACTTGAAAGATGGCTGGACGGTGGTGACCAAGGACAACAGCCTGTCGGCGCAGTGGGAGCATACCGTGGCGGTAACGGCCGACGGGTTTGAGGTGCTTACCTTGCAGGTAACGGATTGAGGCGTGTAGATGTGGGTGTGGCGGCTGGTGCTGGGGCATACCCATTTTTGGGGTGACGGCAGTTGAGTGGTTAGATCACAAGCAAAGCCGAGGCGGCCTGATTTTGGAAGCTGAACCCACTCTAATGTGGGAGCTGGATTGCCTGCGATGGCATCAACCCGGAGTACCTGATGGACCGAGGTGCCTGCATCGCAGGCAAGCCAGCTCCCACAGAAAAGCAAAGCACCGCGGTGCTGGTAGGTGAACTCGGTCAAATTGTGGGAGCGGGCTTGCCCGCGAAGGCGGTGGGTCAGTCAACTCATGTGTAGCTGACACACTGCCTTCGCGAGCAAGCCCGCTCCCACATTTTTCGATCTGATGACATCAGGGTGATGCGCCGTGGAACGCAGGCCCCCAGCGTAGAACCAAGCGGGCCTTACCGCAGCAACGGCTCTGTACTCACATCACACCACACTTGCCCCGCCCGCGATTCGCTTGAGCCCCAGCACCATCAAGCCGGCCCCCAACGCCATCGCGGCCATCAGCAGCGGGTACGACACCCACCACGGCGTACCCGCCGTCATCATGCTGAATTCCGACATGCCACCCACACTGGCAATCAGGTTAAGCGGCAGGAACACCACGTTAATCAGGGTCAACTTGCGCAGCAGGTTGTTCATGCTGTTGTTCATCAGGTTGCCACGCGCGTCGATCAATCCGGAAAACACATTGGAATAGATCTCCGCCTGCTTGTAGCACTGGTGGTTTTCGATGATCAGGTCGTCGATCAACCCCAGGATCTCGGCACTGAAATGCTCTTTTTCAGCGTGATTACGCAGCCGCGACAGCACCGCGCCGTTGCTGTGCAGCGCATTGATGTAATAGATCAGGCTTTCGCTGAGGCTGAACATTTGCATCAGGTGATGGTTGCTCATCGACGCGTTGAACTGTTGCTGCAATTCGCGCGCAACCAGCTTGATCACCTTGAGGTGGCCCAGGTAGTGGTGGATGTTGTTGAGCAACAAATCAAGCAGCACATCCAACGGCGTGTGCAGCGGCCGGCGCGCGCCGAGCCCCGACAGCGGGGTTTCATCGGTGGCAATCACCAGCAGGCGATCCTGCGAAAACAACAAGCCGCACGACGACACCTCAAACACCAGGTTGCCGCCGCCGGAGTAGTTTTCCGGGCGCTTCCAGATCAGGAACAGGTTGTCGGGGTGAAATTCGATGCGTGACACTTCATCCGGGTCAAGGGCCGAGGCCAGCGCATGTTCATCCAGCTTGTGGTGGTCGCGCAGCCATTCACGTTCGGCCAGGTCCGGGTTGTTGAACAACATGATCGGCGCATCATCACCTCCTGCGCCGCACAACTTTCCACCGGTCAATTCAAAGCGCTGGATCATCGCGCGTCACCACACCTGGCCCTGGCGCTTCAACTCCAGGCGCCGCACGAACTCCTCCAGCACCAGGGCGTACAGGTCGTCTTGCAGGTAGGCGTCTTCGATACCGGCGTCCATGTTCGGGTTGTCGTTGACCTCGATCACCACCACCTTGTCGCCGGACTGCTTGAGGTCAACACCGTAAAGGCCGTCGCCGATCAGGTTGGCGGTCTTCACCGCCAGCTCCACCACCGCCTTGGGCGCTTCGTGGACCGCCAGGGTACGGCATTCGCCGTTGATGTCCTGGCCGATAGCCTTGTGGTTGTAGATCTGCCAATGGCCCTTGGACATGAAGTACTGGCAGGCAAAGATCGGCTTGCGGTTGAGTACACCGATGCGCCAGTCGTACTCGGTGTAGAAAAATTCCTGGGCCAGCAACAGCACCGAATGCTCGAACAATTCAGCGGTGGCCTTGAGCAAGGCCTCCTGGCTTTCCACCTTGATCACACCGCGCGAGAAACTGCCGTCGGGGATCTTCAACACCAGCGGGAAGCCCAGGCGCTCGCCCACCCGCTCGAAATCTTCCGGTCGCTCCTTGTACAGAATCTCGGTGGCCGGCATGCCCAGTTGGTGGCTGTTGAGCAGGTCGGTGAGGTACACCTTGTTGGTGCAGCGCAGGATCGACGCCGGGTCGTCCATCACCACCAGGCCTTCGCTCTCGGCCTTTTTGGCGAAGCGGTAGGTGTGATTGTCGACGCTGGTGGTCTCGCGGATCAGCAAGGCGTCGTACTCGGCGAGGCGCGAGTAATCCTTGCGCTCGATCAGTTCAACATCGATACCCAGGCCCTTGCCAACCCGCACGAAGTTTTCCAGGGCGCGGGCATTGGAGGGCGGCAATTGCTCCTGCGGATCGTGCAGGATGGCCAGGTCGTAACGGGCCAGCCTGCGTGAACGCGGTTGGCGCCAGATCTTGCGGCTGAAGTTGTCCAGTGCGTGAGCAAACTGGTCTTCCTGGTCATCACGCAACTTGTGCAACACGCCGGATTTGACCCCTTCGATGTGCCAGCCGTTGTTCTTGCGAAACTCAACTAACAGGATCGGGCACGGGAAGGTTTCAAACAACTGACGGGCCAACTCCTGCAACGGTTCTATATTGGTCAGGCCAAAATAAAGTGTCAGGGTAAAGCCTTCGGTATTGCTGTAGAGGTGATGACTCAAGGCTTTATCGAGGGTTTTATCCAGGTCATCCAGCGACAGGCCATACAGCGACTTTTTCGTCAGTTCACTGATGGTGCGCACCGACGGAATCACCTTGTGCCCGCGCGCCTCGGCCAACAGCGAGCAGTAATAACCATGCCCCAGGTATTTATAGCTGCGGCACAGGTTGATCACCTGCACGCGCTTGCCCGTCTCGCTCTCGCGGGTTTGCTCAAGGTATTCCTGCGCGGTGACGATGTCTTCGCTGGGAAAGTAGGAGGCCCAATCTTCCTTGCGCTCGACAATGATCACAACTTGACTGGAGCCTTTAAGGGGAGCAGAAAAATAACCCGTGGAAGTTATTGTCGCCGCGACAGTTTGCTCGGATACTTCACGCCAATGACTTTGTACCGCCGACATAATATTTGATCCGCTTTAGAGAACTCGACCTTTTCTATTAAGCACGATCTTTTAGAGAAGTCCCGTTTCGTTACGCAACTTTTACGGCGGTCATATGGCTCTTTCCTTTCGCGTTGCAACCCCCGCTGACGTGCCCGAATTGGTGGCACTGGAACAGCACTGTTTCACCACCGACCGGCTCTCGCCGCGCAGTTTCCAGTGGATGATCAGCCGCGCTCATGGCCAGTTGCTCGTTGCCGAAAATGACGGTGTTTTGCTCGGTTACGCCTTGGTGCTGTTCCATCGCGGTACCTCACTGGCGCGCCTGTACTCCATCGCCATCGCCGAACATGCGCGCGGCATGGGCCTGGGCAAGCAATTGCTTTCGCGCATCGAAGCCTGCGCCGTGGCGCATGATTGCGCCTACCTGCGCCTGGAAGTGCGCACCGACAACCCCGGCGCCCTCGCCTTGTACGAGCGCAATGGCTACCGGCGCTTCGCGCTGATCAATGACTATTACGAAGACCATGCACCGGCCCTGCGCCTGGAAAAACGCATCGTCCAGCACCAGGACGCGCGCCCGCAAAACGTGCCGTATTACCAGCAAACCACCGACTTCACCTGTGGCGCCGCGTGCCTGCTGATGGCCATGGGCGCACTGGTGCCGACGCGTGTGGCCGGCCGGCGCGAAGAGCTGCAAATCTGGCGTGAAGCCACCACCGTGTTCATGACCGCCGGCCACGGCGGCTGCAGCCCGCAAGGTCTGGCCCTGGCGGCGTGGCGTCGGGGCTTTCGCGTACGCATGCAGGTGAATGTGCGCGGCCCGCTGTTTCTGGACGGCGTGCGCGACCAGCATAAAAAGGACGTCATGCGTCTGGTGCACGAGGCGTTCGAAGAAGAACTGGCCGGCAGCGACGTCGAGCAGGTGTTCGGCGGCGCGTTGGATTTGCCGCAGGTACTGCGCGATGGCGGGCAGCCGCTGGTGTTGATCAGCAGCTACCGCCTCACCCGCTCCAAGTCGCCGCACTGGGTGATGGTCACCGATTGCGACGACGACTTTGTCTACCTGCACGACCCGGATGTAGACCACAGCCAGCACCGCCAGCCCCTGGACTGCCAGCACTTGCCGGTCAGCCACGGGGAGTTCGAACGCATGTGCCGCTTTGGCAACAACAAGTTGCGCGCGGCGGTGGTGCTGTTCAAGCCACTTGCTTGATCCCGGCCTTGGCTTCCAGCTCACGTACCAGCGGCAACACGCGCTTGCCGAAGTACTCGACTTCCTCCTGGAAGTGCAGGAAGCCCGCCAGCACCAGGTCCACGCCCACGGCCTTGAGCGCAACGATGCGCTCGGCAATCTGCTGCGGCGTGCCGATCAGGTTGGTCTTGAAGCCGTCGTTGTACTGCACCAGGTCTTCGAAACTGGATTTGGCCCAGTTGCCCTCGCCTTCCGGTGAAGCTTTGCCGGCCTGCCTGGCCGCGTCACCAAAGGCATTCACCGCCTCCGGGTCGGCTTTGTCGATGATCTCGGCAAGAACGGCGCGGGCTTCTTCTTCGGTGTCGCGGGCGATCACAAAGGCGTTTACGCCGACTTTGACCGAATGGTTATTCGCCGCCGCCTTGGCGCGGATGTCATCGACCTGAGCCTTGATGCCTTGCGGGGTGTTGCCGTTGGTGAAATACCAGTCCGACACGCGCGCCGCCATGTCCCGCGCGGCGCGCGAGCTGCCGCCCTGGAACACTTCCGGTTGGCCCAGGGGCTTGGGCTTGAGGGTGTAATTGTTGAAGCGGTAGAAGTCGCCCTTGAAGGTGAAGTCGTCCTGGGTCCAGATACCTTTCAACGCGCGGATAAACTCCTCGGAACGGCGATAACGCTCATCGTGCTCCAGCCAGGGTTCGCCGATGGCCTGGAACTCGCCCTTGAACCAGCCACTGACGATGTTCACCGCGATACGGCCATTGGTGAGCTGGTCGATCGTCGCCAGTTGCTTGGCCGCCAAGGCCGGCTGCCACGGGCCGGGCAAGATGGCCGCGATCACCTTGAGCGTGGTGGTCGCCGCCAGCAGCGCATGGCTGAAGGCTACGGATTCATGCTGGTTCTCCGCGCCGTAGCCGGCGGTGAAGCGAATTTGCGTGAGGCCGTATTCAAAACCGGCCGCTTCGGCCAACTGCGCCAGTTTGCGGTTGTAGTCGATGCCCCAATGGGTGCGTTGCTCGATCTTGCTGACCACCAGCCCACCGCTGACGTTGGGCACCCAATAGGCAAATTTCACAGCTTGCTGACTCATCTGGCAGTACCTCGCACGAAGGGATGTTCCAGGGCTAGAGCAGCAAGCGTGCCATGCCGGTGCAAACGCCCTGGCCATGGGCGTCGCGGTAAAAATCCCCATCTCACAGGGCTGAGCTGTCAATGTCATGGATTACACCGATTTGTCGATCCGCTGTTGCCGGAGCAACAGTGAATGGCTTTCATCCCCCGCAAACACGGGCTGCAGCCATCGGCACGAACTGTGCAATCACCCAAGGACTGATACTGCCAAGGAGCTGCCCCCCATGAGCGAACAACACGTCATCAACCCGCTGTCCACAGGTGTCGATTACCCCACGCTGGCCGCGCGTTTTCGGCCGATCTTCCAGCGCATTGCCGCAGGTGCGGTAGCGCGCGAACAGACCCGCGCCCTGCCCTATGAACCGTTCCAATGGCTCAAGCAGGCCGGCTTTGGCGCCGTGCGGGTGCCGGTGGAATACGGCGGCGGTGGCGCGTCGCTGCCGCAGTTGTTCGAGTTGCTGATCGAGCTGGCCGCTGCCGATTCGAATGTGCCCCAGGCGTTGCGCGGGCATTTCGCCTTCGCCGAGGACCGTCTGAATGCGCCACCCAGCGCTGGCCGCGATCTGTGGTTCAAGCGCTTTGTCGAGGGCGACATCGTCGGCTGCGCCTGGACCGAAATCGGCAACGTGGCCATCGGCGAGGTGGTCACTCAGGTGAGCCCCGACGGCGATAAATGGAAACTCAACGGTGAAAAGTTCTACAGCACCGGCAGCCTTTTCTCCGACTGGATCGACGTGTACGCCCAGCGCAGCGATACCGGCGCCGATGTGATCGCCGCCACCCGCACGCGTCAGCCTGGCGTGGTGCAAAGCGATGACTGGGATGGCTTTGGCCAGCGCACCACGGGCAGTGGCACCAGCCGTTTTATCGATGCTGTGGTGGACGCGGAAAACGTCATCGACTTTGCCACCCGGTTCAAGTACCAGACCGCGTTTTATCAGCTGGTGTTGCTGGCGAGCCTGGCCGGGATTGGTCGTGCGGCACTCAGCGACGTGGCTCATCAGGTGCGCAGTCGCAAACGCATTTACAGCCACGGCAATGCCGCGCATGTCAGCCAGGATGCGCAGGTTCAACAAGTGGTGGGTGAAGTGGCGGCGCTGGTGTATGCCGCCGAGGCCAGTGCGTTGAAGGCTGCGGTGCCGGCGCAACAGGCGTACCTGGCGCGGTTTGCCGGGGATGAGGTGGCCGAGCGGGAGGCGAATGTGGCGGCCGAGATTGAATCGGCGACGGCGCAGGTGGTGGTGTCGGCGCTGGTGCAGCGGGCCACCACGGAGTTGTTCAATGCGCTGGGGGCGTCGGATGTGCGCCAGGGTAAAGCGCTTGATCGCCACTGGCGCAATGCGCGGACGGTGTCGTCGCATAATCCGGTGATCTACAAGGCGCGGATTGTGGGGGATTGGGTGATTAACGGCACTGAGCCGCCGTTTGTGTGGCAGATCGGGAATGGGCCGGCCAAGGGGTAGGCTTTTTGATCGCTCAGGGTTAGGGGGTATATCCGTTGTTTAGGTGATGGCTGAGATAGGTTCCGCCCTTACGGCGGGTCACTCTGGAAAAGCCCCAAAGTAACCAAAGGGCTCTTGCCCCACCGCTCGGCACCTCGCTCACGCTTCGGTATGCCTGAGATCAAAAGCAGAGCACGGCGGCCTGGTAGCCGACCTGTGTTTAGATCAAAAGCACCGCCGAGGCGGCCTGACAGCCGACCTGACCCTTGAAGCTGAACTCAATCAAATGTGGGAGCTGGCTTGCCTGCGATGGCATCGCCTGTGTGTCACTGATACACCGAGGTGCCTGCATCGCAGGCAAGCCAGCTCCCACAGAAAAGCCAAGCAGTGAGGTGCTGGCATCTACACTCGGTCAACTTGTGGGAGCGGGCTTGCTCGCGAAGGCGGTGTGCCAGTGACACATGGGCTGACTGAACCACCGCATTCGCGGGCAAGCCCGCTCCCACATTTGGAGCTCTGTGCGTCAGGTAGATGGGTGTCGTTTGTACTCGGTCAAAGGTGGGAGCGGGCTTGCTCGCGAAGGCGGTGGGCCAGTGACACATGGGCTGACTGAACCACCGCATTCGCGGGCAAGCCCGCTCCCACATTTGGGTGTCTGTGCATCAGATAGAGGTGTGTTGCTGTGATTTAGCCAAAAGTGACCCGCTGTAAGAGCGGAACCGCCAGCCGCCGTTACCGCAGCAACGGATATGTACTCACCCCACTCAGAAACCTGAAAACATCAGAACGCCAACTTATAGCCAATAGTCATCAACATAACCGCCAGACAAGGCCGCAGCACACCATCAGGAACCTTACCGGTCATGTGACTCCCCAGGTAAATCCCCGGCAACGACCCCATCAGCAAAAAGCCCAGCAAATGCCAATCCATATTCCCCATGCTCGCGTGCCCCAGGCCCGCAACCAACGTCAGCGGCACAGCATGGGCAATCTCGGTACCCACCAGCCGACGCGTAGCCAGAAACGGGTACAGAATAAACAGCGCCACGGTCCCAAGCGCACCCGCGCCGATGGACGTCAGGGCAACCATGGTGCCAAGGATCGCACCGGTCACCACCGTCAACAGGTTCAAGTTGCGCGAGCTCATGTGATAGTCATCACCCGCATGCCGCTGTGCAAAAGCCAGCAGGCTTTTCTTGAACAGAATCGCCAGCGCCGTCAGCAGCAACACCACACCAAGCGCCTGCTTGATCACCGCGTTCATGGCGCTGGGGTCGGTATGCAGACTGGCAAGGAACCACAGGGTCAGCAGCACCGCAGGCACACTGCCCAAGGTCAGCCAACCCGTGATGGTCCAGTCGATATTCTTGTTCTTGCTGTGCACCAGCACGCCACCTGATTTGGTGATGGCCGCGTACAACAAGTCAGTGCCCACGGCGGTCGCCGGGTTGATGCCGAACCACAACAGGATCGGGGTCATCAAAGACCCCCCACCGACACCGGTCATGCCGACGATAAAACCAACCACCAGGCCGGCGATGACAAAACCAAAGTTACCCACATCCATACAACTACCCGCGGCCTTATAAATTTCTGGCCGCAGGATAGCGATTTTTCTTATAACGACTTATATCAATATGATCTGACTTTATGCCTTTTGTGTCAGCCGTTGACAGACGTAGGCCTGCGTCTGATACGGAAACGCCACAGTGTCACGCCCCCGCAAGGCAGGGTGCGTGTCGATCAGTGCCTGCAATTGCGCAGTCACGCGGGCTTTCTCGGCGGCGGGCAGCGCCGCGATAAAGCTCACCGACAGGAAGCGATCCATGATCACCTCCTGAGGGCTGCCGACATGCTGATAGGCAAAACAGGTCATTTCGGGCGCGGAAAAATGCTCGCCGGTGAAGGCTTCGCGCCAGCGGCCTGTATGAAAGCGCGGCGTGTCGCCTTCATAGGGGGTGATGATGTCGGTGATGGCGGCGACCCAATCCACCGATTCATCGCGCACATTCCACACCAGCCCCAGGCGCCCATCGGGTTTGAGCACGCGGTGGATTTCTGCCAGCGCGGCTTCGGTAGAAAACCAATGGAACGCCTGCGCACAGACCACCGCATCGGCGACGGCGGTTTCCAGGGGAATGGATTCGGCCGTGCCATTGACCAGGCGCACATCAGGTAACAGTTTATTGAGCTGCGCGCCCATCGCTTCGACCGGTTCGACCGCCACCAGCGTTGGCGCCAGGGTGCTGAGCAAACGGGTGAACTTGCCGGTACCGGCGCCCAGGTCGATTACCGTCGATTGCGCATCGATGTGCAGCGCATCAGTGAGCCAGCCGGTGAGTTGTCGTGGATAGTCGGGCCGGCCTTGGGCGTAAGTGACGGCCTGGGCAGAGAAACCCTGTTGAGCAGACGTGTGGACACCAGTCATTGCCAATCTCTCCTCGGGTAAAGCGGGGGGCACAGTGTGCGCCCTTGCGCATTTATTTTCTAATCACTGCATCCAATCGAGCGCGGCCTGGGTAGTGCTAACAGTGACCCCGCTGTTTTACTCAATGGAGAAACACCGATGAACGTTAAAGCACTGTTCTGCCTGACCGCCCTGCTGGCCGCTGCGCCAACGGTTTTCGCCCAGACCGGCCTGCCCGACAGCATCAAGGTGCCGGATGGGCACAAGGTGGCGCTGGAGACCACAGGCGTCGGCGAAATCACCTACGAATGCCGCGACAAAGCTAACGCCCCCGGCCAGACCGAGTGGACGTTTGTCGGCCCCAAGGCGGTGTTGAATGACCGCAGCGGCAAGCCAGTGGGCACCTATTTCGGCCCACCGGCTACATGGCAAGCCCAGGACGGTTCGAAAATCACCGGCACGCAGTTGGCCGTGGCGCCGTCCAGTGCGGGCAACCTGCCGTACCAATTGGTCAAAGCCAACCCGGCCGTAGGCAAAGGCGCAATGAGCGGTGTGAGTTATATCCAGCGCGTGGCGCTCAAGGGTGGCGTGGCGCCGAGCACCGAGTGCAGCGCTGCCAACAAAGGCACGCAGGCAGTGGTGAAGTACCAGGCCGACTACATCTTCTGGGCGGCCAACTGAGAACAAACTCGGCTACGCTGCCCCTGTAAGGGCCGGCTTGCCGGCGAGGGTCGTCAACGATGACGCAGGGCACCTGGGTTTACGCTGCGCCCGTGCCCTTTTTCGCCGGCATGCCGGCGCCCTGCAGTGCGGTGGCGATTGTTATGACAATGGTGGAAACACGTGGCTTTGCCTGACGCCGATTTTGATTACGAAACCTGTCTGCTGGCCTGCGCCCGCGGGAATCAACGCGCCTTGCGCCAGCTCTATGAGCAGGACAGCAGCCGTTTGCTCGGCGTGGCTTTTCGCATTGCCAGGGACAAATCCCTGGCCGAAGACATCGTGCATGACGCGTTTATCAGGATCTGGCGTGGCGCCGGCAGTTTCGACCGCAACCGTGGCTCGGCGCGCGGCTGGGTGTTCAGCGTGACCCGGCATCTGGCGCTCAATGCCGTGCGCAATCACTACCGCGAAGCCCCCCTGGGCGACGCGCACGAGCACGTCGCCACAACCGACACCTTTGAATTCGCTTCGCGCTCGGGGCAGGTCCACGCCTGCCTGGAGCAGCTCGACCCGGCCCGTCGCGCGTGCATCCTGCATGCCTACGTCGACGGCTATTCCCACAGCCAAATCGCACAGAAACTGGACACCCCGCTGGGGACCGTCAAAGCCTGGATCAAACGCAGCCTCGCTGCGCTGCGGGAGTGCATGGCATGAGCAACCCTCTGGACGAACTGGCTGGCGAATACGTGCTGGGCACCCTGCCCGCCGCGCAACGCTCCGAGGTTGAGCAGCGCTTGTCCGAGGATGCCGAGTTGCGCGCGGCGGTGGACGCATGGGAGCAGCGCCTTTTGCCGCTGACCGCATTGGCCGAACCGGTGCCCCCTTCTGCCCAGCTGTGGCGGCGCATCGAGCGCACCGTCACGCCCGCCGACACCCGCGCCGACCTGCACACACCGTGGTGGAACCTGCTGGCGCTATGGCGCGGTTTGGCCGGCGCGGGGCTGGTGGCGACGTGGGTACTGGCGACGCTGCTGCTGACCCGCCCGCCCACTGCTGAACCCACTTTTGTGGTGGTATTGGTGGCGCCGCAAAGCCAGGCTCCGGGTTGGGTGATCCAGGCCAGCAATACTCAGCAGATCCAGTTGATTCCATTGGGTGTGATGCAAGTGCCTGCCGACAAGGCGCTGCAGTTCTGGACCAAGGCGGATGGCTGGCAAGGCCCGGTGTCGCTGGGGTTGGTCAAGCCAGGCCAGACGCTGTCGGTGCCGCTGGACAAACTGCCGCCACTGGCGCCCAACCAATTGTTCGAGCTGACCCTGGAAGACCCGAATGGCTCGCCGACCGGCAAACCCACCGGACCGATCCAGGCGATCGGCCGCGCCGTCAAGGTGCTCTGATCAGCCGACGCTGGGCAACCACAGCCGGAACCGTGCCCCGCCCAAGGGTGACGCCTGGGCCGTTAACGTGCCGCCCTGGGCCTCCATCGCACGCCGGCTGATGGCCAGGCCGAGGCCGAAGCCTCCGGTGGCGCGGTCGCGGCTGCGGTCCAGGCGATAGAAAGGTTCGAAGATCCGCTCACGCTGGTCTAGCGGAATGCCGATGCCATCGTCATCCACCCAGATCTCACAACCCTTGGCACACACCTTGACGCCCACCTGAATGCGCTTGTCGCAATAGCGCGTGGCATTGCGCAACAAGTTTTGCAGCGCGCGGGCGGTGAGGCGCGGGTCGAGGCTGAAGCGCTCCACCGCGCAATCAAGCGCCACGTCGATGACAATCTCGGGGTTTTCCAGCTCGTCATCGACGCTGCCCAGCACGCTGTCGACAAACTCGTCGAGCACCACGTCCACTCGCTCCGGCAGTTGCGCCGGGTTTTGCAGACGGCTGTAGGACAGCAATTCCAGCACCAGCTCGTCCAGCTCACGAATGTGCGCCACCAGGCTTTGCAGGCGCTCGCGGCTGGCTTGGGGCAAGTCTTCGGACAACGCCAGCGCCAGGCCGAAATCCAGGCGGGTCAGCGGCGTGCGCAGTTCATGGGAGACCGCATTGAGCAGGTCGCGCTGTTGATTGAGCAGGCGCTCGATATCGTCGGCCATGGTGTCGAACACCGACGCCAGGCTGCCAATGTTTGAACTGGGCGGAATCTGCGTGCGCTCGCCCAGGTTGCCCTTGCCCAGTTGTGCGGCGGTGCTTTTCAGGCGCTCCAGGTCACGCCAGTGCGGACGCAGCCAAAACAGCAGGCAAGCCAGCAGCGCGGCGCCGATCAGCACGTTCATCGACCAGTACAGCAGGTTCATGTCCATCGGGTCGGGGGGAATCGTCAGCTTGACCGCAAACTGCTGGTTGACCGGCGAACTGATTTCTTCCATCCAGCCCCATTCGCCAAGGCGGATCACCGGCTTGCCCTGCTCCAGCAGCTTTTCTTCGGCGGGCGTGTAGCTGGCGTCCTGGCGCAACAGCAGTTTGACTTTCAGCGGCGCGAAGTCGCGGCCCAATTGCTCGGTCACCTGGGACCAGCGCTCAACCGGCGCGCGCAGGTATTGTTTGACGATGAGCGTCTGCAGGCCACGGGTCTGCTCGACGTTGTAGTCCATGTAACGGTGTTCGAACAGCTGGATCACCAACCGGGGAATCAGAAAGATCGCCGCACTAAAGGTGATGATGGTGATCAGGTAGAGGCGCAGCAGGACACGAAACATGGATCAGCATTCCCACTCGGAACGGCTGAACAGGTACCCCTTGCCCCACACGGTCTTGATCTTGCGCGCCTCGCCCGCGTGATCGTCGAACTTGCGGCGCAGCTTGGAGATGGCCACGTCCACCGAGCGGTCGGTGCCGTTGAACTCGATACCGCGCAGGCGCTGCAGGATCTGGTCGCGGCTGAGCACTTCACCGGCGTGCCGGGCCAGCACCACCAGCAAGTTGTATTCACCGCTGGACAGCTCCACGGCCTGCTCGCGCCAGCTCACGGTGCGCTCCGACAGGTCGATGCACAGGTTGCCCATGACGATCTGGTCGTTGGCCGCCTGAGGTTCGGACAGGCTGCTGCGGCGCAGCAAGGTGCGCACACGGGCGAGCAGCACGCGCGGCTCGCAGGGTTTGGTGACATAGTCGTCGGCGCCCATTTCCAGGCCCAGCACCTGGTCGTGACTGTCGTCGCGCGCAGTGAGCATCAGGATCGGCAAGCCTGCCGAGTCTGCGCGCAGCAAGCGGCACACCTGCAGGCCATCGAGGCCGGGCAACATCAGGTCGAGGATCACCAGGTCCGGCGGGTTGAGGCGCGCGCGTTCGCGTACGTGGTCGCCACGGCTGAGCACGCTGACATGGTAGCCATTGCGCTCCAGGTAGCTGGCAATCAGCTCGGAGAGTGCGGCGTCGTCTTCCACCAGGAGGATGTTGGGCATGGTGTTTCCAAATAATGCAGTTCATCAGGTATACAGAAACCCAATGTGGGAGCGGGCTTGCTCGCGAAAGCGGTGGTTCAGTGGATAGATTTATTGGCTGATCCACCGCCATTAGGGGCAAGCCCCCTCCCACATGTGATCTTTGCTGTTTGCAGGATTGTGCAAGGATATACGCCCTCAGGCGACTATGGGTCGCACCTTACATTTCTTCACAGACGAGCTACACAGCTTCACAGCACCACGGCGCAGGTGTCTTTAGGATGCGCCAGTCAATATTGGGATATGAGCATGTCGAAGAATCTGTTTGCGCCGTTTTGCCTGCTGGCCCTGGCGCTCGCCCTGAGCGCGTGTGACCAGTCGGCGGACGAGGCGCCGCAAATGCCCCTGGCCAAAGTGCGCATCGAGACCCTGCAGGCCAAGCCCCTGTCGATCACCAGTGAACTGAGCGGGCGGATCGCCGCGCCGCGTATTGCCGAAGTGCGCGCGCGGGTGGCCGGTGTGGTCATGCAGCGCGTGTTCAAGGAAGGTCACGACGTGAAACAGGGCGACGTGCTGTTTCGCATCGACCCGGCCCCGTTCAAAGCCGACCTGGACAGCGCCCAGGCCAACCTGAGCAAGGCGCAGGCCAACGCGTTCCAGGCGCGCCTGCAAGAGCAGCGCTACAGCCAGTTGGTCGAGGGCAACGCCATCAGCGGCCAGGACTACGACAATGCCCGCGCTGCCGTGCGCCAGACCAACGCCGAAGTCGCCGCCAACAAAGCCGCCGTCGAGCGCGCCAAACTCAACCTGGGCTACGCCACCGTGACCGCGCCGATCTCCGGGCGCATCGGCCGCGCGCTGGTCACCGAGGGCGCGCTGGTCGGGCAAAACGAAGCCACGCCGCTGGCGATCATCCAGCAACTGGACCCGATCCACGCCGACCTGACCCAGTCCACCCGCGAGTTGAACGACCTGCGCCGGGCCTTCCGTGCCGGCAGCTTGAAGCAGGTCGGCCAGGACCAGGCCAAGGCCACGCTGATCGAGGACGACGGCAGCCTGTACCCGCTGCCAGGCAAATTGCTGTTTGCCGAAATCAGCGTCGACCCCGGCACCGGGCAGATCATCCTGCGCAGCGAGTTCCCCAACCCGGACCTCGACCTGTTGCCCGGCAGCTTTGTACGCGTGCGCCTGGAACAGGCGGTGGACAAACAAGGCATCAGCGTGCCGCAACGCGCCATTACCCGCGACAGCGCCGGCATCCCGATGGTGCTCTTGCTGGACGCCGAACAGGTCGTCAGCCAGCAACCGGTGGAGCTTGGCGCAGTGATCGAGGATCGCTGGATCGTCAGCAACGGCCTCAAGCCCGGTGACCGCATCATCGTCGAAGGCCTGCAACACGCACGCCCCGGTGAAAAAGTCGAAGTGGACGACAGCCCTGCGCCGAATGCCCAGGCCTCGGTCCGCTAAGCAAAGGAATACCTGACAATGCCGCAGTTCTTTATTGACCGCCCGATCTTCGCCTGGGTGGTTGCCCTGTTTATCTTGCTGGCCGGCGCGCTTGCGATCCCGCAGCTGCCGGTGGCTCAGTACCCCAACGTCGCGCCGCCGAAGGTGGAAATCTACGCGGTGTACCCGGGCGCCTCGGCCCAGACCCTGGACGAAAGCGTGGTCAGCCTGATCGAGCAGGAGCTCAACGGCGCCGATCACCTGCTGTATTTCGAGTCCCAAAGCAGCCTGGGCTCGGCGACCATCACCGCGACGTTCCAGCCGGGCACCGACCCGGAAATGGCCCAGGTCGATGTGCAAAACCGTCTGAAGGCGGTAGAGCCGCGCTTGCCGCAAGCCGTGACCCAGCAAGGGTTGCAGGTGGAGAAAGTGTCTGCCGGGTTCCTGCTGCTGGTGACATTGACCTCCAGCGACGGCAAGCTCGATGACGTGGCGCTCAGCGATTACCTGGCGCGCAACGTGATGAACGAGCTCAAGCGCATCGAGGGCGTGGGCAAGGCGCAGCTGTATGGCGCCGAGCGTGCGATGCGTATCTGGATCGACCCGCAGAAACTGATTGGCTTCAACCTTACGCCCGCCGACGTCAACGCCGCGATCAGCGCACAGAATGCGCAGGTCTCGGCGGGCAGCATCGGTGATTTGCCGGGCACCAGCACCCAGGAAATCACCGCCGCCATTCTGGTCAAAGGCCAACTGTCGACGCCGGCGGAGTTCGCCGACATCGTGCTCAAGGCCAACCCGGACGGCTCCACCGTGCGCATCGGCGATGTGGCGCGGGTGGAAATCGGCAGCCAGGAATATCAGTTTTCCACGCGCCTGAACGGCAAGCCGTCCACCGCCGTCAGTGTGCAGCTGTCGCCAGGTGCCAACGCGCTGA
Organism: Pseudomonas sp. TWRC1-2; assembly: GCF_049896685.1. Lineage (NCBI taxonomy): Bacteria > Pseudomonadati > Pseudomonadota > Gammaproteobacteria > Pseudomonadales > Pseudomonadaceae > Pseudomonas > Pseudomonas sp. TWRC1-2. The sequence continues at coordinate 109,330 of NZ_JAFCUU010000001.1, read as the reverse complement.
GCACCGCAACGCTGGTGCGGGCGAAGATGGACGAGCTGTCGCGCTACTTCCCGGCCAATGTGGAGTACAAGATCCCGTACGACACCTCGCCCTTCGTCAAAGTCTCGATCACCAAGGTGGTTTACACCTTGCTGGAAGCCATGGCGCTGGTGTTTGCGGTGATGTTCCTGTTCCTGCAGAACGTGCGCTACACGCTGATCCCGACGCTGGTGGTGCCAATCGCGCTGATGGGCACGTTCGCCACCATGCTGTTGCTGGGGTTTTCGATCAACGTGCTGACCATGTTCGGCATGGTGTTGGCCATCGGCATTCTGGTGGACGATGCGATTGTGGTGGTCGAAAACGTCGAGCGCATCATGGCCACCGAGGGCCTGTCGCCCAAGGAGGCTACGCGCAAAGCCATGGGCCAGATCACCGGGGCCATCGTCGGCATCACCTTGGTGCTGGTCGCGGTGTTCCTGCCGATGGCCTTTATGCCGGGCTCGGTGGGCGTGATTTACCAGCAGTTCTCGCTGTCGATGGCCACCTCGATTCTGTTCTCGGCGTTCCTGGCTTTGACCCTGACCCCGGCCCTGTGCGCCACGTTGCTCAAGCCGATTGCCAAGGGCGAACACCACGCCAAGCGCGGTTTTTTCGGTTGGTTCAATACGCGTTTTGAACGCCTGACCGACCGCTATGAAGGCTGGGTGGCCTACGCCCTCAAACGCAGCGGCCGTTACCTGCTGATCTATCTGGTGCTGCTGGTGGGCCTGGGCTGGATGTTCAGCCGCCTGCCCTCCTCGTTCCTGCCCGTGGAAGACCAGGGTTACACCATCACCGACATCCAGCTGCCACCGGGTGCGAGCAAGAACCGCACGGTGCAGGTGGCCGAGCAGATCGAGGCGCATAACGCCCAGGAGCCTGGGGTGGGCGATACCACCATGATCATGGGCTTCAGTTTCTCTGGCTCCGGGCAGAACGCGGCGCTGGCGTTCACCACGCTCAAGGACTGGTCCAAACGCAGCAGCGACGATTCGGCGGCGGCAATTGCCGACCGCGCCAACGCCGCGTTCAGCGAGCTCAAGGATGCGATTGCCTATGCGATCCTGCCGCCGCCGGTAGATGGCCTGGGCACCTCCAGCGGTTTCGAGTTCCGGTTGCAGGACCGTGGCGGTGTCGGCCATGCCGCCTTGATGGCGGCGCGTACTGAGCTGCTGGCGGCCGCCGAGAAAAACCCGATTCTGGTCAACGTGCGTGAAAGCGCCCTGGCCGAGGCGCCGCAAGTGCAGTTGGAAGTGGACCGCAAGCAGGCCAATGCACTGGGGGTTTCCTTTGCTGACGTCGGTAATGTGTTGTCTTCAGCCATCGGCTCGGCCTACATCAACGACTTCCCCAACCAGGGCCGTATGCAACGGGTGGTGGTGCAGGCCGAAGGCGATCAGCGCAGCCAGGTGGCGGATTTGTTGAAGATCAATGTGCGCAACAACGCCGGCAAGATGGTGCCATTATCGGCATTTGTCGAAGCCAAATGGACCCAGGGCCCGGCGCAGCTGACCCGCTACAACGGCTACCCCGCCATCGCCATCAGCGGCGAAGCGGCGCCAGGGCACAGCACGGGTGAAGCCATGGAAGAAATCCAGCGCCTGGTCAGCCAGCTGCCCGCAGGGCTGGGCCAGGAATGGACCGGTTTGTCGCTGCAGGAGCGTTTGTCCGGCTCCCAGGCGCCGTTGCTGTTGGGCCTGTCGCTGCTGATCGTGTTCCTGTGCCTGGCGGCGCTGTATGAGAGTTGGTCGATCCCGACCTCGGTGTTGCTGGTGGTGCCGCTGGGCGTGCTCGGCGCGGTATTGGCGGTGAGTTTGCGCGGCATGCCGAACGACGTGTTTTTCAAGGTCGGCTTGATCACCATCATCGGCTTGTCGGCGAAGAACGCGATCCTGATCATCGAATTCGCCAAGGACTTGTATGAGCAAGGCGAGGACCTGATCGACGCCACCTTGAAAGCGGCGCGCCTGCGTTTGCGGCCGATCATCATGACGTCGCTGGCGTTTATCCTCGGCGTGGTGCCCCTGGCGATTGCCACCGGTGCCAGCTCCGCCAGCCAGCAGGCCATTGGCACCGGGGTGATCGGCGGGATGATCACCGCAACACTGGCAGTGGTGTTTGTGCCGGTGTTCTTTGTGGTCGTCATGAAGTGGGTGCGCAAGCGTCCATAACCCGTCCGAAAATGCGCTATGGTGCTCACAACCTCTCTTGTTGTGAGCACCTATGGCCTTCCTCGCCCGCACCCACCCTCGCCTTTCATCCGCCGCCGTACTCGGCCTTGCCGTGGGCATTCTGGCGCCTGCCGATACGCTGATCAGCAAAATCCTCATCGGCTGGAACGCCGGCGTCTGGACCTACCTGCTGCTGATGCTATGGCTGGCGACCCGTGCTCGCGCCGACGACGTAAAACGCATCGCCGAGATTGAAGACGAAAACGCCGGGCTGGTGCTGTTCATGGTGTGCATCGCGGCAATTGCCAGCCTTGCGACCATCACGGTGAACCTGGTGGGCAGCAAAGACCTCGACAGCACAGCGCGCCTGCTGCATTACGGCTTTACTGGCATGACCGTGGTCGGCTCATGGTTGTTGACCGGGGTGATTTTCAGCGTGCACTACGCGCGCCTTTTCTACACCTGGGAGGGCGAGGAGCCGGCATTGCGGTTTGCCGAAGGCTTGCGCAACCCCAACTATTGGGACTTCCTGTACTTCTCGTTCACCATCGGCGTGGCGGTGCAAACAGCCGATGTGGGCGTGGCCACGCGCGGTCTGCGCAAAGTGGTGCTCGGCCAGTCGTTGATCGGGTTTCTGTTCAATACAGCGATTCTGGGTTTTTCGATCAACATTGCCGCAGGCTTGTTCAGTTAGGCCCAGCGCGCTGATCAGATGGGCGAAAAAAAGGGGAAGCCAAAGCTTCCCCTATCCACGTGCACACGTACTTTAGAAGGCGTACTGCAACCCTGCAGTTGCGCCCCAAGGCATGTCGTACGCCTTGCCTTTGCTGTGACTGACTTCGGCATGCAGGCTAAGGTTTTTCGACAACGAAACAGCCATACCGCCCGCGACCTCGACGCTCGCGCCCGAGAGGTTGTTATTAAACCTCTGATCGTTGATGTATACCCGGTTGTCCGGGCTGAAATCACGCGCCGCCGCCGTGCGCAGGTACGGCTGCAGAATGCTGCCGCTGTCCAGCTGGACATTTTTGCCCAGGGTGACCCCCACTTTGCCGATGGCTGACGTGGCACGATCGCTCTTTGCCTTCAGGCCGTTGTCCATGGTGTAGTTGGCGCCGCCAATGGCGGCGATGGACAACTGGGCAAACGGTTCAACATACAGGCCCTCATCATCGAGCTTGATGTTTCTGCCCACCTCGGCAGATGCGCTCACCGCGTCTTGCGTGTATTTGCCTTTGGCACGTTGGCCGTCGCTCATGTTGACCTGGCTTTGGCCTTTGAGTTTGTTGACCTTGCCCACCAGGTCGACGTACACGCCGCTTTCTTCATCCAGCCAGGTTGCATAGGTACCCAGGTAGTAGCTGTTGACCATACCGCTGCTGCCACGGCTCAGGCCCAGGGTTGAGTTGCTGTAACCGCCCATGACACCCAGCGTCCACTGGCCATCACCCGCATCCAGCGCCGTATCGGCACCGATGGTCAGGCCGGTCTGGTTCTGTGAGTAGCCCACGCCGTTGCTGTTGGCCGCCACGTCAATCTTGTTGCCGTAGCCGCGCATCCACAGGCCCTGGCTCTTGCCCTGGCCAAAACGGACTTCGCCCATGCGGGTGCGCAATATGCTCGACTCACCCACCAGTACCGCAGGTGCAGCGTTGGCCAATGCCAGCACGGCTTTGGCGCTGGTACTGGTGCCCTTTTTCTCGGTATCCAGGTACCAGTCGGTGCCTTCCTGCTTGAGCCCATATTCGAAAGCGCCGACATCGACGGTATCGCCCACCAGCCCGAACCGGGCGCCGCCGCTTTCGGTGTGTACCACTTTGATGGCCTCACCGGTGGCCAACTCCGAGCCACTGGCGCCAATCAACAGCTGGTGATTACCTTCGGCGTTGCCATTGACATTCAACAGGTCGGTCTCGCCGGTGTTGAAGTTGGTGTGCATTTTGAACGTGCCGTTACCGGTCAGGTTATTGGTGTTCAGTTGGAAGAATTGGCCCGGGGCGCCAAAGACTACGTTGCCGCCACCCATTTTCAGGGTGTTGACCTGGCTGTCACCCACCAGCACCCACTGGGCATTGCTGTTGACATCGAGTTGCTCGACATTGCGCAACTGGCCAGTGAGCGAGGCATTGTTGTTGAGTTGCACCATGCCCGTGCTGCCCGCGCCAATGACCACGTCGCCGGTCAACTGGCTGTTGTCGACGAACAGGTTGGCGCTGGAGTTATTGTCCACTTGAAGCAGCACACCATTACCGCTGAGCAGGTTCGAACCGTTGAGAACCTGGATATCAGCCTTGGTGCTGTTGGTGAGCGGCGGATTGACCAGGATGGCTGAGCCGCTTTTGCCCTGAACCACGGAATTATCCAGGATCAAGGAGTTGGTCCGCGTCAGATCCCCCTCCATGCGCATATTGACGCCGTTCACCCCGCCAGTAATAAGGCTGTTATTGCGCGCCACAGCGTCGGCATTAAGCAGTACCAAACCTATACCTGTCGCAGCCGTAGCGTCGACGCGGGCATTGTCCAGGTTCACCGTGCCGTAGCCGGCGGCAGAAATACCGCGAGTTGCACCGATAACACTGCTGTCTTTTACCGTGAGGGATGAACCATCCGTGCCGCCTGTCGTTCGGGTGACACTCACCCCCCAACCCGTGGCATTGGTGACCGTACTGTTATTGGTGATTAATGCACTGCTGTTACCCGCGACCGAAATGGCCTGGGTGATCGTGGGGCGCGCCGTTACCTGGGAGTTATCAACGACCACTTTCGATTGCAGTCGGGCTTCGATATCTAACGTTTTGCTGCCCGGCTCCAGCGTCAAACCGGCGTTAACCATTTGAATCTGCCGGGTCGTCGCACCGTGCGCAATCAAGCTTGATCCGCCAGACAGCACATAGTTATCAAGCGGCGTAGCGGCCGATATCGACGTATTGGGCAAAATGACTTGTGTTTGCGCGTGCGCAGTGGGAGCAACCAGGAACATTAAGGTGACGGCCGGGGCTGACAACGCAAGGCTCAAGGGTGTTGGTTTGAAGTTAAATACTGCCGACATATAATGAACCTCTAGTTCCTGCACGAAACAATAGGGCGGGTTCCAAATCTGGTGGGACCCAGCCCATTAAGCGGCGCCATGATTGACGAGCACTCGCTTAAAATCTGTAGGATTTCTCCCAATCAATCTGATAAAAATCAACAGCTGCTGTGGGGCTGCGGCGCCCTCTGTGCCTTTAAAGGAATCAATACAAAGTTGGGAGTACCAAAGAGGATGCCGCCCCTCTTTGGTAACTACCCCTGTATTTAAAACTAAGCAGGCACCACGCCGCCGGCGCAATAGTTGGAACTTCCCGTGCCAGGACGGAAACCCCGCACACGATAATTGGCGGGAAGCGAAGGCACTGTTTGCCCCAGATATTGAGTATCAAAGGTTACTGTTGCCGAACCTTGGGTCAACAACGAGCGGTTGGCGTTGATCGGGTTAAACAAGACCGTAGAACTTACGTCAAATGTAAGGTCCCATCCAATACTGGCAGCCGAGGCGTCGGGCACTGTAAAAGTTCGAGACTCGGTGACCACGGACGGTGGTGTCTGGGTATTATTCTGGAACCCGACGAACGTCACGTTTATAAGTTGCCCCGCGCTCAAATAATCCGAGCCTGGAATATGAATGACCAGTCTGCCACTGTTAATCGGCCTCAGCGTGTCGCAGTTCAGCGTACCGGTATTATTAAGGACTCTCGGCGCTTCCATTCGCAAAATGACAGAGTCGACGATCACCGTTGTATTGACCGACACACTCGGGTTTGCACTGGCCGCCGACGTGATGGTGTAAGACGCCAACTGCGTAGGGCCGCCCAAGTTTCTGATGTCACTGAAGGGAATGGTGAAATCCACGAACCCACTGGCAGGCAGGGTCACGACATTCTGCGCTTGCAGACGGCCACCATAATTCAAGGTCACTGTGAACGGCAGTGAGTCGGCGGGCAATGCGGGCGTCGTCCACAATGGGATCCGAGCCCTTGCTGCCAGATTTACGTCATCAGCCTCCAGATGGTTATCAGGCCCGAATGTGCCCCCGGCGCGCATCGCCTGGACCACCACTGGCGACAGGTTGGGATTCAAGTTCCCAGGCCCCACGATCACCGGCCCCACAGGCCCAACGATAGACAGGTCAAGATCGAACGGTGTTTCCAAAGGCGGCGTCGGATAGGTGGTTGCGCCGCGACGCACGACGTACGAAGCCGTCACAGGCACCCGGTTCTTGCCGGGGGTTTGAGGCCCGTACAGCGTATCCACATTGGCCGCAGTGAACAGAGCCGGCACCGGGAATGCAGTAGTGCCCAGCGCCACCGTGACCGGAATTGAGGCGAACGCTGAGCTCAGCGTGACGACGATTTCATCTGTAGGGCGCAGCGCATTCGTGTAGCTGGGAACCAGCACTCGCACGCCGCCTCCCGACACCACATCAGCACGGTCAATCAGGCCGTCGCCGGGCACTGCCAGTTCAACCGTTGGCGCAGAAAACTCGGTGGGCAATGGCGCCTGTGCCAGGTCTGCCAAATCCAGGCTGTACGAGAGCTCGGAGGGGTTGCCGGCCACGTCAAACAGGCGGTAGCGCATACTGAAATTGCCCCTGCGTTCAGCCGCGACAACACTTGCCGGCAACGGAAGCGTCAGGGGCACAGCCGGATCAATCCGGAATTTTGTTTCCGGGTTAGGCGGCGCAAACGCGTAAGGCTTATCCGAAGAGCCGAAAAACATTTCGACGTAATCGCCATCGGATAACCCGTTTTGCGCATCATAGGGAATCGGAAACAGCGCCGTCTGGTTTGGCTGACTCTGAATATAGGCAAGGTCCAGAGGCCCGACCAAGCCCACCGGCAGCGAGGGTTCCGGCGGATTGACGCGGGGGCGGTCGTAGGGAGACGTCTCGTCGACGACCAGCAACTGCGGGACTGAAAAGTTATCGACGCCCGAGTCGGCGATGAGCACCCGGTACCTGACCAAATACACACCAGGGGGACGATAGGCTTGCGGTATTGCCACCGGCACTGGATCGGGTTGACTTGTCAATCGGCGTTGAAACCGGGTGCTGCTGGAGCCGAAATAGGCATCTTCGGCCTCTACATCCAAACCACTCAGATCCAGGTACGGAGCAATCTCGACAGTTAATACATCCATCGCCGCAGGGTCGGTACTTGCGCCGTCCCACAGGGGAATATTCAAGTTGGTGGACTGTCCTTTTGAAGCCGCACGCGTCAGCAACCCCGTGTATCCAATCACTTGGTCAGCAAACACGCCAAGTTGAAATCTTTCGGGCGTGTAATCGGAGGGCGCCCTAGGTACAAAAGCATCTATGATTTGTCTGTTTGTAAGTTCCATTATCTTGCTCCGGACAGTTGAACCGCTAAGACCAAAATGCGCTTCGCCAAGTGAATAAACTTTGTTTATCCACCACGAAGCCTTACCGTAAAAAGCCAAATACCTAATGCACACATGACACACACCGATGATTCAACCCGACACGATTCCATTCGCAGAACAATACCGACCTGTACCGTAGGTCAAATCAACTCTGACTCGCCCCGGGAGTGACTCGCCAACTTTCACACCCTCACGCCATACTTCATAACTACCGGTCGCCGATCCGTACTTGCGCACCGGCAGCAGCGTCATATCAAACGAATCCAGAACAATAACTGCACCGGCGACTGTATGTGCGGTCTCCCATAACAGTGACCGAGTGACGACAACGCTTGTATTTAATGTGCTCCAGTTATTCTCATTGAAGCCTTGCCACACAAACTTGACCATGTCGCCCACCCGTAACGCGGGGTTGGGCGTTATTAACCATCGCACGCCATCTTTCAACATTGACCAGGGCACACCGTTAACCGGGTTGGTTTGCGAACTGCAGGTCAAGTAACCATTGGTCAGCGTGTGCTGTATAACCGGTGCAGGCAGTGGGACAAGCTGGGTATTCACATTGGTAACGGGGGAGCGTTGCTCGTTAAAGCCGTTCGTGGTGATGTAATGCACCGCGTACACCGCGCCAGTGCCGCCACTGATCACGGACCACGGCACATCGCTGAAAAACACCCAGCTACCGGCACTATCAGCGGCGCTCACAGCATAGGTGGCCACCGGGCCCACCCCATTCCAGTACAGGCTCAGCGAGTCGCCCACACGGGGCGTATCAAACAGCCGCACTCGCACGCGCACGGGGTAACCTCGGTCCGCATCAACCAGTGTGTTGGTGCCTGTGCGGCCCACAATTTCCACCGGCGCCAATGTCGGGTTCAGCAATGCCGGTGCATTGGCGTGATCCTGGCCGGCGATCGTCAGGTTCACATTGACGGAAAGCGACTTGGACGACGTCGGCAAAGGGTTGAGCCCGTAGATTTCGTAGCGCACCGCTACGGTCTGTGCCGCCAGAACCGGACTCGGCCCCCTGAGTACCGTCCAGGGGATGTCCACGTCGAATGGCAATTGCGTCACCAGGCGGCGCGTGGTTGGCCGGTCATCCCAATACACAATCACTTCATGCCTGGCCGCGGCGGACCAGCCCGGGTAGCTGTCTATGCGCACGAACACCCCGCCGCCTTCATCCACGCGAGCGTCATTGCGCTTGATCAACTCATCGTTGTAGATCGGAGGACGAATGCTCGGCGCGGGCAGCCCCAGGGACAGCACAAAAGGCAGCCCGCTGCTCAACGTGCTGAAATTGCCGGCCTCGTCATAAATTCGATAGAACAGGTACCCAGGGCCATTGTTCAGGTCGCGAAACGCATCTGAATTCAAGGTTGCCGTGGGGGGCGTGGTGCTGAAATTTACCAGCGAGCCACCGTCCGCCAGCTTCAACGGCGGCGCGGGCGAATTGGATAAAAAGAATTCAATACGGTCATTGGGCGCCCCGATGTTGTAGACCGGAATGTAAAAAGCCGTGGGCTGATTGTCGGCCAAATACTGAGCGTTGATCGCCGGCTCTGGCGGCACGACGAAGCGTGCCATGTCCGTCGGGGCGATCAATTTTGGCGGTTCCAGGTCGATCGTGATCGTCACTGGCAAACTGGTGCTCTGCCCGCCGACGTTGCGGACGGTGTAGTAAAGGCGTGCAATTCGAGTGCGGCTGCGCAGGTTGAGCATGCTGATTTCACGCTCAAAAAACGCCGGAATATCCGGTGGTGGCGGCCCGATCAGGAACCGGTCGAGAAGCCTGATGCCATCATCGCTCTCCCACCAAAGTTCACACGTATGCACCGGATCTGCCGGGTCACCCGGGACAGCAGGCGTTGGCATCGGCTCCCAGGCGGGGATCTGCACCTTCAACGGGCTGAGCAGCAGTTGCAGCGGCACAACCCCTCTGCCGTCGGCGGTCACAACACCTGGGACCGTAACGGGATCCAAGCCGTCGCCAATGACAGCCAGTTTGGTTAAAGGCCGGGAACGCGTGTAGGGCTTTCGGATAGTTGACATGTTCCGGCCTCAGGAAAAGTTTCAGCACGGCGAGTCACGAGAGCAAGGTCTTCGCGCCTGCCATGGAAAAATTAAACGCCTAAAGCCTGCGCACGGATACTGTCAGAACTAACAGGTAGGCCCATCCACTCGTCGTTTTTTTCAGCGTTGTGCACGCGTATATTTCTAAATATTCCTTGACGAAAGGCGCCGCCTGGCATTTTATGAAACCGGTTTCAGAGCCTGTCTCAGGCGGTGAAACGGCTAACTCCAATAAGAAAGGCCCGTAATCGTGACTCCATTTTCCGCCGCCCAGCGCAGCCGCGTGACCATGCTTGACGTTGCCGAGCGCGCCGGTGTGTCCAAAGCCAGCGTGTCGCGTTTTATCGGTGATGACCGGGCCCTGCTCTCCGACGCCATTGCGCAGCGTATCGAACAGGCCATCAGCGAACTTGGCTACCGCCCCAACCAGATGGCCCGTGGTTTGAAACGTGGGCGCACACGCTTGATCGGCATGCTGGTGGCCGATATCCGCAACCCCTATTCCATTGCCGTGATGCATGGCGTCGAAACCGCCTGCCGCAAGCACGGCTACAGCCTGGTGGTGTGCAACACCGACCGCGATGACGAGCAGGAGCGCCAGCATTTGGCAGCCCTGCGCTCGTACAACATCGAAGGGCTGATCGTGAACACCCTCGGCCATCACCTTGACCAACTGCTGCAACTGCAGCAGGAAATGCCGCTGGTGCTGGTGGACCGCAAGGTCGAGCCATTGCACAGCGACCTGGTGGGGCTGGACAACGCCGCAGCGGTGCGCATCGCCGTCGAACATTTGCAACAGCAGGGTTATCGCGACGTGTTGCTGGTCAGCGAAGCCGCCGATGGCACCAGCTCACGCCTGGAGCGCCAGGCCAGTTTCAAGGCCGAGATCGCCAGCCGCCCAGGGCTGACCGGCGCCGTACTGGAACTGGACGACGCGCTGCAAAGCCGCTTGCAAGCCTTCCTTGCCACGCCCGGCCCGAAAGCGCTGTTCTGCGCCAACGGTATTGCCGCGCTGGCCTGTACCCGTGCGCTCAAGGCTTCAGGCTGCCGGCTGTTTGAGGATGTCGGCCTGATCGCCCTGGATGATCTGGACTGGTACCCGCTGGTGGGCAATGGCATTACCGCCCTCGCCCAGCCTACTGAAGCGATCGGCGCCAGTGCCTTCGACTGCCTGCTCAAACGCCTGCGCGGCGATGACGCGCCGACGCGCACCCTGGATTTTTTGCCGGAATTAATCATCCGTGGTTCCACACAATCCCTTGTGGGAGCCGGCTTGCCTGCGATGGTGGTTTACCAGGCGAAGCCTTAGTCGCCTGACACACCGCCATCGCCGGCAAGCCCGCTCCCATATTGTTTTGCGTATAAAAATGAAACCGGTTTCAGAGGTAAACAACAATGCACAAATACCCCGTCTCCATCAGCCTTTCCAGCTACGGCGCCGAGCTCGTTCGCCAACAGGGCCAACTGAGTTTTGTCGACGTGCTGAGCGCTGCCGGCGCCCAACGCATCGAATGGCGTGAAGAACTGCTGACCACCGAACACCCGGCCACACTGGCCCAGGCTGCGGCCGCGCATGGTCTGGAATCGGTGTACTCCTCGCCGCTGGAACTGTGGGTCGCCGGCCGCGCCCAGCCCAACCCCGAGCTGAATGACACCCTCGACCGCGCCCAGGCATTCGGCGCGCGCTGGCTGAAAGTCTCCCTCGGCTACTTCACCGACACCAACGACCTGCAAAGCCTGCACGCCCTGCTCAACCGGCACCCGGTGCAACTGCTGGTGGAAAACGACCAGACCCTGCACGGCGGACGGATCGAGCCAATGCAGCGGTTCTTCACCGAGGTCGAGCGCCTGGGCCTGCCCGTCAAAATGACGTTCGACATCGGCAACTGGCAATGGCAGGACCAGTCCGCCCTCACCGCGGCACGTTTGCTCGGTCGGCACGTGGATTACCTGCACTGCAAGGCCGTGGCCCGGCGCCAGGATGGCAAGCTGGTGGCCCTGCCGCCCGGCGCCACCGACCTGCATCTGTGGGAACAACTGCTCAAGCATATGACTCAAGGTATTACCCGGGCCGTGGAATTCCCGTTGCAGGGTGATGACCTGATCGAGGTCACCGCGCAGCAGGTCGCCGCCCTCGCCGTCCTTGGCCAACCGCGTGCGGAGAATGCCCATGTCTGAGATCGATATCCTGTCGTTTGGTGAAACCATGGCGATGTTTGTCGCCGAGCAGACCGGCGATCTGGCCCAGGTGGCTCAGTTCCACAAACGCATTGCCGGCGCCGACAGCAATGTCGCCATTGGCCTGTCGCGTCTGGGGTTCAATGTGGCCTGGCTGAGCCGCGTGGGGAATGATTCCCTCGGGCGTTTTGTGGTCGACACCCTGAAAAAGGAAGGTCTGGATTGTCGGCATGTGGCGGTCGATCCCCTGCACCCCACCGGCTTTCAGTTCAAGTCCCGCGAAGAGGCCGGCGCAGACCCTCAAGTGGAATACTTCCGCAAAGGCTCGGCGGCCAGCCACCTGTCCATCGCCGCCATCAGCCCCACGCTGCTGCAGGCGCGTCACCTGCACGCCACCGGCATTCCGCCGGCGTTGTCCGAGGCCACCCGTGAGCTGTCCCGCGAGCTGATGACACAGATGCGCAAAGCCGGGCACAGCGTGTCGTTCGACCCCAACCTGCGCCCATCGTTATGGGCCAGCCAGGCGCAGATGATCGCCGAAATCAACGCCCTTGCCGCCATGGCGGATTGGGTCTTGCCGGGTTTGAGCGAAGGTCGCTTGCTCACAGGCTTTGAAGACCCGGCCGACATCGCCGCGTTCTACCTCGACCAGGGCGCCGAGGCCGTGGCCATCAAGCTCGGGCCGGACGGCGCCTATTACCGCACCCAGATGGACCAGGGCTTCGTTGCCGCCGTGCCGGTGGAAAAAGTCGTCGACACCGTCGGCGCCGGCGATGGTTTTGCCGTCGGCATGATCAGCGCCCTGCTGGAAAACCTCAGCTTCCCCGAAGCGGTACAGCGCGGCAACTGGATCGGCAGCCGCGCCGTGCAGAGCCGCGGCGACATGGAAGGTTTGCCCACCCGTGCGGAGTTACCCACTCGATCCGTTGCATGACTTACACCCTGTTGCCACAACTACAACAAGCTCAGGAGCAACTCCATGGATACCTTGAAACTCGCCACCCGCCGCTGGTGGTACATCATGCCTATCGTGTTTATCACCTACAGCCTGGCGTACCTGGACCGCGCCAACTACGGCTTCGCCGCCGCCTCCGGGATGGCCGAAGACCTGATGATCACCCCCGGCATGTCCTCGCTGCTGGGCGCGCTGTTCTTCCTCGGCTACTTTTTCTTCCAGGTGCCGGGGGCGATCTACGCGCAAAAACGCAGCGTTAAAAAGCTGATTTTTGTCAGCCTGATCCTCTGGGGCGGCCTTGCCACCCTGACCGGCGTGGTGTCCAACGCCTACATGCTGATCGCCATTCGCTTCATGCTCGGGGTGGTCGAAGCCGCCGTGATGCCGGCGATGCTGGTGTACCTGTGCCACTGGTTCACGCGGGCCGAACGCTCGCGCGCCAACACCTTCCTGATCCTCGGCAACCCGGTGACCATGCTGTGGATGTCAGTGGTGTCGGGCTATCTGGTGCAGCATTTCAGCTGGCGCTGGATGTTTATCATCGAAGGCATACCGGCGGTGATCTGGGCGTTTATCTGGTGGAAGCTGGCGGATGAAAAACCCGCCGACGCCAAGTGGCTGAGTGAGCAGCACAAAAAAGACCTGGAAAGCGCGCTGGCCGCCGAGCAAGTCGGAATCAAGGCGGTGAAGAACTACGCCGAGGCCTTCCGCTCGCCCAAGGTGATCATCCTGGCGCTGCAGTTTTTCTGCTGGAGCATCGGCGTTTACGGCTTTGTGCTGTGGCTGCCGTCGATCCTCAAGGCCGGCCTGCAAATGGACATGGTCGAAGCCGGCTGGCTGTCGGCGTTGCCTTACCTGGCGGCGGTGATCGGCATGCTCGCGGTGTCCTGGGGCTCGGACAAACTGCAAAAACGTAAACGTTTTGTGTGGCCACCGCTGCTGATTGCCTCCATTGCGTTCTACGCCTCCTACGCGTTGGGCGCCGAACACTTCTGGTGGTCCTACAGCCTGCTGGTCATCGCCGGCGCCTGCATGTATGCGCCCTACGGGCCGTTCTTTGCCATCGTGCCGGAGATCCTGCCGGCCAACGTCGCCGGCGGTGCCATGGCGCTGATCAACAGCATGGGCGCGCTGGGCTCGTTCGGCGGTTCGTACCTGGTGGGTTACCTCAACAGCACCACCGGTTCGCCTGGCGCTTCGTACCTGCTGATGAGCGGTGCGCTGATGCTGTCGGTGGTGTTGACGATTTTCCTCAAGCCCGGCGCCAGCGACCGTGAACGCGCGCCGATGCCGACCCTTGGATTGAAGGTAAAAACCCGATGAAAAAGTCTGTCGTTTTATACAAGAAACTCTCTGCGCCCTTGATGGCCCGCCTGCACGAGCAGGCCGACGTCACGCTGATCGAAGCCCTCGACGAACCCGGCCTGGCCAAGCTGCGCGAGGCCTTGCCCCGCGCCCAGGGCCTGCTGGGTGCCAGCCTGCGCCTGGACGCCAAGCTGCTCGACCTGGCGCCACACCTTGAAGCGGTGGCCAGTGTCTCGGTGGGTGTCGACAACTACGACATCGACTACCTGACCCAACGCGGCATCCTGCTCAGCAACACGCCGGACGTGCTCACCGAAACCACCGCCGATACCGGTTTTGCGCTGATCCTGGCCACGGCGCGCCGGGTGGTGGAGCTGGCCGACATGGTGCGTGCTGGCCAATGGAGCAAGAACATCGGCCCGTCCCATTTCGGCACCGACGTGCATGGCAAAACCCTCGGCATCATCGGCATGGGCCGCATCGGCGAAGCATTGGCCCAACGCGGGCACTTTGGTTTTGGCATGCCGGTGATCTACCACAGCCACTCGCCCAAGCCGTTGGTGGAAGAACGCTTTGGCGCGCAGTACCGCAGCCTGGTGGATTTGCTCAAGGAAGCTGACTTTGTCTGCCTGACCTTGCCGCTGACTGCCGAAACCGAGAAGCTGATCGGCGCTGAAGAGTTTGCACTGATGGGCCCGGAGACGATCTTTATCAACATCTCGCGCGGCAAAGTGGTGGACGAGGCGGCGCTGGTTCAGGCGCTGCAGCAACGCACGATTCGGGCAGCGGGTTTGGATGTGTTCGAGCGTGAGCCGTTGAACCACGACTCGCCCCTGTTGCGCTTGAACAATGTGGTGGCCACGCCGCACATCGGCTCGGCGACCCATGAAACACGCGAAGCGATGGCTAAATGTGCGGTGGACAACCTGCTGGCGGCGCTGGCCGGCGACCGCCCGAAAAACCTGGTGAACCCGGCTGCCTGGAAACACTGATTCCTGAGCCTTGCACAGACCCAAAGTGGGAGCTGGCTTGCCTGCGATGCAGACCCCTCGGTACATCAGGCGTACCCAGTGGATGCCTTCGCAGGCAAGCCAGCTCCCACATGTGACCGAGTACACCCGCTACCTGGTGCACTGCACTTTAAAAGGTGGGAGCGGGCTTGCTCGCGATGGCGGTGGGTCAGTGCCCAATGTGCAAACTGACACACTGCATTCGCGGGCAAGCCCGCTCCCACATTGACCGTGCTCATCCAACGTAGCTTGCTGTGTAAACCCAATCTCTGTGGGAGCCGGCTTGCTCGCGATGGCGTTGGGTCAGTGCCGCATGTGCAATCCGACACACTGGATTCGCGGGCAAGCCCGCTCCCACATTTGGATCACCGACACATTCAAGTCAGCGCAAGGCCCGGCGCAGCACTTTGCCGACGGTGGTCTTGGGCAGCTCGGCAGTGCGGAACTCCACATACCGCGGCACTTTGTACCCCGTCAGGTATTCGCGGCAATGGGCGAGGATCTGCTCCTGCGTGAGGTTCGGGTCCTTGCGCACCACGATGATCTTCACCCTTTCTCCGGTGACGCCATCTTCCACGCCGACCGCCGCCACCTCACCCACGCCCGGGTGCATGGCCACCACGTCTTCGATTTCATTCGGGTACACATTGAAGCCCGATACCAGAATCATGTCTTTCTTGCGGTCCACCAGGCGGATGTAGCCGCGCTCGTCCATCACGCCGATATCACCGGTCGACAGCCAGCCCTCGGCATCCAGCACCTCGGCGGTTTCCTTGGGGCGCTTCCAGTAACCCTGCATCACCTGCGGCCCGCGCACTTGCAGTTCGCCTTGCTCACCGGTGTCGGCCAGTTCACCGTCCTCGCGGATAAAACGCACCCAGGTCGAGGGCAGCGGCACGCCAATGCTGCCGGTGAACTCCATCTCGCGCATGCGGGCGATATTGATCGGGCTGATGCTCACCACCGGCGAGCACTCGGTAAGGCCATAGCCCTCGATGATCGGCAGCCCGGTGACTTCTTTCCAGCGCTTGGCCACCGCCGTGTGCGTAGCCATGCCGCCGGCGATCACCAGGCGCAGGGCGGAAAAGTCGCGCGCGCAGAACGCTTTGTTTTCGAGCAAGCCATTAAACAGCGTGTTGACCCCGGCAATGCCGTTGAAGCGCTCCTTGCGCAGGATCATCTGCACGCGTTTCACATCACGCGGGTTGGCGATCAGGATGTTGCGCCCGCCCAGGCACATGAACATCAGACAGTTCACCGTCAGCGAAAAGATGTGGTACAGCGGCAGTAAGGTGACGTTGGTTTCCTGCTGGTCCTGGTCCAGCTGGTCGCCGACCCAGGCCTTGGCCTGCAACAGGTTGGCGATGATATTGCGGTGGCTGAGCATCACACCCTTGGCGTCCCCGGTGGTGCCGCCGGTGTATTGCAAAAAGGCCAGGTCGTCGAGGTTCATGGCCACCGGGAAGTGATTCAGCGCCCGCCCCTGTTTCAGCACCCGATTGAAGCGCACCGCGCCGGGCAGGTTAAAACCGGGCACCTGCTTTTGCACACTGCGCAGGATGAAATTCATCGCCGCGCCCTTGAAGGTGCCCAGCAAGTCGCCAATGGCCGCCACCACCACGCGCTTGACGCTGCTGCCGGCCACGACCTTTTCCAGGGTATAGGCGAAGTTTTCGAAGATCACCACGGTTTCGGCGCCGCTGTCCTTGAGCAGATGCTTGAGCTCATGGGAGGTGTACAGCGGGTTGACGTTGACCACCACCGCGCCGGCCAGGATGGTGCCCAACAGGCAGATCGGGTACTGCAAGCAGTTGGGCATCATCAAGGCCACGCGGTCGCCCTTCTTTACGCCCTGACCCTGCAGCCACGCGGCAAACGCGATGCCTTGCACCCGCCAGTCGGCATAGGTCATTTCGGTGCCGATGCTGACGTAAGCGACGCGCTCGCGAAATTTCTCCAGGTGCTCAAGGAACACCTCGCGCAGCGACGGGTACTCCTCGATACCGGCCTCGATGTCCGCCGGCACGCCGGGCAGGTAAGCGTTCAACCAGATCCGTTCGGTACGTTCCAGGCTTACAGCGTTCATGGCAGTCTCCTTGTTGTTGTTTTTATCGCGCTACTTTTCGACGATGGCCGTAACACCCAGCCCGCCCGCCGCGCAGATCGAAATCAAGCCGCGCCCGCCACCATTGTCATGGATGGTTTTGGCCAGTGCCGCCAACTGCCGGCCACCGGTGGCGGCGAACGGGTGGCCACAGCCAAGCGAACCACCGTTGACGTTCATTTTGCTGCGGTCGATGGCGCCCAGCGGTGCGTCCAGGCCCAGGCGCTCACGGCAGTAATCGGCGTCTTCCCAGGCCTTGAGCGTGCACAGCACCTGAGCGGCAAATGCTTCGTGGATCTCGAAGAAGTCAAAGTCGGCAAAGCTCAGGCCTTCACGCTTGAGCATGCGTGGAACGGCATAGGCCGGGGCCATCAACAGGCCTTCGGTGCCATCGACAAAATTCACCGCCGCTGTTTCGCCGGTACGCAGGTAGGCCAGCACCGGCAAGCCGTGTTCGGCAGCCCAGGCCTCACTGGCCAACAGCACCACCGAAGCGCCATCGGTCAGCGGCGTGGAATTGCCCGCCGTGAGCGTGCCGTTCTGACGGTCGTAGGCTGGGGATAGACCGGCGAGTTTCGCAAGGCTGGTGTCAGCCCGCAGGTTGTTGTCGCGCGCAAGGCCGCGATAAGGGCTGATCAGATCGTCGAAAAAACCACGGGCGTAAGCGGCGTCCAGGCGCTGGTGGCTGGTCAGGGTCAACTCATCCTGGGCCAGCCGCTTGATCTGCCAGCGCTTGGCCATTTCTTCACAGTGCTCCCCCATCGACAGGCCGGTGCGTGGCTCGCCATTGCGCGGCAGCAACGGCTTGAACAACATCGACGGGCGCACCTTCAGCAACGCCTTGAGCTTATCGCCCATGCCCTTGGCGCGGTTGGCCGCGAGCAAGGTATGGCGCAGGGATTCGTTGATGCCGATGGGCGCGTCCGAGGTGGTGTCGCTACCGCCGGCAATGCCGACGTCGATCTGGCCCAGGGCGATTTTATTCGCCACCAGCAACGCCGCTTCAAGGCCCGTGCCGCAGGCTTGTTGCACGTCGTACGCGGGGGTTTCGGGCGACAAAGTGGTCGACAGCAGCGACTCGCGCGCCAGGTTGAAATCGCGCGAATGCTTGATCACCGCCCCCGCGGCAAACTCGCCCAGGCGCTGGCCGTGCAGGTTGTAGCGGTCAACCAGGCCTTGCAGGGCGGCAACCAGCAAGTCCTGATTGCTGTCGTGGGCATACACGCTGTTGGAGCGGGCAAACGGGATACGGTTGCCGCCGATAATCGCCACGCGGCGAGTCGGGGCCGGGTTGAAGCTGTAGTCACTCATTGACGGTTCTCATTCCAGACAAAAAGCCCACGCATATGCGGTTTATCGCCCGCCGCATTGCGCACTTCGAACTCACGGCGCGGGCCGGTCACGGGGCGATTCCACAGGGTGACCTGGCCGGGCAGGAAGATCGGCAGTTTGAAGTCGCAATGCGCCTGGGCGTGTTCCAGGCCGCCCGGTGGTTGCTGAGCGGCGAGTGCGCGGCCCAGGGTCCACATGCCGTGGGCGATGGCGCGGCGAAAGCCAAAGATCCTGGCGCCGATCACCGAGGTGTGAATCGGGTTGAAGTCCCCCGACACCTTGGCAAAACGCCGCCCCAGGTCGGCCGGCACTGCCCAGCGCTGGCTGCGCAACAGCCCGTCTTCCTGCAACGTCAGCACGTCTTCCCACGGTTCGCCGACCGGGTCTTTCACGTCACGGCGCAGGTACAGGCTGTCGCTCTGCCACACCAGCGCGTCGGCGCCGTAGGCCCGCGTGGCGATAATCAGCGCCTGGCCTTTGGGGTGCGCCACCCAGCGCTCGCAACCTACTTCCAGGCGTAACGCCTGGCCTTCGTGCAAACGCTGGTGCTGATGAATCCGATTGGCCAGGTGCACCATGCCGCTGGCCGGATACGGAAAGCTCGGCCGTGTCAGCAGCATCAGGTGCAACGGGAACGCCAGCACGTGCGGATAGGACAGCGGCACGCCCTGCTCGCGCCGGAAACCACAGGCGTGGCCATACGCGGCGATAGCGCTGGCCGACAGCGCCACCGCCGAACGCACCAGGCATTCCCTGGGCAGCAACGGCGCACCCTCAAGCTTGGGTTTGCGCAGCGCGCGCACGCCATCGAGCAACAACTGGGTGCGCGACAGTGGCGGGTCGATGATTTGCGTCACGTAGTCCATGGCTCAGGCTCCCAGCAGGCTTTGGCCGCACACGCGTACGACTTGGCCGTTGACCCCGCCGGACGCCGGGTGCGCCAGCCAGGCAATGGTCTCGGCCACATCAATTGGTTGCCCGCCTTGGGACAGCGAGTTCATGCGCCGCCCCGCCTCGCGGATCATCAGTGGAATCCTGGCGGTCATCTGTGTCTCGATAAAACCGGGCGCAACGGCGTTGACCGTGACCTGCTGCGCTGCCGCCAACGGTGCCAGGCCGTGCACCAAGCCAATCACACCGGCCTTGGAGGTGGCGTAATTGCTTTGCCCCAGATTGCCGGCAATGCCGGAGATCGACGACACGCACACAATGCGCCCGCCCGGGTTCAACCCCTGGTGGTGCAACAACGCATTGCTCAACTGCAACGGTGCTTCCAGGTTGACCGCCAGCACACTGCGCCAGGCCGCCTCGGTCATTTTGGCAATGGTCTTGTCACGGGTGATGCCGGCGTTGTGCACCACCACATCGAAAGCGCCGTACTGTTCGACATGCGCCTGCAACAGCGCGGCCGCGTCGGCTGCGGTGATGTCCAGCGGCAAGGCCGAACCGTTGACACTGGCGGCGGCCTGCTGCAGCGCTGCCTGGGCTTGGGGCACGTCCACACACACTACGTGGGCGCCGTCGCGGGCCAGCACTTGGGCGATGGCCAGACCAATCCCACGCGACGCGCCGGTGACCAATGCGCGGCGCCCAACAAACGGCTTATCCCAGTTGACGGCAACCTCGCCATCCACCGGTTTTTGCAGGCGCACGACCTGCCCGGACACATAGGCCGAACGGCGCGACAGAAAAAACCGCAGGCTGCTGTCCAGGGCGTCTTCGGCGCCCGGCGCGACATAGATCAATTGCACGGTGATCGCCCGGCGCAGTTCCTTGGCCAGTGAGCGCACCAGGCCTTCGAGGGCGCGCTGGGCGATGGCCTGGGGCAAGTCCCGGCAATGCTCGGGCGCAGTGCCGAGCACCACCACGCGGCCATGCTGACTGAGGCGCTTGGCGTTGGCGTGGAAGAAGACATAGAGCTCGTCGAGCTGCTGCAAATCGAGCACCGCCGTGGCATCGAACACCGCGCCCTGCACCTTGACCGTGGACGGCGCCCGGAGCGTCGCCGGCGTGGCCGCGACGGTGTCGGTGGCGGCAAAAATCTGTTGCACCTGCGTGGATAACCGCCCTGCCCCGGCGACGATGACCGGGTTGACCAGGCCCTGCTGGCCGCTGCGATGGCGCTGCAACGGCAACGGCTGCGGCAGGCCGATGGCCCGGGCGAGGCGCCGGCCCCAGGCGGAGTTGACGAAGGAAAGGTAGCTGTCACTCATAGTAAGCATTCACTCACAACACACACTGGCTTTATAAACCCGATGCCGGTGGGAGCTGGCTTGCCTGGGCTGCAGACGACTCGGTCGTTCACAGGCACCGAGGCGCTGCCATCGCAGGCAAGCCCGCTCCCACCTTGATCGTGTTTCTCCTAGTTGACCGAGGCGTTTTCGCTTTGGGGTGTGCGACGTTTGGCGCTCGGCTCCAAGGCTTGTTTGCGCTGCTGCAACGCCTCGAGCAAACCAAAGTCCTGCGGGAAATCATCGACCTGGATGCCGTGGTCGGCGTATTCCACATAGCGGCCGAGCAAGGTGTCTTCCTCGTCGCTGATCAGATCCAGCGCCCGCGCCTTGACGCGCCAGCCGCTGAACGCGGTGGCGGAAATCGGCATCGGTTCGACCAGGCCTTGCTTGACGGCCGACTTGAGGCGAGCGTCGATCAGTTCCACCTGCGGCAACAGGCGCAAGCCCAAT
This sequence comes from Pseudomonas sp. TWRC1-2, assembly GCF_049896685.1. Taxonomy (NCBI): domain Bacteria; kingdom Pseudomonadati; phylum Pseudomonadota; class Gammaproteobacteria; order Pseudomonadales; family Pseudomonadaceae; genus Pseudomonas; species Pseudomonas sp. TWRC1-2. The sequence goes on along the minus strand of NZ_JAFCUU010000001.1, from coordinate 88,079 downwards.
TCGCCGTAGGCCAGCTTGTCGATTTCCGGGCGCGGGATGTAGGAATTGGCCAACAGGCGGTCGCGGGTTTCGCCTGGCGTCTGCACCACCTCGGCGACTTGGGCCAGCAAGCGATCCGACGGTTTGCGCAGGGGAATACCGAACGGAAAACTCAAGCCACGCACCACTGCCGCAGCGGCGTTCGAGGGGTAGTTATCGAGCACTTCGGCCAGCGCTTCATGCGCACGTAACAGCGCATCCTGGGCGGCCCAGTGCACCAGCGGCAGATCTGCCTGGGGCCGGCCGTCGTCCTCAAAGCGCTTGAGCACGCAGGACAGGATGTACAACTGCGACAGAATATCGCCCAGACGCCCGGTAATACTTTCCTTGCGCTTGAGTGCACCCCCGAGCACACCCATGGACACATCCGAGATCAACGCCAGCACCACCGACAGCCGATTGGCCTGGCGGTAGTAGGACGCCAGCGCAGGCTCAGTCTTGGCCGGTGCAGAAAGCAGCCGCCCACCCGTCAGCGCATGCACCCCGGCGCGTACGGTATTGGCGACGACAAAGCTCACATGGCCGAACATCGCGCGGTCGAAGGCTTCCAGCGCCTGGCGCCGGTCCGGGTTACGCGCGGCTTCCATTTCGCGGAATACGTACGGATGGCAGCGAATCAGCCCCTGGCCAAAGATGATCAGGCAGCGGGTCATGATGTTCGCACCCTCCACGGTGATCGCAATCGGGCTTTGCTGGTAAGCACGGGCCAGGAAATTGTTGGGGCCCATGCAGATGCCTTTGCCGGCGACGATGTCCATGCCGTCGTTGACGATGATCCGCGCGCGCTCGGTGACGTGGTACTTGGCAATGGCCGAGATCACCGAAGGTTTTTCGCCGGCATCCAGCGACGCCACCGAGACCTTGCGCACCGCGTCGCAGGCATACAAATGCCCGGCCATGCGCGCCAGCGGCGCCTGCACGCCTTCGAACTTGCCGATGGGCAGGCCGAACTGCTTGCGCATCGCCGCGTAGGCGCTGGTGCCGCGTACCGCGACTTTGCCCAGGCCGACGTTGGCCGAGGGCAGAGAAATCGCCCGCCCGGCTGCCAGGCATTCCATCAGCATGCGCCAGCCGTTACCGACCTGTTCGCGGCCGCCGATCACCCATTCCAGGGGAATGAACACATCCTTGCCGGTGGTGGGGCCGTTCTGAAATACCGCGTTCAGAGGCCAGTGGCGACGACCGCTGTTGACGCCTGGGTGAGACGTTGGGATCAACGCGCAGGTGATGCCCAGCGAGCCCGCCTTGCCCAGCAAACCCTCCGGGTCTTCGGCGCGAAACGCCAGGCCCAGCACCGTCGCGATGGGGCCAAGGGTGATGTAGCGCTTGTCCCAGGTCACTTTGAAACCCAGCACTTGCTCGCCCTCGTGCAGGCCTTTGCAGACGATGCCCTGGTCTGGAATTGCGCCGGCATCAGAGCCCGCATACGGGCTGGTCAGGGCAAAGCACGGGATGTCTTCGCCCCGCGCCAGGCGCGGCAAGTAGTAATTGCGTTGGGCATCGGTGCCGTAATGCAGTAGCAATTCAGCCGGGCCCAGGGAATTGGGGACCATCACCGAAATCGCCGCCGCCGAGCAGCGTGTCGACAGCTTCATCACCACCTGGGAATGCGCGTAGTGGGAAAAGCCTTTGCCGCCGTATTGCTTGGGAATAATCATGCCCAGGAACCCGGCGTCCTTGGTGTACTGCCAGCCTTCGGGGGACATGTCCTGCCAGATCTGGGTGGTTTCCCAGTCGTTGGCGATGTCGCAGAGGGTTTCGACCTCGTTGTCGAGGAAGGCTTGTTCTTCGGCGCTGAGGCTGGCCGGCGCAGCCTTGAGCAGGCGATCCCAGTTGGGTTTGCCGCTGAACAGCTCGGCGTCCCACCACACGGTGCCGGATTCGATGGCGGCGCGTTCGGTGTCGGACATGGCCGGCATGATCGTACGAAACAGACTCAAGGCCTTGCTGGTCAACAGCGTGCGACGCAAGGGTTTGATCGTCAGCAGCAGCGCGGGCACCACCACCAGCAGCGCCGCAACGCTGGTGCCCACACCAGCGACCACGTTGAACAGGTAACCAAGCGCCAGCCAGATCAGGCCAACGCCCAGCCACAGCGCAGCGGCGGCTTGTCGATACGCCAGGGCAATCGCTGCTGCGACACCCACTAATAACCAGATAACCATGGGGATACCTCTACCTAATCAGGGCATGGGCAATGCGCAGGCCGCTCGAAATGAGCGGCGGCGTAAAGCCACACTACAAACTTGAAAAGACAAATTCAAATTTTGTTTTGAAATTTTTATTTAATGCCTTGGCAAAAAAAAACCAGGCTGAGCACGTCAGCCTGTTGAATCAGAAAATGCGGTGCTGCACACGTTGCGAAGGCGAACCCCCGCTCTAGAGCCTTTGAACAAGGGCGCCAAGATGCGCTTGCCGCCCTTATCCTCAGTGCTGCGTGACGGACTTAAAAGGCATAGGTTGCCGAAACAGCCACTACGTCACCGGACGATTCGGCCTTACCGTCCAGGCTCGCGGCGCCCAATCGGTCCACGTTCTTGGTCTTGAGATTGACCTCCTGCACGAACTGATGGGAGTACGCCAGATCCAGCGTCAAGCCTGGAATCGCCTTGACGTCGTAACCTGCGCCCAGCGACAGGAAGTACCGGTCACCGTCCGGAATCCGCGGGTCGCGTGTAGAGTTGCGGGTCGGCGTCTGGTCGGACGCCACACCGGCACGCAATGTCAGCTCATCGGTCGCTTTGAAATCGCCACCAATGGAGTACATCCAGGAGTCGCGGTAGTTGTAGGGAATGGAAACGATCGTGTTGCCGTCGGACTTGAGGGTCAGGTCCTTGAAGGACGACCATTGGGTCCACACCGCACTCACCCCCATGGTCAGGCGGTCATTGAACTGGTGCACCCAGTCCAGGCCCGCCGTTGCCGGGATGTCCAGTTGAGTACTGGCATTGGCGCCGTCGGGCATCAATTTCAGCCCCGGATAGGCCACTTCCGGGATAGTCCCGGTACCGCCGAACGGGCTCGGGGCCGTCATCAGCTGATAGGAGAAGGCGTCGGCGCGAATATTGTACTTGCCCTCCATCTTGTTCTTGATTTTGGCGTGGTAATTGAGGCCGAGGCTGTCTTGCTCGGTGGGTTTCCAGACCACCCCCGTGAACCAACCCACCGACGTATTATCGACTTTGACCCGAATCAGCGACGTACCCAGGCCAGCCGGGAACGGAATACCGCCCAATTCAGACTTGGAGTTGGCAGCGGCGGCGAGCAAATCGATATTCTGGCTGACGAAGCCTTTACTGTGCTGAACGATCATCCCGGCACCGATGGAAAGGTCATCGCGCACCTTGAACGACAAGGACCCGGTCAACCCTACGGTCTCAATCTTGGTGTCCACTGCAAAGTCACGAAACTTTGAGCCTTCATCCCAGGTGGTGCGCATGCCCTGCGGCACGACTTGGGCCAGACCGAATGAAAACCGGTCACCCAGCGGCATCACCATGAACCCGGTGGGGAGCCATGCAGTGAACCCGCCCTGGCCGCCGTCATTGTTATTCAGCACGGCCTGCGCGGGGTCGAAAGTACCATCGGGGTTAAACGGTGTATTGGATACCGGGTTGCCCTGGTAGTCATTGGCCTGGCCTTTGTACTTGATCTTGATCCGCGCGTAATCGACGGTCATTTGCGCAACGTTATGGTCAACAAAAGCCATTGCCGCCGGGTTGTTGAACGCCGAACTCGGGTCATTCTTGAACAAGGAACCCCCGCCGAACGCTCGCCCCCAGCCCGGTGCGCCATACGTCGGCGTGGAAAAACCGCCGGCTTGCACAGGCACGGCTACCATCAGCCCGCCCATCAACGCCAACCCCAGTAAAGCCTGCACCTGTTGTTTTTTATTATTCATGAGGCACTCCTTATTGTTATCACTCTGAGCCGGCCCAGCCGTCTCGTCTTTCTGTTCGTTCGATCAGGGATCGTGTTTCACGTTGTGCGCGCCCACGCGCTAAAGCGTTGATGTTTTCAAGGATTAATCGTGAGGGCAGGTGAAGGTTTGAAGTTGAAGGCCGTGACCCTGCAGGTGGCGTTCACCGTGTGTGGGCCGGCAATGCTGAACGTGCCGTCGGCGGCACTCCATTGTGTGATCAGCACACTTGGCGTCAGGCAGCTGTCATACGGAAACTTTTCGGTAAAGCCAGAAAGCGTTGCGGTGGTGGCATTGGTCGGCACCAGTGTCCAAGGCAAGTTCAACGGGCCGGAAATACCACACAGCGCATTACCGGTGAACGTGGCACCGGTGATCGATGCGCTTGAGCCGTCCGCCGCGACTTGGCCACTGAGTGTCATCGTGCATGGAACCGGGGTAAACACCAGCAGCTTTACCGCGGTGGCGATTGAGCCCGAGGCGGTAAATGCAGCGCCCGCCGGGGCAAAGGTGGCTGCGCCTGCAGTGGACGAGACAGCGCCCAGGGTGAATAACATCGAACCCAGGAGGGCCGTTTTCTTAAGGCTTTGCATTGTCATGTTCCCCAGACAATAAGTACCGTACCCAACCGGCTCCGCCGGTGGTTTTCCCGCAGCCGGCGCCTCACGCGAGGCACCGGCCTTTCAACGGGTGATCAGCCCTTTACGCAGTTGCGCGCTTACGGGTTAACCGTCAGCGTTGGCGCCACAACACTCAGGGACACCACGGTGCAGTTGCCACTCAGCGATTGATTGCTGGCCGACAGGGTTTTGCTGGCCGCAGTCCACGCCACAGCGATAGGGGTAGGACCGCAGTTGGTGGAAGGCAGCGAGGTGATCTTGTAGCCGACGTTGGTCACGGTACCGGTGGTGCCGGTTGCAGCGGTCAGCACCCAAGGCAGGTTGGTCAGCGTCGGCAAGGCGCAGAGACCGCCGCCGGTCAGCGAAGCACCGTTGATGGACGCCACGCCACCGCTGACGTTGCCGGTAAAGGTGATGCCGCAGGTTACGGCCGCACCGAACGACGAGGGCGACTTCACAACGATGGTGCCGGGGTTGGTCGTGAACGGACCATCCGGGGTGATGGACGCCGCACTGGCCATCGAAGCGGCGCCAAAGCACAGAGCAAAAGAAGTTGCACAAACGAGGGTTTTCAAGCTTTTCATTGTTTTTCCTCACATGTTATGGCGAGTCATTTCGCCAGGGGTAATGGCCATGATCGAGAGGTCACGGTGAAACTGCAGAACTTCCCTTTCCAGCCAAATCTCAATTCAATTACCGCTGCATCTTATTAATCGGTTTATTCGACCACTTTGAAGGTCGGCGGCATCGTGATCGACACCGTTTTGATCTTGCAGTCTTCGCCAATCGGAACATTGGTGGCTTCCAACTTTCGGGTGGCGTTGTCCCACGTGCCATCGGCCGTAGAAGGCCCGCACTTGCCGCCCAGGCCGAAGGCGTGAACATCGACGCTGATCTTTGACATGGAGCCGCTTTTGGTGTCTTTGGCAACTAACACCCAGGGTAAGTTGGTGGCCTCGACGCGGCTGCATTTAAGGCCGCCGTCGAATTCAACTTTATCGACATTCACCGATGAACCATCGGCCGCGACCTTGCCGGCCACCTTGATGGTGCAATCGGCGCTGATCAGCGCACCCTTGGAAAAGCTGATCGGGCCCTGGGCAGTAAAGGCGCTGCCGGCCGGCTCGATGCGTGCGGCCTGAGCCTGGTGGTAAACAATCAGGCCCAGTGCGGCCAGTATGATATGCGCGGTGAACGTGGCAGGGCTGTGCATTATGTACGTCCTTCCCTTGAAGTTATTGTTGTAGGGTCAAACAACTTTCTTGCCATCAAACTGATAAACCTTGGGCGATAAAAACCTGCGCGATACACAGATCCCGAGTTCACCCACGGCTGTGTTACTTCACCTCAAAACGGCTTGGCGCTGTTGCTGTACTTCTCCAGATACTTCAAACGTTGTGACGGTTGAAGATTGGTCAAGGTGATATCGCCGGCGTAATGATTCAACACACGATGGTCCATGCGACGTCGCCACAAGTACGGCACATAGGCCCAGACAATCATGCTCGCGTAACCATAAGGAAGTTGCGGCGACTCATCAAAGTGGCGCAATGACTGATAACTACGGGTGGGGTTGGCATGGTGATCGGAATGCCGTTGCAGTTGAAACAAAAAGATATTGGTGACAATACGGTTACTGTTCCACGAGTGCCGCGGCGAGCAACGTTCATAGCGACCGTTGGGCAACTTCTGGCGTTTAAGCCCGTAGTGCTCGACGTAGTTCACCACTTCCAGCAACGAGAACCCGTAGATGCCCTGAATGATCAGGAAGGGAATCACGGCCGCGCCGAGCCAGGCAATCATCGCGCCCCACAACACCACGCTGTACATCCACGCGCCGAGTACGGCGTTCTTCCAGTGCAGTGCCGGCAGGCCGAGTTTGCGCAGGCGTTCGCGTTCCAGGTTCCAGGCCGACACCGCGCTGAACCACACCGAGCGCGGCAGGAACGCCCAGAAACTCTCCCCCAGACGTGAGCTGGCCGGGTCTTCCGGTGTGGCCACGCGTACGTGATGGCCACGGTTGTGTTCGGTGTAGAAGTGCCCGTAGAAGGTCGGCGCCAGGGTGACCTTGGCCAGGAACACTTCCAGCGGCTTGGGCTTGTGCCCCAGCTCATGCGCGGTGTTGATTGCAATGCCGGTGGCGGCGCCGGTCGACAGCGCCATGCCCAGGTAGGTGAACCAGGTGATCTCACCGTGCAACTCGGTGCGCGCGGTAATAAACGCTGCGGTCTTCGCCAGCCAGCTCGACGGATCAAGGCTTGCAGTGGCATTGAGCAGGCCGCCGTTGATGATCCAGTCGATCCCACCGGCGGCCAGCCAGCCGGTCACTACCACTGAGGTGATCACGAACAGCACGCCGGTGTAGACGATCCAGCGGTAGTAGCTTTGCGATTCAAGGTTGCTGACGGCGGATTCTGGCGGGTTGCTGACGTCTTCGCCGAGCAGGCCGTCGATCAGTGGGATCAAGCCGAAGATCACCAGCACGCCGACCCACCACAATTGCTGTACGCCTGTGGTGATGGCCAGGGCGCCGGAGAGCAATGGGGTCGCCAGGGGCATGATGCCCAGCCACCACAAATGACGTTTGCCGTCGGTCCAGACGGTGGAAGTGACCAGAGTCTGGTTCATGGCAGCCTCCGGACGAGACAGCTTGGAGATGCGATAAAAGGCGTTTTTTTCATTATTTTATTCGCTCTTAGGCACTTCAAAAATTGTTTCAAATTAGACATTGAAATAATTTTTTTAAATAAATAGCGCGGAATCGTTAGGTCGTCAACTAGTTTCTCGAAGGCTTTTTGACGTGACTGGCCAGTCTCTTTTTCAGCCGTTTGGTCAGGTGTCTAAAGCAGGCATCGACGCCGTTGTACCGCGAGTCGGGTAACACCATTATTTGCTCGCCAAGGCAAATGGCGGGTGCAGCACGCTGGCGCTTTGCGGTGGGCGAACGCGCTTGGCCACCTGCTCCACCAGCGCAGCCACGCGCTCTGTGGCGGTAATTGGCAGCATATGACCACGCCCCTCCACCACCTGCATCTTCAGCCCGGGCACTTTGCTTGCCAGGGCCTGGCCGTGCTTGTGAAAGTCCAGCACGTTGTCGCGCGCGCCATAGATCAGGCCGATTGGCAGGGTCAGTTGCGGGTAGCGCTTGACCATGTCGGGCAAATGGTCGTTAACCGTATTGATCTCGGTGGAGGCGGCGTAGAAGTTGTCCGGACGCATACCCAGCAGCCCGCCGCCACGCGTGGCGAAGTCTGACGGCGCGGCATCTGGGGCGAACACGCCCTTCACCACCGTGCCTCTGGTCAGCAGGCCGACGGGCATGGTCAGGGTGTGTGACATCCACCGTCGCAACCAGGCCGGGCGCACCGCCAGGGACAGGAACACCGGCGGCAGCATACGCTGGGGATGCGTCAGCGGCGCCACCAGGATCAGCCCGGACACCGCGTGTGGATGGTCAAGCGCCAGCGCCAGCGAAATCGCCCCGCCGAGGGAATGCCCCAGCACCAGCGGTTTATCCAAGTCCAGGGTTTTGATAAAGGCCGCGATTTGCCGAGCCTGGGCCGGCAGGTCTGCCGCAGTACCCGTTTGCCGGGTGGAATAGCCCGAACCCGGACGGTCCAGCGTGATCACGCGAAAACGCTCACGCAGCTGGGCGGACAAGGCATAGGTCAGGTTGCGACTGCTGCCCATCAGCCCGTGAATCATCACCAGCGGCGGGCCTGCGCCTTCCTCGACATAATGAAAGCGCTCGCCATCGACCTCGACGAAGCGCCCGTTGATCGGAACAGTGGCTTCTATACGCCGCGTCATCCAGGCACTGAAGCCCCACAACAGCGCACTCGCCACCCCAAACACGCCCGCAGCGACAACCCATTCAACAGCCATAGCTCGGTCCTCTGCTTCCCTGCCGCTGGCGACCTGACCGGTATTGATCAAGGCCTCAGCCATCGTCCACACCCTGGACCTAAACTTCATGCATACCGTGCTCGTCCGTCGGACAAGTCGCACATGCGGAACAAGGTCCTAGCGTAGGCGAAATTTTCAGGTAGATTATTTAAAATCTTTTTTAAAATAATTAATTCAATTTTTCTTTGCAATGGTGTTCTATCTAAAAGACACAACAAAAACAGGAGCACATCGATGCCCACGAGGGACAAGCCATGAATGCCCACAGCGATTCAATCGACATCGCCATCATCGGTTCCGGTTTTGCCGGCCTGTGCATGGCGATCAAACTCAAGGAAGCCGGGATCACCGACTTCTTTATCGCCGAACAGGCCGAGACGCTCGGCGGCACCTGGCGCGATAACCATTACCCAGGCTGCGCCTGCGATGTGCAGTCGCATGTGTATTCGTTTTCGTTTGCGCCCAACCCCAACTGGACGCGGCAGTTCGCACCGCAGGCGGAGATCCGCGCCTACCTTGAACACTGCGCGCAGCGTTTCAAGCTGACGCCCTACCTGCGCTTCAACATGGGCCTTGAACGTGCGGTGTTCTATGAACAGCAGCAACGCTGGCAACTGAGCTTCAGCGATGGCCGCAAGGTCAGCGCGCGGGTGCTGGTGTCAGGCATGGGCGGGTTGTCGCGCCCGGCGTTGCCGGATATTGCGGGGCTGGACAGCTTCAAGGGCAAGCGCTTCCACTCCCAGCAGTGGGACCACGAATATTCATTGAAGGGCAAGCGCGTGGCGGTGATCGGCACCGGCGCCAGTGCCATCCAGTTCGTCCCGCAGATCGCGCCGCAGGTGGCGCATCTGGACCTGTTCCAGCGCACGCCGCCCTGGATCATGCCCAAGCCCGACCGCGAAATTTCCCGCGTCGAGCGTTGGGCCTTCAAACACCTGCCCTTCACCCAACGCCTGGTACGCGGCGCCTTCTACTGGGCGCTGGAAGGCCGCGTGGTGGGGTTTGCCCTGCACCCGCGGTTGATGAAAATGGTGCAGAAAATCGCCCTGCGCCACCTGCGCAAACAAGTGGCGCGCCCTTCCCTGCGCAAGACCCTCACCCCGGACTACACCATCGGCTGTAAGCGCGTGCTGATCTCCAATGACTACTACCCGGCGCTGTCGCGCAGCAACGTCGAGGTGGTCAGCGACACGGTGCTGCGCATCGAAGCGGACGGCGTGATCACGGCCGATGGCATCAAGCACCCGGCCGATTGCCTGATCTTCGGCACCGGTTTCCAGGCCACCGACCCGCTGCCCCGCGATTGCATCATCGGTCGCGACGGCATCGACCTGATGGACGCCTGGCGCGACGGCGCCCACGCGTACAAGGGCACCACCGTGCCGGGTTATCCAAACCTGTTTTTGATCGTCGGGCCGAACACCGGCCTTGGGCATAACTCGATGATTCTGATGATCGAGGCCCAGGTCACCTACATCCTGGATGCCATTACGCAAATGCAGCGCCAGCGCATCGCCACGGTCGAGGTCAAACCCACCGTGGAGCTGGCCTATAACCAGCAGTTGCAAGCCCGGCTCAAGCGCACCATCTGGAACACCGGCGGCTGCCAGAGCTGGTACCTCGACCCGCGCACCGGCAAAAACACCACGTTGTGGCCCGGCTCAACCTGGCGGTTCAAACGTGACACGCGGCACTTCGCGCTCAAGGACTACGTCGCCGAGCCGTTGCCCACCTCGACACCCCGCCCTGTTTCGGCGCCCCACTCCACCGCAGAAGGCAGCCTGTCATGAAGTCATTCAACGGCCGCGTGGCGGCAATCACTGGCGCGGCGTCCGGCATGGGTCGCGCATTGGCCCTGGCGCTGGCACGCGAAGGCTGCCACCTGGCGCTCGCGGACAAGAACAGCCAGGGCTTGGAACAGACCTTGGCGCTGATCAAGACCTCGACGCTGTCCCCGGTGACGATCACCACCCACGTGCTGGATGTGTCCGATCGCCAGGCCATGCACGACTGGGCCGCACGCTGCGTGGCCGATCACGGCCAGGTCAACCTGATTTTCAACAATGCCGGCGTGGCGCTGTCGAGCACCGTCGAAGGCGTGGACTACGCAGACCTGGAGTGGATCATCGGCATCAACTTCTGGGGCGTGGTGCACGGCACCAAGGCATTTTTGCCGCACCTCAAGGCCAGCGGCGACGGACACGTGGTCAACACCTCCAGCGTGTTCGGCCTGTTTGCCCAGCCCGGCATGAGCGGCTACAACGCGAGCAAGTTTGCGGTGCGCGGCTTTACCGAATCGCTGCGCCAGGAACTCGATCTGCAACGCTGCGGGGTGTCCGCCACCTGTGTACACCCCGGGGGAATCCGTACGGATATCTGCCGCAGCAGCCGCATCGACGCGAACATGACCGGTTTTCTGATCCACAACGAGCAACAGGCCCGCGCCGACTTCGAAAAGCTCTTCATCACCGACGCCGACCAGGCCGCCAAGGTCATCCTGCAGGGCGTGCGCCACAACAAACGCCGCGTGCTGATCGGCCGCGACGCGTATTTCCTCGACCTGCTCGCCCGTTGCCTGCCTGCCGCTTATCAAGCCCTGGTGGTGTTTGCCAGCAAGCGCATGGCGCCCAAACAGCGCACGCAGGTGTTTGAAACCAACGACGAACCTCGTCTCTGAACAGGAGTACCCACGATGCTGCCCATCCGTCGCGATATCCGTTTTGCGTTGCCCGCCGAGCGCATCAAGAACTGGCACGAACAAGGCCCGTTCATCACGCACTTCTTCAACGCACTGTCGCTGTTGTTTCCCCAGGGCGAACTGTTTTTCATGGACAGCGTGCGCCACTACCGCCAGCGCATCGACGATCCGGAGTTGAAAAAGGAGATCCAGGGGTTCATCGGCCAGGAAGCCATGCACAGCCGCGAGCACGTGGCCTATAACGACCTGATGCAAGCTGCCGGCCTACCGGCGCACACCCTGGACCGGCGCCTCAAATTCATCCTCGACCTGCAAAAGAAACACCTGCCACCGTCGTTCAACCTGGCGGTGACCATCGCCCTCGAGCACTACACGGCAATGCTCGCGGAAATCCTGCTGAGCGACCCCACGCGCTTTGGCGAGTCACTCAAGGGCTACCAGCAAATGTGGTACTGGCACGCCCTCGAAGAAACCGAACACAAGGCCGTGGCGTTCGATGTGTGGAACACCGTGATCAAGCCCGGGCCCGGGCGCTACCTGCTGCGCACCGGCACCATGCTGACCACCACGGTGTTGTTCTGGCTGGTGGTGATGGATTTCCACCTGCGCCTGCTGATTGCCGACCGCAAGGCCGGCGGGCACGTGAAGGGCTTCTGGCGCATGCTCAAGTTTCTCTACGGGCCCAAGGGCGTGTTCCCGCGCATGCTGCGGCCATGGCTGCACTATTTCAAACCGAGTTTTCACCCCTGGGACCACGACAACCGCGCGCGGCTGGCGCAAATCGACAAGCTGGTCGAAGAAATCGAGCAGACGCAGCGTGAATTCGCCGCCACGCCAGCTTAATCCCGAGTGGCCGCACGCTCGCGCACAAAGCGCTCCAGCTGATCGCCGGGCAGCGCCTTGCTGAAATACCAGCCCTGAACAAACAGCTCGGTGCCGGTATTGAGGAAGGCCAATTGCTCGGCGGTCTCCACGCCTTCGACCACCACCCCCAGGTTCAGCGCCTCGCAAAAACGCAGCATGCCGGTCAGCACACGGGCGCCTTGGGGGTCGTGCTGGGCCACCACAAAGCTGCGGTCGATCTTGATGAAGTCCACCGGAAACTGGTGCAGATAGCTCAACGCGGAAAACCCGGTGCCAAAGTCGTCGATATAGACCTTGGCGCCGATCGCCTGCAATTTCTGGATCGTCTGGCGTGTGGCCGGGACATCGCGCACCAACGCATCTTCGGTGATCTCCACCGACACTTGCCCATGGGCCTGGGCGAGAATGCCCACCAGGCGCTCGCCATAGGCCGCATTCGTCAGGGTGGTACTGGAGATATTGATGGTCATCGGCAGGGCAAAGCCGATTTTCTTCCAATGCTGGTACTGGCGCACGGCCTGGGAGGCCACCCAGACATCCACGTCCGGCATCAACCGCGCCTGTGCCAGCCACTGCAGAAACTCCCATGGTGAGTGCACTGTGCCCTGGCTGTCGCGGGCGCGCATCAGTGCTTCGCAGCCGGTGCACAACCCGGTGCGCGTCGAGACCTGGGGCTGGAATTCGAGGTAGAACTCATAGTCGCTGATCTGCTGGATACGGCTCAGCTCGACGGCCTGGCGCGCCAGCACCTTGTGGGATGCCAGCACCGGGTCCAGTTCCAGCAGCCGGCCCTTCTCCTCCAGGCCGCGAAAGGTCATGTCCAGCGACTTGAGGTACACGGTGCTGCCGCCACTGGACCGGCGATGAATGGCGCGCACATAAGGCGCATACACCAGCGTGCCGATGCCCAGTAGCGCCACTTGCAGCACCACGGCCGCCAGGTCGCCGTGGGTACTGAGGTAGGCGTTGAGCAGCACCGGTGCAGTAAACGGCACGCTGGCCACCGCCGGTGACACCCAGCCCAGGTGTACCGCCGTCAGCGCCAGCATGGCATTGAACGCCGGCACCAGTAAAAACGGAATGAACAAGCGCGGATTGAGAATGATCGGCAAGCCGAACAGCAGCACCTCGCTGACATTGAATAACGACAACGGCAGACTGGCCATCGCCAGCAGGCGCATGGACTGGCTCCTGGAAAACAGCAGGATCGCCAGCAACAGGCACAGTGCACCGCCCGACCCACCGATAAACGCGAAACACCCCAGCAGGCCGCTGTTGAGCGCGTATTTGATCGGCTCACCCGCCGCCAGCGCGGCGCCATTGAGCAGCACCGCCTGGTCCAGCACATCGAACAGCGGCTGCAGGGCATACGCGCCGTGAATGCCAAAAAACCACAGCAGAGAATTCATCAGGGTCACAAACAAGCCGCTGCCGTAGGGCGATTGCAGCGCATCGAGCACCTGCGGCCCTTGCAGCTGCGCCACGGAAGGTATCTGCAACAGCAACGACAACATCGCCACCAGCGACAGCGCAGTGATAGTCCCCGGCACCACCATGTTGATGGTGCCCCGCAGGTTATGGCCCACCAGGTCTTCGTTGACCAGACGCGTCCAGCGAAAGCGATGCAGCCAGGCCACCGCCGGTACATTCAGCAACGGCGAGGCGATGGCGATAAACAGTACAAACGTCGCCGACGCCCGCGGGTAATCGCGCAAGACGAACGTGGCGACCACCACATGCGCCAGGCACAGGAACGCCACCGGCAATTGCGGCAGGCGATACTGGATCGCCAGCATGTAACCAATGGAGGCTGCCACCAACAGCGGGATCACCGAGCTGATCTGGTTATGCAGCCCAGACAAAAAGGCCACCACCTGCGGATCAAACCCCAGCGCCTTGGCGCACTCGGAAAGAATCAGGAAACCGGCCGACACCAGCAAACACGGCAAAATCCATAACAGGCCTTCACGGATGGCCCGTAACGATTCCGTGCTGGCCAAGGCCGCAAGGCGCTGGGTGAGGAAAAGTTTGAACAGCGTTTGCGCCATGACCCGTCCCCCTGCCCATCGCCCTCTGCCCGTGGTCGGCAGCCTCGAAATCCCCTGCAACGCTACACGGCCAGAGACCGGGAGCGAAAGGCTTTTGCCGTGACACGCGCAATTATTCAGAATTAATTTAACCCCCCTGATCCTTGTTGGTCAGGGTGAGTTAGCCCATCCTTTGCAGCTTAATTCTCGAACGGACTCGAGCCCAGGCCTTGCTCCCTGTGCTTTATACGCCATCAAGGTGCCTGCCGATGCGAGCAATCCTGCCGCTGACCTTTGTATTACTGGGTTTTTCAAGCGCCGCCGTCTACGCCAGCGTTACAGATTTTCCTGACGCCCAGGCCAGCGGTCCTGCTCGCCTCAAATGGATGGTCGGCGCCCCGCCGCCGCCGGACCGCACCGTGCGTTTTGACGATGGCAGCTATTTTCGCTTCCCCGCCATGCGCTGGAGCGTGGCGAACTGGAGCCGACCGGGCAGTGAACAGGGCGCCTATTTAACCGTGGACTCCATCGGCACACCGTTTGCCGGTGGCGGCTTGAACGCCGGGCTGCGGGACATGGCCCGTTTCGGTGAAATGCTGCGCAATGGCGGCCGCTTCAATGGCCAGCAGATCGTGCCTGAAAGCGTGGTCAAGGATATTCGCCAGGGCGGCGATAAAGAGGCTTTTGCCAAGGCAGGCTATAGTCAACTCAAGGGATGGAGTTATCGTGCCATGTGGTGGGTCACTCACAACCCCGATGGCGCCTATATGGCCCGCGGCGTCCACGGCCAGAGTATCTACATCGACCCCGCGGCCGAGATGGTGATTGTGCGCTTTGCCTCCCATCCGGTTGCGGCCAATGCCGCGGACGACGGTGTCACCTTGCCGGCCTATGCGGCCCTGGCACGCTACCTGCTCGAAAACCCGAGCACCTGAGCACCATCCATCATCGGGCAACATGATCTGCGCCAAGTCATGAGCCCCCCTCAAAATGTACTATCGGCGTGTTTTGGCTCCCGCGGGAAAAGGAGCCCGACATCAAGGAGAACTGTTCAAGATGCAATACAAGCTGTCCCACAACCTGCGTCCACTGATGTTCAACGCCCTGCTGTGGGTCGTCGGCGTCACCTTGCTGTTCATGGCCAGAAATGCCATCGAACACCTCACCGGACCCGTCGAAGAAACCTGGCTGGACTTGGACCTGGCAGTGATGCTGGGTGCCTACCTGTTATTTTTCTTGCTTGAGCCGATACGAAATCGCATAAGCCGCCGCTTACGCAAATACCTGCGACGCTGAACACCTCACCACAGGCCCGCTACCGGCGCCCGAGCCCCAGGAGTTTTACCTTGTCCCAACCCGGCGATAACCACCAGCGCGCCCTGGACAGATTCTTGACCGAACATCCGGAGGTGGCCACGCAGCTGGACACCCTGAACCCGCTGGCCGCTCAGGCCAAGCGCGAAACCCTGGAGCAGTATCGCGCCGAACGCCTGCATGAAGCCTTCGAAGCTGAAGCTGAACGACAGAACCTGTTTGCCTGGGAGCTGACACTCAAGTTGACGGCCGATTCACCCGAGGCCTTCGAAGCCCAGCGCCTTGAAGTGCACAAGGAAGTCGCACAAATGGCCGGGTTGAGCTGGGTCGACTACTGCCAACTGCATGGCCTGGCCCATTGAGCCTTGGGTTACAGCCACCCGCGTCGAGGGTGGCTGGCTATGGCCTCGCGTAACTCGGCGACACTCAGCACTCGGCGTTCAGGATCAACCGCCAGGGCCGAGCGCAAGGCGGGCCAGCAGCGCTTGGGCAGTTGCCGAGGCCGAACCAACGTTTGCAGGGGCTGACATCCACCCAGGCGTTGCCCATGGGCCAGTTCGTACACGACGCAAGCCACGCCATACAGGTCGGCGGCGGTGCTCAGCGCCCCGCCGGCGAGTAATTCCGGGGCAACATATGCGGGTGTCCACGCGTTGAAACGGTCGCGATTCAAACTCGGCAAGCCCACCGCCCCCGGCACTTGCTGATGGCCCAGGCCGAAATCAAACAACCGCACACCTTCTTCGCTGACCATGACATTGGCGGGTTTGATATCGCCGTGCAGTACGTTTTGCTGATGGATGTAAACCAGTGCATCCAAAAGCTGTAGGACCATCGGTTGCAGTTCTCGCCAGGGCAACCCAGCGGGGCACTCGGGCAGCAGCCGGTCGAGCGTGATGCCGTGCATCAATTCCATCGTGAAAAACGCGGCCTGGCTGGTTGTATCAACCTCGAACGAAAATGCCCGCACCACACCGTCGTGGCGCAGGCTGCGGGTCAGGGCAAACTCGCTGTAGAGCAGCACATGCGCGTCCGGGCACTGAGACAAAGTCTCGCCCAAAAGCTTGATTGCCACGCTGGAGCAGGACGCACCAAATTGCTCGTGCAACAAGTCACGAGCGCGATAAACCACGCCCATCCCGCCCCTGCCCAATTCGCGTTCGAGGTGATAACGCCCGGCGAGTAAGCCTGGCGCCACTGACGTGTCATTCATGGCTGTACCACCACGGCGGTCAAATCATCCCGCGCGGGCCTGCGCAATACCGTTGCAAATAAACGGTCGACCACCTGCTGCGGCGTGCCCACGCTCAACGCACGCCCCAGGTCGGCGTGACTGAGCGCCTGATACAACCCATCGCTGGCCAGCAGAAATACGTCCCCTGGCCGGGTGCTGAGTTCCAGCACCTCAAGCTGCAGCAGCGCTCGCGCACCGATGGCCCGGGTCAATGCCCTGGCCTCCGGGTGGGCCCGAGCTTGCGCCACACTCAATTGGCGCTCATCCATGAGGCGCTGCTGCAGTGAATGATCGCGCGATAATTGGTAAAGCCTTTGCTCGCGCCACAGATAACATCGACTGTCCCCCGCCCACACACAGGCGGCACGCCCCTGCTCAAGCAGCAATGCCACCACCGTACTGCCCATCGTGACGTCGCCGCGCGCGTCAGACCTGATACCCGCCTTCGCCAACTGCTGGCTGACGTGTTGCAAACGTTGCCGAGCCGCGTTAACGCGTTGATCAAGGTTACCTGTGGCAGACAGCGAAGCGAGACTGCGAACCACCCACTGGCTGGCCACATCACCGCCCTGGTGACCGCCCATGCCATCCGCCACGGCCCAACAGCGTTGCCGCGGACCGTCCAGGAACGCATCCTCGTTACGCGACCGGGCCTGGCCCTGTTGTGTGCGCCCGGCACTGCGCCACTCAATAGGCCGACTGCTCACAGTTGCTCAGGCAGGCGGAAAGTGCGCCACGCCTCCATGTCAAACGGGCTGGGCGTACGCTGACTGGTCAACAGGTAATTGGCCCGCAGCCCGGCAAGGTCGGCCTTGAATATCAGCGCATTCCTGCCGCTCGCCGGCTCTCGCTGCATCAAGTCAAAAAACCTGAACAACGACCAGGCGCCGGTATCTTTCTCGATACCCAGGGGGCGTTGCTCCGTGCCCCGCTCCAGTACCAGGCTGCTGCGACCGTTGTCGGCCTCCATCGGCCAATCAAACACCATGGGCACGATGGGTCCATGGCGATATTCCAGCTGTTTATCGCCAAAGCGCAGGGTCGCCCGACTGACCGACTGATCCAGGCTGTAGGGCGCTACGGTAAATCGAACCGACACCTCACCCTGCGGCTCAGTGAAAAACACCTGGCGGATAACCTCGGCTTTCGTCAGTTGATCCAGCACCGAACGCGAGACCGGCAACCCACTGCCATCCAGACCACGCAGCCTGTAACGGTTACCCTCAACACTGACGAAAGGCCGCAGGTAGCTTTCATAAAAGCGCGCCATGACGCCTTGGGGTTTGAAGAACGCTTGAAAGTCATTGAGGGCGACATCGCTGCTCGCATGAGCATTGAACGGGTAACGCTGGCGGATCGCCTTGGCATACAGCCCATACACCTCACTGTGATAGCGCTGGTTGACGTGCGAATAGGCCCCGTCCAACAAGTGACGCCAGCTGTTGTCAGCCACCCCCTCAAACCAGCCTGCGAGCGGCAACGGCAACCGTGCAGCGGCGTCACGCAGAGTGCCGAGCACATCCTGCTGCCCCTCCATTCGCCGCTTTACCCGTTGAAAAGCCGCCTGCTCGGGCGAGCTTTCGCGGTTGAGCGCAGCCAGTTGCAGGTGCAGCTCGTCGAGCAAACGCAATGCCTGGGTCAACTCGACGCCAGGGTTGTGCTGCTCGTCGAGCAACTGGTGCAATGGCTCAAAGCGTCGTTGCAACGCTCGGCGGGCAGAGTCTGGAAGGACGACCTTCGCCCCTTCAGCCACAGCCGTCTGAGCGATCACCCCCAACGCTCCCGTCTGAGCGGGTACGTTGGCCAAAGGGTCATGACCGGGCAGCAAACGCGTGTTTTCACGCAACAGCAGCAACAATTGCATCAGCGGCGACTGGGCTGACGTCAAGCCCGCGAGCTGTTCGGCATCCTGCCTGAGGCTGTCGCTCTGTTGCAGGCTGACGCGGCCAAGGGCGGCACTCCAGGTATCGGCATACTCACTGAAATAGCGCTGCTGCAGCTCAATCATCAGCCGCCGCAAATCCATGACACTGAGGTCGGCACCCTCCCCCAATACCCAGTTGTCCTGCGCAATGGCATTCACCAGCCGCGGGCCCTGTGCCTCAAAGTACTGCCAATACCTTTTGGTGTAGAAACCGGGAATAGGTGGATCAATGGCCGCGAATACCTTGCCATCGACAAACCGCAAAGGCTCGAGGTTGCGTGACTGTTCGCGCAACGCCCGGTAAACCACATCCGCCAGGGACTCACCCCGCAGCGCTTCGCGAGCCTTGGCCACAAGGGCTTCATCGAGCGGCGCAATGAACGGTTGCTCAAGCAGCCGCGCCAAGTGTTCATTCAGGCGTTTGTGCACCGACGCGTCACCTGGATAACGCGCAGACCAATGGTCTGCCATATGCTGTGCCAGCCACCCGGTATCACGGCGCTCCCGCAGATTGAGCATCAGGTAGGCGCGCAGGTTTTCCAGCAGTCGTTCGCGATTGCCAAGGTTGGTGCGAACTTGCTCCTCGAGCAGCACTGTTAGGCGGTCCAGTAACAGCTGCTGCACGGCCAGCTGATACGCGTGGGTCAAGGGTGGGCGGCTCAAATCACCCTGATAAAGACCGGCGCGCTCGATAAACCGTGCGTCTTCTGTTGCAGGGAAAACCTGCGTCGCTGCCCAGCGGGCATCCAACAGCGCCAGCAGTGTGAGGGTGTCGTCAGCATTCTGCGCAGCAGGTGCAGGTTGCACCGCCAGTGCAGCCACTTGCGCCAGGCGTTGCTGGTTGACGGTGTAGCTGTGCGTCCACAGCCACCCGGCGCTCCCGATAACCAGCACAACGGCGATGGCCAGTAACCCCTGGCGCAAATGGATGCGCCGTTGCTCCGGGGTCTGCAGACCGGCGAGGTCTGCCTCGGCGAAGATCACCCGACTGAACAGGCCCTGCACGAAATGACTGTGCCTGTCGCCGGCGCAGGTCAAATAGAAGCCCCGCAACCCGCTGATGCGCTGATAACGATGGGCGGAAAAAGCCGACTCCACGAACAGGCACAAACGCTCGCCGAGTTGCGCCGCCTGCTGGGGGAAGTCGAGCATAAGGCCACGGCGCTCGACATTACGCTCCTGATGCAATCGCGTAATCAGTTCACTGCTCAAACGCTGCAGCAGCTCGTCGAACGCGCGGCGCACCTGTGCGATGTCAACGCCGTCCTTGCCAACATCGAGTGGCTGGCCAAGCACGCTTTCTGCCTCCTCTCCCTGGGGCGCATCGAAGAACTCGGCAAACCCTGGCACGCGGTCAGCCTGGGTCAGCACCAGATACACGGGAACGTCCACGTGCAACGTTTGCTGGACCTCTTGCAGGCGCGAGTGCACCTGGCGAGCCTGCAGGTCCAGATCGTGCTCGTTACAGCCCAACAATGTTTCGACCGACAAAGCCACCACCACGCCATTGAGCGGGCGCACTCGGCGCCGCTGCCTGAGCAGACGCAACAGCGTCGACCAACCGGCGGCGTCCAGCGTGCTGTCAGGTTGTGTCAGGTAACGCCCGGGGATATCGATAAGTACGCTGTCGCCAGCGAAATGCCATTGCGCATGAGCCGTGCCCCCCACTGGCATTGCTTCTACGCGGTCAAACGGCAGTTGTAAGCCCGCCGCCGCCAACAGCCGCGTTTTGCCGCTGGCTTGCTCGCCGATCAACAGGTACCAGGGCAAGCTATTACGCCATCGCTGGTTATGCCCTGCGTATCGCGGCGAGGTTTTCAAGCGCTGGACAGCCTCTTTGAAGCGACCGCGTACCTGTCGCTGCTCGTCCTCAACCCATCCCAGTTGCTCATGGTGTGCCTGGCGTTCAGGTCTCTTGAGCTCAGCTGCCCGGCGTACGCCGACGAGGACCATCGCCAGCCCCCACAGCAGAAACAACACGCTGATGGTGACCAGGCGAGCACTCGCGCCTTGCCAGAAGCGGTGATCATCCACAGCCAGCAACGGCCCGAAACACCACACCAACACCGCGCAGGAAAGCACCAGCAACAAGCTCCAGACCCAAATCGTGCCCAGCACAGTGCGCGCGTTCTTGAGGAATGCGTTCATTCATTGCTCCCAGCGTTTACAAGGGCGTCTGAGTCAGTTCCGACGCCGAAAATTGAAAGGGTTGCAGCGCCCTCGCGGCTTCTTCGCCCAGCCGCCAGGCAAATCCTGTGTACATCGCCAGCAAACAGGCCAGGGTAAAGACTGCGACCCAAGTCACCGGGATAACGGGGAGCCGTTTACGGCGCGCACGCCCTGCTCGCGTGGGCTGCAAAGGCGCCGACATTGGCTCGCCTCGCACGTGCCTGATCTGTCGGTACAAGGCATCGCGTACGGCTTCAAGTTGGCTGACACCTCGCTCCATGATTCGGTATTTGCCTTCGAATCCGAGGGAGAGGCACAGGTACATCAGCTCCAGCATTGCCAGGTGCTTGACCGGGTCGCGGGACAGCCGCTCCAACAGTTGGAAAACCTTCTCCCCACCGAAGGTTTCGTTGTGAAAGCGGCTCAACAGGCTCATCTTCGACCAGTCGCTGCGGCTGCCCCACGCCGTAGTGACTACAGCTTCATCGACGACGCTGCACAACACATAACGGGCCGACATCACCTGGCTGCTCTCGACACCACTCTGCAAGGCGCGGGCTTCAAACTGAGTGACCGCCAATGCCATTCTGTCGTTGACCGCGCCCAAGCTTTCGCGGCCAGAGGCGCTTTTGAGCTGAACCACTTGCGACAACAACGCCCATGCGGCCTCAACGAGAGGGTTGAACCCCATCTTGAAGCGCGGGGTACCTTGCTCGTGGGCGGCGTAGATCATTCGATCTTCCAACTGCTCAAAGCGCGGCGGCGCAGGGAAGTCCGTAATCGGGCCGTGGCCCGGCCCACGGCCCTGATGGTCGAGCAAAACAGTCTTTTCATCCTGCAGGTATTCACTGTCCATTGTGTTCAGTTCCTGATGGCCCAGAAGTTGAGTTCGAGCGCTGTAAATTCACCGCCTACATGGAAGGCAAACCCACCCGACTGCTCCAGCTGCGTGATGTCGCGGGCACTCAGATCCAGCATGAAATAGGTTTTGCCTGCATGAAACGGAATCTGCCGTGGCGCCACAGGCAACGGTCTGACCTTGATTCCCGCCAGGTGCAAGTTGACCAGCTCGCGTATGCGCTCCACCGGCCCGACCTTCAAATGCGAAGGCAGGCGATGGCGCAATTCCTCCGAATCACACTGAGCAGTGGCCGCCAAAATAAACGTCGCAGTGCCGAGCAATTTCAGGTCGCTCACCGGGCATACCAACACCCCGTATTGGCGTTGCTGCAACGTCAACTCGATGGCGTGTTGCTCAAGCACCATTGACAGCACGCCACGCACGCCCTCCATTAACCCGCGAAAACTTTCACCTTGGTCTTCATGTCGATAACGCACATCCAGGTGCGCACGTTTGCTGTCGTTGGCGAACGTTGACAACTCACCGAACAGCGACAGTAATGCCCGGAACAAGGCTTGCGGGCGCACGTGGGTCTGGCTCAGGCAGTGACGCAATTCCAACTCGGTACGATTGATCAATTGCAGCATCAGAAAGTCGCCGATTTCCGTACCTGCGGCGGTGCCTTCACCCCGAATACGCGCTGCAATGGCATCCCCACGGCTGGAGAGCAAGCTGATCACCTCCTTGAGGCACGACGGCAAATAGCCGTGGCCCTGAAGAAAAATGAAGGATGGAATGAAGTCGGCATCCAGGCTCACGCCGCCTGCATCGGTCGACTCCAGCACTTGAGCAACCTTGAGTTTGACGAAACTCTGCTCGCTTGGAGGGTCGCCCAGCAGCAGACGCAGGTCAGGACGCGCGCAACTGATGTGACAACGGGAGTCGACGCCGGCATTCGAATCCCCCACCTCAATGTCACACGCCAGATAGCGGGCCAGGACGTCGGTTTGCTGCTGGCGGCGAACTTCGTTCTGATTGCCGGTATCCAGCGGCAGCGCGAGATAAATCGGCTGTTTGCCGGCGTTGGCGGGCACCTGCAAGACCAGCGGCTCCATCGCCCCGCCCAACTCGAACAGACTACCGTCCGGCAATACGCCACTGGCCTGGTTGACCACCACTTTGCCGAAATTGAGGTATTGCAAATCGACTTCCAGCGTCAGAAACCCCCACGCATCAGCCCCCAGCAAGCGCGTCCGATTGAGCTGCTGATGGTAATAGCGATCGTTGTGCTGCAGATGCTGCGGCCGTAACAGCATGCCTTCCTGCCAGATGACTTTATGAACCTGCATATCACTCGGACTCCTGGCCATGCATGGACGAAGAAACGCGAATACCGGCCTGGTCCAGCACAAGATCGGCACGGGTTAACTGCTGCGGGGTAATGGGCACGACCCACCGCCATTGAACATGGGGCAGATCTCGATAGGCTGCCAACACGCCCAAGAAACGCGTGCCGGGCTCGAGCCCGAGCTTGAGCGCCAGCCGCTCACCCGGTCGCAGTTCAAGTTCCTCACTGCGCAGCCAGTCCTTGGGCAGCGACTGCTCGGCATTGCTGTACAGACTGAAGAAGTCCGCATTCTCAAACGCCACGGCGTGACGCAATTCAATCAAGTGCACCACCACCGGAGACGGCCTGCCGTGCAGGTCGGGGTTGACTTGCTCGCTGGCGGCCAGCGCCATGTCCAACTTGGTCAAGGTAGAAAACGGCGATAGGCTGCTGCAGCCGGCCAACAGGCCGAGCAAAAGCAGCGTTGTTGCAAGCGCGGCTCGAAACATAATGTTCATCCTGAATAATCGACGTGCAGGGTTGAGATCAAGCGCACCTGCTCTTCGTAAGCCTTGGCGAAGTCACTGCCCGGCAGGCGATCGGTGAACTGCTCATCCTCGAGCAAACGCTGGTAGTGACGCTGGTAAGCCCGCCAATACCCACCGTCGGTGAAAAATCGGCGCCGTTGCCCCTGGTATTCGAAGCATGTCAGCAGATGACCCGGGGCAAAGGCGCTGCGCGTAGCGCGCAGTGCATTGCGGCAGGCCGCCAGTAACGCAACCTGATGGACTTGCATATCCCGATGGGCCTGGGTGATGGCGTGTTCGGCCGGCAACTGGCCAAGATCCTCGGTGCCCAGCAGCATCGCCATTGCGGCATCGGTTTCGACGCTGTCTCTCAAAGGGCTCCGGCGCCTTTGCAGCGTCTCGAAAAGCGGCAGATTCAGCTCGCTTTTAAGCTCTTCGCAAATCCGCAGGCTTTGTTGCAGACCTTCTACCTCCATACGCAGCAGGCGCGCTGCTCTGATCGCCAACGCCTCGCGACCCGTCGTATCGAGAGTTTCCAGGCTAATACCCAGTGCTGTCGCAAACCGCCCCCAAAAAACGTCGCTGCCCGCTGCTGGCATCGCATCGGAGCGAACCGGGACGGCTTCCTGAGCGGGTTCGGCGCGTCGGGGTAACGTCAGATGGTCCCTGTTGGTCACCCGATCGTCGGCCCACGGACCCGACGTGCCGCTCCCATCTGCCAATGCCTCCAGGTCCTGCGACGTGGTCTGACGCTGCTGCTCGACGTCGAGCGCTTGAATTGGGTCCAGCGCCAGGTAGGCATCATCGGGAATCAGCCCTGTGTTGGCGTCCCATTGCTCACCGCGAGGCTGCGTCAACGCCACCAGTTTCGCCCGAATCGACAAGGTTCCCAGTTGAAAAATGTCGCCATCACTGATCAATCGCGCCTGCCCCTTGCGCAGACGTTCGGCGCTGCCGGCTACACCGATCCCGTTGCTGCTGATATCCGTCAACAGGTACTGGCCCTCACGATAGGCGACCAAGCCATGGTGGCTGGAGAGCAGACGGCTGGCGTCCGGAATCACCCAGTCACACCCGGCACCACGACCGATCACGCCGCCTGCAGCGCAAAATAGCTTGCGCGCCGTGGGTGCGCGGCTTCCGTCCTCGGTACCCAAAAGCTCAAACACAAGTTGCATGGTCAGCCTCTCCCCTTTCACTGGCCACGATTAATCGACTTGGGCTCACCCAGCGGGCGGTAATCAGCGTCGTCAAACACGTAATTGGCGCCGCAGCCACTCAGCAGACACAACACAAGCACAACGGCTTGCCACGGACGATCAGGCATCAGGTTTCTCCCACAGAAATAAGGTTGCCCTGCTCGATACGGCACAGGCGTCGGTCATGCATGGCAATGCACAAAAGCACACTTCAGCCCTCGCCTCTGGCATCGTCGAAAGGAATGTTCAGGCGCGCGAGACGATAGAGCAGCGTGCGCCGAGCAACCCCCAGTTCACGGGCAGTGCGGGTTCGATTGCCACGGTTCTTGTGCAAGCAATCAATCAGAAATACGCGCTCCACTCGCTCCATGCGCTGGCGTAGCGTCACATCAACGGCATCGGTCGCATCCGGGGCCAGTGGCAACGACAAATGCGCCGGCAGAATCACACCGTCGTCACACAGCAGCACTGCGCGTTCCACCAGACACTTGAGCTCGCGGACATTGCCGGGAAAGCCATGGCTCGACAGTTGATCAAGGGCGGTATTGGACCAATCGACAGGCGCCCGCCCCAGCGCAGCGCACGCCTTGTCGGCGAAGTGCCGCGCCAGCTGCAACACATCGCCATCGCGTTCACGCAAGGCAGGCAATTGAATCGGGAACTGTGCGAGCCGGTAATAAAGGTCTTCACGAAAACTGCCTTGCGCCACCATTGCAGCGAGGTCGCGGTGGGTCGCGGCAATGATGCGCACGTCAACCTTATGCGCGACGCTGGCGCCCAACGGGCGGATCTCACCCTCCTGCAAGACCCGCAGCAACTTGGCCTGCAATGACAGCGGCATGTCGCCGATTTCATCCAGCAGCAACGTACCGCCATGCGCGGCGTCGAACAGCCCCGCGTAGTTGCGCTCAGCACCGGTGAATGCCCCTTTGCGGTAGCCAAACAGTTCGCTCTCGAGCAAACCTTCTGGAAACGCAGCGCAATTTTGCACCACGAATGCCTGGGCACTGCGTGGCCCGGCCGTGTGAATCGCCCGCGCCACGACCTCTTTGCCGGTGCCGGTCTCACCACGCAACAGCACCGTATAAGGGGTCTGCAGGACTTTGCCGATCAGGTGGCAGGTTTCTTCCATCGCAGCGCTGTTGCCGATCAAGCCATAGGCCCCTGCAGTCGACCCACCGCGCGGTGAACGGGCAATGGCTGGCGCCGGTTGCATGCGACGCAGCATAAGCAGTTGGTTCACAGCGAAACTGCCGAATTGACCCAGCGATGGCGCGTAACCCAGCAGTGGCGTCACACGCCAGCTCGCGCACAGGAGTACGCCTGTGACCGCATTGGTGCGGTTGAACAGCGGAACACACAATAGCGCACGCCAGGGCGCCCGCGCCGCCGGCAAAAAGCCGCTGTCATAGAGGCTGCTTCCGACGTCATCGAGGCCCAGGCAACAACGCGTTCTCAGGACGTAGTGCAACAGCTGTTGGTTATTCGCTGCCGGACGTGAAGTCGGTTCGCCGCCCGGCAGCGCCTCAGGCAAATGTTGAGCAATAAGCTCGAATTGGCCGGTCACCTCATCCACCAGATACAGTTGAGTGAGCTCGCACTGGCTCAGGTGCGCAGCGCTCACAGCACATAGGCCTGGCAACGTCGTCGGGTCACTTTCCTGGCTCGCGCGCGTGAAGCCGTCCAGCAAGGCGGCGGCGTACACCAGCGGTTCGGCCACTTGGGTAAACATAGCGTTCGTCATTGGCCGAACTCACAGCTGGGCAGGCCATTGCCATCCAACCCTGCATGCACCCACGACAAGGATTCATCCGTGGCCATGGCACTCAGAACGCGATCGACCATTTGCGGCAGCAAGTAGCGCTCGATCCATTGATCGATGTACCGCGCACCACTTTCACGGTCCGCGCAGCGCTCGGCCATGTGCGCGATCAGCTCAGGGGAACACGTCAGGGCCAACTTGCGCCGAAGCAACCGCTCACCGAGGCTTGCCAGTTTGAGCCTTACCACCTCATGCAGGACTGGACCGGCAATCGGGTAATACGGCACGACACGCATCCGGGCCAGCAGGGCCGATTTGAAGTGGCTACGCAACACGGGCTGTATAGCGTCCTGCAACACCTGGGCCTCAGGCCGCCGACCGCTTTCACACAGTTCGTTGATGCAGTCGCTGCCAAGGTTGGAAGTCATCAGGATCAGCGTGTTGCGAAAATCTATTTCTCTGCCTTCACCATCGTTGGCGCGGCCCTTGTCAAAGACCTGGTAAAACAGGTTCAACACCTCGGCGTCGGCTTTCTCGACCTCGTCGAGCAGTACCACTGAATAAGGCCGCTTGCGCACAGCCTCGGTCAGGACTCCACCTTCGCCATAACCGACGTAGCCCGGTGGCGCACCGATCAAACGGGACAGCGCATGCTTCTCCTGGTATTCCGACATATTGATGGTGGTCACGAACCGCTCACCGCCATACAGAAGCTGCGCCAATGCCAGCGCTGTTTCGGTTTTGCCAACACCACTGGGGCCCACCAGCAGAAACACACCCACCGGCGCATCCGCTTTGTTGAGGCCCGCGGCAACCGCCCGCAAGGCACGATCAAGCACCTGCACGGCATGCTCTTGTCCCAGAATGCGCGTGCGCAGGGCAGCAGCAAGGCTCAATACCTTTTCGTTGGGCTCCAGCGCCAGCTGCTCAACCGGAATGCCGGTCCAGGCACTGACCACCTCGGCGATCAAACGCGGGCACACCTCAAGTTTGTCCGATGACTGGCCAGCCTGTTGAATCCGCTGCTGCTCCACTACCTGACGTTCCTGCTCGATGGCGTCCAAGCGTCGGCCCAGCGCTTGCAATGCTTGAGCATCCACCGGCAGCCCCGCCTCGGCGTCCCGGCTTAACGCCTCATGTTGCCGCGTGCCTTCCGCCCTTTCCGCGTGCAGGTTTTGCAGCGCCTCAGGGGGCATTGCCTGACGCGTGCGCACTCGTGCGCAGGCGGTGTCCAGCACATCCACGGCCTTGTCCGGCAACTGGCGGCCCGCCAGATAACGAGCGCTCAGGTGTGCCGCCGCTACGACGGCATCATCGCGGACGTAGACACCATGGCTTGCCTCATACACCGGAACCAGACCGCGCAGGATCGACACGGCTTCCTCGACACTCGGCTCACCGATCAGCACTGGCTGGAAACGTCGCGCCAACGCCGGGTCTTTCTCAATGTATTGCTTGTATTCCGACCAGGTGGTGGCCGCAATGGTGCGCAGAGCGCCTCGAGCCAACGCAGGCTTAAGCAGATTGGCCGCGTCGGAACCGCCTGCCGGGCCTCCTGCGCCGACCAGCGTATGGGCTTCATCGATAAACAGGATCACGGCCTGCGGCGAGGCGTTGACTTCATCAATCACGCCTTTGAGCCGCCGCTCGAACTCGCCCTTGAGGCTGGCACCCGCTTGCAGGAGCCCCATGTCCAGGGTCAGTACGCGAACAGCCTTGAGGGCATCGGGCACCTGCGAAGCGACAATTTTCAGCGCAAGGCCTTCGACAATCGCTGTTTTGCCTACCCCGGCCTCCCCGACCAGGATCGGGTTGTTCTTGCGGCGTCGCACAAGAATGTCAATCAGTTGCCGAATTTCACCGTCGCGACACAGCACCGGATCAATCAGACCTTCACGCGCCTGGCCTGTGAGGTCATGCGTAAAACGCTGCAACAACGATTCTGTCGCCAACGGTTCGGCCGCAGGTGCCTGGCTGGCCAGAAAATCCCGTACACGCTCTGCATCCAGGCGGCCCAGCACGGCCTGATAGCCAGCACCGGCGTACTCCAGCGGATGACGCAACAGCGCCAGCAACAGGGCGCCCTCATCCACAAAGCGTTGCCCCAGCTCGAGATGGGCAACCATCAACGCTTGTTGCAACCAATGCACCAGCGCCTGAGAGAAGACCGGATTACGGGTTGCACTCTGCTCACTTCTTGGCTGCAACGTTGCTTGCAATTCGCTCATCGGCACATCAGCGTCGGCCAGGGCCTTGGCCAGCAGGCCGCCGGGCTGCTCAAGCAAGGCAAGCAGCAGGTCTTCGACGAGTACTTCTCGGCCACCGCGGTTTACACAACGTTCCGAGGAACGCTCCAGGTCGCGACGTACCTGGGTTGACAGCGTGCGTATAAGCTGTTGCAGGTCCACATTGATCATAATCACCCGTCCCTAATGAAAGTTGCCAGCAAACGTGACCACACCGTCGGCTTGCTCATGGTCCAACCAACTGGTCCAGCCCAGGCGACAGACATTGCGCGCGCCAATATGCAGGGCTCTGATCTCACCGGCGGCAAGCACCAGGCGCAGGTCGTATTCCAACGGGTCTCGCGTGGTTAAACGCACCAGTGAACACAAGGGCTGGTAGCCCTTCCCCGTGGGCAGGAACGCGTGAAACTGCTGCCAGCTCAGCGCCAGGATATGCACCCTGAACTTCCCGCTGCGGTCGCTGACCTGATGCCCCAGCACCAGGTCCTCACCGAGTTCGCAGCGGGTGATACCGAGGCTATTGCGCTGAAAATGGGCAACCTCCACACGGCGCTCAACCCATTGTTCGATGAACACCGGGGCATGCTTGAAGTAGTACCGCAGCACGGCTTCGATCAAGGCGGCCGAATGCACGCGCAAACTCAACAGCCCCAGGTAAGGCAACAGGCGTTTGCAGTCCAATTGCGTGGTACCTCGTATCGCGTTGCCACCCAGGCCGATCAGCGCAAACATCTGCTCCGAGAACGCATCGCTCGCGCCAGTCTGGAAACACGCTCGATAGCGATATTTACGCCAGATCGGCCACACCAGCCGATGCAGTCGGTGGTGGAATAGGTCGAGGAAGTCGCGAGTGGGGTTACCGCCGGAAAGCTCGCCAAACGCCTGCTCTGCATAGAACGCTGGCAGCGGTGACCCGGCCCCGACCAAACCCAATATGTTGAGCCGCAGGCGAGCGCGTAATTGCCCGCGCTCCATAAAGAACGCCACGCGATCGATATCGTGTCCGGCAAACCCCAGACCTGGATTGGCCTGAAATTCCAACAGGTCGTACAGCGCGTCTTCATCCATCAGCGGATGAGCTTCGCGCAATCGCTCAATCACCTGCTCAATTGCCTGGAACAGTGTGTACTCACGAATGCCGCAACAGAGCGCATTCAAAGCAGGGGCTGTTGCCCCATGCGGGATGGCCATAGGTACACGTCTCCTTGTGTGCTGATGACTCGTAACTCGTGATAAGAGTTGAGGCTGGCGTAGAGCGCAAAGAACTCATTGAGGACCGAGGCGAACACAAACAGATCGCCCTGACCGAGAAACCCCTGGGGGTCGACTGTCAATTCCACACGTAGGCCGCGAATGGGTAACCCACGGTGCAGTCGGTCAACCGGCTCATGGCGAATGGACTGCAGCGCACCGAGCCTTGTCTGACTGACCTTTTGCGCCTGCCGATCGTGATAGCGCGGCAGGTCATAGGTTTCGAGAATCACTTTCAAGGCATTGATATCGGTCAACGACAGATAGTTGAGCGACATATTGCTGATCAGCTTCCACAGGAAATCCTGGTCCAGCGGCGGCGCGAAGGTCGCCGTTGGCGCGGTGATATTGCGAAACGTCAGTGATTCCGGTGCCTGCTCGCAGGGTTGGTTGATGTCGCCTGGCTGCAACTGCCGAGGCAGGTTGCAGTTGGTGCAAGTCATTTCGATCGACAACGTTTCCTGGACTTTACCTTCGCGACTGCCAAACCCCATCCAGGTGTCGAGCCCTCCATGCTGCTGCGACGAGCGCTGGCGAATGCCGTAGCTGGCCGGCGCTGTAGCTCGGTCAACCCCCCAGTCATGCTCAAAGGATTCGAACGGCACATAGGCCTGGTAACCCAATCCGCCAGGGCGCCAGCCAGTGACACTGTCGACGGAAAACACGGCGGCATTGCCCGGGGTATATTCCCCCGGCACCAGAAGGTATTCATCCTCTTTTCCATTCAGGCGAATGGGGACCGCATCATGTTTGAACAAGTTGGCAATGGGCGTGCAATACAACTTCACGTTGTCCAGCGTGGGCTGTTGCAGTGCGTGCCCGTGGGTGCGCAGTTCAAAGCGCAGCACCATGCCGCGGACCTGGCTGAGCCGTTCAGGGGCAAGTGTGTGCAGGACACTCAGCCCCTCGATATCGACAAACAGGTACTTTTCGGGAAAGGCGAAGTACTCCTGCAGATGGCGGTAACCGCGAAACGTATTCTGTGGATACGGTATCAACGCCTCGTCTTGCGAAAACCCCACCGGCTTGACCTGGGCAGCGCCCAGCCGCACCGTCATCGGTTGCCCATCGTTGCCCTTGGCCGGCACCCCTTCGCCATCCAGTAACAGCAAGTGAATGCCATCCAGATGTCGCAGCAAACTGAGGTAGAGCCCCTGGCTGATGTAGCGGTCGCCCGACAGGTGCAGTCGCAGTGAGTCAAAGGTTAACTGGCTGAAGTTACCCTCGACACTCATGTCCAGGTGCAAATCCAACCATGCCCCGTCACCCTGGCACTTGAAGTCCAGACCTGTGAGTTGCAGTGGCATGACATCAGTGGTGTAGCACGTCCTGAAGCGACACCGCTCACCCTGGATAAGAACACTTTCTACCGCCGTATCACGGGCAACCCGAACGGCGGGACCTGCACGTTTCAATGGGTCAAATTGCAGGATGCTGAAGGCGGGTATTGGCCGCATGTAATTGGGCCACAGCAAATGCATCAAGGAATGCGTCAGCTCCGGCAGCTCGTCGTCCAACTTCTGGCGCAGGCGACCGGTCAGAAACGCAAACCCCTCCAGCAATCGCTCAACATCCGGGTCCTGGCCGCTTTCAGCCAGAAACGGCGCCAGTGCGGGATTACGCTC
The DNA here is from genome assembly GCF_049896685.1 of Pseudomonas sp. TWRC1-2. Taxonomy (NCBI): domain Bacteria; kingdom Pseudomonadati; phylum Pseudomonadota; class Gammaproteobacteria; order Pseudomonadales; family Pseudomonadaceae; genus Pseudomonas; species Pseudomonas sp. TWRC1-2. Next base: position 56,587 of record NZ_JAFCUU010000001.1, on the reverse strand, counting down.
GGCGAAACGCCGCCCGAGGTGCCGCAGGGCGCTGAGCTCGCTTTGGAAGTAACGGTTAAAGCCCATCGGCGCAGACCTCAACCCGCCCGCCATCCACCAGGCGCGCCTGGAACACAACGGGCCGTGTGACACCGTCAACAATCAGCGCGGCTTCGATCGCAAAGGCCAGGGCCAGAGGTTCAGTAGCACGCGGCAGCACCTTGACCTGTACATTTGCCAGTCGCGGCTCGTAGGCACGGATGAATCGCTCGATCAAGGCGCGTGAGCGGATCAAGGACTCGTGCAGGCTAAGCCGCATGTCATTGAGATCGGGCAAACCATAATCGGGCAGTGTCTGAACACTGCCTGCCCGGGTGCTGAGCATTTTCCCCAGGTGTGCGGCGACGGATGCCACACTGCACCGCTGGGTTGATGCATCGCCTTCGAGACGCTCGAAAAGGCTCACGTTATGGGGCATCCGCCGGCTTCTGCTCATTCTTTATCGAGCTTGCCGACCAGGGACAACGTGAAGTCAGCCCCCATGTACTTGAAATGAGGGCGCACACTCAGGTTGACCCGATACCAGCCTGGCTCTCCGTCGACATCACTGACAACAATGCGTGCTGCCCGCAATGGCCGGCGGCCGCGCACTTCGGCACTGGGGTTTTCCTGATCGGCCACGTATTGGCGAATCCACTTGTTGAGCTCCAGCTCCAGGTCCGTGCGTTCTTTCCAGGAGCCCAGTTGCTCGCGCTGCAAGACCTTGAGGTAGTGCGCCAGACGGTTGACCACCATCATGTAGGGCAATTGGGTGCCGAGCCGGTAATTGAGTTCGGCTGCCTTGCCCTCTTCACTGATGCCGAAGGTTTTGGGTTTCTGGACCGAGCTGGCCGAAAAGAACGCCGCGTTGTCACTGCCCTTGGGCATGGTCAGGGCAATAAACCCCTCTTGCGCCAGTTCGTACTCGCGCCGATCCGAAACCAGTACCTCTGTAGGAATCTTGGTTTCGATCTCGCCCATGCTCTGAAAATGATGCAATGGCAAGTCTTCTACCGCGCCGCCACTTTGCGGGCCGATAATGTTCGGGCACCAGCGAAAGCGCGCAAAACTCTCAGTCAGGCGCGTGGCAAAGGCGTAGGCAGTATTACCCCAGAGGTAGTGCTCGTGGCTGTTCACCACGTTCTCCTGGTAGGCAAAGGTTTTAACTGGGCAATCAATCGGATCGTAAGGGGTTCGCAGTAGAAAGCGTGGCACAGTGAGGCCGATATAGCGGGCATCTTCGCTCTGACGAAAACCTTGCCATTTGGCAAACTGCGGGCCTTCGAAATGATCCCTGAGATCCTTGAGGTCAGGTAATCCAGTAAAGCTTTCCAATCCGAAAAAAGCCGGCCCCGCAGCAGCGATAAAGGGTGCGTGGGCCATGCAGGCAACGCTTGAAGCGTATTGCATCAACTTCACATCAGGCGCACTGGGTGAAAGGAAGTAATTGGCGATGATCGCGCCCACCGGTTGGCCACCAAATTGTCCGTACTCAGCGCTGTAGATATGCTTGTACAGCCCGGACTGGGTAATTTCCGGCGAGTCTTCAAAGTCATCCAGCAGGTCTTGACGCGAGACATTGAGCAGCTCGATCTTGATGTTTTCTCGAAAATTGGTGCGGTCGATCAGCAACTGCAGGCCTCTCCAGGAAGCCTCCAGCGCCTGGAAATCCGGATGATGAAGAATCTCGTCCATTTGCTGGCTGAGCTTGGTATCAATCTCGGCGATCATCCGGTCGACCAGGCGTTTCTTCACTGGCTCAGCGCTGTTATGGGGTTTGAGCAACTCTTCGATGAAGGCCGACACGCCGCGCTTGGCAATGCCGTAGGCCTCGTCATCGGCGCTCAATAATGTCTGGGCGATGATAGTGTCGAGGATGCTGTACTCGCCGCCAGCCTGGGCCGGCTGCAGGTTCTGTTGAGTGGTCGTCATGGTGTCAGTGTCCTTTTACTGAAGGGTTCAGGTGGTCGGGCCGCTCAGCCCCAGCTCGGCGAGTACGCGCGCACGAGACTCGTCATCGGCCAGCGCCTGCTCAATGGCTTTGCGAAAGCTTGGCGTGTTACCCAGCGGCCCCTTGAGTGCCATCAACGCCTCACGCAACGCCATCAACTTTTGCAATTCGGGTATTTGTTCAACCAGGTTTGCGGGGTTGAAGTCCTTCATCGCGTTAATCCGAACCTCGACGGACAGCTCCTCGATGCCACCCTCCTCCTGCAATCGATTCGGAACGCTCAATGTCAAGCTCAGAGCTTGTTTGGCCAACACCTCGTCAAGGGTGTTTTTGTCGATACCAATGGGCTTTCGATCCTCAAGTTTGCGCAGATCTTCGCGCTGGCTGAAATCGCCCAGCACCAGTAACTTCAGTGGCAGTTCGACTTCCTCCTGCACACCGCCAATGGCAGGTTTGAAGGTGATATTGATACGTTCCTTGGGTGCTACCGAACCGTCTTTGAGCATGGTGTTTCTCCTTTTTCGGTGGGCTCGCGAGCCTAATCAAGCACCGCTTCAAGATCGAAGTGGCACAACCTGCGATGGGTGACTTCCTTGCGCTCGCGCACGGCATGGTCTTGTGGCAAAAGGTCATAACAGCGATACAGGAGCCGGGAGACTTGAAAGGCCAGTTCTGGCTCCCAGCGCTCCAGGCCCGCCTGTTGTAATTCAAGGTCCAGTTGTTCGAGCTGGATCCTGCCCAGTTCGTGTTTGCCTGCTCGTATGCACAATCTGGCCAGCGCCAATCGCCAATGAAAGCGGGTCCGGTCGCCGCGGGCGGCGTGCAGTCCTTCTTTGAGCGTGGCAATCGCCGCCTTCAGGCCCTCTTTGCGCAGCCTGGACATAACGGCCTGCAAGGCCGTCTCCCAGGGCTCGTTTCCGGCATCGATGACGGCGGTTGAAGGCTCGGCTTTATGTACGTGGCGAAGGACGTGGAGCGTGATCCAATCACACGTCGCGGGGTCGGCAAATGGGGTGCCGTCATCAAACCTGAACTCCGGCAGACTCGGCAGGCGCTGCAACAACAACGCAAAATTCATTTCCAGCTCGGTCATGGCCCACTCTGCCTGCAGGGCTTCGAGGCACTCCCAGGCCATACGCAACCCGTCAAACCAGAACAACGCACCGGCCAGGCTCGCTTCAAGCTCAAGCAAAAGGTCGGCGTGATGACCTTGGGTCAGACGGTTCTGGTAGCGTTTGAGTTTGTCGTGAGGAAGCCCGCGCAAAGCGGTTATTCGCTCACTGTTGGCGTCGGGATAGTTGGTAAGCGCCAGCCAGGCCAGGGTGCGGCTCAGGCGCAAGGCACGCAGATCAGTGGCACTCTGGCGCAGCCACCAGGCGCACAGTGGCCGAGCCTGTTCCTGCAATGCCCGCAACAGTTTTTGCGCGTCTTTTTCGTTGTTGACCGGCTGTTCAGGCCTCAGCAGCTGCGTTGCCACCTGCTTGACCTGAGCGATGGCACCCGCAACACCACGCGGCTCGGAACCGCCCTGCAGGGCAAGCGCCAAACGCTCCGACAGTTGCCTGCGGATCGGTAACAACAAGGGCGCGTCGTCCCCCAGATGTTCACGCCACAGCTCGTCGAGACTTTTCAGGTGCTCCAAAAGCGCCTGAAACAATGGCACTTGATCGGTAAGTGAAAGATGCTTCGTGAACAGGGGGTCAAGCCGCAACACCAGCCAACCAAACGCAGCCATACGCGTACGTGATTTAGCAGGGTAGACAATCGCCCAGTGATGCTTGCACAGATGAAGCAGTACGCCGAGGCCCGCCAGAAGCCCGGGGAATGAATCGCGCTGGTGCAACGCCCAGGTCAACCAGACGGCGACGCGCAGATCCTTGGAGTGCTCACGCAAAACCCGCTCGCCGAGCTCGCTGACGCGCTGCCAATCCGGCAAGCCTGCACCATGTATCGAATGTGCCTTGCCGAGTTCGGACTCCAGGGCTTCATACTCACTCGAAAAACGCATATCACAGCCGGCAAAGCCCCCTGACGAACAGGGTAAGCGCGCAAGTTCAAGGTGATAAGCGTAGAGCGTGTCTGAATAAACCATTCCGGTCCGCACATAACTGTTCAAGGCAAGGGCGACAAACTAACCGCAATCCACATACGCATTAGAAGGCCAATTAATCTTCGTCCAGCACGTGACGAAGTAGGCGAACCTTAGCCATACAAGAATCAATCATCAAGCGGTGAGCCCGCACTTAAGCAATTTCCTACAAAACCAATAAAAACGGGCCTGCGCAGCTATTTGCGCACTTCACGCGCAGTGATAAAACCGAATACCTTGCGCACCCGTGTACTCATTAATAAAACAGCATGAGCAACTAACTGCGCACACTCGCGCAAACATCGACACGAAAATAAGCGCCAACCGACGACAACTTTTATATATTTAAACTAACAACTCCCCCAACCCCTTTATTCCATTGGCTCTCATTATTTCAGGCACGCTTTTTGTTATAGGCAATTGCCCGCTGGCAAACACGCCGTCGGAATTACCTACTCAATCAGGCAAGGAAACCAGTCATGCCAACACCCGCGTACCTCACTATCACCGGTGTCAAGCAAGGCTTGATCACGGCAGGCACATTTACTCAGGACTCGGTAGGCAATATTTATCAGGAAGGTCATGAGGATCAGATCCTCGTGCAGGCGTTTGCCCACCAGGTGATCATTCCCCGCGACCCACAATCGGGCCAGCCGACCGGCCAAAGGGTTCATAAGCCTCTGATGGTCAGCAAGGTCTTCGACAAGTCCTCACCGCTGCTCTTCAGCGCGCTGACCACGGGTGAAGAAGTGTCATGTCGACTGGAATGGTTCCGTACCTCCTCGGCTGGCACCCAGGAGCATTACTTCACCACCGAACTGGAAGGCGCAACCATCGTGGACATTCAATCGCGGATGCCCAACTGCCAGGACCCGGACAACGCTCATTTCACCCATTTGGAGGATGTGTATTTCACTTACCGCAAGATCGTCTGGACCCACGAAGTCGCCGGTACTTCAGGCTCGGACGACTGGCGTAGTCCGGTAGCCGGCTAACATCGGGTCAGGCAGAAGCGGCCGCCAGGGACGGCGCCGCGCCTGCTTGGTTGGCTAGACCATTGCCAGCGGATGCTTGCGCTTGGGTGCGCCGAACACGCGGTCGATCGCGTCCAGATCGTGCTCATCGAGCTTGAGGTTCGCGGCACCGGCGTTGAGCCGCACATGCTCGGGCGTAACAGCCTTGGGAATTGCGATCACGCCGTCCTGACGCAACACCCAGGCGAGGGATACTTGAGCGGGCGTGACCTCATGGCGACGGGCGATCTGCTTGAGCGTCGGGCTGGACAACAACTCACCCCCCTGGGCGATCGGGCAGTAAGCCATCAGCGGCAAATGGTGCTGTTGCCACCATGGCAGCAAGTCGAACTCGATACCGCGCTCTTCGATGTTGTAGAGCACTTGGTTGGTTGCACACGCCGGGGATGCAAGTTCCTGCAGGTCTGCCACGTCAAAATTGGAGACGCCCCAACGGCCGATCTTGCCGGCCTGACGTAATGTTTCGAAGGCTTCGACGGTTTCTTCGAGGGGATACTGGCCCCGCCAGTGCAACAGATACAGGTCGATGTAATCGGTACCCAGGCGCTGCAGGCTGGCTTCGCAGGCACGGGGCACGCCCTTGCGACTGGCATTGTGCGGATAGACCTTGCTGACGAGGAACACCTGATCACGTTTACCGCGAATGGCTTCGCCGACCACTTCCTCGGCCCCGCCTTCGCCATACATTTCGGCGGTATCGATCAGAGTCATGCCCTCGTCGATACCCAACTGCAACGCGGCGACCTCGGCGCTGCGCCGGTCCGGGTTTTCGCCCATGCGCCAGGTCCCTTGGCCGATGACAGGGACGGGAACGCCGGCCAGATCGATGGTGCGCATGACAACCTCCTGATGAGTTCGCGGATTAACAATGTGGCATTGGGCGGACAAAAGGGTTCAATCGAAGTATGGTTGCCCTCTGAAAAGTCGCCAGGAAGGACCTGCAATGCTGTTTGTCGTGATGCTCGGGGGCAAGCACCCGCGGGCCAGAATTGAAGTTCACGATGTGGTGTTCGCTGTAGCGAACACACTGCAAGACACCTACCCGCAATTGCGCGATGGTTGGTTTGGCAGCCCCAAGGGTGTGCACATCGACTCCTGGATGGCAGTGGATGGCGTTGATGGCTGGAAAGTTGAACTCAGCCACCTGGCCCCGCCTGCCGGCGCGCACCATCTGTACTTCATCAACTTGGGCGGCTACGAAGCCAACGCTTTTGGCGAAGCCCATCACTATTTGCTGGTGGTCGCCCGCGACAAAAAGGAAGCGAAGAGCAAGGGGAAACAGCAGATGCTGCGCCATTGGTCCCAGGCCCATACCGACGGCGTGATGGATATTGACGACTGCCTGCCTATCGACCTGGTCGACGGTCGCTACCTGCACCTGGTGCAAGGTTCGCACAGGCCAATCGTGCAACAGAACGACTACATCGTCCTGCCCTGAGTTATCCCTACCCGAACGGGGTATGGCGCCCACCCTCGACCTGCCTGACAGTGCAATCAGTCCCCGACCTGATAACACGCACAACTCAAGGTGGGTCCGCCATGCATAAAGCCTTTATCGCCCTGTTCAGCGCCGTATTGCCGGGCGCGCCGCTGATCGTGGCACACCACAGTTTCCCGCAGGCAGCGCAGGAAAAAGCCCGCTGGTTGAAACGCTACGCCGCGTTTGCCGTGGACTCCGGCGTGCCCGCGGCGGATGCCGAGCGGGCGATAGCGGCGATCAGCGCACAGTTGCCGGTGCTGTCTCCCGAGGAGGACGCTGCCTTGATCAGCCGAGCCGGCTTCGAAGGCGTGGAGCTGTTCTATGCCGGCTTCAGTTTCAAGGGCTGGGTGGGCTACAAGCCGCGCTAACGGCTTACCAACTGCCCGACGCACCACCGCCACCACTGGAACCACCGCCGCCGGACGAGCTGCTGCTGGAGCTGGAACCGGAGCTGCCGGAGCTCGAACCAGACCCTTCGCCCGACCCCGAGCCGCCATCGGAAATGCTCTGGATAAACACAATGAACGCCACGACCGAGGCCGCCGGTATCGCCAGGATCCAGCCCTGGTAGCCGTGCCCCAGCATAAAACCGACCGCCACATAAACCGCCGCGACGGCCAACGCACGCACGAGAAAAAAGCGTGGTTTGGTCTTCCAGGACTCGCGGATGACGAAGAACAGCCCCACGTACAACGCCAGCACCAAGGCGCCGCCAAACGGCAACGCCAGCCAGTGTACGAAGTTGACCGCCACAAAGTGGTCCACCACCAGCAACCCGACGATATACGCCAGCGCGCCCACCACGCAGTAAAACACCGCGCGCGCCAGCCACAGGGCGCCGAACGTGGCGCCGCCGATCAGCAGGGTCAGCGCAAGTACCAGCAGGTATAGCGGCCACTCATGACCGCCGGCATAAATCGTCAGCAACACCGTCACCACGACGGTGGCGATCAGCGCACCGCGCCAGTGCAGCTTGCCGGCAGCGATCAGCACACCGCCGATGCCGCCCGCGATAAATGCCAGCAGTACTGCGATGATCTGCGGGTTAACCTGCGGCGCGGCCTGCTTTGGCAGGTCGCCGCCGTCCACCAGCACAGTCAAGTCATTGACCGCTTGTTGCACGCCGCCCGCGTAGTCGCCCTGGCGAAACGCCGGCGTGATGTGTTCTTCGATGATGCGATGGGCCAACAGATCGGTGACCGTGCCTTCCAGGCCATAGCCCACCTCGATGCGTACCGTATGGTCGTCTTTCGCCACCACCAGCAGGATGCCGTCGTTGACGTCCTTGCGCCCCAGCTTCCAGGCGCGGAACAGTTGATTGGCGTAATCCTCGATACTCGCGCCGCCGGTAGTGGGCACCAGCAGTACCGCGACTTGCGCGCCTTTGCGCTGTTCAAGGGCGGCGAGTTGGTCTTTGAGGCGCGTGGTGATGCTGGCGTCGAGGGTATTGGTGAGGTCGATCACCCGCTGGTCGAGGGCGACGCCGATGGGCGACGTCTGCGCCTGGGCAGTGCTCAGCAGGCCGATGAACATCAGCGCCAGTAGACTCAACACGGATTGCCGCAGCATCGCCATCATGTTTGATACCTGAAGTTTCATCCTGAAGGCGCCGACTTTACCTTATTGACACGTTCACACGTAGGCCGTGCCCTGCATGATCGGCTGCACGCTGCCGGTCAATACCACACCGCCCTGCCCGTCCCACTGCACCGTGACCGTGCCGCCGTCGCACTGCACCTGCACCGTGTCATCCAGCAGGCCGCGCCGGATCCCGTTGACCACCGCGGCGCAGCAACACGAACCGGAACCCAGCGGCACACCGCCGCCGCGCTCCCAGATGCGCAGACGAACATGCGCGCGGTCCAGCACCTGCACGAAATGCACATTGGTCCTGGCCGGGAACAGCGCATGGGTTTCCAGCGCCGGACCTACGGCTGCCACGTCGATGGCGGCGAGGTTATCGACAAAAAACGTACAGTGCGGGTTGCCCATGCTGCACGCCGCCGGGTCGCCCTTGATCGGCAAGAGAAGGGTCTGCATGGCGGCGGCCAGCGGTACTGACGACCACTCCAGCGACGGCGCGCCCATGTCCACCGACACCCGCTGGCCCGGCGCGCGTACGCACGTCAGTAGGCCACGGTCGGTGCGCAGCACAATCGAATCGGTGCCGGCTTCGTGCATCAAGCGGTCGGCGACACCACGCGTGGCACTGCCGCAGGTTTGCAGCGGCGTGCCGTTGGGGTTCCAGAATTTGATACGCGCGGCGGCGTCAACGCCGTCAAGGATCACCGCCAGCTGATTGAAACCGATGCCGGTGTGGCGGTCGCCCAAACGGCGGGCGACCTGCGCGGTGATCGGGTCGTCCTGGCCACGGCGGTCGATGATGATGAAATCATCGCCATGGGCATGCATCTTCACAAAGGGCAATGTCATGGGCTGTCCGGTCGGTGAGCGCGATGGGAGGGTGAGCATACGGCAGTTTCATCCAGACCGATTCGACCGCATGTTAGCGTGTGTGCGTTTTGATCCGGCAGAGCCCGCCATGAAAAAAAACCTCTTCGCTTTGACCGCACTGCTGCTCGCGTTTTCCCACCCGACCCTGGCGGCCGCCCAGCCTCCCAGCCTGTGCCAGCCGAGCGCCTCGAAGTCGACGGCCAAGGCGCTGCTGGCCGCCGCAGAACGGCACCTGGCTGACCGTCCCAACCCCCTGGCCCATGTGCACACTGAAGGCACACTGCCCCACCACGGCATTCGCGAGCAAAGCATTGCCGCCGAAAAAGACTGGCCGGTGATGCGCCAGGCCGCGCTGGCGTGGCGGTTGAGCGGCGACCCGCGTTACCTCAGGCAAGTCGATGACTACCTTGGCGCCTGGGCCGATGTGTACCAACCGGACTTCAACCCGATTGACGAAACCAACCTCGACCAGCTGATCAATGCCTATGCGCTGACTGCCGATAACCTGCGCCTGGAAACCCGCGCAGCCAGCCGCCGCTTGATCAGTGATCTGGGTAACGGCTACCTCGCGCGTATCCAGCAGTTCCACGGCCAGAACAAAGGCACGCAAACCAACAACTGGCAAAGCCATCGCGTCAAGTTGATCACGGTGGCCGCCGCTGCACTGGGCGACCGGACGATGCTCGAGCAGGCCCACCAGGTGTTCAAACAGCAGATCGCCGACAATGTGTTGCCCGATGGCTCGGTCACCGATTTTCACGACCGCGATGCCCTGCACTACGTGGTCTACGACCTTGAACCTCTGGTGCAAGCTGCCCTGGCGGCCAAGCCCTACGGCGGCGACTGGCTGAACCTCAAGGCCAATGGCGCGTCCCTGGCGGCCGCCCTCGATTGGCTGGTGCCCTATGCCAATGGCCAGCGCAGCCACCAGGAGTTCGTGCACACCCACGTGCAATTCGACAAGGACCGCGCCGGGGTGGGCGAAGCCGGCTACAGCGGCACCTGGGAACCCAAAAGCAGCGCCACGCTGTTCTGGCTGGCGGCGCAACTGGACAAGCGCTACCTGCCTGTGGCGACGCAATTGGCCGCCCACCCGGCCGATTGGATCAGTGCCTGCTATTTGCCGTAAGCGCGGCTAGACTGGCCGGGGTGCTCTTTCAAGGGATTGACCATGCTTGTTGTATTCAGCGGCCTGCCCGGCACCGGCAAGACCACGATTGCCAGCCAACTGGCGCGCCAGACCGGTGCCGCCTACTTGCGCATCGATGTGATCGAACAGGCGCTTCGGGATGCGGGCGTGTTAGCGCAAGGTGTAGGTGCCAGCGGCTACGGCGTGGCCAATGCGCTGGCGTTGAGCAATTTGCGCTTGGGGCACACCGTCGTCGCAGACGGTGTGAACCCGGTCAGGGAAAGCCGCGAGGCGTGGAAAGCGGTGGCGATTCAAGCAGGCGTCGAGTGGGTTGATATCCAGGTGATTTGCTCTGATGAGCGAGAACATCAACGCCGTGTTGAACAGCGTGCGGGGGATATTCCCGGCCTGACTCCGCCTGACTGGCGCTCCGTATCGGCGCACGAATATGAGGCCTGGGATCAAAAGCCACTGACGGTCGATACCGCCCATGTGACAGCAGATCAGGCGGTGGCGTTGATCCTGGCGCACCTCAAACCCGAGGCGAATGCGCTGGCGCCCAGTGAAGCGCTAAAGGTGTGACGGGCGCGCAGTCCAACCAGCGCAAGCGCCCTCTCCCTGCGTAGGTGGCATTTTTTTAAAGCACTGCTCCCATCGCCTTCATCAACACTGGATCGCGCCCATAAATATCCGGCGCGTAGACCAAGCCGCCCTGGCGATCGACTTCGACTGTCCAGTACCCCAGCAACACCGGCACCGGCGTGGCGAGCCTGAACTCATGGGTCACGCCGGTTGCCAGCAGTTCATCGGTGCGAGCGCGTTCGGCCGGGCTCACCAGCAGGTCACGCAGCAGCAACGGCTGTTCCACCCTCACACACCCCGAACTGAACGCCCGCGGGCCTTTGGTGAACAACGGTTGGCTGGGTGTGTCGTGCAGGTACACCGAGTACGGGTTGGGAAAGCGCATCACGATCTTGCCCAATGGGTTGCGCGGGCCGGCCTCCTGGCGCAGGAGAATGTTGCCGGGGCGCGACCAGTCAACTTGATCGGGCGCCAGGGGGTGACCCTGGGCGTCAAGCACTTGCAGGTTTTGCTGGCGCAGGTATTCGGGGTTCAGACGGATAGCCGGGAGCTTGTCCTCGCGCATGATGGTGGGCGGGATGGTCCAGGTGGGGTTCAGCGTCAGCCGGGTGATGCGCGACTTGAGCAGCGGCGTCTGACGCTCCGCGCGCCCGACTTGCAGGCGGGTTTGCCACACCGGAATGCCGCTCTGGTAAACGCTCAATTGCGCGGCGGCGACGTTGACCAGCACGCCTTCAGGCTCAAGGTCCTGGGCGAGCCAGCGAAAGCGCTCCAGGTTGATACGCAGTTGGTCGCGGCGCATCGCCGGGCTGATGTTGAGTTCGGCCACGGTGCCGGCGCCGATCACGCCGTCGGCCTGTAACGAGTGGCTGGCCTGGAAGGCCTTGACTGCCTTGACCAGCTCGTCGCGGTATTGCTTGCCAGTGCCACTGGGCACTTTGGCCAGGTAGCCACCGCTGTGCAGGCGCCGCGCCAGTTCCGGCACGCGCGGGTCTTCCATGCCGGGACGCAAGAGTGGCCCGCTGGCAACCGGGTCCCAATGCGGCAACGGTTGCAGGCGCACGGCGGCATAGGCATTGCGCAGGCTGCGGTACAGATCGGCGCTGGGCCGCGCGTGGTCAAAGGCTTGCGCCATGTCTTGCAGGCCGGCGGCGGCGAAGGCCAGCACCTCGGTATTCGGGTCGCGGGCGGGTGGTTGGGAATGCCACAACGGCTCGAAGCGCGATTGCTGCAGGCGCCCGTAATGCAAATCCTGCAGGGCTTGCAGGTACTGGCGGCTGGTGTCGATGTCGCTGCACAGCACGTTGGCCGTGGCATCCGCCGTGGGCAGACTATAGTGGCTGGGGTCCAGGCCGTCGTCGGCCAGCGTCAGCAACTGGGTGTGCAAGGCTTGGCGGCGTTCTTCGCCAGACCACAGCGGCCCATCACCCTGCTGCTGATAGAACGCCTGCAGGCGCGCCAGGGCTGCGGCGTCGATCTGCGGGGCGAGGCTGGGGCACACACTGGGCAACTGCGCGAGGGCCTGTTGCACCGGACTGACGGAAATAACCGGCACGGCGCCCATCGGCAGCTCATCAGCCGTCGCGACCAGTGGTGCAACGAGCAGGCAAATGCTCAAGTAACATGCGTGTTTTTTGAACAATTGACTTGGCTCCAATCCACAGCGGGGGACGCTTTGTAGATGCTGACTTTTATGTGTCGCTTCGGTTTGATCACCGTCACGCTGGCAACGTTGAGCAATTTTGCGCTCGCCGCCAATGGGAATCCTCCTAACTTGTATAGCAGCCTGGCGCGCTCGGCTCCAGAACTCAATCCCGCCGTGCTGAAAAGCGCCCTGAGCGCGGTGCAGTGCGCGGTCAATAACGGCGAGGAACGGTCAGAGCGCCTAGCGGTTATTGACTACTCCCAACCCTCGACCGCCCGTCGGTTGTGGATTTTCGATTTGCGCAAAAAGACCCTCGTGTTGCGCGACCTGGTGGCCCACGGTGCCAAGTCCGGGGAAAACTTCGCCACGCAATTTTCCAATCTCGAAGGCAGCCATCAGTCCAGCCTGGGCTTGTTTCGCACCCAGGAAAGTTACCTCGGCGCCCACGGCTACTCGTTGCGCATGGACGGCCTGGAGCCCGGTTTCAATGACCAGGCGCGCGACCGTGCTCTGGTGATTCATGCCGCCGACTACGTCAACCCGGCGTGGAGCAAGCGCGAAGGCCGCATCGGCCGCAGCCAGGGTTGCCCGGCGGTGCGCCCGCAAGTGGCGCGCCAGGTGGTGGATAAACTCAAGGATGGGCAGTTCATGTTTTCCTGGTACCCGGACCAGCGCTGGTTGAAGTCATCGACGTATCTGAACTGCAAGCCCCAACAAGTGGCGAGTAGTCGTACAATCCGTGGTGGTTAGCCTGTCCCCACAGATAAAAGAGAGCGCCGCATGCTTCTACATACCTCCACCTGGACCGAGATCGGGCAGTTTCTGGAACGCAGCCGCACGGTGGTGATTCCCATCGGATCCAACGAACAACACGGCCCCACCGGCCTGTTGGGCACCGACTGGATGTGCCCGGAGATCATCGCCCACGAGGCGCAGAAGAACGCCGACATCCTGATCGGCCCGACCTTCAATATCGGCATGGCCCAGCACCACCTGGGTTTTCCCGGCACCATTTCCCTGCGCCCTTCCACCTTTATCGCCGCCATTGGCGACTGGGTGCGCTCGCTGGCCGGGCACGGTTTCGAGAAGATCCTGTTCCTGAATGGCCACGGCGGCAATATCGCCACCATTGAAGCGGCGTTTTCCGAGCTGTACGCCGAAGCCAGTTTTGCCCGCCGCCCCGCCGGTTTCGCGCTCAAGCTGGTGAACTGGTGGGACCTGGAAGGCGTGCACGATTTGGCTCAACGCCAATTCCCGGTAGGCCACGGCAGCCATGCCACGCCGTCAGAAATTGCGGTGACGCAGTGGGCGTACCCGCAATCGATCAAGTCCGCCGAGTATTCTCCGCAAATCGCCAATACCGGGCCGATCCGCGAAGCGCTGGACTTCCGCGCACGCTTCCCCGACGGGCGCATGGGTTCGGACCCGGCGCTGGCGACGGTGGAAAAAGGCGGTGAGTTGGTGGCGTTGGCAGCCAAGGGGTTGGTCAAGACCGTGAACACCTTCAGCAGCGAAGCAAAACCCTAGGCCAGGCCCATCGCAAATGTGGGAGCGGGCTTGCTCGCGAAACGGTGGATCAGTCAATAAATGTATCGACTGATACGCCGCCTTCGCGAGCAAGCCCGCTCCCACACATTCAAACCCTCAGGCGTGCCTGGATTATTTGCAGTCCTGCGCCGCCAGCTCCAGCCGCGACGGTTTGATCGCCGAGGCCAGTGGCTTGCGCTCGTACAGGAACACCTTGGTGCCGTCCTGGGACTTGTAGGCCTCCAGCACATCATCGGCTGCAATCTTGCTGGTCAACACCACCTTGGCGTGGCGCGAGTTCTGCGTCACCGTCGAGGTGATGCCGCGTTTTTCAAGCTTGGGCACTACGCACTGCACATAGCCTTCAGGGGTTTTGTCGGTTTGCAGGGTCAAGCTTGGAGCGTTGGGAGCAGTGATACAACCGGTCAGCAACAACGAAGCAAAAGCCAGGGCCGGGACGAAAAAAGAGCGCATAAACATTCCTGAAAATAACCAAATAGGGTTCACAACGATCCGCGCGTCATCCCGCGCGGACCAGGGCCTTTAGCGACGCGTCAAACTGCTTCAAGGCATCGAGCTGTACATCACGCTGTTGTTCAATCTGCGCGGCAATGTCCGGGGCCGCCTTGTCATGCACCCATACCGACGGCACCTGTTTGTGCACCGAGCCTTCAGCCTTGGCAATGTATTGCAGATCGGCGTCATAGAACCGCGCCACAAAACGCGCCTCGACCTGATCGTTACGCTGGGTCAGCAATTGGTTATGGGTATCGAGCATCACCACCACATCCGGGTGAGCCTGCACCAGCTCATCCAGGCTGCTGTAGACCGTGACGATGCGAAACGTGCCCTGCAATGAACTCATCAGCCAATCAATCGCCAGTTCCGGGTCGGAGCTGTTGACGAACGCCTCGCGGATGCGCCCGTCAAGGGCATCCTTGGCGCCGTTCATGGCCATGGCGTGGTAGCGTTCAAGGTAACTGAGGTTGTCGCGGGTGTTTTCGCTGTACAGCACACCCACCGACTGCGCGCGCTGCAGAGAGTCTACGCTACCGACGAGTGGCAGCAAATGGCCCGTAGGCAGATCATCAGCAAATGCCGGGCTGGTCAGAACCACACTGCCGAACATCAGCATCATTAAACCCAGTTGGATAATCGTCCTCATCGCGCATTTCCTTGATCAGCGTCTCGATGCGCTGATTCTGCGCTTTTGGCATAAAAACAGAACTTGCGATGCTTGATGGTGACTATCATTTGAACCGATAGTGTCGCGTCTCCCGACCTCTATAAAACTATAAGGACCACGCCATGAAGCCCCACCAGAAAACCTTCGACCGCATCCGCGAAGCCGTACTGCCGGAGTTTCGCGAGCGGGTCGCCGATTACCTGGTCGATTATGAAGACGTGCTGCAGGACGAGGCCGCCGACGCCGACCAGCGTTACGCCAGCGCCCAGCAATTGCGCGGCTACCTGCGGGGCTTGAACACCACCCGAGTGCTGGGCATGGCGGACTGGGAAGACCTCGACCGGCGCGTGTCCCAGGAATGGATGTAAACCCTTAGAGCGCTGGGCGTTGCAGGTTGACCCATGCCTGCACTGACGGCCGCTGCCATTGGCGCTGCGCGTAGTCCACCCATTCGGTGGGCACACTGTCACCGTTGAGGATCAGGCGATTGAGCATCACCGCCAGGTCAAGGTCGGCAATCGACCACTCGCCGAACAGGTACGGTGGGTTGCCGGCCAACAGCGCCTGCGTCGCACTGAACAACTTGCGTACGGCCGCATCGGCGGCGGGCGACAACGGCGGCATTTTCTGCCCGTAAAACACCACCAGCGTCGAGCGCTCCTGGCGGATCGCCAGCAAATCACTGCGCAACCACGCCTGAACCTGCCGCGCCCTCGCCCGCTGCTGTGGGTCAGCCGGATACACCGGCGTTTCGGGATAGACCTGTTCCAAGTATTCAGTGATAGCGCAAGATTCCGACAGGGCAAACTCGCCTTCCACCAACGTCGGCACACGCTGGGTCAGCGACAATTGGGTAAAGTCCGCCGTCTGGTTTTGCGCGGTGTTCAGGTCCAGGGTGAGCATGTCGAACGCCAGGCCTTTTTCGCGCAGGGTGACAAACACCGACATCGCGTAGGGGCTGGTGAACTGGGAATCCACATAGAGGCGTAACGGGCGTGGGTGCATGGCAGGTCTCCTTGGGTGAGCACCCACGCTACGAGAGGCGGGGCAATAAAGACAATGGCGGTTTTTTATGGGGGCATTCCTGGCGGGAATAGCCTCGATAGTGGCAATATCACATCGATTCGCTAGTTTGCGAAAACGCCCCGCCATTCGAAGCTTTCAAGGAACGATCAGCTTATGAAACAAGCAGTTGTCGTCATACACGGCATCGGCGAGCAACGCCCGATGGACACCCTGCATGGCTTTGTGGATGCCATGATTCCCGCCGACACGCCCGACGGCACGCCCTTCTACTGGAGCAAGCCGGATCGGCTGTCACGCAATTTTGACCTGCGCGTCTTGAAGTCGTCCGGCCGCACCAGCACGGATTTCTACGAGTACTACTGGGCCCACAAGATGCAGGGCACCAAAGTCGGCCACCTGCTCAGTTGGCTCTGGGACATCTTCAAGCGCCCACGCCGCGATATTCCCGACGCCATCGTGCCGATCTGGCGCACCACGCGCTGGACGGTGATGCTGCTGTTGCTGCTGATCGCTACCGGCACCCTCGCCACGGCCTGGGGCCAGTTCGATCACAGCGACAACCCGTTCGCGCTGGTGCCGTTGCTGCTCGGCGCTATCGGCCTGGCACTGCGTTACTCGGCCCTGTCCTACCTGGGCGACGCCGCCCGTTACCTGAGCCCCAACCCGCAGAACGTGGTGGTGCGCGAGCAGATTCGCGCCGACGGCGTGGCATTGCTGCGAGCCCTGCACAACAAAGGCGATTACGACCGCATCATCGTGGTCGGCCACAGTTTGGGCAGTGTGATCGCCTACGACATCGTCGGCTATCTGTGGCACGAACATCACGATCAGCTGACCCAAGTCATCCCCAGCAACCGTGAACTCGCCAGCCGTTATGCCAATCACGAAGCGCTGCAACCGGTCATCAAGGACACGCTGCCCAACGCCGGCGCCGCGCTTGACGGCAGCCTGGGCAGCATTTTGAAATTTCGCGAGCAGCAGACCGAAGCCTTTATCGAGCAGCGCGGCCTGGGCAACCCGTGGCGCATTACCGATCTGGTAACCGTCGGCAGCCCGATGGCCCACGCGAGCCTGTTGTTGGGGCGCAGCGTCAGTGACTTCCAAAAACGCATGGAGCGCCGCGAAGCCCCCGCCTGCCCGCCCACTCAGGACGAAAAGGGCTACGGCTACAACGCCCGTCATCCGGTGATGCTCGGCCAGAAACCCTTCACGCCCCAGTATTTGCACCACGCGGCAGCATTTGCAGTGACGCGCTGGACCAACCTCTACTTTCCCGCGCCCTTTGGCCTGTTTGGCGACATCGTCGCGGGCCCGGTCAGCCCGGTGATGGGCGCAGGCGTGCTGGATTTGCCGGTCACCGTGGGCTCGCGCAAAGGCTGGCTCGCCCGCTCATGGCTCAGCCACACCCACTACTGGAGTGAGCGCGGCGGTGCCCAAGGTTACCTCGGTGCGCTCTCCACGGATGAACACGCGATCACCCAGGGCCCGCGTCCGTCAGCCACCGAAGCGTTGCGCTGGGCCGTCGACCTCAAGGGCCTGCGGCGCTTGCGCCCGGCGCGCGCCAAAGAAAGCCTGACGCAGGCTTAGCCGGCAAAACCGCCTTTATCGAGAAACTCACGCTCTTGCGCCGTGGTGGCCCTGGCCAACACCTCATTACGGTGTGGAAAGCGCCCAAACCGCTCGATGATCGCGGCATGCTCCTTGGCCCAATGGTAGGTGCTGGCATCCAGCTGCTGGTTCAGCACCAACGAGCGCTGCTGATCGGCGGGGTCTTCCGAATGCTCGAATGGCAAGTAACAGAACGCCCGCAGCTCGGGCTCGATCAATTGGTCCAGGCCAGCATCGACCATCCGCCGCGCGTACAAACGCGCCAGCGGGTCGGTGGCAAACATGTGCGCGGTGCCACGAAAGGCATTGCGCGGGTATTGATCCAGCAGGATCAACAACGCCAGCGCGCCGTGTGCCGAATCCAGCCAGCCCTCCAGTTCGCGCCGGGCCGCTTGCATATGCGTGGCATGGAAGGTGGCGCGAAAGGCCGCGTCAAACGCGTCGTCCTTGGCAAACCAGCGCTTGGGGCCTGCCTGCTTCCAAAACTCGATCACCGCCTCGGCCGGTTGCCCGTTGATGCTCGACATCATTACCTCCCATTGGCTTGCAGATTTCATCATTGACGCCGGCAGAATCCATTAAGTTTCCGCTCTGGAGCCGCTCCTGCTTCGCAGCGGTCGTGCCATCGCACATAGGGTTTACCGGATGATTCACCGTCTTGCCCAGGTTTTCAGTGATTCCAATGGCCACGTGCGCACCAAGCTGTTTGGCATTTACGGCATTTTGGTCGCCATTAACGTCGGCGCCTGGCTCTGGGCGCTGGCGGCGTTTCATCAGCACCCCGTGTTACTGGGCACTGCCCTGCTCGCCTACAGTTTCGGCCTGCGCCACGCGGTGGACGCCGATCATATTGCCGCCATCGACAACGCCACCCGCAAGCTGATGCAAGAGCACAAACGCCCGGTGGCGGTGGGGTTCTTTTTCTCTCTGGGGCATTCGTCGGTGGTGGTGCTGGCCTCGATTGGCGTGGCCCTTACCGCCGCCCATGTCGAGGCGTTCAAGGCGGTTGGCGGTGTGATCGGCACGTCAGTGTCGGCGGTCTTTTTGCTGGTGATCGCGCTGATGAATCTGGTGATCCTGCGTTCGATCTACAAGGCCTGGCGTCACGTGCGCGAGGGCGGCGCTTACGTCGAAGAGGATGTTGACCTGCTGCTGGCCGACCGCGGTTTCATGGCGCGAATCTTGCGCCCGCTGTTTCGCCTGATCAGCCGCAGTTGGCACCTGTACCCGCTGGGTTTTCTGTTTGGCCTGGGGTTTGACACCGCCACCGAAATCGCCCTGCTGGGCATCTCCGCCACGCAGGCGGCGCAGGGCTTATCGCCGTGGTCGATCATGGTGTTCCCGCTGCTGTTCAGCGCCGGCATGTCGCTGGTTGACACGCTGGACGGCCACTTGATGCTCGGCGCCTACGGCTGGGCGTACATGAAGCCGCTGCGCAAGCTCTACTACAACATGAGCATTACCTTGGTCTCGGTGGTCGTGGCGGTGATCATCGGCAGCATCGAGGCGCTGGGGCTGATGGCCGACCAGTTGGAGCTCAAGGGTGATTTCTGGGGCTTTATCGGCAACCTGAACGACAGCTTCGGGATGCTTGGCTACATCATCATCGGGATTTTCGTCGCCAGCTGGGCGGCGTCGGTGTTGCTGTACCGCTTGAAGGGCTTCGACCGGCTCGCCTGAAGTCGAGAAGCAGGTCAGCCACATTCGGGACTGACACACTGCAATCGCGGGCAAGCCCCTCCCACATGTTTAAACCGCGTTACGCCAGCTCAGCGCGCAGTTGACGCGCCGCGGTGACCATATGAACCAACGCCGCTTCTGTCTCCGGCCAGCCGCGGGTTTTCAAACCGCAATCCGGGTTGACCCACAGGCGCTCGGCCGGAATCCGCTGGGCGGCCTTGCGCAGCAAGTTGGCCATTTCCGACGCATCCGGCACGCGCGGCGAGTGGATGTCGTAGACGCCCGGGCCGATGTCATTGGGGTACGCGAACGCTTCGAACGCGTCCAGCAACTCCATGTCCGAGCGCGACGTCTCGATGGTGATCACGTCGGCGTCCATCGCCGCGATGGACTCGATCACATCGTTGAACTCGCTGTAGCACATGTGCGTGTGGATCTGGGTTTCGTCACGCACGCCGCAGGCGCACAGGCGGAACGCTTCAGTGGCCCAGTCCAGGTAGTGTTGCCACTGCGCCCGGCGCAACGGCAAGCCTTCACGGAACGCCGCTTCGTCGATCTGCACGATCTTGATGCCGGCCGCCTCCAGGTCAACCACTTCGTCACGAATCGCCAGCGCCAGTTGACGCGCCTGCACTTCGCGGCTCACATCTTCACGCGCAAACGACCACATCAGCATGGTCATCGGGCCGGTCAGCATGCCCTTCATCACCTTGCTGGTCAGGCCTTGGGCGTAGCGGATCCACTCCACGGTCATGGCTTTGGGGCGGCTCAGGTCGCCGAAGATTACCGCCGGTTTCACGCAGCGCGAACCGTAGCTCTGCACCCAACCGAAGCGGGTGAACACGTAGCCGTCCAGTTGTTCGGCGAAGTACTCGACCATGTCGTTTCGTTCGGCTTCGCCATGCACCAACACGTCCAGGCCGAGGTTTTCCTGCACTTCGACGGCGTGCTTGATCTCGCTGTGCATCGCTTCGACGTACTCGGCTTCGCTCAACTTGCCGGCCTTGTATGACTGGCGCGCCAGGCGGATCGAGGCAGTTTGCGGGAACGAACCGATGGTGGTGGTCGGCAACAGCGGCAGGTTCAGGCCGGCACGTTGCTGCTCGATACGCTGGGCAAACCGCGACTGGCGCTGACTGTCCTTGGCGGTGATCGCCGCCACGCGGGCTTGTACGGCAGGTTTGTGAATTCGCGTTGAAGCCGCGCGGGCCGCTTGCACGGCGCGGCTCTGCGCCAACGCGGCGCATACATTCGGTGCCTGCGGCGCGTTGACGGCCTGGGCCAGCACCGCCACTTCCGCGCACTTCTGCACGGCGAAGGCCAGCCAGCTCTTCAGCTCGGCATCCAGCGTGTCTTCACGGCCCAGGTCGACCGGGCTGTGCAGCAGTGAGCAGGACGGCGCCACCCACAAACGATCACCCAACTTTTCATGGGCGTGCTGCAAGGTCGCCAAGGCTTTTTCCAGGTCGCAGCGCCAGACGTTGCGGCCATTGACCACGCCCAGGGACAACACTTTGTAAGCCGGCAGGCGATCAAGAATGGTCGGGTACTGCTCCGGTGCACGCACCAGATCGATGTGCAAACCATCGACCGGCAGGTTGGCGGCCAGGCCGAGGTTTTCTTCCAGACCACCGAAGTAGGTGGCCACGAGCTTTTTCAGCGGGTCGCGCTGGATCAGGTTGTAGGCGCGCTCAAAAGCGTTTTTCCAGTCTTGCGGCAAGTCCAGAACCAGGATCGGCTCGTCGATCTGCACCCACTCAACGCCCAGGTCAGCCAGGCGCTGAAAGATCTGGCCGTACAGCGGCAGCAGGCGATCGAGCAGGTCCAGCTTGTCGAAGTCACCGCCCTTGGCCTTGCCCAACCACAGGTAGGTCAGCGGGCCGATGACGACCGGCTTGACGTTGTGGCCCAGGTCACGGGCTTCCTTGACCTCTTCAAACAGCTGCTCCCAACCCAGCTGGAATTGCTGGTCAGCACTGAATTCAGGCACCAGATAGTGGTAGTTGGTATCGAACCACTTGGTCATTTCCTGGGCGTGGGCACCGCCGCAGCAGTTGTCGCTGACGCCACGGGCCATGCCGAACAGCGTGTGCAATGTGGCTTGGCCGTCGGCTGGGCGGAAGCGCTCAGGGATCACGCCGAACATCAAGGAATGAGTCAGGACCTGGTCGTACCAGGCGAAATCGCCGACCGGCAACAGCTCGATGCCGGCCTGCTTCTGCAACGCCCAGTGAGTGTTGCGCAGGTCACGGCCCACGGCGCGCAGGCCGGCTTCGTCGAGTTCGCCCTTCCAGAACGCTTCCTGCGCTTTTTTCAATTCACGATCGCGTCCAATGCGCGGAAATCCCAGGGAATGAGCGACTGCCATGACTTACAACTCCAATGTCGATATTTGATGGCAGCCATTGTCGACACCCACTCATCGTGAGACAAACTCATTCTATTCCAGATGATCACAAGATTCGTTCATGTTGAAGCGACGTGGAGATAGAACGCGTGAAACATGAAATACGCACAGCCGGCCAACGCCAGGCCCATGCAACGGTTGAATACGGTGAACGCCGACGCGCCGTTAATCCGCCGTCCCAACAGCGCGCCCAGCAAGGCGTAGACCCACGGCGCGCCGACCGCGCCCAGCCCCAGCAAAGCCGAAACCCCGGCGATGGACGCCCCGGTAATATGCGCCGCCGGCAACATCACGCTGGTAATCGGCAAGACCGCCACGATGCCCTTGGGGTTGAGCAACTGAATCACCAGGCCATTCCAGAACGTGAGGGCCTTGCCGGGCGTGCTTGAAGTTTCTTCAACCACCGTGCGGGCAGTGAACACCTGATAGGCGAGGTACAGCGTGTACACCCCGCCGACCAGCGAGATATACGGCAGCGCCGCCTGGGAAATGATCGCCTCGCCGGTGTAGCCAAACAGCACGAACATCAACAGCATCGCGCAGCCCACACCGAGGTAGAACCCGCTGGAGCGACGGAATTTGCCGGTAAGCCCGGCGTTCAGCCCCATCAGGTTCACAGGGCCGGGGCTGTACATGACGCTGAAGGCGTAGAGGAAAATGTCCATGGAGAAACCTGCCGTAGAAGAAGTCCGGCGAGTCTACTGAGGCGCTTTGCGCTGAATCTTGTACGTTTGTGGTTCAGCCTGTGGCGAGCAGTCTTTCAGTGGCGAGCAGGCCTGTTGTGGCGAGCGGGCTTGCCCCGCGTTGGGTGGCGAAGCCGCCCCAAAAACCGGCTGACGTGATTTGCCTGAATAAATGCGTTGTTCTTATTGGGGCTGCTTCGCAGCCCAACGCGGGGCAAGCCCGCTCGCCACTACAAGCCTGCTCTCCACAACAAGCCCGCTAGCCACAACAGGTCCGCTAGCAACAGCGAGCCCTGTTTCCCGTAGCGATTCATTCACCCCAGCCTCTGCGTGCTGAAATAAACTGTGCGGGTACCTAGTGGGATTATTTATGACTCAACCCAGCGAAGACTTTTCGATACGCACGTTGGAAGACCCTCCCGCGCAGCTGCGCAATTTGGAAAAGCAGGCCGTTGCCGAAGGGTTCAGGTTCCTGACGCGGCTGATAACCGAATGGGAAAACCGCACGAACCGGTTTGACCAACCGGGAGAGTGCCTTGTGGGAGTCTTTCGACAGGGCCAGTTGATTGGCGTTGGAGGCCTATCCCGCGACCCATACGCAGGCCCGCAAATCGGTCGGCTACGCCGGGTATACATAGATCGAGCGATGCGTGAGCGTCGTATTGGTGGAGAGCTGGTCAGCTATTTACTGGAATACGCCGCTAAACAGTTTCAAGCAGTGCGTCTTTCCACGGATAGTCCAAATGCCATGAAGTTTTATCTGCGCTGTGGTTTTCACCCCGTGAGCGACGACACCGCAACCCACGCAAAGTCGCTGCTACCCTCAATCGGCAATGACCCGGAGACCGCATGCAGGTGATAAACAACAGCAGACCTGAGTACATGCACAGGCTCGAGCAACTTCTGTACGGCAATAACTACAGCGTCTCAATAGACCTGTATGGCCCACTGGATGCGAACCTTCCGCTGATCGAAGTGCTTAAATCAGCGGTGAATTCGTCATGTGAAGTCCCCCGCAGTGCACTCATCAGTGTTGATGAAGCGCGGGCACACATTCTTGAGTCGTTGCTTTACTCAGGTGATCCGGCTGCCGGGCCAATCGACCTGCCTGCTAAATGCAGTGAAATAACCTCACTGGTTGAGCAACTGCTGGAAGGTACCCAGGTCAATAAAGCCGACGCTATCTACAGCTTTCACCTCGCTAAGGGCCACCCAGGCTACCCGGTGTGGTGGGAGTTCGCCCTGGATGTCCATGCGCGAGGCAGTCGTTGGATTCTGCTGGGTTGCAGCAGCGATTAGGCGTAAACCCCAATCGTGAATTGGGGCGTACGCCACTCGACGACTTACAGCAACGGAATCGAATAACTCACAAACACCCGATTCTGATCCTGGTCGCGCGCCACTTCACTGCGCGACACGCCGTTGCGCCAGCCAAACCCGACGTTTTTGAACGTGCCGCTCTGCACCACGTAATCCAGGGAGATGTCCCGTTCCCATTCGCTGGCAGTGTTGCCGGCGGTGGTGAGGATATGGTCGCCTTTCAAATACATCACCGACGCCTTCAGGCCAGGCAGGCCCAGCGCGACAAAGTCGTAGGCGTATTGCGCAAAGGCGGTGCGTTCGCCGGCCTGGATGAAGGTTTGCACGGTGCGGTCGGTGTAAAGGTACAGGCTCGAACCGCCCTCGCCTTTGTTGACCAGCCCACCCTGGTTGAGTTGGGCAAAGTTGCTGTCGTCGGACACTTGCTGGTAACCCGCGGTGATCGCGTGCGGGCCCAGCGAGTAGATGAACGCGGCGCTCCAGGTGTTGTTGTCGATTTCGCCGTTGCCGTTCCGGGTATAGCCGCTGAATTTATACCCTTCGGCACGCCCGGCGGCAGTGCTGTTCTTGCCGTCGGAGGTGGTGTTGAAATAACGCAGGTCGGTTTTCAATGAGCCGTAGTCGCCCAACGGCAATACATGGATCAACCCGGCAAAGTGCTGTTGGTAATAGTCTTCGAGGTTGGCGTAGTAGTACTGGACCAGCAGGTCCTTGTTCACTTGGTAGTCGAAACCTGCGTAGTTGAATTTATTGCTCTCTTGCGTGCCGCCCGCGGCCGCCAGGCCACTGCGGTCGCTGGAGCCACGGCCGGTGGTGTGTTGCAGCTGGCCGCCGATCAGCGTCAGGTTGTCGATGTCTTTGCTGGTGACCTGCGCGCCCTCGAAGGATTGCGGCAGCAAGCGGCCATCGTTGCTCACCAGGATCGGCAAGTTCGGGCGCAGGTAGCCGTAGCGCAGTTCGGTTTTGGCAAAACGCGCCTTGGCCGTCGCGCCACCGCGCGCCCAGCTGTCGGCTGCCTTGCCGTCATCGGTGGGGATCATCGAGCTGCCCACGTGGCGGCCAGCGCCGCTGTCGAGGGTTACGCCGAGCATGCCGACGGCGTCCAGACCAAAACCGACGGTGCCGTCGGTAAAGCCCGACTGGTAGTTGAGGATAAACGCCTGGCCCCACTCTTCGGTCTTCGACGGTGCGGCGGCGCCGTCGCGGTTGTCGTTATTGAAGTAGAAGTTGCGCAGGCCCAAGTTGGCTTTGCTGTCGCTCAAAAAATCAGCCGAGGCCAAGGGGCTCAGGGCAATACCCAGGCCGCCGGTTAATACACTCAGTACATTCAAAGTAGCTTTCATCAGGACGAACTCCGGCGCGGAATCCAGGTTCCGGGCGCGTAAAAAGGGCAGCAGGATGCACGCGACCAACTTAGGTTGGCCGCCGCGTTAACCAACGTTTAAGTGCTTAGTTGAGTGAAGTGAACCTCCGTAAAACCTCAGTCAATCAATCCATGAGCGTCATAAAACGGATACGGCCCCGGGTAGTCCCCAAACACGCCGTTGTGGCTGATCAACCCGTGCTGTGCATCCCAGCGGTGCAGCAGGTAGCCGGCCGGCTCCAGGTTGAAATGCGCAGGCGCGGCGTCTTGCAGGTCGAGCACGATCTGGTGCGAGGTGCCGGGGCACACGCAACTCAGGCTGCCGCCAAAACGCCGTTGCATCGGGCGGTGCAAATGCCCGCACAACAGGCGCTCCACGTGTGGGTGACGAGCGACAACGCGCTCCAGGGCGGCGGCGTTGATAAAGGGCTCGCGGTCCATATGGCCGATGCCGCTGCTAAACGGCGGGTGATGCAGGATCAGCAAGGTCGGTGCCTCGGAGCGCAGCGCCAATTGCGCGTCGAGCCACTGCAATTGGCTGTCGAGCAGTTGGCCGCCGTGACCACCGGGAATGGTCGAGTCCAGGCCGATCAAGCGCAGCGGATGCTCATCCACGACCCAATCCAGCGGGCCGTCTGCCGACGTCGGCAGATAAGCGTGATCGCCGAACGCATCCAGTAACGGCCCGCGCGTGTCGTGGTTGCCGGGCACCAGGTAGCAGGGCATGTGCAGGCGCGCCAACTCCGGGTGCAGCACGGCGTATTCATCGGCGCGGCCAAAATCCACCAGGTCGCCGCTGATCACTACGATATCGGGCCGTGGGTGACTGGCGTTCAGATGGTCGACGGCGCGGCGCAGTGCCCCCAGGGTATCGACCACGCCATAGGTCAGGCGGTTACCGGCTTTAAGGTGCAGGTCGCTGATCTGCGCAACAAGAAACGGACGGTTCAAAATAAGCTCTCACGCATTCAGGGTGAACACCACGTGCGGCGCGATTGCCAGGGCAATCGGCGCGCCGACGCGGTGCAGTTGGTTATCGCTGCTGTCCACCAGCAGCGGTTGCGGGCCGCCCACATCCACCAGCAGGCGGCTTTGTGCGCCCTGGAAGAACTGCGCGACCAGATGGCCGTGCAGGTGCCCTTCGTCTTCCATCACGCGCAGGTGTTCGGGCCGGCAGTACACGGTGCTCGGTAAGCCGGCGCCGTGCCACGGCAGTTCGCCGCCGCAGACTTTCAAGCCGTGGGCAGTCCGCGCCAGCACAGAGAAGGCATTGAGGTTGCCGACGAAGCCTGCGACAAACGCATTGGCCGGTTGCTGGTAGATCTCCCGAGGGCTGGCCAGTTGCGCGATACGCCCCTGCTCCATCACCAGGATGCGGTCGCCCAGCGCCATGGCTTCGCCCTGGTCGTGGGTGACGAACACCGAGGTGATGCCAAGCCCGCGCAGCAGTTGATCCAGCTCGCTGCGCAGGCGCTCGCGCAATTGCGCATCCAGGGCGGCCAGCGGCTCATCCAGCAACAGCACTTTGGGACGCGGTGCCAGCGCGCGGGCCAAGGCCACACGCTGACGCTGGCCGCCCGACAGTTCATGGATGCTGCGCTTGCCGTGGTGCTGCAAGCCCACCAGTTCCAACAGTTCCTCGCAGCGCTTGTTGCGCTCAGGCGCCGGCACGCCGCGAATCTTCAGGCCGTAGACGATATTGCCGGCCACGTCCAGGTTGGGAAACAGCGCGTAATTCTGGAACACCATGCCCACATCACGGCGCTCGATGGGCAGGCGCGTGACATCTTGATCGCCGAAAAACACCTGGCCCACGTCCGGGCGTTCCAGGCCGGCAATCAGGCGCAGGGTCGTGGTTTTACCACAGCCGGACGGGCCAAGAATTGCCAGGGTTTCGCCGCCTTCGACGCTCAGGGTCAGGTCATGCACGGCCACGGTGCCGTCGGCGAATGCCTTGCGACAGCCTTGCAGGCGAATAGTGATAGCGGTCATCGACGCTCTCCACGGGACAAACGAGCACTGATGGCCTGCAACGCAATCAGCAGCGGCACGATCATCAGCAAAAAGATAAGGGTGTAGGCGCTGGCGATTTCCAGACGCGCCGAGGCGTAGCTGTCGGCCAACCCCACCGGCAGTGTCTTGGTCATCGGCGTGTGCAGCATCCAGGTCAGGTTGAACTCACCCAGGCTCAGGGTGACCACCATCAGCACGCCGGCCAGAATGCCCGCCCGGCAATTGGGCACCACCACGCTGAAAAAGCGCTTGATCGGCCCCGCGCCAAGGCTGGCGGCAGCCTCTTCCAGCACCGGCAGTTGCTGACGTTGCATCACCGCCATCACCGGGCGCACCAGGAACGGCAAGGTGAACAGCACATGGCCGACAAGGATGAACAACCAGCTGCTGCGGAACGTGCCGAATTGGCCGTAGGTCAGCAGCAACGCCAACGCACTGGCCAAACCCGGCATCGCCACCGGCAGCACCATCAGCTCTTCGAAGGCGCGGCTGAAGCGGTTGTTCATGCGCACCAAGGCATAAGCCGCCGGCACGCCGACCACGCACACGCACACCGCACAGGCCAGGGCCAATTGCAGCGACAGCCACACCGTGGGTGAATAGGCCTGCCACACCTGCACCAGCCAGTCGAAGGTCAAGCCGCTGGACAGGCCGACGAAGAAATTACGCGTCAGCCCGGCCAGCAACGACATCAACACCGGCACCAACATGAAGGCACACACCAGCAGGGTAAACAGCAGTTGCACCACAAACAGCGATGAGCGCTTCACAGGACCGTCCCCGCGTTTTTCACCAGGCGTCGCGTGAGCAGCAACACCGCCCAGGTCACTGCACCGAGCACCACCGACAGCGCGGCGGCGACGGCAAAGTTGGCGTAGTTGGTGAACACGTTGTAGATCGCCACGGGCGTGACATTCAGCCGCGTACCCAAGGTAAAGGCGGTACCGAACGCGCCCATGGACGTGGCAAAACAGATCGCCCCGCACGAGGCCAACGCAGGCGCCAGCCCCGGCACGATCACGTCGCACACCACGCGCCAATGCCCGGCGCCCAGTGAGTGCGCGGCTTCTTCCAGGCTGCGGTCGAGGCTTTCGCACGCGGCCATCACCGTGAGGATCACCCGCGGGATCGAGAAGTACAGGTAGCCGACAAACAACCCCGCCAGCGAGTACGCGAAAATCCAGCGCTCACCGGCCAGTTGCAGGCCCAGGGCCGCAAACAGGCCTTGGCGACCGGCCAACAGGATCACCAGAAAGCCCACCACCACGCCAGGAAACGCCAATGGAAAGGTGAGCAATGCCACCAATGCCGAACGCCCGAAGAACTGCTGCCGCGCGAGGAATACACCACTGATGCCGCCGATCAGTAACGCGGTGAGCGTCACAAACACGGCCAGCACGCAGGTTTGCGCCAGGCTGCCCAGGTACTGCGTGCTGCTGAGCACCTGCCAATAGCCGCTGCCGTTGCTGTCGCGGCTCTCGGTGCCCAGCACGATCAAATGCGCCAGCGGCAACAGCCAGAACGCGAACAGCACCGCAAACGCCGGGGCCAGTGCCCAGGCGGCATGTTTTGCCGAGGTTGCCACTTACTTGACCTCGCTCAGGTAACGGGCGGCGAAGGCTTCCTGCACAGCGGCCATTTTTTCGTAGTCCACCACGCCAGCGCGGGCGTAGTCGCTGTCGGGCAGGAACTGCGCGGCGACGTCGGCCGGCATTTTCATTGCGCGCACCGGGCGCAGGTAGGCCTTGGCCCACAATGCCTGGCCTGCATCGGAGAGCACGAAATCGAGGACCTTTTCAGCGTTGGCGCGGTGCGGCGCGTTGGCCACCAGGCTCATCACGTATGGCACGCTGATGCTGCCTTCTTTGGGGATCACGAAGGCAACGTTGGCGTTGTCCTTGTAACGCGCGCGGTAGGCGTTGAAGTCGTAGTCCACCAGAATCGGCAGCTCACCGGACAGCACCCGTGCATAGGCGGTTTGCTTGGGCACAATGGGCGCGTTTTTGGCGAGCTTCTGGAAGTAGTCGATGGCCGGGGCGAAGTTATCCAGGTCGCCGCCCAAGGCGCGGTTGATCGCCACGGCGGAGACGTAGCCGACAAACGCGCTGGACGGGTCGAGGTAACCGACCATGCCTTTGTACTCAGGCTTGAGCAGGTCGGCCCAGCTTTGCGGCACCGGCAAACCGCCCAGCGCATCGACATTGACCATGATGCCCAAGGTGCCGGAGTGAATCGCAAACCAGTGGCCGGCCGGGTCTTTCAGGCCGGTCGGAATCTGCTCCCAGCCTTTGGGCTTGTAGGTGCCGACCACGTCGGCTTTTTGCGCCTGCAAGCCGAAGGTCACGCCGTAATACACCACGTCGGCCACCGGCGCGGCTTTCTCCGCCACCAACTGCGCCAGCGACTGGCCGGAGTTCTTGTTGTCAAGCGGCACCTGCACGCCGGTATTGGCGGCGATGGCCTTGAGTTGGCTGCCCCAGTCGGCCCAGTCGGGTGGGCAGTTGTAGCAAATTGCGGTGTCGGCCGCCTGGGCCAGGCTGGCCACGCCGCACAGCAGCACGGCTGCCAGGGTTTTACTGAACGCGCGCATCAGGTGTCTCCTCAAGGGGTTGAGTGCTGTCGCCGGGCCGGATATGGCACGGCAGGCAATGGGAAATCGGGGCGTTGCCGGCGACCTGCGCCAGCAATTGGTCAATCACCGTGCTGGCCAGCAGGCCGATGGGCTGCACCACGCTGCACAGCGTCGGGTGCATCTGGGTGCCGAGGGCGATGCCGTCAAAGCCCATCACCGAGAGTTGCTCGGGCACATTCCAGGCGTTGCGGCGCAACTCGGCGATCAGGCTGATGGCCAGAAAATCGTTGGAACACACCAGCGCGGTCGGCGCCTGCGGGCCTTGGAGAAACGGCTCGATTGCCGCGAACTCGGCCTGGGTGTGAGCCGGCATTTCAATCACCGCGCGGCTTTTAAGCCCGTACTCGCGCATCGCGTCGCAATAACCGGCGTAGCGCAGGCGCGCACGGTCGGACTGCAACGCGGGGCCGGCGACCATGCTGATGCGCCGGTGCCCGGCTTCGAGCAAATAACGCGTGGCCAGGGCCATGCCCGCGCGGTTGTCGACCGACACGGCGCTGTAGCTGGGGTTGCTGGGTTGGTGATACGCCAGCACGAATGGTGTTTGTTCGCTGGCAAGGCTGTTGAGCACGCTATTGCTTTCGGCGTCGGTCACGGTTAACACCAGCCCGTCGACGCGCTGGCGCAGCAACTCTTCCACCACAATGCTTTCGCGTTCGCTGCTGTAGTCGGTGGTCGCCAGCAGCAGGCTATAGCCGCGCAGCCGGGCGGCACGCTCCATGGCCTGGAACTGCTCGGCAAACACCGGGTTGAGCAGGTTGGGCACCACCACACCAATCAGCTGGGTGGTTTGCAGGCGCAGTTGGCGGCCGAGCAGGTTCGGCCGAAAGCCCAGCTCGCGGGCGGCGGCGAACACTTGCTCACGGGTCGCCGGGCGCACCTGGTCGGGGGAAGCAAAGGTACGGGCGGCGGTGGCGCGGGATACCCCGGCCAGCTGCGCAACGTCTTTCAGGTCAGTCATGCTCACTCGCTTGAGATCGATCTCATTGGCGAGGACAGTAACGGCGGAATGTGGCAGTAGCGTGGTGCCAAGATGACGGTTTGATGGCAGCGCCCCCGTGCTAAATGTGGGAGGGGGCTTGCCCCATCAGATCGGTGTGTAGCCACAGATAGTCATACTCCGCGGGTATGCTTGGAAAACCGGCGCAGCAAAATCCGCCCGCTAACCTTTCGATCTGATCCAAGTGCGGGCACAATGCGTGTCCTTTTTTGGCAGGCACCGCCGCAGGCTCTCAAAAATGATCAAAACGCCGTACTACCTCATCGATAAACAGAAACTTCTGGTCAACATGCAGAAGATTGCTTACGTGCGCGAACAGTCCGGCGCCAAGGCTCTGCTGGCGCTCAAGTGCTTTGCCACCTGGTCGGTATTCGACCTGATGCAGCAATACATGGACGGCACCACCTCGTCGTCGCTGTATGAGTTGAAGCTGGGCCGCCAGAAGTTCGAAGGCGAGGCGCACGCCTACAGCGTGGCCTGGGCCGACGATGAAATCGAAGAGATGCTGGAGAACTGCGACAAGATCATCTTCAACTCGATCAGCCAGCTGCAGCGCTTTGCCGAACGCAGCGAAGGCAAGACCCGTGGCCTGCGCGTCAACCCACAGGTGAGCAGCTCCGACTACCTGCTGGCCGACCCGGCGCGCCCATTCAGCCGTTTGGGCGAATGGGACCCGGTGAAGATCGAAGGCGTCATCGAGCAGATCTCCGGTTTCATGTTCCACAACAATTGTGAGAACGGCGATTTCAGCCTGTTCGACAAGATGCTCGGCACCATCGAAGAACGCTTCGGCGCGCTGCTGCACAAGGTCAAGTGGGTCAGCCTCGGCGGCGGCATTCACTTCACCGGCGAAGGCTATGCCATCGACGCGTTCTGCGCCCGTTTGAAAGCGTTCTCCGAGAAGTACGGCGTGCAGGTTTACCTGGAACCGGGAGAAGCGGCGATCACCAACAGCGCTTCGCTGGAAGTCACCGTGCTCGACACCCTCTACAACGGCAAAAATCTCGCCGTGGTAGACAGCTCCATCGAAGCCCACCTGCTGGACCTGCTGATCTATCGCCTCAACGCCAGGCTGGCGCCGAGCGAGGGTGAACACACTTATATGGTGTGCGGCAAATCCTGCCTGGCCGGGGACATCTTCGGCGAGTATCAATTTGATCGTCCGCTGGCCATCGGCGATCGGCTGTCGTTCATCGACACCGCGGGCTACACCATGGTCAAGAAAAACTGGTTCAACGGCCTGAAAATGCCGTCCATCGTAGTGAAACAACTCGACGGTACTGTCGAGGTGGTTCGTGAATTTGGTTACGACGACTACCTGTCCAGCCTTTCGTAAGCTGGCGGATAAAGGAGAGATAAAGCAATTGAAAAAGAACGTTCTTATCATTGGTGCAGGAGGTGTCGCCAAGGTGGTGGCCCACAAGTGCGCGCAGCACAACGACGAACTCGGTCGTATTGCTATCGCGTCGCGCAACATCTCCAAATGCCAGGCCATCATCGACAGCGTCAAGGCCAAGGGTAGCCTCAAGGTGCCCGCCGACATCCAAGCCTTCGCGCTGAACGCCCTGGACGTGGAAGCGACCAAGGCCCTGATCCGCGAGACCGACTCGCAGATCGTCATCAACGTAGGTTCCGCCTTCCTCAACATGTCGGTGCTGCGCGCCTGCATCGATACCGGCGTTGCTTACCTTGACACCGCCATCCACGAAGAGCCGGGCAAGGTCTGCGAGACCCCGCCGTGGTACGGCAACTACGAATGGAACCACCTGCAAGAGTGCAAACAGAAGAACATCACCGCCATCCTTGGCGTGGGCTTCGACCCGGGTGTCGTCAACGCGTATGCCGCGCTGGCGCAGCAACAGCATTTCGACCGCATTGATTCGATCGACATTCTCGACGTCAATGCCGGCAGCCATGGCAAATACTTTGCCACTAACTTCGACCCGGAAATCAACTTCC
Organism: Pseudomonas sp. TWRC1-2; assembly: GCF_049896685.1. Classification (NCBI taxonomy): domain Bacteria; kingdom Pseudomonadati; phylum Pseudomonadota; class Gammaproteobacteria; order Pseudomonadales; family Pseudomonadaceae; genus Pseudomonas; species Pseudomonas sp. TWRC1-2. The sequence continues at coordinate 23,801 of NZ_JAFCUU010000001.1, read as the reverse complement.
GCGAATTCACCGGACAGGTGTGGAGCTGGCAGAACAGCCAGTGGACCAGCAACACCATGTTCGAAGTCAAACGCACCGACGACCTGCCGGTAGTCGGCTCGCAAAACCTGTACCTGACCGGCCACGATGAAGTGCACTCGCTGTCGAAAAACCTCGACGTGCCCAACGTGCGTTTCTGGATGAGCTTTGGCGAACACTACATCAACGTGTTCACCGTGTTGAAAAACCTCGGCCTGCTCTCCGAAAAACCGGTCAAAACCGCCGAAGGCCTGGAAGTGGTGCCGTTGAAAGTGGTCAAGGCCGTACTGCCCGACCCGTCTTCGCTCGCCCCTGGCTACACCGGCAAGACCTGCATCGGCGACCTGGTCAAAGGCAGCAAAGATGGCCAGCCGCGTGAAATGTTCATCTACAACGTGGCCGATCACGAAGAAGCCTTTGCTGAAACGGACAGCCAGGGCATCTCCTACACCGCAGGCGTACCACCGGTGGCCGCAGCGCTGCTGGTGGCACGTGGCGAGTGGGACGTGAAGCACATGGCCAACGTCGAGGAGCTGCCGGCTGAGCCGTTCCTCAAAGCGCTGGACGTGATGGGCTTGCCGACTCGGATCAAAGACGAGAACGGTGACCGTGCGTGGGATGCGATTGCCTGAACAGGCGATTGCTGACTGAACAAAAAAATGCGCCCTTGGGGGCGCATTTTTTGTTTGGGCATATACAGACCCGCAATCCAATGAAGATTCAAAATGTGGGAGCGGGCTTGCTCGCGAATGCAGGGTGTCAGTCAACATATTCGGCACCGACACTCCGCCTTCGCGAGCAAGCCCGCTCCCACATTTTAATTTGTGGCTGTTATTCCCCAGTGGCTTGGCGCACGCAAGCATCGAACAAACACCGCACTAGATTTGCAGTGGATTTGAGAGGTCGAGTTACTCCAGATTTCTGGCCGAGTTGCTCAGCGCCCGCGAGCACTGCAACAACGCCGGTGCCAGCTGCTTCTCGGCATCTGCCCTACTCCACCGACTGGTCGGCGCCACCACATGCACTGCCGCCACCGGCCGGCCATTGGCGCCGAGCACCGGCGCGCCGATGGTCATGTCGCCGAGGAACAGTTCCTGGCCGTTCACCGCATAACCCTGTTCCCGCACCTGTTGCAGCGACTCAAGAATCTGGTCGACTTCAGTCAGCGTCTGGCTGGTGTGGGCAATGCGCTGGCTGCTCTCAATCAACACCAACGCCTCATCCGTCGGCAACGCGCTCAAATACGCGCGCCCCGAGGCCGTGCAATACATCGGCACCCGCGAGCCAATCGGCATGTGCACCGGCACGAAGCCCGCGCTGACAAACCGCGCGATGTAGGTCATGTCGTAGCCCGCAGGCTCGGTCAGGCATGAGGTTTCGCCGGTCAAGCGCGTCAACTCAGACAGAAACGGGTTGGCCACCTCAATCAACGAATGCGCATCCAAATAACTGAAACCCAACTCCAGCACCCGCGGTGTGAGTTGGTAATGCCGTGTGCGCGAGTGTTTCCGAAGGTAACCCAGGCTCTCGAGGGTAAACACCATGCGCTGAGCTGAGCTTTTGGTCATGCCGGCGGCCTCGGCCACCTCTGCAAGGCTCATGCTGCGGCGCTGGGCGCTGAATGCCTTGAGCACCGACAGGCCTTTTTCCAGGGATTGGTTGTGCAAGCTGTTGCGTTCTTCAGACATGGCGGACTCACGGTCAGGTCGATCAGGCGTGGCGATATTCTTACCTCAGATCACAAAAATAGACCACCAAATATCGCATATCGATACGAGCGATTCATTTTGTCGATTTTACAACCCAACATACGATTTATTTGAATCGAAATGGCACAGAGCTTGCGGTTTCATCAGCAACCGCTTGCGGTACTGACGATCCGTTTTCCTTCTGGAGTAACCCGATGAACAGTCTTTCGCCCTTGTTTCGCCGCCTTGCCTTCGGTCTTTGCGCCGCGCTCTGTGTCAGCGCCGTGCACGCAGAGAGTGCGTCCTCGTACAAAGTCGGTGCAACGGCCAGTGGCTCGCCGTTTACCTTCCTGGATATCAAGAGCAACAGCATTCAAGGCGTAATGGTCGATGTGGCCGAGGCCGTCGGCAAGGCTGGCGGGTTTACCAGCCAGATCGAACAGACCAACTTCGCCGCGCTGATCCCCTCTCTCACCTCCGGCAAACTCGACTTCATCGCCGCCGGCATGCTCAAGACCGCAGAGCGCACCAAAGTCGTCGACTTCAGCGCTCCGGTGTATGCCTACGGTGAAGGCCTGATCATCAGTGCCGACGACAACACCGCCTACCCCGATCTCACGCCACTCAAGGACCAAGTGGTCGGCGTGCAAGCCGGCACGGTGTTCTACGACCAACTCAACAAGCTCGGCATCTTCAAGGAAATCCGCACCTACGACTCCATCGGCGAGATGGTCCGCGACCTGTCCTTGGGCCGCATCAAGGCGGCGGTCGGCGACCAGCCGGTCGTCGCCTACCAGATCCGCCAGAAGCTGTTCAAAGGCGTGAAACTCGCCCCCGACTACACACCCACCAACGTCGGCGAAGTGTGCCTGGTGGTACGCAAAGGCGATGCGCAAACCCTCGATCGCCTGAACACCGCGATCGCCAGCATCAAGGCTGACGGCACTCTCGACGCCATCCTCAAGAAGTGGGGGCTTGATACCCAGGTGCGCCCATGAACCCGGCTGAATTCCTGCAAAACGCCCAGGACTTTTTGCCGATCCTGCTGCAAGGCGCGTGGGTGACGATCCAGATCACCGTGCTGTCGTTCCTGCTCAGCAGCGCGATTGGCTTGGTGTTGGCACTGCTCAAGTTGTCGCCGATACGCGCGTTGTCGTGGGCGGCCAGCACCGTGATCAACGTGATCCGTGGTCTGCCGATCATCGTGCAACTGTTCTATATCTACTTCGTGCTGCCGGACATGGGCGTGCACCTCACCGCGTTCTACGCGGGCGTGATCGGCATGGGCATCGCCTACTCGGCGTACCAAGCGGAGAACTTTCGCACCGGCATCATTGCCGTCGAACAAGGCCAGCGCGAAGCCGCCGAGGCATTGGGCATGCGCTCGGTGCTGATGATGCGCCGGGTGATCCTGCCGCAAGCCTTCCGTATCGCCTTGCCGCCCTACGGCAACACCCTGGTGATGATGCTCAAGGACTCATCCCTGGTGTCGACCATCACCGTGGCCGAGATGACCCGCCAGGGCCAGTTGATCGCCTCGTCGACCTTCCAGAACATGACCGTCTACACCCTGGTGGCCCTGCTCTACCTGCTGATGAGCCTGCCGCTGGTGTACGGCCTGCGCCGGATGGAACAGCACTTGGGCCGGAGGAAAAAAGCATGATCTCGATACGCCAACTGCAAAAACATTACGGCAGCCACCGCGTGCTGCACGGCGTCGACCTCGATGTAGCCAAGGGCGAAGTAGTGTGCCTTATCGGCCCGTCGGGCTCGGGCAAATCCACCCTGTTGCGCTGCATCAACGCGCTGGAAGCCTACGACGGCGGCGTTATCACGGTGTTTGGCGAAACCGTGCAGCGCGGCAGCAAGAGCGTGCACGCCCTGCGCAGCCGCATGGGCATGGTGTTCCAGCGTTTCAACTTGTTCCCGCACCGCACGGTGCTGGAAAACGTGATGGAAGGCCCGGTGTACGTCAAAGGCGAGCCACTCAAACAAGCCCGCGAAGAAGCCTTGGTGCTGCTGGAAAAAGTCGGCCTGAGTGCCAAGGCCGACGCCTACCCGGAACAGCTCTCTGGTGGCCAGCAACAACGCGTGGCCATCGCCCGCGCCTTGGCGATGAAACCCGACGCCATGCTGTTTGACGAACCCACCTCGGCACTGGACCCGGAGCTGGTCGGCGATGTGCTGGCGGTGATGCGCACCCTGGCAGATGAAGGCATGACCATGATCGTGGTCACCCACGAAATGGGTTTTGCCCGCGAAGTGGCCGACCGCGTGTGCTTTCTGCACGGCGGCTACATCGTCGAAAGCGGTGCGGCCGAGCAAGTACTCGGCGACCCGCAACACCCACGCACCCAGGATTTCCTGCGGCGCGTGCTGCACCCCACCGGCAATACGCGGAGCCTGTCATGAAGTCTTTATGGTCAGCGACTGCACCCTCGGTGCTGCCGACACCGGCGTTGAGTGAGTCGGTGAAGGTCGATGTGGCGATTGTGGGCGCGGGTTACACCGGCCTGTCGACCGCCCTGCACCTGGCCGAGCGCGGCGTCAACGTGTGCGTGCTGGAGGCCAACGAGCCCGGCTGGGGCGCATCGGGGCGCAATGGTGGGCAGGTCAACCCGACGCTCAAATACGACCCCGAACAGTTGATGCAGATGTACGGGCCGGAACGTGCCGAACCGTTGATTTCCACGGTATCGAATTCGGCGGACCTGGTATTCAAGTTGATCGAACGCCATCGCATAGATTGCGCGCCGGTGCGCAAAGGCTGGATGCAGGTGTCGTACACGCAAAAAGGCGTGGCCGGGCTGCACGCTCGAGCCGATCAATGGGCGCGTCGCGGCGTACCGGTGCAGCGCTTGGAAGCACGTGACGTGGCGGCGCGTATGGGCAGCGAGGCCTTTGCCGGCGGCTGGCTGGATGGCCGCGCCGGGGCGATTCAACCGTTGGCGTATGCGCGTGGGCTGGTGGGCGCGGCGTTGGCGGCGGGTGTGCAAATTCATGGCCACAGCGCCGTGACGGGGTTGCAGCGCCAGGGTTCGGGCTGGCAATTGCAGACAGTTTCTGGCGCACAGGTCACGGCCGATCAGGTGGTGCTGGCTACCAATGGCTACAGCGGCAACCTGTGGCCGGGCATGGCACAAAGTATCTTGGCGGCGAACAGCTTTATTGTCGCCACAAAGCCGTTGAGCGAGCGTGCGGCTGACAGCATCTTGCCGGGGCAGGAAACCGTGTCCACCGCGCAAAGGCTGCTGCTGTACTTTCGCAAGGACAGCCATGGGCGCTTGCTGATGGGTGGGCGCGGCCTGTTCAACGACCCCACATCACCCGCCGATTTTGCGCACCTGGAGCGCTCGCTGGCGTTGCTGTTTCCACAATTGGGGCCGCTGGAGTTTGAGTACCGTTGGGCCGGGCGTATCGCAATCACCCGCGACTTCATGCCCCACATTCACCAACCGGCGCCGGGGCTGACGCTGGCATTGGGGTGCAATGGGCGTGGGATCGCGCTGTGTACCAGCCTGGGGCAGCAATTGGCCGGGCGTTTGTGTGACGGCAACGCGGATTTCGCTTACCCGGTGACGCCATTACAGCGTTTGCCGTTGCATGGGTTGCAGCGCTTTTACATTGGAGCGGGTGTGGCTTGGTATAGCTTGTTGGACAGGTTGAACATCAGTTGACGGCCCAGACAGTCTAGAAAACTGTCAACTCTCACAGGTTACCGAACCCGCAAAATCCGTTAGCTTCGCCAGTCGAGAGTCAATCATCGATTGGCTTACCCACTCGGCATGTGCGAAAGGATTCGTCCATGACGTTCCACGAAACCTCAAACCGCAACCCTTCGCCTATCAAGCCTAAAGGACGAAACCGCTTGGGCAACACCGCCCGCCTGCCTGCCGCGCTGGGCGTCGGCGTGCTCATGCTGTTAGGGATGGGCTGGATGCGGGGGTGTGTACAGGCGTGATGAACACCTGTGGCGAGGGCGCTTGCTCCCTCGCCACAGGGTTTTTGCAGGGTTTCAAGACCGCGTTTAGTTCACAGCTCGAAGGTAAAACACACCAACACTTGCCGGGCTTGCGACTCTCGGAAGTTTCCGACAAGGGTTTCAGGTTGTGGCTCGGATAGGGGCTGACTAACCTCTCGTCGTCGCTGCCAATTCAGCGACCGGATTTGACCGTCCGATTCCAAAAGAGCAAATGCGCTAACACCGATATTGGGCGTTTTTTTACGTCTGAGGTATCGTGTCGCGGCAGCTGTGCGCGGGATACCTTCGGGTATGCCGGTTTTGCTCCTTTTGGCCGGTCGGTCAACCCGCGTATAGCTGCCACCCTCTTTCGTTTGACCGCGAATCGTGGCAGTTCCATTTATAAAGGAGCTTCACCATGATTAAAGACAGCCCCAATCCCCCAGGCCTGCAAGACTTCGACACCAGCACCCTGCACGAAGTGGCCTACCGTGCGATCAATCACTACCTCAATCCCGGCAAACCCATCCCCGAACCCAGCGAAGGCCTCTTCACCGTGCGCGCCGACCTGGGCACCGAAACCTTGCTGGTCAACGCCTCCCAGGACCTGGCGTCCATCTGTGATATTGCCAACCATACGGCCTTTGAAATCGACGGTTCCCAACGCAATGTCGCGCTGGGTATCTGCCGGATGCTCGAAGGGGTGCAACTGCTGGTGGACAAGGCACTGAACGTGGCCCACCCACCAGCATAAAGATCGTTTCTATTCTTGGTGGGAGTATATTCTGCGGCGCTACTCATTACATTGCGCAAGGCCTGATACATTCCCATACAGCTAGAAGCGGAGCGTCTGGAGTAGCATTCCCACGCAGAGCGTGGGAATGAAATGAAAATTGCACGGTTGAGCGGCTTTGAAAAGCTACTTAATTAACCAGCTTTCTGTTGCTCCAAAAAAAATTGGACACGCAGATTCGGCATCTGCTGAAACCTGGTCATCGGGTGAGAGCAAAGCATATTTTTGACCAGCACCTTGTATAAACTTTAACGTCCCACACTCCCCGACATTAAAATCATAAACTGCTCGCACGCTAGAGCCTCTAGTACTGACGACCTTTACTAACTCTACACTTACACTCTTAACCTCTCCCTCTCTCCCAATACCAGAGAGAATATAAGAGCTGCCTTTCTCTTTTGTAATAGAACCTACCTTTCCCGAATTTTTAATACCGTCTGTTGCAAAACTGTTCAGACAGACGCCAGCCAGAAAAAGCACACCCATAAACTTTATATTCACAATATTCTTCCTTGATAAAACTCAGCATTAACCGGAGAAAAAACCATATAGCTAATACCAAGCAATATGGTCAACGCTGAAAAAGATATCAAAAAGCCATCAAATCGTCTAATTGATTTTGTTAGCTGCAAGGACAAAGTGTGTTGCCCCTCAAAACACCGACCACCCAATCCGCTCACTCAACAATTCCAACGCCTTCATCCCCGCCAGCGAATTGCCCGCCGCATTCAACTCCGGCGACCACACGCATACGGTGAACTGCCCCGGCACCACCGCGACAATCCCGCCACCTACCCCGCTCTTGCCCGGTAAACCCACGCGATAAGCAAAATTGCCCGCCTCGTCATACAGCCCGCTGGTGGCCATGATCGAGTTGACTTGCTTGGTCTGGCGCGCGGTCAGAATCTGCTCGCCGCTGTGGGCGCTCACGCCCTGGTTGGCGAGGAAACTGAAGGCCCTGGCCAAGTCCAGGCAGCTCATTTGCAATGCGCAGTAGTTGAAGTAGCTGTGCAGCACTGCGTCCACGTCGTTGTGGAAGTTGCCGAAGGCTTTCATCAGGTAGGCCATGGCCGCGTTGCGTGCACCGTGCTGCGCTTCGGACTCGGCGACAACGCTGTTGACCAAAATCTGCGGGTTGCCCGACAGGCGCCGCACGAAGTCGCGCATCGACAGGATCGGCACGGCGAAGCGCGATTGGTTGATGTCGCAGATCACCAGCGCGCCAGCGTTGATGAACGGGTTGCGCGGGCGGCCGCGTTCGAATTCCAGCTGCACCATGGAGTTGAACGGTTGCCCCGACGGTTCGTGGCCCAGGCGTTCCCAGATGGTTTCGCCGCCGTGGTCGATGGCCTGCACCAGGCTGAACACCTTGGAAATGCTCTGCACCGAAAACAGCGTGTCGGCGTCACCGGCGCAGTAGGCCGAGCCATCGTTGCCGTACACGGCGATACCGAGTTGATTGGCGGGCACATCGGCCAGTGCGGGGATGTAGTCGGCGACTTTGCCCTGGCCGATCAGTGGACGAACTTCGTCGAGGATCGACTCGAGCAACGCCTGCATGTCTTGTCCGGTCATTGTTTCTTTGAATCAGTGATAAGCGGGGCGCGCAGGATACCTGAAACGCGCCGCTCAGGTGACGCACTAGAGAACGTGAAGCCCGGCATCGTCGCGCAAATACATCAGCGACTCGTACTGGAACGACAGCAAGAAACAGGCATCACACCTCGCGGCCAGTTGCTCCATCAACACCCTTACATCAGCCAATGGATCGGCATCCTCGGGCGCTGGCCCTTTGATGCGCAGATAACCTCGGGTGGCCACTGTAAACGCCAGATCGTGCAGACCCTGTGCGCGAATAGCCGGATCCTCCACTTCATAGAAGCCACTCAGGAAAAGGCCCGACTCAAAACGGGCCTCTAGTGACTGTTCATTCTGGGCCAGCTCAACGCCGCCTACAGCATTTACCGCGTCGGCCAAATGCGCCATGGACATTCGCGTGTCAGCTTCAAGATGAATATCAAGCCCCATGGGGTGCAGCCTGCAACTTCGCACAGAGGCGCACAGCGTCGCTCTCGTCGGCATTTGCGTCGAGAAAGATCAAATCCTCAGACAGCCCCGAGGCCGATGAAATACCCACCACGAAATCACGCCTTGTTACGCCGGCCAAGGTCTTTATGAATAACACCAATTGGGTGATTTGAGCCCGGCCTGCATGGTGCAAAGGAAGATTGAGCCCGATAAACCAATCGCTCAGGTCATCAGGCGCCATGCCTGGGGCACGCTCGTGTACTTGATTTACCAGCACAGCGGAAAATGGCGCCCAGTCGAGGGTCAATGTGCGAAAGGCGTCGACCAATACGGGCTCAATGGTTTCGTTGTCAGCACCATCGACGTAACAATAAAGCGTCTGCATGTTGTGCATCCCGGGTCTGCGAGTGGCGAGTCTAACGCGATCGCGGCGGATGCGGATCAATCCGGTTGGCCAGCAGGTTTTTCACGTTGTCGAAAATCTGCGTGCTCAGGTCGTTTTCCAACAGGGTGACATAGCGTTTCCATCAGGTGTGCATGGGTCACTTCCGGGTAGGGATCGCTCGCCAATCAAAGTAGTCCAATAGCCCGTACACTGCACCGCTGCGCTTACTCCACGAGGACTTTTGCATGAAATTGATGATTGGCTTGGCCGCCCTGTTGCTGGTATCGGCCTGCTCGACCCACTCGCCCACCGCTGCACCGGCGCAGGACTCTGCCGCATCCACGTGCCTGGCGGGCGGTGGCACGATGAGGCAGGTCGGCAAGTTGCAGAGCTGGAAGTGCATCACGCCGTACAAGGATGCGGGCAAGGCTTGCACGGATTCGAGCCAATGCCAGGGTGAGTGCCAGACCAGTGTGACCACGCAATCGGGCAACGGCCCGGTAGCAGGTACGTGCCAGGTGGACAACAGTCACTTCGGCTGCTCGGCGACGGTGGAGAAAGGCAAGCTGGGCCGGGCAATTTGTGTGGATTGATGGGCGCCGCCGAAACAATGTGGGAGCGGGCTTGCCTGCGATGAGGGCGTGTCAGCCGGCATCGATGTTGCTTAGCCAACGCTATCGCAGGCAAGCCAGCTCCCACAGTTGTTACCGGGTACACGTCGAAAGTGAGCGACGTTGGAGACTGGCTCGTTCAGCACCGTTGGCCGAGTACTGTGCCTGAACCAAAGGGCGCTACCGAAATAATGTGGGAGCGGGCTTGCTCGCGAAGGCGGAGTGTCAGTCACTGCATGTGTAGCTGACCCACCGCATTCGCGAGCAAGCCCGCTCCCACAGTTTTACCGCGTACACGTCGAAAGTGAGCGACGTTGGAGACTGGCTCATTCAGCACCGTTGGCCGAGTGCTGTGCCTGAACCAAAGGACGTCACCGAAATAATGTGGGAGCGGGCTTGCTCGCGAAAGCGGAGTGTCAGTCACTGCATGTGTAGCTGACCCACCGCATTCGCGAGCAAGCCCGCTCCCACAGTTTTACCGAGTACACGTCAAAAGTGCGCCACGTCGGATATCTGCTCATCGAGCAGATCCCGCGCCAGCGCCCATGCCTGGTCCCTGGACTCTACTACTAGCAGCGGGTAGCCCCAGGCTTTGCCGAACATTACGGCAAATGGCTTGAGGGCCAGGCGTTGGGCGGCACTGGGTTCTACCTGGATCATGCCTTTGACGAAAGTGCGCAGCGCCTGTTTGTTTTTCTTCATCCAGATCGAGGCTTGCTTGCGCTGCTCGTGGGAGTGCTCGTGGTTGTTTTCGTCCACGGATTTTTCGTGCAGCAGCAAGAACGCCTGCTCTCTGGCCAACAGCCCTTCAAAGGCCACAAAGGCATCTTCCGGGCCGCCTTCGTTGGGCGCGTCGAAGACGATTTTCACCACGGGGAACGTTGTACTGTCGAGTCGCATGGCACAGCTCCTGAATGAGAGTGGATCTCACTATAGTGACAACGCCACTGGACGGCATTGCACAAAATAGCCAGACTGTTTCGCAATTCAGCCAAGCTGCGAACTCACCATGAAGCACCATCGCCTCGATCTGCATCATCCCTCGATGTCCAAGGATGCTGACGTGTTGCCGCGTGCGGTGGTGGCCGTGCGTGCCAGTAGCACCAGCGAACGCTGGGAGCACACGCCGCATTCGCATCGCAAGGGCCAACTGATGTACACCCTGCGCGGGGTGATTCACTGTCAGATCGAGGCCGGTATCTGGATCGTGCCGCCCCAATGCGCGCTGTGGATTCCCGGTGGCCTGCCGCACGCCGCGAGGGGTTCAGGTGAGGCCGAGGTCTATTGCCTGTTGATCGACCCCGACGTCAGCGGCGCCCTGCCCGCGCAATGCTGCACCCTGGCCGTGTCGGGCCTGTTGCATGAGTTGATCGGCAAGGCGGTGAGTTTCCCGCAGCTGTATGACGAAGACGGCGCCCAGGGGCGTTTGATCAACACGCTGCTCGATGAACTGGCCCAAGCACCGGTCGAAGCCCTGCATTTGCCCATGCCCCAGGACCTGAGGCTGCGACGCCTGGCGGAAAGTTTGCTGGCCGACCCCAGCGACAAGGCTACCCTCAGCCAATGGGCCGTGCGCATCGGCATGAGCGAACGCAGCATGACGCGCTTGCTGTTGGAGGAGCTGGGCCTTAGTTTCGGTCGCTGGCGCAGGCAGTTGCATGTGATCCTGTCCCTGCAGCGCCTGGCCAAGGGTGAAAGCGTGCAGCGCGTGGCGCTGGACCTGGGCTATGAAAACGCCAGCGGTTTTATCACCATGTTCCGCAAGGCGGTGGGCCAGCCGCCGGCCCGTTACCTGGCGGACCGCGCCGGGGCGTCGAGCCCCACGCCGGCGGCCATTTCGATGCACCCGGGCGCATGATCAGCGCTGCACCGGGACCCGGATATCCCCGCTGCGGCACTGAGTCTTCACGCTTGCGGGGCAACCGGCAAAGCGCAGTTCCTTGGTCAGGCACACGCGCACTTCGGACAACACCTTGCCCTTGCAGATCACGGCCATGCCATGGTCGCCCATGGCCGGGTTGCTCTGGCGAAACAGCTGTTCGATGTCGCGCGCTTCCAGGTAATTGGGCACATTGAACGGCTGCAATTGCTGCGGGATCTGCACTGTCGCCAGCGCCGCATCCGTCGCGTCCAGATAGCGCGACGCATCCAGGCCGCTGCACGTGCCGTGCTTGGACCATTCATGCTTAAGCAGCGTGCGCGTGGGGAATATCAAAGCGCCCTTGGCCAGCTCCTGCGCCGACAATCGCGATTGCGGGTCACACGACGCCGGCCAACCGCCTTTCGCGTATTGCGGCCATAGCCCATGCAAGACAAACCCATAGCCCTTGCCGGAGCATTGTTGGTTGTCCGGGTGCGTGAGGCAAAACGTCGGCGACCACGACAGTGACAGCAGGTAAAAATCAAAATCCCCCGCGGGCCGCTGCTCGCGTGGCGCCGCTTGCACCATCAGGCTGGCCAGCACCAGCCACAGCGCTATCCAGGCTGTCTTGTAGTTCATCCATCTGTTCCTTGAAAAAATAAGCGCCACGCACCGCAGGACAGTTACTCGGGGCGGTTGGGATTGCGCTGCAGTACCTTATCCAGAACCCGATCGGTCTTCAGCGCCTCGATCGCGAGCGAAGGATGCTCGGCCTCGCCACGAATGTGCGCGTTCATCGCCAGCACATGGTGCCACTGGATATGCGCATGGCAAGGCACTTCGAGCACTTCGTCGACTTCACCTTCAAGGCGCAATGGCTGGTCTTCGAACACGGCAAAGGTGATGCGGCCCCGGCTGCCGATCAGCTCGACACGGTCTTCGCGGCGGTCCGCGACAAAGTTCCAGCAGCCCATGCCCAGCGCGCCGGAACCGAAGGTCCAGCAGGCCGTCACGGCATCTTCGGCGGCATATTCCCCGGCTTGTCGGGCGGTAAACCCGGTGACTTCGACGATATCGCCGGCCAGAAACTGAAACAGGTCAAACCCGTGGCTGGCGAGGTCAGCAAAGTAGCCGCCACCGGCAACAGCCGGGTCGGTACGCCAATTGGTGGCGCTGGCGTCCGCGGCGGACGGTGGTTTGCTCAAGGTCCAGATCACTTGGCGCAATTCACCGATGCGCCCGTCCCGCAGCCAGTCACGCACCTGCTGAAAGCGCGGGAGCGAGCGGCGGTAGTACGAAACAAACAAGTGCAACCCGGCGCGTTCGAAGGTGCGCTGCATCAACGCGCTTTGCTCGGCGTTGAGGGCCATGGGTTTCTCGACACAGCAATGTTTGCCGGCCGCCGCCACCATCAGGCTGTATTCGAGGTGGCTGTCGGGCGGTGTCGCGATGTACACCGCGTCCACTTCAGGGTCGTCGATCAGGGCCTGGGCGTCGGTATAGAAGCGCGCAATGCCGTGGCGTGCCGCATAATCGCGCACCGCCTCCTCGCGACGCCCCATCACGGCCACCAGCGCAGAACCTGGCGCTTTGTAGAAAGCGGGTCCACTCTTCAATTCAGTGACACTGCCACAACCGATCATGCCCCAACGTACGGTAGTCATCTGTTCTCCTCGTCGGTTTTCATCAATCGGTCAGTATCCACATCCCCACCCGTGCGCGCCATAAGCACTTAGCATGACAATTGCATTACACTTTTGTGACACTCATCCCGCTGCGGGGGCACACACGATGAAAATAAGGGCCACGGTCATTTGCGAACACGAGGGGCATATCCTCTTCGTGCGCAAGGCCAGATCGAAATGGGCATTGCCCGGCGGCAAGGTCGAGCGTGATGAGCGCCCGGTTGGCGCGGCCGAACGCGAGCTGGAGGAAGAAACCGGGCTGAACGTGGACGGCTTGCTGTATTTGCAGGAATTGAAGGCTCGCGACACCGTGCACCATGTGTTCGAAGCCTCAGTGGTGAATATCGCCGACGCGCGGCCGTGCAACGAGATCGTCGATTGTCGCTGGCACGCCTATGGCGCCCTGGACGAACTGGACACCACCGACGCCACCCGCCACATCGTCAAATCCTTCCTACGCCGCTTGTAATTCCGCGCTCTGCCCCCTGTCCGGCACACCTCACTTCACCACGCCATTCGCTTTCTGCCGTTCGACAAAGGATTTGACGAACGCGGCAGCGGCTGCATTCGCCACCAGAACCGCGCGAGAACCGCCAAACCGCGCAGATTCGAAAGATGGGCCTGTTAGCCTGGGAGCCTTGCGCGGTCAAAAATGTGGGAGCGGGCTTGCTCGCGAAGGCGGTGTGTCAGTCAATGGATTCGTACCTGATCCACCGCCTTCGCGGGCAAGCCCGCTCCCACATTGGGTTTACCTACAATCAGGTAGATCGCAACACGCCGCTGTACAGCGAAGAAGTGCTTTTGTGGTAGCCACTCGCGCCCCCCAGGAAAACCCAAAGGCTTGTTTCTTTTCAGCAGCCGGCATATGCAACTCTCGAAGGTGATCGTGAGTGCATAACAGCTCAAGAGCGCGGTTTATTCCCCGCTACCTGGGGAAGTTTCTCGCGGCTTTTGGCCTGCCCGCGCTGGTATAACGCTTCGACCAGTTTCTGCCGTTCATCCTGGGGCAGATTGCTCGCGAACTGCGCCAGGGTGGTGTCCACCAAGGCCCGCAGCGCTGCGTCGGCCTCACGCGCCTTGGCCAGTTCCGTCACCAGCACTTCGCGATCGAGGGTCGGTGCTTCCAGCTGCTTGATCACGCCCAGCCGCGCTTCGCGACCGGCCATGATCAGCGGTTGGCTGTCGGCACGGTTCTGACGCAGTAACTGGCGCAACTCCTTGCGCCGCTCTGCCGGCAATTTGATCATCGCCTGGCGCAAACCGTGCTGGTTGACCACGGCCTCAGCAGGCTGGGGTGTAGCCATCCAGTGGTAGAGGCCGCCACCCACGCCGCCGATCAAAAACACGTTGAGCAGCACCGAGACAAGCAACCACGGTTTAAGGGATTGTGGGGTCATTGCTCAGTTTCCTCGGCGTTGACGGTGAAGACGACGTCGGCATCGCCCTGATCGAAGACGCTGGGCAGCACTTCGGATGACAGCATCGGCAGCGGCACGCTCAGCGACGCCACCAGCACCCCGGCGGCGATGCCGGCAATGCCCACGCCCACCAGGCCGGCGGGCGACAGCCAGTTGGCGTAACGCGACCAGAACGACGCCCGTCGCGGCGCAGACTCACGGATCTGGCGTGCCAGCGACGGGTCGGCGAATGCCAACTGATGGCTGTCCAACTGCCCATCCAGCCAGCTGGCCTCACGCAATGCCTCACGGGCGTGGACATTGCCGCTGTCGAGCAGCGCCTGGGCGGGCGCCTGTTCAGCCAGAGGCCAGCGGTGCAGGCTGGCCCCGTAGGCGTCAGCCAGGTGCGCAAATCGTTCAGGTGTCATGATTTTCCCCTTCCTGGGCGGGCGAGCCCGGGTGTGTCGGCAAGGTGACTGCGCAACTGGCGTCGGGCCCGCGACAGCAGGCTCTCCAGTGCCTCGACGCTGATGTTCATCAGGGCCGCGGCGTCGATATTCGACAGCTCCTGGTAGTACTGCAACACAATGGCTTCGCGCTGACGCTCGGGCAAGGTCGCCAAGGCGGCGGCCATCCTTGCGCTGCGATCGGCCGTTTCCAACTGCTCATCCGGGGACGGCGCGCTGTCAGCCAGCTCGAGCACCTCGTCTTCGTTCAACGGGCGCTCCTTGCGCCGACGCAAACGGTCGTGGCACAGGTTGAGTGCCACGCGGTGCAGCCAAGTGTCGAAACGCGCTTCGCCAGGCCGCCAGTTGGCCGCCTGACGCCAGATACGCAGGAAACTTTCCTGGGCCACGTCCTTGGCCTCGTCGGCATCCCCGAGGATCCGACTGGCGAGCGCGAGCAAACGCGGAAGCTTGCGCGTCACCATTTCGTTGACGGCGGCGGGCTCGTTGTTGCTGATACGCGCCAGTAGCTCAACGTCCGGATCAGTGTCTTTCAATCGGGTGGTTCTCGATGCACTGGCTAAGGTTCAGGGTTCAGCGGATCCAATGGCCTTCGCGCCAGTACCAGTTCGGGCCACGGGATTCCCAGTGCCCAGGCTCCCAACGGGCGTTGCGCACCACGTGCTGCCAGTGGCCCGGCACCCAGGCATACGCGCCGTGCGTCCATTGCCAGTGGCCACGGTCCCAGACAAAGCCTGGGCGTTCGGCGGGAATCACCTCAACGCGCTCCGCCGGTGGCGCCTGGCGGATGATCACTTCGGTTTGGGCAAAGGTGGGGGTGCTGACAAGCGCGGCAAACGCCAGCGGGACCAGCAAGGCATAGCGCAATTTGGCCAGTGGATTCATGGCAACTCCTTCATACGGCGAACGAAAATGTTTGCTGCTGATGGGTTGAACGGCGGGGTAGGAAAAATCCGTCGCGAGAAATACGACATTTTTCTCGACGGTGGTTAAGGCGAGTATTACTCAGGGGTTGGCGGCGCTTGATGAAATGTTTGAAAGCATGACGACGGATTTGTGCAGGTGGCGGCGTTCAAGGTGTAACGCAATGCACACCATGAGGAAATAACCATGTCTCGTCGCCTGACCATGCTTGTCGCCGCCCTGCTGATCGCCAGCCTCAGCGGCTGTGTGATCCTGCCAGAACACCGGCATTGCTGCTGGCGCTACTACGGCGCTGTGTCCACGCCCAGCAGCACCGTCAATAGCTAACCGACTGCCGCAAAGCCACGACGCCCGGCTTTGAGCTCGGTGCGCAGTTCGCCAATCAGGTTTGCGATGGAACGGACGCTGTCCAGACCTTGGGGCGACACCCGGGTCAGCAACAGGTCGACACGCCCGGACGCCGGTTCAAATACGCTGATGCGCAGCGAACCGTCGCTGTTGAGGCTGCATTCACACACAAGCGGCAGGAAGCCCGAGGCCATGATGCGGTTGAGTTCGGTGATCGACATCATGACAAGCCCCCGTCCTTGGGTTCTACCCTGTAGGTGCATTGCATCCAGCATAGATATGCTTTTGCCGAGCACTGAACAATTAATTCAAAAGTGATACCTGCGCCGCATTTTGCCCTGTGGACGCTGGCGCCCTGGCGCCAAAAACCCAGCATGCGACCTCTCGTCCGCTGCGTTGGCAAGCGCTTGACTCTGCACGGCGTTCACAAGACGCTCTTGGCTCTTTGCCATCATCCAGAGCCGTCCGCCATGAGCATCGATCCCCCAAAACTGCCCGACAGTGATGTGTACAAAACGCTGCTGGAATCGACCAAGGCTATTCCCTGGCGCATCGATTGGCAGACCATGACGTTCAGTTACATCGGCCCGCAGATCGAAGCGCTGCTGGGCTGGACCCCGCAAAGCTGGGTCAGCGTGGACGACTGGGTCGAGCGCATGCACCCGGATGACCGTGAATACGTGGTGAACTTCTGCGTATCGCAATCGCGCGCCGGCGTTGACCACGAGGCCGATTACCGCGCGCTGACGGCAAGCGGTGACTACGTGTGGATTCGCGATGTGGTGCATGTGGTGCGCAACGGCGATGAGGTTGAAGCGTTGATCGGCTTCATGTTCGATATCAGCGAGCGCAAGAAGACCGAAGAACACTTGATTCGCCTGCAAAAACAACTGGAGGAATATTCCTTCCAGGACGGCCTCACCGGCATTGCCAACCGCCGCATGTTCGACACCGTGCTGGAACGCGAATGGGCCAGTGCACAGCGCAGCCAGTTGCCGCTGTCGTTGATCATCCTCGATATTGATTTTTTCAAGCAGTACAACGACCACTACGGCCACATCAAAGGCGACGAAGCCTTGCGCCAGGTAGCGCGCACCTTGTCGCTGGCGGCTAATCGGCCACGGGATTTCATTGCACGGATCGGCGGCGAGGAGTTTGTGTGGCTGCTGCCGGAGACTGACGCGGCGTCGGCCAGGCAAGTGGCGCGGCGCTGCCTGCACCTGATCTGCCAACAACAGATCGAACATGGCTTTTCAGCGGTTTCCAAGCTGCTGACCCTGAGCCTGGGCGTTGGTACGCACCTGGTGATGCCCAACAGCAACCTGCTCGGGTTTGTCGAGTCAGTCGATAAGTTGCTGTACAAGGCCAAACATAACGGGCGTATGCGGGCAGAGTTTGCCGACGGTGAAGTTTGACGCCGACGTCAAATTGCGGGCAAAAAAAATCCCAAGTAGCTGATGGAAACTTGGGATTTAAAATTGCATAAACCGTGGGAGGTGAACGCCCGGCTATAGTAACGATTGTAAAAACCTGTAACAAGAGAATTTTAATCCTTTCGTCGGATTGAAAACGCCGTAAGTCATTCAATAACCACACATTTTTTAAGGAGGACGAGGTTATAAATGCCACTTTTTGGTGCAAGTTACGCTTATATATCCTTATATTAAAAAAGGGTATGGATCACAGGGGGGCGACACTGTTGGACGATTGCCCGTTTAACTGCTGGCATGTATCGCGAAGTTCCAGACTGTTGGACGACGCCGCACTGGCGACACGCTCCACTTGCCTGCAAAGCGCCAAACGCTCGGCCGCCTCGACCCGCTCCCGGTCGACCTGGGCATTGAGCCGCATGAAATAGCCACCCAGTAACACCGCGACGCACAGCACTCCGATCGCAAAGTAGCGAAAGCCGTAGGACGCTGGGGGTTCTGTCGGGTTCATGACACTAAGGCACCCTGCTCTTCTCGTATCGGACGTCGTCGCCCTCTAGCCGATCAACCATCGACCAGCCCAACCGCTGGTAAAACCCGTTGGCACGGATTTCATCGCGGCCATCGGTGATCAAAAACAACCGCTCATGCTGTTCAAACAGTGCTGCTTCAGCCACCGCCATCAAGCGGCGACCCAAGCCTTGGCCTTCGTAGCCGGGCAGTACGAACATCGCAAACACCTCACCTGCGGCCCGGTCGACCATGGAAAAGGCGGCGGGCCGGCCCTCCACCTCGGCGATCCACACACAGGGCGCTGCACGAATGCTGTCCGCCAGCACCTGCGGGGTAATCCCCAGCGCGGTCATCTGTTCGCGGCTCAAATGGTTTTGCACCACCGAGGTGCGGATAGCGAAGAGCGTGTCGATATCGTCCGGCGTCGCCACGCGTATCAGTATTTGCATACGGACCTCCTGTTGAAGGGCGCAATTGTATGCACATAGAAACATAAGCATTGTCGCGGATTTGTAAAAAGCCCAGCCGGCAGGTGTATAGGGGCGGTGTCGAGCCCTACAGGCATACACCCGCTTTAACTACACGGCATGCGCCTGCTGCTGACGACGATACTGCCCGGGCGCCATGCCATGCGCCTTGCGGAAGCAGCGCGAAAAGTACGCCTCATCGGTAAACCCGCAGCGCTGGGCGATCACGCCGATCATTTGCGCGCTGTTGAGCAACAAGGTGCGCGCCAATTGCATGCGGCGATCCAGCACCAGTTGCGAAAAGGGTTTGCCGGTTTCCTTGCGCAACAAATGGGTGAGGTAGTTGGGCGAGAGGAAGGCAGCGGCGGCAGCCTCCGTCAGGTTGAGGGTTGGCTCGTGCAGATGCTCGCGAATGTAGCCCTGCACCCGCGCCAGAGCGTCCTTGCGCCCGCGCCGGGTCGCGTTAGTGGCGGCAAATGCCTGCAGCGGTTCGGCGTACTGCTCACAGACCAGACCGATCAGTTGGAAGAGATAGCCTTTTAACCGCTCACGGGCGCCGAAGGTGCGCTGGGCGTCCAAGTCGCGCATGTGCGCGAGCCAGGTTTTGACTTCGTCGAAGGCCGCATCGTCGAGGATGAAATCCAGCTGCTCCTGAAAGCGAAACGGCGACAGCTCCGGCGCTTGGCCGATGGGAATGTCTTCCAGGTCCAGCGGGTCGCAGGTCAGCTGCGGCAGGAAAAACGCCTGACTGAAGTTGATCAGCATGAACTCGCCGTCTTCGGGGTGGGGAATTACATGCAGGCGATGGGGCAGGATAAACGCCAGCGCCTTGTGCGGAAACGGCCGCACCGCGCCGCCGATATGCTGAACGGTGTCGCCGCCCAGGTTGATCTGGATCTGGAAGTATTCATGCCGATGCGGGCTGGTCAGCGCCGCCCGCCCGCGCTTGTCGCGGATATAAAAGTCGGGGCGGTCGCTGCGTTGTTCCATGCCATAGGTGGTGACGCGGGTGCCTGGCATAACGAAATCTCGGGTGGCCTGGGCCCCACTGTAGCCTCAACCCTCGCCGAGGGTGAAGCTCAGCTCGCCAACGCCGTCGATGCCGGCAGTAACCACATCGCCCGGCTGCAGCGCGCCCACACCGGCAGGGGTGCCGGTAAAGATCAGGTCGCCGGCCTTGAGTGCGACGGATTGCGAGGCATAGCTGATCACTTCACTGACCGACCAGATCAAGTCGGCCAGGTCGCCAACCTGGCGCTGTTCGCCATTGACCTTCAGCCAGATTTTGCCGGTAGATGGGTGCCCCACCGCACTCACGGGTTGCAACGCGGTGCTGGGCGCCGACTCATCAAAGGCTTTGGCCCATTCCCACGGACGCGCGAGCTTTTTCGCCTGGGCCTGCAGGTCGCGGCGGGTCAGGTCGATGCCGACGCCGTAACCCCAGATGTGGGAAAAGGCATCCTCGGGAGTGATGTTTACTCCGCCTTTTGCGATGGCCACCACCAGCTCCACTTCATGGTGAAGATCAGCGGTCAGCGGCGGATAGGCAATCACGCCCTCGGCCGGCACCACCGCGTCAGCCGGTTTCATGAAGAAGAACGGCGGCTCGCGATCCGGATCATGCCCCATCTCGCGGGCATGTTCGCTGTAGTTGCGGCCCACACAGAACACGCGGCGCAGCGGAAAACGCGCCGCACTGCCGTGAATGGCCAGGGATGGGGTGGGTTCAGGGGTAATTACATAATCAGTCATGGCCTGCGCCTCTTGGTTTGCCTGGCGCCAGTATGACGAGGCGTGCCAGGGCAAAGTTGGACAGGCTGACGCAGATTTTGCACTGGCCGGTGCAGGTTAACCGGTTATTTGCGTGCCACCTTATAGCGCAGGCAATCCTGATAAAAGCTCTGACGAATCGCCTCGGGCTTGAGCCGGGAACGGCTGTCGTAAGTCTGCTCGGTGATGCCCATGGCCATCATGCGCATCCACGATTTGTTGAACTTGATCGTCTGGATCTTTTGCCGCGCGGCGTACAGCGAGACACCCGACAGCTTGAGTTCCTGAGCCCTGGCCGCCGTGCCGGCGCCCCAGCTGCACATGTACTTGTCACCCTCGCGCAGCTCCCTTGCCTGCACGGCAGCCGCGCCGCCCGCAAATGAGCAGGCGATCAGCATAATTCCAACAGTGCGCATGTGTTTCCTCACCTAACCACCTGAAAATAAAAGTGATTCTGGCGAGAATTTTGTTACAAAGGGGCCATTAAATTGCCTTATCTGCCTTTCACCATTGATAGGTCGCGCTCGCCTGCACCGTGCGCTGCGAGCCATACCAGCACCACGAATAGGAATAGCAGGACGCCACGTATTCCTTGTTCGCCAGGTTCGTTGCGTTCAGCGCCAGGCGCAGGTTGTCCTTGGGGTTGGCGATATTCGGGATGTCGTAGTGCACCGCCGCATCAACCAAGGTATAGCCCGGCACCTTCAGGGTATTGGCGGTATCGCCCCAGGACGAACCGACATAGCGTGCCCCCGCGCCAACGCCAAAGCCCTTGAGTTGACCGTCGTGGAAGGTGTAATCGGCCCACGCCGAGGCGGTGTGGCGCGGTACACCGTAGGTGGTGGTGCCCTCAACCGGAATCGCCGGGCCTATACCTTTATCCGTGAGTGGCGCGTACTGCACGGTGCTGTTGGACTTGCTGGCGCGGTTATCCAGGTAGGCGTAGGCGGCGGTGATGTCCAGGTTATCGTTAAGGCTGGCCTTACCTTCCAGCTCGAAACCACGCGACTGTTGTTCGCCATCCTGGATGCTGCAGCGGCCGTTGCCACACAGATGGCTCGGGTCCGGATCCAGGGTCGGCACGTTGCTCTGGCGCAGGTCGAAAATCGCCGCGGTGATAAAGCTGTTGCTGCCCGGCGGCTGGTACTTGATGCCGATTTCATACTGCTTGCCTTCGGTCGGTTTGAACACCGAACCGCCGTAACCGGTGCCCGATTGCGGGTTGAACGACTCCGCATAGCTGGCGTACGGCGCCAGGCCATTATCGAACAGATAGACCACACCGACGCGGCCGGTAAACGCCTTGCTGTCCAGCGACGACTTGCTCTTGGCGCCGGTCTGGAGGGTTTTGGTGGTGCTGTCGGTGCTGGCCCAGTCATAACGACCGCCGAGCAACAGCACCCATTTATCCCACTTCATTTGCTCCTGCAGGTACGCCCCGGTCTGCTCGCTGCGCGACGTGGCGTCGGTGGCGAATGCCGGCGTGACCACGGGCGCGCCGTAGACCGGGTCGAAGATGTCCAGGTCCGGCCCCTTGCCGTAACCGGCCTTGGTGTCGGTGCTGGTGTTCTGGTAGTCGAGGCCCATCAACAGCGTGTGCTGCAGCGGCCCGGTGTCGAATTTGGCCTGCACCTGGTTGTCGAGGGTGTAGGCGTCCATGTCGACATCAGTGGCGATGGTCGAGCGGTTGGAGGTGCGGTAATCGGCCTGCAGGTTGCTGTTGTAAATACTGCGGTAGATGCCTTCGGCGCGCAGGTAACGCGCGTTCTGGCGCACGGTCCAGGCATCGTTGAAGTGATGCTCGAAGGCGTAGCCGACGGAGTAGTACTCGCGGTCGCTCTTCTCGAAGTTTTTCTCGCCGTCGTAGAAATCCACGTCGATCTTGCGCCCGGTGGGGCTGCGCAACACCGAGCCCCAAGCGGGAATAGAACCGTAGGACGCACCTTTGGGGTCCTTCTGGAAATGCCCGAGCAGGGTCAGCGAGGTGTCCTCGTCCGGGCGCCAGGTGAAGGCGCTGGACAGCGACTGGCGACGGGTTTCGGTGTGTTCGACTTGGCCATCGGCATCATCGAACAACCCCGCCACCCGGTAGGAATACACGCCCTGCTCGTCCATCGGTCCACTGAGGTCGAAGGTGGTGCGCTTCTTATTGAACGTGCCGTACTCGACGCCGACTTCATGAAACGGCGTGTCCAACGGACGCTTGGTGACCATGTTGATCACCCCACTCGGCGTGCCCTGCCCGTACAGCACCGACGCCGGGCCGCGCAGCACCTCGACGCGCTCCAGGTCAAAGGCATCTTTTTGCGGCAAGGCGTCACGGCTCGACGGCATGCGCAAGCCATCGAGGTAGGTGGCCGGGGCGAAGCCGCGGATGGTCAACTGGTCGAGGCGCGACGCCGTGGCGCCACGGGTTTCCGGGACCACGGCGGCGCTGTAGCGCAAGATCTGGTTAAGGCTTTCGGCGTTCTGCGCGCGCATCTGGTCCTTGGTGACCACGGAGATCGACTGCGGGGTTTCGATCAGCGCGGTGTCGGTCTTGGTGCCCGACAGGCTGCGAGTGGCCACATAACCGATCACCGGCCCAGTGGGGCTTTCACTCTGGTAGGCACCGCTGATGGTGGTGGCCTGTAGCTCCATGGCGCCGCCGTTCTCCGGGATGGCTTCCAGGCGGTAGCGTTCGGCGGAGATCTTCAGCGCCTGCAAGCCGCTGCCGGCGAGCAGTTGGGTGAGTGCCACGTCGGTGTCGTATTGCCCACTCAAGCCGTTGCTGTGCTTGCCGCGCGTCAAGCTTGCATCGAATGCCAGTACCAGGCCCGCCTGCTCGGCCAGGCTATTGAGCGCTTGGCTCAGGTCGCCGGCGGGAATCGAGAAACGGCGCGACGCGCTGCTGCTTTCATCAGCGAAGGAAGACTGGATCGTCAGCAACGGCACGGCGGCGAAGGCAAACGCCACTGACAGGGCCAGTGGATGCAAGGGACGAGCAAGGCGCGACATGGGAAATCCTGCGTAATAGAGGTTCTATTAACCATGACGGCCATGTCCGGAAATCGGGCAAGGATGAGAGTGGTTTTTATTTGCTGAGGTTTTACGCAATGAGCTTGATCGCTTTTTTGTGTAGGCCTTCAGGCTAGTTCTTGGCGGTTTTTACCCGCTTAAAGTCGTCCCTTTCTGATTTTCTCAGCCGTTCATCCAGGCGCTTTTTCCTGCGGCATGCTCCGACGCCTTGCCCTTTTGCCGAGACGTCACGGATGACCCACGCCGCCCACATTGCCTTTATCGAACATGAGCTCAATGGCTTCCATCAGAGCTTGGCGGAGTATCGCCAGCAGATGGGCGCCTGGTATGCGCGGGCGCTGGATTCGGTCAGCCATGCAGCGGACATGCCGTCGTTGCTGGGGATGGACAGGGTATTGCGGGTGGGGGATTCGCAACGTTCCTTCAGCATTTCCGAT